>NZ_JANZXN010000040.1 GCF_025629245.1 Natronobiforma cellulositropha
CTGGGCATTAGACTCCGGATGGGCCTATGATTTGGCGGTGGCTGGTAATCCACCGATGACGTATTCGGGCCTGAGACGCCCCATTTCGAACGTCTAAACACGGCCAAAGGGTTCTGTATCGACGATCAGAACGAAGTCGTGAACGTGTTACCTGATATGTATATTTACTACACGAATGACCAAACCGAACAGACGTACACCGCGGGGACATCGGCTAGCTGTTCGGATGCGACGACACAACTTACAGTGATGCTGCCGCCGTTCGTGAGTATTTCTGACGATTTCAACTATCCAGAGGACTTTCGCGCCTCAGTAATCAATAATTTGGTCTGCCAAATCCGTGATATCTACCGAAATATGGGCGAGGAGCCGCCTGCAAACGTTGATCTCGAAGGATTTGGAAAGCCTGCCGGTAATTTCGACCCAGATGAGTTCTGAGTTCCGTGTCTATCCCCATCACCTGCTGTTTGACTGGGATGGTGAACTCATTGGTCACGTTCAAGAACGATTTACAGCGGAGGATCAGACCGATCTCCAGCCTGCGAAAATATTCGAGCGCGTTCGGTTTCGCGCACGCAATGTCGGGCATCACGAAACTGATGCAGAACTCCTCAGCCCCATCTTCGACTGGGTGGTTCTCGACGAGGCCATCGATGTTCTCGAGAGCCTGGACCAATCAGCCATCATGGAGCACTTCATGGACTTTCTCGAAGCAATTCGAGATCCTCCAGTACACAAGGTGGAGTTCACCGCCTTGTACCTCCATCTGGATATGCGAACGAGGAACTGATTGACCAGTCTGATCCCGTGACGTTCTACTTCGAGGATCAGGACCTCGTTCACACACCGGTTAGCCTCGAGCGTGAGCCCGACGTGTACGTGACGATTTCACCACCCACACACCCATTCGCCTGTGATCATGTCTTCCGAGATCTTATCGTTCACCAGCTCAAATGCCAGATTCGCGACCTCTACTATATGCAAGCCAGTCAGCCACCCAGAGAATATCAGGTTGACGGAGTAGGCATTCACGACACTAAAATTGAGAATTTTGAATATTCGATTAAATAAGATTATGAAAGCAAAAATAATTGGAATTGAAGATGGTGTCATTGGAGTCGAGGTTATAGATCCACGTGGGAATCAGCACATTATCGAGATACCAGTTGATAACGATGAGGCAAGCGACTATCATGGACAAAATGCCTACCCACACAGCTCTGAGGAGCGTACTGAGGATCAAGAACGTCTTATGAACCAAGCTTTTGCTCGAGCTCGTTTTGAAGCACATATAAACACCAATTTCGATATACTACTCTCCGACTGGGACCCACGACAGTTGCGACGTGGGATCGACGCCCTCGAGAAGATGCCGCTCAACCAGTTCGACGAGGCCTTCCGAGAGTACTACCACGCGCTGATTAATCCAGAACGAACCAAACAGGAGTACGGGATAACCGAAGGCAGAGTCGAATTCGAGGGGGAACCTCGGATCGCCCTGATCATGAAGGGGTTCTGTATCAACGACGAGAACGAAGTTGTCGAAGTCCTACCGGACATGTACATCTACTATTCGAAGGAGGACATCGAGGAGACTTACACGACTGGGACGCCAGCGAGCTGTTCGGAGGGAACCACACAGATCACCCCGATGGTGCCTCCGTTCGTAGAAGTGCCCGAGGACTTCGTCTACCCCGAGGACTTCCGGGGCTTTCTGATTAACAACCTCATCTGCCAGATCAGAGACGTGTACCGGAACATGGGTGAAACACCGCCCAAACAGTACGACATCGAAGGATACGGCAAACCAAAAGGAAACTTCGAACGTGACGAGTACTAACGCGAGTCGAGACGCACGACACTCTCCTCAGCACATCTTCAACTGGGTCGTTCTCGACGAGGCCATCGATGTCCTCAAAATTTCCCAAGTGTCTGATAGAATAGCGTAATTCACTGACTCGTCGAGCTGCGAAATAGTCATCAAACTGGCGAGTAGTCACCGTTCAACCTATGCATTATAATTCATCTTCGGAACCCGTCG
>NZ_JANZXN010000041.1 GCF_025629245.1 Natronobiforma cellulositropha
AGCGCCGAACCCGGCGAGACCTTTGGCCGCCGCCCCGGCTACGTCGAAGTCCTCGCTCGCTCCCGGGGCCGCCTCGAGCATGGTCCCCATCAGCTGTGACTGGCGTTCCTCGAGCCCGTCGACCTGCTCCTGGAGGTCTTCGACCGCCCCGTAGAGCATCCCATCGTCGGCGGCCGCCCGCTGGATGTGGACCTCCATCCCAAGCCGGTGGGCGACGATTGGCTCGTCTCCCTCGAGTGCCTTCCTCGCCACTTCGTCGGCCTCGCGCTCGAGTTCGGGGTCCGGATCGATGACCAGCGAACTCCCCTCTTGGGGGAGCATACTGATGGCACCGCCAGTTTGCTGTCGCACGTGAGCCAACTCGTGCGCCAGCAGGTACTTCCCTTCGGGACTCTCCGGATCGTACTCGCCGCGGTTGAACACCACGTGGTTGCCGGTGGTGAAGGCGCGTGCCTCGAGTGTACTCGCCGCTTTCGCGGCCTCTGGACCAGTGTGCAATTGCACGTCACTGAACGAGTCGCCCATCCGTTGTTCCATCTCCTCACGAACAGCGCCCTCGAGCGGCTTTCCTGGTTGGGAGATCACCCGCCGCACCACCTCTGGTGTGGCCGTCTCTCCCGCGAGATCACTCTCCGCTTGCGCCTCCACCGAGCGCATTGCGCTCTCGGTGTCGAGTTCGACACCCGCTCCCAGAGAGCTACGCACTCGAGCGACGCGAACCTGCTCGCCCGTCGGCGTGTTACACCCTTCAGGCAACTCACCGCGTTCGCCCCACCGTTGGACCTGCTCGAAGCCACGGGTCTGGATCAGCCGGTCGAGTTGGGCCGCCTGCTCGGGCGAGGGTCGCAGTACGCTCGAAAGATACTGGTGTGGGCGAGTTCCGCCCTGTGTCTGGGGCTGCGCTCGAGCGCGCCGTGTTCGTTCGTTCTGCTCACTGTCGTCGTTCGACCGGCCACGCCAATCCCGGTCGAAACTCACACGTCACACCTCGGCTGTGGGGACATCGGTACTTATCCGCTCGTTACGAGTCGATTGTATTAACTGTTGGCGATTGGACACTCGAGCGCTCGTGATGTGCCTCTCAGTGGTGATCCACTCCACCGACCACTGCCGGTTTCCAGTAGCTATAAGTCAAACCACAGTGATGTACAGACCGGAAACCACCGTCTCCACGGGGGTCACAGAAATGCCCCGGGTGCGCAACCACCCGAGACGTGGCTTCCAAGCCGAAAGGCTGGATCGCCATGACAACAAACAGACTGGCAAGACTTAAACGTCTCGCAAACGCTCGCTATCGCGACCGAGAACGCCGTTTTCGGAGTGGTAACGCTCGTTTGCGTGTGTGTCGTATTGTTGAGCATTTCGGTGTCACACCCCGACGGAGGATGTCGTGACCGGCGACGCACTCGAGGAGCGTGACCCGGCCGTCTCGCCCGAGCAGGACGCGTCAGCCGACACCGACGACGATTCGGCACCAGCGCTCTCGCCCTGCCCGCGTTGTGGCGACCCGATGGTGCTGGTGACCGTCAGAGGTCCCGGCGACCGACGTGTCTCGCCGTGTGGCTGTCGTCTCTAACCGTCGACGACTCGCGTTGGCACACCACACCCACCGTTTTGTACGTCCGCTCGAGTAGCGCCCTCTTCGCGCCCGCACCGCCGTTCTAACTCGAGCGCCCCGCCTCCTCAGGAGAAGAGCGTCCCCTCGTCGCCATCACGCAGGTGCAACTGCGGGTAGAGATCGTAGTGGTCGTACCGCCGCGCGTCGTGGAGCGTCCCGAAGCCGATCACGCGGAACGGTTCCGGCGGCACCAGCCCCATGGTGACGAAGCGATCACGCACCTGACAGCGGAGGTGGTGATCGAGCGCCTCCCGGAACTCGACGAGCGTCTCGGGTGCGTGCGGGAGCAGTTCGATTTTCGTATCAGGCTCGCGCTCGAGCGGCGTCTCGGCGCGTTCGACCTCGTGACACCCCCGGGCATTCGGATAGCCGACGTGAATTCCCGAGACGGCGGCGACGGTCAGGTCGGCCTCGAGTCCGTCGCGCTCGACGACCTCGACGAGTTCCTCACCGACCGCCCGCCAGCGCTCGAGGTCACCCGCCGAAAGCGCCGAGACCGGCCGAACGTCGCTCCCCTCGGAGAGATCCAGGCCCGCCTCGCCCGCCAACGCCTGCGCTCGCTCGGCCACCTCGCCCTCGAGGTCGAGACCCAGGTAGACCTCGAGTTCGTAGACGACTGCGTCGGGTGCGCGCACACCTGCGGGGAGGGGAACCGGCCGTTCGACGTCCGCGTCGTGGCTGCGAAGCTGCTGGTAGAGCGCGCCGAAGTAGCGCTCGAACGCTTCGTCCGAGAGGGCCGCGATGGCCCGACGCACCGCGTCGATGTACGCGGGATTTTGCGCGTGCTCGAGGGTGTCGTAGCCGCGCTGGGTGAAGACGTAGTACTTTGCGAAGCGACGCGCCTGGTTGTTGTGTTCGTTCTCCTCGCTGGTGCGCTCGGCGGCCTTGTCAGCGTAGGCCTCACAGTGGTGTGCATAGATCTCACCACCATCTTTGTGCAGTTCGATGTGGTGTACACCCCCGTTATTGTCGGTTACTTCGAGACCAATGTCGTCGTCATCCTCCCCGAGTATGTCTGCGTTCATCAGTCACCTCCGAATTTTGTAGCTCCACCGTGGTCATCTCGAGCCTCGAGGAACGCCTCGTACATTTCGGCCATCTCGAGGTACATGCCCTCGAGTGTGTCGGCCTGTCCGCCGGGGCGGTTGGACATCAAGGTTCCGAGGCCCTCCTTGGCGACGTCACTCGCGATGGCGCTCGCCGCGCCGATGACGGCCCCGCCGGTGG
>NZ_JANZXN010000042.1 GCF_025629245.1 Natronobiforma cellulositropha
ACTGGTTTGCTGGAACAGCAGTCATCTCAGCATGATTGCGGTCAGACTCGACGCAATTTCGGCGTGATCGCCATCTCAGCCAGCCACTAAGCTAGAACGGATGACCCCGGTACAGTGAAGAAGCTCGCATCGGGGAATCCGATGAAGGCAGAGAGGAAGAAGCAGCAGCCGTTCAAACTCATCCCGACGACGAAGCACTTCTTTTCGGCGAATCAAACTCCAGAACGTAATGCCGAGGACGAGGCGTTTTACAACCGGTGGTTGACTGTAATGTTCACACAACAGGTCCCTGAACATGAGCAAGATACCGACTTGGTCGAACGCCTAACGACGAATGAGGAATTGTCTGGCATCCTGAACTGGGCAATACACGGGTATCAGCGATTACAGGCCCAGAACGAATTCACTGCAGCACGACCACCGGAGGAGATAATGGCGTTGTGGCAAAAGAACGGCGACTCAATTGATCGATTCATCGCTGAATGCACAGTTCGGGATAAGGATGCAGTGGAAATTAAATCCGACATGTACGATTCGTATGTGGAGTATGCCGACGAAGTTGATGAACCCGCGGAGCGGCAACATGCCGTGACCAGACGCATCACCTGCCTCGAAGGTGTGAGAGAAACGCAAAAACGAATAAATGATTCCAGGCCACGAGTGTTCGAAGGAATAGGACTGGTTCGATAAAATCGGAACATTACCATTTTGTGTCGAATGTCGGGCTCCGAATAACGAGTTTTATGTTTTTCAATCGGCGTCACGTGTGTCACAGGTCATATTTGGGTTTAATTATCCCGATGGGATCATATTGTGTACGGCAAATTCACAAACACCTGTGACACCTGTGACGCCCCATCGAATATTTGCCGTGCCTCGGTTCCTGCTAGACGTTCGCAAACATGCACGACGTGAGTCTCCGAAGCTCGATATGGCATTGTGGGCGCTTGGAGGCGAGAATTAATTGCTACTGTCAAACGAACACCAATCGCATCAAAAGATAGCACTATGGAAGAACCCGAACGCCCCGATCCCGACGCCGATGCCAGCGAAATTCAGGAGTGGATGGACGAATCCTTCGCTCAATCGGTTGCCGAGGGGATGGAATCGGTAGACAATGGAAATGTGACGGTCGAGATTATCGACTACGAACGAGACGAGGTCGTCGGGACGATCGACACGGATGGGAACCTCAAAACGGAGAGCAAGGCGCTCAGAAACGTCTCCAAGGAGTACATCGATGAAGGCGTTCCCGTACTCGTCCCGACGACAGACGAGAATGATGAAGGTGAGACGGTACACGCAGACGCGGAGGTACTTATCGAACCGGGAGCGGACGGATTCGTGCGAGCGTTCGTTGACGAACTCCCGAGTCCGTTCGACTGCGATATGAGTGTTCTCGATGAGTTGCCGACGTTCGATATGAGGGAACCATCGAGCGAAGACGCAATAGACAGGAATGGCAGTTGAAACCGACGAATCATCCGAAATAGTTACTTTAGCAACAAATAACATGCCAATTGAAATGAACCGACGTAAATTCATGACCGTTGCAACTGGCGCGAGTACTGCCGTTCTCGCAGGTTGTACCGGATCAGCAGGCGCAGATGTAGTGCTCGAATACAGTTACGAAGAAGGAGACCCGGGCCAGGACACTATTCCTCAACACGTCAAGGATGCCGCGGGAGACGATGTTCTCATTCGAGGTGATGAACACAAGTGGGTCGTCTTCACGCTCGAGATTCTCGAAGGAGAATTGCACATTGACGAGATCATGGATCACGCATACATCGAAACTGACGCTGACTCGCATTTCACCCGTTCCGTGGTGATTACCTCACCAGAAGACGCTGAAGAAACGATTCCCGAGGGTGGCGAAGCGGACGTATTGTACCAGATCCCCGTCGAAGGTGAAGTGACTGGATGGACGATCGAACAATCGAGTTCGGATATCGAGGTCAGCGAGGTGTGAAAAGGTCAAACGATTTCTGAGAGTCATTCCGAAGGTGGTGCATGGGTGCTGGTTTATTCCGGAATTTGAATTGCATGGGATACAGAATTACCGCTTTTCTCCGCGTGACCTATTTTGACAATCCCCCATATTTGTGGAGATAGTGGACTGAGTGAGTAAGCAGATAGATTGTTACCGTCAGCAGATGGGCGTCTCTGCGATTTGAATCATTATCCGATGAATCCCTCAGACCACGGCACCGAACCCGCACAGCGTTGAAGCCTCTTGGTCTGCTGGGTCAGTCGACGGCGAAGAGGTCCGTCATTTCATCTCTCAACGTGGCGAACGTCTGCTCTGCTGTATCGAGGTCAGGGTTGCCCGTAATCACGACACGACCAGTAGCGAAGAGTAGAACGACGCTATCGACCCCAGATGGTCGGTAAATCAGACCAGGGAATTGCTCAGGCTCGTATTCGGTGTTTTCGAGGCCAAGACCAATTGCGAGCGCGCTAAGATTTAGCGATTTCCCTAGTTCCGCTGTGCAGACGAGATTCTGAATTTGGAACCACTCGTCAACGGGATTTGCAATCATTCCGTTCTCTGCGAGAAGCTTGAGAAATCGTTCTCGTATCGCATGTGCCTCCTCCTCTGAATCCGCCCCAGTCACGATGAATTTCCCAGTCCGATAGAGGGTGATGAGCGGGGCTTCCTCCCCAAATCGCAGATACATGCCGGGATACTTGTCAGGGTCGTACTCAGCGATGGAACCGATATCAGCAGCAACTCTCTCCAAGTCAAACTCGGCATCCAGTGATCCTGACGCGACGACGTTGACGATTTCCGGCATCACATGAAGTCGCTCAACTCTGCTTCATCGGCGCCCTCCGTGCCGACGGTGAACGTGTGCGTACCGACGTCCTCCAACGTGTCCACGCGAGACACCATCACCTCGGAAGTCGTTCCCCTGTCATTTCTCTCCTGCGTCACCGTCTCCCGGATCTCCTGCAATTCGTCAACCTCGATGTCTACGTCCCATCCGTTCTAGTTTAGCGCAGCGACACATCCAGAGACCCCGAGCTAGAATCGTCAGTAACTAGGAATGTGAGAATCCGGTGGAGAGTGTGTACAACCCACCG
>NZ_JANZXN010000043.1 GCF_025629245.1 Natronobiforma cellulositropha
ACTGGTTTGCTGGAACAGCAGTCATCTCAGCATGATTGCGGTCAGACTCGACGCAATTTCGGCGTGATCGCCATCTCAGCCAGCCACTAAGCTAGAACGGATGACAGAGACAGATACGTGATGGTCAGTACTCGTCGTCGATTACTTAGGAGTCGATACCACTCTGCGACTGGTTGCGCTTCTGAGCTTTCGGTCGTCATGTGTATTTGAGGACCCCCTCACCCCATCAGGGGGGAAAAACACTGGTGAGTCGAGACCGAGCTGAGAGACAATAGCGTAAAAAATTAAAACTCGCTGAGGTCCTTTTGCGAGGTTGATTGAGTAAGACATGCTTCCGTCACGTCTTCTAGCGACGTAATTGTGACATTTTGAGCGAGATTCTCAGCAAAATTCTTGAGATAGACCCCTTTCAACGCAACGACGATTTCGCCGTGTTCTTTCGCCTGTTCGGTGCGGGCAGGGACTGAGACGACATTGTCGGACCGTGTCGCGAGGTCCTCCTGATTGAACGTCACAGCGATCGTCTCTGTCGGGAGTGCAAAAATTACGCTTGCTATATCCACTGCCCGGTAGTAATCGGAACCTAGTGGGAAGAACACGATATCGTACGCCTCAGACGTGACCGCTTCTCGAGTCTGTTCGGGAATTTGGAGGAGAGAGGCGCGAGAATCGATCTCGGTAGCTGTCATATCCGCGAAGGTCACGTTGTACGGAGGAAGTTCTTCGTTCTCGTCGACGAGACCGAATCCGGCACTGATGAAATACCGATCTACAGTGTGACCGCCGGCCCGGAGCGACTCTACTGCTTCACCAACGTACCCCTGTTGACGTCCAGTATAGAGTTTCCGTGCTGGAATACTGGCTGCTCCGTCTCGAGTTCGAAGTGATTTGAGGCTCGATTCGTCAATTTCCACCGCATCGTAGGAGATACTGTTGTCTGGGTACGATTTACTGTTCGAACACTGATCGATGATGAGAACGTCCATGTTCAGAACTCCATCAACCCTTTTTGGACCATAAACTCTGGCAGAAACTCACTTTCGTAACCAAGTTGGTCGAGAACGGCTGCTCGAAGCGTCGACGGATCTCGAAATGTTGCTACTTTGCAGCCTTGCTGTTCGATTTCCTCGAGAACGTCCTCGTGGATAACTTCGTCGGGATCGTACAGGAAAGCGTTCTGATACCGAACACAGAAATCACCGATAGAGTCTGCCATCTCGGATGTCTCGAGCGAAATCGATATTGGTGGGTCCGACCACCACTCGTGAACGCCGTCAGCGCTTACAACGCCAATCTCGGCCACAGGAAGATCGTGAACACTCGACCAAAAGTCAGTTCGTTCGGTGAGGAGGTGTCCCTCTACAGAGCCACTCATAGGCAGGGAGTCAGACGCCGGCGTCGCGATCAGGGTTCTCGGAAGTGCTTCCCGAAACTGATCGTAGAACCGCTTCGTGTTGTGGAACCCACGACGGCGATTTCGATTGTTCGCCCGGAAGACCGCGACTTCGATACCGTGTTCCTTACAGATTCGACAGTCGCATTCTCTCCAGGGTTCTTCTCTGAGGAGCCGTTTGTACTCGTCGAGTAATCGATCGTCTTCGATCCAGGATGCGTAGTCCTCGACGACTAGCCAGACTTGATCGAACGCACCAACAGTTCCAGCACGATCTTCAAGTTCTCTTACGGGCTCGGCCATCCGAGGAAACTCCTCGTCGAACTGAACTCGAGCGGTATCGATCAATGACTGATATGAGTCGAAATCGAGAGGCGACTCCGGATCGTCGTCACGAAGCAATTTGATGAGTCTGTTCCGAAAGGTACGGCTAAAACTCGCCCGGAGTTCGCGGCCGTATTCGTAGTCATCTCGGAAGTGTTCCTCGACGTCGCGTAAGAGACGTTGATCGTAAGCATCGTCATGACGGTGAGATTCAAGATACGGCACGAGCGCGTCAAGCGCCTGTTCCGCGTCGATGGCCCACTCACGGATCGCTTCCGAAATCGACCGACTGTCGTCGAACGCACGAAGGGAGTGAAGTGTCTCTTGTCCACGTAGGGCCATCTGAATCTGGTCTTCGAATGGGTCCCTATTCGAGCCGAATCGTACTCGGAGTGCATCGTACCGTCGCTCACTGTCGAGATGGTAGTTGTCACCACCAGTCCAAGCCGACCTTAGCATACTCGCACTATCGAAACTCGACATCCCAGTCTTCCCGATAGTGTCGAACGCATCAGTCTTCGCGAACCCGAACACGTGCGTGTCGAGTCTCGTTTTACGGGTTCGCTCGTACTCTTTCACGACGTTACCGACTCCCGTAACAATGTCCCGAATTCTGGCGGCGTTGCTCCCGGCCACACCACCAATCCCGAGATACTGATATTCAAGTTCCAACACCTCGTCTGCGGCTCGAATATACGACATCGGATCCCACCCCTGGATCGCGACCATAAGTCGGAACGAATAGTCATTGGCATCGTATAGGTGTTTCATCTCCTCAGCATTGTCGAGAGTTAACTGATACCGAAATGCCGTGTCGTCTTCTCGAAACACCGCTCGTGGATCAGTACGAAGCCGCTCGAGTACGGTCGCTGGGTCTCCTTCGAAGTCCTCTGATTCGAACGGTTCAACCGTATGGTCATCGTAAATCGTTGGATCGTAATCTACGACGTACTCGGGCCACTCTGCGGGCCACTTATCAACCATCACATCGACTTCGTCGGTCAGTTCTTCCGGGAGAGCAGTAGGAGTGAGTGTGCTTTCGTCGAAAGCACGCTTGTCGAGATATAACCTGGCTTCGTGGCCCGAACCAAGCACGAGATGGTCGATTGTCACCCCGACTGTCACGTTGAGGCTTTCGTAAAACGCCAGCATTTCGCCGTTGTCGTAGGGCGGAAAAGGGAGCGACTTGTACCCCCAAGCACCACAATCACTAATCGTCGGGAGCCAGTCAGGGACATTGAGCCCGGAACGTTCGTCATAGACGCCGTAGGACGTTAATCGATCGAACTTCGTAGCACTCTCTTCGACCTGCTCACGGGAAATTAGAACGCCATCTATCGGTGTCGTTTCGTAGTCAAAGATGTCCCAGATATACTGTAACTCGCGCTCGTCCTTTCCAAGGCGCGAGTGTTCGTCGTGCTCGAAATCGTAGTGAGCGTCAACGTTATCATCCCACTCAGGAACGTAGAACCTCACAGATAGTGTTCACCACAACTGGATTGCTCGCTCACCCATATGAATCTCCTTACTTGAGTCAAGACCAAGAGGAGTCGAGAATCGTATTAGTTGTCGATAAGTTGTCCGAGATTTGGTTTATTACATTAGCGCATTTCTGTAGGAGATTGTTGATACAGTTCGAACTCTCATACAATGAGTAGAGATCAGCACGCAGACCGTGCGTACAGGGACAATCTCAACTCCTCACCACGATAGTGAAATCGCAAAAAAGACGCACCATCAACAATGCATTACACAGTGAATATCCATGATTATAACTGGAATCGACCGGGTCAGGAACTCAAACATCGCTTGTCGACCAGGGGGTTCTCAACCATACGATGTCGATAACTTCGTTAACCATAGTGAATGGAAAGTACAACTGCCATCCGTTCTAGCTTAGTGGCTGGCTGAGATGGCGATCACGCCGAAATTGCGTCGAGTCTGACCGCAATCATGCTGAGATGACTGCTGTTCCAGCAAACCAGTC
>NZ_JANZXN010000044.1 GCF_025629245.1 Natronobiforma cellulositropha
TTAAAGAACTCGTCTATCCAAGGCTCATCTTGCAGGGTCGCTGAACTCATTCCACCTCAGCGTTCACCCTGCTCTTTGGTATGCTAACTGTTCTATGACACCCTCGATGAGTACCGACTATTCACGCCGACGCGAGTCGCCGCGAGAACGAACGGACTTCTGCCCAGCGAGCGATCGTGAGCGAAGCTATCCGGGTGACGTCGCTCGATTGAACGGCCACGACCTCGTCGCGATCGACGAGTGGATCCCTGGCACTGAACCAACACCGTACGACATCGACCTCACCGAGGGCTACGAGTATCGCACGCGTTACTGGCGGTGTCGAAACTGCGCCCAGGAACGCAACCGTCGCGACGAGTTCACCGGGTCCTGTGACAATCCCCAGCCACCTACTGCCCTCGAGGCTGGTGGGTACTCGATCGGCGAGCCACGGACCCGGCGAGCGCTCACCGAAGACCTGGATGTCCGGTTCAGTGAACCCGGACCCATCTACGGAGTTCGCAGCAGAAGCGGGAACACGTACACCGTTGACGTCGAAGCAGTGACGTGTACCTGCCCGGATTTCGAACAGCGCCAGCCCGCCGGAGGCTGTAAGCACGTGCGCCGTGTCGACCTCGAGATCCGCACCGGGCTCGTCCCGGCGCCGGATGGGACCTTCGTTCGGTGAGTCCAGACTGATCCAGCCGACCACTCGTCGCGACGGGCTGGCTCTCCTCAATACCGTCTTCGAAACGGTCGACACCCGTGGGGAAGAACCAAGAGACCGCGTTCATCCTGGTACTGCGGGTTCTCGAGAGGTTTGACTACGTCACGGACTCGAGTTACCCCACGCTGGAAAGGGTTCTACTATCGTGGGGTAACTCCTGAGGGCCATCACACCTGCCAGCATTTTCCCCCGATACGAGATTCGATCGTGATCGAACAGGGTACGCCGGTCGATTCTGCTCGGACAGCTGTGAGGTGCGGTACGAACACCTGCAAGCAGACGTCCGAGAGTAGCGTATAGTATTATCCAGAAGTACGCCACCGTTACATCAAATGTCCCGAATAACTTGACCAGGAACTCGAGCATAGCCTGTTTTGAATTAGCCAATCTCAAAATAGCCTATTTTGAAATAGTCTATCCGGAAGTCTTATCCACTGGTGGGATGACGGAGGGGTATGGAGCACTTCGTCAACCGGGAAGATGAACTCTCACAGCTCCACAGGTGCTACGATTCCGACGACGCTGAGATGGTCGTCATCTTTGGCCGACGGCGCCTTGGGAAAACACAACTCGTCCACCACTCGCTTGCCGAGCGAAACGATGCCGTCGTCTATCAGGCTACGGAAACCACGTCGCAGATACAACTCGACGAGTTCGTCGACGTCGCTGCCGACACGTTTCCAGGGATTACAGATATCAAGCAGAACTGGGAAGCACTCCTGGGGTATCTCGGCGACCAGGACGGGATCATCGTCCTCGACGAATTTCCCTACCTGATTGACGCCGATGAGAGTCTTCCCTCGGTTATTCAGCGGTTATGGGACCAGCGGTTCCAACACACATCGGGCACACTCATTCTGGTTGGCTCATCGATCAGCATGATGGAAGAAGCGACGCTCCTCGGGAACAGTCCTCTGTACGGGCGTTTCACCGAGAAACTTGATCTCCGGCCACTCGAGTTCACCGCTGCACAAGAGTTCCTTCCAGACGAGTACTCCCCTGTCGAGCGTGTTTTCGCGTGGGGCATTTTCGGTGGTGTGCCATACTATCTCGACGGTATCGATCTCGATCAGGACCTCGGCACAGTCCTCACGAAGGAAGTGCTCTCTCGGAAAGGGTATCTCCACAACGAACCAGAATACGTCCTCCGGACCGAGCTCACAGACCCGAATCGGTATTTTGCGATCCTCACTGCAATAGCCGCAGGGAAGACGACCTCGAACGAGATCGCCCAGACGGTGGGCATCGACGGGAAACAAATCTCGACGTACACTCAGAAGTTAGAGCGATTGCGGCTTATCGAACGAGAAGTTCCTATCACCGAGGAGAAAGCGAAGTCACGCCGCGGACGCTATCGAATCCTGGATCCCCTCTTTCGCTTCTGGTTCCGTTTCGTCTACGGCAACGAAGATCGATACGAACGTCTCGGTGAGGACGCCTACGAAGCGGGTATCGAACCAGAACTCCCTGATTTCGTCAGTCAAGAGTTCGAAACGCTTTGCCAGGATGCCCTCCCACGCCTGTATCCAGAGAAGGTGTTCCTCGATATCGGCCGCTGGTGGTACAGGGAACACGAAGTGGATGTTGTCGGGTTCACCACAGACGGAACAATGGTTGTGGGGGAGTGCAAGTTTACTAACTCGCCACTGGACTATAGTGCCCTGTCCTCACTCGAAGACCACGCGTCGGAGATTCGCTGGACGCCGGACACTGGCGAAATTGACACGGAATACGCGTTGTTCACACGGAGTGGCGTAACACAATCAGTACACGAAGCCGTGTCCGAGCGTGACGACCTCCAATTATTCAACGTAGGGGCTCTGGTAAATCACTAGACGGCGCCGACAGTCTGGGTAGTGCTCGGATTCGAAAAGCTGAACTCGATCACTCGGCGCCGACGTCACCGGGATAATCGACCATCCACCGGATACCGACCCGATCGATGAACGAGCCGTGTTTCTCGGCCCAGTCAACCTCCTGTAACGCCATCAGCACCTCGCCCCCGTCGGCCAGCGCGGCGAACGCTTCCTCGGCTTCCGCCGAACTCTCCGGCTCGAGCCTGCTCAGCGAAGCGCCCTCGGTCGATGACATTCTATCCAGTCGCTCGAGGTCGTCGCCACCCATCAGGACGGTGTCTCCGATCGCATCCACGCTGACCGCACAGTGGTTTTTTCCAGACCCGCTGATGGCCAGCGGTCTTCTCGAGTTCGGCTCGAGGGACCTGAAATCAACGATGGATACGAGCAACAGCAGTCGGGAAACGTTCGACGATTCGGACACCCGGCAGGACGAGATGCACAGCACGATCGAAACCTGGCTCGAGGACCTCGTCTGTGAGGTCGACGATGCCGTCTCGAGCGAGCAGTTCAGCGCGTGGCTCGATGTACAGAGTCGGTTCCACGACTACTCTCCTCGAAATACACTGCTGATCAAACTACAGTGTCCACACGCGACGCGAGTTGCCGGGTTCAGAACGTGGCAACGTGAGTTCGATCGATGTGTGAGCGAAGGCGAGAAGGCAATCTGGATCTGGGCACCGATCATCGCGCGGAAGTGTCCCGAGTGTGGAAACTCGTCGTCGTACCACGAACGCAGTGACTGCGCATACGACGATACAGAACCCAACGAGTGGAACAAGGGGCTCGTCGGCTTCCGGCCAGCGCCAGTCTTCGACGTGTCTCAGACCGAGGGCGAGCCACTCCCGGAACTCGAGACCGAGGCGAACGGCAGCGCCGACGAGCTGGTGCCAGCACTCCTCGAGGCGGCGGCTGTTCTCGAGGTCGAGGTTGCGGTCGTCTCTCCTCGTGACTGGTCGCACGGCCGCGCCAAGGGCGTCTGTCAGTATCGCCTAGACGGACGGCCACTCGTGGAAATCCGTGATTGCGAAAACGAGGCCGATCTCGCCGTGACACTCGTTCACGAGTATGCACACGCACTGCTGCACGCTGGGCTCGGTACTGAAGACGAACGGGCGAAACGTGAACTCGAGGCCGAAGCCGTCGGCTACATCGTCGGGCGGTATTTCGGGCTCGATACGAGTGGATCAGCGTTCTACCTCGCTGCGTGGAACGGTGACGAACCGGAGACGGTGCTCGACCGACTCGAGCGTATTAGTTCGACTTCTCAGAACATTATCGACGTCGTTGAGGGAGTGATCGAGGAGAGGTTCGTGTGAGGGCCTTTTCTGAATCCGTATAGATAGGATATTCGAACGCTCAACTCCAGCGAGCCAATTTACAAACCCAGTTTTCGCTCTCTCTTGGCTTTGGCGAACCACTATACGGCGGCGACTATTCGTCTTTAGCTAAGACTCACACCTCGGTTGCGTAGCGGTAGCGAGCGTCTCTTGTAACACTGGCCGTTGCTGGTGGATCTTCTGTGCGTCGTCGATCA
>NZ_JANZXN010000045.1 GCF_025629245.1 Natronobiforma cellulositropha
CGGTGGGTTGTACACACTCTCCACCGGATTCTCACATTCCTAGTTACTGACGATTCTAGCTCGGGGTCTCTGGATGTGTCGCTGCGCTAAACTAGAACGGATGGTCTCCGTGGTCTGCGCGCTGGCCATTGTCGTCGAACCTATCCACCGAGTGTCACCTCTCTCTCTCGCGCGAGGGAGGATTTAACCGTCTCTGCGTGTGACCTTCGAACCATGCAACGCGACGGGGGCACACTCGAGTCGGATCCACCGGGGACCGACCCGGAAGAGGCGCTCGAGACGCGCCGACTCGAGCGACGCGCGGGTGCGGGGGCGCTCTCGCGGACGGCAGCGAGGCGGGACGCGACGGTTCGCCAGTGGGGGGTCGCCACCCCGAGTGCGACCGTCATCGGCCGGGCGGCGTCTCCCGACGCCGACCTCTCGGAGAGCGTCCGCAGACTGCACGACGAACGACACACGGCGACGGCGGGCTACGCCGCGCGCGCACACCACCTGGACCGGCTGCGGACGACGCAGGCGCTGTGTAACGCCCTCGAGGTGACGCCCTGGCAGCGCGACTGCGCGCTCGGTGTCATGGACGAGATCGATCTGACGGCGTTCGGGAGCCAGCGGGCGATTCCGACCGTCGCGCTCGTCGTCATCAGACACGTCGTCGACGTCGACCGGCGGGCGTACTTCGGACTCGACGACCTCGACGTGAGCGCGCTCTCACCCGAGCGGATGGACGACCTCTTCGCCCAGTACAAAGCCCACGACATCACCGACGAGGAGGTGTTTCGCCGTCTCGCGGCCGACCACGGGCTGGACACGACGAGTCTGAACCGGCTCCGGCGGGTGTTGATCGACCAACTCGAGGAGCGACCCCCGGTCTACGGCCGGGACCCGAACCGCGATCCGAACATCCCGCGGGCCGAGCGTGCGGCAGCCAGTCGGCCGTCGGAATCCTGAGCCAGGTACGTCCTATTGGCGAGGCGAAACATTGATTGCGCCAACAACGTCATAACGGTATGAACAGTCGTGGAAACGGGTCTGTATCCGATCGCACTATTCTTCGCTGGGTTCGAACGTCGGGTCCTGCGACACCACGGGACATCGCCGAGGGCCGACGCCGTGAGAACGTAATTCGTGTCCGCTGTCGGGAACTGTGTACCTACGGTCTCCTACAGGCCGTCACACACGACCTCTACGTGATCACGGACCGGGGGACCGAGTTCCTCGAACGCGATGTATCACTCGCTGAGTTCGAATCAGGTTCGTCACCCACTCCTGCCTGTGAACACGCTCAGTGGACACGAACAGGTGATCGAATCGATGACTTCAGCCAAATCGACGCCGAAACGATAAAACAGTTCAATTACGAGCGATACATGGACTCAGAAGACTCGTACGGTCTCGTCGACGGCTCACGAGAGAAGACGGTACGACGTATCTGGAACGTCCAGGATCTGTGCCTCGAGCGGGTGATGCGCGAATTCCCACGTCGCGACCCGGTTGTTCAACAGTGTGCTCACTGGGTCCGTACGATCAGTGGCAAACACTTCTTTCCCGATGCGAACCACCGCACCGCAATCGGGACTCTTCGAGCGATTCTCGAACTCAATGACGTTCCAATACCCGACCGATGGCCTGGTGAGTACATCGACCACACAATTCTTCAGGCCAAGTTCGTCCGAACGTTCGTCGTTGACGTACGTTTTGACACGCTCTGGTGTAGAGACGAACTGTACCACGTGTGGCATCGCCACTTCTGTACGCTCTTTCACGACACAGACACGGCCCAACAGCACGACATCCCGACGCCGGTTTTGGGGCGCGCATTCGATGCTGCGCGAAACGAACTCAGCCTGTAGCGTTGAGCACTACCTGCTCTTACGAACCAGATCAGCCGCCATCAGTTGCGGCGACAACACGCGCTTCAGAAGTTGTGTCACTCAGTGTCTCGACTGTCAACTGAGTCAACCTCGCCCATCTTCTTGTACGCACTACGATTCTCGCGGACATCTTTTCTCATGATTTCGAGTGCTTTCTCTTTCATGCTGTGTGGATGGGTGGTTTCGATGAATAAGCTATCTACCGCGCCTATTCAACTGACTTGCAATCAACTTACCCGCCATCCACTATGAATGTTGCTTTGTTTGTCTATTTGTACTGTCGCGATCACTCGAGTTTCTCGAGCGCTTCGAAGAAGTCGACGCGCGGCCCGGCGAGGGTGAGCGCGGTGTCGGCGACGCCGACGGTGACGGTCGCCGGTGGCTCGAGCGGGCGGCGGTTGCGTCCGTCGGCGATGACGTAGCCCGTCTCGGCGTCGGTGATCGTGAGGGAGATTTCGCTGTCGCCCTCGACGACGAGCGGGGGCATCGGATCGCTCGCACACATCTGGGTGACGACGAGTGCCTCGAGCGTCGGAGAGAGGAGCGGGCCGCCCTCGCTGAGGTTGTAGGCGGTCGATCCGGTGGGGGTGGCGACGAGGACGCCGTCGACGTGACTCTCGGCGTAGCGCTCGCCGTCGATACTGATCTCGACCGTCGCGCCGCCGCCGTGGCCCCGCCGGGGACCGTGGACGACGACCTCGTTGAGCGCCGGGGGGAGGTCCCAGTCGGGACCGCTGACCTCGAGTCGGTCGACCTCGTGACAGCCGATCTCACCGTCGGTTCGAAGCCGTTCGACGAGATCGGCGACGGTCTCGAGGGTCTCGGCCGGGGCGACGGCGTTGAGAAAGCCGACCTCGCCGAGGTTGACGCCGAGGAGGGGGGCGTCACCGGCCTCGCGGGCGACGAAGAGGAAGGTGCCGTCGCCGCCGATGCTCACGACCAGGTCGAATCCGCTCATCGCCGCGACGGGGACGCCCTCGCCGCCGACGGCCGCTGCGGTCTCCTCGTCGACGGTCACCGTCACGTCGCTCTCCTCGAGTGCGTCTCTGAGGGTCGTCGCGAGCGAGCGTGCGCGCTCGTTGCCGCGCTGGGCGACGAGTCCGACCGCGATCTCGGTGGCTGCGTCCGCGTCCATCGTCGCCGGATAGCCGCCCCGGGTGCAAAAAGCCCCCTATCCCCGCTCGTAGTGGGATGGGCACGCAGCCGTGGCCGAACGGCAACAACATTCATCTGGATCGGCCGCTTTCGCTTTCGCAACCGGTCTCGAGACGGCTCCGCTCGAGTCGGCACCCTATGGACGCTCCCGTCGAGACGGCGGCTGCCTGCCCCACTCGAGCGACTGCGCTCACCGCCCGGTCGGTGGTGAGCAGATGAGCGACCGCTCGGAGGACGACTGGTTCGAGCGGGCGCTGGCCGAGCGGCGACGACAGGCGGATGACGGCGAGGGGCCGGACGTGGACGGGGTTGACGAGACGGACGAGGTGGACGCACCGGCGGGAATCGACCGATCCACCGAGGGTGAACGAACCGACGCCGAAACGGAGGCGGAGGGAGACGAGACGCCAGCGGGTGACGACGCCGGACCGGAGTCGCTGTTCGAGGAGGACTTCGCGACGGCTCTCGAGAACGTCGAGCTGCCGACGCTCGAGCCGACGGACGTCGTCGCCGACGCCGAAACACTCGACTTCGGCTTCAACGGGCCGGGCGAGGCGGAGTTCGACGACGAGACCTTCGAGTCGGCGCTCGCCCGGATCGACCTCGGTATCGACGGTCTCGACCGGATGATCCAGGGTGGGGTGCCCGAGCGGTCGTTGATGGTCGCCATCGGCGGGGCCGGAACCGGAAAGACCACCTTCGGTCTCCAGTTTCTCGCCCACGGTCTCGAGCGCGACGAACGCGCAGTGTTCATCACGCTCGAGGAGACGCGCCAGCGCGTGATCGACAGCGCGACCGAGAAGGGCTTTCCGTTCGACGCCTACGTCGAGTCGGGCCAGCTCGCCGTCGTGGACGTCGATCCGGTCGAGATGGCGAAGGGTCTCGCCTCGATTCGCAGCGACCTCCCGCGGCTGATCGAGGAGTTCGAGGCGACCCGGCTGGTGCTCGACTCGGTCTCGTTACTCGAGATGATGTACGACGACCGGGCACGGCGGCGAAACGAGATCTTCGACTTCACGCAGAGTCTCAAGGCGGCCGGGGTGACGGCGCTGTTGACGAGCGAGGCCTCCTCGGAGACGCCCTACGCCTCGCGCTACGGCGTCGTCGAGTACCTCACCGACGCGGTGTTCGTCCTCCGGTACGTCCGCTCCGAGAACCTCCCCGAGACGCGCCTGGCGATCGAGATTCAGAAGATCAGAGACGCCAACCACTCGCGGGATACGAAACCCTACGAGATCACGGGCGAGGGACTCGAGGTCTACCAGCAGGCGAACCTGTTCTAGACGCTTCCTACCGCGAGTAATCCGCTGTTGGTCCCGCGTTCGCCGCCCATACTTTTCCACGCGACGCTCGAGTGGGGTGCCATGGCAGATCACACGAGCGCCGACCAGACGCTGACTCGAGAGGAACTCGCGGCGTACCTCCACGGTCTCGCCGAGGAGTTCGAACGGGGCGCTGGACGGATCAACGTCGACGTCGGCAACAAGACGGTCTCGCTCTCGCCGCCGGAACGGGTCGACTGTGCGGTCGAAGTCGTCGAGCGCTCGACGATGATCCGCGGCGAACACGAGACGATCGAGATCGAACTCAACTGGAAGCCCGAGAGCGAGTGACGCGACGCGGGGACCACCGTCGCCGACACGACATGCAGGTGTTCTAACTGATATGTATCCCTAGATTATCCGTCTTTAGCTAAGCGGAGAACCACGTGACAGCGGCGGCTTATCGAGGCATCTTTTCGAGAGGAATGAGGAGGCAACGACTGTGTCCAACAGCGCCTCCTC
>NZ_JANZXN010000046.1 GCF_025629245.1 Natronobiforma cellulositropha
ACACCCACCGCGGGCGCTCTCCGGTACGTGATAAACGAATATGAGTGGAGGCGGCGAGATACCGTTCCCAGAGGGTCGCCCACTCCAGTACTTGCCATCACGCTGGCAGGCTTATCTTCCGTGTTCGGGATGGGTACGGGAGTCGCCCTGCCGCTGTGGCCGCCTTAATGCCGATCGACGGAATCGAACCGTCCGTCCCGTTAGGGACACCACTATCGGTCTCCGATGCGGTCGTCTTCACCGCGTGTACGTGTAGTCCAGTTTACGCCTGGACCCGTCCGACGGGTCCGTACGATCCATGCGTATGAATGGTGGCTCGACCTGTTAGTGCTCGCGGGCTCAACGCCTCGTTGCCTCGGCGCGTACACCCCGAGTCTATCTAACTCGTCTTCTACGAGTGGTCTCAGGTGGTATCTCTTTTCCAAGTGGGTTTCGAGCTTAGATGCGTTCAGCTCTTACCCCGTGGTGCGTAGCTGCCCGGCACGTGCTCTTTCGAACAACCGGTACACCAGTGGCACCCATTCGTAGTTCCTCTCGTACTATACGAACGTTCTCGTCAGATACCTCAAACACCCCCAATAGATAGCAGCCGACCTGTCTCACGACGGTCTAAACCCAGCTCACGACCTCCTTTAATAGGCGAACAACCTCACCCTTGCCCGATGCTGCCCGGGCAGGATGGAGGGAACCGACATCGAGGTAGCAAGCCACCCGGTCGATATGTGCTCTTGCGGGTGACGACTCTGTTATCCCTAAGGTAGCTTTTCTGTCAGCAATTGGCCGCATCAAGCAGCCTAATTGGTTCGCTAGACCACGCTCTCGCGTCAGCGACGGTTGTTGTGCCCGTCACTGTCAGGCTTCCGTATGCTCTTGCGCTCTTCCTCGGGTCTCCGACCCGAGTGAGGAAACCTTGGGGCGCGCTCGATATCTTTTCAAGCGCGTACCGCCCCAGTCAAACTGCCCGGCTACCGGTGTCCTCCTCCCGGAGTGAGAGTCACAGTCACTATCGGGTAGTATTTCAATGTTGCCTCGGTGGCCCGCTAGCGCGGGTACCTGTGTAACGGCTCCTACCTATGCTGCACAATAGCGACCATGTCTCAGCGACAGCCTGCAGTAAAGCTCTATAGGGTCTTCGCTTCCCCTTGGGGGTCTCCAGACTCCGCACTGGAATGTACAGTTCACCGGGCCCAACGTTGGGACAGTGGCGCTCTCGTTGATCCATTCATGCAAGCCGCTACTTAAGCGGCAAGGTACTACGCTACCTTAAGAGGGTCATAGTTACCCCCGCCGTTAACGGGTCCTTCTTCTCATTGTACTGAGCGTTCAGATACCCGCACTGGGCAGGATTCAGTGACCGTACTAGTCCTTTCGGATTTGCGGTCACCTGTGTTGTTACTAGACAGTCGGAGCGCCCGAGTCACTGCGACCTGCCTCTTTCCGAGGCAGGCATCCCTTATTGCGAACGTACGGGACTAACTTGCCGAATTCCCTAACGTCGGTTTATCCCGACAGACCTTGGCTTTCGCTGCCATGAGTACCTGTGTCGGATCTCGGTACGGACAGTGTGCTCGTCTTTTCACGGGCTCTGGGTTGACCCACCTTGCGCTATCCCACCATTCACTCGCTTCCTGCCATTACGGCTTCCACGAATTTCGATGGTTCGACCGGGCGAAGGCCCGGCGTGGACGACCCCAAAGCGTCGACTTTTACTGCACACTGGCACAGGAATATTAACCTGTTTCCCTTTCGACTTACTCGAACTGCGGTAAGACTTAGGACCGGCTAACCCTCAGCTGATTAGCATTGCTGAGGAACCCTTACTCGTTCGGCCGTCGGGGTTCTCACCCGACTCACGCTGCTACTATGACCAGAATTTTCGTTACTGCACGGTCCACACGACCTCTCGGCCGTGCTTCCGCCCGAACAGTACGCCAACCTACGGAATCACTCGGTCAAGAGTGCCGCTAGGTCTCGGTGGTAGACTTGAGCCCCGATCATTTTCAGCGCCTCAAACCTCGGCCGGTAAGCTATTACGCTTTTCTTAGAGGGTAGCTGCTTCTAAGCTCACCTCCCGGCTGTCTAGGGCTTAAGACCACTTTCGATCGCACTTAGTCCACACTTGGGGACCTTAACCCAGCTCTGGGTTGTCTCCCTCACGGTACACAGGCTTACCCCGCGCACCGGACTCCCCGCGTCGACGGCGTTCGTAGGTTCGGAGTTGGACAGAGAGGCGAACTCCTCTCGGAGTCCGGTCTCTCAATCCGTCGCTCTACCCCACGAACTACCTCAGCGGAGGTCATGCTTCGACATGTTTCGGTTGGAACCAGCTGTTTCCGAACTCGATGGGCCTTTCACCCCTAGACGCAAGTCACGAGAGGGTATTGTAGGACACCAACTCTAACAGGCCTCCACGTGGCTTTCGCCACGCTTCACCTTGCTCACGCCTAGATCGTCCGGTTTCGGGTCGTGCCCGCTTGACTCCCCGCGCTTGAACACGGTGGCCCTCACACATAGTGCTGCGGCCGTATCGGTTTCCCTACGCCTTCCCCGATGATCGGGTTAGACTCGTCAAACAGGCACACTCTCTGGTTCGTTTTTCAAAACGTACGACAAGACACCGGCTTCTACAGATTCCTACTACAGACTCGCGTCTGCCTCGTTTCTCTGTAGACCTTTCGTGCCCTGTCGCTCTATCGCCAACTGATTTCACGCCCTATTGCACCTCCCTTTTCGGGGTGCTTTTCAGCGTTCGCTCACGCTACTTGTTCGCTATCGGTCTCAAGGAGTGTTTAGTCTTCGCGGTAGATGCCCGCGATATTCACGAGGGATATCCAACCCCCGCTACTCTGGAGCTGACGCACAGTATACTCGACGACGGTACGGGACTATCACCCTGTCTCGTGCTCCGTTCCAGGAGACTTCTCGTCGTCTTTCTACCGCTGAAAGTCAGTCCGAACACCACATTGCCCGAAGGCTTCGGTTTGGACTGTATCGTGTTCACTCGCCGTTACTAACGACATCGCGTTTGCTTTCTCTTCCTGTCGATACTAAGATGTTTCAATTCTCGACGTTCCCCATTGCGCAAAGCAATTGCAAGAGGATTCCTATTCGGAAATCCTGTGTTCTTCCCCTCCATGCGGGTCCCACAGGCTTATCGCAGCTTGGCACGTCCTTCTTCAGCTCTTGAGCCGAGCGATCCACCAGCTGGCACAGTAGCCACGTTCTTACGGATCGGTGTGACCCGGGAACGGGTCCAGTGGACGCCTGGACTACACGTACACACGGTCTCATCTGCACGCCAGTAGACTGCTGGCATGCATCGACCCTTCCCACTCACACTTGCGCGGAGTGGTGCATCGGTTCTTCGGATCTGATCAAAACCACTACCCACACTTAAGGGGAGCGATTCGATCGTCGCCGAGTCATGGACCCACAGGGATTCGAACCCTGGGCATCCTCCTTGCAAAGGAGGCACTCTACCACTGAGCTATGGGCCCACCCACGCCGACAGTCGGCTGACGACGTGGAGTCATCGAGCCTCGATAGTTCTAAGGTGCTCGCTCGGCCGAAACCGTCGGCGCGCGAACTGACCTGGTGGGCCAGGCATACAGCCTGGTCCCGATCTGTGGAGGTGATCCAGCCGCAGATTCCCCTACGGCTACCTTGTTACGACTTAAGCCCCCTTGCGAAGCCCAGATTCGACTGCCGTTGCGGCAGCCTCATCCGGACCTCACTCGGGTGCTTTGACGGGCGGTGTGTGCAAGGAGCAGGGACGTATTCACCGCGCCCTTCTGAGGCGCGATTACTACCGAATCCAGCTTCATGAGGGTGAGTTTCAACCCTCAATCCGAACTACGATCGAGTTTCGGAGATTAGCGTTCCCTCTCGGGATAGCATCCCATTGTCTCGACCATTGTAGCCCGCGTGTAGCCCAGCACATTCGGGGCATACTGACCTACCGTTGCCCGTTCCTTCCTCCAGTTTGGCACTGGCAGTCTCCCTAATGTACCCAACCACCACAGGGGTGTTGCTGGCAATTAAGGATGCGGGTCTCGCTCGTTGCCTGACTTAACAGGACGCCTCACGGTACGAGCTGACGGCGGCCATGCACCTCCTCTCAGTAGCTCCACTAAGCTCGTCACACTGAGCTTCACTGCATACTGTCGGTGCTGGTGAGATGTCCGGCGTTGAGTCCAATTAAACCGCAGGCTCCTCCGGTTGTAGTGCTCCCCCGCCAATTCCTTTAAGTTTCATCCTTGCGGACGTACTTCCCAGGCGGTCTGCTTCACGGCTTCCCTACGGCACACCACAGGCTCGTAGCCTGTGACACACCTAGCAGACATCGTTTACGGCTAGGACTACCCGGGTATCTAATCCGGTTCGTGACCCTAGCTTTCGTCCCTCACTGTCGGATCCGTCCTTCCAGAGCGCTTTCGCCACCGGTGGTCCGTCCAGGATTACAGGATTTCACTCCTACCCCAGACGTACCCTCTGGATCTTCCGGTCCCAAGCCACACAGTTTCCGCCGGACGCCTGCTCGTTAGGCGAGCAGATTTCCCGACGGACTTGTGTGGCCAGCTACGGACGCTTTAGGCCCAATAATAGCGGTCATCACTCGGGCTGCCGGTATTACCGCGGCGGCTGGCACCGGTCTTGCCCAGCCCTTATTCTACTACCTCCTTACGGTAGTTAAAAGCGAGGACTATACGCCCTCGCACTTGGAGTCCCCTTATCGCGCTGTCGCGCAGTGTAAAGGTTTCGCGCCTGCTGCGCCCCGTAGGGCCCGGAATCTTGTCTCAGATTCCGTCTCCAGGCTCTTGCTCTCACAACCTGTACCGATTATCGGCACGGTGGGCCGTTACCCCACCGTCTACCTAATCGGCCGCAGCCACATCCTGTGGCGCCGGAGCATTTCTGACTCGAGCCAGTTCCAGGCACCGAGTCGTATGCGCCATTAGTCTCAGTTTCCCGAGGGTAGTGCGCTCCACAGGGTAGTTTGGCCACGTGTTACTGAGCTATTCGCCACGGGTCTGAACCCGTACGACTAGCATGGCTAAATCGAACTCCAATAGCAATGACCTCCGGCAGGATCAACCGGAATGCTATTCCCCGACATAGTCGGGGAGGTCTGGCGGAGTATGTATCGTCTACACACTCACACGTAACGTGGTCAATTCGGCGACTCCGATCGATTCGACCGATCGAGCGTCACCGAACTATCGAGGCTCACATCAGAT
>NZ_JANZXN010000047.1 GCF_025629245.1 Natronobiforma cellulositropha
CTGATCGACGACGCACAGAAGATCCACCAGCAACGGCCAGTGTTACAAGAGACGCTCGCTACCGCTACGCAACCGAGGTGTGAGTCTTAGCTAAAGACGAATAAAGCATTCGTATACTCTGAATAGATGGGGAGTTCGACCGCAGAATCCGAGGTGTTTATCCCCTTAGCAGAGTGGCTCGATAATCAAGGATACCAATTCTTTGTTCACGTTCCAAATGCACACCGTTCGGTTGAGGGTTATGCACGCCTCTACGAACGATATCCTTCACACACGATCACGATCGGGTCCTACAGACCAGACGTGGTTGGATTTACGCCTTCGAACCGCGTCTTCGCAGTCGAGGTCAAAGGAACTGAAAGTCTTCGAAAAGGACTTGGACAGACACTCTGTTATCTGCGGGGAGCCGATTATGCATATCTCGCAGCTGAGGAGACAGCCATAAAGCAAATCCAGGATGTCGCAATCAGCAAGGGGATCGGCACTTTCGGTGTGAACCAAGATACCCAATCGGTTGTACAGGATCACCCGTCTTCCTCCGAGATGAAAGACTTGCTTTGGCTCTGGTGAATCACTAGACGGCAGCGACTTTCGGTGGGAAATTGCGTCGCTCGAGGCACCACACTGGGACAACCGCGACGAGAACCTCGAGGAATCGGGCGGTGGCAAGCTGATTAGCCATCTCTGGACGACAGCATGACACTACAACTCGACGTAGTAAGGCGATTCACCAGAGCCCTTGCTTTATAATACCCGACATCAACTCGAGAACCTGCTTATCACGGCAAATGAGCGTTCTCGGCTGCTTCCGAACTACGCCGATCCACTAAATCAATTGATGCCCGTCGTCGCTGTTTCCGGTCACGATCGGACGACCGATGATGAAATAGGTGACCTCTGTGAGCAACAGGAGTATCCATATCGACGGGCGTATAGCCGAATGATTCGACTCGCAGAATATCTCGGCATGGTTTACAGTGAGAACGAGGAGTTTAAACTAACGGAGCAGGGAGAGCTGGGAGTAACGCTACTCCATGGTTACGGCGTCGAGACGATCTCCGACCTGAAAGAACTGAAAGAGCGAGGACCACTCTGGAAGAACCACCCACCTATTGCAACGTACCTGCGCAATCGGTTCGCGTCCAACCCGGATTTCCGAACCCTCTTCGAAGTGTTGCTTCATCATGGTAACGACCGTATCTCGATTCGAGAACTGTGTGCTACCCTCATCGATAATTACCCTAGCACGTTCCTGAATCTGGTGTACACGAATAGCAGTGATGACGAGGTGCCGACCCTCATCGAACAGGGACGAGGAAGCGATGTATACGACGATCCAGAACTCTTGAAACAAGTCATTCACAGCCAATTCATCTCGAACACTGCAACCCAGTTCAAGAGCCTCGGCGTACTTAGTGCAAATTCGCCCACTATTGAACCGAAATCGGCGTTAGACCCAGTGCATGATTACTGGTATCCGAGAGCGTTCCAACTAAAGTGATCGCTTTGGCCTGGTTCTGAGTACGCTAAACCCGAAAAAATCACGGGTCGGTCAGAGTGACTCTTGTACGAAGCTAGCGGTGATCTCGGTCCGCTCTTCGTACGTCGCTGCATCTAGGAGACGACTGCAAACGGAAAGGACCTGTCGAATGTTCCCCTGTGACCGCTGAAGGATCAAATCGAGTGCCTCCTCAGTGAATGGATCGATATCCGAATGCTGGACGGAGTTGGTTCGCTTACGCTCGAGATATCGCTCCAGTAGCTCGTACATGTCTTCGTTCGTCAACGGCCGCAGAGCCACTTCCTGCCCGATCCGCTCGCTAAATGCGTGATACTCACTCATCACGTCCTGCCAGACCTCTGGGGCACAGCCGAATAGCATACACAGCCCGTGGCTGTTCTGGTCCATTAGATGCCGGATGCTGTTTAGCGTCGATTGTTCCTCTTTCGAGGATAATCGTGCAATGCCTTCGAACTCATCGACGAAGACGAAGACAGCGGTATACCCGAGTTCGAGAAAGAGGCTCCTCAGAGCCGTGAACGCCCTGACGCCCATCGTGTCGTCGTCGAGTGCGGTGTGGATCTCCATCTCTTTGCGTTGTTCGTATCGAATTCCCTCCGCCGTCAGCCACTGCCACGCGTAGAGGTTCGTGTCCTCGTAGACTAAGTGTATAATCGCCCTCGCGAAGTCTGCGAAGCGAGTCGTATCGCTCATTCGTTTGATCGCTGTCGGGACGAGTTCCGAGAGAAGCACGTCGCCATCGTCGATGAGCGACTTCATCGCACTCGCGCTGATGGGATTCGTATCAGTGGTGTCTCGAGCAACGGTTGCGAGGTACTCGTAGGCGATGTTCTGGAGTTCCGTGAACCCGAGGTCGTAGACGAATTCGTGGTAGATGTCGATGAACCCCTCTCCGGGCTGTGCGACGTACCCAACGATCGCCCCACCTTGATCCTGGACGAGTGAACGAGTGTACTTGAGGGTGTGTGACTTTCCGTTCCCGTATTTCCCAGTGATGACGAGGTGTTTTGACTTGCCCGTCGATAGCGTTGTAGACACCGTCGAACTGATCGCACTCGTCGCCTGCTCTTGACCACAGTAGAGTTCCGGGTTCTCCGCAGGAACCGGACTGTAGGGGAACGGGTTCGCCTCCAAGCTGAACTGCGAGTAGTCTTGCTCCTGATCAGTAATGTTGAATGCTTTGCTCATGGGTTTGAATCTGGTGTGAACGTAATATCGCGGTCGTATACCGCGAGGTAATAGTATTGTTTGTCGAACTGTTCGAGGCCTGCCATCACCTGTTGGGTTGATTGTGATGTTGAAACCAGCGACTCGTCGTCGGCTAATTCAATTTTTTTTATGCCCAGCACAGCGTCCTTTGCGCCTGTATCTAGTGGTGCACCTGATAGTTCGATCTTGCCGACGTTCTCTCGACATAGTTTCGAGAGTCCGCTATCGAAAGCTTCTCGAGTACATTCGAGTCGCTCACAGGTTCGTTCACGAAGTCTGGGAATCGAGAGGTACCGCTGGCGGAGGTTGACGCCAGCAGTTTCCTCAAGTTCGTCGTAGAGTTCGAGGAGAACAAACTGGAAATTGTCCGGAACACCATCTCGAGTGACGACATAGTAGTCGCCTGTGAACGCATTTCGTTGGACCCCTCCGAGTCGTTCTCCCCAATCACCAACCACTTCGATTCCCGTTTGATTGAACGAATACGGTGAAAATTCGAGTTCATTCATCAGGTGCTCAAGCAGCGTCTCTATATTCGTGGGGCCGAGCTCGGTGAGGGCATCGAGAAATGCCCCATAATGGGGGCTTCGAACAGATAGAATATCATCTGCGGTCGACCAATCTTTGGATCGAATCGCCTCCAAAAACCGCTCGCCGATTGGCGTCGTCTCATACGTTTGCTGTTCATCACTATCTTCCTCCTTGAGGAGAGAGATACGTGTCGCTTCGAGAATGGTCTCACGGGCACGTCTATGCGTAATAGAGAGCTCTTCTCTGATGTTTTCTGTCGTCTTTCGTGATGATTCACACAGGTGGGTGAGTTCAGTGAGCCGGCCTAACGTAACGGGACGGACTGTCGCACGTTCGGACGTCACGCCAACCCCCGTACCTGCTGTTTGGCGATCTTGTAGGCGCGTTGAGTGACCTTATTCCCCTGAAATCGGAGGTCGAGATACGTTTCGATGTCCTTTCCGGCGGTCGAGACGTAGCGAAACCGACGGAGTTCTGTAGTTAATGCCCACAGATTGTGTTGCGTGAGCGCATCGCGGTCTGCTCTGATCTCGTCGAGTGTTCGATCACCACAAACTGGACACGAACACGGAAGATACTCGAGTTCCTCAATGTTCCATAGTTCTTCTCCACCGAACCCTGGGAGCAAGTAATTTCGATTGCCGGCGCTTCGGATGAACGCCGACGAATCGAAACTATCGACGCCGAGATAGAGTAACAGCGGTTGATAAACTAAGCCGCCAAGTCCGTACACGTGTAGGTGTTTATCCGTCGCCGTTCGAGCGGCCAGAACCAATTTTGTGACTTTCGTATAATCCGTTCTGATTGGCACGAGACTTCCGAGCGCATATCCGTCGAAGTCACCCCGTTTCTCGAGGTACTGGATACTGTTCCGGATCGTCTCCGGGTCGTATCCGTGAACGCTCGCGAGAAGCAACTCCTCTCCATCGTGGAGGTCAGACGCCGCCAGCGCGAAGTCGATACTCCGGTCGATTCGTTGTTGGTTCTTTGCCGATCGATGGTCTCTCGATAGTGGAACATCGACTGTTCCGAAAATGTCTGCCTCGAGTTGTCGTTGCGTCTCGAGCGTTTCTCGTGGAGTCGTGTCGAGTGTCTCGACAGCGAAATCGTAGCCTCCGCTATCGGCAAACACGATTGTATGCTCAGGGACGTCCATCTCCTCTCGTAGCGATACTCCATCTGTGAGTCGGTCCCACATTGGTCCTCGATTCCGAATCGCCCGGGCATTGATCATCGCCGTCGGTAGATCAGGAATGGACTCGATGTACTGTGGGGTATTATCGCTCGACCGTTTTCCCAAATTTCGAACTGGAAATAGGGTTGGGGTTTGAAGTTCCCCGTGTGGAAGATCGAGCGTTCGTTGTCGATACAGCATCCTCATTTTTGCTTATGAGGTCCTGTCAGATAGGTAATAGCCCGCTATGATGAATAACGTGATCGGTACAGAGAATGAACGGACACCATGGAGAATCAACCACGTGATATTCTGGGTTACAAACCCTCACGACGTTGTTGGTAATTATCTTCCCAGTTTCAGGATGATGAGAAAACGGCGCACTGTGGAGATTAAGCTATTAGAACAGCGAAATGCTAACGCTGTCGACCCAATAGTCTCTACACACCCAGCAGAACGCTTCCAATCGTCACAAGACAGGCGTACTGCATGGTTCTTCGAGTCACGGTTACCGTTTTTCGGTTAGAGTCATATTCGATTACGTGTCCGTTGGACAATTTCGGGAGATGAATCTGGATGAGACTGTTGTATGCCGATTCGTAGTCCGAAGTTCCTATGTCTCGAGGCGGTCGCTCGAGTTCGACGGCCCTTATAACCCGAGAAATCTGCCGAACATCGATGATCGTACCTTCGTTGAACAGAGACAGCATCCGTTCTAGTTTAGCGCAGCGACACATCCAGAGACCCCGAGCTAGAATCGTCAGTAACTAGGAATGTGAGAATCCGGTGGAGAGTGTGTACAACCCACCGGA
>NZ_JANZXN010000048.1 GCF_025629245.1 Natronobiforma cellulositropha
CCTGGTTTGGACAATTCCGCGAACTCGTCCTCAAGTGCGCCGTCAGAAACATCGAACTCGCGCTCGACCGCTCAAACCCATGAATTCAGGCGTCTAAACAAGGCCTAGATGAGTGAATGTCGTATCCTGACCATTCTACGCGGCATAGAAACAAACGGGCCAACTCGGATTTGAACCGAAGGAAGACATTCCTGCTCGCTTCGCTGCGCGGGCTGTGACTTCCAGGGCTCAAATCCGAGCTGGTTCCATACTGGTGACTCGCGAAATTGCTCGTCACCAGAGTATGGGCCAACTCGGATTTGAACCGAGAACCTCCACCTTATCAGAGTGGCGCTCAACCTGATTGAGCTATTGGCCCGCTCGCATCTGCCACTTGCGCGCTGTTGGGTTTAAGCGTTTCTTTCTTCGAGGGGCGTGAGAACCACTAGCGAGCGCCGCCGTCGGCCTAGTCGTAGCTTCGGTCTCGGTCGTCGGTCCTCGAGTCGCCGAACTCGATGGTGTAGGTGTCGTCTCCGTCGACGGTGTAGTCGTCCTCGCCGAGGTCGACGGTCTCGCGCTCGCCCTGTGGAGCGCCTGCGCCCTCCTGAGGGAAGCCGACGGTCCAGACGTTGCCGGTGACGAAGCCGTCGGCCTGCTTGTCGAGGTAGGGGACGATCACGAAGCGCTTGAGGGCGGCCCGGATCGGAATCCGCGTCGGTGGGATGACGAGCAGGAAGCCGAGCAGGTCGGTCACCAGTCCCGGCGTGAGCAAGAACGCCCCGGCGGCGATCAGGAGTCCGCCGTCGAGGAGCTGGTTGGTCGGCGGTTCGCCCGCCGCGAGCGAGCGCTGGACCTTCCGGAGCGTCCGCCGCCCCTCGGCGCGGACCATCAACATGCCGACGAGACCGGTCAGGACGACGAGCAACACCATCCCGACCCAGCCGATGTAGGTCGTCTGACCCACGACCACGGCTAAGAGCACCGCGTCGAGAAACGGGATGAACAACAGCGCCAGAATCCACCGGAGCATACGGGGAGTAGCCGCCGCGTGGTGAAAACGCTTTACTTCGGGTTCCGATTTCGAAAGGCGCTCACGCCGCTCGAGCCACCCGAACACCCTCGCACACAGAACAGTTCAGAACAGTTAAGACTCGCCGTGTACAACGGCAGCACGGAAGCCAGTCACGTCGCAATCACTGGCATCGACGGAAATGCCTCGGGTGCTTAGGACCACCCGAGACTGGCTTCCAAAACCTCAGCGCGGTTTCGGTTGCCATGAATCACTTACTGCCACCGAGACATAAACGTCTCGCACGTCCGCCGTATCGCACACGACTCCCGCCGCTCGCCACTCGAGCGCCGCCTCGGTTCCGACACCGGCCGTGGAGGTGCTGAGATGGCCGACTCCGAGGAGCCAGCCCCGTCACTACCGCCGTGTCCGCTCTGTGGCGCGCCGGTGGTCACGGTGACGGTCACCGGCCCGGAGACGGGCTACGCCTCGCCGTGTGGCTGTCGGATTTTCCCGGATCGGACCTAGACGGTCCGGGTTCCGTTGTCGGCGAACGAAGCGCTTACCCACGCGAGTACCCACGCTCGAGTATGGACGACGCGACCCGCGTCGAGTGGCGCGAGTGGGGTGAGGACGCGTTCGCGGAGGCGCGCGAGCGAGGGGTACCGGTACTGCTCTCGCTGACGGCGACCTGGTGTGAGCCGTGTCACGAGATGGACGCCCAGACGTACGCCGACCCGGCGATTGCGGCTCATATCGGCGACAGTTTCGTGCCGGTGCGCGTCGACGTGGACCGCCAGCCGCGGGTGCGCGACCGCTACGCGATGGGTGGCTTTCCGTCGACGGTGTTTCTCACCCCCGACGGGTCGCTGCTGACGGGCGGGGGCTACTTCGATCCCGACGGCCTCCGGCAGGTGCTCGAGCGCGTTCGCGAGACCTGGCGCGAGCGCGGGACCGACGCCGGGCGGATTCCACGGGCACTCAGGGAGCGTGAGCCACCGGCGGGCGACCTCGACGAGACCGTCGAACGACTCGTCCTCGCGGCGCTCGAGGGGACTCACGACGAGGTCGCCGGTGGCTGGGGCGAGGCCCCGAAGTTCCCGCTGCCGGGTGCGCTCGAGTTCGCCCTCAAACGCGACCGGGCGATGGCGCTGCGCTCGTTCGAGGCGGTGCGTGCGAACCTCCTCGACGAGTACGAAGGTGGGTTCTACCGCTTCGCGAGCGAGCGCGACTGGTCGGGACTGCACACCGAGAAGCTGACCGACGAGAACGCGGCGCTGCTCCGGGCGTTCGCCAACGCCTACCTCTCGACCGGCGACCCAGCCTCTCTCGCGCCCGCCGAGCGGACGCTCGAGTACCTGACGACGACGCTCTGGCTCCCCGAGGAGAACGCCTTCGCGGCGAGTCAGGCCGGTGGCGACCCGAAGACGCCCACCCTCACAGCGAGCGACCGCGAGGCGGTCTCGACACCGCCGGTCGACGAGACGGTCTTCGCGGGGGCGAACGCGCTCGCGGTCGACGCGTTGCTCACCTACGCTGCCTACACCGACGACGAACGCGCGACCCGTTACGCCGTGCGCGCACTCGAGACGCTCCGTGAGCGCCTCCTCGAGGATGGTGCGGTGGTCCACTACCGCGCGGACGGACGGGCTGGTGAGCGCACCCTCCTCACGAATCAGGCGCGCGTCCTCCGGGCGCTGCTCACCGCCCACAGCGTCTGCGGTCCCGACGGTGTGCCCGGGGCGCTCGAAGACGCCCGGCGGGTCGCAGCGGTCGCACTCGAGGAACTCCGCGAGGACTCCGGTGCGTTCGTCGATGGCCCGACCGAGGGACCCGGCCTGCTCGAGCGTCCGCTCCGTCCGATCGACGGCGCGGCGGAACTCGCGAACGCGCTGGTCGATCTGTCGGTCGTCATCGGCGAGGAGCGCTACCGTGAGACCGCCCACGACGCGCTCGCCGCCTTCGCGGGTGCGAGTGACCGCCTCGGCGCGCCGGTCGCGGGCTACGCCACGGCGGTCTCGCGGCTCCGCTCCGGCCCGCTGGTCGTCCGCGTCGGGACGCCCGCGGGGACCGACCTCCACCGGGCAGCGTTCCGCTTAGCTGACCACGAGAAGGTCGTCGTACCCGCGAGCGACGCCCTCGAGTCGGGGACGGCCCGCGTCGAACACGGCTCCCGGGTCTCTTCGCCCGCCACCACTCCGGCTGAACTGAGCGAGCGCGTCAGCACCGTGCTCGAGTGACGGCCGCCACCCCTGTCAGGATACAACTACCACAGCGTTTATAGCGCCCGCTCGACTCGTTCCACCATGGCCACACTCAGGGATCTCGGCCTCTCCGAATACGAGGCGCGGGCGTACCGCGCCCTGCTGACGGTCGGGCCGACAACCGCTAAGGAGTTGTCGCGCGCCAGCGACGTGCCGATGGGGCGCATCTACGACGTGCTCAACACCATCGAGGGCTACAACCTCGTTCGCAGCCAGACCGCCAGCCGTCCGAAGAAGTACGTCGCCGTCGAACCGGAGACCGCGCTCGAGCGCCTACTCGAGGACAAAAAGCGCGAACTCGCGGCGCGCGCCGAACAGTACGAGTCGATCGTCGACGACCTCGCGGCGGAACTCGAGACGGCCGAACCGGTCGACGAGCAGTTCTGGACCGCCGCCGTCGGTCCCGAAGAGACGATCGACCTCTTACTCGAGCGTCTCGACGCCGCCGACCGCGAGATCGTGATGGTCGCGGCGGACCCGCTCTTGCAGGTCGACATCCGGGTGGTGGGCGAGGAGGTCCTCGCACACCTGGGGGCCGCACTCGAGCGTGGCGTCGCCGTCGAGATTCTGATGACGCGGGATCTGGTCGACGAACTCTCGCCGAACGTCGGCCACGAGTACCGCGAGACGCTGCAGGCGCGCGACGACTTCGCGGTGCGGACGAGCGACGACGTCTCGGGGACGTTCAACATCATCGACGGCGTCGAGGTCTGCATCCAGGTGCCGAACCCGCTCGCTTCGGGCGAGGCCTTCGGCATGATCGACCTCAAAGACCTCGAGTTCGCCGCCGACGTCCACCGGGAGTTCGCCCCGCGCTGGGAGGCTGCAGAGCCGCTCGAGTTCTGACTAGTCGCCGTTGACTTCCTCACGCAGCGTCGCCATCTCGACGACGCGCTCGGCGTGGGCGTTGTGCTGGTGGATCGACTCGTCGTTCGACTGGGCCATCGTGATGACGGCGTCGTCCGGCAGGTGGTCGAAGCGCTCGAGGACGCCCTCTGCCATCGAGCGGACGCAGTCTTCGACGAACTTCGCGTTGCTGTGTGACTCGAAGGTCATGTGGTCCTCGTCGGGGCGTTTCGCCATGTTGTAGATGCGGGCGCTCATCGCATCGCGCGCGACGTCGATCACGTCGTTTAAGTCGACGTCGGGGTCGCCCGCCGCTTCGACCGTCAGGGTAGCGTGACCGCGCTGGGAGTGGCCCGGCTGGGGAATCTCGTCTAAGAACTCGGTGATCGTCTCCTCGGGCACGTCGAGGTCCTCGAGTTTCTGCTTCGCGCGGGCGACCGACATTCCCTGTGAGCAGGGGCAGACGGTCATGCCGACGACGCGTGCGCCGATCTCCTCGCGAGTGCCCTCCTCCGTCGCCGTCGCGGAGGCGACGATGTCGACGGTGTGCTGGGTCTCTCTGTCGGTCGCGGGCGTCTGCTCGCGGCGGACGAACTCCGCTTCCATCGACACCTGTGCGCGGGAGGTGTAGTCGTGTTTCTCGAGCAGGCGCTCGGCGGCGTCGCCGCAGACGTCCTCGACGCGGAAGGCCGCCTCGCGGGTGGCCTCCTCTAAGATTTCGTCGATGACCTCCATGTTGCGGCTCATGTCGATTCCCTTCCGCCAGGAGGGGAGGTCGACGTACACCTCGAACTCGGCCATGAGGACGATCGGGCGTTTGTCCGCTCTGGCGATCTTGACGAGTTTGTCGACGCCGGTGACACCGACTCGACTCAGGCCGACGGTGACCTCGGGACCCGTCGCCTGGACGTCCGGTAGCTGGTGGCTCATTGGCGTCTAGTCGGGATAGGGCGCGATTAGGCCTTTCGGAAGCCACGGTTAGTGGCCGCATCTCCGTCCCCACGCCGTTCCACCGTCCCATCGTACTGTTCCACCGTGCCGTTGCACCGTGCTGTTGCCCCCACCGTCCACGACGACCATCGCTCGCGTCGGGGTGATTCTTTCCACACACGCGCAGAAAGGTAGCTATTTGTATCGGTAATGATATACGACGGACGATGCGGAGCCACCTCGGCGCGGTCGGTCGGGTCCTCGCGACCGTCTACGTGCTGGCCGCCCTCGCCATCGTCGTCGTCCTGACGGTCCCGAGTCTCGCCCTCCCCGACCTCTCGAGTGAACTCTCACACGAGACCGCCGAGTACGGTCTCAGCTATCCCGACGACGTCGTGATCGACCTCGAGTCGTCGATCGTCGTCGACGGGGAGCCGATCTGGTGGCCGGAGGAGCGACTCGAGCACGAGGCGGGTGGGAACGCGCTCGTCACGTCCGCCCACGACGAACCGGACCCAGCGGGCATCACGCACACGTACTACGTCGACAGGGACGGACACACCGAGTACTACACCTGGATCCCCGACGACCCCGACCAGGTTTCTTTCGAGAACGCGAACGTCTGCACCACCGAGGACGAGACGCGGGCCTACCGGGCCACGGCGGTTTCCGAAGAGCAAGCCCAGCTGTGGGAAGAGCGCCACGTCTACGCCCTCGCTGCAGGTCAGACGAGTCTCAGAGGACTCGAGCGATACCTCGCGTTCGAACTCGTCGAGGAGTCGAACTCGAGTGCCGTCTACGAACCGCTCGAGGGCTGGCACCAGCGTACGGATGGGTATGGGACCGAATTCCGCTTCGTCGCCGACGCGAGTGGACAGGTCGTCATCGAAGACGGCCACGTCGCCGAGGCGAACGTCTCGGCGTCGCTCTCGCGCATCGAGACGGCTGGCGAGCGAGTACTGCTCCCGCTCGTCCACGAGCGCGAACAGGTCGAACTCACCTACGACCTCGAGACCGCCGAGGGTCCAGTCTCGGTCGACGAACCAGCGTGGGTTGACGACGCCCGGGCCTGCGTCGCGGCCGTGTGACACTCGTTGGCACCTTACACGTCCTTTAAGTACCTCTGGTCACAAGGTAGTGCTATAGACGGGATTCTCATCGGTTTTCACTCGAGCGTCACCTCCCTCGAGCCGACATCTCATTCGAGCAGCGACTTCTCCATCACCGTCGCCGACGCGGGACAGAGCGAGGTGAACTCACTCGTCTCCCTGATCGCCGCTGGGACGTCCGTTCGCTCGAGTTCGGCGTAGCCGAGTCGGTCGAAGAAGGCCGCCGCGGTCGTCGTGAGCAGGTAGAGCCGTTCGACGCCCTCGGCTCGGGCCTTCGCCTCGAGCGCGTCACAGAGCGCCGTCCCGTACCCCGTCGAGCGGTAGCGGGGTTCGACGGCGACCGACCGTAGGAGACCGTCGCCGCCGTAGCGTTCGAGACCGCCGACGCCGACCCGCGTCGCACCGTCTCGGGCGAGATAGAAGCACGCGGGACTCGAGCGTACGTCCGCAGACGGCAGGCCACTCGCCTCGAGCAGGCGCTCGACGGTGCTGATCGTCGTCTCGTCCGCCCGTTCGAGTCTGAGACCGGTCGGCATTACTCGAGTGTCCGTGGGGTGAGGACAAAATCCCTCCCGCCACTCCTTTAAGTACTTCTGGTCACAAGGTGGTGCTATAGACGGAGTCGTCGGCCCTTCTGCGGACGGTCACCATCTCGCCCTCGAGCGCCCGGCCCGCTCTAAAGCACGCAGCTCTCTTCACCTCCCGTCCGCCTTTAAGTACTTCTGGTCACAAGGTAGTGCTATAGTTGGGTTTTCGCGCGTCTTTTTGGTCTCCGTGGCATCCGTTCTAGCTTAGTGGCTGGCTGAGATGGCGATCACGCCGAAATTGCGTCGAGTCTGACCGCAATCATGCTGAGATGACTGCTGTTCCAGCAAACCAGTCG
>NZ_JANZXN010000049.1 GCF_025629245.1 Natronobiforma cellulositropha
CGAGGAGACCCCAGACGGCCAGTAGTCGGTGATTGTTCGGCAGTGCCTACCGCTCGACCCCCGCCTGAAGACGGGGGCATGCGCTTTATTCTGTGTCACCGACGAGGGAATCGGTATCGAACCGGCCTACCAGGAGCAGATCTTCGAGGTCTTCAACCGCCTCCACTCGGACGGAGAGTACCCCGAGACGGGAATCGGTCTCTCGCTGTGTCAGAAGATCGTCGCCCACCACGGCGGGGACATCCGGCTCGAGTCGGAACTCGGTGTCGGGTCGACCTTCTACGTGACTCTCCCCGACCGTGGGGACCGGTTCGACGCGTAACGTGTGTGCGTCTTCCTCCGCACCTCACGCGTCAGTGTACGTGTGAACGGTCCCCTCGAGCGTGCGCACGGGGTACGGGATGTCGATTCCCTCCTCGTCGAAGCGCTCCTTGACGCTCGTGACGTACTCACCGCGGATGCGCACGAAGTCGGCTCTCGAGGGGTCGGCGATCCAGATGCGTGACTGGAGACCGACGTCGGAGTCGCCGAGTTCGGTCAGGCGGACGGACGGCGCGGGGTCGTCCATGATCTCGGGGTGGCGCTCGGCTTCGGCGACGATGATCGCACTCGCCTGGTGGATGTCGTCGTCGTAGCCGATGCCGAAGTCGAACTTCAGCCGGAGGCGGTCGCCGTCGACGGGGTTCTTGATGACGCCGTCGACTAAGTTCGAGTTCGGAACCGTCAGGAGTTCGTTGTCGAAGGTTCGGACGCGCGTCACCCGGAGGCTGATGTCTTCGACGGTGCCGGAGTAGTCGTCCCACTCGATCCAGTCGCCGATGCGAAACGGTTTGTCGGTGTAGATGAAGACGCCGGAGACGACGTTCGAGATGACGTTCTGTGTCGCGAGACCGATCGCGAGCGCCGCGGCCGCGGCGATACCGGCCATCGAGACGAGGAAGTTTCCGAACCCGCCAGCACCGAAGGCGACGGCGACGGCGAAGAAGACGACGCCGATCTTCGTCGCGAGCAACAGCGGCGTCTGGGCGTGTCTGTCGAACTCGCGCCGGTCGAGCGCCCGACTCACGAGCGGGAGCACCACCAGCCGACCCACCAGAGAGAGCAGCGCAAAGACGACGACGAACGTGATCGCGCCCTCGAGCGTCCCCGCGAGCGCCGCGTCGATACCGTCGACCGTCTCGAGTCGGGTCCCGAGCGGGCCGAGGCTCTCGCCGGCCGACTCCCCGCCAGCGCCGTCGCCGTTCGCCTGCACGCCGCTCATCGATGCAACACGGCCGTGTGCCCGCGCGTCTCGATCAGGTCGGCGTTCACCTCCTCGGCGAGCGTCGCCGCCTGCTCTTCAGTCGTCGCGCCCGCTCGTGCGGCTCTCAGAAACTTCACCTTCACCAGGTTGCGCTCTGCGAGTTGGTCGTTGAGTTCGTCGACGACCGCCTCGAGACCGCTCTTTCCGACCCAGACGGTCACGTCGACGTCGTGGGCTCTGCGCTTCAGTTCGCGTTCGTCCATGGCGGGGCTACTGTCGCGAGGTGTTTCAATCTTCGCGAATCGTCGCGTCGCTCACCTGTCGTACGGATAGCGCTTCTGGTGGCCACAGTCACAGGTGATCACGACGTGGCCGCGCCGGAGTCGAACGCGTGCGTTCACGCCGGGTCTGAGGTAGGCGTCGCAGGCGTCGCAGGTGAATCGGGTGAACGGCCGCGGCAACGAGAGGCGGTTTCGCTCGGCGATCCGACGCGCGAGGCGGACGTACTCGCGTGCGCGGTCGTCCTCGCCGTCGCTCGCGGCCGCTCGAGCGAGGTCGTGTAACCGCTCGATGCGCTCTTCGGCGACGGTCATAGCTCGACTTCGAGCCGTCGGGCCATCCCTGTTACGGAAGTTCGAGGAGAAAGCCCCGTGCTTTAGCGCGGGGAGGATGTCAAGTTCTCGTCTCCGGCCGGCCGAGAGCGGTAGCGTTTTTCGCCCACCCGGTGAACGGCCGCCCGTGCGCGTCTGTCACTACCTCGAACTCGAGTCCCCGCTCGAGCGCAGCGGTATCGCGACCGCGACGGCCGCCCAGCGCGAGGCACTGGTTCGCGTCGCCGACGCGCAGGTCGACCCCGGAGACGACGGCTCCTCTCGGCCCGACGGTCTCACCCTCGGGACGGACCCCTGGGGTGGCCCGCCGTGGTCGGTTCCGGCCCGTCTCGCTCGCGGTGATCCGGTGCCCGTCGACTACGACCTCCTCCACTGCAACGCCATCGGGCCGGGGTCGCTCGCACTGGTCCGACACGCGAAGCTGACCGGCCGCCCCGTACTCTTGCACGCGCACGTCACGCGTGAGGACTTCGCCGGGAGCTTTCGCGGGTCGACGCTCGCGGCGCGCCCGCTCGGTACCTACTTGCGCTGGTTCTACTCGCAGGCCGACCTCGTCTGCACACCGAGCGACTACACCCGCCGCCTCCTCGAGTCCTACCCGGTCGACGCCCCGGTCGTCTCGATCACCAACGGCGTCGACCTCGACTCGCTCGCCGGGTTCGAGTCGCTCAGAGAGCCGACCAGACGCCGCTTCGGTCTCGAGGGGACGGTCGTCTTCGCGGTCGGCAACGTCTTCGAGCGCAAGGGACTCTCGACGTTCTGCCAGCTAGCCCAGGCGACCGACCTCGAGTTCGTCTGGTTCGGACCCTACGATCGCGGCCCACAGGCGAGTGCGGCCGTCCGCCACTGGACGCGCCACCCGCCGCCGAACGTCACCTTCACCGGCTGGATCGAGGACAAACGCGCCGCCTTCGCCGCTGGAGACGTCTTCTGTTTTCCCACCCACGCGGAGAATCAGGGCATCGCCGTCCTCGAGGCGATGGCCTGCGGGAAGGCCGTCGTCCTCCGGGACCTCCCGGTGTTCCGGGAGTTCTACACCGACGGTGTCGACTGCCTGCTGTGTTCGACGCCCGCGGAGTTTCGCGACGCCCTCGAGCGCCTCGATGCCGACCCGGCACTCAGGGCTCGACTTGGTGAGCGCGCACGGGAGACGGCTCGCGAGCACCGACTCGAGGTCGTCGGCGAGCGGTTGCTCGCCGTCTACCGTCGGCTCCTCGACGCCGATTGAGTCGTCCTTCGCGCCACTCGAGTGTGTCACTGGCTGTGCCGTCACAACATCCTTATATATTCTGTGCCGGGTAGCTTGGACAATCGAATGCCCCTCCCTGCATCCGACACGGACGCACGGATCAGTCGCCGCGCCGTCCTCGCTGGTTTCGCAACCGGTGGTCTCGTCACGACCAGCGGGTGTGTTCGCCGCGCGCGCAGCATCGTCGGCAGGGACGACCCCGACCCGCTCTCGCTGACGATCACGACCGTCCCCGACGACGTCGACCGCCACGCTGTCGTGATCGCGGATACCCTCAAAGACAACCTCGAAGCCGTCGGCATCGACGTCTCGATCGACTACCGCGCCGTCGAAGAGTTCTACCGGGAGGTGTTGATCAACCACGGATTCGACCTCTTCGTCGGCCGGCTTCCCGACCTGTCGGACCCGGACGACCTCTACGAGGCGCTCCACTCCCGGTTCGTCGACGAGTCCGGCTATCAGAATCCCTACGGCTACGCGAACCTCGCGGTCGACGACCTCCTCGAGCGCCAGCGTCGAACCGACGGCGAGGAGCGCCGCGCGGCCGTCGCCGACCTGCTCGAAGCGGTCGTCGTCGACCAGCCGTTCGTCCCGCTCGCCGTTCCGGTCGAACACCGACTGGTGCGAACCGACCGGATCGACGGCTGGAACGGCCGCGACCTGACGACCCGACGTGGCTTTCTCGACCTCGAGCCCGCAGACGGCGTCGACGACCTCCGTGCGGTCGTCACTGACCCACGCGTGACGGAGAATTTCAACCCGCTCTCGGCGGCCTACAGAAACCAGGGACTGTACGTCGACCTCGTCTACGACTCGCTGGCGCTCGTCGACGGCGACGAACTGCGCCCGTGGCTCGCCGAGGGCTGGGCGTGGTCGGACGACCAGGACGGAACGGACGCCGACTCGCTCGAGGAGCCCACCACCGGCCGGACGGTGACGGTCACGCTCCGTCCCGACCTCACCTTCCACGACGGCGAACCGCTGACCGCCGCCGACGTCGCCTTCACCTACCGTCTCGTCGCCGACACCACGCTCGGGGCGGGTTCGGTTCGCTCGCCAGCCTCACGCTATCGGGGGCGGGTGAGCGTGATCGACGCACTCGAGGTCCACGACGAGCGAACCCTCACGATCACGACGAGTGCGGGTCGGGAGGCGACCGCACGGGCGTTCACCGTTCCGATCCTGCCGGCGCACGTCTGGGAGGAGCGGACGGGGACCGCCCAGCTGACCGGCGTCAGCGTCGCCCAGGGGACGACCGAAGCAGTGGTCACCGACAACGTCCCACCGGTCGGCAGCGGCCCGTTTCGATTCGTCGACGTCTCGGAACGCCAGTCGCTCTCGCTCGAGCGCTTCGACGATCACTTCTCGCTGCGCGTCGACGACCTGCCAGCGCCGACCGTCGAGACGTTCTCGACGCACGTCGAACCCCGCAGTCCCGCCGCGATCGAGGCGGTCGAGGGGGACAGCGCCGACGTGACGATCCACCCGCTCGAGTCGTACACTATCGACGACGTAACGGAGACGACGGACGTCGAACTCCACACCCAGCCGTCACGCGTACGCTACCTGATCGGGTTCAACGCACGACGTGCGCCGTTCGCCAACCCGAACGCCCGTCGGACCGTCGCCCGCCTCCTCGATAAGAGCCACCTCGTCGACTCGGTGTTCGGCGGCCACGCCGAGGCGGTCGCGACGCCGCTGACCGGCGAGTGGGTACCCGACGACCTCGCGTTCGACGGCGAGGACCCCGCCGTCCCGTTCTTCGGTACCGAAGGCGACCTCGACGCCGAGGCAGCCAGAGACGCCTTCGAGCGGGCTGGCTACCGGTACGATCCATCGGGGTCGCTCCTGGTGAGGCGCTGATGTACGTACAGGTACTCCTCCGAGTCTCGGTCGTCGTCGCCTGCATGCTCGTCGTCGCGACGGCCGTCATCGTCGGGCGACACCGACTGCGTACGACCGTCGGCGACCTCGTTCCCCGCCTGCGGGCGGTGGCGCCGGTCGTCGTCGTCCTCGCGAGTGCCCTGTTGTTCAACGGTGTCGCCAGACAGACCGTTCCCGACCTCTCGTGGATACTCGACTGGAACTTCACCTGGGTTATCTACGACTTCGAGGGTGGCTTCATCGTCTGGCTCCAGTCGTTCGAACACCCCGTCTTCACGGCGTACTTCTCGTTCATCTACATCTACGGCTACGTCTTCATGCTGATCTTCCCCGTCATCGCCTACCTGGCGCTCTCGGATACGCGCCCCGCTCGAGAACTGTTCGCCGCCTACACCCTCAACTACGTCCTCGGCCTGTTCATCTACGTGATCGTCATCGCCTACGGCCCGCGGAACGTGATGCCCGAGGTCATCGAACCGCTGCTCTACGACACCTACCCGCGCTACCAGCACCTCACCCGCCAGGTCAACCGCAACACCAACGTCTTTCCCTCACTCCACACCTCGCTCGCGGTTACCGTCTCACTGCTCGCCTACCGCACGCGCGCCATCTACCCGCGCTGGAACTCCCTCGCCGGATTCCTCGGTCTGAGCGTCGCCATCTCGACGATGTACCTCGGCATCCACTGGGCGATAGACGTCGTCGCGGGCGCGCTCCTCGCCTGGATCGCCGTCTGGCTGTCGGCACGCCTCGTCGGCCGCTTCTCGCTCGCCGATGCCGTCCGCCGGTACCGAACCCGCTCGAGTGAGACGGACGCCGGACGGCCGCCCGTCGACACCGCCGGCGACACGACGGGCGAGGAAGCCGCCGACCGTCTCGAGTAACCAAACGACTTAAGCGACGGCCGCGAACGTCAGTCCATATGACACGGCGGGTCGCTGCGTTCACCGACACCTACCTCCCGACGGTGAACGGCGTGACCTACACCATCGCCCACTGGCGCGAGCGCTGGGAGGGTCTCGGCGGCCGGATGGACGTCGTCTTCCCCCGCGAGAACGGCTACGACCCCGCACCGACCGAACACCCCGTCCGCAGCGTCGACTTTCCCTTCTACGACGGCTACCGACTCGGTGAACCACGGGTCCCGGACGGACTCGAGGACACCGAAGTGGTCCACGCCCACACACCGTTCGCCGTCGGTCTCGCCGCGTGCAGACTCACCCGCCGACTCGACGCCCCGCTCGTGGCCTCCTACCACACCCCGAGCGGTGAGTACGCCCCCTACCTCGCGCCCTCGAGTCACCTCGCTGGTCCCATCCGCCGACTCGCCGAGGGCTACGAACGCTGGTTCTACGACCACGCCGACCTCGTGCTCACCCCGTCGGTAGACGCCCGCCAGCACGTCCTCGATCGGGTCGGCGTCTCCACACCCGTCCGCGTCGTCTCGAACGGCGTCGACGTCGAGCGGTTCCGCCCCGTCGACTCGAGCGCGCTCCGTGACCGCTACGAACTCGAAGGAACCCTCGTCGGCTACACCGGCCGCCACGGTCACGAGAAGTGCCTCGACGAACTGCTCGAGGCAGTCGCCACACTCGAGCGCGACGACGTCACGCTCGTCTTCGGCGGTGACGGACCCGCACGGCCCGAACTCGAGCGCCGGGCCACGGAACTCGGCATCGACGCCCGGTTTCTCGGCCTGCTCGAGCGCGAGGAACTCCCCGCCTTCTACTCGGCGCTCGACGCCTTCGCCTTCCCGAGTCCGGTCGAGACCCAGGGACTCGTCGCGCTCGAGGCCATCGCCTGCGGGACGCCCGTCGCCGCCGTTGCCGCCGGCGCGCTCTCGGAGACCGTCACCCACGGCGACACCGGCTACCACTACACCCCCGGCTCCGTCGAGGGCTTCGCCCGCGCTCTCGAACGAACCCTCGACGAGCGCGACCGGCTCGGACGCCGGTGTCTCGAGCGGCGCGACGACGTCGACAGCGCGGGCACCGTCCGCCGCCTTCGGACGATTTACGACGACCTTCTACGCTAACCTGTGTGCGTGTTCGACCGGCCGCGCTCGAGCCGACGGCTTCGTCGGTGCGGGCGACGGGTTCCGAAGATGAATTATAATGCATAGGTTGAACGGTGACTACTCGCCAGTTTGATGACTATTTCGCAGCTCGACGAGTCAGTGAATTACGCTATTCTA
>NZ_JANZXN010000005.1 GCF_025629245.1 Natronobiforma cellulositropha
ACTGGTTTGCTGGAACAGCAGTCATCTCAGCATGATTGCGGTCAGACTCGACGCAATTTCGGCGTGATCGCCATCTCAGCCAGCCACTAAGCTAGAACGGATGGTCTACGTCCATAATGTCCAGAATCACTCCGTCCAACTCGTCCTGCGCCCCGTCGACGCCGGCCTCCCACTCGACGAACGTATCCCGAATGTTTTGCTTCTGCTCGTCGTCGAGTTTGCGCACGTCAAGGACGGGTAGGCTGAGCAAGTCTCCCTTCGACAACTCCAACATTCCACGGCCCTCGCTCCGTCCGAGAGTCTCCACGGCGGCCTGATACACCGTCGAGTTCAACACTCCGAGCAGAACCATCGTGTCGATTCCGCGCCCCGGGTGGAGACGGTAGAGGCGATTGTTCGCCGCCATATCGTCCACGTTCCGCAACGCGAACAACCGGTACTTGAAGCCCTTCGGGTGAAGGATGTCAGCCCGCTCGAGCTCGCCGACATTGAACCACACGTCGCGCGATGCACAGGTCCGCTTCTCGTTGACTCCCTGAGCCTCGCCCTCACGCACGTAGTTCAGCAACGCGGTGTATCCGTCGTCCCGGAGTTTACTCTTCACGCGTTCCTCCAGATCTGACTGCTCGAAACTACCGCTCGACATGGCCTCCTCGACATAGTCATGGACGTTGAGAAGGTACACGTCCGTCGAGTCCTCGGTCAACTTCGACTGTGGCTCCATTTGCTTGATCCATCTGATGACGGGTGCGAGGAAGCGGTCGTCAATCCCTCTCGCTTCGGCGTCCTCCTCATCGATAAGGAAGAAGTCGTTGTCCCCCGTCGTCACCCCACGACTCGAATCCCGCAACAGGTTCTCTAACGACGTGACGTGAGGGTTTTCGAGCAACTCGATGAACTCCTGAGGCGCGGACACGAAGTGTCCGAGCTTCGCCGATTCGCGCTCCATTAGGTACTCCTGACTCACCGCAACCGTCCGATAGGAGTCACGAGTGAGGATCATCATCTCCCGGCTGTCGCCCAAGTCGAGTTCGTACTCAACCGTGTCTACGATGTCCTCGGCCTCCATCTCCCCCTTCACCCGAATGAAGTTCACCACGTTGTTGCGCCGCTCCTCCTCGTCGTCGCACCGTTCGATCATCAACAGAGCACCGTCCACGAAGGCGTCCTCGAAGGCCCGCGCCCCGAATGCGACGACGGCTCGAATCTTGTAGTAGTCGTGGAGGAACTCTTGGAACTCCTCGCCGTACCCCGTCATCATCCACTTCGTCGGAACAATGTAACCGAGACGGCCATCGTCCTTGAGGAACTGCGTCGCGTGAGTGATGAAGTAAATGTAGGCGTCGCACCGCTTGCTGAACCGCTTGTCCCCGTCGTAGTACGGGATAGATCCGTCCGGCCCGAACTTCGTGAGATGCCGACGGAAGTGTTCCTTGTCGGGGTACAATCGACGTTGATCGATATACGGAGGATTGCCGATGGCCGCGTCGAAGAGTCCCACTTCGCCGTCATCCTCGGCGTGAACCTTCGTCGAGAACAGGGAGTCGATGTCCGGTGAGAGGTTGAAGAAGCTGTCGTGGTGCGTGTGAATCCGGTCGGTCTTCTCGCTCACGTTCTGCGAGGCGATGTTCAACGCGGTGAGGTGGAGTGGGAATTTGTTGATGTCGACTGCTACGAGATGGTCAACGATGGTCTGATGAGACGGCTGCGACGGCAACTGGTTCAACTGCTTGTATCCCTCCACGGTGAACGTCCCGCTGCCCGACGCCGGGTCAAGAACCCTCGGAACGTCGTCGGAAGAGCTGTCGGGAACGGCCCACGACGCCAGCGTCTCCGCGATCTTCGGCGGCGTGTAGTACTGCCCCAGCATCTTCCGCTCCTCCGCCGGAATCAGCTCCTCGTAGATCTCCCCGAGCAAGTCCTCGTCCAGCCGAGTGACGGATTCCGCTTCGATGTTCTCCAAGAAGTCCTCCAACGTCTGGAGCGTCTTGCGGTTCTGCGGGAAGTCAGCGAACAGACTCGTCCCGTCATCGAAGATCGGTTCATAGTCAATCTCCTTGATGATCGCATTGAACTGGTTCTGAAGGTGGTTTTCAAGGTTGGAGAGCGTGGTGTGGCCGTACAACGGGTCAAGTTCGAACCCGCTCTCCGTCTCGATCTCCGGCACCGTCTCGCCAGTCTCGGGATCGTACTTCCCTCTCGTCTTCTCCCGGATGACCTCGTAGAACAACACCTTGTTCGTCAACAGGTAGGCGTACTGCTTCCCGGCCACCTCGAATTGCTCCGCGTCGTCCAGATCCGAGTAGTCGTTCTCCGCCACCCACTCGTCGAACTGCTGAGTGAACCGCTCGTTGCTTCCGTACTTCTCACGCGCCAACTCCCGGTACGTCGGCCAGATCGAACTATGGAACGAACGCAGAATCCCGACGAGCCTGTCCCGCTCAGTCTGATCGGGGAGCGACTGCGCCTCGTGGACGTGTTCAACGACACCGAGGAGCTGCGGAATCGCCTCGGTCAAATCGGTGTCTCGGAGGTTGAAGTAGTAGAAGTCGATGTCCGCCAACTCGATCTCTCCCTGATAGTGGAAGAGGAACAAGTCGTTGCTGTTGCAGGTGGCGAAGAACTCGGCATCGAGAGCGTCGGTGTACTCGCGGGCCTGCTTGATCACGCTCTTGTCCCGCGGGTAGATCTTGTCGTTCTTGACCTCGATGACCATCTCGCCGTTCAGTGCAGATGGGATGAAGATGTCGGCGAAGCCCTCGTCCGTCGTCTTCTCGCTGACAGGCTCCTCAAAGAGCGTATCGTTCTCCTCGATGTAGTCGAGCAAACGCGTGTAAAATATGCCGTGGAACTTCGCCTCCTTTGCGCTCATTATATAACTGCTTCTTATCCACACCTCAAAGTTTTAACGACGTGAGAACTCGCTCCCATGACGGAAATAATCGAGCACAGAAATCCGGTCTAACAGTATCTCGGATGTATTCTCCCCATTTTGGTACGGGTGTTTCTGTCGGATTATGCGTCGTTTCTCCTACTTGTGGAATACGAGACTGATCAATCGAGGGTTGACGCACCACTCCCGGTGTGACGAGGCCTATACGACCGCTCAGAGTGCACTCTATCCGACTCGAACTGACGACTGTCCTCTCTCAGAGGGTAGTAGACGTGATTCTCTGACGTTCGTTCACTTCTTCCGAAGAATGTGTGGATAGAGAGTTAGCCTCGGCACTCATAGGGCTCATCACCACCGGGTGCCGAGTCCGGTTCCGAGCGGGTGCGTCGTCATCGGCCACTCGAGCGTACCCCCGCTGTCTCAAAGACCCTTCGGGGACGGCTCTAAACACCCAGTCCCCTAGAACAGTTCAGAACAGTTAAGACTCTCCGTGAACTACGTCAGCACGGAAGTCGGTCACTTCGAAACCACCAGGGGTGGGCGTTATTGAAACGCCCTGGGTGCTGAAGACACCCAAGACTGGCTTCCAAAACCCACGCGGCTTCGGATGCCATGTATCACTTGCTGCCATCGAGACATAAACGTCTCGCAAGCCAGTCGTATCGCAGACGAACAGCACCCGCCCTCGAGCGAGCACACCGCCACCCTCGAGACCACGCGCTGGGAGACCGCTCGAGGGGCCTCAGCGCGACCTCGGGTGTAAATCACGGAGACTCGAGTGGGAAGCGCAGATCCTCGAGTGCGACCACTACGAACTCGAGCACGTATTCCACGATCTCGAGACCAGATCTCACGAACTCGAGTTCCACCCACCGCGAGAGCACCGACTCGAGCACGAATCCAACGAACTCGAGCCAGCGCCCGCCCACGGAGTTACCGCGATGAGCGACGCCGAGAAGCGGTGTCCGGTCTGTGGAGCGCGGATCGTCACGGTGACGGTCGTCGGTCCGGAGACCGGCTACGTCTCGCCGTGTGGCTGTCGCGTCCTGCCGGCGCGGACGTAACACGAGGAGCGGTTTTTTTCGGCCTAGAGGATCGCCAGCACCAGCGCCGTCCCCCAGAGGACGACGAGCGTGGTCGTCGCGTAGTGGCTCCGGGCGTGGGTGTGTGCGTCGAGCCACGCCGAGAGGTCGGTGAGGTCGAGGACGCGCTCGAGCGAGCTGTCGGCGCTGTCGAGGACGGTCGTCGCACGCTCGTCGTCGTAGGTCACGCGGAGGGTGGCCTCGTCACCGGTCGAGACGTCACCGCCGCCGATGACGAGGGTGTCGTACTCGGTGTCGAGTTCGGTGAAGACGAGTTCGATGCCGGTGGGGTCGTCGGCGAGAGTGGTCTGAGAACCGATGGCGGCGGTCAGTTCGGCGAAGCCACGGTCGCCCGCCTCGAGCGTCGAGACGCGGACGGTACCGGTGTCGTCGTCCTCGACGGTGATGGTGAGCGACTCACGCAGGTGGTCGATGCCCGCGTCGGCGTCGCGCCGGAAGCGGGAGAATCGGGGATACCAGAGCGGGACAGCGACGATGGAGACGGTCAAGATGATGGCAGTGAGCTGAAAGTAGACGTCCATAGCGGAGAGAGGGGCGCTCGAGTATATAATTTCGCCTATGAGTTTGGGTGGTGTTTAGTTTAGCTCAACCTGCCGACTCGTTGGCCGCGAACGCCCAGAAAGCCCCCGACGCTCTCGAGGGCTGCGACTCGCTGCGATCCTCGGACTCCGTCCTGCGGTTCTTGCATCGTCTCGCACCCCGGGAGCGTCGGCCCCTTTCAGCCCCACCCAACGGCGGTTGGCTGGCTGGTTTTCGCCTAACTAAACACGACCTACGTTTGCGAGTGCTGTCGAGAGTGTCCAGTGCCGCTGTAGGCGGTGGGTCAGCGACGAATGTCTGGAAGGTTACACTTCAGGTCGCTCGTCGAGACCGTAGTAGCGCCCCCAGAAGCGGCGGTACGCCGCGGGCGTCCACTCGTCGAACACGGTGGATTCCTCGGCCAGTCGCTCGAGGGCGGCGACGGCGTCGGCCGCGTCGGGTGCGGACGCCTCTCGGAGCGCCGCCAGCGTCGCCTCGAGACCGGCACCACAGCAGAGCTCGGTCTCGATGCCACCGGCGAGACCGGGGGCGGCGTCGCGAACGCGCCAGATGAGGAGGGCGTCGGCGGGGTCACCGTGGGCGAACAGCCGGACGCACGCGAGGCGACAGCGCGGCCAGTTCGTGGCGTCGGGCTCGGTGAGCGCCTCCCGGAGCGTCCGGCGGATTTCGGAGACTGCCTCGGGGTGGGGTGGGACGTCGACGGCAGCGGCCCACGCGCGCTCGTCCTCGCGGCTGACGCCGGCGGTGCGGTCGGCCCAGCGGGCCGCGCTGGCGAGGTCGCGAGCGGTGAGGAGGTCGGCCGCCGAGACCTCCTCGCCGGCGGCGATGCGCTCGAGGTACGGGCGGAGCCACAGGCAGTCGGCGCGCTCGAGGTGGGACTGCCAGCGCTCGTCGGCGAGAATCTCGCGAGCGGAGGCGACGGTGGCGTACTCAGAGTGCATCGCGCCTTCGACGAGCTGGAAGTCGGCGTCGTCTTCGGGGGTGTAGACGACCCGGTAGGGGTTGTTGGCGTGCTCGCCGTCGAAGTGGTTCGACGCGAGGTGGTAGTGGGTACCCATTCGCGGAGAGATTCGAAGCCGGGTGCGATAGCCGTTTTCGTCGCTCGAGCGAGTCGGCTACGGCGGGGTCAGGTAGCCGAGGATGACGAGGAGCTCGAGGACGAGCACGAGACCGATCAGCAGGAAGCCGACGACGAGGGCGATCTGTGCGTTGGTGGTCCAGCGTTTCATCTCCCGGTTCTTCTGGTTGTTGAGCCGCGCCCAGCGGGTGTTGGCCTCCGCACGCCGGAGTGAGAGGGTGTCCGGTTCGTACTCGCTGCGGATGACGGCGCGAACGTCGTCGAGACCGATGCCGGCGAACCGGCCGACCGATTCGATCGACAGCCCGCCGCGAGAGAGCCGGTGGTTCCGGTCGGCGTAGGTGTAGACGGCGAGGACCACCGAGAGCAACAGCGAGAGCAGGCCGACGACCAGCAGCGGGAAGAAGGTGAACTCGGCGACGAAACTCGAGGGATCACCCCCGGAGCGGAGGTCGGCCCACAGCGTCAGCCCGGCGAAGACGAGTCCGACGATGAGCGCGTTCTGTTCGGTGACACCCAGCGCAGCGGTCTCGAGTTCGTTCCGGCGGGTAACCGACTGCTCGAAGACGGTGCGCGACTCGGCGAGCAGTTGGTCGCGGACGGCGGCGCTCGGCGTGGTGCTGACGTGCAGTGTGGTCGCGTCGGACACGCGTAGCGGTTCGACCGTCGAGAACACTTCGTCCTCGTCGAAGACGGTCGGGTCGCCGCAGATGACGCGTACCCGGGCGCTGGTGGCGTCGTCGAACTCGAGGTCGAACTCGTCGTCGACCGTCACGACGCGTCCGCTGAGGTCTCGCTTGATCGCGGCTTCGGTCACCCGGCCCGTCGACTCGAGTTCGACGACGGTGAGCGAGTCGGCGTCTCTCGGCTCGCGAGCGGTAACCGAGACGAGCGAGCCGGAGGCGACGCCGGCGTTCGAGCGAACCGGTTCACCGAGTGCGACCGTCCCCTCCTCGAGACCGTCCGCAGGCGGTTCGACCGTTCCGGCCGTCGTTCGTGTTCCGGCGACGAGAGCGACGGCGCCGGGTTCGAGGTCTCGAGCGGCCATCGCGTCGGCGGTGAGGACGACCGACTCCCACCCGGTGACGTCGGTGTCGACGACCTCGAGTTGACTCTCGGCACGTGCCATGTCACAAAGTAGCATTCGGGAGACGATATAGCCGCCACACCCCACACACGAGACCGGCACTCGAGCGGGACCACCCGTGTGAGGTCTCAGGCCAGCTGCGCGGCGACGTCGGTCGAGGAGATCATCCCCACGAGGTCGCCGTCTTCGACCGGGAGGTGCTTGATACCGAAGGTGGTCATCATGGCGGCGACTTCCTCGAGCAACAGGTCCGGCGGGACGGTCTCGACCGACTCGGTCATCACGGCGGTGACGGACAGACTCGCCGTGTCTTCGCCCGCAGCGACGGCGTCGAGGACGTCGGTACTGGTGAGAATCGACGGCGGCTGAGTCGTGACGACGAGCGCGTTGATGTCTTTCTCGCGCATCACCTGCGTCGCCTCCTCGACCGTCGTCGACGAGGGGATAGTCTCGAGCGGTGTCGACATCACGTCTTCGACGCGGATGCGTCTGTCTCTGTCCATACTCACTCGAGGAGGGCGAGGGGTATTGGTGTTTTCCCACTGGTCGCGCCAGCGCGGCGGGGCAGCAACTTAAGCACCCCGCGTGAGATAGACGACCGATGGCGAGTCCCACACGGCGTCGGATGCCGGAGCGCCCCGATGTGAGTTTCGTCGTCCCGGCGAGAAACGAACGCGAGTACCTCCGCGGGACGCTCTCGAGCATCGCGAGTCTGGACACGGCCTACGAGTACGAGGTGCTCGTCGTCGACGGTGGCTCGAGCGACGGCACCCGAGCGGTCGCCACCGAGTACGACGTGACGCTCCTCGAACAGTCGGGGCGGGGAATCGGCGCGGGTCGCCACGAGGGCGCACAGGCCGCCCGCGGCGAGTGGCTGGTGTTCGTCGACGCCGACACCGAACTCAGGGCGAACTACCTGACGGCGATGCTCGGATTTTTAGAGGGCGAGCGGCTGGCGGCGGCGAGTTCGCGCTGTCGGATCACCGGTCCCGCGAAGGCGAAACTGGTGGAGACGACGATCAACCACGTCTTCTCACGGCTGGCCTACCCAATCCTGCCGGGGTTCAACCTCGTCGTCCACCACCGGGCCTACGAGCGTGCGGGTGGCTTTCCGAACGTCGCGAACGAGGACACGGCGTTCAGTCGCGGGCTCGCCCGGCAGGTGCCGACGGGCTACTGCCCACAGGTGCTCGTCGAGAGTTCCGGGCGCAGAATCGAGCGCTGTGGGCTGACCGGCACGCTCGTACACTACCTGCGACTCGATGCCCACCGACTCCGCAGCGGCTACGGGCGCGATACGAGCCAGCAAACGGGGTGACCGGTTCCGAGAACGCCGCATCGGCCGTTTCGACGCATCTCCGAGGGGTTCGACGCTCGAGCGACGGCGTTACTGACCGGGTCGTAAACCAGCAGGCGCGATACGAAATAGACGAGTCGACGAGGGCGTGCGACAGCTTCCAGCACAGATGGCTGGCTGCCGAGATGCACGAAGACGTGCTACTCGCAGACGATGTGACACAGACGTTCAGTACAGCTGTCCGACGATCAGTCGCCACGGTGGGCCCGCACTGGCTCTCCGGGGGAGAGTGCGGTGGCCGTCACCCACCCACCGACATAGCCGAATACGAGACCGAGCAGGAGTCCAATTCCCACCGCCAGTGCAAGGGTGAAGACGATCGTGAAGAGTGATTTCGGATGCGTCAGTCCCAGGAATACTGGCACGAAAAGTTCGAGCGGTGTGAGGAGACCACCAATGAACCCAGCGCGGATGCCAGCAGCACCCGGATCTGACGAGTAGGTCGCGGCGACGGCCCCCGCGAGGAATGGTCCGACGAGTACGAGACCAGCACCGGTGGTCCATATCGGGTTCGGCGGAGAGTAGAGAACGGCAGTGATCGGGAGCGAAGCTAGAAAGCCAGTGAGCGCGAATCGCCACGCACCAGTGGAAAGTGACACAGTACTCTTCTGGAAGGATGACTGACACAAATAGATTTCGAGAGCGATCGGGCTGTAGTGAAGAGGAGAGATTCAGACCAACACCTATATCTGCGGCGTGCGCTTCGGTTCGCCTGATTCGATGCGCGCCGCCCTGTAACTGGGCCTGACTCGCAGGCCCACGACCCGCCCGCTCACTCGAGAGCGCGGCCGTTCGACCTCGGCGGCGGCAGTCGCCAGGGTCTCCTGCGACACTAGTCTGACGAGCGACTCGCTCGGCGACCGAAAACACCCATGAGCACACACCACACACGACATGCACGGCGCACAGCGCAGACGGCCCGGAAGGCACAGCACGCACGGAAGCGAACGATCTGAGGGCGGCCACTCGAGCCTCGGCCCGAGAGACCCAGCATCGACGACACTCGAGTCGGGAGGGAGGAGCGAAACCACCAGCCAGCGCCGTGGAGGGAACGCGTGACGGACACGCCGGACCGGTCGACGCGGTTTACCGAGGGGTCGATCACGTGGCCGTTGCTCGCACTCGCCGGGCCGCTGATGGCGACGCAACTGTTACAGGTCGTCTACAACCTCACGGACACCTTCTGGGTGGGACAGCTCGGCACGGACCCGGTGACGGCGCTGTCGTTCTCCTGGCCGATCATCTTCTTGCTCGTCAGTGTCGGCGGCGGGATGACGACTGCGGGGACCATCCTCGTCTCCCAGCACGTCGGGGCTGGAAACGACGAGCGGGTGACCCGGGTCGCCGGTCAGACGCTCGGCTTCGCGCTCGTGATCGCCGTCGCCGCGGGGACCCTCGGCACCTACCTCACACCGCAGTTGCTCGCCGCCATCGGGTCGACGCCGGGGACGACGGTCCACAGCCTCGCGAGCACCTACACCCGGATCGTCTTCCTCGGGATGCCTTTCACCGTGAGCTTCTACGTCTTCCTCTCGCTCCTCCGCGGCTGGGGCGATACGAAGACGCCGATGTACCTGGCGACACTGAGCGTCGCACTCAACACCGCCCTCGACCCGTTCGCCGTCCTCGGCTTCGCCGACAATCCGCTGTTCGGCTGGCTCGGACTCGAGGGACTCGAGTCGGCGCTGTTCGCCGCGACCGGCTTCTCGGGTCTCGGCGTCGCGGGGGCGGCGCTGGCGACGGTCGCCTCGCAGGGAGTGGCTGCGACAATCGGTCTCTGGCTGCTGTTCAGCGGCCACGTCGGCATCCACCTCTCGCTCGCAGACCTCCGGCCGGAGGCGAAGACGGTCGGAAAAATCGTCCGCATCGGCACCCCCGGAGCCATCGACCAGAGCACGGAGTCGGTCGCCGCCATCGTGATGACGGCGCTCATCGCGACCGTCAGCGCCGACGCGGTGGCCGCCTACGGCATCGGCAACCGGTTCATCTCGCTCGTCTGGCTCCCCACCGTCGCGATGGGGATGGCCGTCGAGACCGTCGTCGGCCAGAACCTCGGCCACGGCCGCCCGAAGCGCGCCCGCCACACGGTCTACGTCGCCATCGCCATCCTCTCGAGTGCCTTCCTCCTCGCCGGGGCGCTGACGGTCGTCTTCGCTCGCCCCATCGTCGGCGTCTTCGTCACCGGTCCCGGAGCCGAGGCGGTCGTCGACCACGGCGAGACGTTCCTCAGAATCGTCGCGCCGACGTGGGCGATCATGGCCGTCTACCACATGATGAACGGCGCGTTCTACGGCTCGGGATCGACCCGGATGGCGATGGCCATCGGCGTGACGACCCTGTGGGGTGCCAGGGCGGTGTTCGCCCTGGTGTTCATCCTCGGCGTGGGGCTGGGAGCGAGTGGCGCGTGGTACGCCATCGCGCTCTCGAACGTCACCGCAGCGCTCGTCGGTGCGCTCGTGTTCTTCCGCGGGCGCTGGCTCGAGCACGTCATCGACACCGAGGACGAGACCACTGCTGCTGAACCGGCGACGACGGCGGGCGACGGCGGTGGCTGAGTGAGAGTTAGCCCTCGAGCCGTTCGCGCACGGCGGAGACGATCAGCGGCAGCGTGATCGAGGCGTCGGCGTAGACGGAGACGTTCTCGGCCGTCGGCTCGAGTTTACCCCAGGAGCGGGCTTCGTCGAGCGTCGCCCCCGAGAGACCGCCCGTCTGGGGTGGGTCCATCGTGAGCTGGACGGCGTAGTCGTAGGCACGCGGGGTGACGAGCATCGTCTGGAGGACGAAGTTCTTCGGAACACCACCGCCGACGACGAACGCGCCCGCCTCGTCGGCCTCGAAGGCGCGGTCGGTCAGCGAGGTCATGTCGGCGAGCGCGTCGAGCGTCAGCGAGGTGGTCTGGCCGTACATCCAGGCCTGCAAGCCGAGCACGGAGTCCTGGATCGCCGGGCAGTAGATCGGGACGTCGTGTTCGTAAGCCGCCGCAGCCACGCCCGCGTCCTCGGCGATACCCTCGCGGTCGTTCACCTCGGCGTTTGCCGTCCCGAGTTCGCGGGTCAGACGTTCGATCGAGACCGAGCCGTTCTCGTCGCACTCGCGCTCGAGCGGCGGGAACACCGACGCTCGGAGGTGGGACTCGAACGCGGCGAAGTGTTCCTGGGGGAGGTAGACGTTGTAGATGCGGTCGACACCCTCCTCGCGCAGGGTCTCGTCGTGTTCGCGCTCGGTCTTGCCCTCGGCGTGGGTCTCGCCGTGGTGGTGTTTGCCGCCGATGGCCTCGATGGCGTCGTGAGTGAGGTTCGCCCCCGTCGTGACGAGTACGTCGATGTAGCCGTCTCGGATCAGCTCGGAGACGACCCGACGCATCCCCGTCGGGACCATCGCCCCCGCGAGTCCGAAGAAGACGGTCACGTCCTCGTCGAACATCGCCTCAGTCACGTCGACGGCCTCGCTCAGGGTCGCCGCACCGAGTCCGGCGCGGCCGTACTCGAGCGCCAACTCGTTCGCGGTCAGCCCCGCGCGGGCGTCGGTGTGTCCCACCGGGTCGGGCGAAAACGTCTCTCGAGCGGGGTCTGCGTCTCCGTGCTCGTCGGTCATGTCCTCGAGTGAGACCGCCAGCGGTTTCAAGGGCGCGGATTCGCTGGCGTCAGAGACCTGTCGGCACGTCCAGATACGTCGTCTCGAGACCTGCCTCCCACTCCCCGACGAGTCGCTCGAGCGCGCGGACGCCGAACGTCTCTGTGGCGTAGTGGCCCGCGAGAAAGACCGAGAGTCCGGCCTCCTTCGCCTCGTGGTAGGCTTTCCCCTTCCCTTCGCCGGTGACGAGCGCGTCGGCACCCGCGGCGACCGCCTCGTCGACGTAGTCGGTGCCGCTGCCGGTGACGACCGCGACCGACTCGATACGGTCGGGACCGAACGGGAGCACGTCGACGGGTTCGCCGCCGGTGTCGAGAGCGGTCTCGAGGCGGTCGGCGAGCCTCTCCGCGGTGAGACCGCCGTCGGGGAGGTGGCCGCGCTGGCCGACGTACTCGGGACCGAGTTCGCCGAAGGGGGTGCGTTCCTCGAGTCCGAGTACGTCGGCGACGCCCGCGGCGTTGCCGAGTTCCTGGTGGCCGTCGAGCGGCAGGTGTGAGACGTAGAGCGCGACGCCGTGGTCGAACAGCGGCGCGAGGCGGTCGTAGGTCCGGCCGGTCACCCGGTCGAAGCCGCCCCAGGAGAGACCGTGGTGGACGACGAGGACGTCCGCTCCGGCGTCGGCCGCGCGCTCGACCGTCTCGAGGACGCCGTCGACGGCGAAGGCGACGTGGTCGACAGACCCCTCGCGGGGACCGACCTGGAGACCGTTCGCGCTGGCGTCGAGGTCGGCGTAGGCGTCGGTTCGCAGCTCCGCGTCGAGTCGGTCGACGAACTCGGTGAGATCCATACGCGGGCGTTCGGGAGCGAGGGGTTTGTATCCTGGCGGTTGTCGTGTGTGATCGAACAGCAACGAATTTGGCCCGTGGCACGAAGGGAACGGGCATGAGTCGGCTCGCGGCCGTCGTCCTCGTCGTCCTCCTGGCGGGGTGTGGCGGGTTCGCTGGAGAGGGAGCAGTCGACCGAGAGCCGTTCGGCGTCGAGGAGCCACTCGAGTCGTCGCTCGCGGGCGGGGAGACGGCCGAGGCGGTAGCGCCCGGCCTGGCGAGCGACGGCGTCTTCGACGGGGATGCGCTGTACGACGCACACCACAGGGCGCTCGACGGACAGTCGTACACCCAGTCGATCAGGGGAGAGTACGTAGACGAACGGACCGTGGTGGGGACGTACGACCTCGAGGTCGAGTCGGCAGAGAGGGGGCGGACCGTTCTCGCGACGAAACACATCCGTGGCGAACACGGCGACCTCGAAGCGGGGGTGCGAACCCACTGGATCGACGACGGTGAACGGATCGTCCGCACCGACGCGGTGAACGGGTCGGTATCGTACAGCCGAGAGCGACCGCAACAGGTGTGGACGCCGTTGGCCTGGGTCGTCACCTCGCTCGCGGAGGCGAACGAGACGAGCGTCGAGTGGATCGGCCAACACCAGGGCGAGGACCTCTACCGCCTCGAGACCGACGGCGGCCAGGTCCCGTTCACCTTCGAAGCGAACGAGACCCACGCCGTGAACGCGCTCGTCAGGGGAGACGGACTCGTCGTCCAGTACGACCTCTGGGCGACCGACACGGAGACCGGACTCGAGTACGCAGAACGCACCACGCACACCCGCCTCGGCGAGACGAGACCCGAACCGCCGGCGTGGCTGACGGAGGCGCGTGAGGCACTCGGAGAGGAAGACGAGGACGAGTGGCGTGGTCCCATCTAGGTGTCCGGTCCCGCGACCGCCACGGCCGGTCAGGAGAACGTCACGGCCGTGGTGCGCGGGTGAAGACGAACTCTCGGAGGAGTTTTCCGGCGAGCGTCGCCGCCTGGCCGTCGTCGCGGTCGTTGACCTCGACGACGTCGAAGCCGGTCGCGAACGGGGCGGCCGCCCGGACGGCGTCGCGGACCTGACGGGGCGTGAGACCGAACGGCTCCATCGTCCCCGTCCCCGGCGCGAAGGCGGGGTCGAGCGCGTCGATGTCGACGCTCAGGTACGACTCCCGGCCCGCGAGTCGCTCCTCGAGTTGGCCGTCCGCCAGCCAGTCGTCGACGGCGTCGGGGGCGACGACCGTCACGTCGTCACGGGCGGCGCGCTCCCACTCGTCTTCGCTGCCCGTCCGCGCGCCGACGACGATGGCTTCGTCGACGGTCTCGAGCACCCGTCGGGTGACACAGGCGTGTGAGAACGGGTCGCCGTCGTACTCGGCTCTGAGGTCGAGGTGGGCGTCGAGACAGACGAACACGTCGGGGTCACACGCCCTCACGCCGGCCTCGCTGACGGTGTGCTCTCCGCCGAGGAGCACCGGGACGGCATCGTCCCAGACCACGTCGGTGAGCACGCCCTCGAGCCACTCGAGGTAGGCTTCGGCGTCGTTCCAGGCGTGGACGTCGCCGTGGTCGGCAACGGCACAGTCGGAGAAGTGTCGGTCCGTCCGGTGGTCGTAGTCGTCGAACGTCGCGGCAAAAGATCGGATTCGCTGGGGACCGAAGCGGGTCCCCGGCTGAAAGGTCGTCGATACGTCCAGGGGCGCACCGACGACCACGAAGTTCGCGTCCTCGCGCTCGGCAGTCGCCCCAGGAAACATCAGATGATCTTTCGCTGGCCCTCGAGTTCGAGGTACTCGATGTTGTCGTCGGGGGAGGCGTCGATGTCCTCGGGGATGAGCATCGTGAACGTCTCGTAGGTATCGAGGTCCATCACCTGCATGTCGTCGCCGTCGGTCGAGACGACCTGGCCCTGTTTGCGGTCGATGATCGGGACCCAGATCTTCGCGTCGACCGGCTGGCTGAGCGAGCGCTTCTTGTTGTCGAAGACGCCACGGGCCTCGATGCGGGCCTTCGCGCTGCCGTGTTTCCCTGGCTTGGCCGTGCTGTAGGCGTTGATCTTACACGCGGCGTCGTCGATCATCACGTAGCCGCCTTCCTGGAGGTCGCGAACTTCCTTCTGCTGTTTCGCCATGGGAGCGGATAATCAACCGAGCGGCATAAACCGTTTGGAACCGACTCGAGGACGGTAGCAGGACGCGAGCGGCCAGTACGGCGAATATCGGCCGTCGAGCGAGAACGCGAACGCGGCCGACAGAGGTTTTTCTCCCACGCCCACCTCTGCGTACGTGATGGAGACGGTCGCCCTCGCCGGCGTGTTGGCCGCCCTGCTCGCACTCGCGGTCGTCCTCACCCACCGTCGCCGTGTACGCCACCCGCTCGCGTCCGCGGCGAACGAAGCGCTCGAGCGTGACCTCCCGCCGGGCGTCGGGACCCACCTCGAGCGTGCCCCCGAGATCCGAGCCGTCGAACGGCGGCCGGACGGAACGGTAGTGCCGGTGGTCCGGGTCACCCTCGGCGTGGCCGACGAGCCGGGCACCGACCTCGTCTTCGAGTACGTCGCCGACGTGTTAGCGGCGCTCCACCCCGTCTTCGCCGACGAACGACTCGAGCGCTACGACCTCGAGTTCACCTTCGGTCCCGACGGCCTGCTCGTCTCGCGCTCGTCTCGCCGGGTGTGCGTTCCTGCCGAAGTGGCCGAGGCGGCTGTGGGCGACTCGAACGCCCGGGCGCTCGAGCGGGCGGTGGAAGCCCATCCGGAGGGTGTGGGCTGGCTCGAGTCTCGGTGAGTGGGGTTCGATTACCCCCCAAACGACCAAGGTCACCGTGCGTACACTAGAGAGCATGTCCAGCGTACAGGGTCTGTTGGGGCAGAGGAGAGGGCGATGAGTGAGGACCTGCTATCATATCCAACCGTGGATGAAATCCACGTGATTCACGAAGATATCGTCGAAGAGGGCGAGGAGACGGAGCCAGGAATACAAAACCCGCGAGATGTCGACTCAGCGCTGCACTACATCAGCGAAGGACACTACGGGAAGGTCCCAGAGACGATTCACGAGAAAGCAGCCCACTTGTTACGCATGCTCGTCACGGCACATCCCTACGTAGATGGGAACAAACGAACTGCACTGGCGGCGACAGAGGTGTTCTACGCGATGAACGGCTACTTGTTCACGTACGATGGTCGCGAGATCCGTCAGTGGCTACAGAAACTGGCGACAGATGCCGACAGTGTTGACATGGTCGAATTTGTATCGTACTGCCAGGAAAATTCGATCCGGACGGGCACAGAAGAGTGAAACGCATGACCGACGTAGACCCAGATACCATGGCCGACGCGGACAACAGGGACAGTGCGCCAACTCCTGTCGATCCAGACGTGCTCAGTGAACTCATTGCGCTCAGGGACAGGCTCCAAGAGTTGGACGACGAAGCGGGGACATCCCTTCTCGCTTCCGAAGTCGTTGCTGCATTCGACGCCCTCGACACCCTCGCAGAGGCGACACAGGCAGTCGATCCGCAGGAACTGGCCACACTCGCGAAGATTGCAGAGACGCTCGAGACGGTCTCCCAGACCCAAGACCGAGCCGCTCGGGTGTCTGCGACGCGAGAAGGGGTCCAACGCCTCCAGGAAGCATCTGAAGCGGCTGAATCAGTCGAGGAGCGAATGAACACCGTCCGAGTGACGTCGAAGCTGTTACGCGAACTCAACCGTGAGACGTACGACGCGCTCGAACACGAGTGAGTCGGTGCACTCGAGTCCGCTGTCTGTGTCCGGAAACCGAACCTGCTAGCGGCGTCTCGCATCTGTGAACCGGACACGGCGCGCCCACCGCCATAGCCACCGACCATTTCCAGAAATTATATGTATCTCTCCGTGAAATTCACCGCTGGAAGCGACGCCCGCCGCACACCGGTTGGGGTACGCACCAGAACATACCCCGGGTGGTAGAAGCACCCGAGGCGTGGCTTCCATCAACCCTGGAAGGGGTTCGAGGAGCCATGACTCTCTACCGACCACGCAACCTTAAAAGGTACGAATACGCGCCGTACAGCCCGCGAAACGCCGATTCTCGGAGTGATAACGCTCTCGTTCGCAGCGATCTCGGGGTCGCTCGAGCGCACCTCACGCCGGATGCACGGCCAGCGCCGACCGCTCGAGCGATGCCGTCGGGAGGGCACCGATGAGCGAGGACCTCGGCCGCTGGGGCGGCGAGGAGTGGAACCCGCCGCGGTGTCCCCACCGCGAGAGTGTGGTGGTCGGCGTGACCGCCACGGGTCCCGACACCATCGTCGCTTCCTGTGGCTGTTATCTCACGCAGGAGGAGGCGGCGGCGCTGCGCCGCTAGCCGCCACTCACAGCTCGTCGTCGTCGAACAGCGCCTTCCGTTCTTCGTGCTCGAGTTCCCGCTCGCGCAGTTCCTTCTTCGCCTCGATGCGCCGCAGCGAGACGCGGTAGAGCAGGATGATCCCCACCAGGCCCAGCAGGAGGACGCCGGCGAAGAAGACCGCTCTAATCATCGGTCTCGTTTTCCGGTTCGGGGTCACCGTCGGTGGCGCTCGCGGTGTCGGGGTCGAGGATCACGGGTGTGCCGCCGTCGGTGACGAAGACGGTTCCCTCGTCGTAGGCGCGGATCTGCTCGAGGGCGAGGTTCTCCTCGGTGAGCGCCTCCTGGACCTCCCGGAGGGCGTCGGCCTCACCTTCGGCGCGGATGCGTTCGGCGTCGGCGTCACCCTGGGCGCGGGTACGCTCGGCGTCGGCCTCCTGGCTGGCGATTTCGACCTCCTCGAGTGCGCGCTCGAAGGAGGGGTCGAAGTGAATGTCTCTGACCTGGACCGACTCGATGTCGACGTAGGAGGGTGACTCCTCGCGTAGCGCGTCGGTGATGATGTCACTGAGCAGCGCACGGCCCGTATCGGAGTTGGCCTCGGTCGCGTTGAGCGCGGAGGCCTCGCGGGCGACCGTGTCGATGGTCTCCGGCCGGAGGAGGCGCTGTTCGTACTGTTCGATCGTGTTCCACTCGCGGTGGAACTCGACGACTTCGTCCTCGACGATGCTGTAGCGGACGGTGATGTCGGCACCGACGTGTTGCTGGTCGGCCGAGCGGAAGTCGACGGCGTCTTCCTGGTCGACGTCACCGTCGTGGACGTCACCGCTCATCGTGTAGGTCTGCGGGCGAATCTCGATGTACTCGACCGAGTGGTAGAACGGGACCAGCGGGAAGTGCCATCCCGGGTCGAGAACCTCACCCGTAACCGCCCCCTGTGCTTTCTTCACGCCACGGTCCCCCTCGTCGACGCTCGCGACCATCATAATGTAGCCGATCCCGCCGACCAGGAGCAAGACCACACCGACGACCGCGGCTGCCTGTAATTGCGATTCACTTACCATGTTGTCACGTAGTACTGTCTGCGTTCTGAGCAGATTGGGATGAGTGTATCGGTTTCAGTTGTACAGAACGTACAAAAACGCGAAACGAGTTTCACGGCCGGCTGTCTCGAGACGACGGCCACGACGAGCGTCCAGTGGAGACGAGAGAGGACGTTCCGTCTCGAGCTACGGGGTGGGTTCGCTCTCGCGGTCGTCACCGTCGTCCTCGTCGGCGGCCAGCCGTGGCACCATGGCGACGAAAAAGTAGACCGACCAGAAGACGGCGAAGATGGCGGCGATGCCGAGCAGGGCGAAGCGGTCGGTCAATTCGAGCTGCATGACGATGAAGCCGCCGCTGACCACGACGGCGAAATTGTACAGGAACACGCTGAGATGGTCGATCGTGAGAGCCATGCCCCGGTTTCTCAGGGTGAGACCGTAAAGCGACCGGTCCGGGACGCGTTCACCAGCCGAAGCCGACGGTCTCGGCGGGTGGCGCGAGCGGACTCCCCGGCACCCCCTCGCCCGGGTCGGGATCGTTGTACCGCCGCGGGGCGACGTCGTTCGGCGTGTCGGCGTAGTAGAGCGCGGCGAGTTGCTGTAGCTGGCCGCGGCCGACACCGAGTTCGAACTGGCCGCCACCGTAACAGCGAATGTCGCGCTCGTCACAGTAAGCGAGCGTCTCGAACAGCGACTCGAGCGAGCCGAATCGGGAGGGTTTGACGTTGAGCCAGCGGGGTTCCCACGGCAGCGCCTCCACGTCCTCGACGCCGTGGATCGGCGCGTCCCACGAGAGGCGGTCGGTGTAGGTCTCGAGAACCGGACGCGTCTCGTCGGTCACCGCGGGGTCTTCGACCACGGCGTCGGGGAACGCCTCGAGCACCCGCTCGTAGAGGTCGGGGTCGGCCGGCACGTCGACCTCGGTTCCCTCGTACTGCCCCTTCAGGTCGAGGATGCGTACCGCGTCGAATTCGGCGAGTGACGCCACCAGGTCGTCGTCCCACTCGGGTGTCGGATCGAGTTTGAACTCGAGTGACGGGTCACGTTCGGCCAGCGTGTCGAGGCGGTCGGTCGTCGGCGGCTCGCCGAGGCGGGTGCTGACGACGAACCGGAGCGGCTCTTCGGTGCGTCCGAGCGCCGTCGGCAGGTCGGTTCCGGCCTGTCTGAGCGCGAGGTCGAGCGCGGCGCTCTCGAGCGCCCAGCGGCGGTAGTTGCGGAAGACGGAGCGGTCGGGTGCACCGCCCGGGAAGAGATCGAGACCGTCGAGGTGAGCCGAGAACGAGTCGACGGTGAACTCGCCGGTGAGGTCGGGCAGCCCCCGTTCTGCGAGCGCCTCGTGTTCGGCCGTCTCGTAGGTGACGTCCTCGCCACGGCCGGTGACGACGCCGTCGCCGTCGTCTCGCTCACCGGTGAGCGAGACGACCGTCGTCACGCGCGTGAAGTCACTCGAGGTCTCGCGCGTCCGCTGGGCAGTCGAGACGGCGTCGATCCGAACCGGGAGCGAAGCGACCTGCTCGTAGTCCATACGCTCGAGTTGTCGCCGGGACAGAAAGACCTGCTCACTCGCGGTCGCGACGGCGGAGGTTCTGGCGGGTGAACTGGGGTTTCGTCCGGATCGAGCGAGGTGCGCGGAACGACCGGAACAGTTGGATCGTCAACAGCGCAGAGAACACCGCCGCGATGACCGACGCATCGGGGGCCTCGAGCGCGTAGAGGACGCCCGTCGAGAACAGCCCCATCGTGAGTAACATGCCGTAGACCAGCCGTTTCGCGAGTTTGTCGAAGACGCCGTTCGAGTCCTCGACGCCGATCCTGACGTAGAGGTCCTCGCGCTCGAGTCGGTCGAGCGTCCGCTCGGCTTTGGGCGTGATCCGGGTGGCGGCAGTGAGCGACTCCCCGAGGTTCGCGCTCGACTCCTCGAGGAACTGGCGGATCGATTCCTCGCGGTAGCCCTCCTCGGTGAGGTAGGCCGTCGCGGTCGCGATGAAGTCGAAGTCGGGGTCGAGGGTGACGCAGACGCCCTCGACGACGGTGGCGACCCGGAGGACGAGCGCGAGGTTCGCAGGCAGGCGGAACGGAAACTCGTAGATCGAGTCTTCGATCTGGCCGACGATCTGCTGGACGCGGTACTGTTCGATGTCCTCGCCGCGGGCGTCGGCGATGGCGAGTTCCATCACGTCGGCCATCACCGCCCGGTCGGCGTCGGGACTCAGGGTCCCGATCTCGATCAGTGCGTCCAGGATGGCGTCGATGTCCTGGTTGGCGATGGCGACGTAGAAGTCGACGATCTTCTCCTGGACGAAGGCGTCGACCCGGCCGCTCATGCCGAAGTCGTAGAAGATGATCCGGCCGTCGTCGGTGACCGCCAGATTTCCGGGGTGGGGGTCGGCGTGGAACACCCCGTCGTCGATGATCATCTGGAGGTACGACCGCTCTAGGTTCTCGGCGATCCGGCGGCGGTCGATGCCGCGCTCGTCGAGCGTCTCGACGTCGTTGATCTTGGTGCCGGCGGCGTACTCCATCGTGAGCACGCGCGAACTCGAGTGGCTCTCGATGACGGCAGGGATGAGAAACCGGTCGTCGTCGGCGAAGTTTCCACGGATCTCACGCAGCATGGTCGCCTCGCGCTCGTAGTCCATCTCCTCGCGGATCGTCTTCGCGAACTCGTCGGCGAGGTTCTCGAGGGAGAAGGCGCGGGCCTCGCCGACGAAGAGCATGAGGATGGGCAGCGACCAGTGAACTACGCGGAGGTCGGCCTCGACGAGCGTCTCGATGTTGGGGCGGCGGATCTTCACGGCGACGTCGGTCTCGTCGACGCGGGCGGTGTAGACCTGGCCGAGACTGGCCCCGGAGATGGCCTCGGTGTCGAACGACTCGAAGCGCTCCTCGAGGGGTCCGAGTTCCTCCTCGAGGACGACCTTCGCCTCGGGCCACGGCGCGGGCGGGACCTCGTCCTGGAGCGCCGAGAGCACCCCGACGTACTCCGGCGGGAGGATATCGGGACGCGTCGAGAGCAGTTGCCCGAGTTTGATGAACGTCGGTCCGAGCGTCAACAGTGACTCGAGGAGACGCTCTGCGCGTGCCCGATGGACCTCACTGCTGACGTGGCGAGGGCGGCCGACGACGAGAAACCGCCGCCGGTCGCGTGCGTAGGCGAGCAACAGCGGGAGAAATTGCCACGCGACGACGACGAACCGTCGGTACGCGCGGAGCGTGAGCAGAGTCACTCACCCCGGCTTAGCCGTCCTCGTCGACGATCTCGATGGTGGTCTCGGTCGCCGAGTCGCGTTTCGGGAGGCGCAGTTCGAGGACGCCGTGGGTGACGGTGGCGTCCGCCTCCTCGTCGTCGGCGTCGTCCGGCAGCGGCAGGTCCGCCTCGACGAACAGCGGCCGGTTCTCCGCGACGTAGCGGTACTCGCCGGAGAGGTCCTTCTCGCGTCTGGCTTCGATCGAGATGCGGCCGTTCTCGACGGTGAGTTCGAGCGAATCGGGCGAGACGCCTGGAACGTCGAGAACGAGGAGGTACGCCTCGTCGCTCTCTAACAGGTCGAAGAATACCCCATCGGGGAGGTTCCGCAACGCGTCACGAAGCGCGGACATGGCTACACGTTCGAACGGCGATACGAAAAAGGCCGCGGTCGCAGACGGCGAGTCGGCCGGGCTCGAGTGGCCGGTCTCACACCAGCAACTGGCCACCCTCACACCTCCAGCCGGCCGGTCTCCGCGGGAGCGCGGCGCTCACGCCAGGAAGACCGTCGCGACTGCGAGGACGACGACACCGGCGAGAATCGAGAGCAGGCCGTACGTCGCCGCCTGGAGACCGAGCGCGCGCTCGCTCCGGTCGGAGACGACGAACGGGTAGCCGAGCAGGCGGTAGCGAAGTCGTTCCCAGCGGCTCTCGGAGAACACCGCCTCGTCCTCGCCGACGACCGCGTTGACCTCCCCGGCGTTTTTCGAGACCGTCGTGTCGTAGCGCGCCGTACCGAGGACGTGGACCTCGGCGCCGACGTCGAGGCGGCGCTCGGAGAAACGCCGGTCGCTCCCCGTCCGCATCTCGAAGAGACCGAAGTCGACCGAACTGTCCTGACAGTCGACGTCCTCGGTGCGCTCGATGTAGCGCCTGATGGCTTCCGGCGGCGTCGTCCCACCGTCGACGCGAATCCGCGCGTCGCGCTCGAGGCGAAACGACGCCAGCGGGGCCTCGATCAGGACCGACCCGGAGTCGTCCTCGAGTCGGAACGGAACGGAGCGGTCGCCGGAGTCGATGGTCCGCCAGGAGGAGCCGTTTTTCGTGCTGTACTCCTCTTCGACCTCGTACTCGTAGGCGAGACACGGCGTGTCGGTAAGCGGCGAGCGGAGGACGCCGGTCGCCGGAGTCGCCTTCCCGCGGAGTTCGACCGGTCCACCCCGGGTCGTCTCGAGCACCGAGTGGGGCGTCGAGCGCAGGACGTGGTTGGCGAGCTGGAGCTCCCGGACGCCGTAGAGCAGACAGACGAGCGCCACCAGCGCGGCCAGAACGAAGAGACCGGCGGCGAGCGGGTTCGTCAGAAACGCGGCCATACCGAGGGGGTGTCGCCCAGGTATCATATACGCACCGACAGCGACCCGGGTCCCCGCACGTTTTTGCCACAGGCCACCTCCTCTCGAGGTATGACCGGGCCAGCACGCGACCGAACCGAGTCGGGGTTCAAAGAACGGACGCGCGTCCGCGCCGCTCGAGACGCACTCCGCGAGACCGTCTCGGCGCTCGAGCCAGCGAGCGCCGACGAGCGGACGGTGCACCTCGACCTCGCGGCGGCCGACGGGCGCGTCCTCGCCGAAGACGTGACGGCAGCGCGGGCCGTCCCCCACTACGACCGCGCGGCGATGGACGGCTACGCCGTCCGCGCCGCCGACACCTTCGGCGCGAGCAGACGCTCACCGGCCGTCCTCGAGGCAGCGCCCGACGGGAGCGACCGGGTCGACGACGCCACCGCAGTGCGCGTCCACACCGGGAGCGAACTCCCCGAGGGGGCGGACGCGGTCGTCATGATCGAACACGTCGAGGAACTGCCACTCGAGCAGGGCGTCGAACTCGAGGTCCACGACGCCGTCGGCGTCGGCGAGAACGTCGCCCCGACCGGCGAGGACGTCGAGGCGGGCCAGCGTCTCTACGAGGCGGGCCACCGGCTTCGCCCCTCAGACCTCGGCCTGTTGCGCTCGGTCGGTCTCGAGCGCGTCCGCGTTCGCGAGCGCCCGACCGTCGGGGTGGTGCCGACGGGTGAGGAACTCGTCGAGCGTGACCCCGCACCCGGCGAGGTGGTCGAGACGAACGCGCTCACCGTCTCGCGGCTGGTCGAGCGCTGGGGCGGCCGGGCGACCTACCGCGAGATCGTCACCGACGACCCCGAGGCGCTGCGGGTGGCGATCCAGCGCGACCTGACGAAAGACGTGGTCGTCACCACCGGTGGCTCCTCGGTCGGCGAGCGCGACCTCCTCCCCGAAGTGATCGACGGCCTGGGCGAGGTGCTCGTCCACGGCGTCGCGCTGAAACCCGGCCACCCGGTCTGTCTCGGTCTCGTCGAGGGGACGCCCGTCCTCGCGCTGCCGGGCTACCCCGTCGCCTGCATCGTCAACGCCGTCCAGTTCCTCCGGCCGCTGCTCGCCTGGCTCGAGGGGACGACCCCCGACCCACACGCGAGCCTCGAGACCCGCCTCGAGCGCAAGATTCCGAGCGAACCCGGCACCCGGACGTTCGCACGCGTCCGTCTCGAGGAGCGCGAGGGTGAGGACGGGTGCCTCGAGCGGGTGGCGGTGCCGACGCGGGCCAGCGGCGCGGGCGTGCTCTCGAGTGTCGCCCTCGCCGACGGCTGGGTCGTCGTCGAGGAGAGCCGCGAAGGGATTCCAGCGGGCGAGACAGTGTGTGTCGAGAACTGGGAGTACTCGGCGTAAGGTCACGGGCTCGAAAGTGCGTGTTCAGAGGACCAGACGCCAGAGCACGTCGACGAGGACGACCGCGCCCGCTGCGAGCGCCGCAGACGGTGGCTCGAGGTCCCGAGCCTCGGTCAGCCCGCCGTACCAGACGGCACCCTGCCAGAGCGAGAGGGCGACGCCGAAGGCGAGCGTGGCCGTGCTGACTGTGGGCGTCTGGAGCCAGTCGACGAGTCCCTCGAGGTCGGGCGGGATGGCTGCGGCCGGGAGGACGAGCGCCAGCGCGACGGCCGCGAGTGCGACGCCGAGGGCGACCGGGAGCAGCCCCCAGGCGGCGACGGCGAAGGTTCGGGTGATCGGTCCGCGCCCGCCGAAGAGCGCGGAGGTGAGGTGGAGACCGACGCCGTAGCAGAGCCAGCCGAAGCCGACGCCGACCGGGATGGCGAACACCAGGCCGGTCCAGGCCTCCCAGAGCAGCGCGCCCTCGCGGCGCTCGAGCGTCTCGGGTTCGTCACAGCGGTCGGTCACGGGTGAGTCGTCGGGGAGGTTCGCACAGTGCCAGTCGGGCGGCCGGTTCGGGTTGTCGACCGTCGTCGTCGCCGTGAGTTCGGCCGCGAACAGCCGACCGATGGCGAGGTACGCCACCGTGAGGACGACGACCGCGACGAGGAGCGCAGCCAGCACCGGGCCGAGCGCGAACGCGCCGGGTCGCTCGCGGAAGAACCGTCGCGGGCGGACGAAGAGGTCGAGGAGGGACATGGGGACTCGTCCGGCCATCGCGCGGCAACACCGATAGGGTTTCTGTTACGTTTGGCGGTCGTGTTTAGTTTGGCAATGGGTGCCGGTTCGTCGGTGGATAGCACCCAGAAAGCCCCGCCGCTTTCAATCCCACCCTGTGGCGGTTGTCCGGTCGGTTTTCGCCTAACTAAACACCACCCGCCGAACCGACCGACGTTTTTACCCGTCCGCTTCGAAGGTGGCGCATGGACCGCAAGGAGTTTCGCGACCTCGCCTCGCCCGACGACGCACGGGCGGCGATTCGCTCGCTCGCACTCGAGGGTGGCATCGACCGGGTCCCGCTCGCAGACGCCCACGGCCGGGTGCTCGTCGCCCGAATCGACGCCGAACTCGACGTGCCGGGATTCGACCGCGCGAGCATGGACGGCTACGCGTTGCGCGCACGGGAGACGTTCGGAGCCGACGAGAGCGACCCCGCCCGCCTGCGGGTCGTCGGCGAGGTACACGCGGGTGACGCGCCACGCCGGGCGCTCGAGGCGGGCGAGGCACTCGAGATTTCGACGGGTGCCGTCATGCCGCCGGGGGCGGACGCGATGGTGCCCGTCGAGCGGACGGACCGCGACGGCGAGGACGTCCTCGTGCGGACGGGACTCGCCCCGGGTGACAACGTGATGTTCGCCGGGGCGGACGTCGCTGCGGGCGAGCGCGCCCTCGGCCCGGGGACGCGGCTGACGCCTCGAGAGATCGGCCTGCTGTCGGCGCTCGGCGTCGAGGAGGTGGCGGTGCGCTCGCGTCCCCGAGTAGGCATCGTCTCGACGGGTGACGAACTGGTCAGGCCGGGCGAGCAGATCGACAGCACGCGCGGCGAGATTTACGACGTGAACAGTTACACGGTCGCCGCAGGCGTCGAGGAAGCGGGCGGCAAGGCGGTGGTCTACCCGCACGCGGGCGACGAGCAGGCGGAGATGGAGCGCGTTCTCAGGGAGGCGGCCGACGAGTGTGATCTCGTGCTCTCGTCGGGGTCGACCAGTGCGAGCGCCGTCGACGTGGTGTATCGCGTGATCGAAGAGCGGGGAGAACTCCTGCTCCACGGCGTCAGCGTCAAACCCGGCAAGCCGATGCTCGTCGGCGAACTCGACGGCTCCGCCTACGTCGGTCTCCCCGGCTACCCGGTGTCGGCGATGATGGTGTTCCGGACGTTCGTCGCCCCGGCGATCAGGGAGGCGGCGGGTCTCCCCGAACCCGAGACGGCGACCGTCACCGGCCGGATGGCGATCGAAGAGCGCTCCGAAGAGGGGCGGCTACGGCTGGCACCGGTAGGCATCCTCGAGCCGGGACCCGACGAGACGAGCGCGGACGGTGAGTTCCTCGTCTACCCCGTCGACAAGGGCAGCGGCGCGACGACCAGCCTCGCCCACGCCGACGGCTTCGTCGAGGTCCACCCCGACACCGCCTACCTCGCCGCGGACGAGCGCGTCACCGTTCGCCTGTTCTCCCCGGCGGTCCGCCCGCCGGCGCTGCTCGGCGTCGGCGACGCGGATCCGACGCTCTCGCGCGCACTCGACGGCGTCGAGGGCGCACGCTACCTCCCGATCGGTGCGCGCCCGGCACTGCGGCGGCTGCGCGAGGGCATCCCGGACGTGGCCGTCGTCGCCGGACCGGCCGAGGGGCGCACGCCCGCGGACGCGACGACGCTCGCCTCGTGGGAGCGCGAGTGGGGACTGCTCGTCCCCGCCGGCAACCCCGACGAAGTCGACGGTCTCGCGTCGCTGCTCGAGGGCGACACCCGCTTCGTGAACGTCCACGCGGACTCGAGTCTCGCCCGCGGACTCGAAACACGGGTGCGGGCGCTGGCCGACGACCGCGGTGAGAGACCGCGAGCGCTCGAGCGAGCGATCGAGGGCTACGACCTGCGACTCCGCGGAATCGAGAGTCCCGCCCGGCGCGTCGCCGCCGGGGAGGCGGACGCGGGGGTCGGACTCCGGGAAACTGCCAGCCACCTCGGCCTGGGGTTCGTCCCGCTCGGTGAACAGCCGGTGCGCGTCCTCGTGAACCCGCCACGCCGGGAGAAGCCGGGCGTAGGCACACTCGAGGAGGCACTCGAGCGGGAACTCGCGTCGAGGTAACGGTACTGATCACCATGACTGTACAGGTTCAGTGACCGTCCTGCGAAGCGGGGTAGCAGTTTTACCGCTGAGTGGTGTACCTCGAGTGATGTCGACGATTGCCGAGTTTCGTCTGCCAGCCGAAGAGACGGCACTGTCGGTCGTCTTCGAGTACGTGCCAACGGCGACCGTCGAACTCGAGCCGTCGGTCTCGAAGACGCTGCCCTGCCTGTGGATCAACGACGTCGACGCCGAGGCGGTCGAAGCCGCACTCGACGACGACCCGACGGTCGACGCGTTCGAACTGCTGGTCGAAGCCGACGGCCGACTGCTCTACGACGTCTCGTTCACCCCCGACGCCCGGGGGTTCTTAGACGACCTCCTCGGCGACGAGGCGTCACTGCTCGAGGCGACGGTCACCAGCGGCGGGTGGCAGGTCCGGATGCGGTTTCGCGACCGCGAGGACCTCTGTCGTGCTCACGACCGCCTCGTCGAGCGAGGGATCAACGCCGACCTCCGGCGGGTGACCGAACTCACCGACGCCTCGAGTCCACACACACGGCTGACGCCACAACAACAGGAGGCGCTGGCGGCGGCGTTCGAACACGGCTACTTCGAGATTCCGCGTCGGATCTCGATGGAGGAACTGGCCGCCGAACTGGGTATCTCCCACCAGGCGCTCTCGGAGCGCCTCCGGCGGGCCTACGAGACGCTCGTCGACGCCGAGTTACAGCCGATGAGCGACCAGCCGAACTAGACCCCTTCTGAGGCGTCGGACGTCGCCGTGTCGCCCTCGCGCATGAGCGACGCCTCCCGGGTCGCCGCCGCGCTCGAGGTGAGGTCCAGTTCGTCGAACGAGCGCACGCGGTAGTCGCCGAGGACACAGCGCCCCCGGCGGTCGTGGCCGATGCGCTCGACGTGAATCGCATCCAGGCCCGCGTTCCACGCCGCGCCCACGTCGTTCGAGCCGTCGCCAGCGAGCACGCCACGGTGGCCGTTACCAACTTCGAAGCCGAGGCTCGAGACCGTCTGCTCGACGGGGTCGGGGTCCGGTTTCCACCCCGTCTCGGCCGTACAGCAGAGGACGACGTCGAACCAGTCGCGGATGTCGAGGTGGTCGATCACCGGGTCCGTCAGAAACTGCTGGCAGTGAGTGACCAGTCCGACGGGCGTCTCGAGGTCGGCGACGAAGCGGGCATCGTCGTGGAGGTAGGTCTGTTCGGCTCTGACCTGCGGGTCCTCTTCGGCGTGAAAGGCATCCCAGAACGCCTCGGCGTCGATTCCCCACTCGCGAAGCTGGTAGTCGCGCGAGCCGGTGAAGCCGTTCCAGATGATCTCGGCCTCCCGGTCGGTGAAGGGCCGACCCAGCCGGTCACCCACCGCGTCGAACACCTCGCGGGTGTACGACCAGTCGACGTCGATCAGCGTCCCGTCGAGGTCGAGCAACCAGAAATCGTACGATGGGACCATGCGTTAGGACAGCTATCTACGGACGACGCGAGTAAGTGCGTTTCGGCCTCTCACACGCGGTGCGATAGGACCAACTGAAACGGGTTACTCGACGACGAGCGACGAGCCCAGATACTTCGAGAGCACCTCGGTCACCGAGTCGGCCTTGAACGCCTCGAGCGACTCGGCAATCTCGGCTTTCAGCGCCTCGAGATACGCCTCGTCGGTGTGCAGCGCTCGGAACGAGACCGCCTCGACGGACAGGCCGAGTTTCTCGCCCAGCAGCCGCCGGGCGTAGGTCTCGTCTGCGACCTCGCCACGCCAGCACAGCTCTCGAAACCGCATCCAGCCCTCCGTCCCCGGCTCCGGGGCCTCGAGTAAACACCGGCGCTCGAGTGTCGGCCGCTCGAGGCGGACCTCGTCGGTAGCTGGCTCGAGACGGATCGTGACCGCGAACGCGTAGTGGGCGTCCATAGCGCGAGTTGGTGCTCGAGAGTGGTGAATGTGGTGTCTGCGGTGGGCGGGGGACTCACCCATCGAAACGCAACAGCCGCAGCCCGATCAGGCTCACGAGGACCGTCGAACCCTCGTGGCCGACCACGGCGACCGGCAACGGAATCCCGGCCGTGAGAATCGCCACCACCATGATCGCGATCGCGCCGAAGGCGATCGAGAAGTTGACGAAGAGCGTCCGCCGCGTCGCCCGACTCAGCGCGAACGCGTAGGGGAGGCGCTCGAGTCGGTCGGACATGAGGACGATGTCCGCGGTCTCGAGTGCCACGTCGGTGCCCGCCCCGCCCATGCCGATGCTGATGTCCGCCGTCGCGAGCGCGGGCGCGTCGTTCACGCCGTCGCCGACCATCGCGACGGACTCGTAGCGCTCCTGGAGCGCCTCGATGTGGGCGACCTTCTCCTCCGGTAAGAGCTGGGCGTAGTACTCGTCGATGCCGAGTTCGTCGGCGATGTACTGGGCGACGCGCTCGTTGTCGCCGGTGAGCATGACGATGCGCTCGATGCCGCGCTCGCGCAGGCTGGCGATCATCTCGGCGGCGTCCGGCCGGATCGTGTCGGTGAACGCAAGCCAGCCGAGGACTGAGAACGCGCCACCGCGCTCGCTCACGACGAGCACGCTCGTCTTCCCGCGCGCCTCCAGCTCGCGGACGGCGTCGAGCCCCGTCTCGAGACCCTCGATCGACTCACCCGCCGTCACCGTCTCGAAGTAGCGCGGATTGCCGATGTGGAGCGTCTGACCCTCGACGGTGGCGTGGACACCCTTGCCGACGACCGCCGAGAAGCCGCTCGCAGACGGAGTCTCGAGACCGCGTTCGGCCGCCGCCTCGACGGTCGCCTCCGCGAGGTGGTGCTCCGAGCGCGACTGGACCGCCGCAGCGAGGCGCAACAGGGCCGTCTCCTCGAGCGGGCGGCCGTCGATACGCGCACCCTCGCGGACGGCGAGGTCGGTCAGCCGGGTGTTGCCCTCGGTCAGCGTCCCCGTCTTGTCGAAGGCGATGGCGTCGACGTTGCCCGCCGTCTCGATGTGCTCGCCGCCTTTGAACAGGACGCCCTGGCGGCCCCCGGCGGAGATCGCAGAGAGCACCGCCGCGGGCGTCGAGATGATGACCGCACAGGGCGAGGCGGCGACCATCAGCGTCATCGCCCGGTAGAACGTCGGCTCGAAGGCGTGGCTCAAGAGCGCGAGCGGGAGGGCGATGGCGACCGCCGTCATCGCGAAGACGCCCAGCACGTAGGGCTGTTCGAAGCGGTCGATCAGCTGCTGGGTCGGCGCTCGCTTGCTCTGGGCCTCCTCGACCATGTGGATGAGCCGCGAGATCGCCGACTCCTCGGCCGCTCGCGTGACCCGAACCTCGAGACTCCCCGTCTCGTTGATCGTCCCGCTGAACACCTCGTCGCCGGGTCCCTTCGCGACCGGCACCGACTCGCCGGTGAGCGAGGCCTGATCGACCGTGCTCTCACCCGATTCGACGACGCCGTCGAGCGGAACTCGAGCACCCGGCCTGACGACGAAGACGTCACCCACCGCAACGTCTTCGACCGGAACGGCCGACTCACCGCCCTCGCCCAGCACCTGCGCCGACTCCGGGCGCATCTCCACGAGCGAGGAGATGGCCGTCCGCGAGCGCCCGATGGCGTACTCCTCGAGCACCCCCGAGAGCGAGAACAGAAACAGCAACATCGCCCCCTCGAACGGCGCGCCGATGTAGAGCGCCCCGAGCGCGGCGATGATCATCAGCAGGTCGATCTCGACCTCCGGCACCCGGAGACTCTGGAGACTCCCCTTCAGTCCGTACCAGCCACCGAAGCCGTAGGCGACCGCATAGCAGGCCCACACCGCCGTGTCGGGAGCGCCGACCCACCCCCCGACCAGCCCCCCGATCATCCCGGCGAACGTGAGCGCGACGAACACCGCCTGTCGGCGGACGACCGGGCGAACCGCCGAGGCACCCGCTCGAGTGTGCGCGCTCGAGAGGAACTCCGTCGTCGTTTTCATGTCCTATGGTGCGTCCAGTGTGCGATAAGCGTTCGGAGGTGAGTGGGTGGCTCGAGGAATACAGTAGGGTCGCGCCACTCCGGTTAATCACTTCCTCGAGTTTCGAGACGGTACCTCGTGTGACCGCCGTGACGATGGTGGGTGGCTCGAGAAACAGCCTCAGAACCGTTCGCGGCCGTCACGGACGTCTTCGACGGCGTCCGTCTCGATCTCGACCGCTAGTTCACGGAGCGCATCACCAAGTGGGATGTCTTCGTCGTCCTCGGGATCACCGGTCAGGAACGCCGTGAAATCGTCAGTGGTCAGGCTCATACTGGCAACTATTGGCGCTGGTCGCAAAAGGTTGTGGTGAGTACGGTCCCTCCTCGTGAACACGAACTGGATATTCTAGAAGCGTTCAGTCACTCAACGGGCGTTCAATTACAATGGGGCGCCAGGGATGTGTCCCAATCGGTGCGCCCATGCCCGTGAACGATCGAATATGAACACGACCGATTCGCGCTCGTATCCATATTCGGCAAATCAATCTTCGCAGCGTGTGTCCCCCAGCCCTGAGGGATTGAGAAGAGCGGAAACCGTGGAGAGGAGAGAAAGCTTGTAATTACTTAGTCTTGAACATATTATAGACGGAAAAGCCACTAAGCCAACAAATGTTTGAAAATAACAGTATAAGAAATACAACTTCTTCTGAAGTTATTTCGTTTGCCGATATAGAATGTTCAATATACAAAAAAATGCAACCGATAATATAACCAGCGATGAGAAAACTTGCAGCAAAATTTCCTGCCTCTTTTGTCTCATTTATAGAAATGCCATGCTGAGGGAGATCTGAAAACATGTAAATGACAATGGAAACTGCAGACATTATTGAAAAGAAGAACAGGTGTAATGGATCAGAACTGATTAGATACAAATAACCAAAGGTTGCCGGTGGAATGAAAAATCCAATATGTCTGTTCTCGACAAATACCTTAGGTATGTGTTCTACATCTCCGATCCTCATAGAGCAAATAACACATAGCATTTGGAATTGAAATAATCAGGGGTATCCGTCGCCACGCGCCGCGGGAGGACGGTATGAGGGTGATAGTCCCGGAAAGTAGTGTTGTCACTCGCCAGGCCGCCCGCTACCCGATGCTCGAGCGGCGTTCCAGACGGTGTGGGAGTGACGTGCGCTCCTCGTCGAGACGAGCACGCACGGCGATCTCCGACGGAACGTCCTCAAGCAGGTAACTCGAGGTCGCACCGCGCCAGATTGCGTGTAGAACGAATAGACCTAAACAGTCTGTTCAGAAAACTACCACATGATGTGGGATCTACTACTCGGGTTCGTCCTGCTCGTCGCTGGCACCTATATCGGATCGACGATGGCGCTCCGTGGGTTTTTCGGGAGAGAATACTACGATCCTCGAACGGGTGAGCCCGTGGGTCGAGACGAAGACTCGAGCGGTGAAACCGATCGTCCGTAACGACCAGCGGTTCTCGGTCCCGTCTGGTGCGGGAGCGCCGTCAGTAGACACGTCGCGAGCGTCCTCGAGCAACTCCTCGGCGTTCGCGCAGACCACCCTGGTTCACTCGGATCAGTGTTAGCCGCACAAGAATTGTGGACTCAACGGAAGACTGTCGCTCGCTTCGCTCGCGCTGCGACTTCCAGGGCTTCAAATCCCGCCTTCGACGACAATTCGCGCGGCTCACGAATGTGTGAGCCGCGCAAGAATTATGGACTCGCCGGGACTGAGCAAACCCGGAGGGTTTGCGAGGTACGGTGAGTCCACGACTGAACGAGCGAAGCGACGTGAAGAAGTGGACTCGCCGGGATTTGAACCCGGGGCCTCTTCCTTGCGAAGGAAGCGATCTACCACTGATCTACGAGCCCTCGAGGGATTGTAGCCGGTATCGCTACTTGTAGCTTGTGTTTCGCCCTAGGGCTGGAGGAGGCGGGCGCGGCCGGCGACCAGCCCGAGGAGGAAGCCGGTGAAGTGGGCGATCAGGGCGACGCCGGGGCGGCCGGTGGCGACGGTGACGAGTCCGGCGAGGACGACGAAGACGATGAGCGTCACCCAGGGGTGGACGGTGAGCCGCGAGGCGACGGTCTCGGTGAGGCGGTTGCCGGTCAGGAGGTAGCCAAAGAGCGCGAAGACGGCGCCGCTGGCACCGAGGACGGGCGTGGCCGTCCCGACGGCCTCCGTGAGCAGGATCTGGGAGAGGCCGGCGAGCGCGCCGGTGACGACGAAGAAGGTGTGAAAGCGCAGGCGGGTGGTCGCGCGGGCGATGGGCCAGCCGAAGACGACGAGGGCGACGCTGTTCGAGAGGAGGTGGCCGACGCCGCCGTGGGCGTAGACGCTCGTGACGACCGTCCACGGGTTGGTCGTGACCGGCGGCGCGAGGACGAACAGCATGCCCATCAGCCCGACGAGTTCGGTGAGAAACTGGGCGACGAAGACGAGGACGAAGACGACGAGCGTCTCGAGGATCGGACTCGCACTCGAGTCGGACGTCGAGCCTCGAGTGTCACCCGGAGACGAGCGGAGCATGGCCGGAACAACGGCCGGAGGCTACAAAAGCGCTCACACTCGCGCGGGCGGTGGCTCACGGGGTGAGCGGCGAGAAAATCGAGGTCGGAGTCGCAAATAGACGGGTCGGTGTGACCGATCAGCCGGAGATCGCTCGAGCGGGAAACTCCGGCTGAGGAATCACGAGGGACCGTCTCAGTCCTCGAGGACGATCTCGATAGAGACGTCGTTCGGTACCTGAATGCGCATGAGCTGGCGGAGTGCGCGTTCGTCGGCGTCCAGATCGATCAGACGCTTGTGGACGCGCATTTCCCAGTGCTCCCACGTCGCCGTTCCTTCGCCGTCGGGCGATTTGCGTGCTGGCACCTCGAGCGTCTTCGTCGGCAGCGGGATCGGGCCGCTGAGGTTGACGCCGGTGTTGTTGGCGATCTCGCGGACGTCACTACAGATGTCGTCTAAGTCCTGTGGGCTGGTGCCCGCGAGTCGAACGCGTGCCTGTTGCATCGATTATTTCTCGTTGACGCTCAGGACCTTGCCGGCGGCGATGGTCTGACCCATGTCGCGGATGGCGAAGCTCCCGAGTTCGGGAATCTCACTGGATGGCTCGATGCTGAGTGGCTTCTGCGGTCGGATGGTGACGACAGCGGCGTCGCCCGACTGGATGAAGTCGGGGTTCTCCTCTGCGACCTCACCCGTCGCGGGGTCCATCTTCTGGTCGATGGACTCGACCGTACAGGCGACCTGTGCGGTGTGGGCGTGGAAGACCGGCGTGTACCCGGCGGTGATGACCGAGGGGTGCTGCATGACGACGATCTGTGCCTGGAAGGTGTCGGCGACCGATGGTGGGTCGTCGGCGGGACCACAGACGTCACCACGGCGGATGTCGTCTTTGCCGATGCCGCGGACGTTGAATCCGACGTTGTCACCGGGACCGGCTTCTGGCACTTCCTCGTGGTGCATCTCGATCGTCTTGACCTCGCCGCCCACGTCGCTGGGCTGGAAGGAGACGTTGTCGCCGATGTTCATGACACCGGTCTCGAGTCGGCCGACGGGGACGGTCCCGATGCCGGAGATGGTGTAGACGTCCTGGATGGGGAGGCGCAGCGGCGCTTCCGTCGGTGGCTCGTTCTCCGGGAGGTCGTCGAGTGCCTCGAGGAGGGTGCGGCCGCCGTACCAGTCGGTGTTGTCGGAGGCTTCGGCGATGTTGTCGCCTTCGAACGCCGAGATGGGGATGAACGAGTCGTCGCTGACCTGGAAGTTGACCTGCCCGAGCAGCTGGTTGACTTCGGCGACGACGTCGTTGAACGAGTCCTCGGAGTAGTCGACGACGTCCATCTTGTTGATGCCGATGATGAGTTCGTTGATGCCGAGGGTGCGAGCCAGGAAGACGTGCTCCTGGGTCTGCGGGGCGACACCGTCGTCTGCGGCGACGACGAGGACGGCGTTGTCCGCCTGGGAGGCGCCCGTGATCATGTTCTTGACGAAGTCACGGTGACCAGGACAGTCGACGATGGTGAAGTAGTACTTGTCCGTGTCGAACTCCTGGTGGGCGATGTCGATGGTCACACCGCGCTCTCGCTCCTCTGCGAGGTTGTCCATGACGTAGGCGAACTCGAAGCCACCCTTGCCCTTCTCTTCTGCTTCCTGTCGGTGCTGTTCGATGACGTGCTCGGGTACGCTCCCCGTCTCGAAGAGGAGTCGCCCGACCAGCGTACTCTTCCCGTGGTCAACGTGGCCGATGATGGCCAGGTTCTGGTGCGGTTTGTCACTCATTGTTGTAGCTCACGCGCAGAGGCGCTTATATCGGTTTTGTTTGGCAGTAGCGGTTAAAACCATTTCGAAAGCGCGTTTCGGCCACCCCCACGCCGTCTATCGGTTTGCGTGTTATTCACACGGACGACGATGTCGGTTTCGCGAATCGCGGTCCCGTGACCGGAGATCGAGCGGCCGACTCGAGCAGGCGGTGAGCGACCGTCAGCGGAGCGGGAGACGGCCCACGTCGGAGAGGACGGCCGTAGCGGTCTCCGGTCCACCGGCACCGCGGCCGCTGTTGTGGAGGCTGCCGGCGTTTTTCGTCTCGATCTGGACGATGTTTCGCGTGCCGGTGACGGCGAGCGCGCCGTTCTCGGGGACGAGGCGAGGACCGACGCGGACGCCCTCGCGAGTGGCCTCGCCGATGAGTCGGATCGTCAGGCCGTCCTCGGCGGCGAGGTCGAGCGCGCTGCCCGGAATGTCCTGGATGCCGGTCACCTCGGCGTCGTCGAGCGAGAAACCGCCGTCGGCGAGGACGTTCGCCAAGATGACGAACTTGAGCGCGGCGTCGGTGCCGTCGACGTCGAAGGTCGGGTCGGCTTCGGCGACACCCAGGTCCTGGGCCTCGGCGAGGACGTGTTCGTAGCCGAGTCCCTCGGCGGCCATGCGCGTGAGGATGAAGTTCGCGGTACCGTTCAAGACGCCGCGGACCGCGCTCACCGACTGGGGCGTACAGTCTTCGATCGTCGAGCAGACCGGAATCGCGCCGCCGACGGTCGCCTCGAAGCGGATCGATCCCGCGCTCTCGGTCTCGAGCGCGCGCAGCTCCTCGTAGCGTTCGGCGACGGGACCCTTGTTCGCGAGGACGACGTGGCGGTCGTCGGCGAGCGCGCGTTCGACGTGGGAGAAGCCGGGCTGGGCCTCGCCGAGCGTCGTCGGCGTCGCCTCGATCAGCACGTCGTAGTCGGTCTCGAAGACGTCCTCGGGGTCGCTGGCACCGAGGGCGTCGCCGCCGTCTTTCCGTCCGAGCGCCGCGTCGACGGCGATGCCGTCTGGGTCGACGACGGCGCTACTCGAGTCGGCGAGTGCGACGACCTCGTGGCCGTACTCGGGGGCGAGGTCGGCAACCGAGCGCCCGACCGCGCCCGCACCGAGGATAGCGAGACGCATCAGGTCTCACCTCCGGGCAACGGTTCGACGACACAGAACTCCTTGGCGTCGGCGATCTCGCGGACCGTCGCCAGCGCGTCCTCGGCGCGGCCGGTGTTGACCGCGAGTCTGACGCGCGCACTCGAGACGGCGTCCATGCCCTCGGGGGCGGCCAGCGAGAGGTCGATCACCGAGGTGTGCGGGCTGTCTTCGATCGCAGAGAGGGTATCGGAGAGGTCGGTCTCGACGAGGTGGCCAACGAGGACGACGTTGACTTCCTCGCCGTAGCGGTTCGCACCGGCCTGGACGACGTTGACACCCGCCTCGCGGAGGGCGTCGACGATGCCCTCGAAGCGGTCGGGGGGACACTCGATGTCGACTTCGACCGGGATGTGTCCGCGCGGGGTGATGTTCCCGCGCTCGTGGTGGATACTCAAGAGGTTCGCGCCGCGTTCGGCGATCGGCTCGAGCGTCCGGAGCAACTCGCCGGGTTCGTCGACGAGCTCGAGGCGGACGGTGTGGGCCTGGAGACCGCCGTCGGTCTCCGGCTCGTCGTCCTCGGCTGGCTCCTCGTGGCTGTCTGCGCGGTCACTCATCGCCGATCACTCGCGTCTGCACTCGCGAACGTCCAGTCGCCGTCATTGCACGGAGTGTGCACCGGAGCGATAAAAAGCGTACAGGCGTTCCCAAAACTGGCCATCGTCCACATCTCCATCGCCCGAGGCAGGAAAAGACATCGATTCGCTCGCCCGCAGGACTAGTTCGACCGCAGTGGACCCCAGTCACCGCGGCCGCCCTCGGTGCGGTCGATACCCATGATCGGTTCGCCGCCTTCGGGCCCGCCGAGGCTCTCGCGCGGGTCGGGCACGCGCACGATGACTTCGTTGACCTCTTCCCACTGGAGCAGCGCCGCCTCGATGTTCGCGGTCGTGATGTCGCTGACGCCACAGCCGCTACAGCCACCGCCGAGTTCGATCACGACGACGCCGGTGTCCGGATCGGCCTCGCGGACGGCGCTCGTCCCGCCGTGCATCTGGATGATCGGCATCTCGCGGGCGAGCCACTTCTCGACGCGCTCCTGTAACGACGCCTGCCCTGCCTCGGAATCACTCATACGCGTGAGTAGAACCCCGATCACCGAAAGAGTTGGGGTTCAGGCCTCGAGCATGGCGTGTACGACCGTTACAGAGGATCCGGGCGAGAGTCGAGACGGCCGCTCAGCGCCCCTGGTCGTCCGCCGCCCGCCGACGGCGCTGCCACTCGAGGGCGAGTGCACCACCGGCGACGCCAGCACCGGCCGTGAAGCCCGGCACCGCGTCCGCTCCGCCGCCGTCGCCCGCACCGGTGCTGGCGTTCGCGTTTCCGTGGTCGGGTGCCGGCGAATCCGAGCGGGAGTCGTCGGTCCCGCTCGAGGCGTCGTCCGTCTCGCCGCCGAACTCGACGCCGGTCTGTGCGTCGGCCATCGACGGCTGGTCGGCCTGCGTGCCGTCCTCGATGGGGAAGACGTAGAGACCGCCGACGGCCGGTGCGTTCGGGACGAGCGGCGTACTGCTGGCGACGAACGTCTCGGCGCCGGCGACGCGCGCGGTCCAGAACGCCGCCGTGTCGGGGTCGCGCCAGGAGGCGCGCTCGAGTGGCTGGCCGGGGTCGCTCACGTCGTGGACCGTGACGCCGCCGCGGTACCAGGAGGCGACGAGCGTCTCGTCGCGAAGCTCGAAGTTGTGTGCAGTCGTCCAGAGACCGGCGTTGTAGGAGGCGTCGGGCGTCTCCGGCGGCTCGACCGTCGAGCGGTAGACGGGATCGGTCGGATCAGTGACGTCGTAGAGGTCGATGCCGCCCGCGCCGTCGGGGTCGCCCGCGTCTGCAGCCCAGCTTTCGCGGCCGATGGCGAGCAGCCCCCCGGTGTCGTCGACCGCCGAGTAGTGGTCGTTCCCCGGCAGGGTCTGCTGGGTCTCGGTGATCTCGCCCGGGCCGACCGCGAGCAGGTCGTCGACGTCGACCGGGTCGACCTGTGCGAGGACGGCCGGTGCCGTCGGGTCGCTCACGTCGAGGAGGACCGTTCCGGCGTTCCAGTGGGCGAGGACGGCGAGGTCCTCGTGGACGAACACGTCGTGGAGGTACCACAGCAGCCAGTGGACGTCACCCCAGCGCTCGTCGATCTCGAGCAGCGACCACCGGCCCACCACCTCGGTCTCGCCGGAGACGTCACAGATGACGAGTTCGTTCGGGCCGTCGACGCCGTCGCCCCCCGGATTGGTGACGAGGTAGCACAGATCGTCCGCGAGAAAACAGTTGTGGAGGTGGACACCGATCTCGGAGGGGTCGCCGACGAGCGTCGGGTCGGCCGGGTCGGCCACGTCGTAGACGAGCAGGCCGTGGAACTCGTCGGCCGAGGCCGGATTCGCCGGACCGACGACGGCGAGACGGTCGCCGCTCACCTTCACGTCGAGAATCTCCGTGACCGGGTCGTATCCAGTCTCGGCGAGCAAATCGCGCTCGTCGGCGAGCAGCGTCGGCGCTGCGGGATCACGCACGTCGACGGTCGCGAAACCATCGTAGGTCGCCACGTAGACCGTCTCACCGTCGTCACCGACGACCGCCTCCGCGGCCCCCTCGAGTGCGAGCGCCCCCAGTGGCTCGTAGGAGTCGGCGGGCGGGTCCGACTCGAGGAGGTCGTCGTCGGTGACGCCCGCGCCGAGGGCGGCCGCGTGGTCGTGAGTCGCACACGCGAGGGCGGGACTCGAGAGGACACCGAGTGCGCCGACGGCACCGACACCAGTTCGGAGGAACGCTCGGCGTCGCATGGCTAGCCTCGCGCTCGAGTGAATAAGAGTTCGTCGCCCGATTCAGGCGCGAAGCAGTCTGCGGTCGCCGGTGCCTTCGGTGAGCGCGCTCGCGAGCGCGCCCTCGACGCCGACGTCGTCGCCGAGACCGGTGAGCGTGATCTCGGGGACGTTCGACATGACCATGTCGGCGACGCGCTCGCGGATCGGGTCGACGACGAGTTCGGGGTTGTTGAGCGCGACCGCGCCGCCGATGGAGATGACGATGGGGGCGAAGGCGTGGACGAGGTTCGCGACGCCGATGGCGTTCCAGTGGGCGACCTGCTCGATGGTGTAGTCGGCGAGTTCGTCCGTCCCGGCGAGGTCGAAGACGTCCTTCGCCGAGAGGTCGGGGTCCTCGAGCGGGAGCGCCGTCACCAGCGTGGGGTCGTCTTCGGCGAGGAGGCGGGCGTACTCGGGGATGTTGTTCCCCGAGCAGTAGGCCTCCCAGTGGCCCTCGAGTCCACAGCCACAGGTCATCAGGCCCGTCGGGTCGACGACGTAGTGGCCGACCTCGCCGGCGTTGCCGTCCCACCCATCGAGTATCTCGCCGTCACAGCAGACGCCAGCGCCGATGCCCGAGGAGATGGTGAGGTAGACCATGTCGTCGGGGTTGCGGTCGGAGTGAAAGCGCTCGCCGATGACGGCGGCGTTGGTGTCGTTGTGTAAGTAGACCTGTTCGGAGTCGATGAGGTTCTCGACGGGACCGGTCAGGGGGATGCGGTCGACCGTATCGGGGAGGTTGGCCGGGTTGATCACCTCGCCCGCCGCGAGGTCGAACGGCCCGAACGAGCCGATGCCGGCGGCTTCGACCGCCTCGGGAGCGACGCCCGCGTCGGCCGCCGCACCGCGCAGCGTCGCTAACACCGCCTCCGTGACGTCGATTCCAGTCGGTCCGTTCGGCGTTCCGTTTCGGCTCACGCCGATGATCGTTCCGTCGTCCTCGGCGACGACGGCGCGAACGTTCGTCGCCCCGAGATCGACACCCGCGTAGTAGACCATCCGTGAGGTACTGATACAGGCCCCAGCATTTAACTGCACACATCTTTTCGCAGAATTGAGTCTCGAGTCGACAGGTTGCGTGGTCTGTGGTACCACCGAACACATGGTGGATGGGAGACGGACTCACACGAGCGAAGGATGCGGTCACACGAACGAAGTCACTCGCCGCGGACGAACGTCACCGGACACGGAGCCGAGAGGAGCACTTCCTGGGCGGTGCTACCGAACACCGCCTTTCCGGCGGGAGAGCGCCGTCGGCCGCCGACGACGACCCGGTCGGCGCCGACCGCGGTCGCGACCTCGACGATGGATGCGCCGTGGTCGCCGACCGCGCCGTGAACCTCGTGGTCGACGCCCTCGTCGTCCAGTACGGCGACGAGCGCGCGAATCGTCGCGTGGCGGTCTGCGACCTCGTCCGGGTCGACCTCGTCGACCTCGAGGTCGAAGTCGAGTCGGGCGAGCACCTCGTCGTACTCCGCCTGGGTGAACACGTGCGCGAGGTGGACGGTCGCGCCTGCCGGTTCCGCCACCTCGACGACCGCCTCCGCCAGGTCGTCGGTGCGCGTCGCATCCCCGGGACCGACGGCCAGCAGGATCGTCTCGAGTGCCATCTGTCACTCTCCCTCACCCAGACCCATAATAGTATCCGGCGGTGGCGACCCCCGGACCTAAGCGCCGGAGGGGAGAAAGACGCGTATGCAACCGGATCTCTCGGAGCGGACGGTGCTGGTCACGGGGAGCGCTCGCGGCGTCGGACGCGCACTCGCGCTCGCGGCGGCCGACCGTGGTGCGGCCGTCGCCGTCCACTACCACACGAGTGCCGACGCCGCCCGCGAGGTGGCAGCCGAGGCGCGGTCTCGCGGCGGGCGGGCGGTGACGACGGTCCAGGCCGACGTGACCGACCCCGACTCCGTCGACGGTCTCTTCGCTGCGGTCGAAGCCGACCTCGGCGCGGTCGACACGCTGGTGAACAACGTCGGCGACTTCGCGCCCAGCCACTGGGAGGAACTCTCCTTCGAGACCTGGAACCGCGTTCTCGAGACGAACCTCACCGCGACCTACCTCTGTTCGAAACGCGCACTGCCCAGCATGCGCGAGGCGGGCTACGGCCGGATCGTCAACGTCGGCTACGCCTCGAGCGAGCAGGGACTCGTCTCGCCGGTGAACTTCCCGTACTTCGCGGCGAAAGCGGGCGTCATCATGTTCACACGGATGCTCGCCGGAGACACGCAGGATGATGGCATCACCGTCAACGCCGTCTCGCCGTACGTCGTCGAGAACAGCGACGAGTTCCCCGCGGAACTCCCCCGCGGGCGGCCCGCCTCGTTCGAGGACCTCACGCGCGCCGTGCTATTCTTCCTCGACCCCGAGAACGGGTACGTCAGCGGGCAGAATCTCGAGGTCGACGGCGGCTGGCTGCCCGAGCGGGTGTGAGGACGGGGTGCGCTCGAGCGAGCGGCCGAACGAGCGAGTCGCGAGGCGGAGTGGGGCAGTCGAACGGACGGGTAAAAAGTCGGGTGAGCGGATTCGACTCGAGAGAACACCCACGTGAACTGATTGTGACGAGGACGAACCGTGGTGTATGACTGAGAGACGACGAACGACGATGGGTGCGGCCCGCGATCCGGTACTCGTCAGGAATGCCTACCACGTCGACTGCGTGGTCCGCCACCTCGCCAGCCTGTTCGTGGCGACCAGCCTCGCCGCCGTGTTCGCGATCGAACTCGGTCGCAGGCTGCTGGCAGGCGGGCATACTGCACTGGTGGCCTGGGTGGGGCATCCGACTGCAGTGGGACCTAATTTCTACGACGAGTACGTTGTCACCGTGCTTCCGGTCGATCCGTCGCTCCCCGTCTGGGAGCAGTACGTCACGTACCTCGTCACGGTGGGGACCGCGTGGCCGATTCTCGTCGTGGTCGGTGTCACGAGCCTCTACGCGCTCTGGTACGACTACGGACGGTGAGTGGGCCGGTTGAACCGGATCAGGGCGGCACCCGAGAGGACGACCATCAGCACCGACCAGCCGATCCAGAGACGTGGGTCACCGCTGCGGGAGACGACGAGGAGCGACAGCGAGAAGACGACCGTCAGCGCGACGGTCACCCGGTCGGCCGGAGAGCGCTCGAGTGTGGCCATCTGTGTCTGCGCGGATACCACGCGGGGTGGTATCACTGTTGGTGGCTCGAGCGTCCAGCACAACAGTGAGGGTCGCCCAGCCCAGAACCGGTCACAGAGAGTGAGGTCCAGGAAACGCGCTCCTCGGGAGAACCCATGAGCCAGCACACCAGCGAACCCGTAGACGGCAGCGTCGAGGTATCGATCGTCACCGCGGACGGTCCCGAACTGTGCTCGGTCGGCGGCGGCGCGCTCCGCGTCAGCGTCGACGGCACGCGCGTCACCCGCTTCGTGAACGAGGCGGCCCTCGAGTGGGGCGAGTGGGACCCCGAGTACGTCGGGGACTTCCTCGCACTCGACCTCCCCGCCATCCTCGAGCGTCTCGAGCGACTCCTCCGCGGCGAGGTCGAACGCTACGACTCCCTCGAGCACACCTTCGAGGGATGGCGCTACTACCTGCTGTTCGAGCCGGTCACCGACGAGCACCTCCGTCTCGCCTTCCAGACCCACGAGCAGCTCGGCGACGGATCCGAGGTCCCCACGCCCCACCCGGAGAGCGCGCGGGGCTACCTCGTGAACCTCGACGACCTGTCCCGGGCGGCGCTCGAGGCAGGCCGGGCGTACCAGCGTCGTGCCGAGACCTACGAGGTCGCCGAACCCGCGTTCGCGACGTTCCTCGACGAGTTCGAGGCGTTGCTCGAGTGAGGTGCCACACCAGTTTCTACGTGCATCGGCGTATCCCGACGCCAGGGTGAATGGCAGCAACAGTAATGCCCATTGGATAGAGACTTGCTAAAGAGCGAGTCAATGGGAACGAACAGCAGACGCGGCAGGAACAAGAGCGAACCGAGGTGATGGATGGTGCTAAATCGTGAGCGAGCGAGACGGGAGCAGTCGACGGAGCAGTCGGAGACCGACCGACGCCAGCCAGCACGGCGGTCGGCCAGACCGGCTCTCTCCTGGGCAGATCCGGCGCGTCAGGATAGCCAGGCGGGCCGGTACGTCTTTCGGTTGGTCGAAGAACACGGTCTCGAGCAGGTCCACTACTGGGCGAGTCAGGGTGGGCTGCCTGCGGGGTTCAACACCGAGGCGGGCGAGACGATTCGGCGTGGAACTGAGTGGAGCCGAGAGAGTGGGACCGACATCGACACGACGAGCCTCTACCGATCGGCGGGCGCACAGGCGGAGACCGAGCCTGCTGGAGATGCAGGTGTGCCAGACGCCGTGAGAGCGGTCGTCTCGGAACCCGGCCAGCCGCTCGAGGCGTCGGTTCGTGAGGAGATGGAAGCGAAGCTAGGGACATCGTTCGAGGACGTCAGAATCCACACGGGCGTGCGGGCGGCGGCGGCCGCCTCGGCGGTCGACGCGCGGGCGTTCACCGTCGGCAACCACGTCGCGTTCGGCCGCGGCGAGTACGACCCGGAGAGTGAAAGTGGACGATACCTCATTGCACACGAACTTGCCCACGTTCGCCAGTCCAGTAGGAAGCGAGCGCTCCAGCGGTGTGGGAGTGAGTCTGAAAGCGGTGCAGCGTCCGGAGGTGGCGCGTCGGGAGGTGGCACATCGCTACAGGAGCGGTACGGACTCCCAGCGACGGCAGTACTCGGCCCAGATGTGACCGAGGCGCACATGGAGACGTACAGGCACCAGAAACACGATCCAGAGACGACGAGATTCGTCGTAACGGACCAGGAAGGGAAGGTCTGCTGGTTAGAGCAAGGGAACGAGAGGGCCGGGTGGACACACATTATCAGCAGACACGGAGGACAGTTCGAGGAGTTGGGATTCGAAGGGGATACGCTACGAAATGCAATCATGAACGCGATACAGTACGGCACGGAAGGGACAAGCAAGGGGCGAAGGCAGTACAAGGATAACCTTACAGAGACCAAGAATATCGTCGTTGGTGTAGGTTCGAACGGATTCGTCGTGACGGCTCATCCAAAGAGGAAGAAATGACACTCGAGCCAACACTCACCGCCACCGTCTGCGAACGGACACCGGAGGCCGAGTACGAGGGCGTCGTCTACGACCAGACGGTGACGGTCGCACTCGAGGAGGCGACGACGAGCGCCACGAGACTCGCGCTGTTCGACCCCTCGATGGCCGTGACGGACGACCACGTGGGATCGACGGTCGACCTCGCCGTCTCGGTGCTCTCGAGTGCGGTCGAACGCCTCGACACACCGACGAGGGACGTCCGCGAGACGGACGAGGGGGCATCGGCGTGGAGTTACGAGTTTCTCGGCCGGGTGTGTGCGACGGACGCGGACGGTGGCGTCGTTCTCGATATCGGCTGTGGGACCATCTCCGTCGAGCCATCGGCGGATCTGGCGCGCTGTCTCGAGGCGGGAGGCGCCGACGGCCCTCACCTGCGGGTGCTCGCGTCTCGGACCGACCTGGCCGCACTCGAGTGAGCGACGGACGCGCGTCGAGTGCGTTCGCACCGTGTGAATCGACACGAGCGCTTTGGTGCTGGCCGTCGACGCTCGAGGTATGTACCGCACCGTGTTAGTGCCGACCGACGGGAGCGAGACCGCCGCACGCGTGGTCGAACAGGCGTTCGAACTCGCGACGCGCTTCGACGCGACCGTCTACGTCCTCTACGTCGTCGACATCGAGGGAGCGTTCCCGTTCGGCCCGCCCGTAGACGACGCTCGCGAGGCGGTGTACGAACGGGCAAGAGCCGTCACCGACGGGATCGCCGCGGACGCACCCGACGGACTCGAGGTCGTCTCGGTCGTCGACGACGGCGTCGCTCACGAGACCATCCTCGAGTACGCAGCGAGCCAGGACGTCGGCCTGATCGTGATGGGGACCCACGGCGGCCGTGGCATGGACCGGTTCGTGCTGGGGAGCGTCACGGAGACGATCATGCAGCGTGCCGACCGGTCGGTCCTCGTGAGTCACGCGGGCGAGGAGGACGAGCGCGTCTCGACCCCCGGGGAGGCGCGGACGCTCGCAGCGAGCGCACTCGAGGATGAGGCGGCGTTCGAGGCGGAGGCGACGCTCGAGGAGGTACGCGAACGCGGTGGCTTCTGGCTCGTTCACGCGACTGACGGGGAGCGAGCGTACACGGCCCACGTCGACAGACTGAGCGGGGCGGTCACGGTCACCGAGACCGAGTGAGAGCGGTCACCGGACGATCGTCACCGGACAGGGGGCGCGACGGGCGACCACTTCGGCGACGCTCCCGAGGAGGACGCGCGAGACGCCCGAGCGGCCGTGGCTGCCGATGACCACGTGGTCGACGTCGTGCTCGTCGGCGTAGGCGACGAGTTCGCGCGCGGGACTACCGACGGCCGTCTCGGTGGTGATCGACCCGTCGTGTGGTGGCGCCGTCTCGAGGAGGTCGTCGAACAACGCCGCGGCGTCCTCACGTTTCTGCTCGAGGAGGGCGTCGGCCCCGACGTGGCCGTACTCGCCGTAGACACTCCCGGAGATGTCGACGACGTGGACGGCGGTGATGTCGGCGTCGGGGAAGGTTTCGAGCGCGTAGTCGAACGCCACCCGGGCGGGCTCAGAGTCGTCGAGTGCGACGAGGACGTGCATACTCGAGAGCAGTCGGCGGACGCACTTAGCTGTACGCCAGCGGTCTCAGCGGACGACGGTGACGAGCACCGGCGAGCGGTGGACGACGGCGTCGGCGACGCTGCCGAGGTGGCCGTCGGCATCGCCCGTGCCGCGACTCCCGATGACCACGTGGTCGACGTCCGCCTCGGTCGTATAGGCGAGAATCGCCGTCGTCGGCCGCCCGACCCACAGCGCCGTCTCGAGCGGACGGTCTCGCTGCGCTGCAATCGCTTCCGCCCGCTCGAGGACGTCCTGTGCGTCCGCGCGCGCGGCGTCGACGCGCTCGAGCCACGCCTCGAGCGCCTGGTCGTCGAAGCCGAGTTCACCCGTCCGTTCGACGACGTGTAAGACGGTGACGGCGGCGTCGGGGTAGGTCTCGAAGGCGTACTCGAGTCCGGCGCGGGCGTGGGGCGAGCCGTCGAACGGAACGAGGATCGTACGGGCCATGGGACGCATTCACCCGGCGCGCGTATCAATGCACGCGCTCTGGAACGCTCCGCGACGCTCGAGACGCCGCTCGCCGACGCCGAGCGCTGACGGCTGTCCGTACCTCGAAGTATTATCCCGCGGGTCGTGGTAGGATGGAGGTCATGGGTGACTCTCGGCCGAACGTACTCCTGATACACTGCCACGATCTCGGGCGCTATCTGGGCTGTTACGGCGAAGACATCGAGACGCCAGCGATCGACGCGCTCGCGGCCGACGGTGCCGTCTTCGACCGTCACTTCGTCACCGCTCCGCAGTGTTCGCCGAGCCGTGGCAGCCTGCTGACCGGCCGGTACCCCCACGTCAACGGGCTGATGGGGCTCGCACACGGAAGCTGGGAACTGGGGACCGACGAGCGGATCATGCCCCAGTACTTACAGGAGGCGGGCTACGAGACGCACCTCTTCGGTCTCCAGCACGTCACACAGGACACCGACCGCCTCGAGTACGACCACGTCCACTCGGAGGGGAACCTCTACCCCGGAGTGACGCCCGCAGTCCACCAGGCGAACCGGGCGCGAAACGTCGCCTCGGTCGTCTCGACCTTCCTCGAGAAGGGGGCGTACGACGGCCCGTTTTTCGCCTCCGTCGGCTTCTTCGAACTCCACCGCGTCGAAGAGGAGAACGGCCGCTTTGGCTTCGACGCCGGCCACTACGACACCGACGACCCAGACGAGGTCCGCCCACTGCCGTACCTGCCGGACCGCCGTGGAATCAGGCTCGACCTCGCGGAGATGCACGGCATGGTCTACGCCCTCGACGACGCCGTCGGGACGATCTGTGAGAGCCTCGAGCAGGCAGGCATCGCCGACGAGACGGTCGTCATCTTCACGACCGAACACGGCATCGCCTTCCCGCGAGCGAAAGGAAGCGTCTACGACGCGGGCATCGAGGCGGCGCTGATCGTCCGCTACCCGGGCGTCGCCGACGGCGGCCGTCACTACGACGAACTCCTCAGCAACGTCGACGTGTTGCCGACGGTTCTCGAACTGGTCGGACTCGAGGTCCCGGACGCGGTGAACGGCCGGAGCTTCCTCGGGTTACTCGACGACGAGCGAGGTGGGAGAGCCGACGGGAGTGCGGGTGAGGACGGAAGTGCGGGCGGCGGCGATGAGGACGGCTACCGGCCACACGAGCATCTGTTCGCCGAGATGACCTGGCACGACATGTACGACCCGGTCCGGGCCGTCCGCACTGAGCGCTACAAGTTCATCAAGAACTTCTGGCACCTCCCCGAGGTGTACTTCACCAAGGACATCTTCGCGAGCGAGGCCGGCCGCGAGGTCAGAGAGGACTGGGCGACGCCCCCACGGGCGTACGAGGAGCTGTACGACCTCCACGAGGATCCACAGGAACAGGACAACGTGGTCCGCGAGCCACGCTACGAAGACGTCGTCGCCGACCTCTCCGAGACACTCCGCGAGTGGATGGAGGCGACCGACGACCCGCTGCTCGAGGGGCCACTCCCACCCGGCGACTACGAAGAGATCACCAGCTGGCCGACGGACACGACGTGAAACGGTCCGTCTGAGAGGTGCTCGACCCGGCCACGGACGAGAGTCCGCTGGCGGCGTTCGGCGGCGAGCGAACGCACGAATCCAAGTACCTCCGGTGAGAATCCCCCGACCATGTACGATCGGATTCTCGTCCCAACTGACGGCAGCGAGACGGCGACCGCAGCGCTCGAGCACGCAGGCGACCTCGCGGCGGCCGTGGGCGCGACGGTCCACGTCCTCCACGTCGGCGACGGAGACGATACCGTCGATACGACCGGTGCAGCGATCGCTGGCGACGGCCGAACGCTCGTCGACGACCGCGGCGCACACGCGATCGAGGACGTCCGCGGGGGCGACCCCACGGAGACGATCCTCGAGACCGCCAGGGACGCCACCGTCGACGCCATCGTCATGGGGTCGTGCGGACGGGCGGGACTCGAGCGTCTCGTCCTCGGGAGCGTCACCGAAGGCGTCGTCCGCGAGTCACCCGTCCCCGTCATCGTCGTCGGTGCCGACGGCCACGCCAGCCACGAGTACCCCTACCGTCACGTCACCATCGCGACCGACGGGAGCGAGGCCGCGACCGCGGCAGTCACTGCGGGGGTGTCCCTCGCACGCGAGCACGACGCGGCCGTCCACCTGCTGTCGGTCGCCGACGTGCCACCCGAGGACCTCGAATCGAACGGTCCCGACGACACCCGGATCGGCCGCCTCGAGTCCGGTGCCCGCGAGGCGATCGAGCGGGCCGAAGAATTCGCGAGCGAGGCCGGACTCGAAGCGGTCACCAGCGAGGTGCGGTTCGGCGAGGCCGCAGAAGAGATCCGTGCGGGGGCCGCAGAGTCCGAGGCCGACCTCCTCGTCGTCGGCACGAGCGGGCGTGGCGGGCTGAGCCGGATGGTTCTCGGGAGCGTCGCCGAGGACGTGTTGCGAACCGCCGAGATCCCGGTCCTGACGGTCCGTGCGAGCGACGGCGACGAGTGAGACCAGTAGGCGTTTCGAGACGGGCGGTGAACTGGACCGACGATGGTCACCGCACCGGACGGACTCAGACAGCGCGGACCGAATCTCTGGACCTACGAGGAGCCGCTCCGGTTTCTCGGAGTCGAAATCGGCCGGATCATGACCGTGGTCCGACTCTCGAGCGGGGGACTCTTCGTTCACTCGCCGGCCGAATTGACGCCACAGCTCCATGCGGCACTCGAGCGTCTCGGAGCGGTGCGCTTCGTCGTTCCCGCGAGCAAACTCCACGGCCACCTGTACATGGAGCAGTACCGGGCGGCGTGGCCGGACGTCGAGTTGTTCGCCGCGCCCGGACTCGACGGGCGCCGAACCGACCTCACCTTCGACGGCCTGCTGGGCGACACGCCGGATCCCCGGTGGGCGACGGACATCGACCAGGTCGCGATCATGGGCAACCGGCTGCTGACCGAACTCGCGTTCGTCCACCGGCCGAGTCGGACGCTCCTGCTGGGCGATATCGGCTACCACATCGGCCCGGGGAGCCCGCTCCGGACGCGCCTCTACGCGCGCCTCGTCGGCGTCTACCGGCGCATCGGTCCACCGATCGACTACCGGCTGACGGTGACCAACGAGGCGACGCTCCGGCGGTCGATGCACGAGGTCCTCGCGTGGGAGTTCGATCGGGTCGTTCCGGGCCACGGTGACGTCCTCGAGACCGGCGGCAAACGGGCGGTACTCGAGGGATTCGGCTGGCTGTGGTGAAGTCATCACGACGGCTGCGAGAGCATCCGTGCGTTCACGGCTGACGTGAGAACGCCTTTGTCGGCGCACCACATTGGGACGGTCGATGACTTCCCGGTCGGAGACAGCCACGGTGTTCGTCGTGGGCGTGAGCGCACTCGTCGCGACGTGTATCCTCCACCTCGCGTACCTGCCGCGGTACTTCCCCGACGAGCGCCTGACAGTGTCTGCCGTCCTCGTCCTCGGCTGGGCGACGTACACGGTCGGCTGGTACGCCATCGGTCGCCTCTTCTCGGATCCCGGTCCGGTGCCGTCGCTTCGCTCGCTCGACGTCGGCGTGGCGCTGTTTCTCTGCTCGCTGTTGCTCGGACTGGGACTCGACACGCTCGGGTTCACACCGGAACTCGTCCTCGAGGCCTACGCCCTGCCGGCGGTCGGCATCTACGTCGGTCTCGCGCTCGTCGGCTGGTCGATCGGCGTCAGAACGAACGCGATCAACCGGTTCGCTCACGACGAGTGAGCCGTGGTCACGAACACGTCGAGGTCACCGAAGCGGATCACGTGGTCGGTGACACTCCCAACCGCGAGACGGTGGACCCCACCGCGTCCACGCGACCCCATCACGATGAGGTCCGCGTCCACCTCGCCGGCGTACTCGAGGATCGCCGTTCCGGGCGGTCCCGTGAGCACTGCCGTCTCCACCGTGAGACCGCCGGCGGCCGGCCGGTCCGCCACCGCGCCGACGACGCGTCTCGCCTGGGCGTTGATCGCCTCCTCGGCACTCTCGGTCTCTCCCGGCAACCGAAGGTAGCCGAGCGGGCCGGTCTCGGCGACGCAGACGGCGTGGACGGTCGCGTCGTGTTCGGCCGCGAGCGAGAGCGCCCGGTCGACGGCGGCCGCGGCGTGCTCGCTCCCGTCGGTCGGAACCAGTATCGTCTCGAACATACGCCCCCATCGACCTCGAGCACGGTAAATCACTGCCCAGGCGGGGTGCGCTCGAGGAGGGGTACCGATTTCACTGCACGCACCGTAGCGTCCGTATGTACGACACGATTCTGGTCGCGATCGACGACAGCGAGACGGCGGCCGCGGCGCTGGCGCACGCGATCGACCTGGCGCGGAGCGTCGAGGCGACCGTCAGCGTCCTCTCGGTCGTCGACTCCGGGGCGAACCCGCTCCGGTTCGGCGTCGACGAGGTCGACGACCTCAACCGAACCGTCACGGAGACGGTCGCGGGCGTCGTCGACGCCTACGACGGAAACGGACCGGCGTTCGACGTCGAGATCCGTCGGGGCCGTCCGGACACCGTGATCCTCGAGTACGCAGCAGAAATCGGGGCGGAAACGATCGTCCTCGGCCGCCACGGCGACCAGACGCTCCCCGAAGCCATCCTTGGGAGCACCGCCGACCGGGTGACGCGACTCGCGTCGGTGCCGGTGACGGTGGTGCCTCCTGCCCTGGCGGACGAGCACGGCGACAACTAACCCACCAGCCCGTGGGAAGGAGGCACACACCACCGGAAGAGGCATGTCTCCCATCCCCATTGCCGAGCAGTATGGACGACGCCACTCGCGAAAAAACCGCTATCAGGCGCGGCTACGACCGACTCGCCCCAACCTACGCGGAGCGACGGGCCGAGACGCCGCTCGAGTCGGCCGTCGTCACTGACTTCCTCGAGACGGTCGAGCCAGGCGACCGCCTCCTCGACGCAGGCTGTGGCGTCGGTGAACCAGTACTGACGGCGGTGAGCAGTCCGGAGCCGGAGCCAGACGGGGTAGACGCCGTCGGTCTCGACCTCTCGAGTGGCCAGCTCGAGATCGCCCGCGGGCGCGCACCCGCGGCATCGCTGTGTCAGGGAGAGATGGCACGGCTCCCGTTCGCCGCAGCATCCTTCGACGTCGTCGTCGCCCTCCACTCACTGATTCACGTCCCCGTTGCCGAGGACGGTGCCGTCCTCTCGGAGTTCGCCCGCGTCCTCCGCCCCGGCGGCCGGCTACTCCTCACCGGTGGGTGCACGCCCTGGACCGGCACCAACCCGGACTGGCTCGACGCCGGCGTCGAGATGCGCTGGCAGATGGCAGGCCGCGAACAGACCCGCCGACACCTCGAACGAGCGGGCTTCACCGTCCTCGAGCGCGGCGAGGTCGACAGCGGCATGGTCGAGGACGAGGCGCGGTTCTCGTACGTGCACGCTCGAGTCGCGTGAGCGAGTAGCCCGTATTCGATACAATCGGCTGTACATCTATTCGGACACTTGTTGCGAAATATACATCTATCGTCGCACAAACCAGAGGATATGGCAGCCCTCCGCACCGCCCTCGGGGTGACTCTCGAAGACGAACGACTGTTCGCCGTTGCTCTCGCAGCAGGACTCGGCGAGATACTGCTCAGATCCGTGCTCGCCGGAATCCACCCGCTACTGTTCGTCTGCTGGCCACCGGTGTTCGCCGTGCTCGCGATGGCCACGGTGGTGCCACCGGTACGAGCCGACCTCGGTGTCGAATCCGGTCCAGAAGGGAGTGGCCGTCCGGGGTGGACGAGGCGACTCGTGGCGGTTGGTATCGTCGCCGTCGTCGGCCACGCCGTTGCACTCGTTCTCGGGAGCGCGCTCTTCGTCCTCGTCGATACGCCGATCCGGTACGGTCTGTACTGGTTCGGTGTCCAGGAGTGGATCACGCTCGAGTGGACGCTTCTGGGACCGTTGCTGGGTATCGCCATCTGTACGGCCGCCTGCTGGTCACTGCCGACACTGACGGTGGTCCGTCTCGAGCGCGGTGCGAGCGCGAGAGAGGCACTCCGTGAGACAGTGACAGTGGCGCTCGAGCAGCCACGTGCCCTCCTCCTACTTGCGGTGTGTGCCGGAGGGTTCGGTGCGCTCGCGGTGCTCACCGGAGTCGCCGTGGAGTCGGTCAGCGATGGTCTCGGTGCAGTTCGCGCCGGACTCTACTCGCACGTCGTCACCTGGGTATTCCTCCTGCCTATCGCTGCTGCGGTTTCGATCGGACTCGCGGCGTTTTTCGCCCTGGCCGCCACGTCGCTTCCGTCCTCGAGCGACCGGCCGCTCCCGCTCGTGCGCCTCCTCGTGGTGTGTCTCGTCCTCACGGCCCTCGTTACGGCCGCGGGAGCCGTCCGAATGGGGGAGGTACGGCCAGTCGACACCGCACCCGAACCCCTTCCGGCTGATCCGGACGGTCTCTATGCGACGGCACTCGAGAACACCGACCGGGCGAATCACGACACTCGCTCGTGGTCCCCCAGTTCGGACGAGTCGTCCGTCTTCGTGCAGAAAATCGACCGGGACACACGTCAGTTCGTACTGTACTGGGCGAGTGACGACGCCACCGAGTGGGCGTATCACTCGACCGGCGTGATGGCTGCTGGGCCGGGCGTTCGGGGATTCTCACTCGGCACGTGGGAGATGGAAGACGGCCGAATCGGCTCGGCTGAACCTGGCTACGTCTACACCGCCAACGAGTACGAACTCTACGATCCGTTCCCGGGCGTGACGGGGTGGACGATCGTAGCGAGCGACGAGAACACGATCACCCTCGAAGTCGACGACCACGACCAACTGCACCCACTCGCCGATTCCAGTGCTCACAGAGAAGTCACCGATGTGAACGAATCGTGGGCACGGGCGACGGTCGATACGGAGCGTGAGACGCTCCTCGAGACCGAGCTACGGGTGAACGTGACCGTCGGTGAACCGGACCGTGAAGGCTTCGAGACTCACATCGACCACCACGCGCGACAGACGTACACCGTCGACGAGATCGGCATCGACCGACCCGAAGAGGTCGGAACACCGCACCTGGGTGAACTGGCCTGGCGGTTGGTCGTCTACTGAGACGGCTCAGTACAGACCGTGAATATTCTCACAGGTACACAGTGGTCTCCGAGAGATCGTACGCGAAAAAGACCAGGTCGCCGTGTCAGTCGTCGCTCGTCGCGAACTCCGTCGAACTCGCCTCGACGGGGGCCGACGCGCTCTCGGGGAGCGTCTCGCGGACGTCGTCACGGCCGTCCTCGGTGATTGCGTCGTGGTAGGCGTCGGGCATCACCTTGACGAACGACTCGAGTTCGCGCTCCCAGTGCTCGAGGAGGGCCGTGGCTCGCTCTGAGCCGGTGTAGGCGACGTGGTTCTCGACGAGCCGTCGGAGCATGCTCTCGTCGGACTCGTCGAGGTCGTCGTAGAGGGTGACCATCTCGGTGTTGGCGCGGTCGGCGAACGACCCGTCGGGGTCGTAGACGTAGGCGACGCCGCCGGACATGCCCGCGGCGAAGTTCTTGCCCGTCTCACCGAGGACGGCGACGACGCCGCCGGTCATGTACTCACAGCCGTGGTCGCCGACGCCCTCGACGACGGCTTTCGCGCCGGAGTTGCGGACGGCGAAACGCTCGCCCGCGAGACCGTTGACGTAACACTCGCCACCGGTCGCTCCGTAGAGGGCGACGTTGCCGATGGCGATGTTCTCCGCGGCGGTGTAGGCGGCCGTCGCGGGCGTGCGCACCGAGAGCTTGCCGCCGGAGAGACCCTTGCCGACGTAGTCGTTGGCGCTGCCGGTGAGGTGCATCGAGACGCCGCTGGCGAGGAACGCCCCGAAGCTCTGTCCGGCGGTGCCCTCGAGGTCGACCGTCAGGGTGTCCTCCGGGAGACCGGGTTCGCCGTACCGGCGGGTTACCCGGTTCGAGACCATCGCGCCGACCGAGCGGTCGACGTTCGAAATCCCGGTGGTGAGCGTGGTCGGAACCTGTTCGTCGATGGCCGTCTGCGCCTGCTCGATCAGGACGCGGTCGAGCTGGTCCTCGAGTTCGTGGTCCTGCTCGCGGCGTTTGGTCCGCGCCTCGCCCTCGAGCGGGGCGATGACTGCCGAGAGGTCGACGTGGCGGGCCTTGGGGTGGTCGACGTCGGTGCGCTGGGTCAGGACGTCGACCTGACCGATCATCTCCTCGACGGTGCGGAAGCCGAGGTCGGCCATGATCTCGCGCAGTTCCTCGGCGAGGAACGTCATGTAGTTGATGACGTGCTCGGGTTCGCCGGGGAAGCGCTTTCTGAGGTCCTCGCGCTGGGTGGCGACGCCGACGGGGCAGGTGTTCTTGTGACACTGGCGGGCCATCACACAGCCACTCGTGACGAGGCTCGCGGTGCCGAAGATGTACTCCTCTGCGCCGAGGAGGGCGGCGACGGCGACGTCGCGGCCGGTCTTCATCCCGCCGTCGGCCGAGACGCGGATGCGGTCTCGGAGACCGGTCTGACAGAGCATCTGGTTCGCCTCGGCGAGACCGAGTTCCCACGGGAGACCGGCGTGTTTGATCGAGGTGCGCGGTGACGCGCCGGTCCCGCCGGAGTCGCCGGAGATGTGGACGACGTCGGCGTTGGCCTTCGCGACGCCCGCGGCGATGGTGCCGATGCCGGCCTCGCTGACGAGTTTGACGTTGATGTCGGCCGACTCGTTGGCCGCCTTCAGGTCGTGGATCAGCTGTTTGAGGTCCTCGATGGAGTAGATGTCGTGCAGCGGCGGCGGCGAGATGAGACCGACGCCGGGGGTCGCCTTGCGGACGTGGGCGATCATCTCGTCGACTTTCATGCCGGGGAGGTGGCCACCCTCGCCGGGTTTCGACCCCTGAGCCATCTTGATCTGGAGTTCGTCGGCGCTCGAGAGGTAGGTGCTCGTCACGCCGAAGCGGGCCGAGGCGACCTGCTTGACGTTACACTCGCGTTCGGTGCCGAAGCGCTCCGGTGGCTCGCCACCCTCACCCGAGTTCGACTTCCCACCGATGCGGTTCATCGCGATGGAGTTGTTCTCGTGGGCCTCCGCCGAGAGGCTGCCGAGGCTCATCGCGGCCGTCGAGAAGCGTCTGACGATCTCTTCGACGGGTTCGACCTCCTCGAGCGGGACCGGGTCGCGCTCGGAGTCGAACGCGAGGAGACCGCGGAGCGTCTGGAGGTTCGTACTCTGGTCGTTGATCAGCTCGGCGAACTCCTTGTAGCGGTCGTAGTCGTTGGCCCGGACCGACTGCTGGAGGATGCCGACGGTCTGGGGGTTCCACTGGTGGTAGATGCCGTTCGAGCGGTGTTCGAACTCGCCCGAGCGCTCGAGGACCGCCTCCTCGTCGCCGAAGCCGGCAGCGTGGCGCTCTCTGACGTCGGCTTCGATCTCGGCGAGACCGATCCCCTGGGTGCGGTTCTCGGTGCCCTCGAAGTACTCGGCGACGAGATCCGAGTCGAGACCGACGGCCTCGAAGATCTGTGCGCCCTGGTAGCTCTCGACCGTCGAGATGCCCATCTTCGCCATGACCTTGAGCAGGCCGTCCTCGAGTGCGGTGATGTAGGCGGCGATGGCGTCCTCGGCGTCGGCACCGTCGGGACCCGCGGTGAGGTCCTCGATGGTCTGGAAGGCGAGGTAGGGGTTGACCGCGCCCGCCCCGTAGCCGACGAGCGTCGCGAGGTGGTGGACCGTCCGCGGGTCGCCCGACTCGACGACGAGACCGACGTGGTTTCGCAGGCCGGTGCGGACGAGGTGGTGGTGGACGGCGGCGGTCGCGAGCAGGCTCGGAATCGCCAGGTGCTCACTATCGAGGTCGCGGTCCGAGAGGACGAGGATGTCGGTCCCCGCCTCGATGGCTGCCACGGCGTCCTCGCGGACGCGCTCGATGGCAGCTTCGAGGTCGTCACCGGCGTCGCCGGCCGGCGTGTAGGTGATGTCGACCGTCGCCGACTCGAGGTCGCCGACCTCCTGGTCGCGGATGGCGGCGAGCTGGGCGTCGGTGAGCACGGGCGAGTCACAGACGAGCTGGCGGGCGTGTTCGGGCGATTCGTCGAGGAGGTTGCGCTGGTAGCCGAGTCGGCTCTCGAGGCTGGTGACGAGCTCCTCGCGGATGTAGTCGAGCGGCGGGTTCGTCACCTGGGCGAACAGCTGTTTGAAGTAGGAAAACAGCGGCCGGTTGAACTCGGTGAGCACCGACAGCGGCGTGTCGTCGCCCATCGAGCCGACGGGGTCTTTGCCCTTCTGGGCCATCGGTTCGACCAGGTTGTTGAGTTCGTCGTGGGTGTAGCCGAAGGTCGCCTGGTGGCCGCGCAGGCTCGAGACCGGCGCTCGAGGCGAGCGTTCGCTCGAGGCGACCTCCTCGAGTCGGACCTGGTTCTCGGCGACCCACTCGCCGTAGCGCTCGTCGACGAGACCCTCGAAGACCTCGTCGTCGGGGATGACCCGGCCTTCGTCCGGGTCGGCGAGGAAGAGCTGGCCGGGCTGGAGGCGGCCGCGCTCGGCGATGTTCTCGGGGTCGGGGTCGAGCGCGCCGGCCTCGCTCGCGACGATCAGTCGGTTGTCGGTGGTCACGTCGTACCGGCAGGGGCGCAGGCCGTTCCGGTCGAGGACGGCACCGACGCGCTCGCCGTCGGTGGCGGCGACGAGGGCGGGACCGTCCCAGGGTTCGACCAGCGAGGCGTGGAAGTCGTACCAGTCGCGCCGGTCCTGGTCCATCGACTCGTCGTTGCGCCAGGCCTCGGGGACGAGCATGCGGAGCGCGTGTGCGAGGTCGCGGCCGTCCTCTAAGAGGAGTTCGAGCGCGTTGTCGACGCTCGCGGTGTCGGACTGGTCAGGGTCGTTGATGATCGGCTTGACGGCGTCGAGACCGTCGATGACCTCACTCTCGAGGTCGGTCTCGCGCGCTCGCATCCAGTTGATGTTGCCCTGGATGGTGTTGAACTCGCCGTTGTGGACGATGTTGCGGTAGGGGTGGGCGAGGTGCCAGGCACCGAGCGTGTTCGTCGAGAAGCGCTCGTGGACCATCACGAAGTTCGATTCGATCCGCTCGTCGGTCAGGTCGGGGTAGTAGGTCGACACCTGGACGCCCTTGAGCAGGCCCTTGTAGACGACGGTCTTCGAGGCGAGCGAGCAGACGTAAAAGCGTTCGGCGCCCTCGAGGTCGGATTCCTCGACCCGGTTCTCGAGTGCGCGCCGGGCGACGTAGAGACGGCGGTCGAGCGCCTCGTCTGTGAGGTCGTCGCTCGCAGTTACGAACACCTGCCAGACGTCCGGTTCGGCGTCGAGGGCGGTCTGGCCGAGACCGTCGTTGTCCGTCGGGACGTCGCGCCAGGCGAGTACCTCGAGGTCGTAGCGCTCGAGAGAGTCTTCGACGAGGTCGACGAGCGCCTCGCGGGCGTCGGTCTCCTGTGGAAAGAAGAACGACCCGACGGCGTACGCACCGGGGTCGGGAAGGTCGCAGTCGAGAACCGCACGGAAGAACCGGTGGGGCGTCTGGAGTAAGATGCCAGCCCCGTCACCGGTGTTCTTCTCCGCGCCGGTGGTGCCGCGGTGTTCGAGGTTGACGAGCAGTTCGAGACCGTCGGCGACGATGTCGTGGCCCGTCCCGCCATCGAGGTCCATGACGACGCCGACACCGCAGTTCGACCGCTCGTCCGCCGGGTCGGCGAGACCCCGCGAACGGTCAGCAGAGTGTGCCCGCTGTGGCTGTTGCATAGGAGTACTCGAGAAAACCCACATAAGAGCGTAATCCATAATGGCTAAGGGTATTATAAACACATACAAGTGAATATAAGGGGTATGGATTTTCCCGAGACCGGTGGAATATGTGCGCTGTTTCGTCGTATGTCACAGTGGTTGTAAAGCGTTTCTGTTCCGGCGAGTCACGATCACAACATTTCGAGCGATCTGGCGTCGATTGTGCATATATCACGGACGATAGAGATATACTGAGAATATAGACTGTTCGTTGAAACGATACAGGACGGGACCGGACGTGACGGGACCGACCGTCAGCCCTCGCGTGGGGCGAGACCCAAAAGTGTTCGATCCGCGATGCTCGCCGTGGAGACGGCACGAATCGGCAGAACGGACCGGGTTCGAGTCAGTACTTCCGCGCGAAGTAGGCGACCTCGTCTGCGGGGTCGCCACAGACGCCACACTCGTCGCGCTCGGGCGTTTCGACCTCGCCCGCGGACGCGCCGCCTTCGGACTCGAGTGGCTGGATCACGATTTCGGCGGCGATCTTCTCTTTGATCACTTCCTCGCAAGCCTCGTCACCACACCAGGCGGTCTCGACGTAGCCGCCGTGTTTGCCGAGCGTGCCGAGGATCTCCTCGGGGCTGTAGGCCTCGCGGACGTTCTCCTCGAGCGTCTCCTTCGCGGTGTCGTAGAGTTTGTCGTAGACCGTCTCGAGGTGGTCTTCGACGAGCGCGGCCAGGTCCGTCCGGTCCTCGAAGTGTTTCTCGTTGTCCGGACGGTGGACCAGCGTGACCTCCTCGTCGTCGACCTCGTTGGGTCCGACCTCGATGCGCAGCGGGACGCCGTTGAGTTCGTGTTCGTTGAACTTGAAGCCGGGGTTGCGCTCGTCGCGGTCGTCGAGTTCGACGCGGACGTCCGCCGCCTCGAGTTCGTCGGCGAGGTCGCGGGAGTACTCGAGGACCGCCTCCTGGGTCTCCTCCTGATAGATGGGGACGATGACGACCTGCGTGGGTGCCACGGTGGGCGGGAGGACGAGTCCCTGGTCGTCGGAGTGGGTCATGATGAGCGCACCGAGGGCGCGCCAGGAGAGTCCCCACGAGGTGGTGTAGGCGGTCTGTTCGTCCTCGTCCTCGTCGAAGAAGGTGATGTCGAACGCCTCGGCGAAGGACTGGCCGAGGTGGTGGCTGGTGCCGCCCTGGACGGACTTGCCGTCGGGCATCAGACACTCGACGGTCGTGGTGGTGTCCGCGCCGGGGAACTTGTCGTGTTCGGGTTTCTTCCCGCGCAGGACCGGGATGGCGAGCACCTCCTCGTAGACGCGCTCGTACTGGCCGAGGCGGGTCCAGACCTCCTCCCAGGCCTCTTCGTTCGTCGCGTGCGCGGTGTGGCCCTCCTGCCAGAGGAACTCCTTCGTGCGGAAGAAGGGCTTCGTCTCGGTGGCCTCCCAGCGCACCACCGAACACCACTGGTTCAGCCGCAGCGGCAGGTCGCGGTGGCTCCGGGTCCACTGGGCCATGAAGGGAGCGATGATCGACTCACTGGTCGGGCGTACTGCGAGGCGCTCCTCGAGTTCGGTGTGTCCGCCCTGGGTCACCCAGGCGACCTCCGGGTCGAACCCCTCGACGATGTCTTTCTCGCGCTCGAGGAACTCCTCGGGGATGAACATCGGGAAGTAGACGTTGTCGACGCCGGTCGCTTTGAACCAGCCGTCGAGCGCCTCCTGGATGCGCTCCCAGAGGGCGTAGCCACGGGGTTTCGTGACGATGAAGCCGCCCATCGGTGCGTAGTCTGCCAGTCCGGCTTTCGTGACGACCTCGGCGTACCAGTCGCCGGGGTTGCCCTTCTTCGACTCGGTGATCCCGAGTTCCTGACTCTCCTCGCTCATATCTCGAGAGTGTGCCACGGTACTCTTAAACGATGCGAAGGTGTGGCGAGCGCTCGCGTGGACGCGACAGTCGGCGTGAACACACGCTTTTGTAGCTGGCAACCGAGTTACAGGTATGGTACAGCGAGTTCTCGTCCCGGTCGACGGCTCAGCACACTCCCGACGGGCACTCGAGGTCACACTCGAGGAGTTTCCCGACGCCGAGGTCGTCGTCTTCCACGCCATCGATCGCTACGACGTCGCGCTCGTCAGCGAACCGGCGGTGTGGGACGACGAGTTCCCGGAACGCCAGGAGCGCGCAGCGGAGGCGCTGCTCGAGGAGTATCGCGACCTCGCCGACGGCCACGGCGTCGAGGTCCGAACCGAGCTAGCCCGTGGCAAGCCGGCGGACGCGATTCTCGTCGCCGTCGACGAGTTCGGCGCCGACCACGTCGTGATGGGGAGTCGGGGACGGCGGGGTGTCGCCCGCGTCCTCCTCGGGAGCGTCGCGGAGAAGGTCGCCCGACGCGCGCCCGTCTCCGTCACGGTCGTCCGCCCGCCGGAGACCTGACCGACAGACTCGAGAGCGGTCAGTCCTCGTGAGAACACCGCTATACCGAAAGCGAGCGTACGAACGGTATGTACAGAGTGTTGCTGCCCATCGACGACGACGAGGACAGAGTCGACGCACAGGTCCAGACCGTGCTGGAACTCCCCGGCCCGCGAAACGGCGTCGAAGTGACGCTCTTACACGTCATCGACGACGAGCGTGCGAGCATCCCGAAACCGACACAGATAGCCGCCGGCCAGCACGCAGAGGAGCGACTCACGGCGGCGGGCGTGCGCACCCTCGAGCGCGGTGAGACTGGCGACCCCGCGAGGGCGATCATCGAGAGCGCCCGCGACCTCGGTGCCGACCTGATCGTCCTCGGCGGGCGCAAGCGCTCGCCGCTGGGCGCGCTGGTGTTCGGAAGCGTCAGCAACAGGGTCGTCCGCGACGCCCGGCGTCCGGTGACGATCACCGGTCCCATCGACCACCTCGAGCGTCCCTCTCACCGCTGTGTAACCTGTGGCGAGACCTACTACACCAGCCGCGAGACGGGTATCTCGACCTGCCGGCGCTGTGGCGGCATCCACGTCGAGCGCGTCCGCGACGACGCACTCGAGGCGAACGCCTGACTCAGTCGTCGTCGGTCTCGAGACTCGGCGAGGCGTACGCGTCGGGGGCACAGCCGAGCGAGCGGTGCGCACAGAACCGACAGTGTTCACCGGGGGCGGTCTCGTCGAACGACGGGTCGTCGACGGCCGCGAGCGTCTCGCGGACGCGCTCGAACGGGGGGAGGTCGGCGGCGTCGAAGCAGTCGACGCGCTCGCCGTCGTCGCCGGCGTCGCCGACGTAGACGTAGCCGACGCGATCGATCGGTTCCTCGAGCAGTCGCTCGCAGGCGCGCAGGTAGAGACGGAGTTGCGTCGCCGCCTCGGGGGCGATCCGCGTCGCGGTCGTCTTGTAATCGAGTAAGACGAGGTCGCCCGCCGGCGTCCGTCTGATGGTGTCGACCGAGCCGACGACGTGGCCGTCAACCCCCTCGACCGGGAGCGAGAACGGAACCTCGGCGGCGAGGGTCTCCCACGCGGCCAGTGGCGTGTCGATTCCCGGAGCGGTCGCCTCGAAGTAGCGGTCGATACAGGCGAGGACGGCCGGCCGGTGGGAGTCGAGGTCGCGAGCGAGGAGGTGTCTGCGCGCCAGCGCACGCCAGGCGTCGCGGGAGTGTTTCCCGCGGTAGAACGCCTCGGCGGCCACCGCGTGGAAGACGGAGCCGACGACGCGGGCGTCGGTCGTGGCCGCATCCGAGGCGTCGACGGCCGTCGGATCGGGCGGCGCCCGGACGACGTGGTCCAGGTAGTGCTTTCGCGGACACGACTCGTAGGTCCGCATCGACGTGTAGCTGTGGACCGTCGCGACCGGGAGCGCGCTCGCACTCGAGAGCGTCTCGACGGGAAAGCGGACCGTCTCGTCGGTGAGCGAGCGAAGCGAGCGCCCCGTCGGCGTCTCGACACCCTCGCCAGCGGCGTCCCCCCAGGAGACGGCGTCACCGACCGCTCGCAGGGCGTCCGTACGGAGCAGCCGTCCGAGTCGGTGGACGGTTTCGATCGCCTCGCGCGTCTCGAGCGGGTCGGTGCGCTCGCCGTCGCCGGCCCAGTAGGTGATCGTCCCCGGCGTCGCGTCGGGTTCGTCGAGCGCGGCGGTGTAGTCGGCGACCGTCTCGGGATAGCGCTCGCGAACCTGCGCGACGCTCGCAGACAGCGCCTCCCAGAGGTCCATCCGCTCGCCCGCGGTCGACCACTCGATGGCGTCGGGGAGGCAGGCGTCGGCGAGCGAGACCCCGAGTTCCCCTTCGGCGCGCTCGCCCTCGTAGTCGTAGTGCGAGCCGAACAGCACGAGGTGGTTCTGCGCGCGGGTGAGCGCGACGTGGAGGACGCGCCACTCCTCGGCGACGGTGTCGGCGGCGAGGTCGGCACACAGCGGCGAGTCGACCGCGTCGTCGAGCATCGCTGCGAGGAACCGGTACCGGGAGCGGCGGGCGTAGTCGCGTTCGACACACCACTGCTCGTCGCTGAGGTACGGGACGAGGACGGTGTCGAACTGGAGTCCCTTCGCTTGGTGGACCGTCATCACGTCGATGCGGTCCGGCGAGCGCGACCCCTGGCCGTAGGCGCTCGCACCCCCCTCGAGCGTGCGCCGGGCCGCCTCGACGAACGCGGGCGTGAGCGAGCCGAGGACGTCCTCGGCGTCGTAGGCGTCGACGAACCGCTCGAGGCGCTCGAGTTCGAGGCGTTCGTCGCTCGTGAGGTACCACTCGATGCGGGTGGTCTCGCGAAACCGCCTGAAGAAGTGGGCGAGCGGATAGGTCGCCCGGGCGGTCTCGAGCGTCTCGAGGTGGGCGCGGGCGCGCTCGAGACGCCCCCGGTCACGAATCCCGAGCGTCTCGAAGTCGCCGACGGTGACGGCGTCGAACAGCGAGCCGTCGCGGGCGTGGAGGCGGGCGAGGTCCCCCTCGGTGACGCGGTAGCGGTACGTGAGGACGCGCCGGAGGTGGACGTCCGCACCAGGGTCGACCAGGACGTGCAGGTACGAGAGGACCGTCCGCATCCCCGGCGAGCGGTCGCCCCTGGCGGAGCCGGAGACCTCGTGGGGTAGCTGGCGGTCGCGAAGCGCCGCCGAGACCGCTCGCGCCTGCTCGTTCGTCCGGACGATCACGGCGACGTCCTCGAGCGTGCGGGCGGGGATGCCCTCGAGGTGGCCGGTGAGCAGCCGTGAGACGGTACTCGCCACCTGGTCGGGCGTCGAGCGCTCGAGGGCTGCGCTCTCGACGGTCGCCACCCGGTGTGGCGGCTCGTCCTCGTCGTGGGTTCCGGGCTCGCGGTCGACCTCTCGCAGCGTCTTCGAGGACTGTGAGCCGTACGAACAGCAGTTGGTGACGTCGAGTATCTCCTGTTTCGAGCGGAAGTTCAACTCGAGGGCGATCCGTTCGTGATCGTCGAAGACCGTCGCGAGGCGGTCGAGACCGTCGCGGTCGGTGCCGCGCCAGCCGTAGATCGACTGGTCTTTGTCGCCGATAGCCAGCAGCGTCGGCCGATCCTCGCCCGCACAGAGGCGCGTGATGAGCGAGAACTGCGTCTCGTCTGTGTCCTGGAACTCGTCACAGTAGACCTGCCTCCACCGGCCCGTGATCTCGGGGGCGACGGGCGAGTCCGCCGCGAGCAGGCGCGTCGCCGTCCGGACGAGTTCGTCGAAGTCGAGCGCGCCCTCGCGCTCGAGCGTCGCGCGGTAGTCCGCGTAGACGTCGGCGTAGTGGCGAGCCGAGCGCAGGAACTCGACGTAGTGTGTGAGACGGCCGAACGGCGTCTGCTCGAGGCGGTTCGTCTTCGCTCCCCAGAGCTGGTTGGCGAAGAGCGCCCGCGGGAGCTGTTTCGTCGCCGGCTCCTCGAGCGAGAGCGTCTCGATGGTGGCGGTCACACAGTCCTGGAGCACACCGAAGTAGCGGTCGACGTCGGCGACGACGGGGTCCGCACGGAAGGCGTCGGGGTGGGCGGCGACCTGTTCGCGACAGTAGGTGAGGAGTTTGCCGTAGCCGACGAGCGCCTCGCGGGCGGCGTCGTCGTGTTCCTCGCGGTTGAAAAAGCGCAGCGCCTCGTTGTCGAACGTGAGGTTCTCGTCTGCGACCCGCTCGAGCCAGAGGACGAACTCGCCGAGTGACTCGAGCGTGGCGACGTCCGGGAGCCGTTCGTCGAGCGTCGCCGGGTCGACGTTCTCCCGGCTCACGTGGGCGACGAAGCGGTCGACCGAGCGGGCGAGGTCGTCGACGGTTTCGTGGCCGCGGGCGGCGTCGACGAAGCCGTAGTCGGTCTCGGCGAGCAGCCGCCGGACGAGGCGAGAGCGCCCGTGTTCGGTGAGGACGTCGAACTCGGGGGAGAGTCCCAGATAGTAGGCGTACTCGCGGACGAGGTGGTAACAGAACGAGTGGTAGGTGTAGACGTCGATGGCGGCCGCCGCCTCCGGGTCGAGCCGAGTCGAGACCGCCTCGCGGATGCTCGCGGCCGCCTCGTTCGCGAACGTGAGCACGAGGATGTCGTCGGGATCGACACCCCGGTGCTCGATGCAGTGTTCGATCCGCATGAGCATCGTCGTCGTCTTGCCCGTCCCCGCCCCGGCGTCGACGGAGATACACGCCGCGTCGCTCTCGATCACGGCTCGCTGAGAACGGTGCGGAGTGAGCGTCTCGGGGGCGTCGTCGTTCGAGCGCCCCCCAGCGCTCGCGTGCTGGTCACCCATCGAATCGCACCTCCTCGCCGAGATGGTCCCCACAGCAGACGGCGTACGGACAGGACGGACAGGAGTGACTCGAGATGGTCTCCCACTGCTCGTGCGGGTCGAACTGGCCGCTCGCGAGCGCGTCGGCGAGCGCCGCCAGCCGCGACTCGACCGCACGGTTTCGGTGCTCGAGGGTCATCCCGTAGGTGTGGTGGTCGAGGAAGACGTCGGTGAGGTCCGTCGACTCGAGCGTCACCTCGACGGCGTCTCTGACCCAGTTCACCCGGAGGCTGCCCGGAGCGGCGAGCGCGACGTGGCGGTACCGACACCGGTGGTCGCCGAGTTCGAGGCGGTCGCGAACGGCTCTGAGTCCGTCGAGAGTGGCCGCCGTCTCGTAGAGCGCGCCGACGGGACCGGGATCGAACGTCTCGTCTGCGGCGTCGACGTGCGCCTCGAACCGGTCGGCGACGTCGCCCTCCCAGCGGCCGCGGTAGCGGAGGAGACCGAGCGAGGAGAGCGTCGGGACGAAGCGGACACCCACGAGCGAGGACTCATCGAGGAAGACGAGGTCGACGCGCGACTCGAGCGTGATCGCCTCGTCGCTGCCGGGTGCGGTCACCGTCGAGGACAGCGGGAGGTCGGGTCCGACGAGTTCGCCGTCGGTTCGCTCGCGGAGGGTGGCGAGACCGCTCGCGTGTGCCTCGGCGAAGCGGTCGGCGTAGGCGCGAAGCGTCGCCTCGTGGACGCGACGCTCGTGGTCACGCTGGGCGTAGGAGTGGTAGTGGACGCCGTCCGTGCGGGCGTGCCAGTGGTCGGCCAGCCGCGTGCGCGCTCGCTCGAGGAGGGCGTCGGGGTCGGTCTCACCGGTTCGTAGCGCCGCACAGATGGCGCGCCGACAGTACTCGTGGCGTCGCGCTGCGGCCGCTTCGGCGCTCGAGCGCTCCTCGCCGTCGAGTCCGTAGACGGCGGCGTACTCGTAGCGGCGAGGGCAGTGGACGGCCGCGACGAGGTCGTCGACGGCGATCGACTCACTCACGGCGACTCACCTCGCCGGCGGCGAACTCGAACTGCGAGTGGACGGCCGCGACGAGGTCGTCGTCGACCGACTCGAGGGTGTGTTCGATCTCGGCGAACAGCGCCTCCGTCTCGGCGAGGTCGGTCTCGCCGCCGGTCGAAGCCTCACGGAGGATCCGCTCGAGTTCGCCCCACGGTTCGTCGAGCAGCGCCTCGAGCGCGTTCGTCCGTCCCGAGAGCGCTCCAGTCGTCGCTCGTGGAGTCACTGACTCGAGTGTCACCTCGGGGCGTGACTCGAGGGCGCTCAGGTAGCGCGAGCGCTCGCAGGTTCGGCGGAGTCCGCCGGTCTCGCGCTCGTAGGTACAGAAGTAGAGGTGGCTGCGGGCGGCGCGGGTGGCGAGCGCGAGCGCGCGCCGGGAGCGCTGGGCGTGGTAGGCGTCGAACGGGTCGCCGGTGGCGTCGGCGGGGTCGGGTGCCGGAGCGAACGTTCGCGAGACCGTCTCCCAGGAGGGGTCGGTGACGGCGGGGAAGGCGGGCATCCCGGTGAGCCAGGCCCGTGGAAACAGCGGCGTGAGGTGGTGTTCTCCGGGGTAGTTCCCGTCGGTGAGGTCGAGGACGAAGACGACCTCCCGGGAGTCGAACTTGAGGGCATCGACCCCACAGACGGTGACGCCGCCGGTCGGCGAGCGCGTCTCGACGTCGTGGACGTAGGGCGCGTCGTACTTGATCGTCCGTCTGAGCATCCGCGCCAGTCCCTCCCAGTCGGGCGCGACGAGGTCGGTCTCCTCGACGAAGCGGGCGATCTCGAGGACGCGGCGGACGCTCTCGTACTGTTCGGCGGCGTCGATCCAGGACTCCTCGGTGGCGATCCGTCCCTTCAGATCGGTCTCGACGATCCAGCGCTCGAGCGATCGGGTGATGCTCCGGTCGGCTGTCGCCTCGAGCAGGGCTGGCGAGAAGTCGGGAACCCGGGCAGCGAGGCGCTCGGTGACGAGGTCGTGTTCGCGCCCGCAGTGAGCGGAGACGACCGCGTACAGTTCGTTGACCGCGGGATCCTCGGCGAGCGTGTTCGTGCCGACCGTCGCCGTGGGCACCCCGGCGTTTCTGAGTCCCTTCCGGGTCTCGGGGACGCGTTCGACGCTCGGCACCGCGACGGCGATGTCGTCGTGGGTCCAGTCGGAGCGCTCGAGCACCGTCTCGATCTCGGCGGCGACCGCCCGGACCCCGTCGCGGGCGGTCTGCGTGTGGATACAACGCGCAGTGCCGGCTGTGTCCGGGGCGGTCCCCGTCGCGAGGAACTGCGTGATCGAGGCGTGGGGCGGCCGGTGCTCGGCGTCGGCGCCCGTCTCCAGGTGGTCGATCTCGAGTCCGTCGGCGACGTCCTCGAGTCGGCCGGGTTCGACGCGGGTCCGCTCGACGCTGGCGTGGCGCTCGCCGAGGCAGACGAGTGCGGTCTCGGGGTCGGCGGTGAGCGCCGCGAGGTAGCGCCGGTCGAGAGCGCGAAACTCCTCGAACTCGAGCGCGAGGACGGCGTCGAACGAGTCGCTCACACGCGTCCGGAGTCCGTCGGCGTCGGACTCGAGCAGCGAGACGACCCGCGGGATCACGTCCGCGCGTTCGACGAAACCGCGCTCTGTGAGCACCTCGTGGAAGCGGTCGTTCATCGCGTAGAGGAAGGCGAGACACTCGTGGGCGTCGGCAGCGTCCTCGTGGCGGATCCGCTGGCGGGTCGCCTCGAGTAGCACCTGTCCCACGTCGCGAGCGAACGTGTCGTGATCGCGTGCGCGCTCGAGGTACGGGGGTATCTCGCGTTTCGCCCCGGCGATCACGAGCGAGATGAGTTCGATCCGCTCCTCGTACTCGAGGCGCTCGAGCGTCGGGTCGTACTCCTCGAGTACCTTCGAGGCGTGTTCGGGGAGCGACTCGACGCGCGGGGCGAGTGGCGTGCCGTCGACGGGGTCGGTGTCGGCGATGGTGCGCCGGACGCACTCGACTCCGGCAGGATGGCGCTTACAGACGAGGACGTTCTCCGGGCCGTACTCGCCCGCGAGCGCCGCGTACTCGTCGGCGACGACGGTGAGGAGGTCCGCTCGAGGTGTCGGCAACACCGTGAGAACGCCCTCGAGTGCGGGGGATGACATCGGGTATAGACGCCCTATGTGGCGGTCTGATACTTAAGGGTGTGGAGCGACGCGGGAGTGGAGGGAGACATCCACGAGGCGTGCTCCCCAGATGCACACCTAAACAGTTTGGACGTACGCTTAGGCAGGAGGGAATCTAGGGGTAATACAACCAATGACTAGTGAGGAGACGCGAAAGGGGTTCGCGATCTGCGAGGAGTGTGGGTCACCGTACGTCGCACAGATCGGAGCGGACGGTTCGGTACGGCTGATCGGACTGGGAACGACCTGTTCGTGTGGCTGTGAGCGGTTCCGACCGGTAGAGCGCTCTGGCCCGTCGTCATCGTCGAGCGGGCGAGTCCTCAGCAGCGTGGCGACCGAGTGAACTACCCCGTGCTCGGCCTGGCGGTCTCGCTGAGGACGGGGCTTCCTGTTTCTTCGACGTTGTCAGACTGCGTCTGACACCTGGGATTCCTTCGACAAACGCGCTTGGCAGGAACCGAATCGGTTCCCACAGAGAGCGCAGTCTCCGCAGGCCGTTCGAACGGCTTCGCCTTTCGTGGTGACGAAAACCTTCGATTTTTGCACCACATCGAATCGGAGTGAACCACTCCTACGTAATCGAGTCCGCGTGAAAGAAGGTTGTACGCCGTCACAAAATCGCTCGCGATGTTGCTGCCCTGTCAGACGCAGTCTGACGACCGCGTCGAGGTCGCGCTCCGCCTCGAATCCGCACGAGGGACACGCGTGTTCGCGGACCCACTGCGGCTTGTCGGTCGAAACGCCACAGTTGGAACACTCCTTCGTCGTCACCGGCGAACGGCCGCCGTGGCCGGTCTCGAGCGGTTAGACGTGCTCCCAGGGACCCCACTGGCTGCCGCCGGGTTCCTGGTTCTGTGTCCACCACTGGGCCTCCCAGGTCGCGCCGTTCCAGGTGACGGTGTCGCCTGCGGTGTAGATTGCAGACGCGTCCCACTCCTCACCAGCGCCGTCGTCGTGGCCGTCGTCTCCATCGTCAGCGCCGTCGTCGTGGTCGCCGTCGTCGTGGTCGTCGCTCGAGTCGTCCGTCTCGTCGTGGCCGTCGTCACCGCCACCGGACTCCTCGTCGGCGTCACCGAGTTCCTCCCAGGGACCCCACAGTTCGGTGCCCGGTTCCTGGTTCTGCGTCCACCACTGGGCCTCCCAGACGGAGCCGTTCCAGCTAACCCGGTCGCCGTCGTCGTAGATTTCGCCCGCGTCCCAGGTAGGGTAGTCGCCGCCGTGATCCGGTTCGTCGGCGTCGTCCGAATCGTCGTCGCCGTGGTCCGGTTCGTCGGCGTCGTCCGAGTCGTCGCCGTCGTCCGGGTCGTCGGGCACTCCAGGGTCGGGAGCGCCGCTCGAGTCGCTCGAGCCACTCGAGGCGGTCTGGCCGTTGACGGTGGCGGTGAACTCGTGGATTCGCGTCTCGCCTGCGGTGTTCGGCCAGTACTCGTTGCCGATTTCGATGCCGCTGATCCACAGGTCAGAGGTCAGCGGTTCGTGTGAGTCGGTGACGTGCGTATCGAGGTAGTCGACGATCGCCGTCAGGTCGACCGCGTCGGGGACGGCGTTGGCCGCGACGCGGAAGATGTGGAAACTCCACGCCTCGTTACCGTGTGGGGCGTAGTTCGCCCAGTAGTCGACCGTGTTGCCGTAGGCGTCGGTGAACGCGTTCGAGTCGATCGGTGCGCCGTGGTTGTGGTCGTCGCTCCACTCGAGGACCAGCATGATCTCGTGGGTGATCGAGCTACTGACGTCCGCTCCGGGACGGTCACCGGTGAGCCACCACTCGAGCGCGAGGTTCCACTCGCCACCGCTCGGGTTGTTGTCGACGTCGAACGTGACGGTCATCTCGTCGACGTCGCCGCGCTGGATGGGAAACAGCGACGTCGACGTGGTGTCGCCCCAGGGTTTGGTCCCGAGTAACACCTGCGGGTAGTTCGGGTAGGCCGAGTCGTTCGCGACGTTTCTGCGATCCCACTCCCAGCCGTAGCTGCCGTCGTCGTAGACGTACGAGCACATCTCGACGCCCTCGTCGACGCCCGCGCTCCAGTCGTTGTTGATGACGACGAACTCGCCGCCCTCGAGGGAGAGTTCGCCGAAGGACTCGCAGGTCTCGTCGATGGCGGCCGCGCTGGCCGCACTCGTCCCCGCGCCGATGGCGAGTGCGCTCGCCCCCGCGACGGCAGTCGTCCGGAGGAACGAGCGGCGTGATAGTGGTCCTACACTCTCGCCGTCGTACTCGGTTTCTGATGTCGGTTCTCCCCGCCCCCTGGAATCACGTGTGTATTCAGTCATGCGTAAATCGGTATCTTCCGTCGTCCGGCTACATTCACCATTACTAATCGTGGTATAAATAAGTTACTTCAGCGATATACAATTATTTCTGACGGTCGTGTACACAGGCCGGACGGCGAGCCGGTGCCGAGGTCGCACACACGGGTGGAGATCAGCTCGAACACCCCCGAGCGAAGCGGGGTGAACTCGAGCGGCTTACAGACGCTCGAAGAGGGCGACCACGTCGTTGAAGCCCACGCTGGCGCTGCCGGAGAAGTCGAAGTGCTCGACGTTGCTCTGGACGACGTCGCCGTTGTGCTCTTCGAAGAACGTCACGACGTCGTTGAACCCGAGGTTCCCGTCACCCGTCACGTCCTCGTAGAGACCGTCACCGGTGAGGTCCTGGGCCGCGTTGCCGTCGCCGGTGACGTCGATCTCGCTCGGGTCCGGGTCTGGGTCTGGGTCTGGGTCGGGATCCGGATCAGTACCTCCCTCGCCGCTCCCGCTCGTGTAGGTCCGTCCGTTGATCGTCACGTCGAACTGGTGGAAGGTGGTCTCACCGTAGCTGTTGACCCAGTTCTCGTTGCCGAGTTCGACGCCGGTCAGCCAGAGGTCGTCGGAGATCGGGCTGTTCGGGTCGTGGACCGTATTCAGGTAGTCGATCATCGCCGTCAGGTCGAGCCGTTCGGGCACCTCGTTGTCCGCGGTCCCGAAGATGTGGAAACTCCAGCTCTCGTCGCCCCAGTTGGGGTTGTACTGCCAGTAGTCGATGGTGTTGCCGAAGGCGTCGGTGAACGCCCCCTCCTCGACCATGCCACCGTCTGCGATGTCGCGCCAGTAGTCGTGCTGGTCGCCCCACTCGAGTACCAGCATCATCTCGTGGGTGATCGTCTCTGCGACGTCCGGGCCTTCCTCCTCGGTGAGCCACCACTCGAGGGCGAAGTTCCACTCGCCGCCGCCAGCCATCGTATCGACGTCGATGTCGACGGTGAGTTCGTCGACGTCACCGCGCTGGACCGGAAACGAGTCGACGCCGGTGTCGTCGTCCCAGGGTTTCGTGCCGAGTAAGAGCTGTGGATAGTTGATCTCGCCAGCACCGCCGCGTTCCCACTCCCAGCCGAAACTGCCGTCGTCGTTGACGAAGACGCACTGGCTGACGTCGTTGTAGTCCGCCGTCGGCGCACCCCAGTCGTTGTTGATGACCCAGAAGTCGTCGTCGTGGCCCGCCGTGACCGTCCCGAAGTCACCGTCGCAGTCCTCGTCGACGACGGCCGCGGCGGCGGTCGCCGTACTCCCACCGAGTGCGAGCGCGCTCGCCCCGGCGATCGCACTGGTGCGAAGGAAGTTGCGACGCGACAGTGCAGGCAGTGCGGTACGTTCGTGATCGTGCCCCTCGTTCGACCCCGTGTTCCGTGTGGAACGCTGGTTAGATTCGTCCATGGTTGGATGGCCACCGTTTCGTTCGGACCGTGACCCGTGTTACTATTCGGCATCCTCGGGGTAAAAATCACACGGTGTACAGATTGTATTTTATCCGCAGGCGGCAGTCGGAGAGCGCGTGGATACGGCTGTCGAACGAGAAACGCGATTCGTCGGCACACGAACAGCGGAGTCGGTGACTCGAGCGGCCTACAGGCGCTCGAAGAGGGCGACCACGTCGTTGAACCCGACGCGGCCGTCACCGCTGAAGTCGAACGCCTGGGCGTTGTTCTGTATCTCCGGGCGCGAGTGTTCTTCGAAGAACGTCACGACGTCGTTGAAGCCGAGGCTGCCGCTGCCGGTGACGTCGGTGTGGAGTCCGTCCCCATCCAGGTCGCAGGCATCGTACTCGCCGATGTCGATCGAACTCACACAGTCTCCCGGCGTGTCACCGTCGTCGGTCCGCGCAGAGACCGACGAGGACGGTGCGGACTCGAGTCCCGCGTCGGTGACGGCCACGACGGCGAACTCGTAGGCGGTGTCAGAAGTGAGTCCCGTCACCGTCGCCTCCGTCGAGGTGACGGTCGTCGCCTCGTCACCGTCGACGGTGACGACGTAGTGGTCGAGCGCGCCGTCACCGGTGTCGGTGGGGCCGACCCACGAGAGCGTCACGCTCGAGTCGTCGCTACCTACGACGGTCAGGTCGGTCGGCGACGCCGGTGGCGCCGGTGGCTCCGAGAACTCGCCGCTGACGCCTGCGGTCGCCGTCTCCCCGTTGAGGCGGACGTTGAACTCGTTGACGCGGGTGTCGCCGTCGGTCTCGTCCCAGATCTCGTTGCCGATCTCGACGCCGGAGATCCACCGGTTGCCGTCCGAGACGCCCGGGTCGTTCAGCGCGTCGTGTGGATCTTCGACCAGGTAGTCGAGGATCGCCGTCAGGTCGATGTGGCTCGGAATCTCGTTGTCCGCCGTCCGGAAGATGTGAAAGCCCCAACTACTGTCGTGGCTCGGTCCCTCCGGGAGGCTCTCCCAGTAGTGGAAGGTGTTGCCGTATTTGTCGGTGACCGCGTCGTCGACGACGTTGCCGTCTTTCGTGTGCATCTCGCTGCGCTCGAGCACGAGCATGATCTCGTGGGTGATGGTGTCGCCGGCACCCGGTGGCTGGGCGTCGGTGAACCACCACTCGAGCGCGAAGTTCCACTCGTTCGGCGAGCGCTCCTGTTCGACGTCGAGTTCGACGTCCCAGTCGGTGACCTCGTTGCGCTGGATCGGGAACATCGGGACGCCGCTGTCGTCCGCCCAGGGTTTGGTGCCGATCAGCGCCTGGGGATAGTTCGGCAGGTCCTCGCCGTGGATCTCGGTCTCTCCCCGGTACCACTCCCAGCCGAAACTCCCATCGCCGTAGTGGGAGATGCACATGTCGGCGCTCGAGGTCGCCCAGTCGTTGTTGATGACGAGTGCGTCGTCGACCCACAGCTGGTCGTTCGACCCGCATCGGTCACCCGAAACGTGTCGGCCGTCGACCGACTCGGTGTGGTGGGCGCTCGCCACGCCGCTCGTGAGTGCGAGCGCGCTCGCACCAGCAGCGACGCTCGCACTCAGTAGTGACCGTCTCGACAGCGGTCGGTCTCGGACGTGTCCGCCTTCGATACCCGACGGCTCGTGACCTTCGCCGGGTTCGGAATCTCCGTTCATTATCGTACCCGTCAGAAATTAATCCGCCTCGTATTTAGTAATTATTGGATATGAATTTACAAATATTATCACAGGTTCGGAGACCACAGATACTCCATCGACGGCGTACCGGCGACCCACGACAGAAGCCCCCGAGATTCCACCTCGCGCGTCTATGATCGGACGACGGCGGCATATTGGTCTCGCACCGTTCGAAAAATTTATAACTAGCTCCTCTAATAATTACCTGCGGAAAAGGCCAGAGGCACCACACCAACTGTCACACGCAATCCACCAACTCTGGTACTTTGCTGCGGAAACTACGAGGAGCGAAGCGACGAGGTGACGCCCCACCAGACGCCCGTCAGCGCTCGAGTGAGCGCCCCGTCTCACCGTCTCCGAGGGCCACTCCCCCCGCTTCGGCCGCCGCGTCGGTCGGTGTCGTTCCATCGGGGGCGGCGAGGAGGTGTCCCCGACAGTCACAGTCGGAGGCGCCGAAGCCCGTGACGGCGCTGCCGGGAAGTGTCCGCGCCAGGGCACACTCCCGGTCCTCACCGGGGAACGTGACGACGCCGGTCAGCGTCGCCGACGCGTGACCGAGGAGGTAGTCGACGTGCCAGTGGCGGACGTCGCGCTCGCCGCGGGCGAGTTCGCGGTGTCGGTCGACGCGGGCGAACCCGCCAGGACCGAAGGCGCTGCCTACGTAGGCGTACCGGCCGGCGTCGAACGCGTGCGACCCGAGCGCACCGACCACGAGCGTGACCGGGCGTGCGAGCGCGATGTCGAGTACGTACGTACCACCCATACACGAAGCCGACGAGCCGTCGGTACAACAGTCGACGGGTTTCGACTCGAGCCGCCCGAGGGAACAACACGTATGTCGGCGCGCCGAGAGAGTCACGGTATGTTCGAAAAGTCGACGTGGATTCGACTGCCCCGAAACGTCGTCGTCGGTCACGGCGTCCTCGAACAGGTCACAGACGTCGTCGCCGACCTCCACCTGCAGGGACGCCCGCTGTTCGTGACGAGTCCGACCCCCCGTCGCCTCGCTGGCGAGCCGATCGCCGCGGCGTTCGAAGCCGAGGGCATCGACCCCGCCGTCGTCACCGTCGAGACGGCGAGTTTCGACGCGGTCGAGACGGTCATCGAGACGGCCGACGCCGAGGAGTGTTCGTACCTGATCGCCATCGGTGGCGGGAAAGCCATCGACATCGCGAAGATGGCGAGCGACCACCTCGAGATGGGCTTTCTCTCGGTGCCGACGGCGGCGAGTCACGACGGCATCGTCTCGAACCGTGGCTCGGTCCCCGAGGGCGACACCCGCCACAGCGTCGCCGCCGAACCGCCGCTGGCGGTCGTCGCCGACACCGAAATCCTCGCGAACGCGCCGTGGGAACTCACCACCGCAGGCTGTGCCGACATCATCTCGAACTACACGGCCGTCCTCGACTGGCGACTCGCTCACCGTCTGAAGAACGTCGAGTACTCCGAGTACGCCGCGGCGCTCGCGGAGATGACCGCCGAGATCCTCGTTGGCAACGCCGACCTGGTCAGACCCGGACTCGAGGAGTCCGCCTGGATCGTCACCAAAGCGCTCGTCTCCTCGGGGGTCGCCATGTCGATCGCCGGCTCCTCGAGACCCGCCAGCGGCGCAGAGCACCTCTTCTCCCACCAGTTGGACCGGCTCGCACCGGGGGCTGCCCTCCACGGCCACCAGGTCGGCGTCGGCGCGATCATGACCGCCTACCTCCACGGCGGTTCGGTGAGCGCGACCGGCCGCGTCAACGGCTCGTTCGGCGGTACTGGCGACCGCGGCATCTGGACGGACATCCGTGACGCCCTCGCCAGCATCGACGCGCCGACGACCGCCGCGGAACTCGGCGTCGACGACGAGGTCGTGATCGAAGCCCTCACCACCTGTCACGGGATCCGCGACCGCTACACCATCCTCGGCGACGGCATGGACGAACGCGCCGCCCGCGAGGTCGCACGCCGGACCGGCGTCATCTGACCGCAACCCCGCTGCAGCGAGAATATATCTCTACCACACATATGAACGTCAAATATCAATTAGGGCATGTAGGTTTGTAGTGACAGAATAAGCATTTCGAATGTACACCACATTCCGTCAAAGTGTGTGTAGTGTATACCACAGGCGGCCCGATGTTGCCGTTGTAGAATATTTTCGACTGGACAGAGCAGTCGGCGACTGTGTCTTCAAGTCACTAATGGCACCACCTGACGGAATGGGTACGTGTAAGATTAGCGTCGGTGAACGACAGGGACGGTCGCCCACTCGAGAACGAAGCCGACTCACCGGATCGGTTCCTCGAGTGTCGTGAGGAAGTGTTCAGACGCCGTGTGGGTGGATCGACGCGCGCAACGCACCGCCTGCGGCCTGCGTCTCGTAGGCGTCCTCGACCTCGTCGATCGAGACCCGGTGGTTGAACAGGTCCTCGAGCGGCAGTTCGTCGGCCAGTCGCGGGAGCAGTTCGACGGCGGTGCGAAACTGCGCCGGTGGGGCGGCCTTGCTCCCGAGGATGGTGAGTTCCTTCTGGACGATCCGGGTCGGGTTGATCTCGACCTCGCCGTTGTAGGCGTAGTGGCCAGCCTCGACGAAGACGCCGCCGTCGTGTGGAATCTCGATCGCCTGGGGCACCGAGGCGGGAACGCCCGTCGCCTCGATGACGGCGGTCGGCCCGTAGCCGTGGTCGGTCTGCTCCTTGACGGCCCGGACGATCTCCTCGTCGCCGTCGTAGTCGGTGATGTTGACGGTATCGGTCGCGCCGAACTTCCGGGCGAACTCGAGGCGTTCGTCGAGGGCGTCGATGGCGATGATCTGGCCGGAGCCAGCGGCGTGGGCGGCGGCGATGGTGAGCAAACCGATGGGTCCGACGCCCTGGACGGCGAGGCTACTACCGAGACCGACGCCCTCGTTGACGTCGGGTAAGCCGGGCATCGCGGCGCGTTCGTAGGCTCTGACGCCGATCGAGAGCGGTTCGGCGAGCGCGCCGAGTTCGGGGTTCATCCCGTCGGGAAGCCGGTAGACGTCGGCTTCTTCGGGCAGGACGATGTACTCGCTCATCCCGCCGACGTTGCCGGTCGACGCCGGGGCGAGACCGAGACCGGTGATCCCCTCGAACAGCACCGGCCGGGTCGGGACGTTCTTCGAGTACCAGTCTTCTTCGACCTGCCAGAAGGGGATCGCCGTGATCGGATCGCCCTCCTCGAGTGGCTGGCCGCGGGCGTCGGTCTCGACTTCCTCGCCGAGGCGTTCGACGCGTCCGGCGAACTCGTGGCCGGGGAGGATGGGGAACTCGAGGTGGTTCATCCCGCCTTCGTTGATGTGGACGTCGGTGCCACAGACGCCGTTCAGTTCGACGCGCATGAGGACGTCGTTCGCTCCGAGGTCCGGGAGGTCGAACTCGCGGACGCTGAACTCGCCGGGTTCGTCTAGGACGACTGCTCTGGTTTTCATGGATGGTGTGTGGGGTGTCGTAGCGTGTTCGCGTGTGGTTCTGTGTTCGTTCGCACGGGGGTAAGTCGTATCGGTCGGCCGTCGCCCACGCTCATCGCACCATGTAGCCGCCGTCGATGGCGACCGACGCGCCGGTGACGTACGAGGAGGCGTCGCTCGCGAGGTAGACCGCGAGCGGGGCGATGTCCTCGGGCGAGGCCAACTCGTCTAAGAGCATCTCGGACTTCCAGGTGTCGATCATCTCCTGGTCGTCGACGAGGATTTCGGTCGCGACGTAGCCCGGCGCGATGTTGTTGACGCGGATGCCGTGTTCGGCCCACTCGGAGGCGAGCTGGCGCGAGAACGCCTCCAGGCCCCCCTTCGAGGCCTGGTAGTCGACGTGTTTCTGCGGGTAGTTCGCGATGAACGCCGACATCGAGGTGACGTTGACGATCGAGCCACCGCCGTCGTCGATCATCACCCGTCCGGCGTGTTTCGAACAGAGGAACGCCCCCGTCAGGTTGATCTCGAGCGTCTGGTCCCACTCCTCGAGTGACTTCTCCTCTGCGTCGCCGTGGATCGCGATGCCCGCGTTGTTGACGAGTACGTCGACGGAACCGAACGCCTCGACGGTCCGTTCGACGAGCGCCTCGACGGCCGCTTCGTCCGAGACGTCCGTCTCGACGGCGATGGCGTTCGCGCCCGTCTCGGCTTCGATTTCCGCGGCGGCTTCCTCACCTGACTCGAGCGTCCGGTTGGCGATGACGACGTCCGCGCCCGCTTCGGCGAGCCCCGTCGCGATTGCCTTGCCAATTCCCCGGTTGCCGCCGGTGACGATCGCTGCCTGTCCGTCGAGTCGAAATCTCTCTAGTACCGACATAGTACCGGCTTCTCGTGACTGGGGAATAAAGATTATGTAACACGGTGGGGAGTTCAGCGGCGGAGACCGATGCTCACCGGTTCACCGGTTCACAGCTCTCGCCACGTCCGCGCTGGCTCCCACCCCAGCAGCTCCCTCGCCTTCTCGATGGAGATGAGCGACTCCGTCCCCGGAATCTCACGCCGGTGTTCGGTCTCGGGATAGTACTCCTCGAGCAGCGTCTGGCTGTCGACCTCGGCGGTCGTGTCCGCCGCGACCGCCCAGAAGCACTCGTGGCCGTCGAGGTCGGCTTCCAGCGCGAGGCGAGCGATTTCCGCGCCGTCGTCGACGTGGAGGTACGAGAACATGACGTCGCGCGTCGTGTGGTGCCAGGCCTCGCGCAGTCCCTCGAGGTCGCGCGGTTTCTCGACGAAGTACTCGCGGAGTTCGTCCTCCGTGGCGACCCACGGATACCGGAGCGAGGCGATCGACGGCGCGTCTTCGAGGCGGCCGAAGCCGTCGGCGGTCACCTCGATGGCGTGTTTGCTGATCGCGTAGGGGTCTCGTGGAGTCACCGGGTGGGCTTCGTCCATCGGCAGATACTCGACCTCGACCGGTTCGTCCTGGTAGGCACAGCCGAGGGCGTTGATGCTCGAGGCGAGCACGACCGACTCGAGACCGAGTTCGGTGGCCGCCTCGAGCACGTGATAGGAGGACACGACGTTGCTCTCGTAGGTGACGAAGCCGGGGTGGTTCGTCGGGCCGGGAATCGTCCCCATGTGGACGATCGCGTCGGCGTCGCTGCGTGCGAGCGACCCGTAGACCTCGCCAGCGTCGAGGAGATCCGTCGTCAGATACTCGTCAGAGACCTCCTCGCGGCGCTTCCCACGGGCGACGTTGACCGTGTCGTAGCCGTGGCCGTTGAGGTGGTCGATGATCGCTTCGCCGATCTTGCCGTTCCCGCCGGTCACGGCAACCTTCTCGATACCCATGTGTGGTACACGAACACATCGGTAGGTATAGCTATCGGTCCCGGACCACCGCCCAATATTTCCGACCGATGCTCGCGGAAACTGTCACAAAGAGTTTACTTTCCTCGGGCGATAGCTACGACCAATGCTTTCTCACCGGCGATCGGACGTGACGACCGTTCTCTACGTGGACGACGACCCGGTCGTCGGCGCTCGCCGTGGTCGGGCGTTAGAGCGCGAACGCGCTCGCTTCGACGTACAGGTCGTCCGCGACCGGAACGACGCACTCGAGCAGGTCGACGAACGGCCTGTCGACTGCCTCGTCGGCCCGCTCGAGGACCGAGCGCTGCTCGAGTCGGTCCGGGCGACCGACCCGGCGCTACCCGTCGTCCTCGTCGGCGAACCCGACACCGCGGTGGCGCTCAACCGCGCGCTCGAAGGCGGCGCGACGGACGTCGTCTACCGAACCGACGACACCTGGCTCGACCTGCTCACGGTCCGCATCGAGCGCGCCGCCGAAGAGTATCACCGACGCCTCGAATTCGAGCGCTATCAGCTCATGCTCGACAGCGTGCCCGACGGGGTCTACGCCCTCGACCGTGACTTACACTATCAGTACGTCAATCAGGCGATGACCGACCTCCTCGGCTATCCGGCCGAGAAACTCGAGGGGAGCGATATCTCGCTGGTCAACGACGACAGCGGCATCGAACGCGCGAACGAAGCACGCCTCCGCGCGCTCGAGCGTGACGATCGCCGTGGTGTCGCCTACAACGACCACATCACCGCCGACGGCGAACGCATCCCCTGTGAGGTGCTCTTCCGGGCCATCGTCGACGACGACGAGTTTCAGGGCACCGTCGGCGTCCTCCGCGACATCAGCGACCGACTCGAGCGCGAGCGCGAACTCAAACGCCAGAACGACCGACTGAACGAGTTCACGAGCATCGTCTCACACGACCTCAGAAACCCGCTGTTGATCGCCCTCGGTAACCTCGAACTCGCCGAAGAGACCGGCGACGAGGCGGCCATCGAAGAGGCGACGCTCGCACTCGAGCGCATGTACGACCTCATCGAGGACCTCCTCACGCTCGCCCGTCAGGGGCGGGTCATCGACGACCGCGAGCGCCTCGACCTCGCCTCGCTCGTCGACACCGCCCTGCTGACCGTCGGCACCGACGACGTCACCGTCGACGTCGACGGTCTCGAGTCGGTGACGGTCTCCGGCGACGAAACCCGCCTCGGCGAGTTACTCGAGAACCTGTTTCGGAACACCGTTGAGCATAGCTCAACGAGCCACGCGCTCGACGACGAGGGGGACGGTGACACAGTCACCATCTGGGTCGGTCCACTCGAGGACGAACCCGGCTTCTACGTCGAAGACGACGGGCCAGGAATCCCCGAATCGGAGCGCGACCGGGTCTTCGACCCCGGGTACACCACTCGAGAGGGCGGTACCGGCTTCGGGTTACGCATCGTCGAGGAGATCGTCGACGCCCACGGCTGGTCGATCGAACTACGCGAGGGGCGTACCGGCGGGGCGCGCTTCGAGATCACGTACGACTAGCTTTTTGTGAGCCGCTCGTGTACCGGACGGGCATGACACTGCGAGTCAGCGACGAGTACACCCGCCGCGGCATCGACACCGTGTTCCTCGAGAACGACCACCTCCGCGTCGAGGTCCTCGCCGGAAAGGGCGGCGACGTCACCGAGATCCGCGACAAACGGACCGACGTCAACGTCCTCCTCGAGTGCCCCCACGAGTGGCGTGCACCCGCCGACGGCATCGTCGGCGCACCCGACCCCGCCTTCGCGTTCATGGACCACTATCCCGGCGGCTGGAACGGCGTCCTCCCCGCCGCAGGCGCACCGACCGAACACCACGGGGCGACCCTCGCCCTCCACGGCGAGTCCTCGCTGGTCCCCTTCGACGCCCAGCCGTTCGACGACGCCGGCCGCGTCGGCGTCAGACTCACCGCGGACCTGACGCGCTATCCCCTCCACCTCGAGCGCGAACTCTCGCTGTCGGCCGACGAGTCCGCTCTCCGCTGGGCGGAGACCGTGACGAACACCGGCGCCGTCGGCGTCGACTACTCCTGGCTCCAGCACGTCGCACTCGGCGAGCCGCTCGTCTCCCCGGGCGCGACCCTCGAGATCGACTGCGAGCGCGTCCTGACGGACCCCGACCACGACCCCGACACGCGCAGACTCCCCCGCGGCGAGGCGTTCGACTACCCCATCTGTGAGACCGACGACGGTCCCATCGACCTCCGCGAGTTCCCCCCGCGCGAGGAGCGCGTCCACGACCTCGCCGCCTTCGCCGACCTCGCCGAGGGGCGCTACACCGTCACCAACCCCGACCTCGACCTCGGCGCGACCCTCGAGTTCGACGCCGACCTCTACGAGTACGTCTGGTACTGGGGCGCGTTCGGCGGCTTCGAGACCGCCCCCTACTTCGGGCGCAACTACAACGTCGGTCTCGAGCCCTGCACCTCGATTCCGACCCAGGCGGGTCTCGACGGCCAACTCGAGAACGAGACCGCGAACCACCTCGAAGCGGGCGAGACGGTGTCGACGACGCTCACGCTCGAGACGCACGCGGCAGAGTGAAAACGAGAGTCGAGGTCGGCTCAGACGTCGATCGTCCAGATCGACCCGCCGTCGACGCGCCAGTTCGCGCCGTGGACGAACGCGGCGCGCTCTGAGGCGAGGAAGGCGACGACGTTGCCGATGTCCTGTGGGTCGCCGAGGCGGCCGGTGACGATACCCGGCTTCTCCTCGGCGATGAACTCCGCTTCGACCTGTTCGAGGCTCTTGCCGGTCTCCTCGGCGCGCTCTTCGAAGATCTCCTCGACCAGCGGCGTCTTCGTCGTCGCCGGGGAGACGGCGTTGACGCGGATGCCCTCGGGACCGTAGGTCTTCGAGAGGTTCTTCGTGATGTTGATCATCGCCGCCTTGGTCGCATCGTAGTGGGTCTTGAACGGGTCGGGCTGTGCACCGGCCTCGGAGGCGGTGTTGACGATCACGCCCGACTCCTGCTCGCGCATGTAGGGCAACACCTCGCGGGTGACGCGCACGGCGGCCATGATGTTGACGTCGATGACCGCCTCCCACTCGGCGTCTGGAATCTCGTGGAACGGCTTCTCGCTGCCGAGGATCCCCACGTTGTTGACGAGTACGTCGACGCCGCCGAAGGTGTCGACCGTCTCCTCGACGAGTCGCTCGACGTCCTCGGGGTTCGTCACGTCACCGGCGACGCCGAGCACCTGGCCCTCTTCGGGGGCGATTTCGGCCGCGACGCCCGCCGGGTCGTCCTGCTCGAGCGCGGCGATGGTGACGTAACAGCCCTCCGCTGCGAGCGTCTCGGCGATCGCTCGCCCGATACCCTGGCTGCCGCCCGTTACGATCGCTACCTGCTCCGTGATACCGAACTCCATACGGGAGTATCTCTGTCGATCGATTACATAAACGCTTGGGTTCGACCGCTCACAACTGGAAGAAGACGAGGAAGAAGACGACCAGGACGGCCAGGACTACCAGCGCCCGCACCGCGACGAACAGGCGGTGGTGACGCCGACAGACGTAGTGTTTCGCGATCGGGTCCCCGCCCTCGGTGGCGCGCATCTTCCGCGGGACCGCCCCCGGGCGCTCACAGCCAGCGACCTGGCAGGTCGGCGCTGGCTCCTCGTCGGTCCCGGCGGCCGTCTCGGGGGCGAACGGGTGTTCGGACTGGCTCATACGCCGAGGTGCGCCCTCGAGTTACTTAGCGATTTATCGTAACAACTGCAACGATTTACACACTGATCGCCGACCCGTCTGGCGATCAGGTGTGCACTGACTTGCAGTGGCTACTATAGCTCGAGTGTGAGCGCGGTGGCGGGCGTGGCTGCGTGAGTGGGGTGAGACGCCGGATCACTCGAGCGGTGACGAAAAAACCGAGGCTCCGAGGTGCTGGACCGTCAGTCGGCCCGGTTGCCCGGCGTCTTCATCCCGTCCGAGACCATCTCGGGTGGGACCTCCGGCGAGGCGTCGGCCATGAGTTCCTCGTCGTAGAGGATACAGCGCGCGCGCTGCTCGCCGACGTCGTACAGCCGTGGCTCACCCTCGCGACACTCGGGCATGGCGGCCGGACAGCGCGGGGCGAACCGACAGCCGGGATCGAGGTTGACCGGGTCGGGGACCTCGCCTTCGATCTCGATTGGCGTGCGTGACTCGTCGGGGTCGACGATCGGCGTCGAGGAGACGAGCGCCTGCGTGTAGGGGTGTTTGGGGTCGTTGATGACCTCCGTGGCCGGACCCTGCTCGACGACCTTCCCGAGGTACATGATGGCGATCCGGTCACAGGTGTGTTTGAGCAGCGAGATGTCGTGGCTGATGTACATCACCGCGAGTCCCATCTCTCGTTGCAGTCGGTTGAGTAAGTCGAGCACGCCCGCGCGCACGCTCACGTCGAGCATGCTCGTCGGCTCGTCGGCGACGACGAACGACGGGTTGAGGACGATGGCTCGAGCGATACCCACGCGCTGGCGCTCGCCGCCGCTGAGTTCGGAGGGATACTCCGAGGCGAACGCTTCGGCCGGGCGCAGGCCCGCGAGTTCGAGCGTCTCGAGGACGCGTTCTTCCCGCTCCGCTTCGGTCCCGATGTTGTGGACGTCGAGTGGCTCTTTGATCCAGTTGAACACCGTAAAGCGTGGATTGATCGACTGGTACGGGTCTTGCTGGATGATCTGGAGCTTGGTCCGTAGCTCCGGGTCCGTCCGCAGCCTGTCGGTGACGTCCTCACCCTCGAACCGGACCGTCCCTGCAGTCGGTTCGGTCAGTCCGAGTAGGGTCTCACCGAGAGTGGTCTTCCCACAGCCACTCTCGCCGGCGATGCCGAGCGCCTCGCCCTCGCGGATGTCGAGTGAGACGCCGTCGACGGCCTTGACCGTCTTCGGTTCGCCCCAGCCGAACAGCCGGTTGAACAGGTCGTCGTCCGCGCTGAACTGCTTTTTCAGGTCCGCTACCTCGACGACGGATTCGGGGTCAGTCATCGTTCACCTCGAGTTCCTCGAGTCGCTGTTCGCGGCTCCCCTCTTGGACCGAGAGCCACGTCTCTTTCTTCTCTGCCTCTGCTCGCAGGTACTCCGCTTCGTCCGCGCGGTGACACTCGACGACGTGCTGGTCGCCGTCGGGGAACTGCTCGGGTTCGGGCGTCACCTCCCAGCACTCCTCCTCGGCGAACGGACAGCGCGGGGCGAAGCGACAGCCCTCCTCAGGATCGATCACCTCCGGCGGACTGCCGGGAATCGAGACGAGGTCCTGGTCGTCCTCGGAGATGTCGGGGAAGGCGTTTCGCATCCCCAGCGTGTAGGGGTGGCGTGGGTTCTTGATGACGGTCTCTGCGTCGGCGAACTCGACGACGCGGCCGCCGTACATCACGGCGATGTAGTCGCAGTTCTCGGAGACGACCGACATGTCGTGGGTGATCATGATCATCGCCGTGTCGAACTCCCGCTGGAGATCCTTGATCTGGCGGAGGATGCGGTCCTGGATCATCACGTCGAGGGCGGTCGTCGGCTCGTCGGCGAGGATGATCGAGGGGCTGAGCGCCAGCGCCATCGCGATCATCGCCCGCTGGGCCATCCCGCCGGAGAACTGGTGGGGATAGTCGTGGACGCGACTCCCCTCGAGTCCGAGGTTCTCGAACAGTTCCTTCGCGCGTTCCCAGGCCTCGGCTTTCGGCGTCTCGGTCTCGTGGCGACGGATCACGTCGACGATCTGTCTGCCGACGGTCTTGACCGGGTCGAAGCCGTTCATCGCCGTCTGCGGGATCATCGAGATCTCGGTCCAGCGGATCTCCTCGCGGAGCTGTTTCTCGCTCAACTCGGTGACCTCGACGCCGTTGAGACGGATGCTGCCGGAGACGACCTCGCCGTTTCGCGGCAGCAGGCGCATGATCGACTTCGCCATCGTCGTCTTCCCACAGCCGGACTCGCCGACGAGTCCGAGCGTCTCCTGGCGGTCGAGCGTGAGGCTCACGCCGTCGACGGCGTGGAGGTCGCCCGCCTCCGTGTGGTAGAACGTCCGGAGGTCGTCGACCTCGAGCATGTGGTCGTCGCGCTCGGTGGGCGGTGCGTCGGTCTCGGTGGTGTGTTCTGTCGTCATCAGTGTCTCAGCTCCGGATTGGTGATCTCCTCGAGTGATCGGCCGATGAAGAAGACGGCCATCACGAGCAACATCAGGCAGATGCCCGGGGGTAAGACCCACCACCAGGCGAAGCGGATCGCCCCGGAGTGGTAGGCCTGAAAGAGCATCTGTCCCCACGAGTAGAGTTCGGGGTCGCCGAAGCCGAGGAACGCCAGGCTGGCCTCGTAGATGATGGCGTAGGCGACGGCGAACGCCGCGTAGAGGCCGACGAGCGGGAGGACGTTGGGGAAGATGTGTTTGTACATGATCCTGAGGTCGCTCGCGCCGATGGCGCGGGCGGACTTGACGTACGGCCGTTGTTTCTGTGTCAGTACCTCGGAGCGGACGACCCTGGCTGAATCACGCCAGAGGACGGCGGCGATGACGAAGACGATGTTCCAGATGTTCGAGCCGAAGATGAACACCAGGACGATCACGAACGGGAGGAACGGCAACCCGTAGGCGATGTCGACGATGCGCATCAGGACGTCGTCGACCCTGCCGCCGTAGTAGGCGCTGATCAGGGCGACGTTCGCGCCGATGAACACCGCGATCAGTGCGGCCAGGAGACCGACGAAGACGGAGACGCGCACGGAGACGATCACCTGCGAGAGGACGTCCTCGCCGTAGTTCGTGGTTCCGAGGTAGGCACCCTCGGAGAAGGTCTCGGTCGGCGAGTCGGTCCGGAGGAGCTGGCCGTCCTCGCCGCGGAGGTTGTCGCCCGGGTCGTGAGGGGCGAGCATCGGCCCGAACAGCGCCAGAAAGAGGAAGCCGAGGATGATCACGACGCCGATGGTGGCGAGCGTGTCACCGCGGATGATCCCCCAGACGTAGCCGGCGTCTTTCGAGAGTTTGGCCAGCCTGCGGTTCCCCTCGACGGTCGCGTCGAGTCGGTCTCTGATATCTGTGCTCATTCGTATCTCACCCTCGGGTCGAGGAAGACGTAGACGATGTCTGCGACGAAGTTCATGAAGATCACGACGCTCCCCATCAGGAAGAAGACGGACTGGGCCATCGCGTAGTCGTTGTGCATGACCGAGTCGACCATCTCACGGCCCATGCCGGGCCAGCTGAACACCGTCTCGATCACGAGCGAGCCACCGAGGGCGACGCCGACGACGATGGCGACCACCGTCGTGATCGGCAGGATCGAGTTCCGCGCGGCGTACTTGTAGAGGATGATGTACTCGGGGTGGCCCTCCGCCTTCTTGATCTCGATGAAGTCGGAGTTCAACACCTGGATCATGCTACTGCGCATGAGCAGCGCCGGTGTCGCCATGTAGAAGATGACGCCGGTGAGCAGCGGCAGGAACATGTGGTGGAGGAAGTTCAGCGACAGGTACCGGTCCCAGAACGTCGCGGCCTCGTAACCCGTCTCTCGCATCCCGCCGGATGGGAACCAGCCGAGGTAAAACGAGAACGTCATCAACAGGAGCAGGCCGATCCAGAACTCCGGCGAGGAGCGGGCGACGAGCGTCATGATGACGCCGAAGCGCTCTTTGGCGCTCCCGCGGACCCATCCCATGAACGCGCCGATCCCGATCCCGAGGACGTAAGCGATGAGAAAGGCCGGCCCCATCAGGAGGACCGTATTCCAGAAGCGGACCCAGATCACGTTCTCGACGGCCGTCCCGTAGCGGAACGACTCACCGAGATCGAGCGACAACAACTGCAGCAGGTAGTTCACGTACTGTTCGTGCAACGGCCGATCGACACCCAGTCGCTCGAGCGTCGCCTGACGCTGTTCCGGTCCCATTCCCTCGAGGAGGTACATCGAGGTCGGATCACCCGGAGCGATCCGGAAGACGACGAACAGGAGCGTCAGGAACGCGAAGTACGTAACTAGCAGCTGTAAGATCCGCCGCGTGACGTACTTCTTCATCGATCGATCACCGACTGTGTGTCAGTCTCTCGCACCGTGTGCTCGTGCCGACTGATACGGCTCTGCCAGGGCATGAAATCTATCAGGGTTGTTGGAGACAGTCATAAATAACTGTTACTGTGTGGTGTCGTACCACCCCGGAGAGCGGGGTGGCGGTGGGGTGCCCAAGAAGCGGTTGATAGCTGTGTGGTGGACGAGCGATGCAACTGGTGGACAGCCGGGTCGGCGGGACTACTCCGGCTGGTGGGGGTCGGCCCACTCGTCTTGCGGTTCGTACTCCGGTGGGTAGTGAAGCTGGCCGTCTTCGTTCCACTGGAAGCCCGCGTCGGCTAAGACGTCGATCGCCGCCTCGATGTCGAACGGTCGCCCGTCGAGAGTGTCGTTGTACCAGAACTCGAGTCCCGGCGAGAGCGTCGCGTCGATGATCTCGGCGAAGCCGTCGGCACCGATGTCGACGATGTCCTCGCGCGGAATCGTGTAGGCGACCGCCTCCCGGATCGCCGGGTTGGCGAACGGCTCGCGGCGGCGGTTGGGGACGCCGTAGTGGATCGAGGTCATCAGCGCGCTCTCGAGGGCGATGTCGTCGTCGTCCTCGAGCGTGATCAGCTGGTCGGCGGGCAGGTCGAAGTTGATCATGTCGACCTCGCCGCCCTGGACGAGACTGGCCGACGAGGAGGCGTCCGCGGACTCGACACGGATGAACTCGTCGACGTTCGGCTCGTGGTGGTGGCCCTCGTGTGCGCTGAGCCTGAGGTCCTCACCGAGGTCGAACGACTCGAACTGGAACGGCCCGCTGCCGACGTAGTCCTGTTCGTCGACGATCTCACCGGGTTCGCGACCCTCCCAGACGTGCTGGGGGATGAGACTCGCGTTCCGTCCGGCGAGGATGACCGACTCGAAGATGGCGTCCGGCTCCGAGAGGTCGAAGCGGACGTCGAGGTCGGTCTCGGCCTCGACGGTCTCGAGGTTCTCCGCGAGCCCGCCGAAGTCGGGGTTCTCCTGTTCGTGGTACTCGAAGGTGAAGACGACGTCGTCCGCGTCGACGGACTCGCCGTCGTGCCACTCCATACCGTCGCGGAGCGTGACGAGGACGGTCGTGTCGTCCTCCCACTCGACGCTCTCGGCCGCCCACGGCTGTGGCGTGTACTCCTCGTCCGGGTCGGGGTGCATCAGCCGGTCGTAGACCAGCTGGATCATGTCGCGGTTGGCGCGGCTCACCAGTCCGGTGACCGGGTCGAGGTTCGTCAGGTCCTCGTGGGAGGCCGCCGTGAGCCGGCCGTCGTCGGTCTCGACCTCGACCATGTTCCAGATGCCCGCGAGACCGTCCTCGAGCATCCCCGAGACGTTCGAGACCCGGTCGGAGCGGTACGGCATCGCCCGGTCCTGGACGACGATCGGGTGAATCACGTTCTCCTCGACGAGGTACTCCTGCATCTCGAAGACGACCTCCTGGCGCTCGTCGGGGTCGACCAGCCCGCGCTGTTCTGCGAGCATCTCCTCGTACTCCTCGTTGACGTGGCCCGGGACGTTCCCACCGCCTTCGGTCAGCGTACTCTCGCTGGCGATCGTCCGGAGCGCGTTGTCCGGGTCGAAGCCGTCGAGCCAGCGCATCACCGTGTAGTCGAACTCGCGCGTGTCGAACACCCGCTCTAGGTGAGCGTCGAGCGCTCTCGAGTTGTAGTCGACCTCGATACCGAGTTCGCGGATGTTCTCGGCGTGTTGCTGGCCGTACCAGTACCGGAGCGGCGCGTCGGGATCTAAGTTCTCGTAGGTCAGTTCCGGGACCGGTTCACCGTCCGGGTCTTCGACGACCGCTTCGTCAGGCGCACCCACATCGTCGTCGTCGCCGTTACCCGTACACCCTGCGAGCGAGACCACACCGACCGTTCCTGCGAGACCGGTTGCCCTGAGGAACGTGCGGCGTGATGGCTGTTCGCTACTGTGTAGCTCTACCATGCGTCGTACATGCGGCCGGACTGTAATATACGTTATGTTCACTAACGATCATGGTCCCGTCGTTTCGTCCACTACCAGTTAGAAAGAAGATTTGTTTGCGGGTGGCGATGGTATTTTATCCTCCGTCTGCACATCACCTCGAGTATGGACCTGTTCGACCGACTGGACCTCACCGGCGAGGTCGCCATCGTCACCGGCGGCAGCCGCGGCATCGGATACGGCGTCGCACACGCACTCGCGGAGGCGGGCGCTCGCGTCGTCATCACCAACCGTGACGCAGCGAGCGGTGCGAGCGCAGCGGCAACGATCGAAGCCGACACCGATGCGAGCGTCGACGCGCTCGGGGCGGACGTCTCGGACGAAGCGGCCGTCGAAGCGCTCGTCGACCACGTGCGAGCGGAACACGGGACGGTCGACGTGCTCGTGAACAACGCGGGTATCGTCCACAACGTCCCGGCCGAAGCGATGACGCGCGAGGAGTGGCGGGCCGTCCTCGAGGTGAACCTCACCGGCGCGTTCCACTGCGCGAAACACGTCGGGCGCGTGATGATCGCCGACGGTGGCGGCTCGATCGTCAACCTCTCGTCGATCTCGGCGTTCGTCGCCAACCACCCCCAGCCACAGGTCAGCTACCAGGCCTCGAAAGGCGGGATGGACGCGATGACGCGCCAACTCGCCTCCGAGTGGGCCGAACACGGCGTCCGCGTCAACAGCATCAACCCCGGCTACGTCCGGACCGACCTGATCGAGGACGTCCTCGAGACCGACCCCGAGATGGCCCGCGAGTGGTACGACGGGATGTTGCTCGAGGAGATGGCCAGACCCGAAGACGTCGGCCCGCTCGCGGTCTACCTCGCGAGCGACGCCTCGGCGTACGTCACCGGCCAGTCGGTCACCATCGACGGCGGCTACACGGTTCGCTGAGCGGGACGAGACGACTGGTCGCGTTCGGCTCGCGCGTGCGGAACCGCGAAGTTCGGCTCAGTACTCGACGCGCGAGTAGTACTCCGGTTTTCCTTCGTACTCGAGGTCGAACGCGAACAGCCGTCCGGCGAGCGCGTTCGTCAGGGGTGCCTCGAAGGTCGCGCTCGTCACGTAGGCACGCCGGGAGTCCTCGCCCCCGAAAGAGAGTGTGGTGACGTTCGCCGCCGGCACGTCGACCCACTCGTCGAGGTCGCCCTCGGGGGTGAGACGGACGATCGCGTGGCCGCCCCAGAGACCGACCCAGACGCCGCCGTCGGCGTCGACGGTCAGGCCGTCGTAGGCCCACGCCTCGTCGGCGCTCGCGAAGACCCGCCGGTTCGAGAGGTCGCCCGTCTCGACCTCGTAGTCGTAGGCGTAGATCGTGTTCGTGTTCGTCTCGACGAGGTAGAACGTCTCCTCGTCGGGCGAAAATCCCATCCCGTTCGGGAGTTCGACACCGTCCTCGAGTCGGGTCAGCGTGCCGTCGGTCTCGAGGCGGGAGAGGTGGCCGACGCCGTGGTCGTCGTCGGTCATCGACCCGACGAAGACGCGACCGCGCGGATCGGCGACGACGTCGTTGAACCGCAGCCCGTCCTCCTCCGCGAGTCCGTCGACGACGGTGTCGGCCGCGCCGTCGTCCCAGACCGTGATGCGCCCGCCCGCGCCGAACAGCAGGACGGAGCCGTCGTCCTGGAACGTGAAGCCGCCGATGGGTGGGTCCGTGTGACACAGGTCGTGCTCGTCGGCGGCCGGATCGTACCGGTACAGCGACCCGCTCGGGATGTCGACCCAGTAGACGGTCCCCTCGTCCGGATGCGCGAGCGCTCCCTCACCGATCCAGCACGGAACGTCGGCGACGACGCTCGGTTGTGGTGGCATAGCTCACACAGTGTGAGGGGGCGGCATAAAGGTACGGCTCGCAGGAATCAGGCCGGGGTCGTCTCGAGTTCGCTCGACTCGAGCGCCTCGACGACGGCTTCGACGAACTCGGGGAGGTCGTCGGGCACGCGGCCGGTGACGATGGTGCCGTCCTGAATCGCAGGGACGTCGTGGACCGTCGCACCGGCGTTCTCCAGATCGGTGTGGATCGCCTCGTAGCCACAGACGTCTCTCCCGTCGGCGATGTCGGCTTCGACCAGCATCCACGGGCCGTGACAGATGGAGGCGACGAGCAGGCCGCGCTCGTAGGCCTCCCGGGTAAACTCGACGACCTCGGGGATGACGCGCAGGTGGTCCGGCGAGAACCCACCCGGGTAGAGCACGCAATCGAGTTCGTCGAGGTCGAGGTCCTCGAACTCGACGGTGGTGTAGCGGTTGCCCTCGACCATCACTTCAGGTGGGAGGGGCGTCCCGAAGCGGCCGGTGACGGGTTTGGTTCCCGTCTCGGAAAGCGCCGGCCGCGGGTGGTGGCCCGACTGGACCGGGACCAGCAGGACCTCCGCGCCCTCGTGGCTCAACTGCAACAGCGGATACTCGAGTTCGATGTCTTCGAACTCGTTCGATGCGATGATCGCGACGGTCTTCTCTTCGACGCTCATGAGTGATGCCTCGTCTCGACCGACGGGTTCCTCACGGGTAAACGCTTCTGCCGCGGAGAGACACGACCGCCACCTACCTCGGCGCGATCAGTTCCGCGACGTGCGCCGGGTCGTCGTCCAGCACCGCCGCCACCTGTTCGCCACAGGAGGTGCCGCTGGTGAGGACGTGATCGTACTCGAGCGAGGAGAGCTGGTCGCCGAGTGACTCGCCGACTTCCATCGCGAGTTCGTAGTACTGGCTCTTGTAGCCGAAACTGCCCGCCATCCCGCAGCACTCGGCCGAACTCGTCTGGACCTCGTAGCCCAGTTCCTCGAGCACGGCGACGGTGTGTGCCTCGAGTCCCATCGTCCGCTGCTGGCAGTGGCTGTGGTAGGCGACGCGCGCCCCGCCGGTATCGTCCGGCCCGGCGAGCGCGCTCGGGTCGACACCCTCCTGGACGACCAGTCCGTAGACGTACTCGAGCAGGTCGTAGCTGTTCGACGACAGCCGGTCGAACGAGGCGTCGGGCAGGAACTTCTCGTAGTCGTCGCGGAACATCGCGAGGTCGCTCGGCTCGACGACGACCACGTCCGCCCCGGCGTCGAGGTGGTCGGCCAGCGCCGCGTCCACCGCGTGGGCACGCTCGCGGGCCGTCTCGACCATCCCCTGTGAGAGCGGGGCGCGCCCGCTCGAGGGGACGGCCGGAATCTCGACCGGGACGCCGAGTGACTCGAGGACCGCGACGGCGGCTTTCCCGCGCTCGACGTCGATGTAGTTCGTCGCCGTGTCGGGGTAGAGGACGACTCGCCGGTCGGTCGTCGGCTCGCGGACGTGCGTCCCGCCGCGTGCCGCGAACCACTCGCGCAGCGTCTCACGCTGGAACGTCGGGAGGTCCCGACGGCGGTCGACGCCCGCGAGGCGCTCCAGCAGGTAGCGACTCGGCGCGAGCGAGCCGACCCAGTTCGAGAGCGGAGCCAGCGCGCTCCCGACTCTCGCGAGCGTCTCAAAGTTGCCGAAGAGGCGCTTCTGGTGGTCGATCCCGCCGTCCTCGATGTCGGGCGTGAGTCCCGCATACAGCGGGTCGAGGATGGCGTCGTCGCCGGTGCGGTTGACCCGGTCGCGGACCGCGGTGTTGATCCACGGGATGTCGATCTCGACCGGACACTGGTTGACACAGCGGCTACAGCCGGTACAGAGGTCGTTGAACGTGGCGGCGCTGTCCTGGCCGTGGATGCCCGCCTCCCAGCCGGTCGCGATGCCGCCGGTGTAGGTCTCCCCGCCGAAGGCGTGGCCGCCGACGTGCTGAAAGTTCGCACACGAGTTGAGACAGGCCGAACAGCGCACGCAGTAGAGTGTCTCGCGCAGCACCTCGTCCTCGCGCATCTCGCTGCGGCCGTTGTCGATCAGGACGAGGTGAAACGCCCGCTCGTCCGCGCCGTCGAGCGGCGGCGTGTTCACCGGCGGCGAGAAGACCGAGGTGTAGCTCGTGATCGACTGGCCGTTGCCCGAACTCGCGACGAGTTCGAAAAACGGGGCGAGATCGGTCAGCGAGGGAACGATCTTCTCGATGCCCGCGACCGCGATGTGGGTGTCGGTCGACTCGACCACCTTCCGGGCGTTGCCCTCGTTGGTGATCAGCGCGAGCGAGCCCGTCTCGGCGACGAGGAAGTTCGCCCCCGTCATCCCCACGTCGGCCTCCTCGATCCGCTCGGCGAGGTAGTCGCGCGCGAACGCGGTCAGCTCCTCGGCCGACTCGAGTGGCTCCTCGAGGTCGAAGTGTTCGTCGAACAGCGCCGCGATCTCGGGTTTCGACTTGTGGAGACTCGGCCCGACGATGTGTGAGGGTTTCTCGCCGGCGAGCTGGATCACCAGTTCGCCGAGGTCGGTCTCGTGGACCTCGACGCCGCCTGACTCGAGGGCGTCGTTGACCTCGATCTCTTCGGTGGTCATCGACTTCGACTTCACGACCGACTCCGCGCCCGCCTCGGCGACGAGGTCGGCGATGTGTCGGTTCGCGTCGGCGGCGTCGGCGGCGAGGTAGACCGTTCCGCCGTTGGCTTCGACGCTCTCGCGCAGTTGCTCGACGAGTTCCGGGAGGCGTTCGATGGCGTCTTCCTTGATCGCGCGAGCGCGACTCCTGAGGTCCTGGCGCGCCTCCTCACCCATCTCTTCGAAGACGTCGTAACGGCGCTGGTTGATCACCGTCGTGTTGTGCTTGACCGTCTCGCCTTCGGTCTCCATCAGCCAGCGGATGTGGGCTGCGGTGTCGCGTTTGCTCGTCATTCGACGATCACGACCTCCATCTCCGCCGGGCCGTGGACGCCGACGACCAGTTCACCCATGTCTCCCGTCGAGGACGGTCCCGTGACGAAGACGACGTCGTTCGCCCCCGCCGCGAAGTCCGCCGCGAGCAGTTCGAGCGCCGTCTCGAGGTCGGCGACGATGTCGGCCGCCTCGAGGATCGCGACGTGTTTCGGCGGGAAGAGGCTCACGGGTCCGTCGAGACCCGGGCTCGAGGAGACGACGATGCTGCCGAGGGAGGCGACGCCGAGACGCGCACGCGTGATTCCGGTCGCGGCCGCCCGGAGGTCCGCCAGTGTCGGTTCGGTGCCGATTGCGGCCGGGAGGTCGACGCCGTCGCCGAGGTCGCTCGCGACGGCGGGCTCGGTGAGCCGCGTCTCGAGTGTATCCGCGAGTGCATCTCTGGAAACGACCGTCGAGTCGACGTCGACCGCTGCCAGGCGGTCTCGAAACGCCGAGCGGAGCGACCGGTCGACAGTGTTGTTCGTACGGCTCATGCCGCCACCTCGGCAGCGCGTCGTGGCATCTCGTCTGTGTGTGCGCTCATGTGCTTCGTTGCGTTGGTCGGCCGGCCGGACGCGTCTCGAGCGGTGGAGACGGGTCCATGGCCGGTCAGCGTGGAACGCGGATAGTCGACTCCACGTACCACTCGGGTTCGGTCTCACTCACTACTGGTGAGCCATACGGAATAAATGTGACGGTGAGACGGAGTCACACGGAGCGGGCGGTCAGTAGTGGTTGTAGCGCAACTCGGCGACGTTCGCGTGGTTTCTGACGGCGTCGATGAACGCCGGGTTCAGGTTGCCGTCGCGTTTGAGCCGGTGACGAGGTCCCGAGATCGACAGCGCGCCGACGGCGTGGCCCGTGTCCGTGTTTCGGATCGGTGCGGCGATGGCGACGACGCCCTCGCGACGCTCCTCGTCCTCGATCGAGTAGCCATCGTTGACGATAGTGTCGAGTTCGTTGAACAGCTGTTCACTATCAGTGACAGTGTTGGGCGTCGATCGCGGCAATCCGTGCCGGTCGACGATGGCTTCGACCTCCTCGCGGGGGCGGTAAGCGAGGATTGCCTTCCCGATCGCCGTCCAGTGCATCAGCGTGAACTCCCCGGTGGGCGTGTTGTCGTAAATCGCTTCACCCACCTCGTGCTTGTAGAGAATAACGCGCTGACCCCCCTGTTCAACGCCGAGATTACCGGCCTCGCCGGTCTCTTCGGCGAGCTGTTCGACCTCACCCTTGGCCGCCCGGTAGACGTTACAGCTGTTGCGGGCGGAGGAGCCGTAGCGGAGAAACTCGAGCCCGAGGCGGTACTGCTCTCCGTCACGAACCACGAATCCGGCCTGCTCGAGCGTCGTGAGGTGGACGTAGACGGTGCTTCGCGGCATGTCGAGTTCGGCCGCGAGTGCCGACACACCCACTGGCGCGTGCGTACGGAGGGCGTCAGTGATTGTGAACGCGGTCTCCACCGCCCCAACCGTCCGAATCGAGCCGTGGTCACCCGTTGTCCGGTTCATACACGTAGTTGAGCCGTGTTTCGCATAAGTGTTGCTAGCACGTGTCGAGACCCGCCTCGTTCACTCACGGTAACACCACTCACATTCCAGTACTCACCAGGGAGTCAGCCGCGCAGTCGGATCACTCGAGTGAAGGCTCACAACCCTACGACTGTAATGGATGTGAACCGGTTCACTGGCTGTACCCTCATCCGATTACACCCATACGACTGTAATGGAAAAGAGGACGGCACCGGCGAACAGCGAGCGCGAATCGAGCGTTCGTGGCAGATATGACAATTTTGAGTGTATATAGTCGAGAGAATGTTATATTCGACGACAGACCGGAGAGGTTCCCGGCTACGAGCAGCCATGCGGCCACACACCGGCATTTGAGAGAGTATCCACTGGTCCTGGAACGGAGGTCACCAGTGTATCCACCAGGGTGCCGTGTAAGGGAGTTTGGGAGGCCAAAGCACAGGTGTCGAAAAAATTACCACCTCCCGATTGAATAGACAGAGGAGAGATAGTAGTAGAGAGTAGTGAGCAGGTTGGAATTTATGGAGGAAGAGAGCTACCGCTCGAGTTCGACGAGTGAGGGGTGGCCGGCCACGGTCAGGTAGATGGCACCGAGTCCACCGAGGAGGACGTGTTGCCAGTACGTTGATAGTCGGTAAAGCAACGTTACTGCAGTCGCCAGGTCACCCGAGAGGCCGACCGTCGCCACGAGCAGTCCGGCCAGGGCGTACTCGATTCCGCCGGTCCCACCCGGCAGCGGGATCACCCCGCCGAACGAGGCCAGCGGCGCACACGCGAGCGAGAGGGCGAGCGGGGCGTCGACACCGAGCGCGAGCAGACTGAAGTACAGCGGCAACGCGTTGACCACCCAGCTACAGAGGGCGACGGCGAAGGCAGCCACCAGCGTCCGTCGGGCCGCGCTGACCGCATCGAGCGTCGCGAAGAAGCCCTCGAGTCGGCCGCGGACGCGGCCACGGCCGCCGGGCAGGCGAGGCGAGCGCTCGGCGAACCGGTCCCAGCGCGCGGCGAGCGCACCGAAGAGCGCGTGTGCGCGGTCCTGGCCGACGAGGACGACGACCATCCCCACGACGAGGAGGCTCCCGACGGCGACGAGCGAGAGCGTGAGCAGGAGGTCCCCCTCGGGGGACTCGACTCCGACGAACATCGCCAGGCCGACGAGACCGACGACGACGGAGGCGACGAACGCGAACACTTCGGCGACGGTGACGACCGCGAGGTTGTCCTCGAAGGCCGACTCCGAGTTGCGAGCGAGGAGGTAGGCGGTGACCGGCGCCCCGGTCGAGCGACCCCACGGGAGCGTACTCCGGGCGAAGTAGCCCGCGAGGAAGGCCGTCGCGAACGCCCCACCGCGCGCACTCCCCTCGACCGGACCGAGTAGCTGTCTGAGCAACACGCCGCGGAGGGCGAGAATCACCGCACCCGCACCGGCGGCGGCCGCGAACGCGACCGGATTCGCCGCTCTGAGGTGCTCGAGGACCGCTTCCCACCCCACCCCGTAGACGAGCACCCCGACCAGGACGAGAGCCACCGACAGGCCGACGGCGACCCGGCGCGCGTGCATGCTCACCCGTCTGACGTCGAGACCTCTTGTACGCTCCTATCACTCCGAAAAACGGACAGCGGGCTGACGGCAGTGCGGGCGAATCGCTCGAGCGGGGGAGCGGCGACTCAGACGTGCTCGTCGAGGAAGTCGGCGATGGCCGAGTAGGCCTCGATGCGGTTCTCGAGTTTCGAGAAGCCGTGGCCCTCGTCCTCGAAGATGAGCTTTCTGACCGGGACGCCCTGTTCTGCGGCCCGTTCGGCGATCTGTTCGGCCTCGCCCACCGGGACGCGCGGGTCGTTCGCGCCGTGGAGGACGAACAGCGGGGCGGCGATGCGCTCGACGTTGTTGATCGGCGAGATCGACTCGAGGAACGCCCGGTCCTCGTCGAGCGAGCCGTACTCGGCCTCGCGGAGCGCTCTACGCCACTCGCCGGTGTTCTCGAGGAAGGTCACGAAGTTGGCGATGCCGACGATGTCGACGCCCGCTGCCCACCGCTCGGGGTACTCGGTGAGCGCCGCGAGTACCATGAAGCCGCCGTAGGAGCCACCCATCGCGACGAGGCGGTCGGGATCGACCGCCGGATGCTCGGCGAGGAACGCCGCACAGGCCTCGATGTCGGCGACCGAGTCCATGCGCAGTTCGACGTCGTCGAGGCTCGCGTACTCGCTCCCGTAGCCCGACGAGCCACGGACGTTCGGCTCGAAGTAGGCGTAGCCCCGGTCGAGGAAGTACTGTTTGGCCGCGCTGAACGAGGGGCGGCGCTGGCTCTCGGGACCCCCGTGGATGTCGACGATGACCGGCGCGCCACCGTCACCCGTCTCCTCCGGGAGTGAGAGGAAACCCGGCACCTCGAGTCCGTCGCTCTCGACGTGGACGAGGGCGGACTCGCGGAAGGTCTCGGGGGGAATGCCGGCCGTCGGCGCGGCGGTCCACTGCTCGGCCGCGCCGGTCTCGACCTCGACGACGAAGACGTTGGCGTTGATCGCGTCGCCGGTCGTCGAGAGGGCGACGCGCTCGGCGTCGGGGCTGAAGCTCACGCCGCCGCTGACGCCGCCGGGCAGGTCCGGTGTCGGGAAGGTCTCGAAGGCGGTCGGCTCCTCGTCGTCGAACGCGCCGACGGTGAGTTCGGTGTAGCCCTCGACGTTTCGCGAGTAGACGAAGCGGCCGCTCTCGTGGTCGAGCGCGATGCCGTCGACGTTCCAGCCAGCGCCGTCTGCCACCGTCTCGAGCGCGAGCGTCTCACCGTCGAGGTAGGCGAGCGAGAGCGTATCGCCGTCGCGGTCGGTGACGAGGTAGACGCCCGCACCGTCGGGTGCGTAGCTCGCACTTCCGTAGCGAACGTCGCCGTCGTGGGGGGTGAGGTGGCGCAACTCGCCGGTCTCGAGCGAGAGTTCGTAGAGGTCCTGATCGAAGTTCGAGTACGCCTGGGAGACGAGCAGGTGGCTGTCGTCGGGGTGCCAGTCGCTGACCGTGAGCCAGCCGTCGCCCTCACAGACGAGGGTGGCCGCCTCGCCGACGGCGTCACGGTCCTGGACGTAGACGTCGAAGACGGATTCGTCGCGGCGGTTCGAGGTGAACGCGAAGCGCTCGCCGTCGTGGCTGAACCCACCCCAGCGGTGTTTCGCCTCGGGTGTCGCCGTCAAATTCTCGATCACGCCGGTGTCACGCTCGAGGCGAAACAGCTGCGCTCGCTCGTTGCCACCCTCGTCCATCCCGAAGATCAGTTCGGGTCGTGTCGGCGACCAGGAAGCGAAGGTGATCCGTTCGTCGTAGAAGGTCCGCTGCACCGGCCAGCCGCGAGCCTCGGTCAGCGTCCAGACCTGTGGGACGCCGGTGGTCGTCATCAGAAACGAGAGGTGCTCGCCGTCGGGACCGAACGACGCGCCGTAGGCACTCCTGACGTTGAGGTAGCGCTCGATGTCGTAGGCCATAGTCCCTCTCACGGCGGCGGCCCGGTAACCGTTTCCGATACCGCAGGCGAGGCCCTCCGCAAAACCGTAGCCGCCGCCTACCACGTGCAAACGACGACGTTCCCGAGTGTGGGAACGTCGACGGACGGTCCCAGTGCGGTGTTGGGAGTGCGTAACAAAAACGGCCGTCCCCGTGTGAGCGGGCATGCGAGACGAGGAGGGACGCGAGGCGGGGGCGGGTGGAGACGACGCGTCGCCGGGGACGGCGGTCGTGGTGATCGTCGTCACGCTCGTCGCGTTCGGGGCGACGGTCGCCATCGTCGGCTCCGGCGTCCTCGACGGCACCGGTCCCATCGACTCGTCGTTGATCGACGACGGCACCGACAGCGCGTTCAACCACACGGGCCAGAACGGTGCCGGGAGCGAGGCCCACGAGAACGCGTCGGCTCCCGCAGGCGAGAGAAGTGAGCGCGAGCGAAATCAGACGAGCGACGAGCGGCCGGAGATCGACGACGAGTGACCGGCCTGCCTCGAGCGCCCTCGCGAGGCGGGATGCGGGAGCAGCCGTCGGTCGGACCTCGAGAATGAATCGATTTTTTACCTTCGGCCGTCATGGTGGGTCCGTATGCGACTCGCGTTCGTCTCGTTCGAAACGATCTACCACCGTGACGCCGAGGCGAACGCGCGTCTGGCCACTGTGATCGACTTGCTTCGCGAGCGCGGCCACGAGGTCCACGTCCTCTGTGCGGCCTTCTGGGACGGCGACCACGCGACCTTCGAGCGCGACGGCGTCACCTACCACGGTCTCGTCGGGGACCTCGAGTCCGCCCGCTCGTTCCTCTGGCGGGTCCCGACCGCCCTCAGACGGATCGGTCCCGACACGGTTCACGCGAGCGCCCACCCGCCAGCGCAGGTCGCCGCCGCCAGCGCGGGGGCGGCGCTCGCGCGCGTCCCGCTGCTCGTCGAGTGGTACGGCGACGAGGGAATCGACGAGGGGCGCTGGAGTCGCCTCGCGGCGCGCCGTCCCGACCGGATCGTCACCCCGTCGCGACTCGTCCGGACCTGGACGCGCGAACTCGGTGCCGAGGGCGAACGCGTCGACGTGATCCCGTGTCCGGTCGACTGGTCGGTGATCGACGGGACCGAGCCGGCCGAGGGCGCGGAAATCGTCTACGCGCGCCACCTCGACGAGGGGGCGAACCTCGAGAGCCTCATGCTCGCGCTCGCAGAGCTACGCGGCCGCGACTGGGCAGCGACGGTGATCGGCGACGGTCCCGAACGCGAGCACTACGAGGACCTCGCCCGTGACTTACGGATCGACGAGCGCGTCTCGTTCGCCGGCGACCTCGAGCGCGAGGCGCGCGTGGCGGCCTACAAGAACGCCCACGTCTTCGTCCAGACGGCGACCCACTGCGTCTTCCCGACCGAACTCGCCTGGGCGCTCGCCTGTGGCTGTATCGGCATCGTCGAGTACCACGCGAACTCGAGCGCACACGAACTCGTCGAGGGGCGCGAACGCGGCTTCCGGACGACGACCGAGCGCGAACTCGTCGAGACCATCGTCGACGCGGGCGACCTCGAACACCGCGAGCGCGACGACGCCTTCGAGCCGTTCGGCCGACGGCCGACGCTCGAGCGCTACCTCCAGCACTACCGCGACCTACAGCTCGAGTACGGACTGCTCTAGTCGACCGTCCGGTGTGGGTCGCGCAGGGCGAGCGCACTCTTCACCGCGGCGACGTTCTCGGGCACGTCGTGGACACGGACGATGTCCGCGCCGCGCTCGACGGCGAGGGCGGTCGTCGCGACCGTCGCGTCCCGGCGGTCGTCGGGACCGTAGCCGAGGTGGTCGAACATCGACTTGTGCGAGTGGCCGACGAGGATCGGACAGCCGAGGGCGCGAAGCTCCTCGAGTCGGGCGAGCAGGTCGAAGCTCTCGCGTGGGGACTTGCCGAAGCCGAGACCCGGGTCGACGATCAGTTGCTCGCGCGAGAGACCCGCCTTCTCCGCAAGCAAGAGCCGTTCGGTGAGCGCCCCGATCACGTCCTCGACGACGTCGTCGTAGCTGACCGTCCGGCCGGGGACGACGGGCGCGTCGATGCTGTGCATGAGACAGAGCGGGACGTCGTACTCGGCGGCGACGAAGCGCATCTCCGGGTCCGCGAGCCCCGACACGTCGTTGACGAGGTCGGCACCCGCCTCGAGTGCGGTCTCGGCGACGGCGGCTTTCCGCGTGTCGACCGAGAGCAGCGGCTCGTCTTCGTCCGAAAACCGTTCGGCCAGGCGCTCGATCACGGGGACGACGCGCTCGGTCTCCTCCTCGGTGGCGACCTCGTCGGCTCCCGGCCGGGTCGACTCGCCGCCGACGTCGACGATGTCGACGCCCGCCGCAGCCATCGCCTCGGCCTGGGCGAGCGCGTCCTCGAGCGCCGCGTACTCGCCGCCGTCGTGGAAGCTGTCGGGCGTGACGTTGACGATGCCCATCACCGACGGGCGTTCCTGCCAGGGGTAACGCGGCGGCGGTGACTCGACCTGGATGTCGAGCGTCTCGCGCAGGTCGCGGGCGACCTCGGCGAGCCCGTAGGGCTGGGCCTCGAGTTTCTCGGTGACGCGCTTGAACTGCGAGAGCGTCCCCATCAGGACGGCGTCGACCGGTTCGTCGCCGCGCTGGAGTCCCGAGAGGGCGCACTCGCCGCCGACGCTCAGCAGTTCCTGCTTGAGGTAGCTCGCCTGGCGGTACTGGAGGTCCGTCTTCACCACCCGGTGGACCGCCTTCCCGCGCATCCGCCAGACACCCTTCGAGGTGACGCCCGCCCCCTCGAGCGTCTCGCGGGCGTCCGCGAGGTCGCGAACCCGTTTCGGAATCACGGTCGAGGTGTAACGCGAGCGCGCCTCGGCGACGGCGAACAGCGAGCCGGTGACGAGGACGGCGTCGTCGGGTCCCGCAGCCTCGAGCGCCGCGGCGAAGGCGTCGGCGACGGCCGAGCGCTCGCGGACCGGCTCGACGCCAGCGCGCTCGAAGACCGTCGCGAGCACGTCGCGGTCTTCGGCGCGCGGGAGGTCGGGTTCGCAGGTGATCACCGTATCCGGTGTCGGGAGCGCCTCGACCATCCCCGCGTGGTCTTTCTCGTGCATCGCGCCGAAGACGAGGTGGAGCGCGTCGTACTCGAACGTCGAGAGCGTCTCGGCCAGCCGGGCGCAGGCACCGGGGTTGTGCGCGCCGTCGAGGACGACGAGCGGGTCGCGCTCGAAGACCTCGAAGCGGCCCGGCCAGTGGGCGTTTCGCAGGCCCCGCTCGAGGTCCGCCGTCGAGACGTCCGCCACCTGCCGGGCGAGCGTCGCGGCGATGGCGGCGTTTTCGGCCTGGTGGGTCCCCAGGAGGGGGATCTGCGCCTCGAGCGACCACGGCTCGTCGGTGTCGGCGTCGATCGAGACGGCCGCTTCGAGGTGGTTCGTCCGCCCCTCGTAGGCGACGCGGACGTCCGGTGTGGCCGGCCGGTCGCCGGAGCCGACGGTGACGACCGAGCCGGCGACCTCCCGGACCACCTCGAGCGCCGCTCCCGAGACGCCCGTGACCAGCGGCGCGTCGGCGGGGGCGACGTGGGCTTTGTCGCGAGCGATCTCTTCGAGCGTGTCACCGAGGATGCCGGTGTGCTCGAGCGAGACGCTCGTGACGGCGCTCGCGACGGGCGAGACGACGCTCGTCGCGTCGAACTTGCCGCCGATGCCGACTTCGAGGACGGCGACGTCGACCCCCTCGCGGGCGAAGTGCCAGAGCGCGAGGGCGGTCATCGTCTCGAAGAACGTCGGTGAGTTGCCGTCTGCGGCCCGCTCGGTGAGGTACTCGCCACACTCCTCGACGAACGCGACCAGCGCAGAACGCGGCAGCAACCGTCCGTCGACGCGGATGCGCTCTCTGAGGTCCTCGAGGTGTGGCGAGGTGTAGAGACCGACCGAGAGCCCCGACTCGCGCAGCACCCGCTCGAGCATCCGCGCCGTACTCCCCTTCCCGTTCGACCCGGCGATCTGGACACACGCGAGCGTCTCGTGTGGGTCCCCCAGAAACGAGAGAACGTCCGCCGTCGAGTCCGTGCCGGGCCGCGGCCGGAAGCGACGAAGGTCGAAACAGACGTTCGCCGCCTCGTGGTACTCCATACCCGAACCACAGAGTCCGGTCGCTTTTAGCTGTATTGGAGCGTCTCGAGCGACCGTTCACCCGGGCGCGAGGAGGGCAGCTGAAGTCGCGAAATCGGCCGTCTCGAGTGACTTTCTCGCCCGTCTAGGGATGGCGAGGTAGAAAACTTATGAGAGGTGGCTCTGACCTCGGGGTATGGCACGCGAACTGACGATCGACGCACGCACTGGACCGACGAACTTCGAGATCACCGTCGACGGAACGATCGACCCGACCGTCGAGGACCCGGTCCGAGAGACAATCGTCGCCTCCGGGAGTACGGTCGAGGGACTCGTCGACGGCACGCCGCTCGCGTTTCGCTTCTCGGGCGACGTGACCGACATCACCGTCACGAACACCGACGCCTCGGTGTGTATCGACGGCGAGGCGGTCGACCCCGAATCCTACCGGACCTGAGGCAGACTCGAGCGAACTATCTGCGAGAACAGAACGTTCAGCGGTGAGCCGTGGCTACCGTGCGCCCCACTGGGTGACGCGGTGGGGGCGGTCGGTGACGGTCTCGACCTCGAGGTCACCGTCGAACGCCTCGAGCGCCTCGAGGTAGGCGCGGGCGCTCGCCTCGGTCGAGAGGTAGGGGATGTCCTCGGTCACGGCGGATTCGAGGGCGTCGCGGTCGTCGCTGACGAGGAAGTCGACCTCGCCGTCGCGGATCGCCTGCGGGACGTCGTCGACGGTGGTGAGGTCGAAGAAGGTCTCGAAGCCGTCGACCTCGAGGTCGACGACGGCGGTGCCCGCGGAGATGTCGTTGCCGATCGCCTGCTGGGCCTTCCAGTAGGCCGTCTCGAAGGTGCTCGCGGTGCCCATCACCTCGCCGGTGGACTTCATCTCGGGACCGAGACGCGGGTCCGAACCCGGCAGGCGGTCGAACGGCAGGACGACTTCCTTGATCGAGGTGTGGTCGGGGACCTGCTCGGTCGCGCCGAGGCTCTCGAGGGTCTCGCCGGCCATCACCTTCGCCGCGAGTTTCGCGATGGGGACGCCCGTCGCCTTCGAGACGAACGGGACGGTGCGCGAGGAACGCGGGTTGGCCTCGAGGACGTAGACCTCGGTCTCGCCGTCGTCGTCGGTCTTGACCGCGAGCTGGACGTTGAGCAGGCCGACCGTCTCGAGGGCGACCGCGATGTCCTGGGTTACCTCGCGGACGCGCTCGAGGGTGTCGGCGTCGAGCGAGCGCGGCGGGATCATACAGGCGGAGTCGCCGGAGTGGATCCCGGCGCTCTCGACGTGTTCCATGATGCCGCCGATGAGGACGTCCTCGCCAGCGTCAGACTCCGTCTGACGAGCAGGCGCGTGTGACGCGCCGACGTCGGCGACGGCGTCGACGTCGAGTTCGACCGCGCCGTCGAGGAACTGATCGACGAGGATGGGTTTGTCGGGCGAGACGCGGACGGCCTCCTCGATGTAGTGTTCGAGTTCGTCGTCGTCGTGGACGACGCGCATCGCACGGCCACCCAGGACGTAGGAGGGGCGGACGAGCACGGGGTAGCCGATCTCGTGGGCCAACTCGAGCGCTTCCGACTCGGAGGTCGCGGTGCCACCGACTGGCTGGGCGATGCCCAGCTCGTCCATCAGGGCGTTGAACCGGTCGCGGTCCTCCGCGAGGTCCATCGCCTCGACGCTCGTCCCCATGACGCGGCAGTCGAGACCACGGCGCTCGAGTTCGGTCTCGAGCGGTTCGCCGATGTCGACGGAGGTCTGGCCGCCGAACTGGACCATCACGCCGTCGGCACCGGTCGCCTCGGCGGCGTCGGCGACCTCCTCGGCGGTGATCGGATCGAAGAAGAGACCGTCGGAGGTGTCGTAGTCGGTCGAGACGGTCTCGGGGTTGTTGTTCACCACGTGGGCGTCGACGCCGATTTCGCGCAGCGCCTGAATCGCATGGACGGCGCAGTAGTCGAACTCGACGCCCTGGCCGATGCGGATCGGGCCGCCGCCGACGACGACGACGCTCTCGACGTCACGGTCGACCTCGAGTTCCCCTGCCGCCGCGTCGCCGATGAGCGGCCCGGCTTCGAACTCGGATTTGCGCGCGGAGTAGTAGTAGGGCGTCTGGGCGGCGAACTCACCGGCACAGGTGTCGACCTGTTTGTAGGTGCGGCCGGGGACCTCGGCCTCGACGCTGGCGACGTCGGTGCCCGCGGCCGTGGCGATTTCGGCGTTCGTCCGGCCGGTGATCGCGGCGTCGGCGAAGTTGCCCTCAGAAGCGGCGACGACGCCGTCGGCGACCTTCTCGTAGCGCTCGGCGTACCACTCGTAGATGCCCGTCAGGTCACAGATCTCCTCGACGGTGTAGCCGCGGTCGAACGCCTCGAACATCGCGTACGGGCGGTCGGGGGTGGGTTTCTCGAGGTACTCGGTCTCGAGGTCGTCGTCGCTCACGTCGGCCCAGTCGACGCTGGGTTCGTACTCGGTCGACCGGAGCGCCTTGAGCAGGGACTCCTCGAAGGTGCGGCCGATCGCCATCGCCTCGCCCGTCGACTTCATCGCGGTGCCGAGTTCGAAGTCGACGTCCTCGAACTTGTCCTTGGGCCAGCGCGGGACCTTCGTGACGACGTAGTCGATGGCGGGTTCGAACGCCGCGGTCGTCTCGCCCGTAATTTCGTTGTCGATCTCGTGGAGACGCAGGCCGAGGGCGACCTTCGCGGTGACGCGCGCGATCGGGTAGCCGGTCGCCTTCGAGGCGAGCGCGGACGAACGCGAGACGCGCGGGTTCACCTCGACGACGCGGTACTCCCCGCCGGGAGTGCCGTCGTCGCGCCAGGCGAACTGGATGTTACAGCCACCCTGGATGCCGAGTTCGCGGATCACGTCGAGCGCCGCGGTGCGCATCTCCTGGTGGCCGTCGTCGGGGATCACCTGCGAGGGGGTGACGACCGTCGACTCGCCGGTGTGGATGCCCATCGGGTCGATGTTCTCCATGTTACAGATGATGATACAGGAGTCGTCGGCGTCGCGCATCACCTCGTACTCGAGTTCGACCCAGCCAGCGATCGACTCCGTGATCAGCACCTCGTTGTTGCGTGAGAGGCGCAGACCGGTGCGGACGCGCTCTTTGAGTTCGTCCATCTCCTCGACGACGCCCGACCCGGAGCCACCGAGGGTGTAGGTCGTGCGCGCGATGACGGGCAGGCCGCCAACCTCGTCGACGGCGGCCTCGACGCGCTCACCGAGTGCCTCCTCGCTGAAGTCGGCGACCGTCTCGCCCTCCTCGAGCGAGATGGTCGTCGAGCGAGGGACTGGCTGGCCGATCTTCACCATGCGTTTCCGGAAGAGGTCGCGGTCTTCGGTCGCGTAGATGGTGTCGAGCGGCGTCCCCATGATCTCGACGTCGTACTTCTCTAAGATGCCCTCCTCTGCGAGTTCGGCGGTGACGTTGAGACCGGTCTGGCCGCCGAGACCCGCGATGACGCCGTCCGGGCGTTCCTTGCGGATGATCTCGGCGATGGCGTCGGTCGTGATCGGTTCGATGTAGACCCGGTCTGCCATCTCCGGGTCGGTCATGATCGTCGCCGGGTTCGAGTTGACGAGGACGACGTGTGCGCCTTCCTCTTGCAGCGCGCGACACGCCTGCGCTCCCGAGTAGTCGAACTCCGCGGCCTGGCCGATCTGGATCGGCCCGCTGCCGATCAACAGAATCGTGCGTCCATCCGCACCTGGATCCCCTGGGTCGTGGTCCGTGCTCATTTGCTCGTCCGACCGAAGTGCGTACATCGTAATAAGCCCCACGAAATGCTACGAATACCGAAACACAATTTCGAATTTCGAACCCATGGTGACGTGTGACGTGCCAGCGCGGGACGCGAGGCGTGGTGCGTCAGGGACGCTCGAGCGTGCCCAGTCCACCGGAGGCGCACACTCCCGAGCCGTCGTTCTCCGCTCGAGTGAGATGATACCACTGCCCACCACACTAAAATATTTGGCAGTCGTGTTATATTCTAATAGTTTCTCTATCCACACATGATGACGAACGTCTCCGGTCCGGACCGTTCCGACGAGACCGCCCGTGTCTGCCCCCTCTGTGAGAGCGCGCTCTCTCAGTACCACCCGACGGGGAACCTCGAGTGTGAGAATCCTCAGTGTGGCTTTCGCTCGATCAAAGTTCCCTGAGACGGCCCGTCGTCCCGACTGCTGACAGACCGTTCGGGTTAAACCGGCCGGTCGTGTTCGCTCTCGAAGTCGCGCATCGCGCGGTACTCGTCGACGAACGCCTCGACGTCGAACTCGAGCATCTGGCGCTCGAAATCGGTGCGCGCGCCGTCGTCTTCGGCGTGGCTGATCGCGTGCTCCATGAGTTCGACGACGAGTTCGACGACGACGACGTGGAGTCGGTGGGAGTCGAAATCGGTCATCCACAACAAGGTGTAGCCGACGCTGCCGGTCTCGGCGGCGTCGTAGGCGACGACCTGCTCGGGGAACTCCTCCATGACGATCCCGAGGAGGTGGGGCGTGCCGAACTCCTCGAAGTCGTCTGCGGTCTCGACCGTCTCGCGGAGGACGTCGACGAGCGACTCGGGGAAAAAGCGCGAGGGCGGGTGGAGGTCCATCACGACGGCGTGGCGCTCGCCGCAGTTGCAGTCGTACTCGCGCATCCCGAGGTCGATCGTCGTCGGGTCGATCGACTCCCCACAGGGCAACTCGAGGGTGTCCCGGTCGTCACCCGGAACGCGGGGTTGTGCCATCGGGTAGCGTTCGGCCGTCGCAGGGATAAGCCCGACGACTCGCGGTTCAGGGCAGGAGTTCGTCGTCGATGCCCGCCCACTTCTCGGCGGCGTCGGCGCGGGCGGTCTCGAGGTGGTCGAACGCGCTCGCGAGGATGGCGAGGGCGGCCAGCCAGGCGAACGCATTGAACGCGACGTTGAGGAGTTCGCCGGCGACGGGCGCGGCCAGAAGCGCCGAGAACGCGAGCGCGAACCCGCCCAGGAAGCTCACGCCCAGGTAGGTGAGGACGGTGACCGCGAGAACGACGAACACGTCGAGTCGGTAGCCGTCGGTCGCGGCGTAACTGCGCCGCATCGCCTCGACGGTGTCGACGCGCTCGAGTGAGATGTACGCGTGAGTGAACGCGAACGCGCTCGCGAGGAACAGGCCGGGGAGGACGAGCAAGACCAGGCCGGTGGCGACGACGAGGACGCCGACGACGGCGGCGACGAACCCGTGGGCCGTCGCGAGGAGGAGACCGTGGCGGGAGGGAGGATCGCTCGACGGGCCGTCCTCGCGGGCCAGCAGCGCGCGGAACGCGACGACCGACGCCGTGACGAACCCGGCTAGCGCGAGTCCCCAGACGACCCAGGCGAGGGTGGCGGAGACGTCGAGCGCGAGCGGGAACTGGTCGGGGAGCAGCGCCTCACCGACGAACGGGTCGGCCGCGAGCGCCTCGCGCTGGCGCTCGAGGTAGCTCTGGGTGGCGACGACGAGGGCGAGGTGGACGGCGTAGAGGGCGAGAAACACCGGGAGGAGGCGTCTGTCGAGGACGCGTTCGATGCCGTCGTCGAGGACGTCAGTGACCGAGAACGTCATCTCAGGGCCAGTCGTCGCGGACCGGTTCCGACTGTTCGGCTCCGTCGGTCTCCGAGGCGAGCGGCCACTCGGCGGCGGCCGCGGCGTCCTCGACGGCGAGGTACTCCCAGCCGAGGTCGGCCGCGAGCGCTTCGTCCTCCTCGTCCGTGCCGACGAAGACGTGGCGTTCGGTGTCGAACTGGCGTTTGACGCTCTCTAAGCTCTCGGCCTTCCCGCGCGGGCCCGAGAAGAAGTCCTGGCGGATCCGGTTCTTGCGCGTGTAGTTCGTGACGACGTAGGTCGGCTCTTCGGAGACGACGCCGACGTACGTACTCCACCCGCGCGCGTCGTCGAAGACCGCCTCGGGGACCGCCAGTTCCTGTAGCGCCGAGAGCTCGAACGCGAGGGTCATGTCGCTTCCACCGTTCATGGCTACTCTCTGCTCCGGACGGCGCAAAACGGCTTCGGTACTACTCGAGTGCGACCGGGTCGCGAGCGGATCGTTGCCCCGTCACTCCAGCGAGACCCGGTAGTAGTCGGTGAAGACGATGATCTCACCGTCGACGAACCCCGTCAGGTCCGTCACTGCCGACCCGCCACCGGAGGTGACCAGGTCGTAAAAGCGCGCCAGCGCGTCCTCACTCAGTTCGTCGACGTGGCGGACTCGCGGCGGTGAACGAACCGTCTCGGTCCGTCGCAGGGTGACCGTCCGCCCCACTGTGCTACTGCTAGACATACACACACTACTGCAGGGCGACACGCGACTTAACTCTTCTGTCGATACCGGTCACCCGTGGAGAAATCGGCCGACGGCGCTCGCTCGAGTAGGAAGGACAGGTGGTACCATCGCACACGCGCTCGAGCGAAGCGGAGAGACGGAGCCGCAGGAACTCGACGGGGGCGAGGGCGCTACTGCTCCTGGGCCGGAGCGAGGTCGTCCAGGTCGACCGTCTCGGCGAGCAGCACCTCTTTCTGGTCGGCGACGACACGCCCTTCGCGCATCAGTTGCTTGAACTTGCTCTGGGGGGCGAGGTCGCCGATGAGGACGCCGCCGACGATTTTGCCGTCTTTGAACGCGATGCGCCGCCACTCGGTGTCCGAGTACTTGCGTTCGGCGTGGTCGTCGCCGAGGGTGGGGTGGCCAAAGGAGAGAAACGGGAAGTCGAAGTGGGTGATCGAGTACGAGGAGACCCACTCGAACCCCTCGGTCTCGCCGTCGGCGGCCATGTTGGTTCCGGCGATCCGGCCCTGTTCCTTCGCCGAGCCCCACGAGCCGTTCTGGGCGTGCTCACCCAGTAAGACGTCGTAAAAGCGCGTGAGGTCACCCGCGGCGTAGACGTCCTCGAGGTTCGTCTGCATGTACTGGTCGACGACGATGCCGTTGTCCATCTCGAGGTCGACGTCGTGGAGGAACTCCGTGTTGAACGTCAGGCCGATGGCGACGCCCGCGAAGTCACAGGGGTAGCGCTCGCCGTTGGGGTCGACCGCAGCAGTGACCTGGCCGTCGTCGTCGGTCTCGAAGTGGTCGAGACCGCTGTCGAAGACGGGTTCGACGCCGACGTCGCGCATGCCCTGGTGCATGATCTCTGCGCCCTCACTCGAGAGGGCGTAGCGCCACCAGCGGTCGCCGCGCATGAGGTAGTTGCCCTCGACGCCCTGGGCACCACAGACCGCCGCGAAGTCGATACCGAGCAGGCCCGCGCCGACGATGGCGGCCTGCTCTGCCTCCTCGGCGTACTCCTTGATCCGGCGTGCGTCCTGGAACGTCCAGAAGTGGAGCACACCCTCGGCGTCGCTCCCTGGCACGGGGAGCTGTGTGGGGGTCCCACCGGTCGCGATGAGGAGTTTGTCGTAGGAGACGTCCGATCCGTCGTGGATGCGGACGACCTTCTCGTCCGTATCGACGGTCGTGACGTGGGTGTCGAGCGAGAGCGTGATGTCCCGGTCTTCGTACCACGCTTCGTCGTGGATCGAGATGGGCGCTTCGGGAAGTTTCCCTTTCGCGTGCTCTTTGATCAGGATGCGATTGTACAGGGGTTCCCCCTCATCGGTGATGACGGTGATCTCCGAGTCGGGATCTTCTTCCCGGAGCGTCTCGGCAGCAGAACTACCCGAGATACCATCACCGATGATGACGTACTCAGTCATACTCGGAACGTTCGCAACGGGGGGTAAAGTGGGTTGCTATCTCGTCTATTCTACCGGATTTGGTCATAGAACTGAACACCCTCCGAATCCCTCTTTACCGTCGCGTTCACATGTACACCTATGAAGATCCGTCAGAACGTCCGTCACTTCGCCTCGAAGACCGCCCTCGAGACGCCCGTCGTCCGCTCGGTCGCCACCTCCGGACTCGTCCGCCTACACACCAAAGTCTTCACGAAAAAGGCCGACCCCGCCCACGCAGACGAACGCAAAGCCCACCTGGACGGTCTCTTCGAGGCGACCATCGACACCTACCTCGAGGCCCTGCGCGCCGGCTACTCCGAGGCCGAGGCCAGAGAGATCACCCACATCCAGGCCAACTTCGACTTCTACAACCACGGCTGGACCGAGATGATGGAGTTCCCCGCCGACGAACTCGAGACCCACTACGAGCGCTACGCGGACTTCTTCAGCACGTGGGGGATCACCATCGCCGACCCGCTCGGCGAGTTCGAACCGTCGGGCGGCATCCCCGAAGCCCCCTCGACGCCCGAACGGCTCGAGGACCCAGTCCACCCCCACGCCGAGGGCGGCTTCGCCGACGACGTCTACGTCGAAGGTCCCGACGGCGAGCTAATCGTCGGCGGCCAGGACGAACCCGAGGACGTCGACGTGAGCCAGGCCGTCGGCGTCGACGCCGCGGACGAAGACGAGACCGACGACTGAACGTCGTCCGGTTCCGTATCCGAGTCCCTAAGTACCGGCGCGGTCGCTCTCCGGCAACGACCTCGAGATGGTACTCACCGCGAACGACCGAGCGATCGCCCGCTTCACCATGCTCGGGCACGCGCTCGTCCACTGGTTCGAAACCTCGATCCCGATCTTCCTCGTCGTCTGGCTGGCGTCGTTCGACGTCTCCGTCGCCGTCCTCGGCGTCGTCGTCGCCCTCGGCTACGCCCCGTTCGGTCTCGGCGCGCTCCCCGGCGGCATCCTCGCCGACAGGGTCGGCCCGAAACGGCTGATCCTCGCCTGTCTGCTCGGCATGAGCGCCAGTTTCGTCGGTCTCGCCCTCGCTGGCGTCGCCGACTCCATCTACGCCGTCGCCGTCGCCCTCTGTTGCTGGGGCATCGCCGCCAGCGTCTACCACCCGGCCGGACTCTCGCTCATCTCCACCGGCGTCGCCGACCGCGGCACCGTCTTCGCCTACCACGGCATCGCCGGCAACGTCGGCATCGCCCTCGGCCCGTTCGTCACCGCGACGCTCCTGATCGTCCTCGAGTGGCACCTCGTCGCGCTCGTGCTCGCACTGCCGGGGCTGCTCGCCGTCGCCTACGGCCTACGCGCGACGTTCGACCCGATGGCCGAGACGGAGACCGAAGCGGGGGCGGGCACGCTCTCGCTGGTCTCGCTCCTGGCGAACTCGCGAGCGCTGTTCGCGAGCGCCTTCGCCGTCGTCTTCGTCATCGTCACCTTCGAAGGGCTGTTCTACCGCGGCGTCCTGACCTACCTCCCGGAGATCCTCACCGACCTCCCGGCGGTGGGCGACCTGACGCTCGCGAGCGGACTCGAGGGCATCGACGCCGCCTTCTACGTCTACGTCGGTCTCCTGGTCGTCGGGATGGCCGGACAGTACGCCGGAGGGAAGGCGATCGCCCGAATCAGGCCGGCACGCGGGCTGGCGGCCATCTTCACGCTGCTGGCGCTGCTCGCGCTCGCGTTCGTCCCCGTCACCGCGCTCGGACTCGCCGCGACGCTCGCCTACTGTGCCGTCCTCGGCTTTTTCCTCTTCGCCATCCAGCCGTTCTACCAGGAAGCCGTCGCGGTCTCGACACCGCCGGAGGGCCGCGGTCTCTCCTACGGCTACACCTACCTCGGCGAGTTCGGTCTCGGCGCGACGAGCATCGCCCTCGGCGGCGTCGTCCTCGGCTGGAGCCTCACCGCCTTCTTCGCGATGCTCACCGGCTTCGCCCTCGTCGGCGCCGCACTCGCCACCGCGCTGGCCGTCGGCGTCGGGCCGACTCGAGAGACCGCCCGCTCGAGCGGCGAGACACGCGAGTGAACGCGGCTGCCCTGCAGGCGAGACCGACGGCCGACCCACCGGTTTCCGATCGACGGCTCCCCGTGAGCGCTCGAGTCGGAGAGCCCCCGGTTCGCTACCTTTTTGGCAGCACTGTCTGAAGATGCACCCATGTTCACCGTGCGGGCCCCGGCGTCGAGTGCGAACCTCGGGAGCGGGTTCGACGTCTTCGGGATCGCACTCGGCCGACCGGCGGACGTCGTTCGCGTCGAGCGCGCCCCAGAGACGACGATCACCGTCACCGGCGCTGGCAGCCAGTACATTCCGGAAGACCCCGAGCGGAACACCGTCGGGGCCGTCGCCGAGGCGCTCGACGCCCCGGCGAGGATCCAGATCGACAAGGGCGTCAGACCCTCCTCGGGACTCGGCTCCTCGGCCGCGAGCGCCGCCGCCGCCGCCGTCGCGCTCAACGCCCTCTACGACCGCGGCCTCTCTCGAGAGGAACTCGTCCCCATCGCGGCCGAAGGCGAGGCGCTCGTCTCCGGGGCGGCCCACTCCGACAACGTCGCCCCCTCGCTGCTCGGCGGCTTCACCATCGTCACCGAGGGTGGAATTACGCAGGTCGACGCCTCGCTCTCGCTCGTCGCCTGCCTTCCCGAGATCAACGTCTCCACGCGCGACGCGCGCAAAGTCGTCCCCGAACGCGCCGAGATGGCCGACATCGTCTCCACCGTCGGCCACGCCGCCACCCTCGCCGTCGGCATGGCCCGCGACGACCCCGACCTCGTCGGCCGCGGCATGGACGACGGCATCGTCACCCCCGAGCGTGCCGCGCTCATCCGCGGCTACGACGACGTGCGCGACGCCGCGCTCGCCGTCGGCGCGACCGGCGTCACCGTCAGCGGCGCGGGGCCAACGCTCCTCGCCGTCTGTCGCGAGCCCGACCGACGGGCGGTCGCCTCCGCGATGATGGACGCCTTCGACGACCACGGCATCGAGAGCCGCGCCTACCAGACGGAAGTCGGCGCGGGTGCACAGCTGTATTCCGACGCCGAGTAACGGGCAGATGGGTGCTCGAACTGATGGCGCGCTCGCCGTCTTCGTGCTCCTCGCCGTCGCCGTCGGGTTCGTCCTGACGAACGCCAGCCTCTCGAGGGGCGCGTTCGCACTCGGCGGGCTCGCCACGCTCGCATTCGAGGCCGTCACCGCCCGGAGAGCCGACGCCGTTCGCACCTACTGGGAGCGCCGGCCGGTACAGCTGGGGGCCGTCGCGCTCGCGCTCGGGTGCGCTCTCGTGGGCGCGGTGGTCGCCCCCTCGAGCGTGCTGTCGGCGATGGCGGGCGCGCTCGTGGCCTACCTGCTGTTTCTGGGAGCCGTCGTCAGTTCGGCTCGGTCCAGGTGGCTGTCGCGGTGACGCGCTCCCCGTCGATATCGACCGACCGCTCGTCCGCGGACACACCGAGGACGGTCACGAGTGCGTCCTCGTCCGGGTCGTCGACGAGGGCCGCGAAATCGCCGGTAGACGTTTCGGCGTCTTCGACGCGCAGCGACGAGACGACGCCGTCGGCGTCCGCGAGTTCCGCGAACGACCCGAACGCGAGACCGACGAGTCCCTCGTCGTCGGCCGCGCCGATTCGGTCGCCGTACTGCCCGACGGTGACGTCGCCGTCACCGGCGGCTTCGACCAGCCACGCGAACGCCTCCGAGTCGTCGGTCGCCCGGTCGGCGTCGCCCTCCCCGACGGCGACGGTCGCCTCGAGAACCGCCGTTGGATCGTCGGCGGTCCCGTCGACACCCTCGCCAGGGACGACGACGAGCGCGTCGTCGGCGACACCGATCGCCGCACCGTCGTCGGCCGCGACCGTCTCGTAGACCTCGTACCCGTCGGTTTCGCCCGTCCGCTCGAACTCCTCGATGAACTCGAGCGCTGGCTCGCCGGTCAGGTGGTCGTCCAGTTCGTCGCGGTCTATCTCTCCGGTCGCGACCAGCGCGTCGTCGATCACCAGCAGTTCCGCGACGGCCGACTCGAACGCGTCGGCTTCGAGGAGCCTGCCGAGACCGTACTGGGCGAGGTCGATCCCGACGAAGAGATACGCCTCGAGCAGCCCCTCGGAAGCGGGTGCAATCATCGGATCCGCGTCGTACTCCGGCGGCAACGTGTCCTCCTCGGCACCCGGCTGGACGGCCGCCAGTTCGTCTTCGACGTACCCCTCGAGAGCCGCCCAGTCGACGGCGACGAACTCGAGACCGTCGTCCTCGAGCGCGAGCCACCGGATGTACGCCGGCATCTGGTCGGGCGTGTCCTGTGCGTCGACGCCGACACAGCCTGCGAGTCCGCCTGCGAACACTGTCGCCGCCGTCGCGCCTGTGAACTCGAGGACGTCGCGTCGGTTCGGGACCATCGCTCGAGCGTACGCGGACGGGTTCGATATAGCCAGGGCCCTCGTTCAGGCGTCGCTGAGTGTCGCCACGCCGGTCTGGAACCGCCACGCGGTCTCAGATGTCCCGGCGGACGAAGACGGCGGTGGCGACGGCGACCAAGACGAGAAACGCCGCCAGCAGGACGCCGGCGTCCCCAAATGCGAACTTCTCGTGGACCAGAATCGCCGTCTCGTCGTAGTACCGACTCGGCGTCACCGCACCGACCCACTCGAGGTCCTCGTCCAGCCCGGAGACGGCGTCGACCAGCCAGAGAACGAACACGAGCGTGATTGCTGCTGCCCTGGCAGTTCGCGCTCGACTGATGGCGACCGAGAGCACGAGTCCGATCCCGGCACAGACCAGCAGGTACGGAATCGAGAGGAGGTGGACCATCGCGAGCGCGACGGGATCGAACGACTCGCCGATGACGAGCGCTCCGACGTAGACGATGGCTGGAACGCCGACGTTCAGGACGGCCAGCGGCACCCAGAGCGCGGCGACCTTCTGGAGGACGACCGACTCGCGCGAGACCGGATTCGAGAGGGTGAGGTCCATCTTCCGGTCGTCGATATCCGTCGCGATCAGCCCCGCACCGATGTAGGCGAAGTAGATGCCGACGAGGATCACCCAGAAGAACGAGTAAATCTCGGCGGCGATGAATCCCTCGATCGTGTGGAGCGCTTCGATCCCGAAGAGATCGAAGAAGAAGGCCGGAAACGCCTGCTCGAGCGCCTCCATCTCCTCGGAGAGACCCGGAAACATCGCGAAGTACAGCGCCGCCAGCAGGGCGAAGACGACGACGAGGACGACCGAGCCACGGACCCGCTTTCCCGACTCGACGCGGAGGATAGCCGTCGCGCTCCCGGCATCGCCCGTCGCCGAGGAGTCGGTTGCGCCGGCCGTCGCGACATCACCACCCGTATCCGGCGTCATCAGATATCCCTCCGGACGAAGACGACGAGAGCGATCACGATCAGTGCGAGAAACGCGACCAGCAGCAGTCCGGCGTCCCCGAACGCGTACTCTCCGTGAACCAGTATCGCTCCCGGATCGACGTACCGACTCGGCGTCGCCGCGCCGACCCACTCGAAGTCGGGGTCCATGTGTGAGAGACCGTCGACCAGCCAGAGGACGAACACGAGCCCCAGCGCCGCCGCCTGGGCGCTCTCGACGCGCTCGAGGACGACGGAGAGGACGATCCCGATCCCGGCACAGACCAGCAGGTAGGGGACGAGAAACAGGTGCGCCATCGCGAGCGCCACGGGGTCGAGCGACTCGCCGATGACGCGAATACCGACGGCTACGACCGCGAACAGCCCGACGTGCAACGCGACCAGCGGCACCCAGAGCGCGGCGACCTTCTGGAGGACGACCGACTCCCGTGAGACCGGACTCGAGAGGGTGAGATCCATCCGTCGCGTGCGGATGTCGTCGACGATCATCCCGGCGCTGACGTACGCGAAGTAGATGCCGGCGAACAGAATCCAGACGATGGAGAAGACGTAGCCGCCGACGAAGCCCTCGATCGTGTGGATCTCTTCGATTCCCAGTAGCCCGAGCAGGACCGGCGGAAACGCCTCCTCGACGAGTGCGGCTTCTTCCGCGAAGCCCGGAAAGACGGCGAGGACGAACGCCAGGAGCAGGGCCAACAGGCCGGTCAGAACGAGCGAGCTACGCACCAGTTGTCGGGATTCGGCGCGCAGAATCGCCGTCATTCTGCCTCCGTCTGGACAGGCTCTTCGTGATTCGTCGCCGCCGACCCGTCCTCCCCGTAGTAGTGTTTGAAAATCTCGTCCAGTTGCGGATCGGTGATCTCGATGTTGGCGATGTCGAACGCACCCAGATGGTCGACCAGCGCGTTGTACTCGCCGGTGTAGGTGAACTGGGCCGCGCTGTCGACGACCTCGAGGTCGATCATCTCGGGGGTCACGAACCGCTCCTCGTCGACCGGGTCCGTCAGGTGGATCCACACACGCTTGCCGCTTCGCTCCAACAGCGCGTCGATGTCCTCGAGCGCAGCCAGTTTCCCCTCCCGGATGATGCCAACCCGATCACAGACGCGCTGGACCTCGCTCAGGACGTGTGAGGAGAGGAAGATCGTCTTCCCCGCGTCGCGTTCTGCCTCGAGAAACTGGTGGAGTCGGTCCTGCTTGAGCGGGTCGAGTCCGGAGGTCGGTTCGTCGAGAATCGCGAGTTGCGGGTCGTGCATGAACGCCTGGACGATCCCGAGCATCCGCTTGTTCCCGTGCGAGTAGGTCTCGACCGGCTTCTCGAGCGGCGGGTGGAACAACTCGAGTAACTCGTCCCGTCGCTCGTCGCCACGCATCCGCGCGAAGTAGTCGAGCACCTGCCGGCCGGTGAGTCGCTCCTCGAACCCGAGCGAGTCGGGGAGGTAGCCGACAGCGGCCTTCCGTTCGGTGAGCGCCCGCCGGTCGCGAATATCCGCCCCGAGCACCGCCGCCGTCCCCGACGTCGGCTTGATGAGTCCGAGCAACAGGCGGATCGTCGTCGTCTTCCCCGCACCGTTCGGGCCGAGATAGCCGAATATCTCCCCGGAGCCGACGTCGAAGGTAACACTGTCGTTGGCGAGGACGTCCCCGTAGCGCTTGGTGAGGCCATCCATATGGATGGTTGACATAATAGTCGTACGACGCCGCGGTACTTGAAGCGGTAGCCGCCGTGGGTACCGTGAGGGGCGTCTCGAGTGGCACCTCGAGCGTCGAGCGCGCGGAACTCGAGTGCTATCGGCCGACCGGTGTGCTCACAGCACACCGTAGCCGGGAGAGAACGGGCGCGACGGACCCGGCGATGGGGCGATCCGTCGTCCGGTTCGGCGGTCGGAGTCGTCCCGTATCGGCTCGCTCAGACGCCTCGGCCCTGCAACTTCTCTTCTTCGGGGAGGTCGACGTTCGCATCGCCTTTCATCCCCTTGCCGATGTTCTTGCTGATCTCGGCGAGCGCCTCGGGGTCGTCCCAGTTGTTCACCGCCTGGACGATGGCGTCGGCCATCGCCTCGGGGTTCTCCGCCCCGAAGATACCGCTGCCAACGAAGATGCCGTCACACTCGTGGTGCATCATCAGCGCCGCGTCGGCGGGCGTCGCGATGCCACCCGCGGCGAAGTTGACGACCGGAAGCCGGCCCATCTCCGCGGTCTCGTGGACCAGCTCGGCGGGTGCGCTGATCTCGCGAGCGTAGGCTTCGCGCTCCTCGTGGGTCATCCCCTCGAGTTCGCGGATCGCGCCCTTGATCGTACGCTGGTGGTAGACGGCCTGGTTGACGTCGCCCGTCCCTGCCTCGCCCTTCGTGCGGATCATCGCCGCGCCCTCGTGGATGCGCCGGAGCGCCTCGCCGAGGTTGCGCGCGCCACAGACGAACGGCGCAGTAAAGTCGCGCTTGTCGATGTGGTAGGCGTCGTCCGCGGGCGTGAGCACCTCCGACTCGTCGATCATGTCGACGCCGACGGCTTCGAGGATCTGTGCCTCTTTCGTGTGGCCGATGCGCGCTTTGCCCATCACTGGGATCGAGACCGCCTCGACGATCTCTTCGACCTCCGCCGGATCCGCCATCCGGGCGACGCCGCCGCGTTTCCTGATGTCGGCGGGGACGGCCTCGAGCGACATGACGGCCACGGCACCGGCTTCCTCGGCGATGCGCGCCTGCTCGGGATTGACGACGTCCATGATGACGCCGCCTTTCTGCATCTGTGCGAAGCCGCGCTTGAGCAGGTCCGTCCCGCGACGTAACTGCTCGAGGTCGGTCTCTGCGCCGGATGTCTCGGTCATGTGCGAGCGTTCGTCTCGGTCGCACTTACGCGTGTCTGTTTCTCGTGTGCGTGCGTCTCTGTCGGCCGCCGCCGCTCGCCGATCGGTCGGATCGCTATCGTTTTGAGACCGCCCGCCCTCGAGTCGGCCAATGGGTGACTCGAGCGCGATTCCCGAGCGAGAACCGCTGGCACGATACGTCGCGCCGCTGCCGACGCGACTCGAGGACCTGGGGCTTCGCTACGCCTGGCTGGTGGTGGCGATCAACCTCGCGGGAACGGTCTTCGGCTTCTGGTACTACCGCCACCAGTTCACCGTCGAGCCGATGGTGATGTGGCCGTTCGTCCCCGACAGCCCGGTCGCCACGCTGTCGATCGCGCTCGCCATCGCCTGCTGGAAACTCGGTTACGAACTGCCCTGGCTCACCGCGTTAGCCTTCTTCGGGAACGTGATTCTCGGGCTGTGGACGCCGTACGTCCTGCTCGCGTTCGCCGACGTCTACGTCGCCCAGCTCCACCCCGCGATGTACCTCTTTCTGTTCTTCAGCCACCTCGCGATGGTGGTCCAGGCACTGGTCCTCCACCGGATCACCGACTTTCCCGTCTGGGCGGTCGCCGTCGCCCTCTGCTGGTACGGCGTCGACCTGATCGTCGACTTCTCCGTCCCTATCGTCGGCGAGCCACACCACACCCAGCTGCCGGTCGCCCGGGAGACGCCGATGTACCTCGGCGCGGACGCCCTCGGGGTCGCCGCGGCGGGCGCGACAGCGTTTACGCTCCTCGCGCTGTTTCTCGCGCTCGCGACGCGCGTCGAGAAACTGAAAGCCCGCGCTCGAGCGGACTGAGACGGCGCGCCACCTCGAGTGGATCCAACGGCGGAAAAACGACCAGCGCCGCCCGTCAACAGTGGTCCGTCACGTCGCGACGTCGGCTACAACTCGGGACCGACGGCGAGTTCGAGGTACGGCTCGAGCGAGCGCGCTGGCTCGAGGAGTTCGATCGTCTCCCGGATCGGGTCGTATCGGGCGACACCCGTATCGACCAGCTTCGGGAGGTGGTTGTGGTGGAGTCCGGTCGAGATGCGCTCGACCCGGTCGAACGTCGGCGTCTCCTCCCAGAGGGCGAGCTGTTCGGCGAGTTCGTCTAAGGGAACCGCGCCAACCTTCCGTGAGAGGTAGTAGAGCGCGTAGCGTCGACGCTGGTCGAGCAGCAACTCGAACACCGTGTTCGCGGGAAGCACTGCTTCGGTTCCGGAAATCTCCACGTCCGAGGTATCTGTCTTCATGATGTCCGTACTCAACTTACACGGCTTCTGACGGCTCGTCGACTCGCATTCGACTTCAGCGGAGTACAGCCGCTCGTTGGTCCATACCGGGCATAACCTTTTCCATATATGTGGACAGAGTGGCTGATACTATTGAAAAACAGAACCATATCCAGGAAGGTTGGCAACGGTTGTCGCGTTCGACAGCCATTCAGTACCCGTCCGTCCCGTCTTCGAAAACGGTGTCCTCGCGCGCCCGTCCGGTACACGAGTGGCGTCGGATCTGGATCGTCCAGTCCGGAACCGTCGACGGCGAGGGACAAATCTCCCAGGTTCCCTCCACTCTCGCCCCACGAGCGAACGCCTCGAGGACGAGCGCCTCGAGGTCACGCTCGAAGGCGACGGTCGCCATACTCGCCTGTTCGATGTCGTCGTCCATGACCATGGTGTCTCGATATCGCTACACACCAGAACCACCGGCCCGTGTGCGTATAGGGACCGAGTAGCAGCGCTCGGTATATAACGCCGCCGTCAGGATCGCCAGACTGTCTCGGCTGGCGACCGAACGGCGGAGAGCCGTGAGGAAAGAGACCGGGTGGTCAGCCGACGATGACGACCGCCGATTCGGTCTCGAGCATCTCACCGTCGCCGGAGTAGGTTCGCTCGAGCGAGACCTCGAAGAGGTCGTCCTCGAGGTCCTCGCCCGCGACCGAGAGGACATCGTGGTCCTCGTCGAGTTCGTAGGCACCCTCGTCGATGGCGGCGTCGATCTCACCGACTTTCGCGCCGTAGCGCGGCCCGAGCGTGGCGTACTCGAGGTCGATCGAGGCGACCTCGGTCGTGATCTCCGGCGGCTCCGCGAGCACCGCGAGCGTCTCGACGTGCATCACGTCACGGATGGCCGCCTCGAAGCCGGAGACGTCGCCGAAGACCGAGACCGACTCGAGGTCGGCGTTGAGCGGCAACTGGCGTTCGGACTTGTAGCGACGGAGCGCGGAGATGACCTCCATCGCAGTCTCGCCCGCCTCCAGGTCGGCGTCGTAGCCCGCGGGCGTCGGCCAGGACTCGGTGTGGATGCTCTCGAGGTCGTCACCGTCGGCGTAGACCGCCTGCCAGATCTCTTCGGTGACGTGTGGCAGGAACGGAGCCCAGAGCTGTAAGAAGGTGCGGTGGGCCGTCCGGAGCGCGTACTGCGTCGAGGCGCTGTCCTCGCGGGTCTTCGCGATCTCGAGGTAGTCGTCACAGAAGGTGTTCCAGAAGAACGTCCGCAGGAGGTTGCGCGCCTTCGCGAACTCGTAGGTCTCGAAGTGGGCGGTGAGCCGCTCGACGACGGCGTCGAGTTCGGCGAGCAGCCAGCGGTCGATCGACTCGAGTTCGTCGGGTTCTTCGGGGGTCGGCGGTGCGAGCGAGTCGATGAGCTTCGAGGCGTTCCAGAGCTTGCGGAGCAGTTTCTCCCCGGCGACGATGTCCTTCTCGGAGAAGGGGAAGTCGTCGCCGACGGCGGCGCTGGCCGCCCAGAAGCGGACCGCGTCGACGGGGTACTCGGCGAGCACCTCGCTCGGGTCGACGACGTTGCCCTTCGATTTCGACATCTTCTCGCGGTTCTCGTCTAAGACGTGGCCGTTGATCAGCACCGAGTCGAACGGCACCTCGCCGGTGTGTTCGTAACACTTGACGACGGTGTGGAACAGCCAGAACGAGATGATGTCGTGGCCCTGCGGGCGGAGGTCGAACGGGTAGAGTTCGGGGTTGGCCATGGTGAACTCGCCGTCCTCCCAGTCCCACCCGGCGTTGATCAGCGGCGTCAGCGAGGAGGTCGCCCAGGTGTCGAAGACGTCCTCTTCGGGTTCGAACTCGTCTGCACCACACTCCGGGCAGGCGTCGACCGGCGGGTCGTCGCTGAGCGGGTCGACCGGCAGGTCCTCGCGCTCGGCGAAGATCGGGTGGTCGCACTCGCTGCAGTACCAGACCGGGAAGGGAATTCCCGAGTCGCGCTGGCGGGAGATCAGCCAGTCCCACTCGAGACCCTCGATCCAGTGTTTGTAGCGCGTGAACATCTTCTCGGGGTACCACTCCATCTCGCGGCCCGCCTCGAGGTACTCGTCTCGGTGGTCGAGAATCTCGACGTACCACTGTTTCGAGACGCGGTACTCGACGTCGGTGTCACAGCGTTCGTGGACCTGGACGACGTGACTGATCTCGCGGCGGTCGCGGAGCGCCCCCACATCGTCCAGATCCTCGACGATGGCTTCGCGCGCCTCGTGGGTGCTGAGTCCCTCGTAGTCGTCGGCGAGGTCGGTCATCGTGGCGGTCTCGTCGATGGCGACGCGCAGCGGGAGACCGTGGGCCTGGTACCACTCGATGTCGTTCTGATCACCGAAGGTACAGCACATGACGACGCCGGTTCCCTTCTCCATGTCGACGCGCTCGTCTTCGATGATCGGCACCTCGTGGCCGAAGAGGGGGATGCGTGCGCGCTCGCCGACGAGGTCGGCGTTCTCCTCGTCGTCGGGGTGGACGAAGACGGAGACACAGGCGGGGAGCAACTCGGGACGGGTCGTCGAGATGACGAACTCCTCGCGCGGGACGTCCTCGCCGACCATCTCGAAGGCGATGTCGTTGAAGTGTGAGTCGCGTTCTGCGTCCTCGGTCTCGACCTGGGAGATGGCGGTCTCACACTCGGGACACCAGATCGCTGGCGCGTTCTTGCGGTACTCGCGGCCCTGCTCGTAGAGGTCGAGGAAGGAGAGCTGAGAGATGCGCTGGACGCGCGGCTCGATCGTCTTGTAGGTGTGACTCCAGTCGATCGAACTGCCGAGCGCCTGCATCTGTTCGGTGAACGACTCCTCGTAGGTCTCACAGACCTCGCGACACAGCTGCTGGAACTCCCGGCGCTCGTAGTCCTGGTGTCGAATGTCGAGATCCTGTTCGGTCAGGCGCTCGCTCGCGATGCCGTTGTCGTCGTAGCCGAAGGGAAAGAGGACGGGACCGTCCGCCATCCGCTGGAAGCGCGCGGCGAAGTCCTGGAGCGTCGAGCCGTAGAGGTGGCCCATGTGGAGACTGCCGGAGACCGTCGGCGGCGGCGTGTCGATGGCGTAGGCCGTGTTCGGGTCCGACGCGTCCGCCCCGTCCTCGTAGGCGTAGACTTCCTCGTCGACCCAGCGGCGTTGCCACTTCGGCTCGATGACCTCGGGGTCGTAGCCGCCCTCGAGCGAAGCGACGTCCTCGCTCGAGCGTTCTTCCGTGTCCATGCTCATGCTCTCACCGCCCGAATCGGGCGTCGGTACTGGCTGCAGTTCGGTCGCAACTGGTCTGCGTGTGCGAACATTGTGATTACTCGTTGTCGGTGAATACTGGTCCGGGACGATACATCCGTCGAAGTAGTGGTGTGAGGTGGGCCTAGGCGGGCCCTACGAACACGACGGCGCGCTCGACGCCGCGTCGGGTCCCGGGACCGACGGCGAGAGAGCCACCGGCGGCGGTGGAAACGTACGCGGTCATACCATCCGATAGTGAGGCGGCGCGTGTTAGCTGTTTCGTGTCGCCGACTCGAGTCGCGCCTCCTCGAGAGAGCTGGCTGTGAATCACGTCTCCCCGAGCGAGACGGGGGCGGATCACGCCTCGTCGACGGAGATGACGGCGAGACGTTCCGAGGTGTAGCGGACCTCGCCCTCGAGGTAGGCCGCCAGGCGGTCGACGTGTGCGCGGTCGTCCTCGTCTGCGAGTCGGAGGGTGATCCGGTCGTGTTCGGCGACGTCGCGCCCACCCTCGACGACGAGCGAGAAGAGTTCGCGCGGTGTGAGCGCCTCCCCCGCCGCCAGCCGTGTCTCGAGCGCCTCGAGCGTCGTGTTGACGGTCGTCTCGACCTCGAAGGTGACGTCGACGGAGACGTTCGTCGCCGACTGCTCGACGGCGTACGCTTCTTCGGCGCTCTGGACGGCGGGAACGAGCACGCGCTCGAAGTCGACGCCCTGTTCTTTCAGGCCGATGTAGGTGAACGCGAGCGCGGCGACGAGTGCGCGCCTGAACTCGCCATCGTCGCGTGCGCGTTCGAATATTAGGTCTCTGTCTTTGTGCTCGAGCAGGTGGGTGAAGAGATTGAAATCGAGGAAGCCGTCGGTGATCCGCCGGCGGATCCGGGCCTCGGCGTTGCGTTTCGACTGTGCGTGGCTCATCTCGACCTCGCCTAGCAGATACGCGCGGTCGGCGGGCGAGAGGATACCCCGGTCTCTGTCTGTGTCCGTGTTCATACTCGGAAACCGATTATACGACACCGGATTCGACCCGAAGCGCTATCAAGGTACGGAGTCGAGCGACGGAGTATGAGCCCGGACGTGTCGCGAGAGCGCGGTGGGGACCGACGGTGGCAGATCGGCGGTGACGGGTCACAGAGCCGGAGTGCGAGGTCTCCGGCGAGAGGTCGCCAGTGAGCGGCCAGTTAGCTGAGCGGTACGCGGACGTGATCGTCTCCCACAGCCGTCTCGTGATCGTTCTCCTCCTGCTCGCGACCGTCGTCGTCGCCGCCGGAGCAGTCGTCGGCGAGAACGAAGAGGGCGAGATCGGTGGCTTCGACGTCGACGCACCCGAAACCGACGCACTCGAGGAGATCGACGCGAGCTACGCGAGCGACGACGCCGTCGTCGTCCAACTCGTCGTCCGCGACGAAGGCGGCGACGTCCTCACACGCGAGTCGCTCCTCGAGAGCCTCAGGCTCCACCAGGCAATCCGTGAGAACGAGACGCTGAACGCGACCGTCGAGGAGATGATCGGACTCGAGACGCTCGTCGCCACCGGTGCGGTGTTCGAAGACCGGGCGGCGGCCGCGAACGGCCCGCCCGACACCGCGACGCCGACGCTCGCCGAACAGATCGAGGCGCTCGAGTCGCGAACCGACGCGGAGGTCGACGACCTGCTGGCCGACCTGCTGGACCCCGACGCGGACGCCCCGGGTGATCCCTACGAGTTCCTCCCCTCGAGCTACGAGCCCGGGACGACGGAAGCCGACGCCCGGCTCACCGTGCTCTTCCAGGTCGACGACAGCGAGGACGAAGAGGCGCCACAGGCGGCCTACGACGCCCAGATCGGCATCGAGGCGCTGTTCGAAGAGCGCTTCGATGACGGCTTCGTCTTCGGCCAGGGGATCACCGACGCCGTCACCTCGAGTGCGGTCGGTGACAGCTTCGCCATCATCACCCCCGTCGCGTTCGTCCTCGTACTGTTCGTCTTCGCCGTCACCTACCGCGACGTCGTCGACGTGCTGATCGGTCTCGTCGGCATCGCCGTCGTGATGGCCTGGCTCGCCGGCATCCTGGGCTGGCTCGAGATTCCGACCAGCCAGCTACTGATCGCCGTCCCCTTCCTGCTGATCGGGCTGAGCATCGACTACTCACTGCACGTCGTGATGCGCTCCCGGGAGGCGCGAACCGGGTCGCTCGAGCTGATCGACGACGAGACCAGCCCCTCGCGCGGGGTTCGCGGCGGGATGGCTCTCGGTCTCGTGAGCGTCGTCCTCGCGCTCGCGGCGGCGACGTTCTCGACCGGCATCGGCTTCCTCTCGAACGTCGTCAGCCCGCTCCCGGCGGTCCGGGACTTCGCGCTGCTCTGTGCGGCGGGCATCGTCGCCACCTTCGTCGTCTTCGGCGCGCTCGTCCCCGCACTAAAAGTCGAGGTCGACACCCTGCTCGAGGAGCGCTTCGGGCGCGACCGCCGCCTCCCCGCCTTCGGCACCGACACCGGCGTCGCGAATCGGCTGCTCTCGAGCGGCGTCGTGCTCGTCCAGCGCGCGCCGGTCGCGGTCGTCGTCGTCGCGCTCGTCCTCGCCGCTGGCGGTGCCTACGGTGCGACGGGCATCGACACGGAGTTCAACGAGACTGACTTCCTCCCCCAGGACGCCCCCGAGTGGGCGAAGTCCCTCCCCGGCCCGTTCGCCCCGGACACCTACACCATCGCCGACGACGTCGCCTACCTCGGCGAGAACTTCGACGAGCGAGGCGACGGCAGCCAGGTACAGCTGCTGGTCCGCGATGGCGTCACCGATCCGGCGACGCTCGAGTCGATCACCGGCGCGAGCGACGCCGTCGACGGCGACGGCACGATCACCGTCCGCGCCGACGGCACGGCCGCCATCGAGAGCCCGCGTTCGGTACTCGAGGAGACTGCCGCCGAGAACGACTCGCTCGCCGCCGCACTCGAGCGCTACGACGCACAGGCACAGCCCTCGAGTGACGACCTGGTCGCCCTCTACGACCTGCTGTACGCGGTCGATCCCGACGCGGCGGCGACCGTCCTCGCCCGCGGTGACGACGGGAGCTACGAGTCGGCGCGCCTGCTGGTGGGCGTCCGCGGTGACGCCTCGGCGCAGGCGGTCGCCGACGATTCCCGGGCGCTGGCGAGCGCCATCGAGTCGGGAACGGCCGCCACCGTAATCGCAACGGGCGGTCCCGTCGTGACGGCAGTCGTCCAGGACGCCTTACTCGAGACGCTCGTCCAGGCGTTCGCGATTACGCTGGTCGTCATCGGCGTGTTCCTCACCGTCCTCTACTGGGTGCGCGAGCGCGCGCTGACGCTCGGGGTGGTGACGCTCGCGCCCGTCGTCGCCGCGCTGTGCTGGCTGCTCGGCGTGATGGCGCTGCTCGGGTTGCCGTTCAACAGCGAGACGGCAGTCATCACCAGCCTCGCGATCGGTCTCGGCGTCGACTACAGCATCCACGTCGGCGAGCGCTTCGTCGCCGAACGCGACCGCCGCGAAGACCTCGGCGAGGCGCTCTCGGCGACGGTGACCGGCACCGGCGGTGCCTTACTGGGCAGCGCAGCGACGACCGCCGCTGGCTTCGGCGTCCTCGCGCTGGCGCTCGCCCCACCGCTCCAGCGCTTCGGCCTGGTCACCGGTCTCGCCATCGTCTTCGCCTTCCTGGCCTGTCTCACGGTGTTGCCCTGCCTGCTCGTGTTGCGCGAACGGGTGCTGGCCGCTCGAGCGTCCTGAACCACGGTACTCCCCTCCAATGGCCCGTGCGCCGTCCGGCCGACCACCGACTCGTCCAGTACGTCCGTATTCGGGCGCGTCGGGCTACTCGAAGCGGTTGTCACCGGAGTGAGCGCGCACCCAGAGTTCGCCGATGCGCGAGAGGCGCGTCCGGTAGGATTTGCCGTGTTCTTCGCGCTCGATGTAGCCCTTGCCGCCGGGACCCAGGCGGTCGACGTTGTAGATGACCTTCGAGCGGAAACTGTCGGTGTACTCCTCGTTGAGTTCGCGAGCGAGGGCCTCGGCGAGTTCCGAGACCGAGTCGAACTCGCCGTCCTCGCCGAGTTTGTAGAGGATGAACTCCTCGAAGGGTTTGACGCTCGAGAACGAGGCCACCGGCAACTCGACGATGTGTGCGCCGTCGATCTCCTTCGCGCCGATGGTCGTCCCGCGCTCGTCGAACTCGGCGAGGAGGTCGCGGGCGCTCTCGAGGCGCGTCTCGACGCGCTCGTCGTCGACACCGGCCGTGAGGAAGTCCTCGAGCAGCGCCGACTGAGCGCGCAGTTCCTCGGCGAGTTCGGTCTCTAAGTACTTCTCGGGGGCGGTGTAGTAGGTGTGGATGTGCTCGCGCTCGTCCTGGCGTTCGACCATCAGCGAGTGGGCGGCGGTGGCGAAGGCGAAACTCACCGTCCGGGGCATGGCGGCGACGTTGACCCAGACTTCGTTGCCCCGGTCGAGTTCGGCCGTGATGAGGTCGTAGGCCTGCTCGAACGCCTCGTCGTAGTCGTAGACGTCTTCGAGGACGAAGCGGTCCGTGGTCGCCCCCAGTAAGTTCTCGAAGTCCTTCGCGAGCTTTCGCGAGAGGTGACGCGAGTACTCGACGTTGGCCTCGCTCCCGACGGCACCCTCGAGTAAGATGACGCGGTCGACGTCACACTGATCGCGCACCAGCGGCGCGATCAGCCGGTCGTAGTCGAACCCGACCGGGACGATGTGCGTGTGCATACGGTACACTACGCCGGTGTGTTTATATATCCTGCAAGTACCGCTCCGCCCGTTCGCTACCGACGGATTCAGAGCCGACAGCCACACGGCGAGACGCGCTGGTCGCCGGGACCTCTGACGGTCACCAGCACCATCGGCTCACCACAGCGCGGACAGCGCTCGAGCGGTGAGTCGTCGGCCGCTTCGTCCGACTCCTCCAGTTCACCAGTCATCGGTCCTCCAGCAGCGGCGCGAGCGAGTGGATACGCGTGAGTGGGAGACGCATAGACTGCGAAGCTGGTCACTCGAGCCGGAAATTCCAGCTACTCGATACACACGCGGGCGAGCGTTACCACTCCGAGAACGGCAGTCTCGGCCGCGATGGCGGGCGTTTGCGAGATGTTTAAGTCTCGCCAGTCTGTTTGTTGTCATGGCGTTCGAGCCTCTCGGCTTGGAAGCCACGTCTCGGGTGCTTGGACACCCGGGGCATTTCTCGATGAACCCCCGTGGAGACGGTGGCTTCCAGTCTGTACGTTGACCTGTTCTGCCTTATAGCTACTGGAAACCGGCAGTGGTCGGTGGATCACCACTGGGAGGCATATCACGAGCGCCCGAGTGTCCGATCATCAACAGTTAAGATGAGCGAGCAGTAACGCTTCGATAATTGCCAATGCAACGACACACGAGGTGGAGCGTGTGAGTTTCGACCGGGACCGGCGTGACCGGTCGAACGACGAGAGTGAGCGAAACGAACGAACACGGCGCGCTCGAGTGCAGGCCCAGACCCAGCGCGGGGCGCGGCCGTACCAGTACCTGAACCGAGTGGGCCAACCCTCGCGCGACCAGGCGGCCATCCTCGATCAGATGATCCTGCGGCGTGGTCTCGAGAACGTCCAGGAGTTGGGCGAACGTGGTGAACTCCCCGAAGGCTGTAACACGCCGATGGGCGAACAGGTTCGCGTCGCTCGAGTGCGTAGCTCCTGGAAAGCGGGTGTCGAACTCGACACCGAGAGCGCGATGCGCTCGGTCCAGGCGCAGGTGGAGAGTGATCTCGCGGGTGAGACTACCACACCCGACGTGGTGCGGCGGGTAATTTCTCAGCCAGGGCGGCCGCTCGAGGGTCCCGTCCGCGAGGAGATGGAAGCGCGGATGGGCGACTCGTTTTCGGATGTCCAGCTTCACACTGGGCCGGAGGCCGCGAAGGCCGCGAGCGCACTCGAGGCGCGCGCCTTCACGACCGGCAACCACGTGGTGTTCAACCGTGGCGAGTACGACCCGGAGAGTCCGGAAGGGAAGTACCTGCTCGCGCACGAATTAGCTCACGTGCGACAGCAGACTGGCGGTCAGATCAGTATGCTCCCGCAGGAGGGAAGTTCGCTGGTCATCGACCCCGATCCCGAACTCGAGCGCGAGGCCGACGAGGTGGCGAGGAAGGCGCTCGAGGGTGAGGGGCCAGTGGTGGCTCACCGATTAGGGATGGATGTTCACGTACAACGGATTCCAGAGGAGAAGACGTTCGAGGCGTTGGCACTCTTCGAGAGCGAGAACGACAGCGGTGAGGTCAGCGAGTTCCGACAGGGCCAGAACGCCAACCGCATCGGCTTTCTCCACGGTGTCGCCGGTGAGGTCCTCGAGAAACAGGACGTTCAGAACCAGGTGAAAAAGAAAGAGTCGGTGCAGGCCGCTGCTTCCGAGTCACCCGTTGCGGCCGAACTGGCACAACGTGGTCCGTCTATCGGCGATCTCAAATCCGAAGTCGATGCCCTGGCTGCATCGGTCAATACCGACCTCTCGGACGTCGGTCTCACCGAGGACCAGCGACTCGAGTTACACGGCAACATCAGTACCGACCGGTGGGATAGCCTCTCCTGGTCGGTGGTCAAGGGTGTCCTCTCGGCGACGACACTCGGAACGTTCGTTGCAGCCTCTTCGCTCGCAGGGAAGGCGAAAGGCGTCGATGTCGACGAGATCGGAACGCAGGCAGTCGGCCGCGTTCGCCGCAGAGCGATCTCTGGCTGGGACGACGTCCGTCAGATCTGGTCGAACTCGAGCGGCTCGCTGGCTGAGCGCGCAAAACAGATCGAAAAAGAAATTCGTGCAGGCATCTGGTACGACGGCACGGATATGCCGGACAGTATTCCCGGCTTTGATGAGGGGAAATGACATGGATGCTCTCATTGGAGACGAAGACGACACCGGTGTTGGAATCAGAATAACCGATAACAACGGTGTGTACCACGGCATACACGTGGCTTACGATGGTGAGATAACGTTCCACAGCTGTGAGGAGTATCCCAACAACCCTGCCAAGCGCACCAGAACCCAGACCGAGTACGGTGAACAGGCCCGCCGCTACGCACAGTGGTACGTCTACCGCGAGCGCGGCTACGACACCGTGCCGTCGACGGAGAACCCCGACCGGATTCTCGCCGCCCTGTTGGCACTGACGCGCCTCTCGAGCGAGGCGTTCGCGGCGTCGTTCGGCGACCTCGAGAGGCAGTTGCGGAGCCACTACGACGGCTCGAAAGTCGAGTTACCGTTCGCCGATGCCGACCCGGATGGGGCGATCGTCTACCGGCAGGACCTCTATCTCGAACCGGACCCACTCGAGTTCGACCCGCCGGTTCTCGAGCAGTTTCGGGCTCACTTCGATGGCCCACTCGACTCCTCGCTGTTCACCCAGGCCGGTGACCTGACCGACGACGACCTCGACGCACTCGAGTTCGACCTCGAGGCGGTTTCTGGGCTGGGCTATCTGTACAACGACGGCCGTGGTAGCCAGCAGACGATTCCCACCGACCAGCCGCTCGAGCGGGCACCGGACGCGCGGATCGAACTGCTGGCGTTCGACCCCGAGGAGGTCGACTCCTTCCAGCACTACCTCGTCTCACATCTGGCCTACCAGATACGTGACCGCTTCCTGTTGATGGGGCTGACGCCCCCGGCGGCGTTTCAGGCCCAGGGCTGGGGCACCTACGACGGTTTCCAGGCACAGACGTTCTGTGACCTCTACGAGGAGTACTGGTCGCCGGAGGCGACGATCACCTCCTGGGACCCCTCTTAGGTGTCTCGATGGTGTGTCTACTCGAGCGCGAAGCGGACGAGGTGGCGAGGAAGGCACTCGAGGGTGAAGATCCGGTGGTGGCTCACCGACTGGGGATGGATGTCCACGTACAACGAATTCCAGAGGAGAAGACGTTCGAGGCGCTGGCACTCTTCGAGAGCGAGAACGACAGCGGTGAGGTCAGTGAGTTCCGACAGGGCCAGAACGCCAACCGCATCGGCTTTCTCCACGGTGTCGCCGGTGAGGTCCTCGAGAAACAGGACGTTCAGAACCAGGTGAAAAAGAAAGAGTCGGTGCAGGCCGCTGCTTCCGAGTCACCCGTTGCGGCCGAACTGGCACAACGTGGTCCGTCTATCGGCGATCTCAAATCCGAAGTCGATGCCCTGGCTGCATCGGTCAATACCGACCTCTCGGACGTCGGTCTCACCGAGGACCAGCGACTCGAGTTGCACGGCAACATCAGTACCGACCGGTGGGATAGCCTCTCCTGGTCGGTGGTCAAGGGTGTCCTCTCGGCGACGACACTCGGAACGTTCATCGCGGGCTCTTCGCTCGCAGGGAAGGCGAAAGGTGTCGATGTCGACGAGATCGGAACCCAGGCAGTCGGCCGCGTTCGCCGCAGAGCGATCTCTGGCTGGGACGACGTCCGTCAGATCTGGTCGAACTCAAGCGGCTCGCTGGCTGAGCGCGCAAAACAGATCGAAAAAGAAATTCGTGCAGGCACTTGGTACGATGAAGACGGATCTCAGGGTGTTGGGAAAGGTGGGGTTGTCGAACGATGAAAGCAGTGATCACTGGTGAAAATGCTGAGCGGATAGGTGTAAATCTCCTCGACAATAACGACGTAGAACACGTTATAGAGATGGAATTCGATGGCGCAATCAAATTCCACAGTTGTGAGGAGTATCCCAACAACCCTGCCAAGCGCACCAGAACCCAGACCGAGTATGGTGAACAGGCCCGCCGCTACGCACAGTGGCACGTCTACCGCGAGCGCGGCTACGACACCGTGCCGTCGACGGAGAACCCCGACCGGATTCTCGCCGCCCTGTTGGCACTGACGCGCCTCTCGAGTGCGTCGTTCGAGGCGTCGTTCGGCGACCTCGAGAAGCAGTTACGGAGCCACTACGATGGCTCGAAAGTCGAGTTGCCGTTCGCCGATGCCGATCCGGACGGGGCGATCGTCTACCGGCAGGACCTCTATCTCGAGCCGAACCCACTCGAGTTCGACCCGCCGGTTCTCGAGCAGTTTCGGGCACACTTCGACGGCCCACTCGACTCCTCGCTGTTCACCCAGGCCGGTGACCTGACCGACGACGACCTCGACGCACTCGAGTTCGACCTCGAGGCGGTTTCTGGGCTGGGCTATCTGTACAACGATGGCCGTGGTAGCCAGCAGACGATTCCCACCGACCAGCCGCTCGAGCGAGCGCCGGACGCGCGGATCGAACTGCTGGCGTTCGACCCCGAGGAGGTCGACTCCTTCCAGCACTACCTCGTCTCGCATCTAGCGTACCAGATACGCGACCGCTTCCTGTTGATGGGGCTGACGCCACCAGCGGCGTTTCAGGCCCAGGGCTGGGGCACCTACGACGGTTTTCAGGCACAGACGTTCTGTGACCTCTACGAGGAGTACTGGTCACCGGAGGCGACGATCACCTCCTGGGACCCCTTCTAGGAGCCTCAATGAGTATGAAAGCAACGCTCGAGGCGCGTACCCTCACGAGAGCAATCACGTGGATTTGTGCATCTGCCGCTAGCAATTACTCCGGGAACGCATCGTCAAGAACCCGCCGTCTGTACGCCTGATCGACCCCGGCCCGATAGACTAACGGCTCGTGAGAGTCGCGATACGGTGACCAGCTCGCGCGGTCTAACTCGTCGTGAACGGCATCGATCCACGCCCGCCGGAATGGGCGGTCGACCATCCGTTTCGGTTCACCCTCGTATTCGACCCAGTGAGGTGTTCCTCGAGTGCTGCCGCCGGAAGAGAACTCGTAATATCCGTCCGCCGCCTCGAGTAGTTCGTCTGCGTTCTCGGTGTCGTTCGGAAGAATAAACCCCGTCCGGGGGTCGGGGGAGAAGAACGCACCCAACACCATTCGGCGGTTGACCGAGATGCTGATCCGATTTTTCTGCGGGATCGACGTTACCAAATGCCCATCGTCCGTCGTCAATCCCGTTGCGGCGATCAGGTCACCCAGCAGTTCGAAGAACGCATCGGCCCACTCCCTGCTGGGTGCCATTGCCACTCGTTTCACGACCGCCTCGTGGGCGTCGTCGTGTGCGTCCGTGGGTTCTCCTACCGACGGCTCGAGGGGCACGACATAACTCGCGTTAACTCGAGGAGCGTTCGAGGAGAGAGGCGCTGTAGATGGAGTGTAGGTGAAAGAGGCTGGAGGTGACGCACGGACGAACGTCTCGAGTTCGTCGGGGTCGGCCGGATCACTCTCCGACCAGAGGCGGGCGAACCACTCTCGAAGTTCGGTGACCGTCTCGTCGTCCTCGAACAGGACCCCCACCTCCGTTCGCTTTCGTATCCCCTTCTCGGTGAGGTTCGCAGAGCCAACGACCGCTAGATCCTCGGAGAGAACCACTTTCGCGTGCAGGTTTTCGAAGTGATGGATTCGGTCCCGGTGCGCTTCGAGTAGTGCCGTGATTTCCGTCCGTGAATCGCCGTGGAATGCCTCGATCCACGCCTCTACGTCGGTGAGAATACGCCACTCGTCGACGGTTCGCAGGACACTCTTCAGATAGGTTGGCCCGATGTACGGGCAGGCAATCCACACCTCGTCGGACGACGCCACGTTACGAATCGCCTCGTCGAACGGTGATTCACCACCCTGATAGCTCGTTTCGGAGTGATAGAGTAACCGGCTCATTGGCGACAGTACCGACCGAATCCCCTAAACTCCCACCCGTCGACTCAGAGCCGACAGCCACACGGCGAGACGCGCTGGTCGCCGGGACCTCTGACGGTCACCAGCACCATCGGCTCACCACAGCGCGGACAGCGCTCGAGCGGTGACTCGTCGGCCGCTCCGTCCGACGCCTCCAGTTCACCAGTCATCGGTCCACCGGTGTACGTGTCATCGATTGCTCCCAGTCCATCAGTCGTCGCCTCCGGTGGCCGCCGGCTCGAGCGGGCACGCGCGGATGGTGGGTGCCTGGACCACGGAGACGGCTGTGTGGGCCACGGAGGCGGGCACTCGAGCCGGAAATTTCAGACGGTCGATACACACGCGACCGAGCGTTACCACTGCGAGAACGGCAGTCTCGGCCGCGATAGCGGACGTTTGCGAGATGTTTAAGTCTCGCCAGTCTGTTTGTTGTCATGGCTGTCTAAACCGGGTCGTTGGTTTGGAAGCCACGTCTCGGGTGTTCTGGCACCCGGGGCATTTCTCGATGAACCCCCGTGGAGACGGTGGCTTCCAGTCTGCACGTTGACCTGTTCTGACTTATAGCTACTGGAAACGGTCAATGGCGGGCGCGAGAGCGGCCAAGCGGGCGGTACGCTCGAGCGGACGGCGGAGACAGGGCAGCGCTCGTTTGCTCGAAGTGAGCGGTATAGCGAGCACTCGATGCGCCAAATGTACCGCGTGCGGGTCACGATAGAAATCGTCTCGTGTTTACTAACAGTCTCGAGGTGATCGTTAGTGACTGGTTCCCCCGTCACGTGGTGGGGAATCTTCTTCGAACCGGACCGTAGTGGCAGCCGGGTGAAAATACGTTCAATATATATTACAGTACTCGACCGAATTCAGTACGCTTAATGTATCCATCTCCGTATCTGATCGCATGTACGACCTGACCGGGTTTCAGCGCGACCTGTTGTACGTAACGGCCGGACTGCACGAACCGCACGGACTGGCGATCAAAGACGAACTGGACGACTACTACGAGAAGGACATCCAGCACGGGCGTCTCTACCCGAACCTCGACACGCTCGTGGATAAAGGCCTGCTCGAGAAGGGCGAGGCCGACCGGCGCACCAACGTCTACGCAGTGACCCGACGCGGCCGCCGCGAGATCGAAGCGCGCCGCGACTGGGAGACGACCTACATCGAAGAACTGCTCTCGTCCTGAGCGAGTCACGGGTCGGAGCTGTGAGCCCCATCAATCGGCACCGATCCCTTCGAAGTATCGAGACGGACGTTCGTCGGGCGCAGGCGACGTCAGCAGGGAGACGACGACGGTAAGCACCAACCCGAGTCCCATGCCGACGAGTCCCGGCGTCCAGCCGGCGTACGTTCCTGGAAAGACCGTCGTGAGAGCCATCGCGAGCGCCGACAGTGCGCCCGCGAGCATCTCGAGGACAGTTCCCGTGAGCGACGCCTCGAGCGACGCGAGTGCGCCGACGAGCGCGCTGGAGAAGAGGCTGGTGAAGTAGAACGCCTGTGCGCCGGCGATGCCGACGAGGATGCCCGCCCGTGTGGTTCGTCGCCAGTAGAGGGCGACGATCACGGGGAGGGCGAGCTGGGCGAAGCCGCTGAAGGCGGCGTCGCCGATCTCGAACAGGGTCGCGGGGTTGTAGAGGCTGGCGACGAACGTCGCGAGTGCGAAGCAGACGACGCCGACGCGGGCGATGAAGTCCTCCCGGCGTTCGGAGAGGGTCGCGTCGACGAAGGGACGGTAGAGGTCCCGGGTGAAGTAGGAGGACCCGGAGAGCAACATCGAGTCGGAGGAGGACATCATGGCGGCCATCGCGCCCGCGATGACGAGTGCGGCGAACCAGGGCGTGGTGAGTTCGTCGAGAATCGCGGGGAGGACGTTGCCGTCCGCGCCCGCCTCGACGCCGAGTCCCTGCGCCCAGACGGCGAGCATGAACGCGGGGAGAAAGAGCAACAGACAGAGGATCGGCCAGAGGGCGAACGAGCGTTTGAGCACCGTCTTCGACCCCGCAGCGAAGAAGCGCTGGTTGACCTGCGGGAACATCGCGACGCCGAAGCCGATCGTGATCGCCGTCGAGAGCATCCACTGCGGGGTGTAGAGACCGCCACCGAGTGCGAGGAACTCGCCGTAGTCCGCCTCGAGCGTCGCCGTCGCCGCGCTCGGGCCGTCCACCGCGGCGAGCACCCACAGGAGCGCGACCCAGACGGTGACGAGCATGAACGCCCCCTGGAGCGTGTCGGTCCAGGCGATGCCGCGCATGCCGGCGGCGACGACGTAGACGATCATGAAGACGGTGATCAGGCCCGCGCCGAGGGCGTAGGAGACCGCGCCGCCCGTCAGGGCCTCGAGCGCCGTCCCCGCGCCGACCTGCTGGAGCATGACGTAGGGGAAGAGCCAGACGAGGCTGACGCCGGCGACTAAGCCGCGGAGACGTCTCGAGGCGAAGCGGTCGCCGAGCATCTCGCCGAGGGTGACGTAGTCGTACTGACGGCCGAGCAGCCACTGTTTGTAGCCGACGACGTACCAGAGGATGCCGAAGATGATGCCGTCCATCAGCCCCATGACGAGGATGAACTCGGGACCGTTGGCGTAGGCGATGTTCGGCCCGGCGAAGAAGGTGAACGCAGAGAGCAGCGTCGCGAACGTCGTAAAGAGGAGGACGACGGTGCCGAGGGTGCGACTCGCGAGGTAGAAGTCCTCGGCGGTGCGGTCGGTACGCTGGTAGGCGTAGAGACCGATGGCGAGTGCGAGCAGCAAGTAGCCGACGATGATGCCGATCTGGAGACCGACGGTCACCGCGAGCCACCCCCGTCCCCCACACTGGCCGTCGCGCTGGCGCGCTCACTCGAGTCCGCGGTCTCGACCCCGAGACCCCACGCCCGCCGTGCGAAGAGCCAGAAGACGGCCGACGCGAGGACCATCCAGCCGACGTGCCACCAGAGCCAGAGCGGCAGGCCGAAGACGACCGTCGACGACCCCCAGAGGAACCAGGGAATCGCCAGCGCACAGAGGACGACACCCACCGTGGCCCAGCCAACGAGTTCGCGTCGCCGATGCATGCAAGCGCCTAGCAGACTGCTCTGGGTAACCTTTTCTATCTCGCTGTGAGATCCGTGGCTACCCGGCTGGTTTCCCCCACCCCGTCGCAGTCGGTCGATTTCACCAAGGTAAAAGACGAGTTTCACGTATGGAAAGGAGTATACGTGTCGTGGAACGAGCTGGTGGGTATCGAATGGCGCGCCTGTTTCCGATCCGTTCTGAGGCCCCCGCGAGAGAGGGGACGCCGCGAGTCGTCGACCTCGAGGACGAAGACGCCGACGCGGTCTTCGGCGCGCTCTCTTCGACGACCGCCCGTCGGATCTACACCCACCTGAGCGACGAACCCGGGACGCCGAGTGACGTCGCCGAGGCGGTCGACACCTCGATCCAGAACGTCCGCTATCACTTAGAGAAACTCGAGGACGCGGGCCTGATCGAGGTGGTCGACACCTGGTACTCCTCGCGCGGCAACGAGATGAGCGTCTACGCGCCCGCGAACGGGCCGCTGATCGTGACGAGCGATCGGTCGGCGGCGACGCAGTTGCGCGACGCCCTCTCGCGGTTTCTCGGCGGGGTCGCCGTCCTCGCGGTGGCGAGTTTGCTCGTTCAGGTCGGTCTCGTGCGCGCCCTCTCCTCGACGGGATCTGCCGGGTGGTTCGCCGGCGGTGACGACGCTGGGTCTGCGAGCGAGGGCGACGAACCGATGACGGCGACAGAGCGGAGTGAAACGTACGAACGGGACGAAGCGCTCGAGACAGAGACGGTCGACGACGGGGACGACAGCACCGACGTAGAGGTGACCGCAGACGGCGGCGGCGATGGGTTCAGCATCAACACGGTGGAGTTCGCGACAGAGGGTGGACCCGAGACGACGGACGCGGTCATCGTGACACTACCCCCGGGGCTGCTCTTCTTCCTCGGTGGACTGCTCGTACTCACCGTCGTCACCGCCCTCTGGTACCGCCGGGCGCGCCGCGTCGACGCACGACGCTGACCGGCGGGCGACGGTGAGACGGTGACGCCGGGTCAACAGGTATTTGCCGCTGACGGCCGTATTTCGAGGTAATCGGCTACTGCTCGCGGTCGGCGCGGCCAGTACACACCCGGGGCGAATCTCCATGGAAGACACGTCAAAGTACCTCATTCACGCGGACGTCACGGCCGACGGAGTGGTCGAACGGAGTGACGTCGTCGGCGCGATCTTCGGGCAGACGGAGGGTCTTCTGGGCGACGAACTCGACCTCAGAGACCTCAGACACTCCCAGAAGGTCGGACGCATCGACGTCGAGATCACGAGCGCGAGCGGCACCTCGAGCGGCCGGGTGACGATCGCGACCAGCCTCGATAAGGTCGAGACGGCGACGCTCGCCGCGGCACTCGAGACGATCTCCCGGGTCGGTCCCTGCCGGGCGGAACTCGAGGTGCGCGAGATCGAAGACGTACGGGCGGCCAAACGCAAACAGGTCGTCGAACGGGCGAAGGAACTCCTGCGGACGGGCTTCGACGATACGGTGATGTCTTCAGAGGAGATCCTCACCGAGGTCCGCGAGTACGTCCGCGTCGAAGATATCACCGAGTTCGAGGGTCTCCCCGCGGGACCACGGGTGACCGACGGCGACGCGATCATCGTCGTCGAGGGCAGAGCGGACGTGCTCACCCTGCTCAAGTACGGCATCAAGAACGCCATCGCCGTCGAGGGGACGAACGTCCCCGACGCGGTCGCGGAGTTGACCAACCACCGGACGGTGACCGCCTTCCTCGACGGCGACCGCGGTGGGGAGTTGATCTTAGAGGAACTCACACAGGTCGGCGACGTCGACTACGTCACGTTCGCTCCCGCGGGGCGCTCCGTCGAGGACCTCGACCACCACGACGTGTTCAGCGCCCTCCGGAACAAACACCCCTACGACGACGTCGCCGGGACCATCCCCCGTGAGACCATCGCCGCGACCGACGGCAGTACGACACCCGTCCCGTCGGCGACGGACGGCGCGAACGCACTCGAGGCGAGCGAGGGCGAACAGGTCGTCGTAACCGGCACGTCCGACGAGCCTCCCTCGACGGCCGAGAGCGCGCCGCTCGAGACGGTCACGTCGGCGACGGAGGCGGGCCAGCCGGACGACGCGGAGTCCGCCCCCAGGAGCGTCTACGAACACGCGAGCGCCGTCATCCGCGAGCGGACCGACCAGGTGCGCTTTCTCGACGCGGAGGGAACGGTGCTCGAGGAGACCGCGGCCGGGGAGACGTACGACACACTCGAGACCGCGGAGACGGTGCCGACGACGGTCGTCCTCGACGGCATCGTCGGCCAGCGGCTCGTCGACCTGGCGGCCGACCGGGGTGTCGACGTGATCGTCGCGCGTGCGCTCGGCCAGTTCACGAAGCGGCCGACGGGCGTCCGGGTCTATCCGGTCACCGAGGTCGCCGAGGAGCCGCCCGGTTAGCCGAGGACGGCGATCGAGAGGAGCAAGAGTGCGCCGACGAGGGCCCCCGAGAGCGTCGCGAGGAAGTTGACGCCCTGGTTGCCGACGAGGTTCCCCTCGACCGTCGCGCCGAGGAGGCTGTCGACGGTCATGCCGGCGAAGCCCGCAGCGACGATGATCGCCGCGCCGACGCCACCGACGTCGGTGAAGAACACGTACGAGATGAGCGCGACGACGGTCGCCCCGGCGAGACCGGCGACCTCGCCCTGCCAGGTGACCCCGCCGTCGGTGCCCGGTTCGACTGGCTCGAGCGTCGTGATCAGCCGCGGGGAGTCGAAGACGCCGCCGATCTCACTCGAGAGGGTGTCGCTGAGCGCGGTCGCGAGCGAGCCAGCGAAGGCGAACAGGAAGAGGGCGGGTTCGTCGACCGGGATGACGCCGGCGGAACTCGCGGCGTAGCCGAGGACGGCCGCGAGGGCGACGGCGGCGTTGCCGAGGACGTTCGAACTGCCGCGTGCGCCGTCGTTCTCCTCGGCGACGCCGCGGTCTCGTTTCTCCTCGTAGCGGAACTTCGTCGAGAGGCTGCCGATGGCGAAGAAGGTGATGAGGACGGCGAACCAGTCGTAGCCGCCGAGGACGATGGTGAGCAACGAGAGCAAGACGCCGGTGAGCATGCCGGCGACGGAGGCAGCGCCGAGAGCGAACGAGACGTAGCCGACGGCGACCGTGACCGCGAGCGCGAGCGCGACGTCGGTCGTCGTGATGGCCGGGTCGAGTTCGACGAGGAGCCAGCCGAGAAAGCCGACGGCGAGCACGACGACCGGATCGTCGTACTGAAAGAGGACGTCGCGCAGCAGGGCCGCGAGGAGGACGCCGCCGGCGGCGAGGAAGACGACGGTCGCGAGCGTCGAACTGAGGGGGAGTCCCTCGAGCGTCCGCGTGAGCAGGTGGCCCGCGATGGCACTCACACCGCCGAGGAGACAGAAGGCCACGACGCGAGCGACGGCGTGGTCGGTGACGAGACCGGCGAGTTCGTCGCCGAGGTTGCCGAAGCCGACGAGGAGGACGCTGGCGACGAAGACCGCCGTCGGCATCGACGACTCCGCGGCGAGCAGGCCAAGCGTCGTCGCTGCGAGCGCGAACGTGAAGAGACCGTAGAGTCGCCCGTCTTCGTAGTCCTGGGGGTAAGCGAAGAGGTCGAAGGCGGGTCCGTCGGTGACGACGAGCGCGAGTGCGAGTACCACCAGTGCGACGGGGAGCGCACCGATGGGGTCGTCGAGTAGCGGAACGACGAGGACGAGCGTCGACAGCAACGCAAACGCTCCTGCTCGTCGAACGGTCGATGTCACGATATCGGACCCTTTCTGTGGGGATCACTTAACTTCCCCTTTTCGCGTTATCGTCCGCCTCCCGCTCTCGGTACGGGCGGGAAACGGCATTCACCGACCGTCCACTCTCGGTTCGGACGGTGACTCGCGAGCGACGGTTGCAGGAACTCACGACGATCCGAACGTTTAGGCGCGTACGCGACGAACCGCCCGGTCGTGGGACTGTACGAACGGTACCTCGCCTACCAACTGCGCCGTCACGACGGTACGCCACCCGAACACGTCGCGCTCGTGATCACCGAGCGCGACCTGCTGGAACAGGGTGCCTACGAGACGCTCACCGACTTCTTCGACTGGGCGTTCGAGTACGCCACGCGCGTGACGGTGTACGTGAGCGTCCTCGACGCCGGGGCGATTCCGACCCTCCAGCGCGAACTCGAGGAACTCGACACACCGCGTGAGATCGCCGTCCGTGGACCCGAAGACCGCGTTCGTGCCGACGCGCCGATCCAGGTCGGTATCGGGTTGGGCGGCAAAGCCGAGTTTACGAGCGCGGTCAGAACGCTGGCGGCGGGCGTCGCCGACGGCGAACTCACACCGGAAGAGATCGACGACGAACGCGTCGAGCGTCACCTGATCTTTCCGTCCGAACCGGACGTGGTGATCAAGACCGGTGCCGAGCGCCTCTCCGATTTCATGATCTGGCAGTCGGTCTACGCAGAGCTGTACTTCACCGACGTCAACTGGCGTGACTTCAGAAAGCGCGACTTCCTGCGTGCGATCCGTGAGTTCTACAACCGGTCGCGGCGCTTCGGCCAGTGACCGCCGACTGCCGGCCGGTCTGGGTCGGATCGTCCGCACACGCCGAGAAGGTTACGAACGGCCTACCGAGACGGCCACGTCCTCGAGCGTCTCGTCCGTTCGAATCTCACAGCGGTCGGCACTGACGCGGCGCTCGGTGCGGTCGTAGGTGAGCAGCCCGTGGGACTCGAGTTTCGGTAAGACGATGTGAACGAGCGTGAGCCGTGTCGTCTCGAGACCCTCGCCCGTCTGCCGCGAGACGCGGTCGGCGAGGTGTTCGAGCGTCGCGTCGGCGTCCACCCCGAGGGCCTGAATCGTCGCTCGCGTGCGTTCGTCGGCCAGGAGGCGGTACGTCTCGTCGTAAGGGATACCCGTCGAGCGAACGAATCGGTCGACGTCGATCGGCGTGGGTCCAGAGACCATTACCAATGGAAATGTACTGATCGCATATAAATCTATGTGTCACGGGCGCAACGGACCAACGGCGCCGGCTCACTCGAGCGTCGGTCCCGCCGAGTCGGTACGCTCGAGTTCCTCCTCGTCGGGGCGCTCTGCGCTGGGTAAGGAGTCGCGAAACCGGGCGACCGTCGTCTTCGCCTCGAGCAGTTCCGGTTCGCTTATCGCCCGGAGGAGCGCGAGTGCACGTCGGGCGCGGGTCCGACGCCACGACTCCTCGCGGTGCTGGTAGGTCCGGATGCCGCGTAAGAAGTCGACCCTCGAGAACTCGGGCCAGTAGGGCGTACAGAAGAAGACCGCTGCTTCGTTGCCGTTGGCGTGCCACGGGAGGAAGTTCGACGTGCGCTCGTCCCCGCCGGTGCGAATAATGAGGTCGACGTCTCTAACCGGATCGTCGTACAGTCGCCGGTCGATCGTCTCGACATCGATCTCGTCGGGTTCGAGCGCGCCATCCTCGACGTCTCGAGCGACGCTCCGGGCTGCCTCGAGCAGTTCCGAGCGCCCGCCGTAGGCGAGGGCGACGTTGAGGACGAACTGGTCGTACTCGGCCGTTCGTCCCTCGGCGTACTCGATCGCCTCCTGGAGGCGTGGTGGGAGGCGGGCGGCGTCACCGATGACGCGGATCCTGACCTCGTTGTCGTGGACGCGGTCGGCGTCGGCGAACTCGGTGAGTTTCTCCGTGAGCAGGTCGAAGAGCGCCTCGCGTTCGTCGGGCGGCCGGTTGAAGTTCTCCGTCGAGAACGCGTAGATCGTCAGCTCCTCGACACCGATCTCGCGACACCACTCGAGGACGGCCTCGGTGGTGTCGGCTCCCGCCCGGTAGCCGTCGGGTGCCTCCCCACCCCGACTGCGTGCGTAGCGGCGGTTGCCGTCCTGGATGACCGCGACGTGCGTCGGTGCGCCCGTGACCTCGCGCGTGAGTAACCGCTCGTAGCGAGCGCGCAGCCATCGGTAGAGCCAACCGCTCATTACCCACCAGCACACCAGCGACGTGTATGTCTCTTGCGTTACGGGTCAGTGGCTGCGAACACCTGGCGCCGGCGAATCGTGACGGCTATGCCTCCGGAGGGGTTCGACCCGGACAATGGCAGACGTCATCGACGAGGACCTCTATCAGCGGACGAAGGCACTGCTCGAACCCGGCGAGATCGAACTCAACGGCGCGATCGTCCACACCGAGTATGGCTCGGACGAAGACGTACAGATGATGCAGGCGACGATCGACGTCGGGGACGTGATCGCGACGGCCGCCGGCCACGACCCGCGCGACTGCTACGTCCACTCGGGCAACGACGACCCAAGCTTCTCGTCGAACCAGCACCAGGGACTGACCCTCGAGAGCGAGGAATTCGTCTGGGAGTGCCAGCAGCTGCTGCGGAATGGCACCTTCGACATCGTGATCTACTACGAGGCGAGCGCCGACCACGAGGCGATTCTCGAGGGGATCGCCGACCTCGGCTTCGAGGTGAGCGGCGTCCGCGGCGACGAGGCGTAGCGGGACTCGAGCGCGGTCGATTCGCTTATGCGCCGTCGGTCCCGACCTCGGGTATGACTGGCGTCGACCTCACGACGCGCGAACGAGCCGTTATCAACGCCTTCCAGGGGGGCTTTCCGGTCGTCGAGCGGCCGTTCGGACCCGCCGCCGCCGCCATGCGCGACGAAGGCGTCGAGATCGATCCGGGAACGATCCTCGAGACGATTCGCGACCTGGACGAACGCGGCGTCCTCTCCCGGTTCGGGGCGCTCGTCAACGCCCAGGAGATCGGCGGCGCGGCGACACTCGTTGCGATGCACGCACCCGAAGCGCGCTTCGACGAGGTCGTCGAGGCGGTCAACAGCCGCCGGGAAGTCGCACACAACTACGAGCGCGAACACCCCTCCCTCAACGTCTGGTTCGTCGTGAGCGTCGCCGAGCGCGAGCGCGTCGAGACCGTCCTCGCCGAGATCGAGGCCGAGACCGGCCAGGAGACCTACAACCTGCCCAAACGCCGCGAGTTCCGCGTCGAGGCGAAGTTCTACGTCGACGGCCCGCTCGAAGACGGTCTCGACTGTACCGACCGCGGCCCGTCGGTGACGCCGACCGACCGGGAGACGCTGACGCCCGCCGAACGCGACCTCGTCCTCGAGATGCAAGACGGCTTCCCGCTCACCGAGACCCCCTACGCCGACGTCGCCGCCGCGATCGGCCAGGAGACCGAGTGGGTGCTCGAGACCGTCAGCCGGTTCGACCTCGAGGGAAAGATTCGCCGGATCGGCGTGATCCCGAACCACTACAAACTCGGCTACACCGAGAACGGCATGACGGTGTGGAACGTCCCCGACGACCTCGTCGGCGAGGTCGGTCCCGCAGTCGCCTCGCTCCCGTTCGTCACCCACTGTTACGAGCGTCCGCGCCACGAGGGCGTCTGGCCGTACAACGTCTTCGCGATGACCCACGGACGCAGCGAGGACGAGAGCGCGCGCCGGGTCGAGCAGGTCCGCGAGACGATGGCCGAGTACTGGCCGGTCGAGGACGACGACTGGGACACCCTGTTCTCGACACAGATCCTCAAGAAGACCGGCATCAGACTCGCCGAACGCGCCGACGCCAATACCCAGGCATGATCCCGCTGCTCCACGACTTCACCGGCGAGACCGTCCTCGTCTTCGGCGGGGGTCCCGTCGGCGCGCGGAAAGCCCGCCGCTTCGCCCGCGAAGCACGCGTGATCGTGCTCAGTCCGACGTTCACGGACCGGGAGTTCGGCGGCGCAACACGCCTCCGCGTCGCGCCCGGACCCGAGGAGGTCGACGGCTGGGTCGAGCGCACCGCCCCCGCACTCGTGATCGCCGCGACCGACGACGAGGCGGTCAACGACGCGGTCGTCGCGGCGGCACGCCAGCGCGGCCTACTGTACAACCACGCGACCCGCGCGGGCGACCACGAGCGCGAGGTCGACGACGTGGTCGTTCCGGCGACGGTTCGCGACGGTCCCGTCACCGTCGCCGTCGCCACCGGCGGCACCGCCCCCGCGCTCAGTAAGTACCTCCGCGAGGAACTCGAGGAGACGCTCGCGGGTGCCGGCGAGATGGCGGCGGTCGTCGCTTCGGTTCGCGAGGAACTTAAAATTCGAGAGGTGTCTCCCGAAACCAGGCGAACGATTCTCACGGACCTCGTCACTTCTCCTGGCGTTTGGACAACTTTACGTACCGGGAGTTCGAACACCCAGCAAGTGATCGAGGACGTGCTCGAACAGACTTTCGCTCTCTCTTCAGATTCTGATACGACAGCAGGTGAGTCGCCGTGACCGACACCGGGGTCGTCACGAGCGCCCGCGTCACCCACGCCTCCGGCAGCGTCGACGACATCGCCGCCGCCAGTCCCGAGAGCCAACGCGACGCCGTCTCGGCGCTCTGTGCCCGCCCGGGCGTCGAGGAGGCCTACGTCCTCTCGACGTGCAACCGCGTCGAAGCCTACGTCGTCACCCCCGACGCCGCCGGCGGCGGGGCCGCACTCGAGACGCTCTTCTCGGGCGTCGACCCCCACGCCGTCGTCCGCGCCGACCACGAGGGGAGCCTCCACCACCTCCTGCGCGTCGCCGCCGGTCTCGAGTCGGTCGTCGTCGGCGAAGACCAGATCATCGGCCAGGTGCGCACCGCCTACGAGGACGCCCGCCACGCCGGCGGCATCGGCCCGACGCTCGAGACCGCCGTCACCAAGGCGATCCGCGTCGGCGAACGTGCCCGCACCGAGACCGCGATCAACGACGGCATCGTCTCGCTCGGCTCCGCGGCGACCCGGGTGGCGGCGACCGAACTCGACCTCGAAGGTGCGAACGCCCTCGTCGTCGGTGCCGGTGAGATGGGACAGCTCGCCGCTCGCAGCCTCGCCGACGCGGGCGTCGGCCACCTCACCGTCGCGAACCGCACCGTCTCGCGTGCGCGTCACCTCGTCGACGAACTGGACGGCGACGCCGAGACAGCCACTGTCGGACTCGACGCGCTCGAGGACGCCGCCTCGAGCGCCGACGTGATCGTCGCCGCCACCGGGAGTCGGACGCCCGTACTCGACGCCACCCACGTCGCCCCCGGGGAGCGCTCGCGCGTCGTCGTCGACCTCGGCCAGCCCCGCGACGTCTGCCCGGAGACGGCGACGGTCGCCGGCGTGAGCCTCTACGACTTAGACGACCTCGAGTCGATTACCGAAGAGACCCGCGAGCGCCGGAGCGCGGCCGCCCGCGAGGTCGAAGCGCTGATCGACGAGGAGTTCGTCCGCCTGCTCGAGCAGTACAAACGCACCCGCGCCGACGCCGTCATCGCCGCGATGTACGAGAGCGCAGAGCGGGTCAAAACGCGCGAACTCGAGACCGCCTGCTCGCGACTCGAGCACGAAGGGACGCTGAACGACGACCAGCGCGAGGTTCTCGAAGCGATGGCCGACTCGCTGGTCGGGCAGCTGCTCGCCCCGCCGACGAAGAGCCTCAGAGAGGCCGCCGCCGAGGACGACTGGAGTACGATCAACACCGCCTTACAGCTGTTCGACCCCGACTTCGGTCCCGGCGCACCACCGGCCGCACTCGAGCGCACCGTCGGCTTCGGTGAGAGTGAACTCGGGACCGCAGACGACGACTGATCACTCCTCCGGTAGCGTGGCCGTCCGGGCGTCGCTCTCGTCGAACGAGACCGCGTCGACTTTGAACACCGGCGTGTGTCCGGTCTGGTAGTAGTGATCGATCATCGCGAGATTCAGGTCGGCGTCCGCGTCGGGGTCCGCGCTGGCGACCCAGTCGCACTCGCCACAGCGTGCGTCGTCCATGCGATGGCTCTGGGGGTGCATGCGGGTGACCCTGTGGCTTCACCAGTACACCCGCTATGGAGCCATCGGCGCGACGACGGTCTCCGGCGGGGCACAATCATTATTTAACTGGGTTGCGTTCGTGCGCTCATGGCCGACTTGCTTTCCGACGACGAAATCGAAGATCAGTTGCCAGAAGCCTGGGAACGCGAGGGCGACGAAATCGCGCGAACCTACGAGTTCGACGACTACCTCCACGGCGTCAACTTCGCGCAGATGGTCGGCGAAATCTCACAAGCGCAGTTTCACCACCCCGAGATCATCATCGGCTACAAGACGGTCGAGATCCGTCTCACCACCCACGACGAGGGCGGCATCACCGACGCCGACATCGAGATGGCCGAACTGATCAACGCCGAACAGGCGGCCTGACCGGCGGGGAAAGCGGGGGTCGGGAGGCGGCGACGGGCGGTGACTTCTACGCGTGAAAACGGTGGCCGGTGGTTTTTATTAGCGGGCGAATACGGGAGGGCATGCGGCGAGCTGCCGACACCCGCCCCGCTGTCGAGTCCACTGGATTGCACACCCCCGCCTTCCTCCACGGACACTACTACCTCGCGTGTTACCTCCGAATGCTGGTCGCACTGTTCACCGCCCTCTCGGTCGCGGGCGTCGCGACCACCGTCCTCGCGGCGCGCGCATTGAGGGGAGAGTCGATAACGGTGCGGAATCCATCGGAGTCCGAGATGATGGCCATGCGGGCCGAAGACCCGGATCCGATGCTATTGCCCCCGGAGGTGAGGGCCTGGCGGGCCGAACTCTGGGAGCCGTACCCGATGTCCACGTCCCAACCCTTCCACGAGCACGTTCTCGAGTTCGTGCTCGTCATCGGCACCTCGTGGGTGATCGTCGGGGCAGTCGTCGTCGGTGCTGTGTTGACGCTCGTCGCAGCCTCCTCGTGACGGGGACCAGCCACCAGCACGCCCGTCGCGAGGCCGGCGTGGACGAGCGGGCGAATAGCTTTCACCCCCGAGTGCATAGATACCAGACATGAACGGCTGCCCTCCATCCGCGTCGCTCGCCGACGGCTCGAGCGACTTCACCCCGGCCAGTTCGACCAGTTACTACCTCGCGTGTTACCTGCGGGCGCTGCTCGTCCTCGCCGTCGCGACCGTACTGGCAGCGCTCGGGACGCTCGAGGTGTTCGACGCCACGCTCGTCGTGACCGTCGGCGACGCCGCCTCGGGAACCGCCGCCGAAGGCGTCGTCCAGGCGAGTGCGGTGGCGTTCTCGCTCGAGGGACTCGAGACGCCGCTCTGGGTGGGCACGCTCGAGTACGTCGTCGCGGTCGCGACCTGGTGGCCGACGGCGGCGGTCGTCACCGGTGGGGCGCTGGCGACAGCACTCGCAGCGCGCTGGTGAGCGGAGCGTCGGGAATACCGGTCGTCGGCGTCGAGCGGCCGTTGTTTTCACCAATCTCCAATAAATATAAGTAACAGCCACGAGACAGTACATACGGAAGCCGCATGGCTAGGCGGCAATTCGACTCGCAGAATTGTCCCGGGTGTAGGCGCACCCGAGACGCGGCTTCCAAACCTGCGGAAGGGTTTGATCGCCATGATTGCATACATACTGGCAAGACATAAACGTCTCGCACGCACAGCCCCCCGTCAGCCCCTCGAGAGTCGTCGGTTCTCGCCTCGAGTAAGTCGCGTCTGCTCGAGTCGCGACCATCGGAGGCAACGATGACGGACTCGGGCGACGGTCACGAGGAAGTCACGTTCGGTAGACTCGGTCCCTGTCCGCTCTGTGGAGATCCCGTCACCGTCGTAACGAGCACCGGGCCGTCCACGCACGTCGCCTCGCCGTGTGGCTGTCGGGTCCCCGGTGACTGGTCACGACGCGAGTGAGAACGCAAGTGGTACCCGAGGGAAAGTTGCTCGAGAGTCACGTTCACTTTCACTCCGGAGGGTTCCGGAACCGACAGCCCTTCATTTCTGCGGTCACTGGCTGTGGCTAGATGAGCACGGAGTACATCGAGGTGCGAGGTGCGAAAGAGCACAATCTGAAGGACCTCGACGTCTCGATTCCACGCGAGGAGTTCACCGTCGTCACCGGACTGTCGGGGTCGGGGAAGTCCTCGCTGGCGTTCGAGACCGTGTACGCCGAGGGCCAGCGTCGGTACATCGAGAGCCTGTCGGCCTACGCACGCAACTTCCTCGGGCAGATGGACAAACCCAAAGTCGAGTCCGTCGACGGTCTCTCACCCGCGATCAGCATCGACCAGAAGAACGCGGCGAACAACCCCCGCTCGACGGTGGGGACCGTCACCGAACTCCACGACTACCTGCGCCTGCTCTACGCACGCGTCGGCACCCCACACTGTCCCGAGTGTGGCCGCGAAGTCGGCGAACAGTCGGCCCAGAACATGGTCGCACGCATCCTCGAGTTGCCCGATGGAACCCGGGCGAAACTCGCCGCGCCGGTCGTGCGCGACCAGAAGGGGGCGTTCCAGGATCTCTTCGAGGAACTCGTCTCTGAGGGGTATTCCCGCGTCGAGGTCGACGGCGAAGAACACGACCTCGCGCTCGAGAAACCCGACTTAGACGAGAACTACGACCACACCGTCGACGTGATCGTCGACCGCGTGAAAGTGAGCGCAGAGGCGCGCCCGCGGATCGTCGACAGCGTCGAGACGGCGCTCGAGCAGGCCGACGGAATCCTCAAGGTCATCCTGCCCGACCCGCCTACGGGCGTCGACCTGGGACCGGAAGCGCGCTCGACGGGGGCACTCGGCGAGGAGACCGACGACGACGGACGCGTCGTCGTAGAGTTCTCGAAGGACCTCGCCTGCACCCACTGTGGAATCGACGTCCCGGAGATCGAAACCCGCAGTTTCTCGTTCAACTCCCCCCACGGAGCGTGTCACGCCTGTGAGGGTCTCGGCGAGACCAAAGAGATCGACGAAGACCTCGTGGTCGTCGACCCGTCGAAGCCGCTGCGGGACGTCTTCGAACCCTGGAGTTACTCCCGGTCGTACTACCGGACGCGGCTCGACGCCGTCGCCGAGCACTTCGACGTCTCGCTCGAGACGCCGTTCGAGGAGCTCGAGGCGGAAATCAGAGAGGCGTTTCTCTACGGAACCCGCCGACAGGTGCTGTTCGAGCGGCGGACCCGCTCGGGCATCCGGCGCAAGCGCCAGCGCTTCGAGGGCGTGATTCCGAACCTCGAGCGGCGCTACCTCGAGACCGACTCCGAGTCGACGCGCGATCACATCGAGAAGTACATGGGGGCGACGGCGTGTCCCAGCTGTGAGGGGACGCGCCTGAAGCCTGCGAGCCGCGCGGTGACGATCGACGACACTGCCATCACCGAGATCAACGCGATGAGCATCGGCGACGCGCTCGCGCACTTCGAGTCGCTCGAGACCGACCTCACCGAGCGCGAGCAGGTGATCGCCACCGAGATTCTCAAAGAGATCCGCGCGCGCTTAGGCTTCATGTGCGAGGTGGGACTCGAGTATCTGACGCTCGACCGCGAGGCGTCGACGCTCTCCGGGGGAGAGAACCAGCGCATCCGGCTGGCGACGCAGATCGGGTCGGGGCTGGTCGGCGTGCTCTACGTGCTCGACGAGCCGTCGATCGGGCTGCACCAGCGCGACAACGACCGCCTGCTCAACACGCTGTGTGAACTGCGCGACATCGGGAACACGCTGATCGTCGTCGAACACGACGAGGAGACGATGCGCCGGGCGGACACCGTGATCGACATCGGTCCCGGTCCCGGCAAGCGTGGCGGCGAGATCGTCGCCAACGGTCCCGTCGAGGAGGTGAAAGCCTGCGAGGAGTCGATCACCGGCGACTACCTCTCCGGGCGCAAGCAGATTCCCGTCCCCGAGCAGCGTCGCGAGCCGACGGGCGCGCTGACGGTCCGCGGGGCACGCCAGCACAACCTGGCAGACCTCGACGTGGACGTCCCGCTTGGCTGTTTCACGGCAGTCACTGGCGTCTCTGGCTCCGGCAAGTCGACGCTGATCCACGACGTGCTCTACAAGGGTCTCGTCCGCGAGATGAACAACAACACGAGTGTCATCCCCGGCGCACACGACGCCATCGACGGACTCGAGGAGATCGAGACCGTCCGGCTGATCGATCAGTCGCCGATCGGTCGCACGCCGCGGTCGAATCCGGCGACCTACACCGGCGTCTTCGACCACGTCCGCGAGTCGTTCGCGAACACGAAACTCGCGAAACAGCGCGGCTACGAGAAGGGCCGGTTCTCGTTCAACGTCAAAGGCGGCCGGTGTGAGGAGTGTGGCGGTCAGGGGACGGTCAAGATCGAGATGAACTTCCTCTCGGACGTCTACGTCCCCTGTGAGGAGTGTAACGGCGCTCGCTACAACGACGCCACCCTCGACGTCACCTACAAGGGCAAGACCATCGCGGACGTCCTCGAGATGGAAGTCGGCGAGGCCTACGACTTCTTCGAGGCGAACTCCCAGATTCGCCGCCGCCTCCAGTTGCTGAAGGATGTCGGACTCGAGTACATGACCCTCGGCCAGCCCTCGACGACGCTCTCGGGCGGGGAGGCCCAGCGGGTGAAACTCGCCGAAGAACTCGGGAAGCGAGACACCGGCGAGACGCTCTACTTGCTCGACGAGCCAACGACGGGTCTCCACAGCGAGGACGAACGCAAACTCATCGAGGTGCTCCACCGCCTCGTCGACAACGGCAACACCGTCGTCGTCATCGAACACGAACTCGACCTCGTGAAGAACGCAGACCACGTGATCGACCTCGGTCCCGAGGGCGGCGAGAACGGCGGCGAACTCGTCGCGACGGGGACGCCGGAAGAGATCGCCCACCTCGAGACCTCACACACCGGCCAGTACCTCAGAGACCTGTTGCCCGACGTGGATCTCGAAGGGCCGCGCGGCGGGCGCGTCGAACCTGCGGCGGCCCCGATGGACGACGACTGACCGGCCGCTCGTCCGGGTCGGTTTCGGCATCTTCGAGTCACTCGCCGGGCGAACGCACAAGCAGATCCCGGCCCCGAGTGAGGATATGCCGCTACTGCAGTTCGACACGACGCGCTCGCTCTCGAGGCGGCCCGGCGGCCCGCTCGAGTGTCTGAGCGCGCAGGCGCCTCCGCCACGCTAAAGCCGCTGCCCGTGGGAGAGAGACGGTCGATGGATCGGTCGTACTGGCGAACCGTCTCGCTCGTGACGACGTGGCAGGTGGCGGCGAGTCTCTGCTACTACACCGTCTTCGCGGCGACGCCCTTCTTTCGCGACGCGTACGGACTCTCACGCTTCGAGGTGGGGTTCGTCGTCACGATACTCACACTCGGGTACACGCTCTTTCTCCTCCCGCTCGGGGCGCTGACCGACCGCTTCGGAGAACGGTGGACGCTCACGCTCGGTCTCCTGGGACTCTCGGCTGGCGTCGTCCTCGTCGCCGGTGCACCGTCGTTCGCGCTGTTGCTCGTCGCCGTCTTCGTCCTCGGGTCGCTGTACGGCACCGCAATCCCAGGGACGAACAAAGCGGTCTACGACAACATCACCGCAGGTCGCCAGAACCTCGCGATGGGGATCAAACAGGTCGGCGTAACCGGTGGCAGCGGGATCAGCGCTCTGCTCGTGACTGGACTGGCGGGTCTCCTGTTCTGGCAGGCCGGCTTTCTGGTCGCCGCCGGTGTCGGAGTGGCCGTCGCCGTCGTCTTCGTACTCTACTACACTGGCTCGAGTGCGGGGGCGAGTGCATCGTATCCGGACTTTCGGGCACTCGGCCGTAACCGACCGTATCGGTTGCTCCTCGCGGCGGGATTCTTCACCGGGGCCGCGCTGTTCACGACGACCGGCTACACCGTCCTGTTCGTCGACGAGGAACTCGGCGCGTCGGTCGCCTTCGGTGGGATCGTCCTCGCGCTCGTACAGCTGTTCGGTAGCTTCGGACGGATCGTCACGGGGTGGCTGAGCGACGTCCTCCCCGGCGATCCCAGGCGGCGAATCGGGTCGATCCTCCTCGTCCAGACGCTCGCGAGCGCTGTCCTGTTCGTCGTCGTCGCCGCCACCTCGAGTCCGTGGGGAGCAGCCGTCGCCTTCTCCGCGCTCGGTTTCTTCGTCCTCGGGAACACCGGCGTCTACTACTCCTGTATGGCCACACTGGTGCGAACGGACGAGATGGGCGGGGCAACTGCCGGCGGCCAACTCGCACTCACTGCGGGCGCACTCGTCGCACCGCCTGCGTTCGGACTCCTCGCAGATACCGTCGGCTACCGTGTCTCGTGGTGGCTGCTCGCCGCCGGCTGTCTCGTCGCCGCCAGTCTCGTCTCACTCGTCCTCGGACTCGAGTCACCGACCAACGACCCCGCGATGTGCGAGTGAGCGGAGAGAAAGAGACGGTGAACGAGTACGGACACCGACGAGGAACGGGAAACACACCGAGACAGTGGGCCAATTACTATCCGCTCACGTGTGGTACGTGAACACATGTATCGAATACTGCTCCCGGTCGACGGGAGCGAGACACGGGCGGCCGCACAGGTGGAGGCGGTCACGAAGCTCTCGAGCGTGACCGAGGGCATCTCCGTCGAGATTCTCCACGTTCACGAGCAAGTGAGAGGCGTGGACGCCGAGTGGGCGGCGGGCGGGTTCGCCGAGACGTACGCTGAAGCGATGCGAGAGAGCGTCCGAGACACCTCGAACCTCCCGGATTCGGTCGACCTCGTGGCCGAATCCCTCGAGTCGGCGGGCATCGAGCACGCAGTCCAGGAGACACGTGGGGAGCCGGCCGAGGCGATCCTCGAGATCGCAGCCGACCACGAGGTCGACTGTATCGTCATCAGCGCGCGAAAGCGCTCACCGATCGGCAAGGTACTCTTCGGCAGCGTCGCACAGGCGGTTATTCTCGACAGTGAGTGTCCGGTGACCGTCGTCGCCGAGTAGGGAGATGGATCGGACACCGACTCGAGCGCGAGCGGCGATAGCCACCCCCAATTGAATACATTTCGAATAAGCAGACCTTAGCACAGTGTATGGGTCGCAACACTAATATCGAGTCTCCTGACGTCGCACTCGAAGATGGAGCGCACAGTTCGGGAGACGTGCGAATCGGTCGGTCACCGGATCTGGGCGTACTCGTGGGTACTCAATTCGCAGACGAAAGCATACCTCACACTCGACGGGCCGGCGATTCTCGAGGACCTGGCCACGACGGACGAACAGCGTCGCCTCGTCCGGAAGGCGTTCACCGATGGCGGGCGGGAACCGGCCGGCGGTGGGCCAGAAAGTGGAGAAGACGGCGGCGGCGATGGAAACAGCGAGAACGGAGACGGCGGGGGCGGGGGAAACGGCGAGAACGGAGGCGACGGAAGCGGGGGAAACGGTGACGGCCGCGATGGAGACGACGAGTCGCCGTTCGACGTCACCGGCACGTACGGCCCCCGACAGAAGATCGGGTTCGTCCTCGGACCGCTGCTGTTCGCGCTGATTATTCTCTCGCCGACGCCCGAGGGACTCACACCTGAAGGGCAGGCAGTCGCCGCGGTCACCGCCTGGGTCGCCGCCTGGTGGATGTCAGAGGCGATCCCGATTCCGGCGACATCGTTGCTCCCGATCGTCCTCTTTCCGCTCACCGGCGCACTCCCCGCCGCCGACACGACGCCGTCGTACGCCGACCCGCTGATCTTCCTCTTTATGGGCGGATTCTTCCTCGCGATGGCGATGCAACGCTGGGGCCTCCACCGGCGCATCGCCCTGCGGACGATCAAGGTCGTCGGAACCGAGCCCTCGAGACTCATCCTCGGGTTCATGGTCGCGACGGCGTTCCTCTCGATGTGGGTCTCGAACAGCGCGACGGTGATGATGATGGTCCCCATCGCACTTGCGGTCATCTACCAGACCGGCGACCTGATCCAGGATGCCGGCCTCGACATCGACACCAGCGAGGGGAGCTTCGCGTTCGGGGTCGCACTGATGCTGTGTATCGCTTACGGGGCCTCGGTCGGCGGCGTCGCGACGCTCATCGGCACCCCGCCGAACATCCTCTTTGCGGGCCAGGCGGAGGCACTCTTCGGTGAATCCATCTCGTTCGCCGAGTGGATGCTCTACGGTCTCCCGATCTCGATCGTCGGCCTGGTGGCGGTCTACGTCTGGGTCACCCGCATCGCCGTTGCCCCGCAGTTCGACGAACTGCCCGTCGGCGCGGACACCATCGACACCGAACTCGAGGAGCTGGGTTCGACGAGCAAACAGGAGTGGCTGGTGCTGGTCGTCTTCGTCGGCATGGCCGTCTCCTGGATCGGCGCGAGCCTGGTCGACCAGGCAGGGGTCCTCCCCGTCCCCGACGACGTCGACTCGATCGTCGCCATCGCCGGCGCGATGGTCCTGTTCACGCTCCCGACCGAGACCGACGACGGCGAGCACACCTTCGTCCTCGACTGGACGAGCGCCGTCGACATCCCCTGGGGCGTCATCCTGCTGTTCGGTGGCGGCCTCGCCATCGCCGCCGGCTTCGGAGACACCGGTCTCGCAGTCTGGATCGGCGAACAACTCGGCGCACTCGAGGGCGTCTCGATGATCCTCATCCTGCTGACCGTGGTTACGATGACCGTCTTCCTGACCGAGGTCACCTCGAACACAGCGACGACGGCGATGCTCATGCCAATCCTGGCTGGTGTCGCCGTCGGCATCGGTGTCCACCCCTTCGGACTGATGATCGCCGCGGCGACCGCCGCCTCCTTCGCGTTCATGCTCCCGGTCGCGACGCCACCCAACGCCATCGTCTTCGGCAGTGGCTACATCACGATCCCGCAGATGGCGAAAGTCGGGGTCGGCCTCAACGTCATCGGCATCGCCCTCATCACGGCCGTTGCGCTGCTGTGGCTCCCGCTGGCGTGGGGAATCGACCTCACGACACTCCCCGCCGAGTTCGTCGAGGGATTCACCAACGGCTGACTGGAGATCGGTGACGACTCGAGAGACCCACCGAAAACCGGCACGCACCCGCGGCTCACTTCGGCTCGGACTCGAGCGTCGTCTCGCCGGTCGGACCGCTCCGGTAGACCGCGTAGAGAATGAGCACGGCGATGAGGAAGTCGAGGCTGTGCTCGACGAGGTGGTGGACCGTCATCGGGACGTAGCCGAAGACGGTACCGAGACCGAAAAACGAACGAGCGACGAGCGCACCCAGCGCGAGGACGATCAGCAGATACTGGCTGTTCCGGCGTCTCGAGTAGGCGAAGAGGCTGACGGCGAACAGCGCCGTCGTCCCGGCGGCGGCGAGGACGATGACGGCGACCAACACCGCAGCCAGCTGCGTCTCCGGCCAGGCGTGACCGACGAGAACCGGCGGTGAACTCGAGGGTATCATGCGCTCGATATGCACCGGTGGGACCGTCGGCTACGTAGTCGCTTCGGTCCAACTGTCGAACGGCGGCGGTCCCTCTCACGCGTGGTGTTCGAAGAGACGGTTCTGGTGGCGTGAGTGTTCACTTCCCGGTAATAACCATCAGAAGGATTATGCTTTGTTGCGTATAATAAAAACAATTAAGTAACCGTATGATGTGTGGTCGCATGTGACGTCGACGGCCCCACTGGTGGGCGAGCCAGTCTCGGTGGCCGGTCACTCGAGACAGGGTTCGCTCCCGTCGGGTATCGAATCGGACACGACCGACCGTCGACGAGAGTCGAGCGAAAACGGTGGGTGATGGAGACGGCCGCGTGGGGTCGGCCGTTCCCAAAGCGTGGGAACGACGGCGAGTCGTTATCTACCGGGAGGGTCTAGGTGGCGCTGAGTCGAACAGGTCCCGATTCGACACACATGAGCACGACTCGAGACGAAATCCAGGCGACGGTAGCCGCGAACGCGGGCGTTCACTTCAACGAACTCGTGAGGGAGTCCGCGTTCGCGCCAGGACAGATCCAGTACCACGTTCGCAGGCTGATCGACGACGAGCGAGTCGTCAGCGACCAGTTCTACGGCCAGACTCACTACTATCCACCCACCTACGACGCGTGGGAACGTGGCGCGCTCGCCCTGTTCCGCCGGGAGACGGCCCGAGAGATCATCGTCTTCCTGATCGAACACGGCGAGGAGACGGTCACACCGACGGCTGTCGTCGACGAACTCGACATCGCCCGGAGCACGCTCGAGTGGCACCTCACGCGACTCGAGGAGTGTTCGGTGGTCGAGAAACACTACGACGAGCGCGGGCGCGTGAGCGTACAACTGGCCCACCCAGAGCGGACGGGCCACCTCCTCTCGAAGGTCACGCCGACGGGACCGGAACGTCTCGTAGACCGGTTCACCCGTCTGGTGGACACCCTCCTCGACGGCGCGGAGTGAACGGCCACCGAGGCAGTCGTCGACCACGCTCGAGTGGCAACGAGGCGAGAGGAAAAATCACCAGACGGAACAGCGCTCGAGGGGATTCGACGACTGAACCAGAACCCGCAATACTAGGGGTGATGGAACACCCGTATGGAGCGGCGAGAGACACGACGACGGTTCGTACAGTTGACAGCCGGTGGGATGGCGCTCGGGTTCGCCGGGTGTCTGAGCGACGACGAGAACGGCGACGACGACCACGGTCACAGTCACGACGATGGCCACGATGACCACGGTCACGGTGACGACGACCATCACGACGACGACCACGGTGGCGAGAGCGACGCACCCGGCAGCGACGGTCTCCTCTACGCGTTCGCCCCCGACGAGATCGCGATTATCGACCCCGAGACGGGCACAGTCGTCGAGACGATCACCGACGCCGTCTCCGGGGCGTCGTGGGGCGACCCGCGCATCACCCACGACCACAGCGAGATCTACGTCATCAACGACGCGCTCGCACAGGTGCTCGTCATCGACACCGAGACGCGCTCGGTCGTCACCGAGGTCGACATCGGACCCGGCGCAACCCACATGTACCACCCCAAACCGGACGAAATCTGGGCCCACGCCGACGACGAGGGCGCGTTCTACGTCATCGACACCGACTCACACGACGTGGTCGAGATCGTCGACTCCGGACTCGAGGGCGAAGGCCACGGGAAACTCCTCTACCACGAGGACTTCGGCTCGAAGGGGTACGCCACCAACGTCAACGACCCCGGCGCGCCGATCATCGACATGGACGCCTACGAGCGCAACGGCTTCGTCGAACTCGGCGAGGAGGGCGGCACCCACTACAAGGCCTACGCGCCACAGAGCGGACTCGCCTACTTCGAGCGCTCCGGTGGCGTCGGCGAGACCGGGGTCGTCGACGTCGAGACCGACAGAGTCGTCGACAGACTCGAGTTCGCCGGTGGAATGTACCTCACCCCCGACGAGACGATGATGGGCGTCCTCGACGGCGATTCGATCCGCTTTTTCGACGCGACGAGCGAGGACAGCGATCCCATCGGCACCGTCGAGGTCGACGGCGGTCCGGACGCGCTACGCTACTACGACGACGGCGAGACGCTCTACGCCTTCACCGCGAACACGATGAACGACGAAGGTGCCGTCATCGACGTCGACGCACTCGATGTCGTCGACACGCTCACCGTCGGCGACATCGAGCGCCCCGAAGGAGCGCGCTTCCTCCACCGTAGCGGCGTCGCCGGCGGCGGCTACTTCTTCACGCCCGCCGAAGCCGACGGCACCGTCGCCATCGTCGACATGGCAGCCCGAGAAGTCACCGCACAGGTTCCCGTCGCCGACGGCGTCGACACCCTCCAGTACGTCGGCGACTCCGGAACCGGACACACAGGAACCTAGATGAGACCACACCGATCGCACGGACGCCTACAGGCCGCAACGCTCGTCCTCGTCGGCCTGCTGGTCGCGACGGTCGCCCTCGGCGCAGTGGCGACGCAGGTCGCCGGCCACGCCTACCTCAGCGAGTCCGACCCGGCCAACGGCGAAGCGCTCGAATCGGTCCCCGAGTCGGTGGACCTCACCTTCTCGGGTGACGGCGTCCAGATCGTTACCGAAGCGCGCATCGTCGACCCCGACGGGGAAGAGGTCGCCGGCGAAGCCGTCATCGACGAAGCCGACACCCAGCGCGTCTCGATTCCGCTCGCACTCGAGTCGCCTGACTCGGCTCCGGATGGGATGTACACCGTTCACTGGGAGGTGCTCGCCGACGACGGCCACACCACCTCCGGCTCGTTCTTCTTCACCGTCGGCGAAGAGGAACTCGACCGCGACGCCGTCCTCGCAACGTACGAAGACGACGATGACGACGGCGTCGCAGGATGGGAAGCCGGAGCGAAAGGTCTCGTCTTGCTCTCGCTCGTCGGTCTCGTCGGCATCCCCGTCACGGCGTGGGTCGCGCTCTACCCGGTCGTCGGCCGGAACGAGGCGGCACGCTCGAGCGTCGACTCGCGGCTCACGCGCGTCCTCGCCGGGGCTGGCGTCCTCCTGTTCGTCGGTGTTCTCGCGCTCGGTCTCGTCAGGGCAGCGTCGCTCGACGGTCTCTCGAGTGGGGCGCTCAGTGAGTTCGTCGGCACGAGCCTCGGCGCGGTCTGGCTCGCACAGTTGGCGCTCGCGGGCGTCATCGCGGCCGTGTTACTCGCCGCCGCGACCAGGGGACTCGACCGCCGGCTCTGGCTGGCGGCGGCGGGTCTCGGCGGCGTCGCCGTCGGCGCGCTGGTCGGCTCGACCAGCCACTCGGCGACGGCGATCGACCGCCTCCAGGGGACCGCCGTCGACTTCGCACACATCGCGGGCGCAGGACTGTGGGTCGGCGGCTTGCTCGTCCTCGCGCTCGCACTACCCGTCGCGCTGGAACGGGTCGACGAGTCGGCGCGTGCGAGCGTCGCCGCCGCAGCGATCCGACGCTACTCCATCGTCGCGCTCACCGGCGTGACGCTCGCGCTGACGACGGGACTCGTCCTCGCCTCCTGGCACGCACCCACGCTCGAGGCGTTCACCGAGACGCTGTACGGGACGGCGCTCTCGGCGAAGACGCTGCTCGTCTTCGTCGCACTCGGTCTCGGGGGGCTCACCCGGACGGTCCTCCTCCGGCGACTCGAGTCGAGAACGCCCGAACGAGCGCGGTCGAGCCGAGCGAGCGCCGGCCGGGCCGTCCGCGAAGATGGCGGACGAACGAGCGAGCCCACGGTGCTCGTCCGGCGGGCGATCCGACTCGAGGTAGCCGTCCTCGTCGGCGTCCTGTTGCTCTCGGCGCTGTTGACCTCCGCGCCGACGGCGGCGGTCGCGGCCGACGACGACGGGCCGGAGACCGCCACGCTCGAGCGCGAGTTCGACGAGGGTGTCCTCACGCTGACGACGCTGCCCGCTCACGAGGCCCAGGAGGCGTTCTTCGTCGACGAGGGCGCACCCGTCGTCTTCGAGGTCGCCTTCACCGACGGAACCGGCGAACGCGTCGACTCCGACCGGACGGTGTCGGTACTCGCCCACAACGAGCGCTCGGGGACGACGATGCGCTTCGACCTCGAGCCGACCGACGACGGCACCTACGCGAGCGTGCAAGCGCTGCCCGACGCGGAGTGGTGGGAGCTGCGGATCACCGGCTCCGTCGGGGGCACCTTCGTCAGCGAGTGGGTCGACGGCTACGCCATCCCCGAAGGCCACGGCCACGACGACCACGACCACGGTCCCGAAGAGACCGGGTTCACCACGCTGTTGCGCCTCGGCGCGATGGGCGTCGGAATCGTCGGCTCGCTCGCCGTCACCGTCGAAACCCTGCGTTTCGGGCGACGCGAGAACCAGACCGGCGAGTAGCCCGCCTCGAGATTTCGACACCGAAGCCCAACACTTCTACGCGCGTACGCCCTACACGGCGGCTATGACACGCCTCTACCTCGCGATGCGGAACCGACTGCTGATCTCGGAGAGTGACGACGGCGACTCCTGGACGACGGCCACCCACCTCGAGGGGCTCGACCTCGAGTGCGTCGCGGTCTCGCCCGAGGTCCCCGACCGGGTCTTCGTCGGCACGTTCGAGGACGGTCTCTTCCGATCGCTCGACGGCGGCGACTCCGTCGACCCGCTCGAGACGCCCGAGTTCGTGAGCGACGCGGTGATGTCGCTCACGGTCAGCCCACACGACCCCGACGTGGTCTACGCCGGGACGGAGCCGAGTCGCGTCTACCGCTCGGACGACGGCGGCGACACCTGGGAACACCTCGAGGGACTCGTCGACCTCCCCTCCGAAGACGAGTGGTACTTCCCGCCGCGGCCGGACACCCACCACACCCGCTGGCTCGAGGTCGACCCGTTCGACCCCGAACGCCTCTACGTCGGCATCGAACTGGGTGCGTTCGTCGTCGGCGAGGGCGGCGGGGAGACCTGGCGCGAACGCCCGCCGGGGTCGCGCCGGGACAACCACAGCCTCGCCGTCCACCCCGACCGGGAGGGGCGCGTCTACACGGCCGCTGGCGACGGCTTCGCGCTCTCCGACGACGGCGGCGAGTCCTGGGCGCGGCCACAGGAGGGACTGGACCACACCTACTGCTGGAGCGTCCGTCCGGACCCAGCCGACCCGGACCGGATCCTGGTCTCGAGTGCGGACGGGGCACGAAGCGCACACACGCCCGAGACGGCGGATGCCTACGTCTACCGCCGCGAAGGCGAGGAGCCGTGGGAACGCCTCGACGGCCTCGGGTTGCCGATGGGCGAGGGTGTGGTGCGGGCTGTCCTCGCGACGACCGGTACTGGCGGGGAGGTGTACGCGGCGACCAACCGGGGCGTCTACCACACGGCGGACTTCGGCGACGCGTGGCGACGGCTCGAACTCGAGTGGGACGAACGGCTCGAAGAACAGACGCCGCGCGGTCTCGCGGTCGTCGCGAGCAGTCAGAACTCGTAGACTGACTCGCCGACGTCCTCGTCGTCGGGGTCGACGGCGACGGCACGCGTGATCGTTCCGTCGTGGTCGACCAACAGGATGTACGGCCCGAGCGACGTCGCCACCTCGAGCGAGAGCAACGAGTCGCCGGTGTCGCTCTCGGCGACGGCGGGCGGTTCGACGACGCCCTCGAGCGTGAGGCCAGCGCCGGCACGTGCACGGAGAAGGTCTTCGAGAGCGATACACCACGCGGGTTCGGGGTCGTCGGCGAACGCACAGCAGTCGCCGCCCGCGGTGAGCGCGTAGAGCGTCCCGTCGACGGCGGTGGCGAGGTCGGGAACGAGCCGGTAGCCGGTCGCCGACCAGCGTTCGCTCCCGTCGGCGTCGAGACGCGAGAGCGCCGGACCGGTCCCCGGTTCGCGCAGGGCGTAGACGCCGCCGTCGGCGGCGTAGAGTTCGCCGTCGAGTTCGGGACCCGTCTCGAGGAGATCGCCGCTCTCGGCGTCGGCGACGAGTAGGCGGCCGCCAGCGGGTGAGGCGCTCGCGCCGTAGACGCGCCCGTCGCTGTAGACGGGACCGGCGAGGGATTTTCCGCCTTCATCGGAGCGTGGTTCGTCGCTCGAGACGCGCCACAGTTCCTCGCCGGCCTCGATGCTGTAGGCGCGCAGCTCCGCGCCGCCGCCGCTGGCGTAGACGAACAGTCGGTCCTCGTGGATGCACGCGGAGACGGTCTCGCCCTCCGCTTCGAGGTCCTGTTTCCACTCGAGCGAGAGCGTCCCTCCGCGGTGGACGCTGAAGCCAGTCTCGGCGACGAAGATGACGTGGTCCGTCTGTGAGGCGGTGTGGACGGTCGTCTGTTCGTCGGGCGGGAAGGGGACGAGCGTGCTTCGGACCCGGTCTTTCGTCCGCTGAGACGCACTCGAGAGAATCCCCCCTCCGGCGATGGCCTGTAAGACGGTTCGGCGAGGGAAGACGAGACGCGCCGAGCTATCGTTCGACTGACCGGTCATACCCGAACGAACAGAGAGCAGGTGGAAATACATTACGCTGTAAGGATGGTCGGAGCGGACGACGGCGCGACAGTGGACGAGCGCTCGAGCGAACGGCCACGAGCGCCCCGGCGTACACACACCGGCGACCCCCCCGCTTCGAAATCCTTTTACACGCCACCGCGGCATAGTAGGGTAACTGAGTGATATCATGGACGTCGACATCATCTCCGAACAGGAGAACCCCATGTTGCACAGAACGGACGTCACGTTCGAACTGACCCACGACGAGGCGACCCCCTCGCGCCTGCAGGTGCGCGACAGCCTCGCGGCCAAGCTGAACAAGAACGCAGACGAGGTCGTGGTTCGCAAACTCGACACCAAGTTCGGGATGCGAAAGACCGTCGGCTACGCGAAAGTCTACGAGAGCTCCGCCCACGCCACCGACGTCGAACAGGAACACATGCTCGAGCGCAACAAGATCACCGCCGAAGACGAAGAGGTCGAGGCGGAAGCCGAGGCGGAGGAGGCCTGAGATGGCACACTACGAACTCTACAACGACGACGGGACGACCGACCGCGAACAGTGTCCCCGCTGTGGCGACGTCTTCCTCGCAGACCACGGCGACCGCAAACACTGCGGGAAGTGCGGCTACACCGAGTGGGAGTAAGGAGCGATGCGAATCCTCGGAATCGAGGGCACTGCCTGGGCGGCCAGCGCCGCAGTGTACGATTCTGAGCGCGACACCGACTCGCTGTTCATCGAGAGCGACGCCTACCAGCCAGCGAGCGGCGGCATTCACCCCCGCGAGGCCGCCGAACACATGCACGAGGCAGTTCCGCGCGTCGTCGAGGCGGCGCTCGAGTACGCCGTCGAGACCGCCGACGAGTCGTCGGGCACACCCATCGACGTCGGCGAGCGAGGCTCGTCGGGCCAGCAGACCCCACCGGTCGACGCCGTCGCCTTCTCACGCGGACCCGGTCTCGGTCCCTGTCTGCGCATCGTCGGGACGGCCGCCCGTGCGCTGGCGGGGACGCTCGAAGTGCCTCTCGTCGGCGTCAACCACATGGTCGCCCACCTCGAAATCGGGCGTCACACCTCCGGCTTCGACTCGCCGGTCTGTCTGAACGCGAGCGGAGCCAACGCCCACGTCCTCGCCTACCGCAACGGCCGCTACCGCGTCCTCGGCGAGACGATGGACACCGGCGTCGGCAACGCCATCGACAAGTTCACCCGTCACGTCGGCTGGAGCCACCCCGGCGGCCCGAAAGTCGAACAGGCCGCACTCGAGGGTTCGTACGTCGACCTGCCGTACGTCGTCAAGGGGATGGACTTCTCGTTCTCAGGAATTATGAGCGCGGCCAAAGACGCCTACGACGCGGGGACGCCCGTCGAGGACGTCTGCGCCGGTCTCCAGGAGAACGTCTTCGGGATGCTCACCGAGGTCGCAGAGCGGGCGCTCTCGCTGACGGGCAGCGACGAACTCGTCCTCGGCGGCGGCGTCGGCCAGAACGCCCGCCTGCGTGAGATGCTCGCCGAGATGTGCGCCGAACGCGGGGCCGAGTTCCACGCCCCCGACGCGCGCTTCCTGCGGGACAACGCGGGCATGATTGCCGTTCTCGGCGCGAAGATGTACGCCGCAGGCGACACCCTCGCGCTCGAAGACTCCCACGTCGACCCGAACTTCCGGCCCGACCAGGTGCCCGTCACCTGGCGAGACGGCGGTGACGTGTTCGAAACGACCGACGACCGAGAGATCAGGGGCGCAGAGGCGCTCGTCACGTTCGACGGCGAGGTCGTCCTGAAACGCCGCCTCCCCAAAGGCTACCGCCACCCCGCTCTCGACGAACGGCTCCGCCGGGAGCGGACCACACTCGAGGCCCGCCTGACGAGTCTGGCCCGGCGAAACGGCGTTCCCACGCCCGTCATCTACGACGTCGACACGGCCGAGGCGAGCCTCGAGTTCGCCGCCGTCGGCGACGCGGACTTACGCGACGCGCTCTCGTGTGAGCGGGTCCGGACGGTCGGCGAACACCTCGCCCGGCTCCACGCCGCGGGGTTCGTCCACGGCGATCCGACGACCCGAAACGTCCGCGTCGAGACCGACGGCGAGGGAATTTACCTCATCGACTTCGGTCTGGGCTACCACACCGACCACGTCGAGGACTACGCGATGGACCTCCACGTCTTCGATCAGAGCTTAGTCGGCACCGCGAGCGACCCCGGCCCGCTGCGCGAGGCCGCTCGAGACGGTTACGCGGCCGTCGGCGATGCGCAGGTACTCGAGCGCCTCGCCGAGGTCGAAGCGCGCGGGCGCTACGTCTCGGGCTGAGAGTTACCCCTCCGGGTGGAACGCTGGCAGGACCGTCTCGAGCAGGGCCTCGAGAATCTCCCAGAGGACGAGCGACGGCGTCTCGTGTTCGAAGGTCACCGCCCACCGGTCCGTGTGGCCGTCGACCGTACACTGGGCGTGTGTCGGGCCGAGGTCTGTGTGATCTTCGTCCTGGTGCCAGCCCGCGTGGAGGTCCGTATTCGGGTCACTGTAGTTGACGCGGAACCAGTCGTGTGGGGTCGCACGGTACCACGTGACGACGAGCATCGCGTCCGGACCAGTCGGTGGCTCGAGGCGGACCGGGTCGAACGTGGCGCGAAGGCGCTTCGCCTCGACGTCGTCCGGGACGTACTCGACCGTCGTGATCTGTGGGAGACGCGCTAGGACGTCGCGTTTGAGCCCTTCGTAGAGCATGACGTTCGGATCGCCACCCGGGTGGGGAACGGACATCCGTCAGTTGCTGGCTTCGGCCCCGGCGGGTGCCAGAAAGTCCCACTCACGGACGGCGAAGCCGACGATTCGAACTCGCCGCTCGAGGTGGTCCCACTCGCGGGCGACGTCACGGCGACGGGCCGCCTCTGTCGGCGTGAGCGAGTCGTCGGCAACCGTCGCACGGAGGTGGTTAGGAGCGGAGACGTCGAACTCGCGTTTCCACGCGCGGATCTGTGCGTTCATCTCGAGGAGGCGGTCGGTGAGTTCCTCGACGCTCCGCCCGCTGTCACGCAGACGCGTCGCTTCCTGCATCGCCTGTCGCCGGTAGTCCGGGGAGTAGGTGGTGTGAGCGCCGCTGTCGTCGCGGCGCAGCACGCCATCGTCGACGAGTCGCTCGAGCACGCGCCGCGTCGGTTCGTGTGACCAGCCCGCTTCAGCGGCGATCCAGTTCGCCGTCTGCGGCGTGGTAAGCTGGCGAGCGACCATCCTGACGCGGTCCTCGCCCGTGGTGTGGCGTGCTGCCAGCGAGGGACCATCGTGCTCGTCGGACGGAACCATACGGAGTAATTCGAGCTACACCACAATATAGGTTGAGACAGTGTCGACCCATATCGAGTGGCTCACTCGTCGGCTGGCTCGTCCTCGAGTACCTTCCCGTCGGCGACGTCCCGCGCTCGAGCGTCGGCGTCGCGTGCGGCCGGGTCGCCGTAGCCGCCGCCACCGGGCGTACAGACGGTGACGGTCGTCCCCGCGGGGAGCGTACGGGTGAGTTTCGAGCCGACGGGGTCGCCGTCGACGAGGTTGCGCCCGCTCGCACCGGGGTCGCCGCCGTCTGTCCCCGCTGGCTGGCGGCGACGGCGCTCGGTCAGCAGCGAGACGACCGCGTCGGTCTCGAGCGTGATGGCGCGCTCGAGTCCGAGACCGCCGCGGAACTCGCCGTCGCCGCCAGTATCGGGGCGGAGTGCGTGGCGCTCGACCCGCAGGGGGTACTCGGTCTCGAGGGCTTCGACCGGCGTGTTGAGCGTGTTGGTCATCCCGACCTGGACGCCGTCGATGCCGTCGCCGCCGGCGTGGGCGCCCATCCCGCCGCCGATGGTCTCGTAGTAGGTGAAACCGTCCGCGTCGCCGTCGGCGCTGGCGCGCCCTCGGGTACCGATCACGAGGTTGTTCATCGTGCCCTGGCTCTGGGCGGGGACGCGCTCGGGGACACAGCCGGCGAGCGCAGCGAAGACGACGTCGACGACCCGCTGGCTGGTCTCGACGTTGCCGCCGACGACCGCGGCTGGCGGCTCCGGGTCGAGGAGCGAGCCACGCGGTGCGGTGACCGAAACCGGCTCGTAACAGCCGTGGTTCGGCGGGATGTCGGGGTTGGTCACCGCCCGGAGGACGAAGTAGACCGCGCTCGTCGCGACCGCGAGCGGGGCGTTGAGGTTGCCCTCGACCTGGTCGGCGGTACCCGAGAAGTCGACCGTTACCGACGCGCCCTCGACGGTCACTGACACCGCGATCGGAATCGGGTCGTCACGCACGCCATCGCCCTCGAGGACGTCCCGGGCGGTGTAGGTCCCGTCCGGAAAGCGCGCGAGCTGAGCGTGGGTTCGTTCGCGCGAGTAGTCGATGACGGCGTCGAAGGCGGTCTCGAGGTCGATCTCGAGGTCGGCGTCGATCTCGCGAAGGCGTGTCTGGGCGCGGTCGGTCGCCGCGCGCTGGGCGCGTAAGTCGGCGCGGCGTTCGTCGGGCGTGCGGACGTTCGCGAGTACGAGCGAGCGGACGTCCGTCGCGAGGTCGCCCTCGCGGACGAGGCGGACGGGCGGGATGCGAAGGCCCTCCTGGTAGATCTCGGTAGCCCCGGCGGGCATACTCCCCGGCGTCGAGCCGCCGACGTCGGCGTGGTGGGCGCGCGAGACGGCGTAGCCGACGACCTCGTCCGCGAGTGTGACCGGCGCGACGAGCGTCACGTCGGGGAGGTGGGTGCCGCCCTCGAACGGGTCGTTGAGCAGGTAGACGTCGCCGGGTCGCGGCGCACGCTCGCGCTCGAGGACGGTCTCGACCGACCGGCCCATCGCGCCGAGGTGGACGGGGATGTGTTCGGCCTGGGCAACGAGCCGCCCGTCGGCGTCGAACAGCGCCGTCGAGCAGTCCCGGCGCTCTTTGATGTTCGGCGAGGCGGCGCTCCGGATCAGTACCTGGCCCATCTCGGTCGCGACACCCTCGAGTCGGTTGCGGACGATCTCGAGGGTGATCGGGTCGACGGCGCTCATCGGCGGTCCCTCCGGAGGACCAGCGTGCCGTCGGTGTGAACCGTCATCTGCCAGTCGGGTGGCACGAGCGTCGTCGCCTCGCGGCCTTCGATCACCGCTGGGCCGTCGACGCGCGCGTCGACCGGCAGTCGGGGCCGCTCGTAGACGGGGGCGTCGCGTTCGGTGCCGTCGACGTGAATCGGACGCGTGGTGCGTCTTGCCGACTCGAGGTCGTCGCCGCCGTCGTAGCGGAGGGAGACGGCGTCGCGCTCGACGACGGCGCTCGCGCGCAACGTGACGAGGTCGATCCGTTCCTCGCGCCGGTAGCCGTAGGCGCGCTCGTGGGCCTCGTGAAAGCGCGCTTCGACGGCCGCGCGGTCGATCGGATCGCCGACGGGAACCGCGAGTTCGAAACTCTGGCCCCGGTAGCGACAGTCGACGCGGCGCTCGAGCGTCGCCTGGTCGGGCGCTCGCACGTCAGCGAGCGCATCTGACTCGAGATCGGTAAACAGTGTCTCGAGCGTCTCGAGGTCGGCGTCGGCGAGCGAGACGCGGTGGGTGCGGGCGGCGTCGGCACGCTCGTCGGCGACGAGTAAGCCGAACGCGGAGAGGACGCCCGCCGGGAGCGGAACGACGACCGTCTCCATCTCGAGGCGGTCGGCGAGCGCGGCGGCGTGGACCGGCCCCGCACCACCGAAGGCGACCAGGCCAAACCGGCGCGGGTCGTGGCCGCGTTCGACGGTGACGGCCCGGATCGCCCGCTCCATCGTCGCGTTCGCGACGCGGTAGACGCCCGCGGCGGCCTCGAGCGCCGACTCGAGCGCCGCCTCGGCCGCCAGCGCCGAGAGGACGGCCCGCGCGCGGTCTGGCTCGAGCGAGAGCGTCCCCCCGAGGGCGGTGTCACTCCCGAGATAGCCGAGGGCGAGCGTCGCGTCCGTCACGGTGGGTTCGTCCCCGCCGCGGCCGTAACAGGCGGGCCCGGGGTCGGCACCGGCCGAGCGCGGGCCGACGCGCAACGCGCCGCCCTCGTCGACCCAGGCGACGCTCCCGCCGCCGGAGCCGACCGTCTCGAGGTCGACCATCGGGAGGCCGAGCGGGAGGCCGTCGACGACGGCGTCGGTCGTCCGCGCGACATCGCCGTCGGTGACGAGACTCACGTCGCTCGAGGTGCCGCCCATGTCGAAGGTGACGAGGCCGTCGAGGTCGCGCTCGTCGGCGACGGCCGAGGCGGTCCGACTCGCACCGACGACGCCCGCGGCGGGCCCCGAGAGCAGCGTCGTCGCCGCTCGCTCGCGGACCGTCTCGGCGGCGGCGATGCCGCCGTTCGAGCCCATCACGTGCGGCGGCGGCACCTCGAGCGGGACGAGCCGGTCGATCAGACGGCCGAGGTAGGCGTCGATCGTCGGCCGGACGAAAGCGTCGACGGCCGTCGTCGAGGTGCGCTCGAACTCCCGGAACTCGGGAAGGACCTCGTGAGAGGCGGAAACCGGCACGGAGAGACGCTCGCGCAACGCGTCGGCGAGGCGAGCCTCGTTCTCGGGGGTGGCGTAGGCGTGGAGCAACGAGACGGCGACGCTCTCGGCCCCCAGCGCCTCGACCTCGTCGGCGAGGCGAGCGCACGCCTCGTCGGTGACCGGCCGCTCGACGCCGTCTTCGCTCGCTCGCTCGTCGATCTCGAGGCGGCGGCGGCGCGGAACCAGCGGCTCCGGCCGGGTGGCCGTCACGTCGTAGAGCGACGGGCGCGTCTGGCGACCGATCTCGAGGACGTCGCGAAAGCCCGCCGTCGTCACGAGGGCGGTCTTCGCGCCCGAGCGCTCGAGCAGGGCGTTGATCGAGACGGTCGTCGCGTGGGTGAACTCCTCGACCGCGTCCGGTTCGAGTCCCGCTCGCTCGGTCGCGGCCTCGATACCGGCGAGTACGCCCTCGCTCTGGTCGGCCGTCGTCGGAACCTTGGCGGTCACGAGGTCGCCCGTCGGCGTCGTCAGGGTGACGTCGGTGAACGTCCCACCGACGTCGACGCCGAGACGAACGGGGGCGTGGGTGTCGGTCGCCTCGTCTCCAGTCATGTAATCGTGCGTAGCGAGCGCGCTCTCGAGCAAAAGGATTGTCGACTGGCGATATTGCAGGCAGGCGGGCAGGCGGGGCGGTGTGGCTGGTAGCAAGCAGAAGCCTCACCCTTTAGACTAGTCGCCGATTCAACGCGGTCGGCCGTACGATGCTGGTCAACCGAGCGTCTTGGATTGTGGTGCTCCGACGGCCTATGCGAACACTAAAATACCACTACCAGCCCCGCTGCGTGGCGAACGGATCCGTTTCGGTGACCGCTCGTCCGTGACGGACTCGACCGTCTCTGGGTCGTGGGGCTTCGTGTGATCGTGAGGCACTTCCAGTCGAACGTCCGACCCTATCCCGACCCACGCTCGCCAAAACGGACGCGGGCCGTCTCCACGCGCGGGGCAGCGATCACCGGAGCCGAGCCACGACGACCACCGAAGCGAGCGCGAGGAGTGCGACCATCGCGCCGAATCCTGGCAGCCCATCGTCGTCCGCCCCATCGTCTGACGGATCCGGCTCGTCCGGCACCGTCCCGGCGTCGGTACTGTCTTCGACAATCGCCGTTCCCGCGTCGATCCCGTCGACGGCGAGCGTGTACTCACCGGCCGTCTCGAATGTGTGGCTTATCGACACTTCGGTTTCGGCACCCGGTTCGACCGACACGGACTCCGTCGCTTCGACCACGTCGTCGACCTCGAGACCGACTTCGTAGTTTCCGGTCGCGCCGCCGTCGTTTCGGACCGTCGCCTCGACCGTCACCGATTCGCCGACCGACAACCCCGTTTGCGACACCGAGTGGTCGACGACGGCGAGGTCGGACTGGTGACCGACGAGCGCGAACGCCGAGAAATGGGGCGTCTGTGCGCTGTAGTACGCGTCAGATTGCCGCTCGTGCGCATCCGTTTCGTCCCAGGAGCTACCCGGGAACAGGTCCGACGGCTCCTCAGCGCCCTCCCAGGAGCTACCCGGGAACAGATCCGACGGCTCCTCGGCGTCCTCCCAGGTGCTTCCCGGGAACAGGTCGTTCAGGTCCTGCGAGTCCCAGGAGCTGCCCGGGAAGAGATCCGACGGCTCCTCGGCGTCCTCCCAGGAGCTACCCGGGAAGAGATCCGACGGCTCATCCGCCTCTTCCCAGGTGCTTCCCGGGAACAGGTCGTTCAGGTCCTGCGAGTCCCAGGAGCTACCAGGGAAGAGATCCGACGGCTCCTCGGCGTCCTCCCAGGTGCTTCCCGGGAACAGGTCGTTCAGGTCCTGCGAATCCCAGGAGCTGCCCGGGAACTGGTCGTCCAGATCAGTGTTGCGTTCGGTCCACTCGCCGTCGACCAGGTGGTACAGCGTTACGTCCCCCGCATCGAGGTCGTGCGTAGCCAGTTCGTCGCCCGAAACGTGAAACTCGAGCGTTGCGGCATCGATCTCGTCAGCCTCGAGGCTGGCGTCGATCTCCATTGTGAGCAGTTCCGCCGGTTCGTTCGGTAACTGGTTGGCGTCCGCGGGGGTCCCGTCAGTCGTCTGGATCGTCACGTCGAAGTCGGCGTCGTCGACCGTCGTGAGGGTCACCGTCGAGAGTGTCGCCTCGTCTCCGAGTTCGTCACCGAACGGAATCGACGTCGGCTCGGTCGCCTCCGCAGCGGTGACCACTGCGGTCACCCCGCCGTCGCTCTCGTCGACGGAAACCTCCGTCTCTGGATCAGGGTCGGACGGTGGCGGAGACGGTGATGGTGACGGTGACGGGCCGGACGGCGGCGACCCCGTCGACGGTTCGATGACGGAGACGGTTCCCGCCTCGACACCGTCGACGGTCACGTCGTAGTCGCCCGTGTCGTCGAACGCGTGCGTGAACCCGATCGTCTCGGTCTCGCCGGGGTCGGCCGCGACCGTCCCGTTCGTCACGGCCGTCCCGTCGATCTCGAGGGCGGCCGTCAGGTTCCCGGCCGCCGCGCCGGCGTTCTCGACCTCGGCAGTGATCGTTACCTCCTCGCCTTCGTCGACCTCGTCATCGCTCAGGGAGACGTCGGTGATCGACAGGACGGCAACCGGCGTCAGCTCGACTGTCACGTCCGTGTTCTCACCACCCTCGATCTCGACGTCCGCGGTCGTATTCGTCTCGTATCCCGGTGTCGAAACGTCGACCTCGTAGGTCCCGATGTCCAGTCCGACCTCCAGCGTGTGCCCGTCTTCGCTCGTCACACCGTGGCGGACTGTCTCGGTACCGTCGCGGATCTCGAACGTCGCTTCGGTCCCGTCCCCGCTCACTGCGTCGGTCACGGAGAGGACGACTCCACCGGTCGTGTAGACGGCCGTCACGGTATTGGCGTCGACCCCGTCGACCGTCACATCGAAGACGCCTCCCTCGTCGAAGGCGTGCGTGAATTCGACTTCCATCGAACCGTTCGCGGCCACCTCGACGGTCTCGGTCGCCACGGCCGTGCCATTGACCCCGAGCGTGGTGACGTGACTCCCCGTTTCCACACCCGAATTCTCGACGGTCGCGGTGATCGTCACGTCCTCGCCCACTGCGGCTTCGTCGGTACTCACCGAGGCGTCTGTCACCTCGAGGGCCGGGTCGTCGACGGTGACGGTCCCGGCGGCCACCCCGTCGACGGTCACGTCGAAGAGGCCGCCATCGTCGAAGCCGTGCGTGAACGCCACGGTCGCCGTGGTGTTCGCGTCGACCGACACCGTCTCGTTCGCGACGGGTGCCCCGTCGATTTCGAGGGTCGCCTCGTAGGTCTCGGCCGACTCGAAGCTGTTCTCGACGGTGGCGGTGATCCGCACGTTCTCACCCACCGCGACCTCGTCGTCGCTCAAGCTGGCATCGACGACAGACAGCTCTGGTAGCGGCGTCAGGTCCACGTACAGGTTGGTGTCCTCGTCCGGCTCGATCTCGACGGCCTCGACCGTCTTCGGCTCGTAGCCCGGTGCGGAGAGGTCGACGTCGTACGTACCGACGGGTACCGAAGCCAAGAACGTCGCTCCGTTATCGTCCGTCTCACCATCCTCGATGAGGGTGTCGCCGTCCCAGATCTCGTAGGCCATCTCGATCCCATCCCCGGTGTCTTCGTCCGTCACCTGAATCACGAGCCCACCCGTCGGTTCGGTGACGGAGACGGTTCCCGCCTCGACGCCGTCGACGGTCACGTCGTACGCGCCAGCGGTGTCGAAGGCGTGGGTGAACGAGACCGATTCGGTCTCCCCGGCGTCGACCGATACTGTCTCGGTCGCCACGCCCGAGCCGTCGATCTCGAGGGCGGCGGTGTACTCGCCGGCTGCGTCCCCGGCGTTCTCGACGTCGGCGGTGATCGTCACGTCGTCTCCTTCGACGACGTCGGTCTCGCTCACCGATGCGTCGACGAGCGAGAGGTCCGCTTCGGGCTCGTCACCCGGCTCGTCGTCGTCCGGTTCCGAGGTGAGCCACGGGTCGAACAGCACGTTCTCGCCCACGTCGTCGCCGGATCCGTCCGCGCTGGTGCCGGTCACGGGATCTTCGACGCCGCCGCTCGGACCGCTCGCGTCGCCCCACCAGTTGTTCGTCGCGTTCAGAGAGTGCGCCGGATCGGTCACGGCGTACTCCACTGCCAGCCCGGTCGTCGACTCGAAGCTGTTCTCGACGATCGCGACCTCGTCCGCCTCAGCGTCGACGGTCACCCCGCCGTCGTTACTCACGAAGTCGTTGCCTCGAACCTCGATGGCCACACCGACCAGGTCGTTGAACCACCGCTGCTCGCTGAGTTCGATCGCCTGCTGATTCGACTCGAACACGTTGTCGGCGATCACGCTGCTAGAGGACAGTTCGCCGTTGAGGCCCGCGCTGGACCACCAGCGATCGTGGCCCGAGATCGTGCTGTTCCGGAGCTCGAACCCGGACGTCCAGTCGAGGTCAATACCGTTGCCGTCGCTGTTCGTAATCTCGGAGTACTCGACGACGAGACCTGCCGAGTCGTCGTCCACGATCCCGACGCCGTTGGCGTCGAGGACGGTCTCGCGAATCGTCACGTCCTCGGCGTCGTCCAGACTGATCCCGGCGTCGCCGTTTCGCTCGATGTCGTTGCCGGTGATCGTCACGCCCTCGGTGCCGTCGAAAAAGACGCCTGCACCGCTGTTGTCGCTGATGGTGTTGTTCGCGAGCGTGCCGATGCCACCCTCGCGAGTACCGTCGTCGGTGACACCATCCCCGGTGTTGTCCCTGATCACGTTTCCGGCGACGATCATATTCGTCGGTCCGGAGGTGCCAGCCCCGCTGGTATCCAGGCCGATCTCGTTCGACTCGATCTGGTTGTCGAGTATCTCGGCGTCGACCGATCTCGATACCGCCAGTCCGGCGGCGCCGTTGCCCGTCAGTGAATTGTCCGAGACGACGGAACCGTCGGCGTCGTTCACTCGAAGCGCGGCCCACGTCGACCCGGCGTCCGCGGTGGCGCCGGTCACGCTGTTGTTCGCCACCGTCGCGTTCGTCGCGTCGTCGACGAAGATCCCGTACCGGTCGAGGTCGGAGACGTCGTTGCCGGAGACGACCGCCTCCGGGCCGTCGGAGACGGCCACTCCCTGGACGGCCCCGTCGACCGTGGTGTTCGTCACCACCGGTGCGTCCGTCCCGTCCACGTAGATCGCGTTATCGCCAGCGTCGAGGACCTCGCCGCCGCGGATTTCGACCGCGGTTCCCTCCTCGACGAGGATGCCGAAGCCCTCCTCGGTGGCTCGATCACCGACCGACGTGATCGAGGCGCCGTCGATCACGGTGCCGGTCGAGTGCCGGAGGGCGATGCCGACGTCGGTCCCGCTGATCGACACGCCGTCGATCGTCGACTCGTCGAGGAACTCCGCACGCAAGCCCTCCTCGGCGTCGCCGGTGATCGTGAGCCCCTCGACTGTTGCGTCGCCGCTCGCGGCGACCAACACGCCGAATGGAGCCGGTGCGGTGTCGTACTCGCCGCCTGCGAGTTCGAGGCCGTCGGCGTCGACGACGATCACCTGATTCGCGTCGGCGGGAACGGTCGGGTCGGCGTCGCCTCGCACGTAGTACAGCGGGCTTCCGTCGTCGAACTCGTTGTCCGCGACGTCGTGCAGGTAGTGAGTGGACTCCTCGGCAGCGATGTCGAGACCGGTTTCGAACGTGTTCTCCTCGAGTACCACCTCGCTCGAACGGTCGAGCAGCACGTCGAGGGCGTGCCCGGAGAGGGAGTTGTTCCGGACTACGACGTCCGGCGTCACCTCGACGACGATGCCGGTGTCGTCGTTGTTCGAGAGGACGTTGTCCTCGACGGTGATGGCCTCGGGGGAACCGCGCCAGTCGTCACCGATGTGGATCGCCGCGACGCCGTCGAAGCTCTCGTGCCCGTTGTCGACGATCGTGTTCCCCCTGATCGTCGACTCGGCTGCGTGTTCGAGCAGGCGGAAGCCCTCCAGCCCGTTGTTCGCGACGTAGTTGCCCTCGTACGTGACGTTGACGCCGTAGGTATCGATGATCCCCTCCTCGGCGTTGTTCGTAATGTCGTTCTCGAGGAGGTGCGGACCGACCTCGCTGTCCGAACTGCCCAGGTCGTCGTACCGGACGCCGGCCCCGGCGTTGTCGCTGACGTCGTTGTGCCTGATCGTGACCCCCGAGACGCCGTCGTTGTCTCGGATCTCGATCCCGTCGCCACCGTCGACGAACGAGTTGTTCGCGACGACCGTCCCCTCGTTCGTGCCGAAGACGTCGAGTCCCGCACCCGAGCTGTCGGTGACGGTGTTGTGGTGTATCGTCGAGCCGTCGGTGCGAGTGAGTTCGATTCCGTAGGCGTTTCCGGCGAACTCGTTGTCGACGACCTCCGAGTCGTCGCTACCGAGCCTGAGGCCAAGTCCCGAGTCGGTCACCGAGTTGTTCCCGATGAACGCGTCGTCGGAACCGCCGGTGACGACGAGTCCGGGGTTGGTGACGTTCGAGACGGTGTTATCGACGATCTCCGCGCCGGTCGACTGTCGGTAGAGCCGGATCCCGTTCGTGTAGTCGTCGACCGTGTTGTTCCGCACGGTCGCGTCTCTCGACCCTTCGTCCGTCGTGATGTCCCCGTGTGTCCCCTCGCCGATCATCATCGCCGTCCCGCTCTCGACCCCTTCGAACGTGTTGTTCTCGATCAGCGGGTGGTCCGCGGAGTAGGCGGTCTCGATTCCCATCCCGCCGCCGACGAACCGGTTGTCCGCGATCGTCGCGTGATCCGCCGAATCGAGGACCACACCAGCAGCGGAGGAACTCTGCCCGATGTTGGTGAGCTCGTTGTCCCGTATCTCCGTGTAGTCTCCCGACGAGCCGATTCCGTGGAGGGACACGTCGTCGATCGTGTTGTTCCTGACGGTCCCCAGGTCCGAATCGAGTAGATACATTCCGTACGTCGTCCCTTCGACGTGGTTCTCCTCGAGAGTCGCTTCGTGGGAGTGCGAGAGGTGGATCGCCCGGTCCTCGGTCACGTCCTCGCTCGTCCCGGTGACGTCGGTGATCGTCGCTCCTCGCGTGATGTGGAACCGTACCCCTCGGTGCCACTCTTCGACGGTCACGTTCCTGACGGTCACGCCCGTGAGTTCTGACGCGTCGTCGTATCCGGCGTCAACGGAGCGATTCTGAGCCTCGATGCCGACGAAATCGTCCACATCCTGAACCGCGGTGCCGTCGATCGTGTACCCCTGTCCGTCCAGCGTGACCCCACTGGCGTTGATCGCAATGCAGGCGTTGTCCGAGTGCTCCTCCGGATCCAGCGCGAGGTCGCCTTCCTCGTCCGGCGCGAGATCACCGGCGAGGACGTACGCACCCGGTGTCGATATCTCCCGACAGGTCGTCACCTCCGTTGGTTCCTCGTCGAACGGTTCGACGTCATTCGCCGACAGGGTATCCGCCCCGGACGGGTGACCACCCTCGGAGAAGGCAAGTGCGCCGCCGGTACCGGCGAACAGTATCACAATCGAAGCAAGAACCAGCCCGGCGAGAACGACCCCGATCGAACGAGCGTTCCATACTCGGGGTCGCCGATCTCGATAAACGATATCCATATTTCCACTGTCTGTCACGAAATTATATATCTGAGGTAACTGTGGTGTAAGTACTAGGTGAGTTCGAAGTAACCTCCTTTTATGGGCGGTGGTGCAGAAGCCTCCACGAGGAGGATGTCGAGGCATGGGAGGACCACTCGAGTCAGCGCAAAACGCTCTTATCACTGAAGGTTGTACACTCGCGTATGGCAGACAAGCCGACCTCCGGTGAGATTCTCGGAATTCCGTACAACTTCGAACGACCGAGCATGGGACGGATGCTCTCTGCGTACTGGCAGCCCGGCGAAGGGATGCTCGTCGAGAAGCCCTTCGGTGTCGGCTACACGCTGAACCTGGCGAACTGGCGCTCGTGGATCGTCGTGCTCGTCGCCGGTGCGCTGCTCTGGCACCAACAGAGCGACGGAGAGAGCGAGCAGGCGGAGGCGGACGAACCGGTCGAGGTCATCGTCGACGACGGCGAGGACTGAGCCGGGGACTCGGTTCTCGATAGGTACACCGATGGTGAGCGCCTGCTACCGGGGCACTGGGCGGCGGGCGGTAGGCGGTAGGCGGCGGGCGTCGTCCTCGAGTGGTAATCGCTACCCCACCACATTTTTAGCATTGAATATTAGATAAAATTTATAGTTGTCGAGTCCGTACACTCGAGTATGGAGGGGGGACAGACGAACGCGGACGAGGTGGAGTTCATCGAAACGGGGCGAGACCTCCTCGCCCACTACGCGGCCAGCGGCTACACGGTCGAGGACGTCGTCGTCGAGCATCCGGTCATGGGGGACCGGCCGAAACGGGCGGAAGTGACCGTCGAGTTGACGCTCACGGAACCGGTCTCGTCGGTACTCGACCGGATGGAACACGGGGGCGTCGCCGAGAACAGGCGGCAGAGAGACCACGACGCCGACGCGTGAGCCGGCGGTGGCGCCGTCGCTCGTCCGTGAACGCGGTGATCCGAAGTCCATTTAGCGAGCGCGCCCGCCACCTCGCACATGGCCATCCAGTTCGTGACGGGAAACGAGGGCAAGGTCCGCGAGGCACGAACCTACCTCGAGGGTATCGACGCGGTCGAACAGGTCTCCTACGCCTACACCGAAGTCCAGAGCGACGACCTCGGGGAGATCGCCGCGCGCGGAGCCGAAGAGGCGTTCGACGGACTCGGTAGCGAGAATCCGGTGTTAGTCGACGATTCGGGGCTGTTCGTCGACGCCCTGGGTGGCTTTCCGGGTCCGTACTCGGCGTACGTCGAGGACACCGTGGGTGTCGAACGGCTCTGGCGACTCGCCGAAGGGGAGGAAAACCGCCGGGCGCACTTCCGGACGGTGCTCGCCTACTGCGACGGCGAGCGCACGGAGACGTTCGTCGGCTCCGTCGGCGGCACGCTCGTCGCACCGCGAGGCGAGGGCGGATTCGGCTACGATCCGATCTTCGAGTACAACGGCCGGACACTCGCCGAGATGGATACGGACGAGAAAAATGCGATCTCACACCGCGGGCGCGCGCTGGCTGCGTTCGCCGAGTGGCTCGCAGATGTGTGAGTTCGAATCGTACAAACAGAATCCATTTTGGACGTGTCTGGACAGCGAGTGGCGTGAAGCCGTACCGTGGACCGGCCCTCGATAGACCTCATTCTCACCGACGAGCATCGAATCATAGTACGGGACTCGGTGACAGTTTGCGACGTACATGGACAACACACATATCGGAGAAGAACGATGTGTTTGGCGTGGAACTACAGCACGACCGGCCGACAGTCAGGAAGACTTCGAATCGTATTTTTACAATGCGTGTTCGGAACACGGACGGAGCTACGGCACGGGCACTCGAGTGGGGGCTAGCGCGGGCGACCACCCCGGCGCTCGAGACGAGGGGCCGGGAGCGATGACCGAGCGCACAGCGGATGCGCCCGAAACGGACGCGAGTGCGCGACGCCGACTCGTACGCGAGCGCTACGGCGACCTCGCGCGGACGGACGAGGGGTGTTGTAACGGGACGGAGGGTTCGGACGACGGTACCGACGCGCAGAGCCTCTCGGTGGGCTACGAGCGCGACGACCTCGAGCGCGCACCGGCGGGGGCGAACCTCGGACTGGGCTGTGGCAACCCCGTCGCCATCTCGGCGCTCGAACCCGGCGAGACCGTCCTCGACCTCGGGTCGGGCGGTGGGTTCGACTGTTTTCTCGCAGCGGACGAAGTCGGACCCGACGGGCGAGTGATCGGCGTCGACATGACTCCGGAGATGCTCGAGCGCGCCCGCGCGAACGCGGCCGAGAGTGGGACCGACACCGTCGAGTTCCGGCTGGGCGAGATCGAACACCTGCCGGTCGCAGACGCGTCGGTCGACGTGATCATCTCGAACTGCGTGCTCAACCTCTCGCCCTCGAAACCGCAGGTGTTCGCGGAGGCGTGGCGCGTCCTGCGTCCCGGCGGGCGGCTCTCGATATCGGACCTCATCGCGACCGAACCGCTCCCAGAGCGGGTGCGCACCGACCCGGACCTCGTCGGCGGCTGTATCGGCGGGGCGGCGACGGCAGACGACCTCGAGCACTGGCTCGAGGGCTGTGGCTTCGAGTCCGTCCGCATCGTCGAAGACCGCGAGTGGGAAGCGACCCACGACGGGGCGGCGGTGCCGGTCGTCTCCGCGCGTATCGAGGCGCGGAAGCCGACGGCGCGTTAGGCCCGCGGGTCGCGGTCCGGGCCGGGGTACGGACCGCCCTCGAGCGCCTCGTAGAGGCTCTCGGGGTCGAACAGGCGCGCGAAGGCGTCGGGCGAGCGGATACTGAGTGCGACCCGTGGCTGGAGCGCTGCGCCGGTCGCCGCCGACCGGAGGCGGTCGTCGAAACTGAGCAGGTGGGCCGCCCGGCCGCGGTAGGCGGTGGCGAGCGCCGGGTGGTCGCCCTCGGGGTGGTCGACGCGGCGGCTGTCGGTCTCGAGTCGCGCGCGGTGGGCCGCGGCGAGGTCGGCGTCGGCGAGGCGCGCGACGAGCGTCTCGGTCCGCTCGAGCAGCGGGTCGCTCGTGAGTAGCTCGACCCAGGAGTGAGCGCGGACGTGATCGAGCGCCGCGCGAGTCTCACCGCCGACGAGCAGGTCGGCCGCGAGGACGTCCGCGTCGGCGACGACGCGTGCGGGGTTCGGCCGCTCAGCCATCTTGGTCCTCGCGGAGCCGGTTCAGTTCCTCGGTAATCTCCTCGATGCTCACGTCGGCGCTCGCACCCGCCTCGAACAGGGTGTCCCAGCGTTCGGTCATCGGTGAACTCGAGGCGGCGACGGGTGAAAAGCGGGTCGCCACGCCGTGGACAAATCACCACCGCTGCGCGCGGAGGTCGTACTCGTCGGCGACCGCGTCGGTCCGCTCGAGGAAGCGCTCGAACGGAACCGGTGGCAAGAGCGGGTGGCGGGCGTCGATCTCGTCGGGGAGGTCCGCGTGGTACCGGACGTGTGACTCGATGTCGGAGGGGTACGCCGACGGGTCGACACCGACGAAGCCCGCCCGATCGCGAGCGGCGTCGAGGACCGACCGCCACCGCTCGGCCGACGCCAGCCCCGCGGAGTCGACGCCGTGAGAGAAGAGCGTCGCGTACACGTCGTCGTAGGCGGGCGCGTCCGCGAGGTAACGCTCGAGACGGGCCGCGTCGGGCTGGGTGGTGAACGCGCTCCAGTAGGGCACCGAGCCGGTTCTGCAGGTCCACCACGGCTCGAGCAGGGCGAACGAGCCGACGAGCAGGCGGTCGGTGGGCCGGCCGCGCCGGGCGTAGCGCTCGCGGTAACGGTCGGCGACGAACGGACTCAGGTCGCGCGGGTCGTCGAAGACGAACCGGCGGCGCTCGTAGCCCTCGCGGTCGGTGACCCGTTCGAGGTCTCTGCGGAGCGCGGGGTCGAAGCCCCACTCGGCCTCCGGACGGCGGCCGTCGGGGTCGGGGACGTCCCACGCGCGGACCGGCGACCCCTGGTCTGCGAGGAAGGCGGCGATGCGCTCGCTCCCCTCGTAGTACTCCTCGGGTTCGAGACCGCCGAGACCGCCGAGTTGGAAGTGGTGGCGCTCGCCGAGGTCGATCACGGGCCAGTCGTAGGAACACTCGAGGCTGAGGACCGTTCCCCCGTCGTCGAGGACCGTCTCGAGGAAGGACTCGTAGGCGGGACCCAGGGTGTGGCTCTTCACCCGGAAGTAGGCGAGTTTCCTGACCATCAGTCGGTCCTGGTTCGGGTCGTGCATCTGGGAGAGACCGACGTCGGGGTTCGCCTCGAGGAAGGGACCGGCGTGGCGACGGCCCCAGGCGACGTCCGCCCGGACCGAGTCGGGGTGCAGCGACCGACGAACCGGGACGAAGAAGGTCTGGGGGAGGTAGGGTACGCCGAGCATCGCCGCGAGGGAGACGCCCGCACCGTTGCTCGAGCCGACGAGGACCGCGGGATAGCCGCGTTCTGGATACTGCTCGACGACCCAGCGGCGAAAGGTCTCGACGTCGACCTCGCCGAGTGCGTCCGGGTCGATGCCCTCGTTCGCGCCGCCGTAGGTGTAGATGCCGTTCCGGATCCGACGGGGAAGGCGGTTGCCGAGCGGGGCGAGCGCCGCCAGTTTCGGGTGGATCAGCCCGAGTGCGGGGAACGCCTCGCCCCGGAGGTACCGGGCGGTCGCGCGGACGAAGACCGTCGTCGAGTCGAAGTTCGCGAGGGCGGGCGGCGTCGTGCGGTCGCCGGAGAGGTGCCTCGAGATGCGCATGGGGGTGACAACCTGGGCGGGAGTCGGGCGCTGACGGAGAGACCTACGGTGACCGGCGGGATAAATCCGGGACCTGGCCGAAGCCACCCCGCGGAACTGACGGTGGGTTTCACCCGCCGGTCGAAGCTTGAACTGGCTGGGTGGTGTAGCCTCCGTGATCGAACGATGACCGACGAACGATCCGGACTATCGGACGTGATGGACGCACTGGAGGAGCGAACGAGTGACGTGGAACTCGAGGAACCGACGGATGCGGGCGTACGAGAAGCGCTCGGCACCTGGGCGGGAGACGGCACGCTCGCGCTGGCGCTCGGGGCGCTCTGCTGGTATCGCGCGCTCCGGTCGACGGGGCGCGTCCGAGGGCTCGTGCTGGCGACACTCGGCACGGGCCTGCTCGGTCTCGGCGTGCGTCGACGGCGACCGAATCGAGCACCGACGGACGAGGAACCGCCGTGGATTCCAGCGGCGGTCGGTGAGTCCGAGGCGGAGGAGGCGGAGAAAGAGACCGCAGACGACGCGGCCGCCGCGCTCGAGCGGCCGGTGGTCGACCGGGAGTCGGAGACCGACCTGGGTGGGCGGGCAACCAGCGAGGGGCGCGTGCCGACGGCCGACGAGACGGACGATCCGAGACGGGGACCGGGTGAACACAGTGCGAGCGAGGTTTCCGAGACAGACCTGGCCGCAGAGCCGGGTGAGGCGACCGGCCCGGACGCAGTGCAGGCGGAGCCGACGCAGACGGAGGCGACCGAACCGGAGGCTGACGCGGACGCCGAGCAGGCAGGCGGGACCGACGCCGACGGGTTCGGCCAGGACGAAACCGACCTCGAAGCGGCCGACGAGGATGGCGACGCGCCGGACGCTCGAGCGGAAGACGGACGAGGCGAGACGGGGACGGCGGACGGGACGGAGGGAGCGACGGACGAGGGTGAGGAGTCGGGAGCAGGGGCGGAGGAGGCGGACGTCGAGCACGAGGCGGTCGACGACGAGGAGATGAACGGGCCGTGAGCGGTGGTCTCGCCCGGCCGTCGAAGGTGCCACGGTACCTGTTCGGACTCCTCCACCCCTCGAGTGACTGGGGTCCCGAGTTGCTCGCGGTTCGCGAGCGCCCCGTCGAGCCGACGTGGTCCGCGGCGACGGGGACCGACGAGCCGCCCGAGCGAGTGCTCGTCTTCCGCGCCGAGGCGGAGTGATCAGCGCCGACGCTCGAGCAGCCACCAGGCGAGCGCGCCGAGGAGGAAGGCGACGCCGACGTTGACGACGAGACCGAGGAGACCGACGCCGACGACCGCGGCGAACCCGGCGCGCGTGCCGATGGGGGCGAGCGCCGCTCGCGCCAGTTCGACGCCGACGACGGCGAGGAGGACGCCCAACAGCGCCATCGGGAACGCAGCCAGGAGCGCCCCGACGGCGACGAGCGCGAGCGCGAGGTAGCCGACGCCGAGGACCAGGTTCGCCCCGGCGGTTCGTGCGCCGAAGGCGTGTTTTCCAGCGAGACCGCCGCTGCCGTGACACATCGGAATTGCCCCGAAGGGAACGGCCGCGAGGCAGGTGACGCCCATGCTCCGGGAGAGGTCGTCGGGCGAGACCTTCCGGTCGTAGAGGTCGGCACAGAGCAGCGAGGTCGCGATGGCGGCGTTGCCGACCGTCATGCCGAGCTGGGCGACGGTTCCCTCGAGCGCGCCACGGGAGAACGAGGGCGTCCCGGCGGGAAAGAGGGTGAGCGCGGGGAGGCGGGGTGTCGGCAGGCCGGTGACGGCGACGGCGGCGAGCGAACCCACACCGAGGACGACGAGCGCGCTCGCGCGAAAGCGCCCGGCGAGGACACAGCCAGCGACGAGCGCGACACCGGCCAGCGCGAGCGACGGGTCGGCGACCGACAGCGAGAGGGCCGCCTCGAGCAACAACAGCGCGACGGCGAGCTGGATGCCGCGGACCACCGGCGCGCCGACGACGCGCTGGATGCGCCCGACCAGTCCGAACCGGGCACCGACGAGCAGAACCAGCCCGCAGAGCAGCCCCGCGGCGGCGAGTTCCGGGTAGGAGAGCGCGCCGACGATGGCGAGACCGGCGAGCGCCTTCATCGGCTCGAGCGAGAGCGGCATCCCGTAGACGAGTCCCCAGACGATCTGGAAGACGCCGAAGCCGACGAGGACGTGAGCGAGCGAGACGCTCGTGGTGGCGGCGAGAGCGACCAGCAGCGGCAAGACCGTAATCGAATCACCTAGCGCACCGATCAGCTCACCCGTACTGAGTTCGATCTCGGCCCGTGTCCCTGGAAGGGACGTAACAGCCATTGAGTAGCACTAGACGGAGATTCACATGACTCTTTTCAGCAACCGATACGAGTTTCCACGCGTCGGGGAAGAAACCATATGTAGTTATCCCTCCCGGTCTGGAACCGGACGACTGCAGCGACGATCAGACAGAGCTAACCGACCGACTTTAGTGGGTTTGGGTGTGACCCAGTTTGGAAAGATCGACCGGGCGTTCTTCGACGAGCGTATCGCGCCGAACCTGGGTGGTGTGCGCGAGGACGTCGCGGTCGGCCCGGCCCACGGTATCGACTTCGGGGTGATCGACGTCGGTGGACGCACCGTCGCCATCGCGACCGACCCGCTCTCGATCCTGCCAGCGCTCGGCTTCGAGCGGGCGGCGCGCTTCGCCCTCGACCTCGTTCTCGCGGACGTCGCCGTCAGCGCCATCGCCCCGACCCACCTCTCGGTCTGTTTTACCCTGCCGCCCGAGATGACCGACGAGCAGTTCGCGACGGTCTGGGAGACGATCCACGCCGAGTGTCGCGACCTCGGCGTCGCCGTCGTCACGGGCCACACGGCGCGTTACTCGGACTGTTCGTACCCCTGGGTCGGCGCGGCGACGGTCCTCGGCGTCGGCGATCCGGAGCAGGTCGTCCGGCCCGACGGCGCGCGGCCCGGCGACCGCCTGCTCGTGACGACCGGACCCGGTGCGGAGACCGTCGGCCTGCTCGCGACGCTGTTCGCGGACGAACTCGAGCTCTCCGAGGCGACGCTCTCGGCCGCCCAGGAGCGACTCGAGGACGTCTACTGCGTGCGCGACGCGCTGACGGCCGCCGCGGCGGGACCGGTGCGAGCGATGCACGACGTGACCGAGGGCGGACTGGCGGGGGCGCTTTGTGAGATGGCCGACGGTGCTGGCGTCCGTTTCGAAATCGACCGTGCGGCGGTGCCGGTGAAGCCGGGCGTCGAGGCGGTCTGTACCCACCTCGAGATCGACCCCTGGAGCGTGACCAGCTGTGGCTCGCTCGTCCTCGCGGTCGCCCCCGAGGGCGTCGACGCGGTCCGTGAGGCGCTTTCGTCGCGGGGCACCCTCGTCGCCGAGGTCGGACGCGTCGACGCTGGCTCGGGGGTGGTCGTCGACGGTGAACCGCTCAGCCACCCGGAGACGGACCCCGCCTGGGATGCGTACGCGGACCTCCTCGAGCGCCGCGAGCGGTGACGGGCGGGCGGTAATGAACGGGAATGGGTGGTGATTGGCGGTGATGGGCGGCGGGACCACGCCCGAGCGGAGCGCCGCCGCTTAGTACCACCGGGGCGTACCACGAGGTATGAGACAGCCAGCACCCGACAGCCGCCCCGTCGCCCTCACCATCGCCGGCAGTGACTCCGGCGGCGGCGCGGGCATCCAGGCGGACCTGGCGACGATGGCCGCTCACGGCGTCTTCGGCACCTCGGTGATCACGGCCGTCACCGCCCAGCACACCCGCGGGGTCGAACGCGCCTTCCCCCTCCCGCTCGAGGAGGTGCTCGCGCAGTTCGACGCCGTCACCGGGGATTTCGACCTCGGCGCGATCAAGACCGGCATGCTCGCGACGGGCGATCTCGTCGCGGCCGTCGCCGACCGGGTGGCGAGACTCGAGACACCCGTCGTCGTCGATCCCGTGATGGTCGCGACCTCCGGCGACCGGCTCCTCGAGCGAGACGCAGAGCGCGCCTACGAGGAGTTGATCGCCGAATCGACGGTCGTGACGCCGAACGCCGACGAGGCCGCAGTGCTCACCGACATAACGGTCGAGGACGAGGCGAGCGCTCGCGCGGCAGGCGAGCACCTGTGTGCGATGGGCGCGGAGACCGCGCTCGTCAAGGGTGGACACGTCCCCGGCGAGGTCGTCCGCGACGTCCTCGTCACCGCCGAGGAGACGCTGACGCTCGAGCATCCCCGCGTCGACACCGACGCCACCCACGGCTCCGGCTGTGCGCTCTCGGCGGCCATCGCCGCACGCCTGGCCGCGGGAGACGACCTCGAGCGAGCGGTGGCCGAGGCGAGTGGCTTCCTCGCACGGGCGATCAGGTACCACTACGCCGTCGGGCAGGGTCCCGGCGCGGTCAACCACGCCGTCACGCTGCGCAACGAGGCGGCGAAGGCGACGGCCGCCGCCGAGGTCGGCCACACGCTCGAGCGACTGTCCGGGGAGACCGATGCCCTCGTCGCCGGAGCGACCCCGTTCGCGGAGACGCTCACGGACGTGTTCGTCGGCGACTCGAGCGACCCACGGGCGGAGGTGCGACCCGCCTCGACGGGCGGCCGGGAGGCGGCGGGTGAACTGGCCCACCTCGTCCTCGCCGTCCGCGAACGCATCCCCGCAGTTCGGTTCGCGACCGGCGTTCGGCTCACACCGGCCGTCGAGCGCGCACTCGAGGGCCGTGTCGTCGCCATCGACGGCTGTGACCGGGCGGCGCTCGAGGCGGCACTCGACTCGACGAGTGGCGTCCACAGGGCGGACCCCGACGCGTGGCCCACGCTCCTCGTCGAGCACAGTGGGAAACGGCACGCAGTAGTCGTCGGCACGGAACCGGACGCGGTGTGTGACCGAACGCCAACACCGTGACCGGGCGGGCGCCGACCGCACGACGAGACGCATCCCCGAACAGCGTGGAGACTGAATACCACCTTCAGCTATAGGTACAGCAGACAATCGAGTTTCCGTCAGTAGTTTCACGGCCACAGTATCCGACACAAAATTCGCCCCAAGTGCAAATCGAAGCGTTCATTCCCCCACAAGGAGGCACCGACGGGTCGGTTCGAGACATCGTCACCGGAACCTACAGGCCAGGTATCGATAGAGGTGTCGTATCTATTGGCATGCATTCAGACGAATACTTCTGCGTGTGAGAATGGAGCGTGGCGTGGAACGTACTCGAGTCCGTCACGAAGCACGGCCAGCTATTACAGTCGTACGCGCGTAATGGAGAACTAACTCGAAACCGAGTGAGAGGAAGCGATTGCGACGCGGGTCGCGACCGGCGTTTGACGATGGCAAACGGCGCGTGAGTGAGCGGTCCCGAACGGAGGATCGTGAAACTCCGAGCATCGAGAGCGGCGGCTCGAGCGAACGAGACGGGCGTCGGCCTCCCCGGAATCGGAGCGATAGTACCAATTGAAACGATGTACACACCGCTCGCAGCCATCGCCCGGAGACCGGCCTGAGAGGACGGTCTCCAGGGGGAACGATAGTAGCCACTGCAAGTCAGTGGCTCCGCTACCAGACGTCGACCCAGCCGAGCTGTGAAGCCCAGTTCTCGGGACCCGAGAGGGTAACGCGGAGGAAGTAGAATCCGTCGTCGACGGCGTCGGCAGTGTACTCGTAGTTGTCCCACCAGTGGCCGGGTTCGTCCTCGTCGTCGTGCGCCTCGCTGTAGCGGTCGCGGTCGGCCTCGACGGGGGTCCACTCGTCGCCGTCAGTGGAGACGGAAACGGCGATGTCGGTACCGTCGTCCGGGTGGTAGTGCGTCTCCACGCGGAACCCACCGATCGGTCGGTCGAAGCGGTAGATCACGTGCGCATCGTCGGCGTTGGCACGGTTCAGCCGCGAGGGGTCGGTCTCCCCGGTGGGCCGGGCGAACTGACCGTCGTTCGAGGTGTCCAGCCAGAGGTTGGCCAGATCGGACGACTCGTGGAGGGAGTCGATCGACGCGAGTCCGTCTTCGAACGGCAGCGAGTGGACCGTACCGAGGTCGTCGCGACTCGAGACCTCGAGGTGGCCCAGTTGCGGCGTCCAGTGTTCCTCACCCGAGAGCGTCAGCCTGAGGTAGGTCACGCCCTCGGGGGCGATGGCGGTGTACTCGTAGTTGTCCCACCAGTGGCCGGGTTCGTCCTCGTCGCCGTGCGCCTCGCTGTAGTGGTCGACGCCGACGTCGAGGGCGTCCCAGCGTTCGCCGTCGGCCGAGACCGAGAGGTCGATCGCACCGTCGAAGTCGGGGTGGACGTGACCCTCGAGACGGACGCGTCCGATCCGGTCGGTGAAGCCGAACACGATGTGGGCGTGTCCGTTCTCCTGACGGTTCATCCGCGAGGGATCGGTCTCGGTCTCCGCACCGTCAGGCCTGGCGAACTGTGGGGTGCCCGTCGTATCGAAACTGAGCGCTCCGTACGCCGAGGAGGCGTGAAGAGCCGCCATGTCGGTGAAATCCTCCTGGAACGGAAGGTCGTGGAGAATCTCACGACCGTCGTCCGTATCGTCGCCAGCCCCATCGTCGATGTCCTCGTCACCGGTATTCGCACCGTCGCCGTCACCGTCGGTCTCCTCACCGTCTCCATCCCCGCTCGAGTCGTCGCCACTGCCACCGAGGCCCGGAATCAGCCCCCGATCGTCGTCCTCGTCCGCTCCGCTGAGACAGCCACCGAGCGCCGCGAAGAGACCGGTACTACCGAGTGCGAGGAAGACGCGTCGGCCGGTCGGGTCGGGGGGAGTTCGGTCGGCCACCGAGCGTGGCTGTGCTCCCTCTTTCACAGTCGCGCTCGTGTGAGTGTCGTCGATCATCCAGCATGCAATACCGCTGGACGACGCATAAGCGCGCTGGCCGTTCGCCGCGGAGCGCGACGGCGACGATACACGGCCGAGAATCGCGTTACTCGAGGTCGCGCCAGGTGCGTTCGGGCACCCAGCCGAGCAGGCGTTCGGCCTTCTCGACGCTGATGAGCGTCTCGGTGCCCGAGAGCGGGGTGCGCACCTCGGCGTCGGGATAGAACTCCGCGGCGAGCGTCGCCGAATCGACGGTCATCGACGTGTCACCCGCGACCGCCCAGAACACCTCGTGGCCGTCGAACGCCGCCTCGACTGCGTGGCGAGCGAGCGACGCTGCGTCCTCGATGTGGATGTACGAGAAGACCACGTCGCGCGTCGTGTGGTGCCAGGCGTCGTCGATACCCTCGAGCGTGCGGTCGGCTTCGACGAACGTCTCGCGCAACTCCTCGCTGGTGGCGACCCAGGGGTAGCGAAGCGACGAGATGGGTGGTGCGTCGGCCAGGCGGCCGAAGCCGTCGGCGGTCACCTCGAGTGCGTGTTTGCTCACTGCGTAGGGGTCCCGGGGGGTCACCGGATGGTCCTCGTCGACCGGGAGGTACTCGATTTCGGTCGGCTCCGCCTGGTAGGCCGCTCCCATCGCGTTGATGCTCGAGGCGAGGACGACCGACTCGAGACCGAGTTCGGTGGCCGCCTCGAGTACGTGATAGGAGGACACGACGTTACTCTCGTAGGTCCGGAAGCCGGGGTGGTTCGTCGGGCCGGGAATCGTCCCCATGTGGACGACGGCGTCGGCGTCGCTGCGCGCGAGCGAGCCGTAGACCTCGCCAGCGTCTAAGAGGTCGGTCGAGCGGAACTCGTCCGAAACCGCCTCGCGACGCTTCCCGCGGGCGACGTTGACGGTCTCGTAGCCGTGGTCTGCGAATTCCGCGAGGATCGCCTCCCCGAGTTTGCCGTTCCCGCCGGTCACCGCGACGGTCTCTACTGTCATACATGTGCCTTCTGGAGACAGGGTGTTAAAGCTCGCGTTTCACCCACCTGTGCACCGGCGGCCGAGCGGGGCGGTCTCGCCTGGGCGCAAAGAAAGACCTAAGATTCCCCGTTCGAAACGGGCGTTCACCGATACGGCCATGAAACTCTCACTCGTCCTTCCACCGACACCGGACCACCGCTGGGACCTCGCCAAACAGATCGGCGTCGACCACGCCGTCTACCACTCACTCGAGATCGGTGACGGCACCTGTCCCTCGGCGTACGACGACCTCCTCCCACTGATCAACCGCTACCGGGACAACGGCATCGAACCGGCCGTCTTCGAGGGCAGCGTCCCCATCTCGGATACGACCCGCCTCGGACTCGAGGGACGCGACGAGGAGATCGACGAGTTCTGTACCTTCCTTCGCAACCTCGGCGAACTCGGCGTCGAGACCGTCTGTTACGACTGGATGGCAGGCTTACGCTGGGCGCGCACCTCGTTGACGACGCCCTCGCGGGGTGGCTCACTCACCACCTCCTACGACGACGACCACATGCGCCGCGGGCCGACGCCCGCCGCGGCGAAGACGACGAGCAGCGAGGACCTCTGGGAGAGTCTGACCTACTTCTTAGAGCGCGTCGTCCCCGTCGCCGAGGAGGCGGACGTGAAACTCGGTCTCCACCCCGACGACCCGCCGCGCGAGGAGGTCCGGGGGATGCCCCGGATCGTCAACAGCGTCGAGGCCTACGACCGCGTCCTCGAGATCGTCGACTCGCCGTACAACGGCGTCACCTTCTGTCAGGGCAACTTCGCGGCGATGGGCGTCGATATCCCGGAGACGATCCGTCACTTCGGCGATTCGATCCAGTTCGTCCACTACCGCGACGTCGACGGCGACGTCGACGGCTTCGTCGAGACCTGGCACGACGACGGCCCGACCGACATGCTCGCCGCCATGCGCGCCTACCGCGAGGTCGGCTTCGACGGGGCGATCCGCCCCGACCACGTGCCGACGATGGCCGGCGAGGACAACTCCATCCCCGGCTACCACATCAACGGCAAACTGTTCGCCATCGGCTACATGAAGGGCCTGCTCGAGCAGGTCGACGCCGACGACTGACGCGACCGGTCGTTTTTTCGACGGTGCCGGAGACCGAGCACTGAGGACGGTCTCGAGGGGGTCGTCGGTCAAGGAGTGTACGCGAACTAGTCGTACGCCTGGCGTGCAGGGATCGAGACGAAGGGTAGGCGAGCGAAAGCGTACAGTAAGTACTGATCGTAGATGAACGGTATTTTGGGATAGATTTAAGCATATTGGATCGAAAGAACGTGAACGTCAGCCAATGACATCGAATCGCGGTTCACCGAGCGGTGAGTATAGCGAGTCACGACCGAAGCGGGCGCTGTCACGACGGCAGTTTCTGGCGAGCAGCGCGCTCGCGCTGGGTGCTGGTGCCGCCGGCACGAGTTCGAGCGTCAGTGCGAGTCCGAGTAGTACGCCGGTGCCGAGCGTCGAAGAGACCACAGACCACCTCTCGCATCCGAATCCGTCCCCAGAGGCAGTCGCGCTCTATCGGTACCTCCACGACGAGTGGGGCAGCCGGATCCTCTCGGGCCAGCAGTACGAGCCCTGGTGGGGAATCGACGAACTCGAGTACATCGAGTCGGTGACGGGGCGACAGCCAGCGGTCATCGGCGCTGACTTCATCCACGGCGACAGATCGCGTCCCGTCAGTCAGGCGATGGAGTACTGGGACCGTGGCGGCATCACTGCCATCATGTGGCACTGGGGCTCGCCGGGACACATGATCGGCGAAGACGAGTACGACCGCAGCCTGAACACCGACATGGACGCCTGGGCCGTCTTCGACGAAGGGTCGTCGGCACACCAGGCGTTCTGGGACGAACTGAACGAGGTGGCAGACCACCTCGAGACGCTTCGTGACGCGGGCGTTCCCATCATCTGGCGTCCCTTCCACGAGTTCGACGGGGGCTGGTTCTGGTGGGGTGGCAACGGGGCGGACGCGTTCACGGACCTGTGGGAAACCATGCACTGGTACTTGGTCGAGGAACGCGACCTCGACAATCTCGTCTGGCTCCTCCCGCACGCGGACTATCCCAGCGCGAACTGGGTACCCGACCGGTCGACGTTCGACCTCTGGGGAGCCGACACCTACAGTGCGGACGACTCCTACGAGAGACTGTACTGGGACACCGTCTCGGTCCACAGCAACGACCGCCCGATTATCAAACACGAGACCGGCCACCCACCGGACCCGGATGCCGCCGCGAACGCGGGCGCCTGGTGGTCGATGTGGATCAACTGGCACACCGACTGGCTCACCGACGTCGACGACTGGCACCTCGAGTCCGTCTACAACCACGAGTTGACCGTCACCTTAGACGACGTCCCCAACATCGTCGCCGAGTACGGCGGAGACGCTGGCGGCACCGACCCCGACGGGCCGCCGGAGATCGCCGGCAACACCCCACAGGACCTCACCGGAGACGGGTTGTACGAGGACGTCACCGGGGACGGCCAACTGGGCTTCAACGATGTCGTGACGTTCTTCGAAGAACACGACAGCGACGCCGTCCAGGGCAACGTCGAGTACTTCGACTTCTCCGGCAGCGGGGGCGTCGGCTTCAACGACGTGATCGCCCTGTTCGAGCGTCTGTAAGCTCTCGCCGACTGTTGCTCGAGCGCCGCCTCCGGCGTTTGTCCCGTCTCACGTGAGCGGCCGGGCTGCGACGGCAGGCACGCGAGGAGAGCGAAGGACTCCTCGAGCGCGACAGCCGCTCGAACGAACGCAAATCGGAGATTCGCTGGCCCGAACGGCCTACAGCCGTTCGAATACACCGAGACTACCGTCTCGTCAGCCCGAGCGCCTTACAGCCGCTCGAACAGTGCAACAACGTCCGTGAAACCAACCTGACCGTTTCCGCTGAAGTCGAACGCGTCGGGATTGCCCGCGACCGCTGGCTCGTCGAGCTGTTCGAAGAACGTCACGACGTCGTTGAACCCGACCCGGCCGTCACCGGTCACGTCCTCGTGAAGGCCGTCGCCGGTGATGTCACAGGCGGTGTAGCCGTCGATGGCGATCCCGTCGCCGTTGCACGGACCCGTCTGGTCCGCCTCGACGACGACCGTGTACTCGTACCCCGAGGTCGCCCCACACGCGTTGGTGTGCGTCGCCGTGTAGGTCGCCGTCTCCGCCGGGGAGACCTCGATCTCTCGCGAACTCGAGTCGACGTCCGGTCCTGCCCACGACCACGAGCCGCCGGTGTGGGGGTGGGGACCGAACTCGACGGTCGCGCCCGGTTCGATCGTCACCTCGCCGGTCTGGGCCCAGTCGCCGCCGTCGACGCGAAGGTAGGGGGTGATCGCCGACGGCTCACAGGTTCCGGGGTCGCCACCATCCCCGGGTTCGGCCGGACCGGGGTCGTCGCCCGGCGAGTCCTCGCAGTAGGTGTTGCCGTCGACGACCGTATTCGAGGCGTAGGTGTCGATGTCGGTGCCGTTGTCACAGAAGTCGTTGTCGAGGATGGCGTTGTGTTCGGTGTCGGGACCGGTCTCGCGAACGCCGTAGTTGTGGCCGCGAATAACACAGTTCTGGATCGTGACTTCGCGAGTGTGTGGGTGGCGGTCATCGCTTCGCGAGTCGATGCGAAAGCCCTCGCCACCGTTGTCGACGACGGTGCCGCCGTTTACCTGGACGTCCCGGGAGTCCTGGATCAGGTTGCCGCCGTTGCCCTCGAGATAGACCTCCTCGATGGTGATGCCGTGGCTGCCGGAGACGGTGAAGACGCCCCGGCCACAGTCGATCGAGCGTACCAGGTCGACGTGGATGTCGGGACCGGCGTCGTTCGCACACCGGAAGCCCGCGTAGCCGCCGCCTTCGTTCGCCCGCACCGCGTCGACGACGCCGACGCGCGCGCTACTCGTGTCGTTGAGCAGTAGGCCCGACCCACCGGTATCTCTGGCCTGGACGACGCCGATCTCGATATCGTGGACGTTGTAGGTCTCGACGCCGTGCGATCCCGTCCTCTCGACGTAGACGTCTCCGATGCGGACGTGCTCGGTCGTTTCGAGGCCCATACTGCGGCCGCCGTCGATGCGGATGCCGATTCCCGGTCCACCCGTGATCTCGATCGTCCCGAGGGTGACGTCGTAACACCGCTGGATCCGCATTCCCATCCCGGCCGAGGTGTCGATCGACAGTGAGCTGATCTCTATGGTCTCCTCCCTGTCGGCGTAGAACGGCATGTCCCCTCCGCCGTGGTCGATGTGCTCCCGGAACTCCAGCGCGGTGTAACTGGGAAGGTAGACGGTGCCGCTTGCCGAACCGCCGTCGTGGATGACCACCGTCTCCTTCGCGGTGCGCCCGCTCGAGAGACCGTCGATCGCCGACTGGACCGCGCCGAACATACTCGAGCCACTGTAGACCGACGTGCCGTGGGCCTCCGCGTACCAGGTGCCCCCTTCGCGCCAGACGTCGGCGTCGTGGCCGTCGGCACCGACACGGCCGACCGCGCCGAGAACCAGCCCCGAACCGAGGAGACCGAGCGCGCGTCGGCGCGTGAGTGTGTCTCGAGTGCGACGTTTCGAACAGCTACCAGCAGACGGAACGCGTTCGTCAGCCATGGTTCGGTGAACGAATTCATCACTATTAAATTTATTTTCTATGTGGAAGAATATTATCCGTGTCATCCGTATATACGGAGCCGACCGAGAGACCGGCCGGTCACGGAACAACCGACGCGAGAAAGCGGTGTGTCGAAGGGTCGACACCCGGCTAGCAGCGGTTCCGCCGGAAGGGACCGGCGGGTAACCGCGTCCCGCGCGGGTGGGTAGGGCCTGCGCGGGGGTGAACGCACGACGCTCGAGCGGGCGACGCAGGTCTACGTCGCACTCGAGTCCGACGATTCGATGGTGCAAGACGTCGGTGTCGGCGTTCGTCGAACGGAGGTCCGGGCGGTCGGGTTGGAAACCGACCGACAGATGGGGTGTGTCGTATCCTGCTTACAACATCTCGAAGAGGGCGACGACGTCGTTGAAGCCGACGCCCCCGCTGGCGCTGAAGTCGAAGTACTCGACGTTGCCCTGGACGACGTCGCCGTCGTGTTCTTCGAAGAACGTCACGACGTCGTTGAAGCCCAGTTGGCCGTCGCCGGTGATGTCCTCGTAGAGACCGTCGCCGGAGAGGTCCTGGGCGTCCATGCCGTTGCCGTTGACGTCGAGACCGGACGGGCCGGTGCCCGGGTCGCTCTCGCCGCCGCTCTTCTCGGCGACGACGTCGGCGTACGCTTCGATAATGTAGCCCGACTCGTCGCGGTAGAGCTGGAAGCCGTCGTGGTCCTGGGTGGAGTCTAAGACGACCTGCCAGGGCAGGACGGCGTTGGCGTCGTACTCGTCACAGACGTCGTACCACTCCTCGAGATACTCGTTGCGCGTCTCGAGACCGTTGTCGATGTTGACGTTGAACTCGCCGAGGTAGGCGGGTTTGCCGAGTTCCTCGTGGGCATCCTCGAGTCGGCTCGAGATGTACTCGGCGCCGTCGGCGAGTGGGAAGCCCCAGTGGTCGGGGTAGAGGTGGAACGAGGCCGCGTCGATGGTGTCGTAGGAGTGGTGTTCGATGTAGTCCTGGCCGTCCCAGTCACCGTCGGGATACTCCTCGCTCCAGTGGCCGTAGTAGTGGCCCTCGGAGCCGGTCGAGACGAGGTGGTTCGAGTCGAGATCCTTGATGAGCGCCGACATGTCCTGGATCCAGTTGCCGAGGATCTCGCGGTGTTCGCCGACGTCACCACGTTCGAACGTACTGCCGTCTTCGGTGTCGTCGGCCTCGAGTCGGGGCTCGTTGGCGAGTTCCCACAGCACGATGGTTGGGTCGTCGCGCCACTCGACGCCGGAGATGGAGTTCTCGCGGGTGACGATGGTTTCGACGTGGTTCGTGTAGAGGTCGCGCGCCTCCTCGTCGGTGTAGAAGTGCTCGCGGCTGCTCCCGCCGGTCCACTCGGCGTACTGGAGCATCCCTCCTTCGTGGTCCCAGTTGTCGACGAGTGCGACGATGAGACGAATGCCACGCTCTTTGGCGGCTTCGATCACGTAATCGTGTAACTCGAGCGCCTCCTCGTTGTGGACGCCGGGTTCTGGCTGGACCACGTACGGGCCGGGTTTGGCCTCGCCGTGGGCCCAGATGCGCACCAGGTCGATGCCCAGCTCCTCGTAGAGGTCGAACACGTCGTCGATGCGCCCTTCGCTCATCGTGGAGTCGTCGGTGATCCAGAAGTTGTTCGCCCCGTTGAAGAACACGGTCTCACCGTCGACGACGAAGTCGGTGCCCGACGTCTCCACGAAGTGCTCGTGGTTCGGGTCGACCGTCGCCGCCGAGACGCCACTCGTCGCCAGTGTGCCAGTGAGTCCCGCAGCACCGAGTGCGAGACCACTTTTTAGGATACGTCTGCGTGTAACCATACGGCCTGTCGTTCACGCTCCTACTTGATAAAAATAACTGAAGTGAAGTGTGAATAAGCCGGCGAATAGTACACGAAAACGTGAGTATGCTGAGACACTCGAGTCGAACGGCGAGTCGACCGCGGCGCTACGAGAGGAACGTCCGCGGGAGCGGCTCCGGCCGGGCGCAGGTCGTCTCGAGGTCGCGGTAGGCGCCGGTCTCACTCGAGGTGCGGACCGCCTCGAGCGCCTCGAGGACGTGGCCGGCGAGCGCGCCGCTGGCGCGCAGGTCCCAGTCGCCGGCGAGGGCGTAGGCCATGTCGACGACGCCGAGACCGCGGTTGCCGGGGTGGTCGTGAGTCGGATCGACGAGTTCCCACTCACCGCGTGGTGTCTCGGCGGTGTGGACGTAGACCGGGTCGTCGAAACGGTTGGGGTCGGGAAGCGAGATGGTTCCCTCGGTGCCGTAGAGTTCGAAGCCGCCGAGCCTGCTCGCAGGCACGTCGAAACTCGTCTGGACGGTCGCGGTCGCCCCGTTCTCGAAGGTGAGGAGACCGCTCTCGTGGGTCGGCACCTCGACGTCGATCAGCTCACCCGCGTGTGGCTCGCTCGTGATCTCGCGCTGAGTGCGCGGCGTCGAGACCGTGCCCGCGACGCGTGCGATGGGACCGAGCAGGGAGACGAGCGCCGTCACGTAGTACGGTCCCATGTCGAACAGCGGGCCGCCGCCCTCACCGTAGTAAAAGGCCGGCGAGGGGTGCCAGCTCTCGTGGCCAGGGCTACCCCAGACCGCCAGCGCGCCGATTGGCTCACCGATCGCTCCCTCCTCGAGCAGCGTCCGGCAGGTCTGGAAGCTCTTCCCGAGGAAAGTGTCGGGGGCGGACCCGACGAGACAGTCGTGCTCGCGCGCGGTCTCGAGGATCTCCTGGCCCGCCGCACTCGAGACGGCGAGCGGTTTCTCGGTGTAGACGTGTTTGCCAGCCTCGAGCGCCTCGAGCGTGACCTCGGCGTGGGCGGTCGGCGGCGTCAGGTTGAGGACGATGTCGACCTCGTCGGCGGCGAACAACTCGTCGACGCTCATCGCCTCGATGTCGTATTCGGCGGCCGTCTCGCGGGCGCGTTCGGTGTCGATGTCGGCGCAGGCGACGACCTCGAGTTCGTCGTAGATCTGTCCGGCCTGGACGTATCGGTCGCTGATTGCGCCCGTGCCGACGATGCCGAGTGTGGCGTGGTCCATGCCCGTCTTACGTCGGTGTCGCGGCTTAACGACACGGGTACCGGAGAAGGGGTCGGTGGTGTGCGCCGCGAGTGCGGGCGTGCTCAGTAGGTGTCCGTGAGCGTCCGCACCGAGAGCGCATCGGCGAGGTCGTGGCCAGCGCGCCCGTCTGCTGGCCGGAACGAGAGGCGGCGGCGCTCGCCGGGGACCAGGTGGAAGTAGTTGTCGGAGAAGTGCCCCGCCAGCGAGGGAGCCTCGAGCGCGACGAACAGCGCGACGTCGGTCGACTCGACGATCACGTCGGTGCCCTCGACCGAGACCGACAGTTCCGGCGTCGGCAACTCGAGGTGTTTGTACGGCTCGAAGAAGGCGAACGAGGGGTAGGTCTCGAGGGCGGCCGAGTCGACGTCGTAGCTCGCGCGGACGACGAGTGTCTCCGTCGGAACCTCGGGGAGGTCCTCGCCGAGTGCGAGCGTCGCGACCGCGCGGCTCTCGTCGCCCTCGAGCGTGATCGACTCCTCACGTACGAGGTGGCACTCGCCGTCGGTGGTGTAGGTCTCGAGCCTGAGCGTGCCGGCCGTCGCCTCCTGGCGGTCGCTCGTGAGCCAGACGGCGACCTCGTCCGTCTCTTCGTCGACGACCGTCGAGACGAGGACGGGCGCGTAGAAGCGCCGGGTCATGTACTGGAGGGCCTTCCAGCGGCCGCCGTACTCGATCGACGACCAGGAGGCACACGGCCAGAGGTCGTTGAGCTGCCAGTAGAGCGTCCCCGCACAGTAGGGTTTGAGCCGCCGCCAGTGCTCGATGGCGATCTGCATCGCCAGGCCGTGTTGGAGCTGGCTCAGGTAGACCAGGTCGTCGAACGCGAAGGGGATGCGGAAGTGGTCGGCCATCCGCTTGAGGATGCGCCGGTTGCCGCCGGGGTTTCGCTGGTGGTGCTCCATGACCGGTGCCGTCGGGTTCAGCTGGTCGTCGGGGACGACCTCGGCGAGGAGGTCGACGGAGGCGAACGACTGGTAGCCGAACTCGGAGACGAAGCGCGGGATCACCGAGAGGTAGTCTTCGAACGGCTCGCCGTCGTGCCAGACGTCCCAGTAGTGGACGTCGCCGCGGCGCTGGTCGTGCGGGTCGCGGTCGCTCTCGTCGCCGAAGAGACCGCCGCTCGAGGGCGAGCCGGGCCAGAACGTCCGCGAGGGGTCTTCGGCTTCGACGACGGGCGCGATGGTCTCGTCGTTGAGCCGTCGGTAGTCGGCGTAGTAGGCCTCGATGTGTGGGGAGTCGTCGAACCAGTTGACCAGCGACATCTCGTTCTCGTTGTTGCCACACCAGAGCGCGAGCGAGGGGCGGTTCGCGAGGCGTCTGACCTGGTAGCGGACCTCGGCTTCGACGCTCTCGAGGAAGTCGTCGGTGGCGGGGTAGAGCGCACACGAGAACATGAAGTCCTGCCAGACGAGCAGGCCGAGTTCGTCACAGCGGTCGTAGAAGGTCTCGAGTTCGTAGTAGCCCCCGCCCCAGACGCGGATCATGTTCATGTGCGCCTCGGCGGCGCTCGTGAGCAGTCGCTCGTACTGTGCGTCCTCGACGTGGCCGCGCATGTTCTCGGTCGGGATCCAGTTCGCCCCCTTCGCGTAGATGGGGACGCCGTTGACGACGAACTCGAACGTCTCGCCGCCCTCCCCGTCCGGGTCGCGTCGGAGCGTCAGGTCCCGGAAGCCGATGCGCTCGGTGACGGTGTGAGCGTCCTCGCCGGCGAGCGTGACCTCGAGGTCGTACAGCGGCTGGTCGCCGTAGCCGTTTGGCCACCAGAGGTCGGGCTCCTCGACGGTCAGCGAGAGCGCGAGTTCGTTCTCGCCTTCCTCGAGCCTGACCGTCTGCGTCTCGCTCGCGCCAGCGACTGCGGCCGAGAGGTCGTAGCTGCCCGCCCGTGGCGCGTCCGCGCCGACGCGCACGTCGAGGGTGACCGAGCCGTCCTCGTGGGTCTGTTCGGTCGTCGTGTAGCTGATGCGCGGACTCGAGTAGGCGAGGAGGCTGATGTCGCGCCAGATGCCGACGCCGGGGAGACAGGGACCCCAGTCCCAGCCGAAGTGACACTGGGCCTTCCGGATGAAGTTCCGGCCTGGCTGGTCGACGGGGTAGCGGATCAGCGGCACCTCGTAGGGGTAGGACTCGAGTTCGCTCGCGGCGTACTCGACGGGTGAGCGAAACGCGACGGTCACCTCGTTCTCGCCGGGTTCGAGCACGCCGTCGAGGTCGAACTCGTAGCGCCGGTGCATGTTCTCGGTCTCGCCGACGGAGACGCCGTTGACGAACACCTCGGCGACGGTGTCGACGCCGAGACACTCGAGACGGAGGCGCTCGTGAGAGAGGACCGCCTCGTCGACGGTGAACGTACGGCTGTAGGTCCAGTCGGTCTCGCCGACCCACTGGACGTCGAGTTCGGTGTCGCCGTCGTAGGGGTCGTCGATGACGCCGTTCGCGAGGAGGTCTGAGTAGACGTCCCCCGGAACGACGGCCGTCCGCCAGTCGTCGTCGGTCGCCGCGCGGAACTGCCAGGTGCCGTTGAGAGAGTGTGTGTACATGCGTCAGTATCCTGAGTGGTGTCTCGGTCGTCGGTTCACGTCGCGCCCCCGACGTCGCCTGCAGACGACGCTCGCAACCAATTGCGACGACCGAGAGCCAGGGACCATCTCGCGAAGACGGTACGGAGGCCACGTATAAATACGTGTGCCATCGCTCGAGCGCGTGTAGGCGGCGTCTCCGGCCACGTTTCGGCGTCCGTTCCCGTCGCACGTCCGCGGTCTCCGGCCTTTCGGTTCGAAAGCGGTGATCGTTTCCGATTTCGTTTCCCAGTGTCAAACGTCTCTGGCGCATATCGGCGGTGAAATTCCACATAGCAAACGCGCTGACGAGCGACGGTGGCGCGGGGACACCTCCCGCTGAGAGTGAAAACGACCGCATTGACCGTCAAGAACGGGAGACGCGGGCAGATGGGACTGTCACTCGACGGCACGAGATACGAACGCCGGCGGAGCGGGTGGGGCGAGGTCGTTTCCTATCGTCAAACGAATCGGGCGAGCCACACCGAACGCCCGGGTCCGACCGTCGTGACCACCGCCTCGAGGCTCACGCCCACTCGGAGTAGGTCGTATTGATCTCGACGACGCCGGCGATGTTGCGGATCTGGTCGGGAATCGTCCGACGGTAGCGTTCACCGGTGAGCCGGTCGGCCGACCCCGAGACGCTGATCGCACCCAGGAGGTCGCCCGAGCGGGTCGTGATCGCCGAGGCCACACACCGGACGCCGTCGAAGCGTTCCTCCTCGTCGAAGGCGACGTGTTCGGTGCGGATCGTCTCGAGTTCCGCCTCGAGCGTCGCCCGGTCGGTGATCGTCCGCTCGGTGTGGGGCGTCAGCTCGAGGTCCTCGAGGACGGTCGCGACGCGCTCGTCGGGCAAGGCCGCGAGGAACGCCTTGCCGGCGGCCGTACAGTGGAGTTCCTCGATGCTGCCGACGTGGGTTCGCGAACGGTCGACGTGTGCGCCCTGGGCCTGGTAGACGGTGACGCCGTAGCCGTTGCGCTCGACGACGAGACGCACCTCCTCGCCGGTCTCCTCGGCGAGCTGATCGACGTCGTGTTTCGCGAGCTGGTAGATCTTCTCTCGCGCCCGGGCCTGGCCGCCAAAGGTGAGAAACCGGAGCCCGATGCGGTAGCGGCCGTCGACGTTCTCGAGACAGTCGTAGTGCTCGAGGGTCTTGACGTAGTGGTGGATCGTGCTCTTCGAGAGGTCGAACTCGGCGGCGAGTTCGGTGACGCCGGCCTCCTCGCGCTCGTAGATGGCGTCGAGCAGCCTGATGGCCGTCTCGACCGATTTGATCGTCTTCCCCGGGGCGTCCGTCGGTGTGTGCATGCTCTGAAAGAGTGTGGGCCGTGTCCGATTAAACCTAGCGACGCCCGGACGGCTCCCGCGTACGTCAGCGCCGCTGGGCGGCGGCGTAGATCTCCGTGACCGCGCGCTGGACGGCCATCGCCTGGTGGACGTTGGTCTGGTCGGGGCGAGTTCCGCTGACGACGGCGTCGAGGAACGTCTGGAGTTCGTCCTCGTAGGGGTCGTTGTGGCGGGCGACGATCGAGGAGTCGACGTAGTGGTCGACCTCGCCGCCGCGGACCTCGTAGAGCGTCAAATCCTGGCGCTGGTCGACCCAGGGGTCGACCTCGGTCAGCGTGTTGGTGATGTCGAGAGAGGCCCCCGCGGCCGTCCCGCGCAGGTCGTAGGTGTGGACCGACTCGGCGTTGACCGCCCAGGCAACCTCGACGTCCGCCGTCGTCCCGTCGTCGAACTCGAGGAACGCGTTGACCGAGTCCTCGACGTCGTACATCTTCGCCTCGCCGTCTTCACCCCACATCTCGAGGTAGGCGTAGTCCTCTCTGGGACCGAACTCGGAGCGAGAGGTGGCGATCACGTCTTCGATGGCGGGCCAGTCACAGAAGTAGAGCAGCAGGTCGAGGAGGTGGCCGCCGACGTCCATCAGCGCGCCGCCGCCGGCGAACTCACTCGAGGTGTACCACGTCCCCCGCCCGGGGACGCCACGCCGTCGGATGAACTTCGCCTGAATGTGGGTCAACTCCCCGAAGTAGCCCTCGTCGAGGTACTCCTTGAGGATGCGGACGGGGTTGCGAAAGCGGTGGTGGAAGCCGACCATACAGATCTGGCCGGACGCCTCGGCGGCCTCGACGATCCGTTCGGCGCTCTCGACGGTGTGAGCCAGTGGCTTCTCGAGCAGCACGTCGTGGCCCGCCTCGAACGCCGCCGTCGCGACCGTCTCGTGGAACTTATTCGGCGTCGAGATGATCACGGCGTCGATCGCCGTCTCGAAGAGGTCGGCCGGCCGTTCGTAGGTCTCGGTCTCGAAGCGCTCCTCGAACTCCGCACGGATGCTCGGATCGGCGTCGGCACCCGTCACCTCGTGGCCGAGGGCGGTGAGGATCTGGGCGTGGTTCGTCCCGTGGGTCCCCAGACCGACGATCCCGATCGTGAGCCGCGGTCGATCCCGTTGCATACCGACCCACTCCGTATGCGGGGTGAATAAAGGTGCGTATTCCACACCCCCGCCGGCGCTCGAGCGCGTTCCCGTCACCGACGGGAGCGAGGCCGGGATTACAAGCATATGGTTGTAACACGCCACACGCGAGCGGGTGACCGGCTCGAGTACCGTTGGCAGCGGTGGTAGCGGTTTAGACAATTTTACTTATATGCTAGTGTAAAATACTCGTTTTGTAGTGCCCAGTGCACATCCAGTTGAGGCTCGAAAATACGGCCAATAAATCACCGCTTTTATGCACATATCCACCCAGATTCGCACATATTACCACAGTTTACACTATATCGAAGAGTCCCCCCACATACCCACATGAATACTAAATTCGAGAGTTCTGTAGAATGAAATACTTTCTGATATGTATGTGAGAGCCGGTGACTCGAGCGAGCGAACTCCTGGCTACCGACGGCCACAGCCACCCCGCAATCCGCAGGATTTTACCGGTGGACCGTCACACCCAGCGTATGACAGAGGCGACCGGCATCGTCGGGGAGTTTCTCTCGCTGAAAGCGGAGACGGAGGCCGACTTACTCGCGATGCAGTGTGGGGACTTCTACGAGTTCTTCGCCGACGACGCAGAACTCGTCGGCGAGGAACTCGAGTTGAACGTCTCACAGAAGTCCTCACACGGCTCGTCGTACCCGATGGCGGGCGTCCCGGTGAGCGACCTCACACCGTACCTGAAGGCGCTCGTCGAGCGCGGCTACCGGGTCGCCGTCGCCGACCAGTACGAGACCGACGACGGCCACGCCAGAGAGATCGTCCGCGTCGTCACCCCCGGGACACTCCTCGAGACGAGCGACGCCGACGCACAGTATCTGGCGGCCGTGGTCGCGGGCGGAACGGGGGGCGCAGGTGGGACGGGTGGTGGCTCGAGCGACCCCGCCTACGGTCTCGCCTTCGCCGACGTGACGACCGGGCGGTTCCTGGTCGCCGACGCCGCCGACGCCGAGACCGCGCTCACCGAACTCTACCGCTTCGCCCCCGTCGAGGTCCTCCCCGGACCCGAGGTGCGCGGCGACGACGAGTTCCTGAACCGGATCCGCGAGCGGACCGACGCGACGCTCACCCTCCACGACACCGAATCGTTCGCGCCGAAGCGGGCGAGCCACGCCGTCGGCTCCCACTTCGGCCGCGAGCGCGTCGACCGACTCGAGGTCTCGAGGCTCGCCATCTCGGCGGCGGGGGCCGTCCTCGCCTACGTCGAAGATAGCGGCGTCGGCGTCCTCACCTCGATGACGCGCATTCAGGCCCACCACGGTGAGGACCACGTCACCCTCGACGCGACCACCCAGCGCAACCTCGAACTCACCGAGACGATGCACGGCGAGCGGGCGGGGTCGCTGTTCGCCACCATCGACCACACCGAGACGAGCCCCGGCGCACGCCTGCTCAAAGAGTGGCTCCAGCGCCCCCGTCGCGACCTCGCCGTCCTCGAAGAGCGCCAGGCGTGTGTCGCCGCGCTCGCCTCTGCGGCGCTCGCCCGGGACGAACTCAGAGACCACCTCGGGACGGCCTACGACCTGGCGCGACTCGCCTCGCGCTCGAGCCACGGCAGCGCGGACGCACGCGACCTCTCGGCGGTGAGAGAGACGCTCACGGTGTTGCCGCGGGTTCGCGAGGTGATCGCGAACGACCCCGCGCTCGCCGACTCGCCGCTGGCGGCGGTCGTCGACCGGCCCGACCGCGACACCGCGAGCGAACTCCGGAGCGCACTCGAGGAGGCACTCGCCGAGGAGCCGCCGTCGACGGTCACCCAGGGAGAGCTCATCAGGCCCGCCTACGACGACGAGCTAGCCGACCTCGTCGAGCGCCACGAGGCGGTCAGGGAGTGGCTCGACGGACTCGCCGACCGGGAGAAACGCGCCCACGGTCTCAGCCACGTCTCGGTCGACCGGAACAAGACCGACGGCTACTACATCCAGGTCGGCCGGTCGGCGGCCGACGGCGTCCCCGAGCACTACCGCGAGATCAAGGCGCTGAAGAACTCGAAGCGCTTTACGACGCCCGAACTCGAAGAGCGAGAGCGCGAAGTGCTCAGACTCGAGGAGCGCCGCTGGGACCTCGAGTACGACCTGTTCTGTGACCTGCGCGAGCGGGTCGCGAGCGAGGCACAGCTGCTCCAGGACGTCGGGCGGGCGCTCGCGACGGTCGACGCCTGTGCGAGTCTGGCGACCCACGCCGCCGAGAACGGCTGGGTGTGTCCGGAGCTGTGTCCGCCCGGTGAACTCGCCATCGACCAGGGGCGACACCCGGTCGTCGAGCAGACGACGGAGTTCGTCCCGAACGACGTCCGTCTCGACGCCGAGCGGCGCTTTCTCGTCGTCACCGGCCCGAACATGTCCGGAAAGTCGACCTACATGCGCCAGGTCGCCTGTATCGTCCTGTTGGCGCAGGTCGGCAGTTTCGTCCCCGCTCGCGAGGCCCGGATCGGTCTCGTCGACGGCATCTTCACGCGCGTCGGCGCGCTCGACGAACTGGCCCAGGGGCGCTCGACGTTCATGGTCGAGATGAGCGAACTCTCGAACATCCTCCACGCCGCCACCGAGGAGTCACTCGTTATTCTGGACGAAGTCGGCCGTGGGACGGCGACCTACGACGGCATCTCCATCGCCTGGGCCGCCACCGAGTACCTCCACAACGAGGTCCGGGCACACACCCTCTTCGCCACCCACTACCACGAACTGACCGGCCTGGCCGACCACCTCCCGCGCGTGGCGAACGTCCACGTCGCCGCCGACGAACGCGACGGCGACGTCACCTTCCTGCGCACCGTCAGGGAGGGTCCCACCGACCGCTCCTACGGGATTCACGTCGCGAATCTCGCAGGCGTCCCCGGTCCCGTCGTCGACCGCTCGAGAGACGTCCTCGAGCGGCTTCGCGAGGAGAAGGCCATCGAGGCGAAAGGCGGAACCTCGAGCGAACCGGTGCAGACGGTGTTCGACCTCGGCAGCGGCCGCTTCCGGAGCGAGGCGAACGCCGACGGCGGCGATTCGGAGCCGCTCGACCCCGCCCTCGAGTCGGTGCTCGAGGAACTCCGCGGACTCGACGTGAACGAGGTCGCCCCGCTCGAGGTGCTGGCGATGGTCCAGGAGTGGCAGTCGCGCCTCCCGGGCGAGGAGTGACGCCAGCCGGAGACCCGCGGCCTGGCCTGCGGTCCGGAGTTCAGTCGGCGGCGGTCGGTGAGTCGTCGTCGTCGTCGGCGGTCAGGTCGTCACTCGCGACCGTCGCGTCGTCGACACCGTTCGAGACCACCGCGTCCTCGTCGTCGAACTCGAGTGTCGTCGACCCCGCCATCGACGCAGGCGTCGAGACCAGGTGGACGTCGTGCTGTGGGAAGGGAAACTCGATGTCGGCGGCGTTCAGCCTCTTGTAGATGGCCCGGTTGAGTTCGTGGCGGGCCTTGTTCGCTCGGACCGGCGACCCGACCCAGCAGAGCAGTTCGTACTCGAGCGCCGAGTCGCCGAAGGAGCGAAACCGCATCCGCGGCTTTGGCGACTCGAGGACCAGCGGTTCGTCGATGGCGATCTCCATGACGAGGTCCTCGAACGCGTCGATGTCGGTGCCGTAGGCGACGCCGACGGGAACCTTGAGCCGTCTGCGCCGTTGGGGTGCCGACTGGTTGATCACCTTCGCCTCGTTCAACGAGGAGTTCGGAACCGTCACGAGCACTTCGTCGCGCATCATGAGCGTCGTCGAGCGGACGCCGACTTTGACGACGGTGCCCGCCTCGCCGGAGTCGAGTTCGATGTAGTCGCCGATCTTGTAGGTGTCGTCGAAGTAGAGCGCGATGCCGCCGAAGAAGTTCGCGACCGTGTCCTGGGCGGCGAAGCCGACCGCGATACCGACGACGCCGGCGGCACCCAGCAGCGGCGAGATGCTGTACTCCCAGATCGAGAGGGTCACGACGACCGTCCCCCCGATCACCACGAGCGTCCAGACGTTCGAGAAGACGGGGGCGAAGTCGAACCGTTCCCCCTTGTCTTTCACCTCCTCGACCATCCGGTTGACGACGCGGTTCAGGGCGAACGCCCACGCGAGGACGATCACCGACAGCGCCGGCCGCCCGAAGAAGTTCTCGAGTTGGCGCTCGGAGAGGACGACCGACTCGAGGACCGCCGGCACCTGCGTCAGGAGGTAGACGCCCGCCAGCGCGGCCGTGACGACCAGCGGCAGGCGGAGTTCACCGACGATGATGTAGTCGTACTCGGTCTTCGTTCGGCTGGTAAAGCGCAGGAGCGAGCGCAAGACGACGACCTCGAGGACGAACGCGAGCGCGAGGGAGGTCCCGATCAGGAGTGCCGTCGCCTCCCAGGCAGTGCGCCCTTCGAACAGGTGGGTGAGTGTATCCATAGTCACGAAAGTCAGGATCGATAGCCATCGAAAGCAGAGCAGCGAAGTAACCGTTGTGGTTCCACAGATGCTCGAGTTCGTCCTCGAGACCCCTCGCTCGAGACGGCGGCGGACTCCAGGCCGACCGCGAGCGAGTGGAAAAACAACGCGGTGGCGGTAGACCGGATGCGGCGTCTCGAAGACGGTCCGTCAGTTGTCGCGGCCAACGGTGGTGAACTACCCCACCCTACTCGCTCACGGCTGATGCCGTTCGCTCCTTGAGGGTGGGGCTTCCTGATTCAACGACGTTGTCAGACTACGTCTGACAGCCTGTCGAGGTCCCCTCGACAAACGCGCTTTGCAGGAACCGAATGGGTTCCCGTAGGGAGCGCAGTCTCCACAGGCGTTCGAAAATCGCTGAGCGATTTTCGCAGCCCATCAGAATCGCTGTGCGATTCTGAGGACGTTGATTCGGAGCGTCCCGCTCCTACTTTCTTGATACCGCGAGAAAGAATGTTCCACGCTGCATTCCAATCCCTGTCCGCCGTGAATCCGCACGAGGGACAGGAGTGTTCGCGGACCCACAACGGTTTGTCGGTCGAGACACCGCAGGCCGCACACTCTTTGGTCGTTCCGGCCGGATCGACAGCCACGAAGTGCGTCCCTTCGCGTTCGCACTTGTACTCGAGCATCCGGAGGAACGTTCCCCACGCCGCTCCGGCACGGTTCCGAGAGTTACCGTCAAGCTCGACCAAACCTTTCGCGTCAAGGTCTTCGACTGCGACGAGATCGTACTCTCGAGCGTAGTAGTTCGAGAGTTTGTGCAAGAAGTCTCGACGCTTGTTCTTCAGGTCGGCGTGGCACTCGGCAACGCGACGGCGCTGCTTCTCGTAGTTGTTCGACCCGTGCTCTTTGCGCGAGAGTTTGCGTTGCTCCCGCTCGAGGCGGTCGCGTTCGTCCGAGAGGTCGGCCGATTCAATCGCGTGGCCGTCGGTGTCGTGTGCGTACTTCAGAATCCCTACGTCGATTCCAACAGACTTCTTGGGATTCTCAGCCTTCTCCGGTGGCTCTCGGTCGACTTCGACGCCGAACGTGGCGAACCACTCGCCGGTCGGCTCCTTCTTGAGCGTGACCTGTTTGAGTGTGGCGTCGTCGGGAATCTGTCGGTGGAGCCGGATTGGAATGTCCGCGAGTTTCGAGAGCGACAGCACAGTCTGACCGCCCTTCTTGTCGAGCTTGAAGCCAGACTGGTTGTACGTGAAACTGCGGAACTCGCGCGGCGGTTTCCACTTGAGCATCCCGACACCGTAGCCCTTCTCTTTGAGAGCGGAAAGGCTACTGAGGTTGTTGAACAGCCGTTCAACGACGGTTTGGAGAACTTTCGAGTACACGTCCGAGAGACCGTCCCACCACTTTTTGAGGTCAGGTAGCTCCGACCGAAGTGTGGTCATGGACGGCAGATCGCCGTGATTCTCTCGGTACTCGTTGAGGCGGTAGCGGGTGTGGTTGTACAGTTGCCTACAGATATCGCGGTGGCGGTCCAACTCCTCACGGTGGGTGTCGGACGGCTCGAGACGATACTTGTAGGCGTAGTACATCAGTTCTCGCGTTCCTCGATGAGTTCGTCCAGTTTGTCTTGGACGAACCGAGAGAGATTCAGGTGGTTCTCTTGAACCCACTCCTCTTGGTCGTCCCGGATTGAAATGTTCTTACGCTTTGCCACACCACAAGTTACACACGTTGTGTAGTTAAGTGTTCGGGGCGTGGGCCTGTGGGCCTGCTGTAGAACAGTGTAAGGAACTCATGCGGCGTTGACGAGACGCTTTGTGTCTCGTTCGCACACCAGAAATCGCAGATTTCTGGGGACGCTGTATCCCCTCCCTGCTCGCTTCGCTCGCTGAGGAAGGGTGCTTAGCGCCTCGATTCAGCTAAGTATGGCGCCGACGCACTCAGCGTGAATGGAGGGCGCCCCGCTGACCTGGCTTCGCCTCCTCCTCGCAGGAGCGCTCGTGATCACCCTCGTCGTCGGCGTCGCCGCCTGGCGGCGTCGCAGTGAGCCCGGCGCTCGAGCGCTCGTCGTCGTCTCGCTGGCGGCGTCGGTCTGGATCGGTGCCGACCTCGCGAACCTGCTGACGGCTTCGTTCGAGACGAGTCTCTACTGGCTGCGTCTCGCCTGGCTCGGCGTCGTCGCCGTCTCGCCTGCGGCGCTGGTGATGGTGCTCGAGTACACGGGGCGGGCGCACCTCGTCACCCGGCGGACGGTCGCCGCCCTCGCCGTCGTCCCGACGGTCACGTACGCGCTCGTGCTCACCAACGAGGGCCACGGCCTGATCTACCACACCATCGCCCCGTCGACGACACTCCCGTTCTGGTACGAGTACACCACGGGACCTGCGTTCTGGACCCACGTGCTCTACTCGTACACGCTCATCGGCGTGGCGGCGGTGCTCGTCCTGGGGCTGTTCGCCCACGGAGACGCCGTCTACCACAAACAGGCGACCGCCATGCTCGTCGGTCTCACCGCGCCGCTGGTCGCGAACCTCGCCTCGGTGGTCGGGCCGGTACCGGTCGACCTGACGGTCGTCGGACTGGCGGTGACGACCGTCGCCCTCGGCCTGGCGATCACCCGCTACCGACTCGTCGACGTCGTCCCCGTCGCCCGGACGACCGTCGAGGACAACATCACCGACGGCGTGTTCGTCGTCGATACACACGGCCGGGTCCGCAGCGCGAACGCTCGAGCCAAGGCCCTGTTCGGTCTCGAGGACGACGCACTCGCCGGAAGCCTCCTCGGGACGGTCGTCCCCGCCGCCGTCGCCGCCGCAGCCGAGACAGCGAGTAACGGATCGGACGCACTCGCCATTGAGACTCCAGACGGCGTTCGCTACGTCGTCGTCGACGCGACGCCGGTCTCCGACCGCCACGACGTACCCGTCGGCCGACTCGTCGTCGTCAGAGACGTCACCGACCGACGGCGCTACGAGCGCGAACTCGAGGCGCAGAACGAACGGCTCGAGGAGTTCGCGAGCGTCGTGAGCCACGACCTGCGCAATCCGCTCAACGTCGCGCAGGGTTACCTCGAGGTGGTACGGGCCGAACACGGTGACGACCCGGACATCGACGAGGTCGGCCGCGCGCTCGAACGGATGGAGACCATCATCGAGGACGTACTCACCCTCGCTCGCGACGGCCGGGCGGGCGAAGCGCGCGAGCGCCGTGGCGTCGAGACGCTGGCACGGGAGGCGTGGGCGAACGTCTCGACCGGCGACGCGACGCTCTCGGTGAGCGCCGGCCACGAGGTCGAAACCGCACCCTCTCAGCTGACACAGCTGTTCGAGAACCTCTTTCGGAACGCAGTCGAGCATAGCTCGACGAGCCCGCGACCGGCAGATCCTGCTGACAGAAGTGTCCACGTGCGCGTCGGCACACTCGAGGCGGACGGCCGACCGGTCGGGTTCTTCGTCGAAGACGACGGGCCGGGGATCGACCCCGAAGAGCGCGAGGCGGTGCTCGAGGCGGGCTATACGACCAGCGACGCGGGGACGGGACTCGGCTTACACATCGTCTCGAGCATCGTCGAGAGCCACGGCTGGAGCCTGGCGGTGACGGACGGACGCGACGGGGGCGCGCGGTTCGAAGTGCGCTACGAGCCGACAGCCGATGCAGCGGTACGTGTCGGCGACGCTGGCTCGGACCGTCTCGAGCGGTGAACACACTCATAGGCGTCGGTTGCCTATCGGGCGGTGAACCCGCGAGGGCGCGAGACGATGACAGGAGACACACCGATCAGGGAACTCGACGAACACACGGTCGCTCGCATCGCCGCTGGCGAGGTCGTCGAGCGGCCAGCCAGCGCCGTGAAGGAACTGCTCGAGAACGCCCTCGACGCCGGGGCGACGCGGATCGAGGTCGCCGTCGAGGCGGGCGGCACCGACGCGCTCAGGGTCACCGACGACGGCACCGGGATGAGCGAGACCGACGTTCGCGCCGCCGTCCGCCAGCACACGACGAGCAAGATCGAGAGCGTCGCCGACCTCGACGCCGGGGTCGAGACGCTCGGCTTTCGCGGCGAGGCGTTACACACCATCGGCTCGGTCTCGAAGCTGACGATCCGCACGCGAGCGCGCGGCAGCGAGACCGGAACGGAACTCGTCTACGAGGGCGGCGCGGTGACGAGCGTCGGCCCCACCGGCTGTCCAGAGGGGACGAGCGTCGAGGTCCGCGACCTCTTTTACAACACGCCCGCCCGCCGGAAGTTCCTCAAGACGACCGCGACCGAGTTCGCCCACGTCAACCGTATCGCGACCCGCTACGCGCTCGCGAACCCCGAGGTCGCCGTCTCGCTCAGCCACGACGGCCGCGAGGTGTTCGCGACGACCGGCCAGGGTGACCTCCAGGCGGCCGTCCTCGCCGTCTACGGCCGCGAGGTCGCCCGCGCGATGATCTCCGTGGAGGGCGCAGGAAACGGTGACGGAGACGGTCTCCCCGTCGGTCCGCTCGAGTCGGTCACCGGCGTCGTCTCCCATCCCGAGACGAACCGCTCGAGTCGCGAGTACCTCGCGACCTACGTCAACGGCCGGGCAGTCACCTCCGAGGCGATTCGCGAGGGGATCATGCGCGCCTACGACGGCCAGCTCGGCGACCGCTACCCGTTCGTCGTCCTCTTCCTCTCGGTGCCGGGCGACGCCGTCGACGTGAACGTCCACCCGCGCAAACGCGAGGTCCGCTTCGACGACGACGATGCGGTCAGACGCCAGGTCGAGGCGGCCGTGAGCGAGGCGCTCCTCGAGCACGGCCTGGTCCGCTCGAGCGCCCCGCGCGGCCGGTCGGCACCCGCGGAGACGGCGGTCGAGCCAACACGCGAGAAACGGGCCGAACGGGGTGAGGAGCGCTCGAGCGAGGCGAGCGACGCCACAGCGGACGGCGCGCAGCGAGCGGGCGCTAGCGAGGCGACACCATCGCGGACGCAGGCGGCGAGCGAATCCAGTGAAGTGCGCTCGAGTGAGGCGAGCGCTACGCTCGAGACGGACGCTCCCCGCTCGCGTGGCGTTCGTCCGTCCCCCACCCCGGACGACGAGCGAGCGAACCCGGCAGGTGAGGCGGGCGAGGCGGGCGCTGAACACGGGACGGAGCCGAGCGGCTCGGGCGGCGCCGAGACGAGTGAGCCGCGGGCGACGGAGCCGAGTGGAGCGGACGACGAGCGCTCGAGCGGGGCGGAAGAGGGGGAGACGGGCGGGGACCAGCGCCCGGGGACGCCGAGCGACGGGCGTGAGCGCGAGCGCGCGTTCAGCGCACGGACCGAACAGCGGACGCTCGCGGGCGAGTCGGCGACGGCAGAAACCGCGTTCGACTCGCTGCCGCGCCTGCGCGTCATCGGCCAGCTCCACGACACCTACCTCGTCTGTGAAACTAACGACGGACTCGCCCTGGTCGACCAGCACGCCGCCGACGAGCGGGTCAACTACGAGCGCCTGCGCGAGGCGTTCGCGGCCGACCCCTCGGCACAGGCGCTGGCCGCACCGGTCACCCTCGAGCTAACCGCCGTCGAAGCCGAGGCGTTCAGTCAGTACCGCGAGGCGCTCTCGAGGCTCGGCTTCTACGCCGACCGGGTCGACGAGCGGACGGTCGCGGTGACGACCGTCCCCGCCGTCCTCGAGAAGACGCTCGAGCCGGAGGCGCTCCGGGACGTCCTCGCCTCGTTCGTCGCGGGCGACCGAACGTCCGGAAGCGAGACGGTCGACGCGCTGGCCGACGAGTTCCTCGGCGACCTGGCGTGTTATCCCTCGATCACCGGCAACACCTCGCTCACCGAAGGGTCGGTCGTCGAGTTGCTCGAGGCGCTCGACGCCTGTGAGAACCCCTACGCCTGCCCGCACGGCCGTCCGGTGGTCGTCTCCATCGACGGCCGGGAGCTCGACGAGCGTTTCGAGCGCGACTATCCGGGCCACGGGTGAGGAGGACCGCGCCCCCAGTTTTCGATCGAGCACTTTCTTCCCACAGTTGTGCATAGATCAGACACCACAATCGGAGAAAGATATACAAACATCCTCTGAGAAGGTGTGTTCGTACACAGACGATGAGTCCAGACATCATTATTCCGACGGACGGGAGTGAGTGTGCGGAGAAGGCGTTCGACGTCGGGTTCGGTCTCGCCGAGAAACTCGGGGCGACGGTCCACGCAGTCGCCGTCGGCAACGTCAAACTCGCGGAAATCTCGTCGATCGGTGGCGGCGGGCCACGGACCAAAGAAGACGTGACCGAGATCGCCGCCGAGTGGGCCGACGATCTCGTCGAGGCGGCGGAGGCTCGAGGGCTCGAGGCGACGGCGGTCGTCAGAACCGGCGACCCGGCGGCCGAGATCGCCGCCTATGCGGCCGACCTCGACGCCGAGATGATCGTCATGGGAACCGCTGGGCGGTCGGGGTTCAAGCGGCGGATCCTCGGGAGCGTCGCGGACGAAGTCCTGCGGACGGCACCCGTCCCGGTGCTGACGGTCAGACCGGACGGGCAGGTCGACGCCGCCTGAGACAGGTCGGACCCGCGAACGGCTGTGCGTGACTCGAGTGCGTGGCGGTTCTCGGCGTCGGACGATGAGACGATTTATAGCACGACCCTCCGTTTAGCGAGGTATGAGCGAGACACGAGCGCACACACCTGACGGCTACTGGGGTGAACGCAGCCGATGAGCGACCTCGTCACCTTCGGCGAGACGATGTTACGGCTCTCGCCGCCGACGAACGAGCGAATCGAGGCGGCCAGAGAGTTCGAGGTCCGTGCAGCGGGAGCCGAGAGTAACGTCGCCATCGCCGCAGAGCGCCTCGGTGCGACTGCGACGTGGACGTCGAAACTGCCGGACTCGCCGCTTGGGCGACGGGTCGTCAGCGAACTCGAGGGCTACGGCATCGACACCGACGTCATCTGGAGCGAGGAGGGCCGCCAGGGGACGTACTACCTCGAGCACGCGGGCAAGCCTCGGGGAACGAACGTCATCTACGACCGGGCGGACGCCGCGGTGACGACGGCCAAGCCCGAGGAGTTCGACCTGAAGCTGATCCAGAACGCACGCGTCTGCTTCACCTCGGGGATCACGCCCGCGCTCTCGCCGACGCTCCGGGAGACGACCGGGAAGCTGCTCCAGGCGGCACAGAAGGCCGAGACGACGACCGCCTTCGACTTCAACTACCGGGCGAAGCTCTGGACGCCCGAGGAGGCTCGCGAGACGCTGACTCGACTGTTCCAGGTCATCGACGTGCTCATCATCAAGACGGCCGACGCCCAGACCGTCCTCGGCTTCGAGGGTGACCCGCGCCAGCTCGCGCACAAACTCGGCTCCCAGTTCGACTTCCGGACCGTCGTCGTCACCTGCGGCGAGCAGGGGGCGCTCGTCTGGCACGACAACGTCGTCCACGACCAGGACATCTACGAGACCGACACCGTCGATCCGATCGGTACCGGCGACGCGTTCACCGGCGCGTTCATCGCCCGGCGACTCTCCGGTGACGACGTTGCCCGCGCGCTCGAGTACGCCGCGGCGACGGCGGCGCTCAAACGGACGATTCCCGGCGACATCGCCCTGGTCACCAAAGACGAGGTCGACGACGTGGTCGCCGGTGGCGGCGCGGGAATCTCCCGGTAGCTCGGCTGACGGTATGTCGGCCGGCAGACACCTGCGAGGACGATTGGACGGATTTGCCAGAAAGCCTTCTTGAGGACGGCCGGAAGCCGCGAGTGTAATGAGATCAGTCACAACCGTTGCGTTGGTACTGCTCGTGGCGACCGGCGCGTTCGCCGCCGTCGCCGTCCCGGGGGCGGGGGCGTCGACTACCGCCGCGACCCAGGAGAACGACTCGAGTGCGTACGCTGGCACGCACGTCGCGTTCGAGGCGTCGGGAAACGCCGTCACTGACTACCGAGTCGGAGACGAGGTCGTCTTCGAGCGTCTCGCGGTCGAATCGCAGTCCTCCCACGAGAGCGCTGCGGGCATCGGCGCGGGAGCGAGTCTCGACGCCGTGGCGAACCTCGAGGGAGCAGGTCTCTCACTCGCCGCCCAGACCGAGACGCGCGCAGAGGTCGACATCGAAGGCTCGGCCTCGCTGGCGGCTCACGACACCGACCGGGGTATCCTGACGGTCCACGCGGGTTCTGAGAGCCAGTACGCCGAGATGAGTCTCGGCAGCGAGGCGAGCGCCAGCACCGACGGCGACGCCGTCGTCGTCGAGAGCGAGAGCCGAAGCGGGACCTTCCTCGTCGTCGGCGAGGGCGAGGTGACCGTCACCGACGAGGGCACCGTCACCGCCTCTCTCGAGAGCGAGTCGACGCTCGTCTTCCGCTCCTACGCCGACGGCGAGCGCAGCGACGACGACCGCGAGCAGGAGGCGCTGATCGCGAACGGCACTGCGACAGCCGAAGTGTACGCCGACGCACGCGACGGTGCGTTCGTCGCCGACATCGCGAACTACGGCGAAGACATCGCCGTCGAAACCGCCCAGGAGAGCGCACACCGCCTCGAGCTAACGGTCGAGCGCGCCCAGCACGAGGGGACGGTCGTCATCACGAGCGTCTCGGAGACCGCTATCGAAAACCGCGACGACCTCGCGGTGACCGTCGACGGCGAGGCCGCCGTCGAGGTCTCCTCCTACAGCGAGCTCGAGGGTGCGATCGGGAGCGACGAGTCCCGGTACATGGTCCAGCACGCGAGCGAGACGTCCGCCAGCGCCGACGTGCTGGTCGCGGTGAACCACTTCTCCGAGCGCACCGTGGCGATGGACTCGAGCGGGACGGAGAACGGCGGTGACGGTACGGGTGCGGACGATGGCGGTTCGGACGACGACAGTGGAATCGGCGACGCCGACGAAACGCCCGGTTTCGGCATCGTCGCCGCACTGGCCGCGGTGCTCGCCGCGGGTGTCCGTCTCCGTCGGTGAACGCCGGCAGCGAGAACAATCACGGATTGTGCCGGTATCGGGCACGAGAGGCGTGCTATCCAGTACCCAGGAACCTTTATATTTAATCGTGATCTATACTGGTTCGATCGACAATGAGATCGTTCGACGACATGAACCAGCTGTTTCGCGAGATGGACCGGATGTTCGAACAGATGCGCACCGCCTGGTGGAACGACCTCGAGACACCGCGTCTCGAGGCCGGTGTCGGGCACGCGACGGGCGAGGAGTACCCGGCCGTCCTCGAGGGAGTCGGCGCTGAGACGACCGTCAGTCTCGAGGACGAGGGAGACGCCTACGTCTTCGTGATGGACCTGCCCGGCTTCGAGAAGGAGGACATCGACCTCACCTTCGACGACGGCCTGCTCTCGGTCCGCGCCCACCGCGACGCCGAGGAGGGCGCCGAGACCCACCGGGCGACGCGCTCGCGCCGGGTCGCCAGAGGGGTGACGATCCCCAAAGAGATCGTGGTCGACGAAATTACGGCGAGCTACCACAACGGCGTCCTCGAGGTGACCCTCCCCATCGTCGACGGCCAGCAACACACCGGCCACCGAATCGACATCGAGTGAGCGCACCGGAGGCTGACCCGTCTACTACCACCCCATGTCAGTGACGTTATCGATCTGGTTTCGCATCAAACACGATCACGTGTGGGACCGTGCTCATCAGTTCTGGGACAAACGTTCCCCACGGGCCAGCGTCGTAGTCTTCTGGGTCCATGCTACCCGGTTCCTGGAGTTGGTCCACGACAAATCCGGCGTCCCGAAGCGCATTGAATACGTCACTGACTGTGTGACGACATAGTACCTGGTCAGCGTCCATTCCCTCGTAGGAAATTGTGTACTGCCCCGTGTCGAAGTAACTATCAGCTACCTTCTGTGTCTCTGGGTCGAGGATTTCGTAGAATGGGTGTGGCATTGAGAATACAAACCGCCCATCTGATCGAAGCACACGACGTGTTTCCCGGAAGCAGGCGTCGAGATCTGCAACCCACTGGAACACCCACGAATTACAGGCCACGTCGAACGAATCGTCTTCGAACATGCTCAGGTCCGTCACATCACCTTCGAGTAATGTTACGTCGACACCGTGTTCGTCTGCGAGCTGTCTTGCATGTTCGAGTTGTGTTTCCGAGAGATCGATTCCTGTGACGGTCGCGCCCTGCTTGGCGAGTCCAACTGCACACTGGCCACCGCCACATCCGAGTTCGAGTACGTCTGTTTCCTCTACGTCCTCGAGGAGCCGCACCTCACCGTTGTAGGGCCAACCCCAGTGCACACCCGCTCCGAGGTCAATTTCATCTTGAAAAATCGTCGCAATTTCTTCCCACCATTGCTTTATTCCATCTGTCATATCTGAGCCAATGATATGAATCGGTAGTAAGTTTTCTGGCCGTCTGAAGTGTGCTACCAGCCATCTGTCTGGATCTTGCGCGGTAATACTGATAATAAAGTGTGCTGCACATCAGCGGTCACTGTTTTCCCTGTATCTTGCACGGCGCTCCAAACATCATCTGAAAGAGGTAATTCCCGTTACCACAGCCAGCGTCGAGGACGCGCGCTCCCTCGAGATCCGGCAGGAGGTCGACGACAGTCGACCAGAGGACGTGTGCTCGAGCCGGGGCGTCGACGAACTCGTGCCACCGGTCGGTGAGGGCATCGTAGTGGGATTCGATCGCGGTCGCAGGGTCGCAGTCGTCCATACGTGAAACTGACAGGGAGAGACCAAGTAGACGGCGACGCCACCCAACAATTGCCAGACGGGCGGCGGTACGTTCGGAGGTGACTGACCCGGTATCGGTCACCGCGGGCCGTCTCAGCGGTCGGTTTCGGCCTCGTCTTCGACGACCTCGAGTCCGCGGTTGTTGACCGCCATCGGATCGAGTCCGACCTCCTGGAGGAAGCGTTTGTACTCGCGTTCACACTGTTCTGCGGCCTTCTGTTTGTCGCTGGCGCGGTCACAGAGCGTCACGAGGTTCACAGGGACGTCGTTCTGGTAGACGATCCAGTGGTTGATCAGGTCCGAGAGCCGCCTGATGGGACTCGTGAAGTGGCCATAGATTTCGAAGTTGAGCGCGTGGTGGCCGCCGAAGGGGTCGTCCATGTAGCGAGCCCGGGGCATCACCTTCATCACCGCCCACTGGATCTTATCGAGCTGGCGACCCGGAGCGGTCTCGAGCGTCGCGTTGACCGCCTTCCGGGGGTCCTCCCAGGTGTCGCCGGGGATGGAGACGCCATCTAAGTCCTGGATCTCCATCAGCGCCTTCGACCACTCGTCGGGTGTCGGCTGGGGGTGGACGCGGTACATCGCCGACACCCCACGGTTCCACATGAGTTCGTGGGTGACGGCCTTGTTCGCCTTCAGCATGCACTCTTCGATGATGGTGTGGGCGCGGTCGCGACTCGGATTGAGCACGAGCGAGCCGTCTTCCTTCCTGATCTCGTGCATCCGGTTGGCGACCTCGTAGACCAGCACGTTCTCCTCGTGTAGCGGCGCGTCCGGGTCGTCGAGGCGCGCCTCGGCCTGCGCGTAGGTGAGCCGTTCGTCGGACTCGATGATCGACTTGTAGATGTCGATGCTCTCGTAACTGAGCGTCTCCTTGTCCAGGTGCATCTCGACGGTGTGGGCGAAGCGCACCTCGTTCGGGACGAGCGAGCAGACCGACTCGGCGAGCACCGGCGGGAGCATGTGGATGGTGTACCCCGGCAGGTAGACGGTGTTGCCGCGTTCGATCGCTTCGGCCCACATCGCCGACTCCGGGTGGACGTAGTTCGTCACGTCCGCGATGTGCACCCAGAGGACGTACTCCTCTTCGCGCTCTTCGATCGAGAGCGCGTCGTCGAAGTCCTGGGCGTCGAGCGGATCGGTCGTCCACGTCGTCAGGTGGCGCAGGTCCTCGCGCTCGCCCTCCTCGATACCCGCTTCGATCTCCGCCTCGATGTCGGCGGTCCGCGCTGCAGCCTCCTCCATCACCTCCTCGGGAAACGCATCGCGGATCTCGAACTTCTCGAACAACTCCTCGCGCTTGTTCTCGAGGTGGCGCGCGAGTTCCTCACTGATCTCGACGGGTCCTTGCCCCGCCGCCGTCCCGGCCTCGGCCTGGGCGTCCGCCGCGTCGTCGTCGCTCATGCACTCCCTTTCGTGCGTCCCAATGAAAGACGTGTCGGGACTCGAGTGAACGGTCGCACCGAGCGAGCGGGCGAAAACCGGCAACCCACCACCCGACCTTACTCTCGACGGCGGCGTTCGATGGCCGTCTCCCAACAGTCCACACCCGCGAAGTACCGGGCGAGAAACTCCGGTTCACCACACTCACCGGCCCCGGCCTCGACGAGCAGCGACTCGAGGTCGGCAGCCGGGGTGCGAGACAGTTCGCGGTGACACGGCTTACACAGGTGCTCGAAAGACTTCCCTACCCGGTCCCACCGGTCGCCGAACTTGTCGTACTCGCGAGCCTCGGCCCGAGGCAGTGACGTCCCACAGGCGATACAGGTCACCGTCACACCTCGGCGGAAGGGCCACATGGGAGGGAATAGTCCGTGTACATACTTAGCACTGCGCGCGGGCAGGTGCAAGGTCCTCACTCGGGTTCGGTTACCTCCTCGGGTACCTCGAGTGGCCCGTCGGGATCGATTACCGTCCGTTTCGGAATCGGCTCGGGCGGCGGCGGACGGCGAGCCACCAGGCGTTCGAACCGCGAGAGGTCGCCCGGGTCTGCGGTCTGGACCTCCTCGTACTCGACGACGACCTGCCCGTCCTCGGCGAAGATGCGGACGGTGTTCAGCCGGTAGGACGGATAGTACACCCCCGGCAGGCGCGAGAAGTGTGTCTCGACGCGCTCGAGTTTCTTCAGCCAGGTCCCCGTGTTGACGACGAGCCGGTCACCCCAGCGGGTGAGCGACGCCCGGTGGGTGTGGCCGTAGACGAAGACGGCCACGTCCGGGTGGGTCTCGAAGACCTCGCGCGCCGCCGTCAGAAACGGCTCGTCGCCCTGGCCGACGTGGATGCCCGAGAGGACGACGCCGAAGCGCTCGAGCGTGTGACGCAGGTCGCGTCCGAAGAGCCACAGCGGAATCGCGAGCAGGGAGAGGACGACGATGGCGACGGTGTTGATCGCGACGACGAGTTCGAGAACGACCGAACCGATACCGAGCGCACGGACGACGGGATTGTCGGTGAAGAACCACGAGGGGATGATCCCTGCGACCTCGAGTACCGTCCCGACGAGGTAGAGGAGCGTGAGATTGAAGAACAACAACAGCGGGACGAGAATCGCACGAAACAGCGGCCGCATCTCCCGGTAGAAGTAGTTCGAGAGGAGCCAGCGGGACACCTCCTCCATCGGCGCGACCGACTGGATGTCCCGGAGCCAGTCACCCCGCGAGCGGCCGGAGTACTGCCCCGCCGCGTCGACGATCCGCTGGACGACGAAGTAGCCGACCGGCAGCGCTTCGGGATTTCCCCAGTCGGGCAGTCGGTTGTTCGCGTCGTGTTGTTGGCCGTGTTCGATCCAGATGCGGGCGTCGCCGACCCGGCGGGTGATCGAGACCACCGGCTCGAGTGTGACGTTGTACGCCGCCAGTCGGTCGACGTAGGAGGGGTAACACGCCAAGTCGTAGTCGTGGTTCCCCGGGATGAGCGTCACGTCGATCACCTCGCCCGTCGAGCGAAGCGCCTCGAACACCGCCGGGTGGTCGTCGATGACGCGCTCGAGTTTCGCCGTCCCGCTCACGTGGGCGTACTCCCAGAAGCCGAAGGCGTCGCCGTTGATGATCAACTCGACGTCGCCGCCGCGTGCTCTGAGGTCGTCGAGAAACTCGACGAACTCGGTCTCGAAGTCGAACACCGTGAGCTGATCGTCACCGCCGATGTGGAGGTCGCTGACGAAGACGTACTCGCGAGCCATCGAGGACGTGGAGTACCAGCCCCGGCGGGATAGTGGTTGGCCCGCAGTGCGCCCACGGAGAAGCGGACCCGAAACTCGGAACGCGGAGGCGCTGTCGGGAGTACGAAAATCTAGCCCATTAAATGCCCCGGGAGAATAGCTCCGGCCATGCAGGTCAAATCCCGACACCACCTCCGAAGCGACGCCGTCTCCGACCTCGAGGCGCGTCTCGAGTCGACGCTCGCGATCGAGGCCGACGGCGACGCCTACGAGCGCGTCGAGTTCGAAGCCTCCGACTGGGAGGTCGTCCTGATCGACGGCGAGCCACTGGTCGCCGCCTTCGGCGACGAACTGTTCCTGACGGTCCGCGGCGCGAACGAGTACGAACCCGAGCGTCGGCGCGTCGTCGTCGACGCCGGGGCCGTCTCCTTCGTCAGCAGCGGCGCGGACGTGATGCGCCCGGGGATCACCGAGGTGAGCGAGGACGTCTCGGCGGGCGACCTCGTCGTCATCGCCGAGGAGTCACACGGGAAGGTCCTCGCCGTCGGGCGCGCCCGCGTCGACGCCGACGAGATGCTCGGCGACGAGGGGAAAGTCGTCGACTCGCTGCACTACGTCGGCGACGACCTCTACGGCTTCTCCGGGTGAGCGCCCCCGGGGCGAGTACACGAAGAGCCGAGCGGTGTGGCTCGAGCGGTCAGTCGGGAACACACTTTTGTGATCCGTCACGAAAGGTGTGGTATGGACTTTCGGAATCCGGCCGTCCGCTGGGGTATGGGTATCGCGAGCGGTGCGATGATCGCGGCGATCGCTGTCTTCTTCCTCGAAGGCACGATGCAGCTGCTCGTCCTGGGAATCGCGGTCGTCGACGCGCTGACGACGCCGTGGGTCCTCGAGCAGGCCATCGAGGGCGAGGCGGGGGAAGACGCGGCCGGAGCGGCCTAGCCCCTGAGTCAGGTCGACCCCCGCCACAGACGGTGTGCGTCCGCTCGCGGCCCCTGCGTCTGACGTAAGAACTATACTGGCGGCGGCGGACTCTCACACCTATGGGTCTCATGACCAAAATTCTCGGCGGGGGACAGTCCCGGAGCGCCGAGGACTACGTCGAACTCGATCTAGACGACGTCTCAGAACACGCCGGTGAGGCGACGATGCAGGTCCACGTCGCGGAAGTCGACGGCCAGGCCTCCTCGATCGCCATCAAAGACGCCGTCTACGACGGCGACATCGTCATCGCAGACATCACCCGCCTGCGCACCAAAGACAGCACCGTCGAACACATCGTCGACGAACTCCGCCAGGTCGCCCAGGAGGTCGACGGCGACATCGTCCAGAAGGGTGACGACCAGATCATCGTCACCCCCACCGGCGTCCGTGTCGGCCGCGAAAAGCTCGGGCGGTAACCTTCTACTCGGTGGGAAGATCGCGATGGCCGGTCTCGAGCGCGGAACCGTCTCACTCGAGTCTCCGGACCCGGCGTGGGTGAGCGCGTACGAACGAGAACGCGAGCGACTGCGTTCGATCGACGCCATCGACGAGCGCGTCCACAGCTTCGAACACGTCGGGAGTACCGCCATCGAAGGGCTCGCGGCGAAACCGATCGTCGACGTACTCTGTCTGGTCGAGGCTCGAGCGGAGGCGCCGGCCGTGGTTTCGGCGCTCACCGACGCTGGCTACGAGTACCGACTGAACGACCCGGTCACAGACCGACACTTCCTCGCGAAGGGACCGCGTGAGGGGCGCACCCACTATCTCTCGGTGACCGAACACGGGAGTCGGACGCACCGCGAGCAGGTCGCCTTCAGGGACTACCTGCGCGCCCACCCGGAGACGGCGGCGCGCTACGAGCGGCTGAAACGGACGCTCGCCGCGCGACATCCGACCGACCGAGCGTCCTACACGGCCGGGAAGGGCGCGTTCGTCGAGCGAATCCTCAACCGGGCGACCGACGACGGGTAAGCGCCAGACAACATGTATCAATTCTGAACCGTTTTTCACCCCGTCGTCCGTCTCTCGAGTCGCATCCGTGGCCGGCATCCAATTCGTGACCTGCCGATCCACCTCGATCTCGGCGCCGAGGACCGCGAGGCGACGGTCGAACGCTTAGAAGAACTGGGAGCGACCGTCCGCGAGACGAGGACCCTGACCGCAGGTGATCACGAACTCGTCTGGACCATCCTCGAGGATCCCACCGGCAAGGCTTCTGTGTGAGCGAGTACGCCGAGTAGGACACTCGGTCAGAAGTACGAAGTCGGCCGAACGACGATGATCCACCGTACCGCGAGCAACGCGAGCAGTTTCACCGAGTGCGCCGAGGCGCACTCGGCCGTTTTGCATGAACGGGTTTTGGCCGGGTTCGAGCGGGCGACGCCCGCGAGGACCCGGTGAAAAACGGTTCTTAGATGTAGTCGATACTCGGGGGCAACTCGAGTTTGCGCCCTTTGCGCTCGCGGATCTCCATGATGGTCTCGCGCTGGAGCGAGTCGGACATGACCTCGAAGCCTGCGTTCTCGGTGTTCCAGGCGGCGCGGCCTTCGGTCGCGCTGCGGATGTCACTCGAGAAGCCGATCATCTCTTCGACGGGCGCGATGCCCTCGACGACCATGAGGTCACCCTCCTGGTACATGTCGTCGACGCGGCCACGGCGGCCCTGAATCTCACCGCTGGCTGCGCCCATGTGCTCGTTGGGGACGTCGAGTCGGACGTCCTGCATCGGCTCGAGCAGTTTGACCTGGGCGTCGATCAGCGACTTGTGGACGGCCTCACGGGTCGCAGGGATGACCTGTGCGGGGCCGCGGTGGATCGTGTCCTCGTGGAGTTTCGCGTCGTGGAGGCGGATGAGCGTACCCTGGACCGGCTCCTGGGCGAGCGGCCCGTTGTCGAGCGCCTCCTCGAGTCCCTCGATGAACAGCTCCATCGTCTCGTTGAGGTACTGGATACCCTTCGTCTGGTCGAGGAGGATGTTCGTGCCGTGGATGTGTTCGACGGTCTGGGAGTCGTCTTTGCTCATGCCGGCTTCCTGGAGAGCCTCGCGGCGCTCCTGTTCGGGCATGTCCATCGAGACCTCGCCGAGCTGGATCGCTTCGACCAGCTCGTCGCTGAGCGGTTCGGCAGAGATGTAGAAGCGGTTGTGTCGGTTCGGCGAGATACCTTCGACGGTGTCGCTCTCGCGCTGGACGGCCTCGCGGTAGACGACGATGGGTTCACCGGTGTTGACCGGAATGCCCTGGTTCGCCTCGATACGCTGGGTGATGACCTCGAGGTGGAGTTCACCCTGTCCGGAGATGAGGTGCTCGCCGGTGTCCTCGTTGATCGTGATCTGGATCGTCGGGTCCTCTTTCGAGACCTGGCGCAGCGTCTCGATGAGCTTCGGCAGGTCGTCCATCGTCTTCGCCTCGACCGCCTTCGTGATGACGGGTTCGGAGATGTGCTCGATGGACTCGAACGGCGTCATGTCGGTCTCAGAGACCGTCGAGCCGGCGATTGCGTCGCGGAGTCCGGTGACGGCAGCGATGTTCCCCGCGGGAACTTTCTCGACTTCCTCGCGCTCGCCACCCATGTAGATGCCGACGTTCTGGACGCGGTTCTTTCCGGCGACACCGGAGACGTAGAGTTCCTGACCCTTCTCGAGGGTGCCCGAGAAGACACGGCCGGAGGCGATTTCGCCCGCGTGGGGGTCCATCGAGATGTCGGTGACCATCAGGACGACTTCGCCGTCGGGGTCGACGAGTCGCATCTGGTCTGCGAGGTCAGACTCGCTGTCGCCGCGCCAGATGCGCGGGATACGGCGTGGCTGCGCGTCGACTGGGTTCGGGAAGTGCTCACAGACCATGTCGAGGACGACGTTCGAGAGCGGCGTCCGCTCGTGGAGTTCGTCGCGTTTGCCGTCCTGCTCTAAGTCGATGATGTCGCCGAAGTCCATGCCGGTCGCCTGCATGGAGGGCATCGAGACACCCCACTTGTAGAGAGCCGATCCGAAGGCGACGGTGCCGCCTTCGACGCTGACCGACCAGTCGTCGACGTCGTCCATGTCCTCGGTCATCCCGCGGATGAGTTCGTTGACGTTGTGGATGACGCTCAGGAGGCGCTCTTGCATCTCCTGTGGGCCTTCCTGAAGCTCGGAGATGAGACGGTCGACCTTGTTGATGAACAGTGCGGGCTTGACACCCTCGCGGAGTGCCTGGCGCAGCACCGTCTCCGTCTGGGGCATCGCACCCTCGACGGCGTCGACGACCACGAGCGCACCGTCGACGGCGCGCATCGCACGCGTGACGTCGCCACCGAAGTCAACGTGGCCCGGCGTGTCGATGAGGTTGATGAGGTGGTTGGTGTCGTCGTACTCGTGGGTCATCGAGACGTTCGCCGCGTCGATGGTGATCCCGCGCTCCTGTTCGTCCTCTTCGGTGTCCATCGCGAGCTGCTGGCCTGCAGTCTCGTCGGAGATCATGCCCGCACCTGCGAGGAGGTTGTCCGAAAGGGTCGTTTTTCCGTGGTCGACGTGAGCGGCGATGGCGATGTTCCGGATGTGCTCCGGTTCGTCCATCAGCCGTTCACACTCTTGGACGATCTTCTTGCGTCGGCCCATATACGCCTCTTTACCGGTAGCGGGGTCAAAAGGGTAGTGATTTGCAATTCCTGCGTAGAGAGGAGAGTCGGGCGCCAGCGGAGGATTCTGCGCCAGATTGGTTGGAAGTATCGTCCGTTCGCCAGGGAATCATTTCCGTCAGCCAGCACCGAAACGAAAACGGAACGTGGGCTGTCAGCGGCCCGAGAACACTCGAGCGGAAAGCCCGATGGCAGTAACGGCTTTGGAGACCGGCTACGGAGGAAGACGGCATGAGCAACGACCAACGAGCACCGACGGAACGCAGACGGCCCTACGGGAGACGCGTCACCCGGTTTTTCTTCGAAATTGCCGCCGTGCAACTCGTGGGCTATATTGACATCCTCCCCGCGCTGAAGCGCGAGGATTCCCCCGTGGGGCGTCGGGCGGTCCGACGCGACCCCGAAGGCAACTTCCTCCCCGACGGGAGTACCGGGTTCGTGAGCACCACGTCGGGGCGGTGGGCGCGTGACGACGCCAGTCCGTTGCGGACTCCCCCGCTTGTGGCTCCGCATACGCCCGGTCGCCCGACCGCAACAGGGGTGACCGTCCGAACGCATACGTTCGGCCCCGTCCTTTCGACGGAACCGACACGGGTCGTGCCATCGACCGAACTCCACCGAACCGCTTCGGCAGAGTGGGCAACCGCGAACGGGGCGGGGTTTGGGGTGCCGTCGCCCCCTCGTTTGCGCGGGCGTTGCCGTCCGTCTCCAGTGACGGGTAGGGGTACTGCGAGGACGACGAACGAGTCTGAACCACGTACTCCCCGGCGGGTTTGCCACCGGCGGGCGTGGAATCGTCCGTATCGGCGGGAAGCGGCCCCGAATCTTCCGATTGATACTTTACGCGATTGGCTTGGTATACGACACGACGCCAGCCGTAGTGTAGCTTTCGGTTGTGTAGCGGGCCGTACGGCGCGTATCCCCGCCCTGAAGGGCGAGGCTTTGCGCCTGTTTTCACGTAACAACTGCAACGGTTTACACACTGATCGCCGACCCGTCCGGCGATCAGGTGTGCACTGACTTGCAGTGGCTACTATACCTGAATCGCTACGGCGATCCTCCTCGAGTCGAGCGGGCGCCGCGAGGTCGGCGTCGTCGCCCTGTTCCGGGTAGTCGCACTCCGCGGCTGACGCACACTCGCCGCCACCGCTCGAGAGTCGGTCTCTCGGCCGGCTCCCGAGACGGTGAGCGCACTCGAGTGGGCGTAAGAGCCATACCATCACATCCCCTGACACAGCTATCGATGGCCGTAGAGATGCACATTCTGGGCGCGGGTCCCACTGCACCCTTTCTCGGTGCCCGCGACCTCTTCGAGACCGAACACGACCTCGAGTTGCCGGTCCACGTCAGGCTGCGGACCGACCCCGACGAACGCACCTGGGCGGGCCACTACGACGACCGCCACGTCCTCAACATCTCGAAACAGGCCGCAGGCAGCGCGATGGCGCGCGAACTCGCCCTCCACGAACTCGCCCACATGGCCCGCTACGAGCAGGAACACCCCTCACACGTCCAGTCGACCGCCGAAGCGCTCTACCTCGGGCTGGCCGGCCGACGCGTCGAACGACGGAAACTCGCCCACTGTTATCAGATCGCGAATCACATGAAGGACATCTACGCCGACGACATCACCCTCGCCGTCGGTCCCGGCGAGAAACTCCTCGCCTACCTCGAGTCGAGCCTCGCGAGCGCACTCGCCGACCGGCCGGCCACCACCCCCGGCGGCGACGCTCGCCGGCTCTCGGCGGCCGCCGACCCGGAGATCACCGCCGTCAACGCCGCGTTCGCCCTCGCCCTCGCCGAGCGCCACGACCTCCTCGCGCCCGACCACCGCCTCTACGACCTCGCTCACGCGGCCGCGATGGACGCCCCACACGTCGACTTCGAGGGGTTCACCCGCCGGTTTCGCGACCTCTCGAGGGAACCGGACTCGAGCGCCTACCGACAGGCGCTCGTCGACGCGACGCGCTCGTACGTCGAGAGCGAGCGGGCGAGCGCAGACTGAGCGCGCCGTCGCTCGAGCGGGTGAGAGAAATCGAAAATCGTCGAGAGCGTTATCTGGCAGCAGCCGCGACGCGCTCTTTCTCCTCTTTCTGGCCGATGGCGTACGTCTGGACATCGTAGTTGGCCGCGCCGATCAGCTGGCTGGCGATGGCCTCGGCGGCGGGCGTCGAGGTCTTGAACGACGCGCTGTAGACACCTTCGGCGATGAACTTCAGCGACTGGTCGACCCGGCGCTGTGGGGCGACGTCGACCGCTTTCGGGACCGAGATACCACCGTACTTGAGACGGACGGTCTCCTCTCGAGGCGCGGCGTTCTCGATGGCGTGGACGAGCACCTGCACGGGGTTCTCCTCGGTGCGCTCGTGGATGATGTCGAAGGAGTCACGGACGAGCTTGAGCGTCATCTGCTTTTTGCCCGTGTTCTCTTCGGTCTGCATCAGGCGGTTGGTGAAGCGCTCGACGACAGAGACGTCGGACTTCTTGAACTGCTTGCCTGCGTGGCGGCCCATCGTGTGAGCGACCGGCGAGACGGTGAGATAGCGTTTGGTCGAAGGGTCGCGGTACTCGATTTCGGAGACGTCCCACTTGCCGAAGAGCTTCGCGGAGAGGTCCGGTCCGTCGGTGGACTCGGTCTCTTCTTCAGCCTCCTCCTCGATGTCGACCTCTTCTGGTTCTTCTGCACTCATCTTATCGCACCGGTTTCTCTGCGTTTCCGCGGACGAGTTCGAGCAGCGCGACGCCGTTGACCTTCTCGACTTTGTAGTTGACGCCGGAGAGGTCACCCATCGCACGACCCTTCGCCCCACCGATCCCCGCGATGGTGACTTCGTCGTGTTCGTCGATGAACGAGATGGCACCGTCACCGGGACAGAACGCGGTGACCTGCTTGCCGTTCTTGATCAGCTGGACACGAACACACTTTCGGATCGCCGAGTTGGGCTGTTTCGCCTCGATCCCGACTTTCTCCAGAACGATACCGCGAGCCTGTGGGGCACCCTCGAGCGGGTCGGACTTCTCGCGAAGACCCCGAGCGCGTCGCGCGTAGTCCGAGTCGGACCACCGGTGGTTCTGGCGGTCCTTCTTCAGCTTGCGCGCGGCGTACTTGCCGTTTGCCATAGTACCCGTCGCTATCCGACGGAGGCACTTAAGCGTCCCCTTTTGGACTCGCGAGTTACGCCTCGAGAACGCTCGAGGGATACCGCTCGAGGAATCTGAGGGCGTTTCACTCGGTTCGAACGACAGGCAGAGCAGGTCCGAGGGACGCTCAAACGGAGCGAGCGAGCGCAATTTCGAACGCGTACGGGTCGGTTTCTGCGGCCGGGCCGTCCCCACCGTCGTCCGAGCGAGTTATAGTAGCCACTGCAAGTCAGTGCACACCTGATCGCCAGACAGGTCGGCGATCAGTGTGTAACTCGTTGCAGTTGTTACTATACCAGCAGTTTGCGAGTCGCGAACTCGTGGGTGGTTTATATTACATCCGAAAATAAACGTAATCAGGTGAGTGAGGAGCTGCCTGTAGACGAGGTGTTCACACTGCTCGCAGACGAATATGCCCGTGCAATTCTCACAGAAACCGTTGCCGAACGACGATCAGCACCAATGTTAGCCGAACGTATCGATGCCGCTCGCTCGACCGTGTACGATCGTGTTCACCGACTGTCGAACGCCGGTCTGCTCGAAGAGCAATCGCAGGTCGACGCCGATGGAAACCACTACGCGACCTACCGGACCCAGGTGGAGTGGCTCCACCTGAAGATTACCGCCAGTGGACTCGAACTCGGACACGAACGGGCGAGTCGAGACAGGGCAGCCGATCAACTATCCGACCTCTGGGGTGAGTTGTGATGGTGGTATCGAGCGTGAGTTCGCTAACCACCGGTGTCACGGTCCTGAACGTCCTCGGTGTCGTCGCACTCGTCCTCGCGACGGTCATCGTCGTCAAAGCAATTCGAGCGTATCAGCAAAACAGCGACCGGGCGATGCTCTTGCTTGCAAGCGGGCTATTCTTGCTCGTGCTCGCGCCGACGCTCGTCCAGGGTGTGGGATCGCTCCTCGTCGAGACAGCGATGGAAGGGGCCATCGGCATCTCGATTCTCCAACAGACGCTCAGAATCGCCGGTCTCGGAGCGATTCTCCTCTCGATGTACGTTCACCGGTGAACGGACGGCTAGCGTCCACCAACCGACGGAATATCCCCGAAAACGACTGACGTTCAGCCTGCAACCGGTTTCCGAAGCGCCGAGAGAACGGTGATCGCTCGAGCGCAGTGGTCAACAGCCGCCAGGACAAATCCGACAGCCCCAGCCGTGTTCTTCACAACAGTTTCCACTGCACGTGGTGTGAACGAGTTCACGTCGCTCTCCGGATCCGGACTCGCATTCGTAGACCTCGTACGTTTCTTCTTCGTAGTACGACCAGCCGCAGACGAAAATGGGTTCTTCATCCCCCATACCGTCACAGTCGAGTCCCCAGTTACACTCTACATCGGTACACTCGGTCTCAGTACCGGCGAATTCCCAAGATGGACAGCCGGAGCCATTGTGGTGAGCGTATACCTGTGCTTCCGTGTCTGGTTGGTCCGGTACGGATAGTAGTGTCTTCTCACCATCGTCGTACGAGATTCTCGCGTATTGGCGACCAGCCTCAGGGAGAACGAAGAGACTCGCGACACCGCCATCAAACGGCTCGTCGATTCGAAGCACTGCCGTTTCCGTTCGTGTCTGTTCGTCGGCCGTGCTCATCACGGTGATTGCGTCCGTCTCGGCGAGGCTGTCAGAGTTCTGTACTGCGTGTAGATCAGCACTGTCGTGAGTGTCAACGTAACCCTCGTCCACGAGTAGGCTGAAAAGCTCGTCAGCGTACGATTCGAAGGCATCGACGACGGCGTCGATAGTGTCGTACTCCGACTCGAGGGCTGCTTTCCACGTGTCTTCTTCGTCATCGGGCGGTGAGACGTCGCGGTCAGGTCTCGCCTGTGCAGCACCGATCGCCGCGAGCGTAACGTTTCCCGCAGTCGCAGCACTGATGCCTCGCATCAATGTTCGTCGTTTCATCTTCGACCATATGCACATCTGTCGCAATAATTTTAATAATTTTATACGGCCAAATAGTATATACTAATAAAATAGGCAGGCGGGGTGTGAAACGGAGCCGGTACGACAGCGGAGAACGTCTGCAAGCTACTGGGGAGGAATCTTCGCCGAGAATGCGCAAACGGTGCGTCTCACACTAGTTGTACGTCGTCGATGTCGAAGTGTCGCGCCGCGAGCGTCCGTGCGGCCTCGATGGTCTCCCCACCGGAGCCGATGGCGACGCCGCGGTCTTCGGTCGCGACCTCGACGTAGGCGACGGTGTCGTCGTTCTCGCTGATCGTGACGTTGTAGACGGCCGCAGGCGTGAGCGCGTTCGCGACGAACGCCTCGGGGTCGTCTGCGGCTTCGATCAGGCGAACAGACGTACCGATGCGCGACTCGAAGCGCTCGACGTGCTGACCGCGCGGACCGATCGCCTCACGCATCCCACCGCGGGCGACGACGACCAGCAGGCGACCGTTCTCGCGGACGCAGTCGACCCCGCTCGCACCCGTCACCTCCTCGAACAGCGCGAGGGTGCGGCGAGCGTCGTCGTCGAGTGTGACGGGCATGTGAAAATGTTCTACAGGAGTGTCTCCGTCGCGTCGTTAGCGCCCCGTCGATCCCATCCGGAGGTCGACGTCGCCGGTGCCGAGTTTGATCGGCTTGCCGACGATGACGTTCTCGGTGACGCCGCTCAGCGGATCGACCTCGCCGTGGATCGCCGCGTTGAGCAGGTGGTTCACCGTGACCTCGAACGCCGCACGCGCGAGGACGGACTTCTTCGACCCGGAGATGCCGTGACGGCCGATCGACTCGATCTCACCACGGTTGGTCATGATGTCTGCGACCAACATCAGGTGACGGACGTTCACGTCGTCGAGACCCTGCTCGGCGAGCGTGTTGTTCGTCTCCTCGATGATCGTCTCGCGGGCGGCCTCGACGCCGAGGTTGCGGTAGATCTCGTGGATGTTGTTACACGTCGTCCGCGAGGCATCGACCCCCTCGATCGAGAGCACGTCGCCGAAAGCAGAGCCCTCGGTGTAGAGGACGAACTCCTCCTCGCCGTCGTCGCGCTCCTCACGGCGGATGACCACGCGCGAGACCTCTTCGATCCCTTTGAACGTGATGTCGCGAAGCTCCTCGACGAGCTGGAGGAGGTCGCGGTAGGAGGGCTCTTCGGGACCGAACTCGACCGTCGTCCCCTGCTGGACCGTACTCACGCCGAGGTGGTCTTCGATCGTCTCGGCGACCGTCTCGGGCGAAATCATCCGCTCGTCGAGCGTCTCCTGGTTGAGCGAGATGACAACGCGCATGTCAGCGACGTTCGTCGAGACGTCACCCAGCGCGAGGATCTTCGTCGCCTCGATCTTCCAGACGACCTCGTGGGCCTTCTCGCGCTCGGTGGCGTACTCCTCTTGGAGGTGGACCTCCATCGTCGGCGTATCCGGCGTCTTCCGGGCGTCGACCAGTTCGATCAGCCGCGGCAGCCCCTGCGTGACGTCGATCTCTGCGACACCCGCGTAGTGGAACGTGTTCATCGTCAGCTGCGTCCCCGGCTCACCGATCGACTGCGCAGAGACCGTCCCGACCGGCTCGAGCGGGTCGACGCGTGTATCGACGTATCGGCTCTCGACCACGCCAGCGACCTCTTCGGCCTGGACTGCAGTGACGTCCTCGCGCTCCTCGAGCGTCCGGAGGACGCGGTTTTTGAGCCGCCGTGGCAGTTGCGTCCCCTCGACGACGGCGACGACATCGTCGGGCAGGTCGAACGTGGCGGTCACCTCAGTCATCGGAGGTCACCTCCGGGACCGAGTCGACGCGGCGACTGTCTGCGTGTTCCGAGAGGTTCGTCGGCGGCTGTTTCGAGCCGAGGAACTCCTCACGTTCAGCCTCGCTCTCGAACTCCCCGTCGAGGATGCGGTCGGCGATGCCTTCGACGTCGATGTCGTGGTCGACACCGGAGGAGACCATCACGGGCGAGGTGCCGTCCTCGCCGAACTCGAACTGGACGATGGTGTCGCTCGTATCGCGGACGGTACCGTCGTACTGTGCCTCGAGTTCCGAGAGCGCGTTGATGAGCCGTCGCTGGAGGTAGCCGGACTTCGAGGTTCGGACGGCCGTGTCGACCAGCCCTTCGCGGCCACCCATCGCGTGGAAGAAGAACTCCCGGGGGGTGAGCCCGCCGGTGTAGGAGTTCTCGACGAAGCCGTGTGCTTCGGCCGAGAGGTCGTTCTTCTGGTAGTGGCTGAGCGTGCGGTCCTCGTAGCCACGGTTGATGCGCTCGCCGCGCACCGCCTGCTGGCCGACACAGCCAGCCATCTGCGTGAGGTTCAACATCCCCCCACGGGCACCGGACTCCGCCATGACGATCGCCGGATTGTCGTCGTCGAAGTGCTCTTCGGCGATATCACCGGCGTTTTCACGCGCACGCGCGAGTGTCTGCATGATCTTCATCTCGAGCGTCTCGGCGAGGGTACGGCCGGGCAGGCTCTCGAGTTCGCCGCGTTCGTAGGCCTCGATGAGTTCGTTGACGCGGTCGTTCGCCTCCTGGATCGTCTCGTCGATGCGGGCGCTGGCCTCGTCCGGGATCGTCTCGTCGTCGATCCCGATCGAGAACCCGAAGTGCATGATCGCACGCATCGCGAGCGTCGAAATCTCGTTGATGAAGATGCGCGCGCGGGTCGTGCCGTACTCTTTGGTGATCTGGTCGACGATCTCACCGCCGAACTCGCCGACACCTTCGGAGTCGATCGTTCCCTCGACGTGCTGGCCGTCCTCGATGACGACCGTGTCGCCGGACTCGCTGATGAACTCGAGGGTCAGGTCGTCGGGCAGCAGTTCGCTGAAGACGTCGCGGCCGGTCCAGAAGGGGACACCCTCGTCGTCGATACCGCTGGGTTCGGGCAGTTCGTCGATCCGGGTGGCGCGCAGTAAGTCGAGCGCCTGTGTCTCGTTGAACCGGGGGTTCTCGTGGGTCAGCAGGTAGGTCCCGGAGATGTGGTCCTGAATCGCGCCGATGATGTTGCCACCGAAGCGCGGTGAGAGGATCTGTTCCTGGACGCGCATGAGCACGCGCGCCTCGGCGCGCGCCTCCTCGTTCTGGAGGGCGTGCATGTTCATCTCGTCGCCGTCGAAGTCGGCGTTGTACGGCGGACAGACGACGGTGTTGAGCCGGAAGGTCTTGTAGGGCATGACCACGACCTCGTGGGCCATGATCGACATCCGGTGCAGCGACGGCTGTCGGTTGAAGATGACGATGTCGCCGTCGATGAGGTGGCGGTTGACCTCCCAGCCGGGTCCGACCGTCTGGATACCCGCGGTCTCTTCCTCGTCGGTCATCCCGGCGAGCGCCTTGCAGTTCTTCTCGGTGACCTTCAGGCGACGGCCGTCGGGCCGGCGGACGTAGTTCGCGCCGGGGTGGCTGTTCGGCCCGTTGGCGACGTACTGTTTGGCCTGCTCGACGTTGCGTTCGGTGACGAGCATCGTCTGGGTCATCTCGGTGGCGACCCGGTCGGGGACGCCGACCTCGTTGAGCGAGAGCGTCGGGTCCGGCGAGATGACGGTTCGCGCGGAGAAGTTCACACGCTTTCCGGAGAGCGAGCCACGGAACCGGCCCTCCTTGCCCTTCAGCCGCTGGCTGAGCGTCTTCAGCGGCCGACCGGAGCGGTGGCGCGCCGGCGGCGTCCCGCTGATCTCGTTGTCCATGAACGTCGTGACGTGGTACTGGAGCAGTTCCCAGAGGTCCTCGATGATCAGCTGTGGCGCACCCGCCTCACGGTTCTCCATGAACCGCTGGTTGATGCGGATGATGTCCACCAGCTTGTGGGTGAGGTCGTCCTCACTGCGCTGGCCGTTGTCGAGCGTGATCGACGGCCGCGCCGTGACCGGCGGCACCGGCAACACGGTGAGGATCATCCACTCGGGGCGCGAGCGCTCGGCGTCGATGCCGAGTACCTCGATGTCCTCGTCCGGAATGTTCTCGAACCAGTCGCGGATGTCGGAGGGCATCAGCTTGTTCGTGTCCTCGTCGGTGAGGTCGATCGAGAGCGCCTTCTCGATCGCCTTCCGCTGTGCCTCGCGCGGACGGAACGACCCCGAGAGGATCTCGTTGATCCGCGAGAGCTCGATGTCGGTCTTCTCGGCGAGTTCGTCGGGCGTCGTCCGCTCGATGCCCTCCTCCTCGTTGCCCTGCATCGCGCCGGCGATGCGCTGGGAGTACTCGCTCGTGAGCACCTGCTGGACCTCGTAGTAGGTCGTCGGCTTCTCGTGTTCGATGTCGTACTGGACCTCGCCACAGAACGGACACTGGTCGTTCTTGCGCGCCTGCCTGATCGCCGCCTTCGTCACGTCGTTCAGATCGCGACCGAGCTTTCGCGACTGGTCGATCTGTGCGTGGAACTCCTCGCGTTCGTCCTCGGTCAGGAGCAGACGCGAACAGTCCCGACAGGTGCCTCGAAGCAGCCTGCGGATCAGTTTGGTGAAGCCGACGTGGATCACCGGCGCGGCCAGTTCGATGTGGCCGAAGTGGCCGTTACACGACCCGGAGTGTTTCCCACAGGTCTTACACTCGAGACCAGGGTCGATCACGCCCAGACGTGGGTCCATCAGCCCCATGTCGATGGGGAACCCGTCGTCGTCGTAGGTGTCGGCGGTGATGATCTTCGTGGCACTCATGTCCCGGTACTCCTCGGGCTCCATCAGCCCGAAGTCGATCGCTCCGATGTCTTTTGGTGTGCTGTTTCGCATGTATCAGACGGCGTCCTGTAGTTCGAGTCGCGGGGCGATTCCGAGCGCTTTCATCTCGTCTAAGAGGAGTTTGAACGCGTAACTCATCTCGATCTCGTGGATGTCGGTCTCCTCGTCGCAGTTCGGACAGTACACCCGGCGCTGTTCGACGTTCTCGACGGCGGCCATCCCACAGCTGCCGCAGATGTGGATGAACTCGCGGTCGGACTCGTCGAGCAAGCGCTCTTTCAACGTCATGGCCGCACCGTGGCCGATGAAGACGTCACGCTCCATCTCCCCGATACGCAGCCCACCCTCGCGGGCACGACCCTCGGTCGGCTGGCGGGTGAGCACCTGCACCGGCCCGCGCGAGCGGGCGTGCAGTTTGTTCGAGACCATGTGGTAGAGCTTCTGGTAGAAGATGACGCCGACGAAGATTTCGGCCTCGATCTTCTCACCGGTGACGCCCGAGTACATCGTCTCTTTGCCGGCCGAGTTGAAGCCCGCCTCGACCAGGCCGTCTCTGAGTTCGTCTTCGTCCTCGCCGAGGAACGGCGTCCCGTCGACGCGCCGGCCTTCCATCGCGCCGAGTTTCCCGCCGATCATCTCGAGGATGTGCCCGACGGTCATCCGCGAGGGCAGCGCGTGGGGGTTGACGACGAGGTCCGGCACCACCCCCTCCTCGGTGAACGGCATGTCCTCCTGGGGTGCGAGGTGGCCGATGACTCCCTTCTGGCCGTGACGGGACGCGAACTTGTCGCCGAGTTCCGGAATACGCTCGTCGCGCACCGAGACCTTCGAGAGTTTCGAGCCGTCCTCGCCTTCCATCAGCGTGACCGTGTCGACGACGCCGCTCTCTCCGGAACGCATCGTGACACTCGTCTCGCGGCGTTTCTGTGGGGACAGCCCGCCCATGTCGTCGGGTTCCTCTAAAAAGCGCGGCGGAGAGGTCTTCCCCAGCAGGACGGAGTTCTCGTCGACGGTCGTCTCCGGGTTGACGAGACCGTCTTCGTCTAAGTGGGTGTAGGCCTCCTCACCGCGCGCACCGCGGACGTCCTGGCTCGGAATCTCGAAGCGGTCTTCCTGGCCGCCGGGGTAACGACGTTCCTCACCCTCGTAGGTGCGGAAGAAGTGCGAGCGAGCGAGCGCGCGCTCGACCGACGCCTTGTTCATGACGAGCGCGTCCTCGATGTTGAACCCCTCGTAGCTCATCACGGCGACGACGAAGTTCTGTGCCGCCGGCCGGTCGTCGAACCCGATCTGTTCGGTCGTCTGGGTCTTGACCATCGACAGCTGTGGATAGTGCAGCAGGTGCTGGCGCGTATCGGGTCGGATGCGGTAGTTCGCGCTCGGAAGACCGAGCGACTGCTTGATCATCCCCGCCCCCATCGTAATTCGGGGACTCGCGTTGTGCTCGGGGTACGGGATCATCCCCGCACCGATGCCGAAGATGAGCTGTGGATCGATCTCTAAGTGGGTGTGTTCTTCCTCTAAGTCGTCCTCGTCGACGGCGACGTAGATGTCCTCCTCCTCCTCGGCGTCGATGAACTCGATGTAGCCGTGGGCGACGAGGTCCTCGAACTCGAGGTTGCCCTCGCGGATCGCCTCGACCTCGTCGTCGGAGAGACGCGGCTGGCCGTTCTCGACGACCAACAGCGGCCGTCGCGCCCGGCCAGCGTCGGCGTTGACGATGACCTCACGGGTCCGTTCTTTCACCGAGACGTTGACCATCTCGCTTACGTCGCCGATTCGTCGCGCCTCACGGATCTGTTCGGCGAGCTGATGCGGGTCCGGGTGGGTCCCGACGAGCGATCCGTTGACGTACACCTTGGCTTCTCGTTGTTGTGTTGCCATGTCGTAATCTCAGTCGTCCGCAGGTGTTCGAGTCGTGCCTTCGAGGCCAGGGATGCCCTGAACGCCCATCGACGCTAACTCGCGTTTGAGTTCCTGTTCGTCCTCGACGTTCTGTGAGAGCTCCATCGCCTGCGCGAAGTTCTTCACCAGTCCACAGTTTGGTCCCTCCGGGGTCTCGGAGGGACAGATGCGACCCCACTGGGTCGCGTGTAAGTCACGCGCCTCGAAGTGCGGTTGCGAGCGCGACAGCGGCGAGCGCAGTCGGCGCAGGTGGCTGAGCACGCCCATGAAGTCCGTCCGGTCGACCAGTTGGCTCACGCCAGAGCGGCCGCCGACCCAGTTGCCCGTCGCGATCGGGTGCTCGAGTCGCTCCGTGAGCACGTCAGAACGCACGACAGTGCTCACAGAGAGGTTCCGGTTACGCATGTTCGCACGTTCGAGCTGGTACTTCACGTCACGCGCGAGTTTGTTCAGAGCCGTCCGGAACAGGTCTTTCATCAGGTCGCCACTGACCTTCAGGCGCTTGTTCGCGTAGTGGTCTTTGTCGTCGGCCTCGCGGCGCTGTAAGGCGAGTTCGAAACACGCCTCGGCCATCCGACAGAGGTAGTGGGCCTTGTTGATCCGGACATCCTCCTCCTCGACACCGTCCTCGTGGAGGTGCGGCAGGAGGTAGCGGTCGATCACGTAGTTCGCGCGTTTGAGCTGGTAGTTCTTGCCCTGCCCGCTCGCGACGCGCTTACCGAGCGCCTCGATCGCCTCCTCTTCGGTCTGAACCTCGGCTTCCTCGAGATTCTCGAGCATGTACTTGACGACCTCGGGGTCGTTCGAGACCTTGTGGACGATCTCCTCGTCGGACTCGAGACCGAGCGCGCGCACGAGCGTGACGAAGTTGATCGAACCCGAGACCGAGGGGAACGACACTTCGAGTAAGCCGTTTCGGGTGCGCTCACACAGTACGAGCGCACGGTAGCCCCGGCGCTGGCTGAACGTCTTGGCGACCTGAATCTCGTCGCCGTACTTGGTGTCGTACTCGGCGAGGATCTTGTTCGGTGCGAGGTCCTCGCTCGTCATCAGGACGCGCTCGGAGCCGTTGACGATGAAGTAGCCGCCGGGGTCTGCGGGGTCTTCACCGATGTCGATCAGTTCCTGGTCGGTGAAGCCGGCGATGTTACACTTCTCGGAGCCGACCATGATCGGCATCCGACCGATCTTCGTCTCCGTCGAGTCGACGACGCGCTGGTCGCCCTCCTCGCCCTTGACGATCGACATCTCCATGAACACCGGTGCGGAGTAGGTGATGTTTCGAAGGCGGGCCTCCTGGGGGTAGAGCAGTTCTTCGCTGCCGTCGGCCTCGCGCACGCGCGGCGTGACCACGCGAACGTCGCCGAGTTCGACGTGAACCGGCTCTTCGCCTTCCTTGTCGCCGATGTCCGTGTCGATCGTCGCCTTCTCGTCGACGACTTCCTGCATTCCCCGGGTGAGAAACGCGTTGAACGATCGGTAGTGGTGCTCTGCGAGACGCTCTCGGGAGAAGTACTCCCTCGAGATGTCGCGTCGGATCGTACGGTCGAGTGCGGTGTCCATTGCCATTTAATCTACCACGAGTCGATAGATGATTGCTCGATCGGCGGTTCGAGAGTTACGAACGATCTCGATGACGTCGCCCACCTCGGCATCCTCGGGGAGGGCGGGATCGTTGTACTTGATCTTTGGTAAGTCGGTGCGGTCGATGTCGTACTCTTCGAGCACCGCGTCGATGACGTCCTCGTCGACGACAGTGTGCTCTGGAACGAGTTCGTGTTTGCTTACGTCTACCATGTGTCAGTGCGTGTGTTGGTCTGGGCTACCGGGAGAGAAGTGGCTGTCACGAGATACTACAGGGACGTATCGGCGGAGGGCATTTAACGGTTACTAAAGCGAGCCGGAGACTCCGCTAACCGGCAGGGCGACCCTGTCCGGGGTAGACGTTCACACTCACGAATAGCCCGTTCTGGCATATATCCCTTGTGGAGGCTGTCAAGAAGACGTATTTTCACCGAAGAGTGAACCGGCTCGAGGGAGAAAACCGTGGAAGGGGTCGCCCTACCACAGCGCCGCCGATTGGAAAGTCTTAATACTCCAACCCGGATACGATAGCTTGCAAGCCCGGATGGTGTAGTGGCCCATCATACAACCCTGTCACGGTTGTGACGCGGGTTCAAATCCCGCTCCGGGCGTGTTTTACGCGAACAAGTTCGACGAGCACCGCATAGCGTGTGCTCGTCCACCCGTGAGCGGAAAACACCGATGAGCGGATTTGAACCCTGGAAGTCGCAGCAGTCGAGCGAAGCGAGGCTGACCGTCTTCCTTCGGTTCAAATCCCGCTCCGGGCGCTTTTCAAAATTCAACCCCGTGAGCACCCAGCTTGCTGGGTGCGAACATCACGGATTTTGAGAGCGGTAAACGAGGGATTTGAATCAGGGAGCAGCTTCGCTGCGACCGTGGTTCAAATCCCGCTCCGGGCGCTTCTTCGATTTCAATTCCACGAGCGACGAGTGTGTCTCGTCGCGAGTACTCCCGAAAACGACGAGCGTCGACGAGGGGTTTGAATCAGACAGAGGTTCTGTGAGTGAAGCGAACAGGTTCTCAGGCGTGGTTCAAATCCCGCTCCGGGCGTGTTTTTACGCGAACAACTTCGACGAGCACCGCGTAGCGTGTGCTCGTTATCCGTGACGTTCTCTAGGCAGACCGCCGCAGACGTGTACACGTTCAAGTGTGATCACGGGACGAGAGCACGTGTATGGCGAACTCGAAAGACAGAGGGGACGAAACGGAAGCGAAGATCATCGCGACACTCGTTGCCGCGGGCAACAGTGTCTCGATTCCGTTCGGAGACAACGACCGGTACGACCTGGTCGTCGACGATGGACACTCCCTGTACCGGGTTCAGTGTAAGACGGCCTGGCAGAACAAATCTGAGACGATCAGATTCAATACTCACTCCCAGACGACCAGAGACGGACGATACCACGAGCACACCTACCACGACGAGATCGATGCGTTCGTCGTTCGTTACCCGGAGTACGAGCAGCTGTACTGGATAGATGTCGAAGACGCCACCGAGCAGAAGATGGAACTCCGGTACGAGGCGAAGATCGACCACCCATCGATCAACTGGGCAGCAGAGTACGAATTTGACGGGCAGGTTCCGCACTGAGTTCGTGAGAGCGGAGGTGATGAGAGAGCCAGCCACGAGAGTAACTACTCGAGCACCGCTGCGGGCGTCACCGCCTCGAGTCCCCACCGGTCGGTGAACGTCTCGAGGAATTCGACGCGCGGGCCGAACTCGTCGGGGTGGTGGGAGTCGGTGCCGAGGATGACCGGGACGTCGTGCTCGAGGAGGCACTCGAGAAACCGTGGGGCGGGGTGGACGAGTTCTGTATCCGAGCAGGCGCGGCCGGCGTTGATCTCGGGAATCGTCCGCGAGTCGGCGAAGGCGCGGGCGGCGCGTCGGTAGTGGTCGTCGGTCGCCCGGCCGGCCAGCGGCGGGGTTCGCTCGATGAGGTCGGGGTGGGCGGCGATGTCGAAGTGGCCCGACTCGAGCATCTCGATGAGGGTGTCGAAGTAGCCGTCGACGAGGCGCCCGAGCGTCGCCTCCGGGAGGTCGGTAAAGTTGGGGGTGTGCTGGACGTTCAGGTCGTCGACGAAGTGGACGGAGCCGATGGCGTACTGGAAGTCGGCCGACTCGAGGAAGGCCGCGATGCGCTCGTCGTCGCGCGGGTCGTAGTCCATCTCGACGGCGTCGTAGACGGTGATGTCCGCGCGCTCGCGCAGGCGAGAGATGGCGCGGCGGCGGCGCTCGTAGGTCCGGTCGAGGTTGAAGCCGAGGGCGTCGCGGGCGTCGCGCTGGGCGGGGCGGCCGGAGACCGAGCAGTGGTCGGCGAAGCCGATGCCCTCGAGTCCGGCGGCGGTCGCGGCGTCGACCATCCCGGCGAGGAAGGAACCGTCGGAGTACGTACTGTGGGCGTGGGTGTCGTACACGGGCGAGGACACGGAGCCGACGTACTTACGTGGGCGTGTTTCGGCAGGTGCCGAGTGCCTTCGGGAGAACACCTAATTCTTTAGTATCGCAGCGAGAACTCTCCCGACGGACAGGCGGCGGTCGTTGGGTGGGGAGACCGGCCGCCAGAGACGGACCCTATGAACACACCGATCACTGCACTCGTCGTCGACAACGATCCGGGCTTTACCGACCTGGCTGCCTCGATGCTCGAGCGCGAAGACGAGGCGCTCCGGATCGAGACGGCCGTGAGCGCCGATGCCGCGCTCGAGGCGATCCGTGAGCCGGGAACGGGCGTCGACTGTATCGTCAGCGACTACGAGATGCCGGGGATGAGCGGGCTCGACCTGCTCGAGGCGGTTCGCGAGACCGATCCGGATCTGCCGTTCATCCTCTTTACGGGGAAAGGAAGCGAAGAGATCGCGAGCGAGGCCATCGCGGCGGGCGTCACCCAGTACCTCCAGAAGAAGCCGGGGCGGGATCGCTACACGCTGCTCGCGAACCAGATCAAGAACGCGGTCTCGCAGTACCGGACCGAACTCGAGTTGCGCGAGAGCGAGCGTCGCTACGAGCGGACGCTCGCGGCGTTACACGAGACGACGCGTGACCTGATGCGCGCGAGCACGAAAGAGGAGATCTACACGGCGGCGGTCGAGACGGCAGGCGAAGTGCTCGAGAGTCCGATCGTCGCCATCTACGCGTTCGACCCGGCTGACGGGGCGCTCACCCACGCCGCGTCGACGGCGTCCTCGAGCGAGTTGCTGGACCCGGAGGTGCGCTTCGAGCGCGGGGAGGGGCTGGTCTGGGAGGTCTTCTCGGAGGGGGAGGCGGCCTACTACGAAGATACGCGTCGTGCGGCGAACGTCCACAACCCGGAGACGCTGAGTCGCAGCGAGTTGATCGTCCCGCTGGGGACGCACGGGGTGTTCGTCGCGGGCGCAGAAGTCGTCGACGGCTTCGACGAGACGATGACGGAGCTGATGCACATTCTGGCGGCGAACACCGAGGCGGCGCTCGACCGCGCAGAGCGCGAGCAACTGCTGCGTGAACACGACCGGACGCTCACCCAGCAGAACGAGGAGTTGACGCGGCTGAATCACACCAACGAGATCGTCCGGAAGATCAACCGGGCGGTGGCACAGGCCTCGACGCGCCAGGAGATCGAATCGGCCGTCTGTGAACGGCTCGCCGAGACCGACCGCTACCTGTTCGCGTGGATCGCGACCACGGAGACCAGCCGTGCGAACGGGACGGAGCCGACGCCCAGCGACTGGGCGGGCATCGATCCGACCTACATCGACAGCGTGCGCGAAGACGGACCGGACGCGCCCGAAGCCGTACTGATCCGGCGGACGGTCGACGAGCGGACGGCACAGCTGGTTCCGAACGTCCTCGACGACCACGGCTGGAAGTCCCGTCGGAAGGAGGCGCTCACGTTCGGGTTCCAGACGGTACTGTCGGTCCCGCTCGTCGACAACGAACACAGCTACGGGGCGCTCGTCGTCCACGCGCCACCGGCGGACGCGTTCACCGCGGGCGAGCGCGCCGTCCTCACGGAACTGGGCGAGACGATCGGCCACGCGATCCACTCGGTCGAACGGACCCGCTCGCTGCTGACCGACAACCGCCTCGAGTTAGAACTCGCGTGTCGCGACTCGCGGCTCCTGCTCAACCGACTCTCGAAGCACGTCGACGCCGAACTCACGCTCGAGGGGGCGATCGACCGGGAGGACGGCTCGGTCGTCTTCTTCGTCAGCGTCGCCGACCCGCCGGTCGAGACCCTGTGCGCGCTGGCCGACCGGTGGGCGTCCGTCGAGACGATCTCGGTCGTCTCCGAGGGCGAGGAGACGACGCTGTTCGAAATCACCGGCTGTCCGACGGCGTTCGTCGACGTGCTCAGGGAGAACGACGCTCAGCTTCGTTCGGCCACCGCCGCGAACGGGAGCGCGACCCTGGTACTCGACGTACCCCAGCGGGTCAACGCCCGGTCGGTGATCGAGGCGATCCGAGACGAGTATCCGGAGACCGACCTACACGCGAAACGCGAGACGACGACCCAGTCGGCACGGCGGCTCGACGCGCAGCTTCGCGAGCGGGTCACCGGCCGCCAGTACGAAGCGCTGCAGGCGGCCCACTACAGCGGGTTCTTCGACTGGCCCCGCGAGAGTACCGGCGAGGACCTCGCGGCCGCCCTCGACGTCTCGCCGCCGACCTACCACTACCACCTCAGAGCGGCCGAGCGAAAGCTCGTCTCGATGGTATTCGACAGCGACTCTAATTAATTAGTACTGGGTCGAAATCGGCACTAAACAGTTCGGAATTATATTTAACCCCCTCCACCCCATACCGATAGTTGGCGATCTGAGACAGACTGTCGCCACCCCCCCCCCCCCCCCAAATCCCCCC
>NZ_JANZXN010000050.1 GCF_025629245.1 Natronobiforma cellulositropha
TCGCATCAAGGATTAGCGGAACATCGTGGCCGACGAGTTTGATGACGGCCCACTGGAAGAACGGTCCGTTCTCGCCCTTGTACCCCAGAATCCACGGCTCCTTGTTTTTCCCGTTGCTGTCGCGCATGACTTTGCCGCCCCACGGGTTGCCCTTCGTGAGGTCCAGAGCCGCCATCTGCGTGCGCCCCATCGTGTCCGTCGATTTCGCCCGTGCAACCAGCGTCCGGGCACTCTCGCGGAGCATCGTCCGAATGCGCTCGACGCCGAGTTCTTTCGTCTGGAGTCGGTGGGAGTCGCCTGACGGTGTTCGATCCCGCGTGGAGTCTTCCGCGAACGACTGCGCACCGTCGTTCGGATGCATGTCGGTCCGCATTCCGAGGTAGGACTGCTGTTCCCAGAACGCCCCCTCGGGGATCGAAGCGTTGTCGCCGCGATCGAGGGAGAAGCAGTCCTCGACGATCGGTTTCGCGCCCTTCCAGACCTCGCGCGCCTTTTCGCGTGCGAGCGTGTCTTTGCTCTTCGACCGCGTCACCGTCCCAGTCGGCTGATTCGGTAAGAACTCGGGTTCGGGGGCAGGGATGTCGTGGTAGCGGGCGATGTCCACGACTACCTCGGCAGCTGTATGGACGGCCTCTTGTACGTCGGCGAGGCGATCTTCCCACGCCCGCCAGAGAGTAGATTGGTCGGGGATGTCTTCGAAGCCCAGCTGCGTGCAGAGGAACGGCTTCTGCTTCAGGTACTTGTAGAGAGCCGTGGCGTTCTTCCAGCCCTTGACGCAGCGGAGGACGTGGGCACGGAAAACGGCGTTCCAGGGCTTCGGACTTCCCTGTTCGTGGTCGTAGGTATCGTAGAAGCGCAGGTAGCAGGCTGGGATTTCCGAAACGAGGTCCTCCAGGGAGACGGAGCGGTCGTACCGGTGCTGTTGCTCGTACGGATAGCTTTTGAGAGCGCCATCGACCATCTCCCGGAACGTCATGTCGAAGGACCGCGCTTCGACAATTTCGCCAGTATCCGCGCCGTAGAGCCCTTCTACCTCGTAGTCTTTCGGCGTGGACTCGTATCCAGCGCTGTCGAGACGCATCGGTGGACCGATCCGTTTCCACCGTGACCCCGTTGGGGCTTGTCCCGCGCGTGCTGTCACTACTCAGGAATTACGCGGCTTCGTATATAAACCTCCAGAATATACCAGAAACTCGGCCACCTTTTGTTGTATCGACGCTTCGCCATTTCTATGTTGTAGAATGTAAGCAATGAAGCTGGAAATATTGATGAATGGATCTGAGAAACTCTATATCTTCACTTGCCTTTCCAATGGTAATATATATTTTCCTCCTTTATATGTTCGTAATAGATGGGATTTCGCCGCCCTCGAAAATCCAGCTCCGATTCAGGTAATTCATCATCTCAGTCATCACCGTCTACATCGTCGAAGCCGTCGAAGACGGCTCGTCGATCCAACCGCAACGCCACCCGCACTACAACCGACTCACAGTCATCTGCTGCTCGGCGTAGCCGGTCTGGTGCAGAGATACCCGATCGAATCTGGCTCTCAGCGGACGACTGCGAAGCGGTACTCGGCCACTCGGTACCCACAGCCTCTCTCAGGCGAACGCTCGAGCAGGTAGTAAACGCCGAAGGTCGTGAGACAGTCGAACAGTGGGCCGACGAAGGGATGCCAGTCGGCGTAATGGGTGATTCCGAGAAGATGGCTGCGTTCCGAACGCGGCAAGCGCAGTCTCCTGAAGCAGTCCCAACTGATATCGACGGCAGAACGAGCTGTCGAAACACCGAAACAGATACACTCACCTGGATGATGACCAGTCTGGAGAGGCAGCCGTTCCCGACCCAGTTCGCCGAGTTCTCTCCACACCTGGCCAGCCGCTGGATACAGCGACTCAGTCGGACTTGGCCGAGCGTCTGGGTGACCGCTTCGACGACGTCACGATTCATACCGGTCCGGAAGCGGCGAAGGCCTGCGAGTCGATCGACGCTCGAGCGTTCGCCGTGGGCTCGCACGTCGTTTTCAATCACGGGGAGTTCGATCCGGACAGCGCCAAGGGCAAGTACCTGCTTGCCCACGAACTGGTGCATACTCGCCAGCAGACGGACGGACGCGTCACTCGGTTGCCAGCAGACAAACAACTCGAGGTGCGAGATTCCTCGAGTGCGTACGAGCGTGAGGCGGACGAGGTCGCCAATGAGGCGCTCCGATCGGACGCGGGCGTTGGGGCGCTCACGCCGAGCCAAGCAGCCCTGTCCGTCCAGCGGATGCACAAACACGAACTCCTCGAGGTCCTCGACGACGAACTCGAGGAAGACCTCCCCGAGGAGTTCGAGGACGGCCTGCCGGAGGAGGTCCTCGAAAAGCTGCCGGAGGCGCTGCGTGACGGTTACGAGAACGGCCATCCAGCGTTTACGCGGGCCTACGAGCGGGAGTTCGACAACGCGACGTTTCAGGATCTCACCAAATCGTCGTTCCGAAAGAGCGAGCGTTGGGGCGGTAAAGGATCGGTCCACTGGACCTGGGAAGAGATCGCCAGTTCGATTCTGTACAACAGTCGGGACGGGATCGAGAACCTCAGCGACCGCGAGCAGCGAACGCTGGCGCTGTTCATGAACGAATCCGACGAGATCGCTGCGGAGTTCGGAAAAGCGATCGAGCGCCACTGGCAAGGTCTTTCCGGAGGCGATTATCTTAACGAGACCGTCGAGAAAGGGACTGCCGGTGCGATGGTCGATTTCTCGCTCGGTCAGCCGTTTATTGCAACCACAGTGGGAGCGATTACTGCGCCTGTCAAAGCACAACTCGAGTATCAGGTTGATAAGCGTCTGCCGAAGGATTACGAAGAGTACGACGGACTTTCAGGTAAGCGAGAATTGCTTAGTGATTCATTTGGAGCTCTTACTGGAATCGAAGATGATGAATTTGCGAAAGAGGGTGATAAAGAAACCACGCCTGAAACTAAGCAAACGGAATTTGGGGACAGTAAATACGGCGATCAGATGCAAACTGGTGCGAAGATCGGCACCGAAGACCAGTCGATGGATCCAGAACAGGTCAAAGAAAACCTCCAAGAACTCAGAGCAATACAGAGCGAGGAGTGGATTGATCTAGGCCAGAGTCAACGTGAAGAGTACATTAAGACGTTGCAGGAAGTGGGACTGATGTCGCGTGTACTCGTCGGTACGATGGCATCGATCGATCCGGAAAACGTCAATCAATCGGATCCCGTTGGGTATGCAAAAAAGGGCACGACGAGTGCCGGTGTATCAGGATCTACTAGGACAGCAAAGACAGCAGGAAGCGATGTCGCTAACTCACGTAACGTTGATCTGGCTGAGGCACTGTCAGAGGGTGCATCGAAAGGGAGTATGAAAGGGATTGCAACCATCCTCACGAAAATAGTTACCGATGGGCTTGGCACTGAAGGGACAATCAAAGCGATAGGAGACAGAATAGAGGAAGACATTCTGAAAGCTGTGAAAGGAATCAGATCCCAACGGGAACAGACGCAGGATTCGAAGGAAACGTACGACGACCTCGTCGTCGAACTAATTAGAATATTGGATGAAGAGGAGCGTTTCGAGGATTATGACTAATAACGGATACGAATCGATGGATGCACATATTATCGGAGAAGATTCGGTAGGAATCGCAGTCGAAGTAACTGACTGCAAAGGATACACGAACCACGTGTTATTCGACCGGGATGGGGAACTCATTGGTCACGTACACGAACGATTCACAGAAGCAACCCAAACTGATCCAGAACCTGCCCGAATCCTCAAGCGGGTGCAGTTCCGGGCACGAAACGAGGCTCATCGCCAGACTGAAGCCGATCTTCTCCTTCCCATCCTCGACTGGACCGTCATTGAAGACACCATCGGCGTGCTCGAGTCGTTCGATGTTCCACAGATTATGGAACACTTCGAGGACTTTTACAAAGCGATTCAGAATCCGCCCGTCGACAACGTTGCCTATACTGCTCTGTTCCTCTTCCTGAACGATGACCGTAATGAACTTGTTAGACAATCAGATCCAGTAACGTTCTATCACGAAAACGATGATCTCGCTCACACAGAATTCTCTTTCGAGCGTGACCCAGACGCTTATGTTACGATCCCGCCGCTCGAGGAGATATTCGCTTGTGATAAGCGGTTTCGGGACCTTATGGTCCACCAGCTTAAATGTAGAATAAGAGACCTCCTCTACATGCAAGGGTGTCAGCCTCCAGAGAAGTACCGGGTCAACGGGTTAGGGGTCAACGATTCTGAAATTGTTCCCTTCAACGAACAAGCAAAGTAGATTTATGAAGGCAGAAATCATCGGCACTGAAGATAGCATTATTGGTGTAAAAGTTATCGATCCACGTGGAAATCAACATCTCGTTGAGATTGACGTTGAAGACGAGGATTCCAAAGATCTCCACGCCCAAGAATCGTATCCGCTCGACGCATCGAAGCGAACCAAAGAACAGGAACGTCTCATGAATCAAGTTGCAGCTCGAGCTAGGTTCGAGGCACATACAAAAACAGAGTATGATATTCTTCGACCGAGTTGGTATCCACCGCACATTGAGCGCGGCATCGAAGCGCTTGAAAATATGCCTGCAGAGAAGTTTGACGAGGCGTTCCGTGACTATTATCATGCGCTAATCAATCCTGAGAAGGCCAGAGAAGAGTATGGGATTACCGAAGGTTCGATTGAGTTCCCTGGCGAACCTCAGATCGTGTTAATTATGAAAGGGTTCTGTATCGACGAGCAGAACGAAGTCGTGAACGTATTACCTGATATGTATATTTACTACACGAATGACCAAACCGAACAGACGTACACCGCGGGGACGTCGGCTAGCTGTTCGGATGAGACGACACAACTTACAGTGATGCTGCCACCGTTCGTGAGCATCTCTGATGATTTTAACTATCCAGAGGACTTTCGCGCCTCGGTAATCAATAATTTGGTCTGCCAAATCCGCGACATCTACCGAAATATGGGAGAGGAGCCGCCTGAAAACGTTGATATCGAAGGATTTGGAAAGCCTGCCGGTAATTTCGACCCAGATGAGTTCTGAGTTCCGTGTCTATCCCCATCACCTGTTGTTCGACTGGGATGGTGAATTCATCGGTCATGTTCAAGACCGATTTGCAGAGGAGGTCCAAACTGATCCAGAACCTGCGAAAATCCTTGATCGCGTTCGATTCCGCGCACGCAACGTCGGGCATCACGAGACTGACGCAAAACTTCTCAGCCCCATCTTTGACTGGGTCGTTCTCGAAGAAGCCATCGATGTCCTCGAGGATCTAGACCTGTCAGCCATCATGGGTCACTTCATGGACTTTCTCGAAGCAATTCGAGATCCTCCCGTTGATAACGTGGAATTCACCGCCTTGTACCTCCATCTGGATGACGCAAACGAGGAACTGATCGATCAGTCCGATCCCGTGACGTTCTATTTCGAGGATCAAGACCTTGTTCACACATCGGTTAGCCTCGAGCGTGAGCCCGACGTGTACGTGACGATCTCACCACTCACACGCCCATTCGCCTGTGATCATGCCTTCCGGGATCTTATCGTCCACCAGTTCAAATGCCAGATTCGAGATCTCTACTACAGACAGGGTGGTCAGCCTCCTGAACAGTATCAGGTTGACGGGGTCGGTATTCACGACACTGGAATCACACCATTTAAATGCCAATCAATATAACGCAATGAAGACTAAAATTATTGGAATTAGAGATGGTATAGTCGGGGTAAAAGTCATTGATCCCCGCGGAAACCCACATTTAGTCGAAATTGACGTCGATGACGAAAAAAAGGAGGACTTGCATGCGCAAGAATCGTACCCATATAACGAGTCCGAACGAACGGATCGAGAGGAACAGATTATGAACCAAGTCCGAGCTCGGGCACGATTTGAGGCGCATAGAAATACGGAGTACGACATCCTTCACTCTGGATGGGATCCAGCCCAACTTCGACGTGGAATCGACGCTCTAGAGAATATGTCGCTCAACGAGTTCGACGAGGCCTTCCGGGAATACTACCATGCACTCATCAATCCTGAGCGTACCAAAGACGAGTACGGCATTACCGAAGGGACGGTCGAGTTTCCCGGTGAGCCAGAGGTCGTGTTGATCATGAAGGGGTTCTGTATCAATGACGACAACGAGATCGTGAGCATCCTGCCCGACATGTACGTTTACTACTCAAACGAGCACGCAGAGAAGAACTATACTACTGGGACACCTGCAAGCTGCTCGGACGACACGACACAGATCACTCCGATGCTTCCCCCATTCAAGCTCCCCGACGATTTCGTCTATCCGGAGGACTTCCGTGGGTTTATGATCCACAATCTGATGTGCCAGATCCGAGACATCTATTGGAACATGGGGGAAGATCCGCCTGCGGCATACGAGATTGACGGATTCGGTAAAGGAACCGGGAATTTCGACTACGAGGAATACAACTACTGACCGTAACCGTATCGTCCATCAGTTCAAACGCCAGATTCGAGATCTCTACTACAGGCAGGGTGGGCAGCCACCGGAACAGTACCAAGTCAATGGGATCGGTCTTCACGATACTGAACTCGTCCCATTCGACATCAAGCACAATAGAACCATGCAAGCAAACGTAATCGGAATTAAAGAAGGTGTTATTGGTGTGGAGATTATCGATCCACGTGGTAATTCTCATCTCATCGAATTAGCTGTGGATAACGAAGATGCGGATGACTTTCACGGCCAGGACACTTACCCACACAGCTCCGGAGAACGGGACAATGAAGAAGAGCGTTTAATGAATCAGGTCTTCGCTCGCGCTCGGTTTGAGGCCCATACACAAACGGAGTACGATATCCTCCGTTCGGGGTGGGACCCGACTAAGTTACGCCGGGGCATCGACGCTCTCGAGCGCATTTCAGACGACGAATTCGACGACCTCTTCTACGAGTATTACATGGCGTTGCACGATCCGACGGGCCTCAAAGACGAGTATGATATCGGTCCAGACACTGCCGAAGTCGAGGGAGACCCCCGGATCGCACTCGTAATCAAGAGCTTCTGTATCACCGATCAAAACGAGATTGTGAGCGATTTACCCCTGTTCGTCTTCTACTCGAGCGAACAGGCTGACAAAAATTATACGGCTGGTCCGGATCCCGACTGTCCCAGTAGTACTACTGAAATCCCGTCGATGCTTCCACCATTCAAAGACGCACCAGAAGACTTCATCTATCCAGAGGACTTCAGAGGCCTGATGATCAATAATCTCATCTGCCAAATTAGAGATATTTATCGTAATATGGGTGAGCGTCCGCCGAAGCAGTACGATATCGACGGCTTCGGAAAACCTCACGGGAACTTTGATCGGTGATACTAATTGTAGTATTCATCGAATGAATAAAAAGTACACGAACCACGTGTTATTCGACCGGGACGGGGAACTCATCGGTCACGTACACGAACGATTCACAGAAGCAACCCAAACTGATCCAGAACCTGCCCGAATCCTCAAACGGGTGCAGTTCCGGGCACGAAACGAGGCTCATCGCCAGACTGAAGCCGATCTTCTCATTCCAGTTCTCGACTGGACCGTCATTGAAGACACCATCGGCGTACTCGAATCGTTCGATATTCCACAGATTATGGAACACTTCGAGGACTTTTACGAAGCGATTCAGGATCCACCCGTCGACAACGTTGCCTATACTGCACTGTTCCTCTTCCTGAACGATGGTCGTGATGAACTTGTTAGACAATCAGATCCAGTAACGTTCTATCACGAGAACGATGACCTCGCTCACACTAAGTTTTCTTTCGAGCGCGATCCCGACGCTTATGTTACAATCCCGCCGCTCGAGGATATATTCGCCTGTGATAAGCGGTTCCGGGACCTTATTGTCCATCAGCTTAAATGTAGAATAAGAGACCTCCACTACATGCAAGGCTGTCAACCGCCAGAGGAATATCGGGTTGCGGGTTTAGGAATCAACGATTCTGGAATTGTTTCCTTCGACAAACAAGCAAAGTAGACTCATGAAATCTGATATAATCGGAATTAAAGAAGGTGTTATTGGCGTAGAGGTCATTGATCCGAAGGGGAATTCACATTTAATCGAACTTGCCGTCGATAACGAAGATGCGGATGATTATCACGGTCAAGATGTCTATCCACATAGCTCGTCTAAGCGGACCGAAGAACAAGAACGTCTCATGAATCAGGTCTTTGCTCGAGCCAGGTTCGAAGCCCATACTCAGACGGAATATGAGATCCTTCGGGACGGCTGGGACCCTCGACAACTACGACGAGGAATCGATGCCCTGGAAAACATGCCGGCCGAGGAGTTCGATGAGGCCTTCCGGGAATACTACCACGCGCTCATCAACCCTGAGCGTGCCAAAAATGAGTACGGAATCACTGAGGAGACGGTTGAGTTCCCCGGTGTGCCGGAAATTGCGTTGATTATGAAGGGATTCTGTATTGACGACGATAACGAGGTCGTGAACGTCTTGCCTGACATGTACATCTACTACTCGAACGAGCACGCAGAGAAGAACTATACTACCGGGACACCTGCAAGCTGCTCGGACGACACGACACAGATCACTCCGATGCTCTCCCCATTCAAGCTCCCCGACGATTTCGTCTATCCGGAGGACTTCCGTGGGTTTATGATCCACAATCTGATGTGCCAGATACGGGACATTTATTGGAACATGGGGGAAGATCCGCCTGCGGCATACGAGATTGACGGATTCGGCAAAGGAACCGGGAATTTCGACTACGAGGAATACAACTACTGACCGTAACCGTATCGTCTATCAGCTCAAATGCCAGATTCGAGATCTCTACTACAGGTAGGGTGGGCAGCCACCGGAACAGTACCAAGTCGATGGGATCGGTATTCACGATACCGAACTCGTCCCATTCGGAAGTCAAGCACAATAGAACCACGCAAGCAGAAATCATCGGAATTGAGGATGGTATCGTTGGTGTCAGAGTAGTTGACCCACGTGGAAACACTCATCTGGTTGAAATAGATGTTGATGAGCAAGACACGATTGATCTTCATGCCCAGGAGGCGTATCCTCTAGAGGCGTCTGATCAAACTGAGGACGTACAACGGATTATGGACCAAGTGCTTGCTCGCGGCCGATTCGAGGCCCACACACAAACGGAGTACGACATCCTCCGTTCGGGGTGGGACCCGACCCAGTTACGCCGGGGCATCGACGCCCTCGAGCGTATTTCAGACGACGAATTCGACGATCTCTTCTACGAGTATTACACGGCGTTGCACGATCCGACGCGCCTCAAAGACGAGTACGATATCGGTCCAGACACTGCCGAAGTCGGAGGGGCCAGAGAAGAGTACGGGATTACCGAAGGATCGGTTGAGTTTCCCGGCGAACCCCAGATCGTATTGATTATGAAAGGGTTCGGCCTTGTTTAGACGCCTAAATTCTACCACTTCAGACCCTCTCTCCGATTTTGGGGTTGTATTTTGACCGAGGGAGAGGTTGCCTGGGGCCGCTACATTATGCAA
>NZ_JANZXN010000051.1 GCF_025629245.1 Natronobiforma cellulositropha
CGCGGCGGTCGTGGAGTACTTCGAGGACTACGTCGACTGTCTGGTAGTGGCGTTGTTGCCCGAGGACGCGAGCGCGCTCTCGGAGGAACACCACTACGTGACCGAAATATAGGCTGTGTTTCACCCTGTGAGCTGATGGCAGGCGGCCTGTGAACCGGGAGCTACCCGGCACAATATTTATTTACCGATGGGTTTCAGTATCAGATATGAAACGCGCACTCGTGGTAGTCGAATCGGAAGACCACGCTCGAACGCTGATCCGTGAGGCCGGTGAGCTGGCCGACGGCGTCGGTGCAGAGCTACTGTTGCTCACGTTGATGGACCGAGACGGATACGAACAGGACCTAGAGACGATGGCGACCATCGCGAACATCGAGGGAACCTCGTACACGACCGAAGACGTCAAAGAGAGCGGGCGACAGTACGCTCGAGACCTCGCCAAATCGGAGCTTGACGGTCTCGACATCGAGTACGAACCGGTCGCAGCGATCATCGAAGACGGGGACGAGGCGCACCGAATCGTGGCGGTCGCCGAGGAGAAAGACTGCGATCACATCTTCATCGTCGGCCGGAAGCGCTCGCCGACGGGGAAAGCCATCTTCGGTGACACCGCCCAGCGCGTCATCCTCGACTTCGGTGGTATCGTCTCGGTCGTGACGGCGTAACGGTCTCCCCCTTCTGCGTCTGGACGTGAACCGACGGCCAGAGAGTAGTGATTACAGACGTACGATCGTAACGAAAAACCGGGCGGATCGGTGTGTATGTTTCGATTCGATACCCGAACGTCCACCGATACCTGCCTGGGGGAACACAGTCGGCGTCCGACCGCCGGGCGGCGGTCCCCAGTCGAAGGTGGGACGATGGCAAGAGACCCTACTCGAGTAGTGGACCGTCTCTGAGTCGACAACGCGACTGCGGGCGGTCGGCTGCGGATGCTCGAGTCAGTGGCCGTCGCCGGTACACCAGCGAACGCCACGACGGAGGAGGTCACCGACGGCCGGATCGGTGATCGTCGAGACGGTGTGGCCGACGGCGACGTAGCAGACGCGTCCGTCGCCGTGGTCGCGGACCCAGACGACGGGCATGTCGGCGTGCTCGTAGTGGTCCATACGCGCGAGGACGCGAACCGAGTCGTCGACCTCGAGGACGTACGGTTCGTCGTAGACGCGCAGGTCGGACAGCGAGGCGGTGATCGGGTGGTGGCTGTCGACGACGCGGACGTCGTAGGTCGAGCGTTCCGGGTGAGTGAGGAAGTGGCCGCCAATCAGCTCGCGGAGTTCGGGGACGGGTTCGTCTCGGCTCTCGATGACGGTGTCGGGATGCTCGGAGACCGTCGACGTGAGGTCGGCCGCACAGTGGAGTCCGAGGTAGCCGCCACCGCCCTCGACGAACCCGGTGACGCTCGAGCGCTGGGCCTCGGTCAGGGTGCTGTCGGTGAGGTAATCGAGGAGGACGTCGTACTCGCGGAGGTCTGTGAGGTCGTCACGGTCGGTCGTGAGCGTGACGTCGATGCGGGGCGACTCGAGCGCGTCCGCGAGGTGGGGACCGATCTCTTCGAAGCGGTGGAACGGAAACGCGTTCTCACCGATGGCGAGAACGGCGGTGTCTGCAGCCATACCTCGGAGTGGCCCGCCTCGAGTATAATTCCACTGGAGCCAGCAATCGAGTGACGGCAACGGATAGACGAGCGGTCAGGTACGTGCCCGTGCTCACACGAGTTCGCTCACTTCGTGGTCGGCCGTCGAGAGCCACGCCGAGTTCACCTCGACGCCCCACCCGGGACCATCGGGAATCGCGACCGTGCCGTCTTCGACGGTCAGTGCAGGGGTGAACAGCCCCTCGGCCCAGTGGTCTTCGATCGAGTACTCGAGATAGGGACCGGCGTTCTCGAGCGCACCCAGCAGGTGGAGGGTGAAGACGGCGACCATCGAGTGGTTGGCAGCGTGGGGGACACAGGGGAGACCGGCGTTGGCGGCCATCTCGGCGACGCGTCGCGCCCGGCTGATGCCACCGACGTAACAGACGTCCGGCTGGACGACGTCGACGGCACCCAGCTCGATCAGGCGACGCCACTGGGCGAGGTCGTTGTCCTGTTCACCACCGGCGACGGGAATGTCGATGCGCTCGGTGACGGCGGCGGTCGACTCGAGGTCCCAGTAGGGACAGGGCTCCTCGAAGTGGACGACACCATTGGGTTCGAGGGTCGTCTCGGCGAAGTCGACTGCGCCCTCGACCGAGTAGGCGCTGTTGGCGTCGACGAGGAGGTCGACCTCGTCTCCGAGAGCCTCGCGAACGGCCGAGACGACCGCCTCGCTGCGTCCGGGCCACTCGTCTTCGTCGCTCCCTTTCGACTCGCGTGCGCCGACACGAACCTTGAACGCCTCGAACCCGTGATCGTCGCGCAGGCGGGTAAGCCGCGCCGCCTCGTCCTCGGGGGAGATGTCCCGGCGCATACTCGAGCCGTAGGCCGGAATCTCGGTGGGTTCACCGCCGAGCAAGGAGACGACGGGTTCACCCTGGCGTTTTCCTCTGAGGTCCCACGCCGCCGTGTCGAGACCGACGAGCGCCCGGCAGACGTACGACCAGGGGAACTTGTACTCGGCTTCGATCACCGAGTCGACCAGCCGGCCGATCTCGAGCGGATTCTCACCCAACACGTGCGGAGCGACCTGCCGGTGAAACACCGTCGCCGTGATGTCCGCGTTGTACGGCGATAGCTGGCCGATACCGACGTCTCCGTCGCTCGTGTGGAGGCGGACGAAGCCGACGGTCCGCGTGGCGAACGTCTCGAGTTTGTCGATCATCATCGATCAGCCCTCTCTTCGGGGGCACAAGAAGACTCGGGTGGCCGACAGTCACGAGAAAGGTGTACGGGTTAGAGTTCGATCCGCTCGCCACGGTCGGCCGACTCGTAGATGGCGTCAGTAATCCGAACGTCGAGGACGCCGTGGTCGCCACCGGCCTCGAGTTCGCCGTCGGCGAGGATGGCCGTCGCGAAGTAGTCGAACTCCTCGCACACCTCGTGGGGTTCGTCAGTCTCGACGACCGTCCGCCCGCCGTCGCGCTCGAGCGTGATCGTCCGCGTCACGTCGACGCCGAAGATGGGTTCGATCACGATCCGGCCCTCGGTGCCGAGGATTGCGAGGCGGTTCGCACTCGCTGCACCGAAACTCGCCGTACAGGAGGCGGTGACGCCATCGGGAAACTCGAGGGTGAACGCGACGTGTTCGTCGACGCCGTCGAAGGCGGGTGAGGGGGCGCTCGTCGTCGCCCGGACGGCGACGGGATCGGACTCGAGGAGGAAGCGGGCGGTGTTCAGCGGGTAGACGCCGATGTCCATCAGTGCGCCGCCACCGGCGAGGTCGGGGTCGATGCGCCACTGGGTCGGGTCGGCGTCCTCGCCGGCGAGCATCCGGAAGGAGAACTCGCCGTGGAGCTGGACTGGCTCACCAATGAAGCCCTCACGAATTCGCTCGCGGACCCAGCGGACCGAGCGCGTCGTCTGCATGCGGTAGGCGGTCATCAGGGTGACGCCCGCCTCCTCACAGACCGCCGCTGCCTGGGCCGCACGGTCGCCGTCGGCCTCGAGCGGTTTCTCACAGAGGACGTGTTTGCCGAGGGCAGCGGCGGTCTCGACGTGCGGGAGGTGGAGGGCGTTCGGCGTGACGACGTAGACGGCGTCGTAGGCGTCTGCGGACTCGCCGGCGGCGTACTCGTCGTAGGTGAGTACGGTCTCGACGCCGACCTCGTCGGCGACGCTGGCGGCGGTCTCGGGAGAGCCACTCACCAGGGTGGTGGTCTCACAGAATCGTGACTCCTCGATCGCCGGAATCGCGACGTCCCGGCCGAACCAGCCCAGACCGACGACGGCGAACCGCACCGGCCCGCCGTCGACGTCTCGTTCCCAGTCCCGTTCGTCGAACCGCGTCGGCACGTCGAGCATCATGGCTCGAGATACCGCCGACGGGAGATAAAAGACTGCCTCGCGGCCGGACGTGCCGGGTCGGACTCCTCGTTTCCGGTGAAATGTGGCCGACAGGTCCCGGGTGGGACGTGGCTCGAGTGAGTGGAGAGAAAGCAGAGACGGTTTCTTTGTTCTCGAGATGTAATCTGGAATAGTTGCCAACACCGGCGGATTTATCTCACAGGTGGGTGACGTGACGATATGAACCGAACCCGCCGTGCGGTGCTGGCCGCGGTCGGCGGGGCGTCCGTGTCGGTCGGTGGCTGTCTCTCCGGGCGGCGCTCTCGAGCGGGCGGGTCGTGGGCGGGGACGCTCACCGTCGCGGTTACGACGAGCACGTACGACGCCGGTCTCGCGCGCCACCTCCACGGGGCATTCGAGACCGCCGAGGCGGTCCGCGCCAGGACGGTCTCGGCCGGGAGCGGAGAGACGATCGCCGCGGGCCGCCGCGGTGACGTCGACGTGGTGATGGCACACGCGCGAGCGCTCGAGGAGGAGTTTCTCGCCGCCGGATACGCCACGGGGCGCTACCCGTTCGCGAGCGGCGATTTCGTCCTCTGTGGACCCCCCGACGATCCGGCGGGTGCGGGCGAGGCAGACGGCGTACTGTCGGCGCTCGAGCGAATCTACCGGCGTGAACGGAACTTCCTCTCTCGAGGGGATGGCTCGGGAACGCACCACAGAGAGCGCGACCTCTGGGAGACCGTCGGCATCGACCCGGCCGGCGAGTGGTACACGGAGAGCGGGAGCGGGATGGGCGAGACCGTCCTCCAGGCCAGCCAGCGCGGTGCGTACCTGCTGGCGGTACGAGCCAACATCGTCGCGATGCGCTCACGCGTCGACCTCGCGGTCCACGTCGAGGGACCGACGGCCGGCGGCGACCGGCGACTCGAGAACATCTACAGCTTCCTGCCGGTGAACCCGGCGGTCCACCCCCACGTCGAGAGCGACCTGGCGGAGCGGTACGTCGACTTCTTGGCCGGCGAGCGGGGACGGGCGCTGCTCGAGGAGTTCGCGATCGAGGGCGAGTCGGTGTTCGTCCCGCACGCCACAGAGAACGGTGCGTGAAGTGAGACGAACGAGACACCACTGGCCACACCGACCGGCGCTCTCGCCTCCGGGAAGCCAGTCAGCGGGCGTGGTGATAACACAGTAACAGAACGATAGAGTGATAGGTATCGGCTCACGAGTGACGGTATGGGCCGGCAGATCCGAGCGACGGTGGCCATCGTCGCCCTCGTGGTCGTCCTCGCCGGATGCAGTGGATTCACAGGGGGCGAGGAGACCGATCGCACCGAGGCACTCGCCGAACGACTCGCGGACGCCGAACCACCGGCGTCGGTGGAGGCGGTACGCGCCGCCAGCGTCGAAACCGACGGCGACCGGAAGTCGATCACGACGCACGTCTGGCTCCGCGGAGACGGTGCCACCAGGGTCGAAGGCGTCGACGAACCGTACGTGGTCGTCACCGACGGCGAGCGGGCCTGGAACCACGACCTCGAGACGGACAGCGTCTCGGTGCTCGAACTCGCCGCGAGTGACGAGAGCCGTCTCGAGCGACTCTACGCCGAACAGCAACGGTACGTCGAGAACCTCGAAATCGAAACCGTCGAGGAGACGACGGTCGACGGGCGCGAGGCGCTTCGCGTCGCGTTCGAGTCGCCGCCGACCGAGACGGTCGAGCGCTCGATCGACCTGCTGGTCGGCGACACCGTCTACCAGTTGCCCCTCGAGACGGCGACGGTCGAAGACGGGGAGGCGAACGCGCTCGCGGTGACCCTCGACGAGGAGACGCTCTTCCCGCTCGAGTTCCGCCTCGAGACGGCCGAGGCGACGTTCACCGTCACCTACGAGGACGTGACGATCGGCGAGCCGATCGACGACGAACGCTTCGAGCCACCGCAGGTGAACGAGACCGGGACGGACGACGGGACTGACGACTCGGAGCCATCGGACGACCCGTTCGAGATCGTCCTCCCGACGATCACCGAGTACGAGACGGTCGAGGAGGCGGCCGGGGCGGTCCCGTTCGCGGTCGCCGAACCGCCGGCGGCGGCCCTGCCGGAGACCGTCTCCCTCGAGACGATCAGCGGCTACGAGTTCCACGACGAGAACCGGACGCAGGTCTCGCTGTTCTACCGTGGCGCGGGCGAGACCGTCTCGGTCACGACCGGTGACGCACCGCGGGGCTACGCGAGCGGCGGCGACCCGGTGGAGGTCGACGGTGCGGTCGGGTCGCTCGAGCGGACCGGCCAGGGAACCGAACTCGAGTGGGCGTGTGGCGACCGTCACTACTCGATCTTCGCGAGCGACGGGCTCGACGACGGTCTCGCACTCGCGGTTGGCGAATCGATCGGCTGTCCGGCGTCGTGAGCCGTGTCAGCGACCCGTCTCGGCGGCGACTGGTGGCGGGCCGCCAACAGCGAGCGGTGGGAACCCAAACGGCGTGTTCTGACTCGGAGAATCCGTGTGTCTTTTGATATGGGTCGAAGAACGAACGGTCACTCGTGAGTGAGGACGACGACCTCCCGACGGTACTCTCGATTCTCGACGACGAGTACGCACGATCGATCCTCACCGAAACCAGCGTCGAACCCATGTCTGCGAAAACACTGAGCGAACGGTGTGACGCGTCCTTGCCGACGATCTATCGGCGACTCGAGCGACTCGAGGCGTGTCAACTCGTCACCGAAGAAACCGAACTCGCACCGGACGGCAACCACTACAGCGTCTACAGCGCGAACCTCGACCGCCTGACCCTCTCGCTCGAGGACGGGGCCTTCTCGCTCGACGTGGCCTACCGCGAGGCGGACGTCGCGGACACGTTCACGGACATGTGGGAGGGACTCCGATGACGGAGGTCGTCCGGCTCGACGAGGCGACGACGTTCGAGGTGCTGTCCGTGGTGACGCTGTTGCTCGTCGCGCTCTTCGGGGCCATCATCGCCTACCAGGCCTACCGGGGCTACCGGCGCAACGGGGCGACCTCGATGCTCTATCTCGCCGTCGGTCTCGCCTTGCTCACCGTCTTTCCGTTCCTCGTCAACGTCGGACTCAACACCGTCGCGAATCCGACGCAGGTAGCGGTCGTCTTCTTCGAGAACGTCTGTCGGTTGCTCGGGCTGGTGACGATCACGTACTCGCTGTACGGCCGACACTGACAGACACCGGGTTCGACGCGGCGGTTCGACGCGTGCTGGTACTCGTCTACACACTGGAAACTCGACGTCGAGCGACGCGAAAATGCGTCAGCGGGGGTGACTATCACCGGACGGAACTGTCAGAGGCACGGGGACGACGCCTCCGTGGTGGAGTGGCTCCTGCGTCCCCATCAGGCCCTTTCTCCCCCGGGGTAATAGAGACGCGACAGCGTTTTCCGAGCGTGAAAATCCGCGTCAGACGAGGGGCAGACGCGTCAGGAGTCAGCGACGGCGGAAGACGACGGCGCTGAGGAGGACCACGGCGATCAAGACGGCGGCGTCGGCGGGCCGCCCGGTGACCAGTCCACCGGCGGCCGGAACCGCAGCGACGGCAGCAGCCGTGAGCACGGGATCGCTCGAGCGGTCTCTGAGCGCCAGTGTGACGGTGAGGAACGCGAGTCCGACGGCCACGCCCGCGAGGACGTCGCCGACGTAGTGAACGCCGAGGGCGACCCTCGAGAGGGCGACGGCGACGACGAGGCTCGCACACCCGAACAGACGCAGTCGGCGGGGACCGACGCGAGCATCGGCGGCGACGAGTCCCCAGAACACCGTGGCTGCGAGGGCGTGTCCGCTCGGAAAACTCGAACTCGTCGGGCCGACGGCGAGATCGTAGACAACCGAGCTCGCACCGGGAAACGCGACCGCCGTCGCCGGTGGCTCGACGATGGGGCGGGCGATGGAGAAGATCGGCTTGAGCGTGACGAAGAGTCCGTAGCCACCGGCGACGATTGCTGGCCACGTCGCGACCCGGTGGCGATCGGCGGAGACGACCGCCAGCGCCGTTGCCGGGGCGACGACGTAGACGCTCCCGAGGAACGTGACGAACACCAACGCGAGAGCGAGCACGGGCGGCACGCTCTCGGCGAGTGTGGCAACGAGGTCGGCATCGAACAGCATTGGCTCTCGGCCGGCCGTTCGCCACCCGTCCTGAAAAGCATCACACAGATTTTCTGGGTGAGAAAACGCGCACGCGGATATACGTACCAGCGTGACCTCTCGTCGAGCAGATGCATTCCAGCCGCTCTCTCTGCCGTCTCGGTGACGCTCACTGCAGTCTGCGACGAACGGATCGATCACACCCCCGGTCGGGACCGTCCGAAACGGGACGCCGGTCGGAACCGTCCGCAGCGGCCTGACCCATGCTCGAGTCGTTCCTCGAGTTCAGCTACGGGCTGCTCGAGACGGTCGGTCTGCCGGTCCTGTTCGCCATCTTCGTGCTCAAGGGGTCGCTGATCGGGAAGGTGTTCCCGACGAGCGTCTTCCTGCCCGGCTACGTGCTCGCGATCCGGGCGACCTACTGGGAGGCCGCCCTGGTCGTCCTGGTGGTGACGGTCGCACACGTCCTCGGACAGCTCGTCGTCTACGCTGGCTGCCGGCGGTACGGCCGGCCGTTCGTCGAGTCGAATTCCTACCTCGACCTCGAGACGGAGCGCTTCGACCGGTGGTTCGCCCAGTACGGCGGCGTCGCGATTTTCGCGACGAACGTGGTTCCCTGGACCCGTGGCGTGATCGCGATTCCGGCCGGCGTCAACTCCTATCCGGTCGGCCGGTACACGACGTACATCAGTGCGTCGACGGTCCTCTACCACGGCGCGTACGTCACGCTCGCGCTGGCAGGTATCGCGGTACTGGTCTGACCGACGCCGGCCGGAAACGGCAAGGACTTTCGCCCGCGGAACGAAGTGGGGGACGTGTCCCGCGCGTTCGACGCCGCGCTCTTCTGTACGCTCGCAGTGTTGTGGGGGCTGTCGTTTCCCGCCATCGCGGTCGGACTCGAGTACCTGCCACCGCTGCTGTTCGCCGCCGCGCGCTACGACGTGGCGGCGCTGCTGTTGCTCGCGTACGCGGCGGTTCGTCTCGAGGAGTGGGTACCGCGGCGGCGAAACGATCAGGCGGCGATCCTCGGCGGAGGACTGTTTCTCGTCGCGGGCAACGGGCTGTTGTTCGTCGGCCAGCAGACCGTGCCGAGCGGTGTCGCCGCGGTGATGAACGCGCTCATTCCCATCGTCACCGCCGTGTGGGCGTTTCTCGTCCTGGGCGAACGCCTCTCGAAACGTGGCGTGGTCGGTGTCCTCATCGGCTTTCTGGGCATCGCGTTCGTCGTACAGCCCGATCCGACCGATCTGCTGGCGGGCGGGACCGTCGGGCGGTTGCTCATCGTCGGGCAGGTCGCGAGCGTCGCCCTCGGTGGCGTCCTCGTACAGCGGGCGGCACCGACCATCGGACGCGTCCCGCTGACGGGGTGGTCGATGCTCGTCGGCGCACTGGCGTTGCACCTCGCGAGCGCCGGGATCGGCGAGACGGCGACGGTGACGGCGGTCACACCGACGGCGCTCGCGATGGTCGGGTACCTCGGCGTCTTCTCGACGGCGCTCGCCTTCTTCATCTACTTCTCGATTCTCGAGGAGTACGGCGCGTTCGAAGCGGCGCTCGTCGCCTACCTGGTGCCGATCGTCGCGACGGTCGTCGGCGTGGTCGCCCTGAACGAGTCACTCGACGCGCTGACGGTCGTCGGCTTCCTCCTCGTCGTCGTCGGCTTCGCGATACTGAAGCGGAACGCGATCGCCGACGCGCTCGACCCACCGACCGGACTGGGCCGGCCGTGAGCCGACACCGGCGCGGAGCGAGCGACGGGCGAAAGCGCTCTACAGAAGCTGCCGGAGGTGATCTTCGATCTGCGCACGCGGCTGGTAGCCGGTGAGCGTCGCCTCGACCTCGTCGTCGGCGAGAATAACGAGCGTCGGGACGGTGTTGACGTCGTAGGCTTTCGCCGTCTCGACGTGGTCTTCGACGTCGAGGGAGGTGAACGCGACCTCCTCGTACTCCCCCTCGAGTTCGGCGACGACTGGCTCCTGTTGCGTACACGGCCCACACCACTCCGCGTGAAAGGTCAGGACTTCGACTCCCATTCGTTTCTCGACTGTCCTCGGAAACTAAAGCCGTTACTACTTCGCCCGCTCGAGCGGATGCTTGCCTCGGGGTCAACGTTTACACGATAGCCGGGAGACGGCTTACGTATGGACTTACAGATCGATGGCAACGCAGCACTCGTGACGGCATCGAGCAGCGGTCTCGGCAAGGCGTCGGCGCGCGCGCTCGCGATGGAGGGCGTCGACGTCGTGATGAACGGCCGGGACGAGACGCGACTCGAGGAGGCCGTCGAGTCCGTCCGCGCGGACGCGACGGGTGAGGTCGTCGGCCACGCGGGCGACCTGACCGACCCCGACGACATCGCGGCGATGGTCGCCCGCCCCGTCGAGGAGTTCGGCAGTCTCGACCACCTCGTCACCAGCGCCGGCGGCCCGCCGAGTGGACCGTTCCTGGGCACCGACGACGAGGACTGGTACGAGGCGTTCGACCTCCTCGTGATGAGCGTCGTCCGCCTGGTCCGCGAGTCGGTCGACCACCTCGAGAGCGGCGGCGGCACCATCGTCAACATCACCTCCAAAAGCGTCAAGGAAGCCATCGACGGACTGGTGCTCTCGAACGCCGTCCGCATGAGCGTCATCGGTCTCGAGAAGACCCTCTCGAAGGAACTCGGCCCCGACGTGCGCGTCAACGCCGTCCTGCCAGCGGCCCACGAGACCCCGCGCATTCGGGAACTCGTCGAGCAGTCGGTCGAACGCGGCGAGTACGACAGCTACGAGGAGGGACTCGCCGCCCGCGGTGAGGGGATTCCGATCGAACGCATCGGCGATCCGATGGAACTCGGCCGGACGGTCGCGTTCCTCTCTTCGCCCGAGTCGGCGTACATCAACGGGCAGGCGATCGTACTCGACGGCGGCGGCGGCAGCGCGAACCTCTGAGAGCGCGACCGAATCGCCGCCAGCCGAACGCTTTTTCCCTCACCGGCTGTGTGAGCACACATGACACGGGGACTCGAGGGTGCGGTCGCGGTCGTCACCGGCGCAGGTGCAGGCATCGGCGAGGCGACTGCCCGCCGGTTCGCCGCCGAGGGAGCGCACGTCGTCGCCGTCGACATCGACGGCGAGGCGGCCGCGGAGACGGTCGCGACACTCACCGGAGACGGCGCTGAAGGACTCCCAGTCGAGACCGACGTGAGCGAGGAGGCGGCGCTCGAGCGGGTCGCACGGCGCTGTGAGGAGGCGTTCGGCCGGGTCGACGTACTGGTGAACAACGCGGCGGTCCGTGGCGAGCAGGGACCGGTGACGGCGGCCGATTCGGCCGTCATCGACGCCGTGATCGACGTCAATCTGAAGGGCGCAATCTACGGCGTCAAGCACCTGGTTCCGCTGATGGGCGAGGGCGGGTCGGTGATCAACGTCGCCTCGATCGGAGCGCGCCTCCCCCGGGAGGGGTGGAGCCTCTACGACGCGACGAAGGGCGCGCTCGTCGCGATGACGAAGGACATGGCCTACGACCACGCGGCCGACGGCATCCGCGTCAACGCGGTCTCTCCGGGCTGGGCGATCACCGACTACCACATCGGCGAGCGCGAGGGCGACGCCGCCGACCGCTACGTCGAGGAGCTAACGACGCCCCACGAGGGCGGCCCCGGAGCGCTCGAGCGCGCTGCCCGCCCCGAAGAGATCGCCGACGCCATCTGCTATCTCGCCTCCGAGGAGGCGTCGTACGTCACCGGGACGAATCTCGAGGTCGACGGCGGCGGGCTGTGACCGGCGGCCGGCCGTGAATACCGGAGGAAGGGGATGCCTCCCTGGAGGTTACTCTGAGGTAATCACGTAGGTTACCCACACATAAACCCGGGTTTATATTAATTAAAATTGGACAGTTCTGTATGTGTGAGAAACAGAGCGGCGGCTGGGGGAAACACTAACGTATGCGGTGGCGTACACTGATTTTCATCGGCATCGTAGTACTCCTGGTCGGCGCGTTCGCTACCTTCGGTGGGTTCGCGTCGGCCGTTTCGAGCGGTGACGGTCCCGAAGAACGATTCCTCGGGGCTCAGGCGGACGGTGTGACGACAGCGTCGATAGCGTCGTCGGATACCGTCGGAACGGGCGGCTGGCTCGAGTTCGTCGAGGCGGACGTTCCGGACGGGCAGGTCACACCCGGTGAGAACGTCACCATCGAGGTGACGATGCGCAATGCCGGGCTCGGACCACAGCCCCTCGGCGGCGCGGTCGAACTGCTGGAAGCCGACGGCGAGGCAGTGGCGAACGCGACTGCGACGACCGACGTAATCCTGCGGCCCGGCGACACACACGAGTACGAGGTCTCACTGGGGGAATCCCTCGACGTTGGCACGTACATCGTGGCCGTCGACGGCCGGCAGGTCGACAGCGTCGAGTTTCGCGAGCCGCTGAAGCTGGTCGGCCACACCCTCGAGACGTCCGAGGTCGCCTTAGATGACCGCCTGGTGGTCAACGCGACCTTCGAGAACGCAGTGAGTGAACCTCACGGCATCTCGAACATCGACATCGGTCTCTACGACGAACTCGGCCACCGGGCCACC
>NZ_JANZXN010000052.1 GCF_025629245.1 Natronobiforma cellulositropha
AGGAGGCGCTGTTGGACACAGCCGTTGCCTCCTCATTCCTCTCGAAAAGATGCCTCGATAAGCCGCCGCTGTCACGTGGTTCTCCGCTTAGCTAAAGACGGATAAGTCGAACAGTTATTCCTCATTCGATAGTCGGTACTATCGATAGAACACGGGTCGTGAGTGCCGAGACCATCGATTCTCTGAGTCCCTCTCTGCAGAGTCGAGAATCAACTGCGCAGAAGTGTTCTCCAGTTCCAATAGTAACAACCAGTGCGAAACATACATTAGGATAACAACTAATCGGGGTGTAATGTATCTCTACACACCGGACGAAATCGATAGAGAGCGGGCGCACCATCAGGCAGTGATTCAAGGCGCAGATGATCTCGACGCCAAACGCATCGGAAATCTCGGTGAACTCGCGTTCGAACAGTTCTGCCGTGAATACCTTCCCGTAGAAATGTGGAATTGGGAAAATGAGGAGGCTATCCGCCGGTGCAACCCTGAGAGTTTCTCCAGCCACGACTTCGAAGTCTTCGGCTACGAGGTCGACGTGAAAACCTCGAGAGACGTCTCTGCGTTCCGTCCTGCGAATCTCTTGGAGAACGATCCAGACGACGATATCATCGTGATGGTCTGGCATCGAGACAACGAGGATGCGCTCATCCTCCTCGGCTGGGAACGGACTGAAACGCTCGCATCGAAGGTCGAAACCCAGGAGGCGTACTCCGGTGAAGAACCCGAGAAACTCGCACACCTGGCCGCCCGTCCGATGAACGAGTTGCACGAGTTGGGACCGAACACAGCCCACCTCAACCAGAAACCGGAGAATCCGTTCTCGCCTGGTGATCGGGTGGTGAAGAAGGGCGATGCTGACGGCTCGGTCGCGGTCGTTGTGGAGGTCTTGCCACCGGAGAAAAACACCACCGCGTACGGACAGGAGATGGACGGCGAGGCGGTCAACGTAGCGTTTCCGAGTATGCTCGACGACGGTCCCGGGAACTGGCGAGAAATCCATCCGGCGAAGCTCGCTTCCTATTGTGACGATCAGCATATCAAGCTCTACACCTACAAACACACGAATCTCGAGTATCCGGAGAACCCCTTCACTCCGGGCGATTACGTCATCAAACCCGATTACGACGATCCGGATGTCGCGGTGGTGCTCGAAGTCGCAGGAGATCGCGACGGAGACCGAGATGTTTCCATTGCCTTCTGTAAGCATCTCGAGAAGGAATTCGGCGAGCAGCCGTACGTTCTACCAGCAGATCTCCCTTCGCGCTGTGATGAGGCAGGTGTCAAATCGTACTCCTACAATTTCGACGAACTCAGGTTCGAACACCAGTTCTAAACCGTGGCTCTGGAGGAAGTAGTAGACTGCGTCGACTCGCCGCCGAGAACCACGTCACTCGAGCACCGCGCTGAAACGGCCGTGACTGCACACTCGAGGAAGCCAGCGATGGCGAACGGAGTCGCTGGTATCAGAAAGACAGCCGGATACCCCATCCCGATGCAGTCTCATCACCCCCGTTCAGGTCACTCGAGCAACTCCCTCGCCCGTCTGTAGATCGGTGCGCCGAGCCAGTCTCGGTTGGCGGCGGCTTGCTCGAGTTTCTCGACGGCGGTCTCGGTTTCGAGTGCGTCTCGTTCGACGAGTGCGCTGAGGACGATCGGGGAGATTGCGACGGTGGCCTGGACGGCTGCCTGTAGTTCAGGGAGTGCACGGAGATCGTCGGTGATCACGAAGTCGGCCGACTCCTGGGTCGCGAGTTCGATCGTGCTGGCTTCGCCGCGGTCGATCCTCGACGACTGTCTCGCTGTACCGTCGGTGCTGTGAACAGTGATCCGGTGGCGCTGCTCGAGGACGCTTCGAGCGGCCGTTCCGTGGCGGTCGTCGTACGCACTGGTTTCCTCGAGTTCCTCGAGTACGGTCGTCGTGGTGTGGATGTCGAACTCTGTGAGGACGGTGTCGAGGAGGTCGATACTGGCGATGGTGATCAGGGCGCTCGTGTCTGCGACGATCATGTAACACCTGAATCCCAGTTAGCGGTCGGCGAGGTCGCGGGCGACCTCGTCACCGCGATCGAGGAGGGTTTTCGAGGCCCGGACCGCCTCGGCGTCGCGCCTGCCGACGAATTCGCTGAGAACGTCGAATCCAATCCGGCCGTCGAGATAGAGCTCGACGACTGCTTCTTTGAACCGCTCGTCGCCTTCGACCTCTCGCAGGTACTGCTGGAGTGCGTCTTTGAGGATTTCCGTCCGGTTCTTGTGCGTGATTTCGGCCGCCACGTCGGTTTTCTGTACCAGGTCTTCCGGCAGCCGAAAGTTCACTCGTGTCGTTCCCATTGTCGGGTTCACCTCGTGTACATACAGTGTACCCACACACCCAAGTATCTATTCCCTTGGAGCCACCTGCTCGAGTTCGCTCCGAGAGACGCCCCACCCGACGCTGGTGAGCCACCAGCGGGTACCGAACTCGAGTTCCTTCCTCTCGAGCGCGGCCGACTCGCTCGAGGTGCTCACAGCGTTCGAGGCGCTCCTCGTTCCAGAAACGGTGTACGGGAGACCGAGACTAGTGCGCTCCGGGGGCTACTTGGTATCCCGTACGAACGCATCACCTACCACCCGTCTCCCGGTCGGAACCGCGTTCGGAGTCGGATAGCGGTTCGGGCCGCCGCTCGAGGGGGCGACGCGTCGACCTCGCTCCATCGCAGATAGGGTTTTGCTGGTTCCCGACAGAGCAGTACCTCTCGCACGCACTGAGGGCTCGAGAGGGAGGAGGACACCATGGGAGTACCACGCACCACCGTGACTGTACCGACCGCCGCGCCGATCGACGAGTGGGCCACCGCGGGCGGCTCGAGGAACACCGAAACCGCTACCGGCGCTCGTCTGCCGGCACGCCCGCGCCGGATGACGGCCCGTCGTCCGGCGGTGGTGACCGGATGACGAAACGGATTCGGCTGGGGCTCGGTTCCGCACGCGAGTCGGTTCGAGACGATCGGATCCTCCCCGTGACGCGGCTGGTCGGCGGGATCATCGCGCCGATCTTGCTGGTGGCGTTTCTCATCCTCTACGGCGTTCCGGATCGGACGACCGAATTCTTCGCCTGGACGATCACCCCGGAGATGACGCCGCTGGTGATGGGCGCGGGGTACGGGACGGGCGTCTACTTCTTCTATCGCGTGGTCACGATCGGCGAGTGGCACCGGGTCGCCCCCGTCTTTCCAGGGATTGCGGTGTTCACCTGGTTCGTGGCGATCGCCACCGTTCTCCACTGGGAGAACTTCAACCATGGCCACGTGACGTTCTGGCTGTGGGTACTCCTCTACGCGGTGTCTCCGTTCCTCATCCCTGGACTCTGGGTGCTCAACCAGCGTACCGCGCCCGTCGAGGCGGCCGATACCGGCCCACAGACGCCTCGGCTCGTGCGGCGTGCGAGCCTGCTCAGCGGTGGCGGGATCACCGTGGTCTCGGTCGTGCTGTTTCTCCTTCCAGGGGTCATGATCGAGTTCTGGCCCTGGGACGTCTCGCCGCTGACAGCTCGCATCCTCCTGGGCTGGTTCGCGCTTCTCGGTACCGTGAACCTCGTCGTCGCGCTCGATCCCCGCTGGAGCGCCTGGCGCATCCTCGTTCACGGGCAGCTCGTCGGCCTGTCGCTGGTGCTACTCGGAGCCGTCCGCGCCTGGAACGATTTCGACGCCAGCAATCCGACCACCTGGCTGGTGCTCGGTGGTCTGGGACTCTACCTCCTCGGGGTGCTCGCGCTGTACGTCTCGATGGAGTACCGCTGACCGCCGGCTCGGTCGACACACCTCCGGCCGCTGACGTTCGGTTCGCCAGCTCGTCACCAGTGTGGGTACCACGGCCGGTGGTGTGACTCGTCTCGCAACCCCGGTTGCGATCATCGCTACCGTGACAAACGGTTCCGCTCTGACGACCAGCACGGTGGCGTCAGGGACCGGGATTCCGTCGGGATGGCCCCCGGGTCGTGAGCCGATGGCTGGGCGTTTTCCGACTCCTCACTCGACTCGCGGTGCTCGCTCGTCGGTTCGACCGGGGAGCTCGAGCTCGATCTCGAGTTTCGGTTCACCGACGCCATCGAAGTCGATCTCGACCGTGATTGGTTCGCCGAACGCGAACGGCAGCTCCCACTCGTCGTCGACGAGGGTGAGGTCCTCCCCGTCACGCAGCTGCTCGCCCAGCGAGACGAGGAACTCGCCGACGTCGGTCGCGTCGAGTCGGTACTCCCGTTCGAAATTCCGTCCGGCTCGGATCGTCGTTCGGTCTGGTTCGTCCATCGTCGGTCCTGACTTCGCGTCCCACGGAGAAAGTGGAGCCGCTTTCTGACGCGCGCTACGGCCGAGTGTACGCACCTGGGCTGTGTAACAGGCTGGTTTTCGCCTCCGTCCTCCTCCCATCGAACAAATTATGTTATATTTATATACTTTCGACCAACTCGTTCACGTATGGCCAGAGACGTGCCCATGGGTGGGATACTGTTGTGGTCGGCGAACCGAACGAGTGGGAACCGACTGGGGGTGGCGTGTGAGCGCTAACCGATCGGGAGACCGAACGAGCCGTCGGGCGCTCCTTCGAGCAGTGGTCGCAGCGTCGGGGACTGCAGCGCTGGCGGGATGTACCTTCCAGTACGACGACGACGGATTCGAGGTGAGTCTCGACTCAGATGACAGTGATGATGCCAGTGACGATTCTGGCACCGGTGACGATTCATCGTCCGAGCCGAGCGACGACACCGCGACTGACGATACTGCCGGTTCGACGGACGACGACGGGTCCGATTCGACGGACGACGATGGAACTGATTCGACGGACGACGACGCGACCGATCCGGCGGACGACGACGGGACCGACGCGGCGGACGACGACGATGACGATCCAGGCGAAACGGACGACGAGGCGACGCTGTCGTTCAGTGAGGACTGTATTGGCGTCGATCCCTCGAACCTGGCGATCGATGAGCTCAGCGGTAACCGCTGGCGAATCAGTTCCGGAAACGTCGGTCTCCTCGTCTTCGACGAGAAGGAACACGCCGAAGCCGGGAAAGAGATCATCGAGCACTACGGATTCACCAGCATCTGTTTCGTCCGCCGGCCGGACCCGTCGATGACCTACTGGCTCGTCGATGGAGACGCCCCCACTGCCTCCGGGACGCCCGCGGGTGGCGAAGACTGTATCGGCGTCGATCCCTCGGACCTGGCGATCGACGAGATCAGCGGTGACCGCTGGCGAATCCGGTCCGGGAATACCGGGCTCATCGTCTTCGACGAGAAGGAAAACGCCGAGCGAGCCAAAGAGGTCATCGAACACTACGGGTTTACCAGCATCTGTTTCGTCGGTCGGCCGAACCCGCCGATGACCTACTGGACCGACTGAGGACGGCCACCGCTCGAGTGCTCGGCGGCCGGTCGGCGGCCGCAAGCGGTCACAGGAACGGAGACGACCGGACGGACATCCGCGTCGACGCCGAGAGGTGACTGATACGATACGGGAAATACACGGAGAGGTTACGCCACGTATTTCATCCGGACTGTCGTACGTTCGTGTATGGTCGAAACGCTGTTACTGGTCGGCGTCGTTGCGTCGATCTTCGTCGGGTTCAATATCGGCGGTTCGTCGACGGGGATCACGTGGGGACCGTCAGTCGGTGCCGGTATCGTGAAGAAGACGACTGCAGCGGCTGTGATGACCATCTTCGTCTTTCTCGGGGGGATGACCGTCGGGCAGAACGTGATGCAGACGCTCAGTGGCGAAATCATCACGATCGATCTAACGCTGTCGGCGGGCGTCGCCGTCCTCTTTTTCATCGGACTGGGCATCCTCGTCGCCAACATCTTCGGTGTCCCCGTTCCGACGTCGATGACGACCGTCGGTGCGATCGCCGGTCTCGGGCTGGCGACCGGGACCCTCGACTACGAGACGATCGCGAACATCATCTCGTGGTGGATCGTCACGCCGGTCATCGGCTTCTGGATCGGTGGGATCATCGGCCGGTACATCTATCCGGAAGTCAACCGCCGCGTGACGATCGAGACGTCCGAGGGACCGTTGCTGGCGCTCGACCGCCGCGGGGCGGTTCCGAAGCCGGTTCTCGGGCCGAACACGACCTGGTCGGAGGTGGGTACGACGGCAGTCGTCCTCGCGATCGGCTGTTACATGGCCTTCAGTGCCGGGGCGAGCAACGTTCCGAACGCCGCTGCGCCGCTGGTCGGGGAGGCCGGCCTGGATGTGAACACCGCGGTCATCATCGCCACGCTCGCGATCGGTCTCGGCGGGTTCACCATCGCCCGCCGAACGATGGACTCGGTCGGCGGCGAACTGAGTGACATTCCGCTCCTCGCCGCCCTGTTCGTCATGGTGACCGCCTCGACGATCACGACCGCGCTCTCCTACATCGGGATCCCGATCAGCCTCGTCATGGCGACCGTCATGACGATCGTCGGCATCGGGTGGGGTCGGGCGACTCGCCCGATCACCTTCCGCGAGGCCGTCACCCGCTCACCCGAGGTGGAGGACCGCGAGATCGAACTGGGCGTCATCATCTCCGAGGAAGAAGCGGGCGAACCGGCACCGCCGATCGGGGAAGAAGAGGCCGAAGAAGTGCTTCACGGCAGTGATCTCTTCAACCCCCGGGCGGTGATCAAGTACATCTCGATGTGGATCATCGGCCCATCGATGTCGACGGGTCTGGCCTATGGGTTCTTCGTGCTCTTCCCGGGTGTCGCCTGACGAGAGGGTGAACTTACGGTTCTCGCTTCCCATCTATCGACCATGCTCTCACGAATCCTCGTTCCGATGGACGACTCCGAACCCGCCGGCCGCGCCCTCGAGTACGCACTCGAGAACCACCCCGATGCAGCGATCACCGTCTTACACGTCGTCGGCGTTCCGTCGATGATGATGGGCGACGCGGTGGGACTCTCACTCGAGGACGACATCGGCGAAGCCGCGGCAAACCGCGCCGAACCGGTCTTCGAGCGCGCCCGGCAGCTCGCCGACGAGCGCGAGCGTGAGATCGAGACCATCGTCGGCATCGGCCACCCGGCCCGAAATATCGTCAACCGCGCCGACGAGTACGACGCGATCGTGCTCGGGAGCCACGGCGAAGATCGAGACCGCGTCGTCCGCCGGTTCCTGGTCGGGAACGTCGCCGAGACGGTGTCGAAGCGAGCGCAGATCCCGGTTACGATCGTCCGCTGAGGCGACCGAACCTACTGATCTGGCTCGTTCTCGAGCGAGTCCTCGATGAGTTCTTCGACCTGGTCCTCCCGGGGGCGACGGTCGACGCGTTCGTCGACGGCCTGGACCTGTGCCTGGACGTCTCTGACCTGCTGTTCGACGGTCTCACCGACCGCTCGCTCGACCTGTGTCTGTACGTCACCGACTTGCTTCTCGATCGTCTCGCTGACGGTCTCTTCGACCGTTTCCTCGACCGCCCGCGTCATCCAGTCGGGATCGTAGCGGGCCATCTTCCAGACCACGTGGACGACGTAGGCCGAGAAGACACCCAGGCCGAAGGCGATCCCGATGCCGAACTCGAGCGTCGCGATCAGGGCGATCGCGATGACGATCAGTGCCCCGTAGGCGAGGTCGACGGCCGCGTCGACGCGCGCGGGGTTCAGCATCGCCGCCCCACAGCCGCCCCGACCGACCGACCGCGGTCTCGGTGCGAACCGACGTGTCCACCTCGAACGGCTTGCAGCGTCCATTCGGCTCGCACTGTACCTGTTTCCCACACGGATTCCCGGTCGAAACACATGCTGTTGGTACGCAGGACACACTCGCTGAAATTCTTTGGCACGGACGGAAGCGGCACGGACTCACTGGGGACGACGCGGCCGGGCAGTCCCGTTCGTGCTCGAGACGCTCGCGCAGACGCGTTCTCACCGGTTCCGTAGCTGTCGCCGACGGGTACTCGAGCGCAGGTCCCGTCGTACGCCGTTGGCGACCATGCCGACCGGCACGCCGACGACGGCGGCGATGGCGATGACGGCCATGACCGTGGTGGGCGGCAGCAACGGGACCACGCCGCTCACCGAGGGGTCGTTCTCGAGGAAGACGCGCGTCTCCTCGGGGTGCTGTGTGAAGGCGACGAGTGCGATCACGAACGCGTAGACGAACGCGACGGTGAGCGCGGTCCGAATCGGCCGGGTCACGATGCGAGTCGTGTGGTGACGAAGCGAGGCGACGAACACGTCGGGGTGGCGAAGGCCGCGCCGGAGCAGGTCTGCGTTACGCATACCCACCTATTCTTTTCAGATAGCATATACTGTGCTGCTCGAGTACGGTGCTCGCTCTCTCGGCGGCGGCCATCCGGAAACGCAGATACCGACGAACTCACGCACGCGCCCGCTACCGGCACCGATACCTGGCAAGACTTTTATAACTTCGACCCAACCAGAAAACGATGCACCGCCGTGTTGCCCTCGAGACTGCTGCTCTCTTCACCGGTGGTGCCCTCGCGGGCTGTCTACAGTTCGGGCCGTCGTACGACGATCACACCGTCGATCTCTCGGTCCCCGAAGTCTGGAGCGACACGGTGGTCGCCTCGGAGACGTTCGATACCGTCGAGCCACCGATCTGCGGTGAGCGAGCGCCAGCCAGGGCGCGTCTCGAGGGGACGAGTCAGCGCCAGACCATCACCGCCCACGAGTTCTTCCGGGACGACGCCGGCCGGTACGGCGTTCGCGGCCGCTACGAAGGAAGTTTCCTCCAGCGACTCGAGGCGACGTTTTACGCGGGTTCGAGACCGGTCGCTACCACCACTCACCGCGTCTACGGCTATCGCTCGGGCGAGATCTACGAGTTCACGATCGTTGGGACCGAGGGCGACCCGGACGCGGTCGACCGCTACCGGGTGACGGTTCCAGACGGGGCAGACAGCGGTCCCGGCCCAACGACGCGCGACGGGCTCGAGGTGCTCGAGGACGGCTGGGGGGTGATCGGCTCGAGTGGTGACGATCCGGTGTACGGAGCAGCCCTGACGCTCCGAAACACGACCGGCGAACCCACGCGGCGGACGTACGTGCGGGTGAAAGCCTACCTCGAGGACGGGACGCTGGTACACACCGGAGAGGATACAGTGGGCGCGATACCGCCGGGTGAGTCCCACACGTTCACCGTTCCGTACCCTCGCTGTGATCCAGGCCGTATCGCCGACGTGGACGTTCGCTACTTCCGCCTTCGCGGCTGGTGAGTGCCCCCGGTCCCCGCTTCGTCCGTCACCCGAGCGCAGCCTCGAGAAACTCGAACGGCTCGCTCGCGCGCAACTCGTCGGTGACGTTTCCGGCGAAGACGGCGGACTGGTCGGGACCGAGCTGGAGCGTTCTGGGTTCGCTTCCGGGGGCGAACGCGAGTTCCTCGAGATCGATCCAGAAGACGCTCGGATCGAGGGCGGACTCGAAGTAGTAGCGGCGCTCGCCGTGGTCGGCGACGGTCCGCCAGCGCGTCGAGGAGAGGTTGGGCTCGTCTTCGGTCGAGAGTCCGTAGGGAACCGAGACACTCCTGATGACGCTGAAGACGCTCGCGGTCGCGGCGCGTCGGTCCTCGAACTGCGGGATCGCGTCGACGTAGAAGCGCGCCCGGACGAAGCGGTCTGCGGCCCGGTTCGTCCCGGGGAGGAAGACAGTGCCACCAATTTCGTCCCAGTACGACGCCAGCGCGAGTTGCTCGTCGAACGGTGGCGAGTTGGTCATCACCTGGTACTCCCGGCCGTGGTGGATCGATAGCTCGCCGTCGACGTACTCGACGATGGCGCTGTCGCCGCTCGCGTCCGACAGCGCGAGGTGCAACGTCGCGAGGCGCTCCTCGCCGGGGACCTGGTCGGTCACGACGACGAACTCCTCCTCGCGGAGGTGTTCGACGGCGTCGGCGACCGTCGCGAACTGATCGAGGACGTACTGCGCCCACAGCGAGATGCAGATGGTGGGCGTCTCGCCGTCGGGCGTGGGGTAGTCCGACTCCGAGAGCCACAGCAGGTTGGCCACCAGCCCCGCCTCGTTCATCCCGTCGGTCGTCGCGACGTCGTAGGCGGTCGCGACCACGCTGCCGTACTCGGCGGTCCACTCGAGCGAGACCGGTCCCGCCTCACCGTCGCGCTCGACCCCGCGGGGGAGCGCCCAGAGGTTCGTTCCGATGTCGCGCTCCCAGTCCATCGAGCGGGCGGTGAGCACGCACTCGCCGGGACCCAGGTAGGTCAGACGCGTACACATCAGCCCGCGCCCTCCGTCCGGCCGCTCGTCTCCTCGCTCTCACTCGAGTCTCGCCTCGTCGGCTGGTCTGGAGTCATCCGCAGTGGTTCACACCGGCCGTCGTGATAACGGTTTCACACGATCCGGTGACTGTCGGCTCCCCGCCAGCACCGAGTCGCGTCACTCGCGCGCTTTGCGGTCCCGGATCCGCTCGCGACACGCGCGCAGGTCGTCCTCGAGCGCCTGTCGGTCCTCGGGGTCCCAGCCAGCGAGCCAGAGCACGCTCGAGAGGTCGTTTCGGTTGCTCTGTGCGAACAGCTCGGCGTCGTCGATCTCGGCGTCGATGTCGCGGACGAGCGAGCGGACCGCCTCGTTGTAGAGCGACTCGTCGCCGGCGAGGACTGCCTCGAGCGGACTCGACTCCGGGCGGTCGTTCGCGACGTCGATCGCCTCACAGAGCGACTCGAGGGTGGTCTCGGTGCGTCGAAGCGCCTCGTCGTCCGTCGTGGGATACACCAGCGGGTAGGTCGCGTAGATGGCCCCGCTGTCTCCGTAGGCGTCGATCGCTTTGACGGACGCACGGATTTCCGGCGTGAAGAGGTCGTGGTCGTGGACGACGATGTCGGTGTAGGGGTGGTCTCCGGGGCGGCCGTTGGGCATCGGCCGAACCGTGGTGCCGTGATGGGGTAACCGTTGTGTTCGTGACGTGAAGACGACAGACCTATGATACACACACGAGAGCCGTCTCACCAGATGCACGGGACTCGAGCGACCGTCCGGAACGCCCTGGGAGCCAGCCGTCGATTTCTCGCCGGGTGCGTACGGATCGACACGCGGGCGCTCGCGGCGTTTCGCATCTCGCTCGGTGCGCTCCTCCTCGCGGACGTCCTCCTGCGCGCTCGAGCGTTCACCCGCTTTTACACCGCCGGTGGCGTCGTCCCGCCCGAGGTCGCCCGCGAGGCCGCCCCGGTCTCGATCACCTCGCCGCTGCACCTCTCGTCGTCGCCGACGGCCGTCGCGGCGCTGTTCGTCCTCCACGCGCTCGTCGCCGTGGCGCTGCTCGTCGGCTACGAGACGCGCGTCGCGACGTTCTTCTCGCTGATCTTCGCCCTCTCCGTCGACCTGGCGAACCCACTGGTGTTGAGCCACGCCGACACGCTGACGCTCTGGCTGCTGTTCTGGGCGCTCTTTCTCCCGCTCGGCGAGCGCTGGTCGGTCGACGCCCTCCACGCCGAGGGCGAGCCACGGCCGACGGTCTCGAGTCTCGCCACCGCAGCGATCCTCTCGCAGCTGCTCACGATGTACCTCGTCAACGCCTACCAGAAGTCCCACTCGGAGCAGTGGCGAAGCGGCGAGGCGGCCGTCCTGATCCTCGGGCTCGACGACACCACCTACCTCTTCGGCGACGCCCTCCGGGAGGTTCCGGCGCTCCTCCAGCTCGGCGGGCTGACCTGGTACTACATGCTGGCGTGCGCCTGGCTGCTCGTCCTCCTGCGCGGGCGTGCCCGCATCCTCCTCGTCGGACTGTTCGTCACCGTCCACGCCTCGTTCGCGCTCACCGTCCGCATCGGCGCGTTCGCCTTCGTCGCCATCGCCGGACTCCTCCTGTTCCTCCAGACTCCGTTCTGGGACGCCTGTGTTGCTCACACTCGCCGCCTCGAGCGACAACGCTCCGACCTCCAGCGCCGACTCGAAGCGGCCGCTCGAGCGCTCCCTGCTCGACGCCGGCGACCGCTGCTCACCTCGCGCACCCGTCACGTCACCCTGGCCGTCGTCCTCGTCGCGCTCTCTTCTGCGCTCGTGGTTGGGGCTGTCGGCGACGAGCGCACGCCGGACCCGGTCGCCGACGCCGCCGACGGCGCGACGGGGGCGCTGACCGCGGTCGCCACCCAGCAGACCGAGTGGAACGTCTTCGCACCCAACCCCAGAACGACCGACCGCTACTACGTCTTCGCCGCGGAGACGACCGACGGCCGCCACCTCGACGTCTACAACGACCGGCCGCTCAGCTTCGACCGGCCACACGAGCGCCTCCACCACCAGTACCCCACCTACCGGGAGCGCTTCTACACGAGCAACCTCGGGAGTGCTCGCGCACCGGGTGCGGCCCCCGCGCTCGCCGAGTACCTCTGTGCGGAGTGGACCGACGCGGCCGACGCCGCGCTGACCGGGATCACGATGTATCGGATCGAAGAGGAGGTCACCCGCGAGACGGTCGCCGACCCAGAGAACCGGACGAGACGCGCCGTCGAACTCCACCGCCACGGCTGTGACGGCCGTCAGCCAGTGGACCTCGAGTCGCCGCCGTTTTGAGATGGGTGCGGACCGTCAGTGCCTCGTCAGTAACTCGTCTCTCCCGCTCGAGCCGTCGCGAGACCTGTATACTCCCGTCGTCGGTGGCTGTGTGGCGGTCTCTGCGGCGGAGCCAGGGACGGAGAGATACGTGCGAGACTCGCTCAGTACGTACGACACCGCTTCTCGCGTTCGTACTCGCGTTTCGCCTTCTCGTAGGCACCCCGTTTCTTCTGTAGGGTTTTCTGGTCCCCGTCGCCCTTCTCGTACTTCTTCTTGTAGCGTTCGTACTCGCGTTTCGCCCGCTCGTATTTCCGCTTCTTGCGAGTGTATTTCTTCCCCTTCTTTTTCTTCTTCGGCGGCTTCGGCGGAACCTCTGCACACGGCGCATCGAGCGCCTGGACGTGGTCGTCGTACAGCGTCTCGCCGTCGTAGACGATGACCAGTCTCGAGGGGTCGAGATCTCCCGGCAGCGGAACGGTCGCGGTGCCGTCCTCGTCGACAGGGATGTCGTACGTCTCGACGATGTCGCCGACGAACGTCACCGTCACGAACAAGGTGTCGCCGGCGGGGATATCTGCGGTGGTGATCGTGATCGCATCACAGGTGACTCGGAGGGTTTCGATCCGTGGATCGTCCGGTGTCGGTGGATCTGGGGGCTTCTTCGTACACGGTGCGTCCTCGGCAACCACTTGCTGATCGTCGAGAACCAGGTCTCCGAGCGAGATCACCAGGTTGGTCGGATTCAGGTTGCCCGGCAACACGAACGTCGTCGTGTCGTTCTGCACCGTCGCCTGGAAGGTCTCTTCACTCACGGTGCCGTCTTGGTCGAGGAACGTGACGGTCGCCGTCAACGTCGTCCCATCGGGGATATTCTCGGTCGTGACGGTAATCTCGTCACACGTCACCTTGAACCACATCAGCGCCGGCGTTGGTTCGCCACCGCAGCGGTAGAAGGTCGCGTTGCTGATGTCTGGCGACCCGGGCGGCAGACAGAACGTCGTGTTGTTACCCACGGGCGCGACGTAACAGTTCAATCCCGCTTTGAGCGTGACGAAGTCAGCGCCGCCGGGAATCTCCTCGGGAGTGAAACACTGGCCGGTCAGGCCGGTGAACAGCGGGAAGAGCGTGTTCACTTCCTCGCTGAGACAGAGCGGTTCGACACAGGAGAGACACTGGTTCGCCTGTGGTCCCGGCGTGAACGTCCCGCAGAATTGCGCGACGACGCTCTCACCCTGTTCGTTCGTCGGCTGTGCACCGACTGACCCCGTTCCCAGCCCTGCGACGCTACCGATACCGACCGCCCCTCCCGCTGCTGCGACGTGCGTGAGATACGACCGGCGGTTGAGTTCACGGTTCGACTCGTCGTGATCGTCTGACATACGACTGGCTCTATGTGTAACTCGCTGTTTAGTACACGCTCGCTGACCTGTGTTAGCTCCGTCTTACCTCCCCGTTTCGAGTCGGAACGCTCGAGTTGCGTTCTCGCCCGCCGTTCTCTCTGCATGGTAGGGGTCTCCTACTATCCGCGAAGACAGTGAGGCGTGCCGAGAGCCGTGCTGTCCCACCGTAGCCGCCCGCTGTGGCCGCTGCTGGACACACCGTATTCCGTCACCCAAAAGACAAAATTATAAGAGGTTCTGCTATTTTATCAACAGTATGGAAGAACGTTCACAGCTCTCCGTGTCGGGGCTGTCTGCACGCCCACTCGAGTCTGACGAGACCGGACCCGATGCTCGGATACAGGCGCTCACGCTCGCCGACGACGGTGCTGACGGCTCCTTCGTGACGGCAGGCTGGCAGGGCATCGAAACCATCCAGTACAATCCACACGACCCCGTGGCGTTCGCTGGCAACCACGAGACGCTCCTCTACGAGCCGTTCGCGAGCTACGACGTCGATGCCCGCGAGTGGATTCCCCACGGTCTCGAGTCCTGGGAGTTCGACGACGACGAGGTTCTCCTCCAGCTCCGTGACGACCTCACCTGGAGCGACGGCACGGCGGTGACCGCCGACGACCTCCTCACCCAGTTCGTCCTCGCGTTCGTCGCTGACGACGACGTCTGGGAGCACCTGGCTGGTGTCACGGCCGTCGACGAGACGACGTTCACCCTCTCTCTCGCCGAACCGGTCAACGAGTCGTCCTTCGAGTTCCTCCTCCTCGACCGGACGATCAACACCCCCGCTCACGTCTTCGCCGAGTTCTTCGACCGGCTCAACGACGGCGAGGAGGTAGACGCCGTCGGAAACGACCTCCGGTCGTTCGAACTCGAGGAACCGGTCGCCTCCGGCCCGTTCGAACTCGAGGAACGGACGGCGGAGTACGTCCGCTACGCGACGCGCGAGACTCACCCACGGGCGTCGGCTATCGGTGTCGACGGCTTCACCGTCGAACAACGAAGCTCCGTCGCGGGTCACGTCGACGACCTCCTCGAGGGGACGCTCGACGGGCTCGATCACCTCCTCGTCTCGACGCACGAACTCGAGTCGATCCCCGACACCGTCACCGAACTGCACCATCCCGGTACCTTTGGCTACGGACTCGCGTTCAACCACGCCGACGACCACGTCGGCCGGCGCGAGGTCCGCCAGGCCATCGCCCTCGCCATCCACACTGACTTCGTCGCCGACCGCGCCGACCCGCGTCTCACCGCCGTTCCGTCGGTGCCCGCCGGACTCGCCTCCTCGATCACCGACGCCGTACTCGGCGAGGACCTCGAGCAGTTCGACCCGTACGATCACGACTGCCCGAGAGCGACGTCGCTCCTCGAGTCGGCCGGCTACGAGCGAACAGCCGACGGCTCGTGGGTCGATTCGACGGGCGCACCGCTCTCGCTCACGATTCAGTACACGAGCGGGTGGGCCGAGTGGCAGGTCGCGACCGACACCATCGCGAGCCAACTCAGGGACTTCGGCATGGACGTGACGCTGGCTCCAGCCGAGCGCGGTCTCCTCGAGAGCACCCTCTCGGACGGCGACTTCCAGGTAACCGCCCTCGAGTGGAACACCGCCGGCGTCGCTGGCTTCAACCCTGCCGCCTCGCTCGCGTTCCAGCTACGCAACCGACATTTCGATTCCAGCACGTCGTTCCTGAACTACCCCGACACCGTCGAGGTGCCTGCGATGGACGGTTCCGACACGATGGAGGTCGACCTCGATGCGGCGTTCGACCTGCTCGAGACCGCACCGGAGAGTCAGGCCGACGCGATCGTCCGCGACCTGGCGTGGGTCGTCAACCAGGACCTGCCGATGCTACCGATCTACGACGACGTGCGCCAGGTACTCGTCCGCTCGGACCGCTGGACGGTTCCGGACGAGGTACACTCGATCACCGACCAGCGTCAGCTGCTCTCCTGGCTCGCGAACCGCGGAACGCTCGAACCCGCCGCAGAGTAACCGAAGTCACTACCCAACCTCTACGTCCTGTACAACACGGCAGCGACGGCCACACACCAGACGAACAGCCCCGCCCCGCCGAGCGTTCCCAGGCTGTGGAGTTCGGCCGGATAGACCACCGATACCAGTGCGAGCACCCCGGCGAGGAAGACCCCGGCAGCACCAGCGAACCGGCGACTCGAGGCGTCGACGCTCGAGACAACCAGGAACGCCAGGATGGCGAGTAAGTACATCGAGAGACCGCCGTAGAACCACCGCTCTGCGACCGCGTCGGTGCGGGTCAGCTGTAGCCACTGGTACTCGAGTGCCAGCGGGAGGAACGGGAGTGCGAGTACGGCCGTCAGGGCGAGCACCCGGTAGTCGAGCGCCGTCTGTGGGGTGAGTGAGGCGCGAGCCGGGTGGAGGCGCACGAAGCCCACGAGGAGCGTCGCCGCGACGGCGTAGAGGACGACCGTCACCAGCGGTGTCTCACTCGCCAGCGAGAGCGGCAACAGCACTGCCAGCAGCCCCGCGCCGACGAGCAGGACCTTCGACGGACCGAGGGCGGTTCGCGGCCGGACGAGTGCGGCGAGCGAACACGCGAGCAGGAGCGTCATGAACGCCCCGGCGGCGACGCCGTTGATCGGCGTCACCTCGTCGTAGAGTGCGGGGAACCAGGCGGTGAACAGGTAGTGGCCCTCGAACAGCCACAGCGCCGAGAACACGGCGACGATGAGTCCGGAAACCGCGTAATAGCCCGCGAGTCCGGGGCGTTCGCGAAGTCCGCTAGCCCGGGAGCGAACCCCGCTCATGGCCACCCTCGTCTATAGTACCAACTGCAACGATTTACAACTGATCGCCGACCCGTCCGGCGATCAGGTGTGCACTGACTTGCAGTGGCTACTATCGCTGCACCGACTGCACGCTGTGTACTGCCCACACCGCTCGAGCGAGCCCCGCCGACCTGCCGCGTCTGCGTCGTCATCGATACCGATACTCGAGACGAACAGTATGTAAACCTGTACACTGTGCCCGCGACCGGACACTCGCTCCGGGCGCTCGCCGCTTCACTCGACTTCGATCTCGAAACGCGCCCCGCCGCTCGCGCTCTCGGTCGCCCCGATCCGCCAGCCGTGGGCGTCGACGACGTCGCGAGCGATCGAGAGTCCGAAGCCGGTTCCCTCGGCGCTCGTCGTTCGCCCGCGCTCGAAGACCGTCTCCCGGCGTTCGGGCGGGATGCCGACGCCGTCGTCCTCGACGAAGAACCCGCGTGCTCCCGCGCGCTCGAGTGCGCCGACGCGAACCGTGAGGGCGGTCTCATTCGGCTCACTCCCGCCGCCGTCGCGGGCGTCTACGGGTGTCTCCTCACCGACTCCGTGCTCGAGCGCGTTCCGGAACAGGTTCTCGAAGACGTGTAACAGCCGCTCGGGGTCGCCCTCGACCGTCCACTCCGCCGGCAGGTCACAGGTGAGCGTCGCGCCGTCGGCGCGAACCGTCTCCCAGGCGTCTTCGCTGAGCGCACGGACCGACACCGGTTCGGTCTCCTCGAGCGTTCCGCCGGCGCGCGCCATCGTCAGGAGGTTCGTCACCATCCGCTCCATCCGGTCGTGGGCGTCGTGGACGACCTGGAGGTCCTCCGGGCGGCCCGACTCCTCGGCGAACGTCGCGTACGTCTGTGCGAGACCGAGCGGATTTCTGAGGTCGTGGCTGAGCACGCCCGCGAACTCGTCGAGACGCTGGTTCGTCCGCTCGAGTTCGCGCTCGCGTTCGTTGCGCTCGGTCACGTCTCGCGAGTTGATGACGACGCCGCCGACGATTTCGTTCTCGAGGAGGTCGACGGCGACCCCCTCCAGGATGACCCACGAGCCGTCGCGGTGGCGGACGCGGTACTCGAAGCGCGCCTGGCCGTCGACGGGTTCGGGCAGTGCGGTGAACCGCTCGACGGCGTCGCGACGGTCGTCGGGGTGGACCAACTCGAGCAGCGACGTCCCGACGAGGGCTGTGGGGCGATAGCCGAGGACGGTCTCGATCGAGGGGCTGGCGTAGGTGATCACGCCCGACTCGTCGACGAGCGTGATCACGTCGGAGCCGTTCTCGATGAGTACCTGAAAGCGCTTCTCGGCCCGGCGCTGGTCGGTGACGTCGCGGAGCATCAACACCGCACCCAGAATCTCCCCGTCGTCGATGGTCGAACTGGTCGCGTCGACGATGGCTTCCCCGCGCGTGATGGTCAACTCACGCGTCTCGCCGGTGAGCAGCGGTTCACACTCCGGCAAGACCTCGTCGATCGCCTTTCCGAGCGGGTCCGGTGCAGTGAGCAGCGAGCGCGCCGCCGGGTTCAGGTCGACCACCCGGTGTTGGTCGTCGACGACCAGGTAGCCGTCGCGCATCTCCTCGATGACGCTGTCGCGGCCGATCGGGACCAGGTCGAGCCACTGGTAGCGATACAGCGCGACGGCGATCAGAATCCCGGTCGCGCCGAAGCCCCAGACCGAGTAGTTGATCGCCGTCGTCCCGTTGAACGCCAGCACGTTCGCCACGCCCGGGATCAGCGGCGCGAGCACCACCAGCCGCGCCTGGCGGTGGTAGACGCCGCTGCCGCGAGCATCCAGGTACTCGAGGAAGAAGAGGTAGATGCCACCCGCCGAGAGCGACCAGTTCCAGAAGACGTAGAGCCAGTAGCCGACGTTCTGGTACTCGACGACCGGGAGGAGCACCTCCGTGTAGGTCATCGGCTGGTGCATCCAGTGGTGGAGGGGGTCGGTCCAGATGACGACGATCCAGGTGGCCGTCCCGAGGTAGACCAGTCCCAGCCGGCCCGGTCTGAGCCAGTCGTCCCGCCCGGTGTAGGCGAGCGCGAAGTGGAACAGCCCGGTCGCCATAATGACTGCCCCGGAGTTGATGACGATCGAGAGGAGGAGTCCGACCTGCGGGTTCGTCTCGACGAGCAACAGCCCCTGTGGCAGCGTCCAACACGTGATGCCGACGAGGAAGGCCATCAGCGGCTTCACGTCCTGTTTCGTCCGCGTCCGGTAGATGAGCGCTGCCAGCCCGAGGTTCAGCAAGCCCACTATCACGAGCGAGAGCGCGTGCACGATCGTGAACTCCTGAGACACACCCCACTCGAGGGTCGAACTGGTGAAATAGGTTGTGACCGACGGAGGCTCAAGCGGCCCGTCTCACGTTCGTTTGGGCTGGTCCTCTGCAGGCATCGGGCTTGACTGGTACTTACTCTCGAAAAGAACCTTCTGGTTTATCAAACCATAACATGTATATGGGCATAGCCCATACATCGCTCCGTAGTCTTTGAGAAAAGACTGATTCATTGGGTCTCCCGCCGGAGACCCTGTTACTTTGCTTCGATAGCTACGGTGTAGGCTATAGAATCAACCCTGTGGGAATGTTTTCCGTCTATCCGTCTTTAGCTAAGCGGAGAACCACGTGACAGCGGCGGCTTATCGAGGCATCTTTTCGAGAGGAATGAGGAGGCAACGACTGTGTCCAACAGCGCCTCC
>NZ_JANZXN010000053.1 GCF_025629245.1 Natronobiforma cellulositropha
CCCAGTGAAGCGGGAAATCTTGGACATAGACATCCGCCGTTTCCCGCTTCAACTCCCTAGTTCTGACGGATCAAGTCGGCGCAGTCTGGCGATTCACCAGAGCCGCCACGGGCTATTTCGATTCGTAGGCAACGTTTATTGCTGACCGACCATTCAGGCGGAGTAATGAGCAGCGTCGACTGGGAGAAAGACGATCCGTTCGAGGCGCAACGGGAGCAGATCGAGAACCCGATGCGACGACTGCTGTTCGAGTACGGCCGTCCGTACTGGTTCGCCGTCACGGTGGGCATCGTCTCGAGCGTGTTCGCGCGGGCGCTCGACCTCCTCCCGGCGCTGTTGCTGGCGGTCGCCATCGACTCGATCTTCGGCGACGCCGTCTTCGCCGAGCAGGTACCGCTGACGGCGCTACCTGCGGGGTGGTTACCGACCGACCAGCAAGACCAGTTCTGGTTCGTCGTGGCCGTCATCGCGGGCTCGTTCGTCCTCGGGGCCGTCTTCCACTGGCTGCGAAACTGGGGGTTCAACTCGTTCTCACAGGACATCCAGCACGACGTGCGGACGGCGACTTACGACAAGATGCAACGGCTCGACATGGAGTTCTTCTCGAACAAACAGACCGGCGAGATGATGTCGGTGCTCTCGAACGACGTCAACCAGCTCGAGCGCTTTCTCAACGACGGGTTGAACTCGGCGTTCCGCCTGACGGTGATGGTTCTGGGCATCGCCTTTCTGCTGTTCTGGCTCAACCCACAGCTCGCGCTCGTCTCGCTCGCGCCGGTGCCGCTGATCGCCATCTTCACCTACCTCTTCGTGAAGGCGATCCAGCCGAAGTACGCCGCGGTTCGCTCCTCGGTGGGAAAGGTGAACTCCCGCCTCGAGAACAACCTCGGCGGCATCCAGGTGATCAAAGCCGACAACACCGAAGACTACGAGTCGGGCCGGGTCGACGACGTCTCCCGGAAGTACTACGACACTAACTGGGGGGCGATCCGCATCCGGATCAAGTTCTTCCCCGGCTTACAGCTCATCTCCGGCATCGGCTTCGTCCTGACGTTCGTCGTCGGCGGCTACTGGGTGTTCACCCAGAGCGGTCCCGGCCCGTTCACGGGAACGCTCCAGACCGGCGTCTTCGTCGCGTTCATCCTCTACACCCAGCAACTCGTCTGGCCGATGGCGCAGTTCGGCGAGGTAATCAACATGTACCAGCGTGCAGAGGCCTCGAGCGAGCGCATCTTCGGACTGATGGACGAGACGGGGCGCATCGAGGAGAACACGGCGGCACCGCCGCTCGAGGTGGGCGAGGGACGCGTCGAGTACGACGACGTCGCCTTCGGCTACGACGAGGAGACGATTCTCGAGGACGTCAGCTTCGACGTCCCCGGCGGCGAGACGGTCGCGTTAGTGGGACCGACGGGCGCGGGGAAGTCGACGGTGCTGAAGCTGCTGTTGCGCCTCTACGACGTCGACGAGGGCGAGATCCGCATCGACGGCCAGAACGTCAGAGACGTCCACCTGCCGAGCCTGCGCCGGTCGATGGGCTACGTCGGCCAGGAGTCCTATCTCTTCTACGGCACCGTCGAGGAGAACATCACCTACGGGACCTTCGACGCCAGCCACGAGGCGGTCGTCGAGGCGGCGAAGGCGGCGGAGGCCCACGACTTCATCGAGAACTTACCGGACGGCTACGAGACGATGGTCGGCGAGCGCGGCGTCAAACTCTCCGGCGGCCAGCGCCAGCGGCTGTGTATCGCGCGGGCGGTCCTCAAGGACCCGGACATCCTCGTCTTAGACGAGGCGACGAGCGACGTCGACACCGAGACGGAGATGCTCATCCAGCGCAGTCTCGACCGACTGACCGAAGGGCGGACGACGTTCGCCATCGCCCACCGCCTCTCGACGATCAAGGACGCTGAAACGATCCTCGTCTTGGAGGGCGGACGCATCGTCGAACGCGGCCCACACGAGGAGTTACTCGCGAACGACGGACTCTACGCCCACCTCTGGGGGGTCCAGGCCGGAGAGATCGACGAACTGCCCCAGGAGTTCATCGAGCGCGCCCAGCGCCGCCAGGCGCGGACGGAGACCAGCGGGGATGACTGACTCCTAAGTAGTGCCTACTCGTACGGTCAATCCACGGTGGCGAGGAACAGCTGGTAGGCGAACTAATGCGATGTGGCCTCCTTCCCATCGATACCAACGGGACTCCCCATAGGTGGAGGCACCGGGTTGGGGGAGGTACAGTTTGACGCACGACGGGATGATCGGACCGCGCTGCCGTCTCCTCTCGTTTCACGTCACATCTTCCCCATTCAGGCGGGTGATTCCCCGCAAGACACAGGGAGAAATGCTGTATCGTCCGGTTCTCCTGGTATGGGTACGGTGTACCGCGTCGGTCAACGTCCAAGATAGTTCCCGAACACGTACCTCTACTGCGTGTGATTCACGTCCGTGGCAGAACGCTTTGCATTCTGGTGTGCGAACGAGACGCGGAACGTCTCGTCAACGCCGTGAACGGCGGGATTCTCGCTGGCAACCAATAACGTGCCAGAGCATCTCGAGAGATATTCAAGACATTTATTACAATATGGAGGAACATGTTCTACTATATTACCTCAGAGGCGGTGATAGTCATTGGAAATTAAGTTTTTCTCTGTGAAATGTCCATATTATGTGTTGGCATATGAACACCGCCACCATAATGTAAATTAGTCAATATTATATACCAGGTTGCATAATAATTTGATGAATGAAGGAAAAAAACCCCGTGACAGTAGCCGGTTGAACAGGAGAATGGTTCTGAAAGCGTGTGCCGGTGCTGGCTCGGTGACAATCTTCGGCACGACAACCGGTGCTACGGATGAGAACACCGTGGAAAAGAACTTCACGCTCGATACAGATGAGCACCCCAAAATAGAAACCGCCCGTGTCGAAGTCTTCGCAGAATCCGAACGATACACGATTAAGACTCACTTCCACACAGTCACGAGCCTCAACGAAGTAAACCTCCACTCGTCGGGGAGGCGCGAGCGGTATTCAATAAACCTCGACACCACTGAGGAAGCCCGATCGGTCGAAGCCCATTCGGACGGGCGATACGAGCTCGAGAAGCTATCTGCGAATGATTTCGATATCGAGAGAAATGAAGTAAAGGTGAATAGGCTTCAGCCTCTCTCAAGTCGCCTCACTGCCGCGGCTCACACGAACTCTCGCGAGTGCGGGTCGCTGGCCTCAACCGAACTCAGATTTAGTCCAATCGAAAATCATATTTCCAGTTCGACTCTCTGGACAAACAGCGCCGACGGGAATACGTGTGACGGAGAGCAGTTCGATGACTCGATCCTGGGTCAAATTCCAGGTATTTCCGGCAGTGACGTTCCGAGTGTCTTCAACACGACCTGGAACCTCGAAGAATCCAATCTCGATCGGTTGGATGCCGTTGCAGATACCGAGTTCTCCAACACTGATTTTCCCATCGGCTTGGGAACCTACGAGGCAGAGCATCACATTGATGTCTTCATCGACGGAGGCAACGTCAAATCGAATATTAACATTAGCCACAGTTATACCCAGGGAAATTGTTTCGGCACCCAATGCGCCTCGGACTTCCTAACCGGTCAAGCTGCGGCGAGACTCCTGCTGAACTCAGAGGCCGAGCCACCGTAATCCATAGCACCTCTACGGCCGTCTCCCGTTGTTCGATCGTCTCCAAGTAGATGTTTCGTCGGCATTATACCGCTTGCGACTAAACGTACAAAATGACCCTATACCGACCATGACCTCCACCCCGCGTACTCGAGAGGTGCTCCCTTCGCGAATCCGTGCGCTCGTGTGGATGGAGTGCCGTCTCGCCGTTCGGTCGCGATTTCAGCGCGCGGTGGTGGTTGCCACGATCGTCGTCCCACTCCTTCTCGCGTTGAGCGAGCGAGGAGGGCGGAGCGACCAACAGAGAGAAGGGGTGCTTGCCGTACTCGCTGCCGACGCGCCACCGATCGATGCCTACTGGTTCATGCTCACCGACGTTTCGGTACTGTTCGTCGCGGTCGTCGGTCTGCTAGTGGGGTACGATACGTTCATTACGGAACGGGAGCGTGGAACCGCAATCCTGCGCCGGACGGTCCCGGTAACCCGAGGTGAAGTATTCGCCTCGATGCTCGCTGTCCGCCTCGCGACGGTCGGTGTGAGTCTCTGCCTCGGGGCGCTCCTCGGAGCCGGGCTGGTCGGCGCTACGAACGGTGCTCACCTGTTCGCGACGATGATGGCCACTGCCGCGCTCGCCGCACTCGTCACCGTGGTCGTCGGTGCGGGTTGCTGGCTCTCCGTGCTCTCGAGAACGCGCCGACAGGCGCTAGCTGCCGTCTGCCTGTCGATCGGTGCCGTCGTGTTCGGAACGCCGGTACTCCTCGAGTCGGCACCGTCACTCGTGTTTCTTCACCCGTTCTACGCGTTCACCGTGCTCGCTTCGTCGCCGTTCGAGACGGTAACACCGATCCTCGAGACGGCCGCGGGAGCGTCCGTGACTGGAGAGGGGTACGTCGTTTCGGTTGGTCTCGCCGGAGCCGTGCTGGGTGGGTGGCTCCTCGTGACGCTCTTCGCTGCGTACGTGCAGTTCCAACGGAGGGAGTGGGACGCGTGACGGACGCCGACCGAATCCGGCCGGGCGTGGTCCGGACGATCGTCGTGACAGAACTCAGGCGGTTCAAGCGGCCGTGGGTTCCGCTGGCGCTTCTCGTCTGGATACTCGTGTCGGTGTGGCGGACCGTGTACGGTGCAGAGACGGATGGAACGCCGGAGGTGATCTCGAGTACGGCCTACGTCGTGCGAGTGAACCCGGAGACGAGCGACGCGATGTACGCAGTTTTCGAGTACCTCTCCGTCTGGTGGCACGTGAATTCGATACACCTGCTCGTGCCGCTCGTCGGGCTCGTGCTCGGATACGAGCTGATCGTGACCGAACGCGAGCGGGGGCGACTGCAGACGTCGTTCTTGCTCCCTGCCCGGCGGTCGACGATGATCGTCGGCTGGTACATCGCGCGGGGGGTCGTCCTGGCCGTCGTCCTGACGGTGCCACTCGTTGTCGGGTGGGTGTTGATCACCTCGCGATTCGAGACGGGTGATCCCGTTGCGTACGCCATCTTTACCGTTGCGACGGTTGGCTACGGTCTCGCGTGGTTGAGCATCGGCGTCGCGGTCTCGGCAGCGGCTCAGTCCGCGAGACAGGCTGCCACCGTCGTGGCGGTCCTCTATTGCTATCAGCTCGTCCCGATCCACCACCTGATCGTCAGCGGCGACCCGCTCTATCAGCTCCAGCTGCTCGACCCTCGTCACGCGTACCTCACGGTGGCGACGGCCCCCTACGAGCACCTGTTTCCGCGGCTGCACACGAACGTCGCCCACGACGTCTACAACTGGGAAAGCACTCGGTGGCGAACGACGTTCACCAGCGAGGAGATTCCAGCTTACCTTTCGTGGCCGGTCGGGGTCGCTATTCTCCTCAGCTGGATCGTGCTCCCGCTGGTGTACGCCGCGCGAAACGTAGCCGACACAGAACTAGTGAGCCAATGACTGGAGAATCGAGAACCGACGGAACGAGCGACGAGACGATACCCGCGATCGAGTTCGACGGAGTCACGAAGGAGTTCACCGGAAGAACCGCGATCGACGGCGTGTCGATCGCCGTTCGCCCCGGGGAGATATACGGGTTGCTCGGCCCGAACGGGGCGGGCAAGACGACTGCGATCGGCGTTCTACTGAACGTGCTCCGGCCTACCGAGGGAAGCGCCCGGGTATTCGGTCACGACTCCCAAACCGACGAATTAGCGGTCGCTCGAGTGACCGGTTCCCTGCCGGAAGGCTTCACGCCCTACGACACGCTGACGGGCCGTGAACACCTCGAGTTCGTCTGTGGCGTTCGCGAGGACGACACACCGCCCGGGGAGTACCTCGAGCGCGTCGATCTGGCGGATGCGGCCGACCAGCGGGCAGGAACGTACTCGAGGGGGATGACGAGGCGGCTCGGGCTGGCGATGGCACTCGTCGGCGATCCCGACGTGCTGGTCCTCGACGAACCGTTCGCGGGGCTCGATCCGACCAGCGCGCAACTGGTGCGCTCTCTCGTCTGCGAGCAGCGTGCTGGCGGCTCGACCGTGCTGTTCAGTTCCCACCAGCTCGCTCACGTCCAGGAACTGTGTGACCGGGTCGGTATCCTGTCGGCGGGGACGCTCGTCGACGAACACATTCTCTCGGAGACGGCACGGATCTCGATCACCACCGATCCGCCGCTCTCGGACGTCCCACGGGAGATTCTGGAATGTGACGGCGTGACGGAGGCAACCCTCGAGAGTGAACGACTGGTTGTCGAGTGTGAGCGCGCCCGCGATCGAGGTGTAGTCGTATCGACCATCGTGGAGGCGGGATACGCGGTGCTCGACATCGACACCGAGGGGGTGTCACTCGAGGAGACGTTCACCGACGTGGTCGACCGGGACGTCGACCCGTCGACCTCGTGAACGGAGTCGAAAACGTGTTCCTGGCTGCCAATTACGTCCGCCGGAGACCGCTGGAGGTGAACGGCGGTGGATCGGCTCGAGTCGCGGTATTTCGGAGACCGAGTTCAGAACGATTCCGGATCGCCGTGGCCCTCGTCGTCGGGGTCGCCTTTGTCCTGGCGCTCCTCGCCTGGGGCGTAGGGCGTCCGGTCGCTGTAGTTCTTCCGTCCGATCGCCTCGTCGCCGACCATGTTCATGATCGCCTGTTCGACCTCGCCCGAGGACTCGTAGGCGTCTTCGTTGAGCGGGCCGATCAGCTCCTCGAGCGTCGCCGTCTCCTCGCCCATCTCGATCTGTGCTCCGCCGTGGTTCTCGAGTAACTCGTCCTGACTGATCGGGTACGATTCCTCCCCGAGGTCCTCCCGGAGACCGCCGAGTTCGACGCCGAGTTCGCGAGTATCGTCGCTCATGTGTGTGGGTGGTACGAGCCACCGGATACCGTTTGGGCCTGCCGTTGCCGACTCACTGGCCGACGGCGCGCGGGCTAGGCGAGCCGCTGGGTTGATACGATACCGGCGGGAGGTGGTGGTATGGATCTGAGCGCCGCCACGTGGACCGACGTCGCCGACTGCGAGAGCGACCTCGCGGTGCTCCCGGTCGGGAGTACGGAACAACACGGCCCGCACGCCCCCCTCGGAACGGACACGCTGCTCGCCGGAGTCATCGCCGACGCCGCCGTCGAGGCGTTCGACGGCGAGGTCGTCCGGGCGCCGACGATTCCCGTCGGCGTCGCCGCCGAACACCGCCACTTTCCGGGGACGATGTGGGTCTCGCCCGACACCTTCCGGGCGTACGTCCGCGACTGCGTCGCGAGTCTCGCCGCCCACGGCTTCGAGCGCGTCGTCCTCGTCAACGGCCACGGCGGCAACGTCGGCGCGCTCGAGGAAGTCGCCGGGACCATCTCGAGAGCCGACGCGGCCTACGCCGTCGCCTTCACCTGGTTCCAGGCGATCGGTGAGGCCGGAGCGGAGATGGGCCACGGCGGGCCGCTCGAGACCTCGCTACTCGCCTACTGCCACCCGGAACTGGTCCGCGAGGGACGGCTCGAGGCGGCGCGCGACGGCGGGGCCGACGGCTGGGGCGAGTGGGTGCGCTACACCAGCCTCGCCCACGACAGCGCCGCGTTCAGCGAGAACGGCGTCGTCGGCGACCCGACCGCCGCGAGCGCGGAGCGCGGCGAAGCGCTGTTCGAAGTCGCCGTCGAGGCGCTGGTCGACGTGCTCGAGACCGTGGCGGCGCGCGACCTCGACGGTCCTGCCTACCGGGGCTAGTGCGTCGGCAAGCCTGAACGGATCCGTGAACTCGAGTGCGGGTATCCGGGTTCACTCATCGGCTGACGCGTGGCGCCATACTAACTCGAGTCAGGCGCGCCGAGTGCGACGTTCGTGACGGTGGAGCCAGAGCGCACAGGCCAGCGCGACGCCGGCGGCGAGGGTCGCGATGACGAACGCCATCCGGTAGCCGGTCGACGTGTAGACCCTGACGCCGCCGACGAGGTCGCCGGTCCAGTAGGTATCGAGCGCCCAGCCCATCAGCGCGGGGAGGACGGAGCCGCCGAGGAAGGCCGCGCCGTTGATCGTCCCCGTCGAGACGCCGCTGGCCTCGGCCGGGTGACGCTCTTTGACGACCGCGTAACTCAGGACGAACGCGCCGAGACCCGCCCCCGTCGAGAAGAAGACGAGCGCGACGAGCCACTGCGGCGGCGCGCCCAACAGTGCGATCGAACCCAGCGCCAGGACGTACCAGACGCCGCCGCCGATCATCAACTCGGTGCGCCACTCGAGTCGATCCGAGAGGAGACCGAACGCGGGCGGGCCGACGATCAGGCCGACGCTCCCGGCGAGGGTGAACGTCGAGGCGTAGGTGGTCGAGACACCGTAGGTCTGGACGACGTAGGGGACGCCCCAGAGACCGAACAGGGTGAGGTTGAGCCCGGTCGTACAGAAGAGCATGGCGCTGACGACCCAGACGACGCGGTCGCCGAGGACGGCCGTGGTCGACGCACGGAGGTCGCGCGCCGAGAGCGTCGGCCGGTCGGGGACGCCGTCGATCGGACGCCCGCCGGCGCGCTCCGGTGTATCACGCACGAACAGGTAGACGACGGCGCTGAAGGCGAGACCGAACACACCGAGCGCCAGGACCGTCTCCCGCCAGCCGGCAGCGTCGACGGCCAGCGCGAGCGGCGTCGTCGCGAGCACGCCGCCGACGCCGGAGACGGCGAAGCTGAGACCGCTCATCGTCGCGAACTCGTCGTCGCGGTACCAGCTCGCACAGAACCGGAGGATGCAGACGAAGATCACGCTCCCGCCGAGACCGACGAGTCCGCGGGCGACCAGCGCCGCGAGGTAGGTGTCGGCGAGGGCGAACCAGATCGCCCCGATGCTCATCACGAACGCACCCGCCGTCGCCGTCCGCCGGGGACCGACCCGGTCGGCGAGCAGCCCCGTCGGAATCTGCATCAGCGCGTAGACGTAGAAGAAGATCGCGTGGAGCGTTCCCAGCCGGACGCCCGTCGTTTCGAAGGCGGCCATCAGGTCTTCGGCGAGGACGGCCGTCGAGAGCCGATAAATATTCACCAGCAAGAAGACGACGCCGAGCACCCCCCACAGCACCCACCGGTACCTGACGGGGTCACTCCGGACGCGCATACACGGTCCCTTCGGATGGGGAGTAGAAAGGGTTCCTACTCGAGCGGCGACGAAACACCGAGTGCGAGCGGCCGCCCGGGCGCGTCACTCGAGAACACACGGACGCCCAGGACCGACGGCCGCGGCCGTGAGCGTCAGTCGTCGTCTTCCTCGTCGTCCGCATCGGGACCGGTCTCCTCGAGCGTCCCACGCAGCCCGGGAATGGTGGCGGTGAGGTCCGTGACCTGTTCGCTCGCCTCGGAGATGTCCTCGATCGCCTCCTCGAGCGAGGCGAGTTCGTCCTCTACGTCGTCGGCGTCCTCGAACGCCCCGGCGCGCTGTCCCATGGTGAACCACTTCTTCGCGTCACGGACGTGGTCTTCGGCGTCGCCGGCGTCGAGCGCCGACTTCAGGCCGTTGAGCACGCCGAGGACGTTCTCCGCGTCGGTCTCCCAGACGTCGTCTGCACTCGGGAGGGCGTCCCAGGCCGCCGCGAGCGAGGACTCCACGTCGTCTCGCATCTCGGTGGCGGCTTCGCCGAACAGTTCGTCGTCGTCGAGTGAGGCTTGACTCATGCGGGTTCCTTCACGGCCGCCAGGGTTAAAAGGTAGCCCGAAAGTGAAAGTGAACACCGGGGCGTCAGCGTCTGAATCAGGGGATAAGCAGGCAGGGTTCGAAAGAGATGTCGTCAGCGATCGACCGAGAGCAGGCGCATCAGCGGATAACCGTCTTCGAGTTCCATCTGCGTGTGGACGCGACAGCCCTCGTAGTCGATCACGATCTCGACCTCGAGAAACGCCCCCGTTAGCTCGGTGTAGCCGTACTCGCCGCCCTCGAGACAGGCCGCCTCGAGCGCCTCCTCGTCGATCTCGACGGTGACGCGCTCACAGTGGGGCTGGTTCTCGATCGCCGCCTCCATCGCACGGGCCAGACTCGGGGCGCTCTCGACGGTGATCGGCGTTCCCGCGAACTGGTGGTAGAGCGAACCGAACTTGATCCCGGCTTCGAAACAGGCCGTCTCGGAAGTGGTCGGGTCCATAGCTTGCACCGAGGGCGACTCGAGGGAAAACCTCTTCGAGAGCCGTGTGTGGCAATACTCACCGCACCGGCGCGAACCGTGTGGTACTTATCGGACGTTCACCTGTCTCCACCCGAATGGTCGACCCGGTGTTACTGACAGGGGCAGGCGGTTCGGTGGGTGAGGCGATTCTGTCTGGGTTGAGCGACTCCTACGAGTGGAAACTCCTCTTTCACAGTCCGCCGCGCGAAGAACCGGAACACGAGTATCTCGTCGGCGACGTCATCGACGACGACGACGTGGCAGAAGCCGTCTCAGGGGTGAACTCGATCATCCACCTCGCTGGTGATCCGCGGCCGGAAGCGCCGTGGCGGAGCGTCCTCACCAACAACATCGACGGCACGCAGAAACTCTACGAGGCCGCCATCGAGGAGGGCGTCGAGAAGTTCGTCTTCGCCTCCTCGAACCACGCCGTCGGCGCGTTCGAGACCGACGAACGCACCCCCGAACTCTACCGCGCCGACGACGACTTCCGCCTCGACGGGACCGAACTCCCCCGCCCCGGCAACCTCTACGGCGTCTCGAAGGCCACCGGTGAGGTCATGGGCCGCTACTACCACGACACCTACGGCATCGCCGTCTGTAACCTCCGCATCGGCAACCTCACGAAGGGCCACCCACCGATCGACTACGAGCGCGGCCAGGCGATGTGGCTCTCCTACCGCGACTGCGCCCACCTCCACCAGTGCGCACTCGAGGCCGACTACGACTTCGAGATCTGTTACGGCATCTCCGACAACGACCGCAAGTACTACTCGCTCGAGCGCGCGCGAGCGGTCCTCGGCTACGAGCCACAGGACAACTCCGCCGACCACGAGTGAGCGAATACCGCTGGGCGGACTCACCCGCCGGATTCTGGGTCGTAGAGGCTGATCCGTTCGTGTATGTTTGACGGAACGTCTTCGGCCAGGATGAACGACTCGTCGAGGAGTGCGACGCCCCGGTTGTAGTGCTCGTTCGCCTCCGGAGCCCACGCCGGGTCGAAGTCGGGACTTTCCACCCCGATCGCCGTGGTACCGAGGACGGTCCCGTCGTCACCGACGACGTCGACCTCGTGGAGACCGGCGTCGAGGTAGCGCTCCGCAGCAGTCTCGAACTCGGTCGCCGCTTCGGCCAGCAGCTCGGATCGCTGGCTGCCGATGTCGATGGCAGCGAGCAACAGGTCCCGCCCGTCGGGGTCGCAGTACTCGACGAACGCCCGCGCGTCGTCGAACGCCGAGCGAGCGTACGCCGCCCGCCCGCGGATGCCGGGTGCCGACTCGATGACGTCCCAGTAGCGTCCGTTGCCGAGCAGCGCGACGATACCGCTACCGTAGGGGCCGCCGACCATCGTCGCACCGTCTTCGTCACCGATCTTCTCGAGGACATCTCGATCGAGCGGGTCACCCCGGACCCCGATCGAGCGCTCGTACTCTCGCTCGAGGGCTGACTGTGCGTCGTCGTACTTGTACAGGACACCCGATTCGGGACTCTCTCGGTAACGAACCGAACCGCCCACTCGGTACTCGCCTTCGCAGACGAACGCTGGGTCCGCGTCGGCGGTATCGCGCTCGGAGCGCTCGCCCTCCCCAGGAGTATCGGTGTCATCTGAGCCGTCCGTACCGCCATCGAGGCAGCCGACGATCCCCCCAGCGACGACCGTCACACCGGCCAGCACGCGCCGTCTCCCTACCCCAGCTGTCATAACCGATGTTGAAAACCAGCCACGAAATACGTTGTGGCGAGCGAGGCCCACCGCACGCAGCCAACGAGTTGGAAACGTCCGTCCCTCGAGTGGATACCCCCAACGGCAGTGGTAACTCCCCACCCCACAATAACAACATTTATTAAATATTTGTTCGTAGTTAGTAGTCAGTGAGCGTACACGCGACGGCGTCTCCGATAGTCGGTGTCCGAGTGTCCGACGCGACCACGGAGCCCGCACCGTCGCGACGCAACCTCAGATCCAACCATGTCGAGTACATTCCGAACCGCAGTCAAGACGAACGTCTCGAGAACACAGCGCCGAGCAGCGATCGATTCCCTCGTCAGCGACCGCGAGCGGGCGAGTCTCGCCATCCTCGTCCAGACCGACGGACTCCGCGGGGAGTTCCGACGGCAGGCGCTCGCTGGACTCTCGAGGTGTAACGCGACGGCACAGCTCGCGGACCTCGCCGACGATACGACGCTCCCCGAGTCGCTCCGGCGGCGAGCCGAGGAGCTGTCATGAGTGAGCGCGACGACCAGCAGCGCGCCGAACAGAGTGAGGGACGCGAGCGGACGGGACAACGACGCGTGTGTCGGGCGACCGGCCGCCGGGACGGACTGGTCGGTAAGTACGACATCTGGCTGTGTCGCCAGTCCTTCCGCGAGATGGCCCGTGACATGGGCTTTCGAAAGTACGAGTGAGCACGGACGGTCCCGAAGCAGGCGAGGGGGACGGACGCACCCCGGCAGCCGACGCCACCGAGGTCACGACACGCGCGGCCACCGACGACCCGACGGTCGTCATCGTCGGTGGTGGCGTCCACGGAACCCACCTGGCGGTGCGGCTGCTCGAGGAGGGCGTCGTCGGGCGCGACGAGCTACGCATCGTGGACCCACAGGGTCTCCTCGGCGGGTTCAGACGGCAGTGTCGCCAGTGTGGCATGGACGAGTTTCGCTCGCCGTTCGTCCACCACGTCGACCGGGACCCGTTCAGCCTCCGGGACTTCGCACGAGCACGCGGCCGCGAGGACGAACTGGTCTCGAGTTCGGTCGGCGCGGACCGGCCGACCGTCTCGCTGTTTTTCGACCACGCCGACTGGGTCTGTGACCGCCTCGGGCTGGCGTCGGCCGTCGTCGAGGCGACGGTCACGGGACTCGAGGAGCGACGCGATGGCGTCGACCTCGAGACGACCGCGGGGCGACTCCGCGCGCGGTGGTGTCTCCTCGCTGTCGGCCACGGCGGGGCGTACGCCTCTCCCGAATGGGCGGACGGGCTGCCCGCGAGTGCCCCGGTGAGCCACGTCTTCGAGCGCGAGTTCGACCCGGCTGCAATCGGCGAGACGGCGGCGGTCGGCGTCGTCGGTGGAGCCATCACGGCGGCACAGCTGGCGACGACGGTCGCCCAGCCCGGGCGCGAGGTGACGCTGTTCGCCCGCAGCCCGTTTCGCGTCGAGACGCTCGAGGCGAGCACCGACTGGGCGCACTTCTCCGGCGTCGTCGCCGACCTGCAGGCACTCCCGGCGGCCTCGCGCGAGCGCGAGCGAACGGTGCTCGAGGCGCGACACGACGGCTCGGTCGCGCCCCACGCCTTCCGGCGCGTCCGCGAGGCGCTCGAGCGTGGCTCGGTCACACTCGAGCGCAGCGAGATCACCACGGCCACGGAGGCCGGCGGAACCGTCGTGGTCACCTGCCGGGACGGGAGCGCGGCGTGTCTGGACGAACTCGTCTGTGCGACCGGCTTCGGCTCGCCCTACGACGGGGTGCTCCTGCGACGGCTCGGCGCGGGCGACGCCCTCGAGACGGGCTATCGCGGCGCGCCCGTCCTCGACGACGGATCGTTGCGCTGGCGACGCCGGGACGGGTCGCGCTCGCGGCTGTTCGTGACCGGGGCGGCCGCACAGCAAGTGCTCGGACCGTTCGCCCGCAACGTCATCGGGGCGAGACGTGCGGGGGACCTGATCGTCGAGGCGCTCGCGTCCCAGCGAGAGCTGCGAGCGCGCTGAGATGGTGTTCAGAACAGCCCCTCTACGTCTCCTTCTCGAGCCTCGCGTCGCTCGAGGTGGGACTCGAGTCGCTGGTAGACCAGCGCCCGCGCGTCGTCCTCGCGGACGACGTCGAACAGCAGGGTGATGAACCGGCTGCCGTCGTCGCCGGCCGCGAGGTCGGCGCGGGCGTAGTGGGCCGCGCGCTCGAGCGTCGTCTCCTCGAGACCGAACGCGTCGGCGAGGGCGGGTGCGGCGAGGGCCGTCTCGGCGAACGAGAGGTCCGCGAGGCGGACGCACTCGCCGTCGTGGGTGAGCGCCGGTGGCTCGCGGCGCTCGAGCAGTGCCGGGTCGTCACCGAGGCGTTCGAGGAACGCCCGCGGCGTCTCGAGGGCGACGCCGCGGTAGGTCTCGGGCAGGTCCGCGAGGTACTCGCGGGCGCTCACGGCGAGGCCCGTACAGCCCGCCCAGTTGCGTTCGTGGGCGTGGTAGACCGCCGCCGTGAACTGGATGAGGCCGTGGAGGAGGCGCTCGTCGTCGGTGCCAGCGTCGAGGGCGAGCCAGCGAGGTTCCCAGGCGTCGTGGGCGGCGTGGACGTAGCCGTCGTTGTAGATGGCGATACCTGCCCTGAGCGCGTCGCGCATGGGAGTCGTTCGGTCGCCGTCGGTATACGTGCGACGGGCAAAAAATCGGCCACGATGTCGTCCGGGAACGTTCGTCGGCGACGGCGGCCGGACGAACGTCGAGGTGGTGACGTACGCGATGAGCACTGACCACTCGACCGGGAAGTCGGCGACCGGTCGCGTGGTACTCGAGCGGACGGGGGATTCCCGTATCACTATTGGCCGGTTTCTCGAGCGCGCGTGCGCTGTAGCAGGCACCTACGGGAGGTACGAACCCGTTACGGGAGCGGAGGAGACCGAGAGCGGGGGACGGCCAACGGGAGCGCGCTGGGTCACTCCTCGAAGACGAACGTGCCGTCTTCGGCGACGACCTCGCCGTCGATTTCGAACCGTGAGTCCGCGCCCGTGTCGAGCAACAAGTCGACGTGGACGGCCGACTCGTTGCCGGTCTCGCCGTCGGGGAGGCAGGCGTCGTAGGCCCGCCCCAGCGCGAGGTGGACCGTCTCGGCCATCTTCTCGTCGAAGAGAATGTTGTTGGTGTAGCGGTCGATGCCGCGGTTCATCCCGACGCCGAGTTCGCCCAGCCGTCGCGCCCCCGCGTCGGTCTCGAGAATCTCGGCGATCACGTCTTCGCCCGCCTCCGCCGCGTGGTCGACGACGTCGCCGCCGTCGAACTCGAGGCGGACGTCGCGAACCGGGCGGCCCTGGATCGTCATCGGGATATCGAAGACGACGACGCCCTCGGTGGCGGCGGGCGCGGTGAACACCTCGCCGCTCGGGAGGTTGTGCGAGTCGTAGGCGACGGAGGCGGCGCTGTTGACCGCCGTCCGCCCCTCGATGGACATCGTGAGGTCGGTCTCGCCCGCGAGGAGTCTAACCTCACTGCCCTCGTCGAGGCGTGTCTTGAGGTGGGCCATCTCGTCTGCGAGCGCCTCCCAGTCGCGACAGATGGCATCGTAGGCGAAGTCGCGGTACTCCTCGTAGGCCATCCCCGCCTGCTGGGCGAGCGCGCGCGTCGGGTGGGCCGTCGACACCCAGCGGGTGGCGAAACGCGCCTCGCGGACACCCGTCCGGGCGCGCCGGTAGGCGCTTCTGGTCTCACCGGGCACGTCGGCCATCGCACTGGTGTTTCGCCCGCCGCCCAGGCGGAGGACGACGTCCGCCCGCTCGTAGAGGGCGCGTTCGTAGTCGGGGTCGGCGGCGAACTCGCCGTCGTGAGCGCGCAGGTAGGCGCGTGTCAGTTCACTCGAGTCGTAGGTCGCGAGGAGGGTCGCCCCGCGCTCGCCGAGTTTCTCGGCGACGGCGACCGCGAGGTCGTGGGCATCCGGACCGACCGAGAGGACGACGTCGTCACCGCGTTCGACGCGGGCGCTCCAGTCGACGAGAATCTCGGCGTGTTCGTAGACGCGTGGGTCCATGCGTGAAGGTCACACTCGAGACCTATAGTAGCCACTGCAAGTCAGTGCACACCTGATCGCCAGACGGGTCGGCGATCAGTGTGTAAACCGTTGCAGTTGGTACGACAAACGCTCGCCGTTTCCGAACCGTCACTGCACCGGTTCAGAACGGTCGCTCGCCGGATCGGCGTCCGCTCGAGCGCGCACGAAGGCGACCACGGCGTAGACGGCCGGCGTGTCGACGACGGCGATGGCGAGTTTCAGGAGGTACTGGCCGACGATGAGGACGAGGACGGACTCGAGCGGGAGCGCCGCCCCGGTGCCGAGGAGGGCGGGGGCGATGGCGAAGGCGACGGTGACGAAGATGACGGTGTCGATCGCCTGGCTGCTCGCCGTCGAGGCGAGGTTCCGCAGCCAGAGGTGCTCGCCGTCGGTGTAGGCGCGGATGCGGTGGAAGACGTAGACGTCCCAGTTCTGGCTGACGAGGTAGGCCAGCAGGCTCCCGGCGACGATGGCCGTCGAAGGCCCGAGGACGGCCGCGAACTGCTCGCCGTCGACGCCGACACCCGAGTCCGGGGCAGCGATCGTCGACCAGACCAACAGCAGGACGACGAGGTTCATCCCGAAGGCGACGTTGACGACCACGTGGGCCGCACGCCGCCCGTAGAGTTCCGAGTAACAGTCGCTCGCGAAGAACGTCACCGCGTAGGCGAGCGCCGCCCCCGGCAGGAGCAACTCCGCGCCCAGGTAGGGAATCGCGACCGGCAGGTCGAAGCCGAGGACTTTCGCCGCCGTGAGCTGTGCCGTCACCAGCGCCGTCACGAACAGCGCGATGAGCACTACCTGCGGTGGCGTCGGCGTCGAGGCGGCGGGTGTGTCGGTCATCGCACCGACCTAGTTACGCGAAGGTCCTAAACGATGCTATTCCGGTAGTCGCTCGAGAATCTACGGAGACGACCGACGTGGCTCGAGCGCCCGATCTGCATCCGGTTTCACACCGTGTCTCACACCCGAGTGCCTACGGCGCTGGCGACCGTCGGTTCCCGTATGGCATACCGAACCACGATCGGCTGGTCACTGCTCTCGTCGGGAATCGTCACGCTGATCCTCAAAGTGCTACCAGGCGACTCGCTCTGGTGGGGACTCGGCCTGCTCGCGCTCGGTCTCGCCATACTCGTCGTCCGCTGACATGAGTCACCGGCGCTCGAAGCGGTGACGGACGACCGTCGACTCGTCGTCCCACGAGAAGTGCTCGTGGGCGCGCTCGAGGAGGTCCCGGTAGGCCGCGAGGTCCGCGACACCCTCCGCCCGCGCGTCCGCGTCGGTCAGCTCACCGAGCGTCCGCTCGTCGACCGCGACGACCTCGAACTCGGTGTCACCGACCGAGAAGCGCGCACCCTCGTCGGCGTAGCGCTGCCCGCGGTGGATCTGCGTCACCTCCCCCTCGAGCGCCTGGGTTCGCATCCGCTCGCTCGGCAACAGGACGGCCGGATCGATCTCGTCTGTCATAGTGGACGCTCGAGCGCGGCAGTGAAAACGATGGTCCCTTCCAGTGGTGGGAACGCGGCGCGTCAGCGATCGGCAGGCGCTCGAGCGCGGCAGTGAAAACGATGGTCCCTTCCAGTGGTGGGAACGCGGCGCGTCAGCGATCGGCAGGCGCTCGAGCGCCGTCGACGCCCTCGTACTTGTCCTCGAACTCTTGGATGAGCTGGCCCATCTTCGCGTACCAGTCGTTCAACGTCCGCTGCATCTCACCGGCGATCTGATGCGGATCGGTCGGGTAGTAGACGTGGTAGTAGCCACCCTGGTCGTAGTTGATCTGTTCTTTCTGAATGAAGCCGCTCTGGAGCAGCCGCTGAATCGAGCGGTACGCCGTCGAGCGCTCGCGCTCGACCCGGTCTGCGACCTCGTCGATCGTGAGCGACTCGTCGCTCTCGACCAGCACCCGGAAACACTCCTTGTCGAGCTGTTTGAGACCGTGTATACACTCGAGTAAGCCCTCACACTCGAGGTCCTGCTGGAGCAGTTCGGCCATCGATTGCGCCATGATCCTGTGTTGAGGTTGGTCGCAGAGGAGCAAAAGGGTTGTGCGAATAGTGTACACGTCTGGGAGATAGGGTCTAGCGGTGCTCGAGCGGGGAGACGGCGATGGCCTGAAGACGGGCCAGAACTGCTAGCGGGTCACAGTGGAGTGGGACGCAGCATGGACCGTAAGAATATGTTGAATATGTGTATCGAGTTTGCGTCCTCGAGTATGGTCATAGGGACTCAAGGACGGGTGCTCTTCTAATGATTGCTGAACGGTTTCGCGCGTCACAGACACGTCGTCGAGGAGTAGTTCAACCCATGCTCGAGTCTCCCAGACAGACAGTTCCACCCCAGTGGCAGCGATGCAGTCGTACACCGCTCGAGCATCCTCGGGTTGGGGGAATGCACGTTGTAATTCAGCGATGGCCGAAAATGAAAGGACCGGTCCCTCAAAGTCCCGGTTAGGGAACATATCATAGACGCGTTCGGCCCGCTGAATCTGGTTCTTACTGGTTCCATCAATAGGAAGCTTCGCGGCAATTTCAGCCCGTGAAAGCCCGTGCTGAGCACGAGTCGTGCGGAACAGACGACCCCACTCCCACTTCTGTTCGACGCCTGAATAATCCGATTTGATCGTTCGAGCGGATTTCTCTAAGCCCTCGAGCGAGGGGTCCGTCTGGGTGTCAACTCGAGGGTCAGCCGGCTCGGCAACCGTTTCCGGGCGCTTTTCGAGAGTGGTCTGATGTTCACAGCGCACGGTTTGTGTGCCGACACTGCTCACCCGGCAGTTCACGACGAGCGCATCTTCCTCGCCGCCCTCGATGATGAGGCGACGGCCATCAACCAATCTGGTCTGACTGTCTCGTAGCCCACCGATGGTGAGCACGTCACCAGAAACGAGCGACTCAAACCCGAACAGCCTACGGTGGACCTGTATGAATCGGGGTTCCGGCTGAAGGTCATCCAGTGTCGGACTGAGCAGCGGCTTTCCCCCAAACTGCTGGAAGTACTCGTACCCGTGGGCAGCGTCCTCGTCTGCGACAATGATGGTGTGGTCGTCCTCGAGACCAAGCCAACCCGAGTCAAACCCCCAGTGACAGCGCCGACACAAGAGTAGCCCGTTCGTCTCTCGGTTCGGCCCACCATGTTGGGCAGGATGTATATGCGCGGCTTCGACTTCGGGATGGCCGTACGGAGACACACGCTTTTGTTCACAGACCGAACACCGGTTTAGATACAATTCACGGAGATTCTGTTTCGTCTCAAACGAGAACTCCCCCGAGTAACTGCTCACTGCCCAGTTTCCAGCCATATGACGTTCAGATAGGGGACCATAATATGATTATTGGTCTTTATTAACCAATATCCACCATCAACTTTGGTTGAGGATAATATTGCTCGAGGTACCACAATGGACGATCGTGACAAGAGCTTTGAGGAATTAGGTGATGCCAAGCAGATTTGTTCAAGAGAACCGCGTAGAAAGTTCCGAAGGAAAAGAATGATTTGAGAAATTGTGATTAGCTAGTGATTGGGCCTTGTTTAGACGCCTGAATTCATGGGTTTGAGCGGTCGAGCGCGAGTTCGATGTTTCTGACGGCGCACTTGAGGACGAGTTCGCGGAATTGTCCAAACCAGG
>NZ_JANZXN010000054.1 GCF_025629245.1 Natronobiforma cellulositropha
CGGTGGGTTGTACACACTCTCCACCGGATTCTCACATTCCTAGTTACTGACGATTCTAGCTCGGGGTCTCTGGATGTGTCGCTGCGCTAAACTAGAACGGATGGTACAACTGCCAAAGAGCGTGTGATAGAATACGTCTCATACTCGCTTTGCCCGCTCGGTCTGCAGAACCATCTTCTCCCGCAATCACGGTTCGCTCTCCAGCGCTCGCTATGTTCGGCTTTGGGCCGTGGCGCGCATTGGCGGCGTACCTAGAGCACTGCGAAGGTGTGCCGACGACGTCGCACGAGGGACGTCGCTACGTTAGAACCGGGGCGAGGCGCGGTTAGAAGTAAGTGCCAACGAACGAAAGCCGTGAACGAGTGAGGACCACGGCGAGTGAAGGCCCTCGAGTGTCCGAGGGCTTCCAGTGGTAGTGTTTTCGGTAATCGAATCCGCCCCAACACCGCTCGAAGAGGAGACGGTACCGCTCGCCGGTGATTCCGAGCGACAACATACAATAGTTTCAGAGCAGCTTGAACCGATCGATGACATGCTTTCAGCAGGGTATTCGCTACCAGGAATATGAAGAATATCTATTGGAAATGCCTGTATGACACGCTCACCAAATCAATAGAGAATTAGGCCACGCGCCAGACGCTGAAGTCTGGTTTACCGGTCGTCGTAGTCGCGGGCATCACAGTCCCACCGGAAATCACACTCTGCGCACGTTGCCTCGTCCGGAAGGTCGTCTTCGTCTAACTCGTCCCAATCGTTAAGCCTGCGAACGGATTCAAGCTCTTTGACCGTCTCCTCAAAGCGTGCCATTGCGGCACGGACCTCGGCCTCAGTGAAGTCTAACTCGAGGCGGGTGCCAGACTGGTCTTCTTCGCCGAGGAAATACAACACGGCACTGTCAGGGTACTCTCCATCTTTCTCCTCGTAGAGGCCAGCATACACGAGTAGTTGTTCACGGTAATCGTCGAGATAGCCCTCACCGGGTTTGGGGCGCTGGCTCGCTTTGTAGTCGCAGAGTTTGTTCTGACCAGCGTCGCCGGCGATCACGTCGGTGACTCCAGTTAGGATGAACTCGCCCGCATTCCGTCGAAGTTTGCACTCGGTGTCAATGATCTGTGGGTAAAGCTCGGGTCCGGTCTGGACGTTGAACCGCTTGACGTGTTTGAACACGGCGTCAACCGCATCCCGTCCCATCGGCATGACCCGCTGGTCACGGAGCGACTCAACGACGCTCTCGAATTCGGTCCGAAGTGCCCTCTCGTCAGGTGCCGTTCCACCAGGAACCCCATCGACGTTGCCGTTGTAGTAGCGATGGGCCCAGTCCAGCGTCTGGTGGACGGCCAACCCGGCGAACAGCTGGGTCCCGCTTCCAGCAGCAAATTCGTGTTCAGTGTGATAGCCATACTGGCGCTTACACCGTCGGAATGAAAGTACATCCGCGACGATCGAGTAGGTCCGTCGCACGTTGTCCGCTGCCGGGGGACCGACGGTCCGCCCACCGGAGTTGAGAGTGGCCCCTTGATCAACCCGCTGATCAGCGTCGAACCAGCCGACACCAACCGGACTGGTGGCGTCAGTTCCGAGTGAGGGCAGAACAGTCCTGCCGTCGGCATCTTCGAGGTACCAGTCGGTTCCCAGTAAGACGAGGTTCTCCTCGGCACGCGAGTGCGCAACGTAGAACTGCCGGACCAGGTCTCGTTCGGCACGTGTTGGGACGTCTGTTGGCGGGGTGCGGTCGGTGTAGTCGCTCAGCAGGTCGGCGACACGGGGCACGGGATCACCCTCTTCCGTCTCGTCGTAGGTCTTCTCCGGCGTCAGCTCGAGACTCGCGAGGAAGACCACAGCGAACTCCAGGCCCTTGGCTTGATGAACCGTCATTACCTGCACGTGGCCGCTCGGGAAGATGTCGTACTGGTTCTCCGGATCGTCGAGCCCTGCAGTTTGGAGGTACTGGCAGAACGTCCAGTAATAGTCGCTCAGGAACCGCACCGAGACGGTGTCGTACTGGTCGTGGGAGGTACGCGTCAGCTTTCGGTTCTCAGTGACGCCCTCGGCGATCCCCTCGAAGGATTCAAGGAGTTGGCTGAGTTTTCCCAATCGCTTGGCGCGGTTGACGTGATTATCGTCTTTCGTCCAGGTAGAGAACGGTTCGAACGACCGGATCCGATTGTAGAGGTCGACTGTGGAGACGTTAGCAACAGTCCCAGAGGATGCACTTCGGATCCGGGTGGCAGTGATTTCGAGATAATCCGCAAGGGCGCTGGCGCCGTACTGATCAATCACGTCGTCTAACGTGGCGGTCCACTCTTGAAAGTCGGCACCGAGAACTCCATACGGGAAGACATTGTCTTCTGCCCACTCGAGGCCGGGGTCGAAACAGGCCGCTAGCGCTGCGAGCATCGCCTGGATCTCCTCGTGCTGGAGGAAGCCCTTGTTCCGCGGGTTGTGGACCGGGATGTTGCGCGCCTCCAACGCGTTGACACACTCCCCGACGAACGTCGTGTTTTCCCACTGGGGCCAGTACTCACGCGTACTGTGAGCGAGGAGCGCGACCTGATTCAGGTCCTGGACGTAGCCGTCAGCGTGGAGTTGCTGGACCTGGTCGGCGAAGGCCGCCGCCGCTTCCGCTTTGTTGTCTTCTTTCAGCAGGTGGACGCTCGGGTGGTCGACGGCGTCGCGTGCCGCATTCATCGGCTCCTTGCCGGGTGCCCGGGCGTCCTCCGCCTGCATCACCGGGTGGTAGCCAATGTGGCGATTGACCCAGTCGACAATCTCCGGTCGAGACCGGTAGTTCCACCGTAATTGTTCCGTGTCGATTTCGTTTCGGTTGATCCCGAGATAGTCCGAGAGGCGGTCAGGGAACTCGATCAAGCAGTCGACGGTCCCGCCACGGAACCGGTAGAGCGCCTGGTCGTCGTCTCCGACCACGACCAACGTCGGGACCTCCTCAGGCATCAACTCGGCGAGTCGGAAATAGATCGCCTGCTGAAGAGGGTTGACATCTTGGTACTCATCGACAGCGATCCGCTGAAGCGCTGGCTCGCTGCGTTGGATATCACCCTGTGCAAACCGCTTGCCACCGTCTGTCTCAAGGAACCCCAAGAACCGTTCTTGCAGTCGTGCGAAGTCACACCGCGACTCGGCACAGAGTGTTTCGAGGTACTCTTGGTGCCCCTCTGCAAGCCGTTGGAACTCGGGGCGTTCAGAGTCGGCGAGCTGTTCGGTGTTGACCCGGAGTTGTGAGAGTCGGTTGAACAGCCGTGTCGCTGTGGTCGCGGCCGCGCCTCGGGAGCAGGTGCCGTCGTCATTGAGCCGTGGAACGATGTCTCGGAACGTGGCAGCATCTCCGTCGGCGAGAACGTCGACGTACTTGCAGTGGCGTGCGACGAACATCTCCTGGGCATCTTCGTCTAGGAGGTCGACGTTGCGGTAGTCATCGAACCTGTAGTCGCGCATGATCTCGCCCCAGAGTTGGTGGCCAGTCCCGACGTGCAACTCGTCGATAGAGAGGATGTCGGCGTAGCCGAGTGCACCGAGATCGCGTTCCAGGCGCTGTTGCAGGTTTTCGGCGGCCTTTTCAGTGAAGGTGGTCAGGACGATCCCGCCAGGTGGTACTCCATCTACCAGTAGCCACTTGAGGACGGTTACGTTGGTCACAGTACTTTTACCGGAGCCTGGGCCAGCAGTAAGATGGAGCGGGCCCGTCTCGTGACGGATGGCCGCTACCTGATCGTCGTCGAACGACCAGTCCGGGGTGTCGGTCTGGACCTGTCGCACCGCTCGCATGACCTCGAGGAAGGTTTCGAGTCCGAGGTCACCCGGGGGCGTTTCCGGTCCAGGTGTGGGGTGTTCGTCTGTCACGGTTAGATGCCCTGAGAGGGCAAAGCCCGCCGCCCGAGTCGAACGGGACGTACTCCGAACGGGAAGACATTACTGGTCGAGTTTATTAATATCCTGTTGTTACAGCGGTGGGTCGATCAGCATCCAGTTGTTGGCAGTACACTCGGTACAGTTCGCCATCGCGTCCGCGTTTGGTTCTTTCATACCGCAGTGTTGGCACTCGAGCGTCGGCGACTCGTCGGTAAACAGGACGGTTTCACCGCGTGCGTACACGACCGTCGCAACGTGCGTGTGTTGGCGGAGAAGAACGAGAGGAACGCCGGAGTCCTGGGTCAGGCGTGCCTCAGTGTACTGTTTGCCCACGACCTCAACGCAGAGGCCGGACTGGAACCGGTAAGAGAGCTCGGCCTCCGTCACCATCACCGAATCCGACCGCTGAATGTACCGCTGGACGGCATGAGACGAAACTGCTGGCGCCGAACCGTTGTTGCTGGTTGTCATCGCCCCTCCGTTCCGGCTTCCGGCAGAAGAGCGAGCGTTACTACTAAGTCTGTGTGGGTAGTATCCTTCATTGCGACTCCAAATTGGCCGTTTCAGCGGCCTTTTCTACTGCGTGGGTGTTGTCGCACCCACGTGACACCGTGCAAGAAGCTTCAGCTTCGGTCGTCACCGACCAGTCGCCTACGCCGAAACCCCCTATCGCTTGCCACAGTAGTCTATTGGATGGTTAGATACTTATACTTTTGGGAGGGTAGTGACATCACCAGTTCGTTATTCTCGCCACTAAGAAATCCTGCCAGGCCAAAGGGTTCGAATGACAGTTTTCTCCCGCCCAGTCACCGATACTGTCGGAGTAGCACACGAAAACTCATCATGGATCCGTTCGGAACCGCTAATTGGTGCTATTTGGACGTGACCGAGGACGGCACTGGCTATGTGTGCAGCCACGCAAGAAGGTTCAATAAGGGATACCGCTGCCAAAACCAGTCTGACGAAGACGTAACATTGTCCCATACACCACATTTATATACTTGTGCGCTACTATGACCCCATAACAAGATGTCGACGGGCGCTATCGAGTCTGAAATCAGCCGATTGTAGTATACCGACAAACGTATGAGCGAATCACCCGAACCAGCTGGACTCCCAGAATCGGTGCAGTATCAGCCCCTTCCTAACATATATCAGGCATTCGCTGCGGGGGCTTCTCCGTATGCAATTGTTACCGAGACAATCGACAATTCAATCGACTTCGTCCGCCGACAGGCGCTAGACGGTGCGAAGCATCCGGAAACGTTAGAAGTTAAAATTCAGTACGAACCGGTGTCAGAACCTGATTCCACAAACGAAGATGCCATTATAGAAAATAGTGGTTCTGGCCGATTGATCATTGTTGATAACGCTGGCGGCGTTCCACCAACTGAACTGTCTCGGTTTTTTCAATTAGGACACACCGATGCCCCACCAGAAGGCATCGGTCGGTTCGGTGTCGGAGCGAAGCGCCTGATTGGGATCGGTGACCGGATCAAATACGAGTCGCACGCCACCGGGTACGAGGTTGCGGCTGGGTTCGAAATAGATGCTCGCGATCTTAAATCGACCGACAATAATGAGATTGAGAATGATGATGTTTACAAATCGGATGTCTACCGAGTAGACGATCTGGAGGAAGGTCACACGCGGATCATTGTTGAAGACCTGAACGAGAATGTGTGGTCAAATCTCCTAGGACGGGGTGAGAAAGGTGAAATCGACCAAGGTGCGGATAATTCGCTTTGGCGACTCGGCGAGACGTACGAGCACTTCCTTCGAAATGGTATCCATATCGCTGCTCCGACGATTACCGACGAGGGTACCATCGATTTCGAGCTCAGATGGGCAGATTCGGAGCGCGCTGTCACAGTCAATGTCCCTGATTCAATCCGGTTGGCGTGGCTCCCGTTCGATGGACTACATCCGCGCCGGTACGAGGAACTCCCCTTCGCGAACAGCGCCGAGATCGAATTAGAGAACGCTCTCCGGGCCAACATCACCGTGGCTCTGATGCCATCGTCGAATCCGTTAGATGCTGGCCTAACTGTCACGATGAATAACCGGAACGTAATGTTTCGGGATACCGATAACGACCTCTTTTCGACGCGCTATCTAGGGAAGTTTCGTGAATCGCAAGGCCATGGGCGACTTCATTGTACGATCGAGTTACAGGGTCCCGCAGAGAATATGCCATGGTCTGATACCAAGGATAGCCTTGACGGGACACAGGAGGTAACCAACCATCTTCTTAATGTGACGGAAAACGCATTGGGCGAATATCGGCGCCAAACATACGAAAACCTCCCAAAGTGGGTCTTGGCTGCCTATTCTGATGAGGCTCTCGAAGCGTTTGATGATGAGATCCATGAGGACATTCCAGAGAGCGTAGAGAAAATCGACAAATCAAAATCGAAAATAAACAGTCCACGGTTCAATAAGAAACCTGGAACTAGTGCGTCTGGCAAATACTATCGAGCATATCCAGAGCGTGATGGAGTCATCAAGTGCGTCCGGTTACACTCCGAACTCCGCATCCGATCAGACGCGTTCGTCCCCGTTAAATCAAGACCGGCATACCAACGCTATTTCGAGAAGGAACACGATCACGACACTCTAACTGATCTCTCCCCCAATGAGTGTCCTAATCTCAAGCGCTTTGAGGTACCCGTTTACGCAGATGATCCGAACGACATCCCACTTGTCGACGATATAACGGAACTAGCCTTGAGACACGCCACTGAAGAAAGGGTACTGACAGACGAAACCGAAGGTGTCCCTATTTGGCTCTTGCCACGTTATCTGGAGGAGTTCGAACAACAGGGAGGAGAACCAGATACGGCAACCGCTATTGACGAATTCGATTTAGAGGATTGGCGGGCCAAGTACTCTACTTCAGAGGAAGTACGCCGGGGACCGGAATTTAGTGACCCAGAGTCGGAGCCACGCCCAGAGTGGCGTGAGTCAACAGAGAGTCAGCCGACCGACCAATTAATTGAGTTACCTGACGAAACGACTGGATCGCGTAGAGCTCCTGATGAGGAAGACGAGAGCCCCAATGTGAGACCGAGGTCGAAAGCGCAGAAACCAAGGGATCAATCTGACAGAACGAATTTCCAGGAAGGAGCTACCGACACTGATGTCCAGACGAGCGAGGCCGGTGCATTTGAAAATGAGCCACGTTCCCGGGGCACTAATACAGAGTACATTGAAGAGCTTCGTACGGCTTTGGATATGGACAATGATGTGTCCATGGAGTCGGTTGTTGACACTGTGCAGAACCTGCAGAATGAGCGAAAAAGATTGCAGAACGAACGAGAGCAACTCATCAATTATCTCAGAGAACTTGATGAGATTGTCAACTTCACCACTGTCTTTGAGGAACCACCAGATCTCGATGCGTTCCAAGAAAACGAGAGTAAGCATTGAAAGGCACTGTCTAGTTCAGAACCTCCTCAGTTGGTGCTCGGCCGTTCAGGGCTTGGTTTGGTCGGTCGTGATTAAAATGGTGTCTGAACCGTTTGAGCCAGCGTCATGTGCTGACTGGACTGCCCCGGTAAAAGGAGTGAAAAAGCGGACAGTCCGTATTGAGACGGTCTGAAACAACTTTTCGAGGCTCTGGTTAATCACTAGACTGTGGCGACTTTCGGTGGGTATTGCGCCGCTCGAGGCGCCACACTGGGACGATCGCAACGAGAACCTCCTGGAATCGGGCGGTGGCAAACTGATGGGCCGATCTCTGGACGACTGTAAGACAACACAACTCAACGCAGTATGGCAATTCACCGGAGCCGTACAGACAAAAGATCCGTTCCAGCGTCATATCGCGGCAACGAACCCATACACAAATGTAAAAATTGATTATATTTCAAACCCATGTTAAATAAATAATCCGTCTACTGTAGCAGATTTATTTTATCTGGTGGTCAGGCACCAATAGCTATTTGTCAAATGCAAGCCAAAGAAGCCACGACTTTGAGTATGGGTTCTCCACAGGAAGCTCTAGATGGTGCAGTTGATCGCGCTTCCGAGATCATCTGGTGGAACAGATCGCTGACGAAGTTAAATCAACAGGAGGGGATTGACAACGCCGAGTCGTTCGTTGGGTCCGAGCTCATCGAATCGAAGGGGCCATACGTCGAATACGTCCGTACTCCAAAGGCACACGATACCACCATTTCTGATTTCCTGAACTCTCACGGCTATCATGATCTCGTTTCAGAGGCTGCAGTGGATGTCTTATTCGACGGTGATGACTCACTCCCGCTTTATCAGCATCAGGCAGAGACGATCGATGCCATCGAGAGCGATACGAACGACAATATACTGGCGGTTCCGACCGCAACGGGGAAGACCGAGTCATTCTTTCTTCCGGTTTTAAACCACTGTCTTCAGACTGACGAGCCTGGGCTGAAGTCAATCATCATATACCCAATGAAGACGCTAGAGGTGGACCAACTCAATCGATTCATCCGTTATCTCGACCGCATCAATCAGGACCTCGAAGGTGAGAAAATCAAGATCGGGATATGGGACGGCGATACCGAGGAATCCGTCGGCACTCAAAATTTCCAGATTCAGTCGGGATCATACATTCGCGGACTAGAGTGTCCCCGAACGAAGGGGAAACTCCGTGTGAAATCGAATTTTAACGTCGGAACTGACAACCATGACTACCCGTGGATACGGGTTACGCGGAGGGGCATCCGAAGCGGAGTCGATATTCTTTTGACCAACCCCGAAGCCTTGGATTACATCTTCGTCAACGATAAGTCAGAGACGCGAGGGTTGGTCGGCGAAGAACCGAGCGAACATCCTGTGGAGCACATCGTGTACGACGAGGCTCACGTCTGGTCCGGTATTAGCGGTGCATCCGTCTCCCTGCTCTCACGCCGACTGAAATCGTTCTACAGTGCGAGAGATCCGCAGATAACGATGGTGTCCGCGACCGTGGACAACCCAGCTGAGCTCGCAGCTTCGCTGACCGGCAGTAAGGAGTCAGAGATAAATGAGGTGCTATTTACTCCCGAGCCAGTTCCAGTCGACGGTAAACCGGACTTCGGACGAATAGAACCGTGTTCGCTAGAAGAGATTGTCCAAGTTCTCATCCACGCTACGCAGGGAACGACAGCAACGCCTGATCTAAGAGAACAATATCCTGAACTGGCGAACGCGATTTCGACACTTCAAGATATAGATGTTTTAGCAGGAGGCAACAAGTTGCGTGTTCGTTCATCAGTAGAGCAGTGGCTTCTCCCCCCTATCGAATCGACCATCGATTCACTGGTCAATACGGACAGGTACGACGACCCGCTCGACATCGCAACATCGGAAGAGGGAGTGGAACGAATCGTCAACAGAGTACTCGACTCCGAAAACATCGGGAGTAACTGGAAACAGTTTGCCGCTGAGAACATTCCTGAAGTCGGAGCGCTCGCAGAACTCTTCGAAGAAGGGGCTGGGAGTGTCCGGTTCCGGCATTACGATGATCTGTTAAATGCGGTTGATGCCGAATCCGTTGATGACCCCGAAGGCGTACTTTCGACGGTGATGCTCTTGGGTCGACTCGGTCGAATTCTCACTGACAAGTATCATACGTTCCTGAAACCGCCGTCGAAAGCGTACTGGTGCAGCGGGTGTGCAATAGTATCCCGGCATAACAGTTGTCGTGAATGTGGAACCGAGATCCCAGAACTCCAGTTCTGTCGTCGCTGCCATCACCCATACGTCAATGAGGACCGAAGAGGTGAGACGGAGTTCGTTCCACTGAACGCATCGGAAACGGGCTGTTGCCCGGGGTGTGGAGAGAAACCATCCCTTCAGGACATCAACGTTCCCACGTCGACGTTATTGTCGTTCATGCTGACCGAGCTCTGCAGGCAGACACCGTCAAAGAAGACGCTCGTCTTCAACGATTCGCGGAGCTCAGCTGAGACGGTTGGCGGAGAGATCATAGACACCGAATACGGGCTGATAGCAGAATCACTTTACATCGAAGAGCTCCTGAAGGCCGGTGATTCAAAGGAAGCATCGGAGATATACTTCGATGTCAGCGATCGACTGAAAGAGGAGTACTGGAAACCGCTCAAGGAGAACGCGATCGATGAAGAGGGGGCGACCTACGAAATCCTCGAGGATATGCGCCAGCAGATTCAGCGGAAAGCGTCCCTTCAAAACTGTCGGCATCTCACGTCGGCTGCGCTCGTGACGTCCGAGTACCTCTCTGATTTCTCAGATCCCCTCGCGCTCGCTATTGGGCACGAAGTCTTCAACATCTTTACTCAAAATCCGAATGTCTCATTCCAGCGTAACCGCATTCCGATTGAGGGGCTAACATACGATCGGCTACGGAACAAGGTCTCCAACGGACTGCAGTTCAGCGAGGAGGAACTCGATCAGCACCTTCCCCGTATCCTGGCGCGACTCGAGGAGGCAGGGTTCGTTCACCAGCCCCCGTGGGACGAACTGACCCAACAGGTTCACGATAGCGGCGAACCAGCCAATAACACCGACGGTACACTCACCTATCTCGAGAACGAGCGAGAACGTCTCGTTGGGTTCGCCGACTTCGATCAACCGGCCGAGAGCGGCGTCTTCCAGCACGACCTTAAGGAAGATGACTCCGTTCTACGGCTTGTCGAGCGCGTCACGTACTGTACAAACTGCTACGCCGCATTTCCGTCCCCAGAAATCGAGACGCTCGACACCTGCCCACAGTGTGAGCACGATGTAGAGACGTACGAGCGATTCAACAGCACTAACGAGGGATATACTGGAACCGGAGTTGCCAACGTGGAGAGCGACTGGGAGTGGAATGTCGACCACTGGGGAAGCGACATCGCGCAACCAGCAGCCACCGATTCGATAGAGACCATTTCCGTCGGCATCCACAAAGGCGATGTCCCGGCTTCGCTGCGTGGGGCTATCGAGGAGGCGTTCCGAAAGTCGAATCCCGACATCAACATCGTCAGCGCAACGCCTACGATGGAACTCGGTGTCGACATTGGGACGCTCGATAGTGTTACGCAGGTGGGCGTACCACCGACATTAACCAATTACGTCCAGCGGAGCGGCCGAACCGGACGTTCGCGTGGAAGTTCTTCACTCGTCTCGACTGTCATTCGAGGAGAGCATCCCGTCGATAACCACTACTATGCCAACCTTGAGGCGTTCTTCTCAGGGTTCGAACCAGTTCGTGTCCCCGAACCTGAGAACTACGACGAAGTAATGGCTGGACACGTCTTCACCGAAACGCTTGCATATCTCCTTCGGAACCCGGATCCGAAACAGGTGATGGACCAGATCTACTCGCTAAACGAGTCGGCGCTCGATCTCGCAAGTTACCAGCAAGAAGTCCGCAAACGCTTTCGCATTCTCGAGGTGTTCCTGAGTGAGGACCCACAGCGGACGAACGTTGAGCGACACCTACGGAACATTTTCGGCCCACGCGGTGTCGATATCTTCGAGATGATTTTCTTCGAAGAAGGTCCGTTGAACCTCCAGCAACGCGGAAAACGGACGTTCCAAACACTCGCTAACGTTGATGGATCCGTTCAGGCAGTAACTTCGCTGACAGAGCGCTACCGTCGTCTGGACCGGTGGACCGGGCTACTAGGATATCTCGCAAACTATCGCGGCTTCGGTTCGCAATTCCCAATAAAAGTCAGCGACAGTGGAAGCGACGACATTCGATTCGAGACCTCGGGCCGACTGTTCGAGGTATTCCCTGGTCCCGAAAATGACAGCGGAGCAGTGTTCCGACTTCAAGGTACGAAATACATCGTCACTGACGTTCACGGAAGTCCCGACGAGATCACTAAGACCGGAATCTGCCAAAATGAGGATTGTAAACGCCCGTTTGAGAGTCACGATCTTAAGTACGAGGTGTGTCCACATTGCTGCTCTCCGCTACGCAAAACCGCGATTCATCCGATTGCCTCGGTAACCTGCAAGAAGGCAGTTGGTGGACAGAGAGGATACTCGACACGTCCGATATCGACGGTTCACATCGATCAGACAGAGACTCACGAAACGGATACCGTCGATCTGTTCGGGTTAAAGTGTGATCTGTCGATTGGTGATTTCGACGTCGTTGACTTCATCTACGCGTTTGAGCAGTTCCACTCTCGACGAAGCGAGAAGAAGACTCTTCAATCCGAAGCAGTGGTGGACGCCAGCGGAGACTCAAATGTCGATGATCCTGACGCCTCGTTAGACGATCTGCTCAACGAAGTCGACGGTACGACGTACCGACCGGTGGGCCAGCAATATCATACGCGTGGTCTCCGATTCCAGTTCGAGCGGTCGGCGATCCGAACCCGATTCGACGAATATGCACAGAATGATCCAAACGCGTCGTGGCCAGCTGCTCTTGTGAGCCTCGAGCAGGCTCTCGAGAAAGCCATCGCGATCATTGCCGAGTGTGACCGAGACGACTTCAGAGTGAAGGTCACGGATACGGAGGAGATACTCGAAGTATTCATGCTCGACAGTCGCGAGGGTGGTAACGGCGTAACCTGGCAAGTGCTCGAGGCACTCCGCAAGGGTGCCTCGCTCGAGCGTCGAGTCCGTGAAGTCGCTGGTTGCGAGACCTGTTCAAGGTATTGTGACCAGTGTCTATTGCTCGCACGGACACCAGCGTTCTATCTCGAGAACAACTTGCTGGACAAATCCGCGCTACAGGCAGTTATCGACAGTGATATACACATAGATAACACGGCGAAAATAGGGCCCACTCTAGAAACTGATTATTGATGTGTCGAGTTCCCCAGTTTAAGAAAATGAGGTGGAAGTGATAGATGAGGTGGCGTAAGTTCGAGTCGCTGATCTCGGAGAGTTCAGTGGTATTCATTTCCGATCCGGTCAAGAACGGGAACGTAGAGGGGGTCCTGAGAGTATTACCTGCCGTATTGTATAGCGGCTTCGGCGACGTCACGTGCCCGAAATCTTGGCTTCAACTAAAAGATCCGTCGCGACATCACGCGTACGAATACATGTGGCACCTCATACAGGATATCGACCGGCCGGTGTTCGATATCGTGGCTGTGACGACCCAATACTATGAAGATAAACTCCCGGTCTACAGTCTGCAAGGGTTAGTCAACCGATACTCGGTATCCGATAGACAAATCGTCGTAATCGGAAACAGCGAGGACTTCGAGCTCTCAGGAACTGTCCGGCCATTCCGGGAGGATCCGGTCGTAGACCGAACAATGGAATATTCGGAGGTATACGGTGCTTACGAGCAACACTACGAAGCCCACGGTATGAAGTTGCCATTGAAAGAGACGAAGAATCTCTACCTACACGACAACGCGAACCTGTACGAGATGGCCACTGGTACCTCACTCGACTCAGTAGAAGAATTAATTGAGATTCTGCCAGATGCACCGTATCTCCCAATCCTTGACAACCTCTCATCCATTTTTGCATCCCGCTCGACGTATGGAAGCAATCCATTGAAGTCGACTAAAGCGATCGAGTCGTTCGGCAAGTGGCTTCGACGCCGAATCGAATTGGACTACAATGAGGCCATTGACATCGCACGAACGATCAACGACTACGCCATTGACCACGAGCAGTTGTTCGACAAGGCGAGTCGGACTCGAATGCCGAACATCAACGACGCACGGACCGCACGCCGCAAACTGTCTCCAGAAGAGAGTCCGATACACGAGCGATACGATGCCTGGTTGTCGAATGCTCTGCAACCAAATATCCACCAATAGACCATGATAACGAGCGAACAATACGTACTCAACGTCGTCCAGAACCCAAAGCTCCTCGAAATCGCCTATCGGGCGATTCAAGCGGGAAACGTGGAGGTGGACGAAATAGTAGCCAACACGGGGCTTGAATCCGACGACAATGGGAACGGGACGGTTGAACAAGCGACGAACGGCCTCCTAACGTTTGGTATGATCCGAAAATCAGAGTACAAATATCATCCCGAACCCCTCGCGTTCGAAACTGACGATTGGGGGTTAAACTTCCGGATGACGATGCTACACAATATTACCAAGGAGGCTAGAGAAGCCGACTGGGGAAAACAATCGGCTGTCGTTCTTAATTACGAGTGGCTCCTCAACAACAAACAGTACTTCAGCGGTACGAGCAGCGAGCTTCGGAATAAAATCGACCGCTGGCATCAAGAGCAGGGATACGAGCCACGGAACAACAACGGGGAGCGAATGAAACTCAATCCGGAGAAGTTCAACCATTGGAGAAACCAGGCTGTGTATCTTGGCCTTATTCACCCCACGAAAGGACGATCGAGCACCTACACCGTCGCACCGGACCCCAATCTTGTTGCGGCATCGGTGTACGCTGCCTGCGAAGAGGACGGCGACGGCGATGGCATCGAGACACAGAAATACGCTGATTGGATCAATCAGAACCTGCTTCGAGTACCGTTGACGACGGAGGGAAAGTTCACAAAGCCGTTTGCAAGCACTCTGTATCGGCTCGCCAAGAATGAGCGGATCGCTCTCGTCAAGCATGGTGACCACGCACAGGTCGGACTTGAAGGAGTGGCGATCGATTCGAATGATGGCATCGCAAAAAACGCGAACTACATCACGGTGAACGCATGAGTTCAATCAAACAACCCAATGGGTCGTTATGTCCGCATTACTTCGATATCGATGAAGAACTCCTGAGCCAACTTTCCAGCAAGGTCGCAAAAGTCAGGTCAGAGGACAAGGAACTCTTCGATTTCACCCATCACCGTATCACCGTTTTCGATGCTCTCGCCGAGGATGAAGTAGAGATTTCTGAAGAGGAGATCTACGAACAGTTTGATAGATATCGTCCGAAGAACTTCGTCACGGTCATTGAGGGTAACGTCGGGACAGGGAAATCCGAACTCTGTGCGTACCTTTCGCACCAACTCCAAGATGATAGGCGACCGGTCCTCCATATCGACAAGAACGCTGATCTCCTTACCATCATGGCCGAAGAGATTCCCCAGTTCTATCGAGAACACATCGGTGGGGAACTCCCCGGAGTGAGTAACGTCGAGCGACTCCAGAAGCACGTCCGTCAGAACCGGGATACCGTTGCCAGTCTCGTCGTTGCAAAGGCCATACTTAATATCACAGACCTAGACCACACCGATGTCAACCTTACAACAGGAGAACGAGAACAACTCGAAGAGTTCGTTCGTAAAAAATTGACTGCGATCAGTCAGCGTGGTGACCTCGCAACGAAGGTAAGTTTCGTCGATCCAGGTGAGATAGAGACCTTCTCCTATCTGAACGTCTTCGAACAGAAGTTATTGGAAGAGGCGGCAGAAGCGTGGAACGATGCGATCTGGGAGGCTGTTAGGGACGAATACGACACGCCGTCATTGGATCAGCTCCTAAAACGCGTCGGTCAGGATTTCGGTGAAGACCGCCCGGTGCTCGTGTTTGAGGATTTCTCTATCTCGGCCCTCGATGCAGCAAAGCTCCGCGACTTCATGGAAGACGACAGTACGGAGAACAACTGGGACTTCATTATTGCGGGAACACAGGATTCGACCGAAATTCTTCACACGCAAACCGGATTAGAACGTCACAAGTTTTACCGGACGAACCGACCGAACTCGAGTAGAGTCCTCTTCTTGGACGAAGACTCGTGTGTGAATTTTATCCGCCCATATTTAGGTTACATCAAGCACGGTGACGGGAGCGTTTCGTACAAACGAGACGAAACCAATGCCATTATTGACGTCGAATCGCCAGCGACCGATAGCGTGTGCGAACGATGTGGCTTCTGCGATGACTCGTTCCGGGACCTGTTCCCGTTTAACGAGGGCTTCCTACGACAGATCTACCACGGCCTCGACGATGATGACCAGCGACCCCGCCAATACGTCCAAAAAGTGTTCAACGTTCTCGAGGACTACCTCGAGGAGTTCGTCGATTCACCCGCCAGTTCTGATGAGTTAAACGGCCTCCACAATTCCCGTACTGTACACGACGACATCTACAGCAAGGAGCCTGTGCGGCAACTCGCGAAGTGGCACGGCGAGGAGAACAAAGAATTAGACATTCTAGTCGTCGACGCGCGCTTTCCGCAAGCGTTCGGGTTCGGTAAAAACCTCGTAGATGGCCTCCCGATTGAGCGACAAACCGTTTCCCCAGACCATGGAAACAAGCGTGAGGCGTGGATCATCCCGAAGACGAAACAACAGAAGAAACAAAAGCGGAAGAAAAAGAAGCAGAGGGCGAAGCCAGATCCAGAAGTGAAGAAAATCGAGGAAGTCAAGGGATACCTCGACACGTGGCGCGAAAATACCGATGCACGCGTAGCGGCGGACCTCGACGTCTACATGCGGACAGCACTCAAGGATGCGTTAGACGAACTCACGGAGGGCTTTGTGCTTCAGTCTGACGGTGAAATCGAGTACCTCATCGGCGGGAACAACGACCCATTCGTTCTCGAAGGACAGGGAATCCGAAATAGAGATCAAATCAAGATAGATCCGGCGGACTTCACGACGTCCGATCTGCTAGCACTCCTCCGGTACGGTGTTTACCGCGAAATGAGGCCGCAGCAGGCTGACGAAGCGGCACTGTTCGACAAGGTCGGGACTCAACTCACCGGCTATGCTCGCGAGTGGCGGTCGACGATCCGAACAGAATATCTCGAGGCCAATCCAAACCTCTTCGTTCGGTCTGCTCGCCACAATAAGTTCGAAGACCTCATCGTCGCCCTTTGTGGCGTCGCTGCAATGTTGGATGATCCGTGGAAGGAAGTTACTGCAGACCGCATCCAGGATGCATACTCGGCTGATAAACTCACGTTAGATGGTGACCTGAAGAACATTCTTGAGGATCGACTGGTGCAAGAAAAACAAGACGACATCACCGCATTTATGCACAAATCAGAATATATCCAAGGGCTCGTAGGTGACTACTTCGCAGCGAGTGATAGTGTCCTCGACCTCCAACGGGTCCAAGAGCATCTCTCTGAAGCACCTCCGACTGAGGTCCTAGATAATCTCAAAAAGAGTGGGATCCAGAACTTACCTTCCAAACTTCGGTTTGACAGTAATACGTCGGTGAAAAATCTCGCGTCCGCAGGCTACAATGTAGCCGACGCGCTCGACATGGTTGCGGGTGACGAAGACGCTCCGGCCGCAGCAAGCTTTCTCAATCACCAACTACGCGGCATCAACATATTAAACGCTAAGGAGTACATCGAAAACATCAGGACTTATGACGACGTCAGCCCGGACACGAAAGAAATCCTAGGAAAGTTCACCATTTACTCACAAAACGATATCCACGAGGTTCTGGGCGCATGTACGCTCCAAAGGGATTTATCGGAGCGAAGAGGAACACACGCGTTAATTCACGGGACGCTGGCTGGACTAAAGATATACGAACATGAACTCACGGCTATACTTACACAGATTGATCTCACGGGTGAACGGGCTGGCGGCGATATGTCTGAGTTCGTGAAACTGAGCGACCGCTATACGGGAGGGTTGTAACATGCCGACGAGCGAATTTGAGACCGAACTGAAGAACTACTACGAACAGAAACGGCAGAGCCAGTTGACCACTAAGATCGGGCAGGCGGCGGGCCTCATGCGGGAGACGCTCTTGCTTTGCGCAGTCTACGACGAAGTGTACGAAGGGATGATCACTCCAGAGGGATCAACTCGCGACGACGTCGAAACGCTCCGCTCTCACGTCCGGAACAGTGAGTTCAATGCAATCGAATCCAAAATTGAGGGGACCCTCGCCGATTTGGAAGAAGAACGAGACAAAGTGCGCGAAGAACTTCAGATCAGCCTTCGCGACACAGAGGATCGTATCAAAGGTTTTCGGTCGCTAAACAAGCGTATATGTGAAATTGACGAAAAGCGCATTAATAATCTGTTCCAAACCATCGGAGGACTCAATGACGCCCCTCCCGACGAAGGGCGGGAATTTGGACAGCTAGAGAGCGAGGTTCGAGAAGCAGCCAGCGAGTTCGTCCAAGAACTCGAGGCGGTCGAAGACGATCTTTTCCAGGGGTTCCGTGGCAGTGACATTGAAGAGCAAGTTCGATCGCTCCTACGGGGGGAGACGATGCACCTCACTCAACCGGAACGAAATGAACTGAACGCACTCAGGGAGTCACAACTCGGCCCGTACCTGACGCTGTCCCTGGAAGGCGAATAGCAGCAACTGACAGTCGCTGGTCGCTCACCATTTCTACAGATCCAGTTCGAACCACTCGAAAGCTGCCAGTGACAGCGACTGTAATGGTGATGGAAATCATATGTTTGGGCTCTGGTGAATCACTAGACGACGGCGACCGCCAGTGGAAAATCGCGCCGCTCGAGGCGCCACACGGGGACGGTCGCGACGAGAACCTCCTGGAATCGGGCGGCGGCAAGCTGATGAGCCGGTCTCTGGACGACTGCAAGACAACACAACTCGACGCAGTATGGCGGTTCGCCAGAGCCGGTACAAGAGAGTGTGACTTGGAGGATGGCTGATTTGCTGTTACAACGTAGCCGATACAGTTCGGGTATTCGTCTATGAAGGCCCCCAACAAGCTCACATCAGCGTCATAGATGCTAACTCGATCGAAGTTCCGTTCGATGATCGTCAAGAGGGCGCTCTGTGCACCCTCACGGTCGCCGTAGATATCACTGATTTGCATAATGATCAGTTCGATCCTCTTGAGGTCGTTCACTCGATCGGTATCTTATGAAATTACGACTAATCGTGAGTGGGATGAGTCTGATCCGCCCCTCCTCAGCAGTTCAAAAGCGATTCCCGACGGCAGTCTCCCGTCGAGTGCCGGTATTACGCTGACGAACTCGAGTCATCTTCAGACGTTTCTCCACGAATACGCTGATGCGCCCGGATTCGAGATTATGTACAAAGCCGTACAGACGACGAACCAGACGTACAGACTCGAGCGGAATGGGAACTCTCACGGTTAGAATAAGGGGAGGAAGACTCCACTACGACTCGATCTGCTGGACATCGAGATACGCTTCGAGTGCAGCCTGTACGACGTCGTCTGGCGTTTCACAGGGACATTCCTCGTTCGTGACGAGAGTCTCAACGATCACCCGATACCGTTCGAACGCTTCGATCTCGAGCGTCCTCATCACGTCTGTGATACCGATGTGCTCTGCAATTGCTGTCGTCACAACGTCTCCCGAGTCTCGAGCGTGATCGTCACCCTGTACGACCAATTCGAGTATCCGATTGAGAACAGGGTCACAGTCAATGGTAACATCGATCCCGGTCGTCGTTTCGAACTGACCGGGATCCAGTTCCGTACCGACGGTTGAGGACAGGAACGCCTCCAGCGCGTTGTCTACCAGTTCGGTTCGAGAGGGTTCGGATCCCGACGTGGAGACTGTAAGCTCGAGTAACATGGCGATACTCGGTGACAACTCGACGACGAGTGGTTCCTGATCGGGTGCTGACGACTCGTTCACGGTCGTGGTCTGCTCACGTGACTTCGCCTCGCGACCGGTGGCGGCAGGTTCCGTTGTCGATGACTGCTCGTCTGCAGTACTCAAGTCACTGTTCGATGGGGGTGAGATGGTCTTGGACTCTCCAGTATCGAATGTTGGGAGTAGTTCGTCAAGTCGAGCAAGTACTCGGTCGTGGTTCGCCGACGAGATACCGTCAAATTGGCTCTGGTGAATCGCCAGACTGCGCCGACTTGATCCGTCAGAACGAGGGAGTTGAAGCGGGAAACGGCGGATGTCTATGTCCAAGATTTCCCGCTTCACTGGGAGAGTCGTGACGTTGGCTAAAAGTGCTGTTGGTGGCCGAGGCGAATC
>NZ_JANZXN010000055.1 GCF_025629245.1 Natronobiforma cellulositropha
CTGATCGACGACGCACAGAAGATCCACCAGCAACGGCCAGTGTTACAAGAGACGCTCGCTACCGCTACGCAACCGAGGTGTGAGTCTTAGCTAAAGACGAATAACCAGCCCTGTTGTCACGCGAGGGACACCGAGGCTGGTACTCCGCTCGTTCTCACACTCGCGTTATTTACTGCGACGACCTACACGTGTCGATGTCACTCGAACAGCGACGGAAGGCGGCCGCTCGGTGTCGCCTCTGTGGAAAAATACTGGCTGTCTGGACGGAGCACGACGGCGACGTTCACCCCATCGGCAGCGGTGGCACGTGTCCGTGTGGGTCGTCGGTGTTCGACGTACTCTCGTAGGCTGCGTTCGCCAGCCCACCGGCTGTGTGCCGTCGCCAGAGCGCACACGAAAGCCGTTCCTTTTCCCCCTCTCTGGCGTACTCTCGTCTGTGTCCGCAGTCGAACGGGCAGTCAACGCGCTGACTGAACTGGGGCTGACCGAGTACGAGTCCCGGTGTTTCGTCGCACTGACCAGACTCTCGAGTGCGACGGCGACCGAGGTCAGCCAGGTCGCCGACGTTCCCCGATCGCGCGTCTACGACACGATGGACCGTCTCGAGCGCCGGGGGTTCGTCGAGGTCCAGCAGTCGGACCCACGGGAGTACAAGGCGGTCTCGACCGACACTGCCTGTAGCCGACTCAACGAGGATTACGACTCTCGAATCCAGGTGGCAGAGACCGCGCTGGGGCGGGTCGACGAACCCGAGACGACCCCCGACGAGGGGATGTGGGCCATCTCGAAGAGCGAGCACGTCACCGACAGACTCGTCGCCTTCGTCGAGGGCGCCGCCGCGACGGTTCACCTCCTCGTCGCCACGGAGGACACCGTCGACGAGCGAACCCTCGACGCACTCGAGAGCGCGAGCGAGCGAGGCGTCGACGTCTACGTCGAAGTTCCGACCGAGCAGGTCAGAGACCGGTTCGACCGGGCGCTGAACGACGCCACGGTGGTCGTCGAATCGGACCTCGAGGCGACCACGTCGGTGAACGCCGAGTTACCCGCGAAACTCCTCGTGACGGACAATCGGGCGGTCGTCGCGACCGGGTTGCGAGAGGACGACCTCCCGGACGTCCGGTACGAGACCGCCGTCTGGACCTACGGCAACGACCACGGCTTCGCCGCCTGGGTGCGCGAGTTACTCGCCGACCGTCTCGAGTCCAAACACGGGTCGCCGTGAGCCTCGCTACTCGTCGGTGAGCGTGGCCACTCGAGCGGTCGTCGTCGAAAAATACGTCGGGCGTACGTCACCACCGCTGGTGTCGGTAGCGCCGGCCCGTCTAGAGTTCGTTCAGCTTTCGGAGCAACTGCCCGCGGTACTCCTCGTCGCTGTGGATGCCCTTCATCTCGAGGACGTTCCGCTCGAGTTTGTCGAGGGCGACGCGGAAGGCGTTCTCGGAACCGTAGCCCTCGCCGGAGCCGGCGACCTGCCCCTTGGTGGTGCGCAGGCGGATCTGACACTGGATGAGCGGCGTGCCGCGGAGTTTCTCCTTGTGTTCGTGAAAGCGGACGTGGGCGTGGAGAACCTGCATCTCCGCGTACTTGTCGACGGTCTCTTCGATGCTCGTCACGATGGATTCGCGCGTGAGGGTGTCGAGCAGCGAGATGTTCGTGATCTGGACGTCCATGTGCTCTCGTTCCGTGAACGTGAGCGCGCGCAGGACGTCGGTCTTCGTGACGACGCCGATGACGACGCGGTCGTCGTCCTCGGGCGTGACCATCAGCCCGGCGTAGTCTCGGTCGAGCATCCGCTCGACGGCGTCGCGGGCCGAGGTGTCGAGGGTGATCGTCTCGACCGGACTCTGCATGATGTCGTAGACCGGCACGTCGAGCATCCGGTTGTTGTCGCCGACGCGGTCGCCGGTGGTCATCCGCTCGTTCTGGCGGATGACGAAGTCGGCGATGTCGTGCGTCGTCACGACACCGGTCAGCAGGCCGTTCTCGTTGCGAACCGGGAGCCTCGAGATGCCGTGTTCACGGAGCTGGTTGATCGCCTTCCCGACGCCGTCGTCCTCGCGGACGGTGATCGGGTCGTCGGTGTAGATGTCCGCGACCGTCAGTGCATCCAGGTTCTCGAGAACGGCCTCGAGAATCGCGTCCTGGCTGATGACGCCCCAGAGGTCGTCGTTTTCGAACACCGGGGCGACCTTGGTGTTCCCTTCGACGAGGACGCGCGCGACCTCGCGAACGTCCTCGAAACGGTCGACTTTCGGGACGGGATCGGTCCGGCTCGGTTTCGTGAGTGCGGAGACCTTCGCGTCGTCTTCGACGTGTGACTGTAACACCTCCCGTTCGCTGATCACGCCGCTGTACTCCCCGTCGTCGGTGACGATAATCCCTTTGGGGTTGCCGTTCTCGAACGTCGAACGGACCTTCCCCATTCGTGTGCCGACGTCGACTTCGATGTAGTCCTCCGTGGCGATTTCAGCGATATTCATCGTTCCATCTGGACGTACTCCCGGAACGGTATTTAACGTACCGCCCGCAGCAGACGGCTGCCGAGTCACGCGGTTTTTTGTCCCCAGCTAGCGTAAGGGGTCCCCATCATGGTCCCCGACATCGGTGTCTTCGGGCGCTACACCTACCTCGTGACGGAACTGTTCTGGGGAACCGTCGCGCTCGTCCTCCTCGTCCGTGCGGGTGCGCTCAAGAGGGCCGCCGTCACGATCCTCGCTCTCTACCCGATCGCGTACGCCTGGGACCGCTACACCCTCGCTGTCGGCGTCTTCGACATCCCCCTCCGAACCGGTATCGACGTCGCTGGCATCCCGCTCGAGGAACACCTGTTCATGGCGGTCGTTCCCGGTCTCGTCCTCGGCATCCACGAGACGCTCTTCGGCTCTCGCTGAGGTGTAGACACGGTTTGTGAGTGCCTTTCACTCTCCGCGAGCGGCCGCGGGTATCTTATTCATCGATCACCAACGGTTACGAGAACACGAATGAATCGCCCCCGCCGTCCTCGCCGTCTCCCTTCCTCGAGCGGTGACGCCGACCGCTCACCGTCACTCGGTCCATCTCCGCGCGAGGCAACCGACCGCGGGCTGCTCGGCGTCGTCCGTCTCCTGCTGGTCGCCCTCTTCGTCTGTGGGCTCGCCATCACCGGCGTCGTCGCCGGACCGGCGCTCGTCGCCGAACTCGACGCCTACGCGACCTCCGTTACGGCTGCGGACCCGCCGCCGGCAGGCGAGCGAAACCCGGACCTCGTCCACCCCGACGACCCGACGTCGTCGACCTACGACGGCACGCACGCGGCGTTCACCTCGAGCGACGTCGAGGAGTTCGTCCACCAGAAGGTCAACGAACGCCGGGCCGAACACGACCTCCCCGCACTCGAGTGGGACGGCACCGTCGCCTCGGTCTCGCGTGCCCACAGCGTCGACATGGCCGGCGAAGGCTACCTCGGCCACGTCAATCACGCGGGCGAGGGTCCGTTCGACCGCTTTCACACCGTCTCCGAGTACTGCCGCGGCTACGGCGAGAACGTCGCGATGACGTGGGTCGACCGGCGCGTCCAGACCGAACACGGCGACGTCGAGCGCTACCTGACGCCCGACGAACTCGCCGACGGACTCGTCGAGGGCTGGATGAACTCGACCGACCACCGAAAGGCCATCTTAGAGGAGTCGTGGGACCGCGGCGGCGTCGGCGTCCACCTGACCGACGACGGCCAGGTGTACGCGACGCACAACTTCTGTATGACCTACTGAACTGTGTGGCCGGGATCCACTCGAGTCAGACGTACCGTACTCTCACTGTTCGACACGCCAGTCCAACACTCATTGCCGTCGACGCCATAGACCGACCGTATGAACGTACGCGAGACGGCCACGTCGGTTCTCCGGACGGCGAAAGACCGCGAGATTACGTTTCTCGCCGCCGGCTTCGCCTACTACGCGTTCGTCTCGGTGATCCCACTCGTCTTGCTCGCGCTGGTCGTCGGCTCGATCGTCGGCGGTCAAGACCTCGCCACCAGACTCGTCGACGCCGCCGGTGACGCCCTGCCCGCGGCGGGCGACGAACTGCTCACCGAGGCGCTCACCACCGAGACCGGGCGCGCCGAAGCGACGGTCGTCGCCCTCGGCGTCGCCGCCTGGGGTGGTCTCAAGGTCTTTCGCGGCCTCAGCAAGGCGTTCGACATGGTCTACGGAACTGACGAAGAGGACTCGATACTCGATCAGGTCCTCGAGGGACTCGCCGTCATCGCCGTCGTCGCCGCCGCACTCGCACTGATGACGATCCTCGGCGTGGTCATCGGTGTCTTCTCCGGGCAGATTCCGTTCGTCGGCCTGCTGAGCTGGGTCGTGTTGATCGGCGGTCTCTTCCTCGTCTTCGTGCCACTCTACTACCTCCTGCCACCGATCGACGTCACCCTCCGCGAGACACTCCCCGGAGCGGCGTTCGCCGCGGTCGGCTGGGCACTCCTCCAGGTCGGCTTTCAGCTCTACGCCGCCAACGCCGCCCAGTTCGAGGCCTACGGTGCGATCGGTGCCGTCTTACTGTTCGTCACCTGGCTCTACTTCGCGGGTATCCTCATCCTCCTCGGGGCCGTCCTCAACGTCGTCGTCTCACGGCCGTCGCTGGCCGCCTGACCCAGGTATGTTTCACGCCACTGACGGAGAAACGTTATAGTACTCGCGCGGTCACCTGCCACCAATGACCGACGACCGACCGACCGAGTCCGAGGCGGACTCGAACGACGCGGGCGGGGACACTGACGCGAGACAACCGAACGACGCAGCCGACACCGGTGCAGGCGGGCTAGGCAGACCCGGCGGCGGTCCCCAGAAAGTCGTCTCGAGCACCAGCGTCGACGACATCCTCGACTCGCTCCAGTCGAACCCACCTGCCGACCGCGGTCCCACCGCGAAGACGGTACGAACGAGCGAGCCGGACCCACTCGAGTCTGTCTCTCCTACGGACACCTCCGAGGACGACACCTCCGCAGACGACTCCGTGAGCGACACCTCCGCAGACGACTCCGTGAGCGACACCTCTGCAGACGGCTCTGTGAGCGACACCTCTGCAGACGGCTCTGTGAGCGACACCTCTGCAGACGGCTCCGAGGTCCCGTCACCGGGCGACGACGAACCGAGCGACGAGCCGCCGGTCGAACTGACCTACGAGAGCGACGAGACGGCCACCGCAGGCGCGGCCGACTCGAGCGACTCTGACGCACTCGAGGCTGACGATTCTACGGACCGCGACGAGACGGCCGACGACGCCACCGCCGGCACGGCCGACGACGCCACCGCCGGCACGGCCGACGAGACCACCAGCCCAGCAGACGACGCCACCGTCGACGTCGACGCCGCCGTCTCGACGCTCAGCGCCGCTCGAGCGGGCGACGACGTCACCGGTTCTGACGTCCGCGCGGCCGAACACGGCGAGGGCCGCGAGGCGACCCCCGACATCGACGAACTCGACCTCTCGCTCGACGACCTCGACGCGACCGAGACCGCCTCGCCACCCACTCGCTCGAGCGGACCCTCCTCGGCTGACGGCCCGCTGGCGGGAACCCTCGAGCGCGAGGACCCAGCCGGGGACACGGCGACGGACGACGAAGACGAGGAAGCCGACTCCGGCGGCGTCTTCGGCCGGATTCGCGGTCTCTTCTCGCGCTGACTCGCTTGCGTGTCGTCGGTCGCTCTGGTCGGTCCTCGAGTGGGTTCGAGCTGCGGTGATCTGGATTTTGAGAGCGACGCTCGAGGGTCACGTACGTGACTTCGAAAACAGGGTCGCTCGAGTTTAGGTAGGTTTGGAGGCAGGGCGCTCGAGTGTAGGTGGAGTTGGGGCAATTTCTGACGGGACGCACTCCTCACTGCGTTCGTCGTGTTGGTCCGTCAGAAATGGGTTGGGGCAGATTTGAACCTGGGGAAGACGGTCTTGCTCGCTCACTGCGTTCGCTGCGCGAGCTGCGACTTCCTGGGTTCAAACTGCCCCAACGTGACGACTTTGCTGCTCGCGAATTGCTTGCAGCAAAAGTAGTGGGTTGGGGCAGATTTGAACTGCCGGTCTCCTCCATGTCAAGGAGGTGTCATAACCAGACTAGACCACCAACCCGTGTTGCGTGCGTTCCGTCGGCGCATTTCGCCCGACGCCTCGTGGCCATCGCGCCACGCGTTTCGCATCCAATCGTTGCCCGCCCCCGTAATTGAAGGTTTCGAATCGGGTGGCCCTGCGTGAGTCTGGCGCACGCCGCCGACACGCTTAAGTCCGTGTACTTATTTGATCATCGTAAGACAACAACGTACATTGGTGCTCCCCTATGCAGGATTACGTCGAACACATCACAGACGGCCAGGATCTCACGAAGAACGAGGCTCGAGCGGTCTCGAGCGCGGTCTTCGAAGAGGCGACGCCCGCCCAGATCGGGGCGTTGCTCGCAGCGCTCCGAGCGAAAGGTGAGACGGAAGCCGAGATCGCCGGCTTCGCCGAAGGGATGCGCGAGGCAGCGCGGACGATCGATCCCGACCGGTCGCCGCTCGTCGACACCTGTGGCACCGGCGGTGACGACCACGACACCATCAACGTCTCGACGACGAGCGCCATCGTCGCCGCCGGTGCGGGCGTTCCCGTCGCGAAACACGGTAACTACTCGGTCTCCTCGTCCTCCGGGAGCGCGGACGTGCTCGAAGAACTCGGTGTCGAGATCGACGCCGAACCGCCGGCGGTCGAACGCGCGATCGAAGCGGACGGCATCGGCTTCATGCTCGCGCCGGTGTTCCACCCCGCGATGAAGGCCGTGATCGGCCCACGAAAAGAACTCGGTATGCGGACGATCTTCAACGTTCTCGGGCCGCTGACCAACCCTGCTGGGGCCGACGCACAGGTCGTCGGCGTCTACGACCCGACGCTCGTCCCCGTCCTCGCGCGCGCACTCGCCCAGATGGACGTCGAACGCGCACTCGTTGTTCACGGCTCCGGCACCGACGAGATCGCGATCCACGGCGAGACCGTCGTCGCCGAAGTCGACGGCACCGCCGTCGAGGAGTACTTCCTCGAGCCCGCAACCCTCGGTCTCGAGCGGGCGTCGATCGACGACCTCGCGGGCGGATCGCCGGCCGAGAACGCCGCCGATCTCGAGGCAATCGTCTCCGGTGAGATCACCGGCCCGAAACAGGACGTGATCCTCGCGAACGCGGGCGCGGCAATCTACGTCTCGGGGACGGTCGACTCGCTCGCAGACGGGGTCGACGCCGCTCGTGAGGCGATCGAGTCGGGCGACGCAGCGGCGAAACTCGAGCGGCTTCGACACACCGCGGAGGCCCGATGAGTACGACGGGACGAACGCGGGTGAAAATCTGCGGGCTGACCAGCGTATCCGACCTCGAACTCGCCGTCGACGCCGGTGCGGACGCCGTCGGTGTCGTCTCCGAGGTGCCGGTCGAGACGCCCCGAGAAGTCGCCTCCGAGCGGGCCGCCGAGATCCTCGCCGCCGCCCCACCGTTCGTGACCTCGGTGCTCGTCACGATGCCGGAGACGCCCGCGGCGGCGGTCGACCTCGCCGAGCGGGCCGACCCCGACGTCCTCCAGATTCACACCCGGATGGCCCCGGCCGACCTCGAGACGGTCGCCGAGGCGACCGGTCTCCCCGTCGTCCTGGCGGTCGACGCCGACGACCTCACGGAACTCGAGCGCTACGACGGCGTGGTCGACGCCCTGCTGGTCGACTCCGTCGACGCCGACGGCGGCGGTGGAACCGGCGAGACCCACGACTGGGAACGCACGCGCGAGGCGACCGCCGCCCTCGACTCGCCGGTCGTCCTCGCCGGCGGACTCACGCCGGAGAACGTCACCGACGCCGTCGCGACCGTCGACCCGTTCGCCGTCGACGTCGCCAGCGGTGTCGAAGCCCGCGGCGGCGTCAAAGACGACGCCGCCGTCTACGCGTTCGTCGAGCGGGCACAGACTGCCCGTCCGACCAGTACCGACTCACAGCCGACCGACTCTCCAGCCAGATCACCATGACCGACACGCCACACATCGACCTCGAGCGCGCCGACTTCAGAGCACACGCCGGTGACGCGGCCGACCGGCCCGTCGTCGTCAGAGCCGTCGCCTCCCTCGACGTCGAGACGACACCGCTGGCTGCCTACGCCGCGCTCACGGGTCGGACACCGGAAGGAGACAGTACCGAGCGAACCCCGTACGCGTTCTTACTCGAGAGCGCCGAAAAGACGGCCTCGAGCGACCCCGACGGGGCGTTCCGGCCAAACTCCGCGCGCCCGGACCGCCACGCGCGTTTCTCCTACGTCGGCTACGATCCCGAAGCGGTCGTCACTGTCGGCCCCGACGGCGTCGAGGTCGAAGCGCTCAGCGAGGACGCGCCGATTTCGACCATCGAGGTCGACGACGGCGGCGACACCGTCGACTCCCTCCGGGCGGCGATGCCCGAGGTCCGTCTGGCGAACTTCCCCGCGGACGCCGCCGGCGGCGACCGCCAGCACTTCGACGGCGGTCTCGTCGGCTTCCTCGCCTACGACGCCGTCTACGACCTCTGGCTCGAGGAGGTCGGTCTCGAGCGCCCCGACTCTCGCTTCCCCGACGCCCAGTTCGTCCTGACGACGAAGACGGTCGCCTTCGACGAGGTCGAAGAGTCCGTCTCGCTCGTGTTCACACCCGTCATCACGGGCGAGGACGACCCCGACGAGGTCTACGACGCGCTGTGTGCGGAGGCGACGCGCGTGCAGACGACGCTCGAGTCTGCCGACGAACCCGAGACGGGTGGCTTCGTCCGTCACGGGGAGACCGCCGACCCACAGCCAGACTACGAAGAGAGCGTCCGCCGGGCGAAAGAACACGTCTTAGATGGCGACATCTACCAGGGCGTCGTCTCGCGTGCACGCGAACTCACCGGCGAGGTCGACCCGCTCGGCTTCTACGAGGCGCTCCGGGAGGTCAACCCCTCGCCGTACATGTACGTCTTGGCGCACGACGACCTCACCGTCGTCGGTGCGAGCCCCGAGACGCTCATCTCCGTCCACGACGACCGGGTCGTCTCGAACCCAATCGCGGGCACCTGCGACCGTGGCTCGAGTCCGGTCGAAGACCGCAGACTCGCCGGCGAGATGCTCGCCGACGGCAAGGAACGCGCCGAGCACACGATGCTGGTCGACCTCGCGCGAAACGACGTCCGCCGGGTTGCAGAACCCGGCTCGGTCCGCGTCGAGGAGTTCATGAACGTCCTGAAGTACAGCCACGTCCAGCACATCGAGTCGACCGTCACCGGCACACTCGCCGAGACAGCTGACGCCTTCGACGCGACGCGGGCGGCCTTCCCCGCCGGGACGCTCTCGGGTGCGCCGAAAGTGCGCGCGATGGAGATCATCGATGATCTCGAGCGCGCGCCCCGCGGTCTCTACGGCGGCGGCGTCGGCTACTACTCCTGGAGCGGCGACGCCGACTTCGCCATCGTGATCCGGACGGCCACTATCGAAGCGCTCGAGGACGGCCAGCGCATCACCGTCCAGGCCGGTGCCGGACTCGTCGCCGACAGTGATCCCGAGTCCGAGTACCGTGAAACTGAACAGAAGATGGGCGGTACGCTCGCCGCCCTCGAGCGCATCGAGTCCGACGGGACGGACCCGGCGTCGGCCCCGGAACCGGAGGTGAGCCGATGAGCACCGCGAGTCCCGGCGGTGACGCCGCCTCGCCCGCCCGCCCCACCGTGTTGTTCGTCGACAACTTCGACTCGTTCACCTACAACCTGGTGGAGTACGTCAGCCCCTACGCCGAGACGGCCGTGCTCAAGAACACCGCCTCGCTCGACGAGGTCCGCGAGATCGACCCCGACGCCATCGTCATCTCCCCGGGACCGGGCCACCCGAAGAACGACCGCGACGTCGGCCTCACGATGGCGGTCTTACGCGAGATCAGCACCCAGGTGCCGACGCTCGGCGTCTGTCTCGGTCTCGAGGCGGCCGTCTACGCCTTCGGCGGCACCATCGGCCGCGCACCCGACCCGGTCCACGGCAAGGCCTCCGCCATCGACCACGACGGCGAGGGCGTCTTCGCCGGACTCGAGCAAGGCTTTCGCGCCGGGCGGTACCACTCGCTGGTCGCCACCGAGGTGCCCAACTGTTTCGAGGTGACGGCGACGACCGAACACGGCAGCGAAGACCACGACGCCGACGGTGAGGGCGAGACGCTCGTCATGGGCGTGCGCCACCGCGAGTACCCCATCGAGTGCGTCCAGTTCCACCCCGAGAGCGTTCTCACGGCGGTCGGCCACGACCTGATCGAGAACTTCCTGGCGACGCTCGAGGAGGAGACTGCTAGCCGATGACGCCGACCGCGTAGAGTGCGGCGAGGACGACGGCGGCGACCAGTGCCGCCCGAATCGCGAGTTTGATCGCGATCCGGATCGCGATGATCACGATACCGATCGCGACGACGGCGGCCAGCGCGAGCGCGAGACCGGTTCCTGAGGTGAGAAACTCGAGCATACCCTACGGGTGGCGGCGAGCCACCTAATCGTTTCGGCGAGCGTGACAACGCTCGAGCCGTGACCGTCAGGACTCACAGAAGACGGTGTCCGGTCGCTGGCCCTGCGTTCCAGCTGGGTCGACTACAGGCGCATATGCTGGCTGAGTCGAGGCTGCCCGCTCCCGGCCTGTGACCGCCGCGTTCTCGGGCCGAACTCCTAGCAACCTGAAAGAGAAAACCGCTCGATTGAGCCGTGGTCCCTGGTCACGAGGATCACTTTCGGGGTGCTCTGGCAACCGTTAAGGGTGGCCCCATCGTAGGTGCTCGTAAGCACGGCGAGCGCCGGGTAGGCGTTCGCCACGCTCGAGCGAATCCAGTCGAGTGCCATCTCTGCAACTCAAATTGTACTATTACAAGAAAATCTGTCTCACAACACCATGCTTATGATCTACCAATGAATACCGAACCTTCGTCACGAATGATGCGACCCTGCCACCTATCTTCCGAGAGAATCGACGGACGGCGCCCGTATACGCTCGAGGGGGCGCGCGCATGAGTGAGTCCGAACTCACCGCGGACGAACTCACGCTGCCGATCAAGCGCACCGAGGGCGAGACGCTCGAAGCGCGCATGACGGCCAACGCCTACCACAACATCCTCCCCGCACGCTACCTCCGAAAGGACGCGGAGGGGAACGTCACCGAAACGCAGGAGGAACTGTTCGAACGCATCGGGAAGAACATCGCTCTCGCCGAGGCGGTCTACGAGGCCGAGAAGCTCGATCTCGAGGTCACCGTCACCCCGGCTCAGCTCAAACCCAACCACCCCCGCCGGGACGAACTCGCCGAGGAGGTCTTTGGTAAGGGCACGACGGCCGACGACGACGTAGCGACGACGCTCACCGAGCACAACGTCACCAAGTTCGCCTACGACACGGTCGTTCCCACCCTCCCAGCGGAGGTCCGCCAGCACGTCGAGTCCGTCGCCGAGACGTTCATCGAGGGCATGTCCGAACTCTCGTTCATGCCGAACTCGCCGACGCTGATGAACGCCGGTGACGAACTCCAGCAGCTGTCTGCGTGTTTCGTCATGAGTCCCGACGACGACCTCTCTGACATCCACGAGACGGCGAAGAAGGCCGCCGAAGTGTTCCAGAGCGGTGGCGGCGTCGGCTACGGTTTCTGGCAGCTGCGCCCCTACGGCGACTCCGTCGGCTCGACCGGCGGCATCGCCTCGGGTCCGATCACCTTCATGCGCACCTACGACCAGCTCTGTGAGACCATCGCCCAGGGTGGCACCCGCCGCGGCGCGCAGATGGGGATCATGCGCGTCTCTCACCCCGACGTCATCGAATTCATCCACGCGAAGAACAAAGACGTCTCGCTCGCACACACGCTCCGGCTGAACGACCCCGACGACTACACCTACACCACCTTCGGCGAGGCGCTCGAGGAGGCGCGCGACCTCATCAGCGAGGACGGCCGCGTCCCGAAACACCTGCGCAACGCCGTCGAGGGCCACCTCTCGAACTTCAACATCTCCGTCGGCGTCACCGACGACTTCATGGAGGCACTCCAGGCGGGCGAGGAGTTCACCTTCACCAACCCCCGTACCGAGGAGCCCCACATCGCCACCCACGAGACGAAGGAGATGTACGACCGCTACGGTCTCGGCGAGTACATCGACGTCGGCGAGGAACTCTCCATTCCGGCGGAAGTCGTCTGGGAGCGCATCGTCGCCGGTGCCCACGAGAACGGCGAACCGGGAATCATCTACCTCGAGCGGGTGAACAAGGAACACTCCTTCGACGTGGAGAAACACCCGGACCACCGGATTCTGGCGACAAATCCGTGCGGTGAGCAGCCGCTCGAGGAGTTCGAAGCCTGCAACCTCGGGCACATCAACCTCTCGACGCTCGCCGCCCTCGAGGCGCCCGACTGGCGCGTCTGGTCGGCCGAGCACGCAGACGAGTACGACTCGCACGCGGAGGCGGTCGAGGCGTTCCTCGCCGACGCGATCGACTGGGCGGAGTTCGACGAGCGCATCCAGTACGGAACGCGCTTCCTCGAGAACGTCGTCACGATGAGTGACTTCCCGGTCCGAGAGATCGAACAGACGGTGCGCGATATGCGAAAGATCGGTCTCGGGATCATGGGCTTAGCCCAGCTCTACATCCAGTTGGGCATCAAGTACGGCTCCGAGGAGGGCAACGAGGTCGCCCGCCAGCTGATGACCCACATCAACCACGAGGCGAAGTGGACGAGCCACGAACTCGCCGAGGAGCGCGGCGTCTTCAACGAGTGGGACGACTCGAAGTACGCGGCCCCCCTCGAGTACCGCGAGTGGTTCGAACACCAGACCGGCGAGTCCGCCGACGACTGGGCCGACGGCTTCCCCATCCGCAACCACAACGTGACGACCATCGCCCCGACGGGGACGACCTCGATGGTCGGCAACACGACCGGTGGCTGTGAACCCATCTACAACGTCGCCTACTACAAGAACGTCACCGACGACGTCCAGGGCGACGAGATGTTAGTCGAGTTCGACGACTACTTCCTCCGGGTGCTCGAGGACAACGGCATCGACGTCGAGGCGGCCAAGCGCGAGGCCCAGGAACAGATGGCGAACAACGAGTTCGACGGCGTCGAGGGTCTCACGACGGTGCCCGACGCCATCGGTGAACTGTTCGTCATCACCGCAGACCTCACGGCGAAAGACCACGCGGCGGTCCAGTGTGCCTGCCAGGAGGGCGTCGACAGCGCCATCTCGAAGACGGTCAACGCACCCAGTGACTCGACGCTCGAGGACGCCAAGGAGGTCTTCGAGTGGGTCTACGAACACGGTGGGAAGGGCGTCACCTACTACCGCGACGGCTCTCGGAGCAAGCAGGTGCTCACCACGCGTGCGGACAACGCCGAGTTCGCCGACGAGGGAGAGGCCGCCGAAGCGCTGCTCGAGCAGATCCGCGAGGTCTTCGGCGGTCTCGACGGCTTCGTCGAGCACGAAGAGGTGCGCGCCGAACTCGGCGGCGAGTTCGAGGCGCTCGTCGACGTGCCAGTTCAGTACGCACAGAAGAAAGAACGGCCCGATCAGCTTCACGGCGTCACCCAGCGCATCGACACCGGCTATGGGAAGGTGTACGTGACGATCAACGAGGATCCGGCGACGAAAGAGCCGTTCGAGCTGTTCGCCAACACCGGCCACTCAGGCGGCTTTACCAACTCCTTCACCGACGCGCTCGCGAAGACCATCTCTATCGCGCTGCGCTCGGGTGTCGACCCCTACGAGGTCGTCGACAAACTCCAGGGGATCCGCAGTCCGAAGGTCGCCTGGGACAAAGGCGAGCAGATCAACTCCATCCCCGACGCCTTCGGGACGGCGCTGCGTCGCTATCTCGACGACGAGATCGACCGTACCTACCCACAGCAGCAGACGCTCGAGGAGTCCGCCGACGCGAGGGCCGGGCGCGAACCCGTCGGCGACGACGAACCGCGCGACGCGACCCAGGACCTCATCGACGCCGGTGAGTCGCCGGAGTGTCCCTCCTGTGGCTCGCTCTCGCTGTACTTCTCCGAAGGCTGTAAGACCTGTGAGTCCTGTGGCTGGAGCGAGTGCTGAGACGGGAGTCGGGCAGGGTGGATAGCGCCTGCGGTTTCTGACGGCGGCGATTTTTCGTGGTTCGGTGTGTGTTCGCTCGAGTGTCCGGTACGCGCTCGACCGTCCGGTACGCGCTCGACCGTCCGGTACGCGCTCGAGTGTCCGGTACGCGCTCGAGTGTCCGGTACGCGCTCGAGCAGCGGTTCCTGCGTGCTGAGACGAGCACCAAGGATTAATAATGCCGTATACGATTTCTGTGTATGGATCGCGACACGGCGGAGCCGAGCGTGGGGCAGTTCCCGGGGACGGCGGCGCGTTCGTGGATCGAGTACCACCACCGCCACGCCGCCCCGAGTGAGTACGCCCACGAGTTCGTCTGGGACCGGACCGCGCCCGCGGCGGGACCGTTCTGTACGGACGTCGATGGCAACGTGTTGCTCGACTTCACGTGTCACATCGGGGCGGCCCCGCTCGGCTACGACAATCCGAAGATCACGGAGCGGCTGGCTGAGTTCGATATCGGTGATCCGATGAAGATCGCCGGCCAGGACTTCTACGTCGGGGCCGGTCCCGACCCGACCGAGCCAGCCCATCCGGGACCGAGTCAGCTGATGGAACGGCTGGTCGAGGTGAGCGACCAGTACGGGATGGACACGGTGTTTCTCTGTAACAGCGGGGCCGAGGCCGTCGAGAACGCCCTGAAGATCGTTCACGCCCACGCGCCTGCCTCGCGCTACGGACTCACGTTCGTCGGGGCGTTCCACGGCCGCACCCTGGGGACGCTCTCGCTGACGCGGACGAAGTCGGTGTTCACCCGCGCCTACCCCGAGTTCCCCGAGACCAGGACGCTCACCTTCTGTGAGGACCGCCGCTGTAGCGAGGACACCTGTTCCTGTGGCTTCTTCGCGGGTGGGCGCTCGCAGTTCGGCCGTCTCCTAGAGCCGGAGGGTGGCTCGCTGGACCCCGACGAAATCGCGTACCTGATCCTCGAGCCGGTCCAGGGTGTCGGCGGCTACAACTTCCCGAGCGAACCCTTTATCGACGAGGTCGCGCGGGTCTGTGAGACCTACGACATCCCCCTGATCGTCGACGAGATTCAGTCGGGTATCGGCCGGACGGGGCAGTTCTGGGCGTCGGATCACTTCCCGATCGAACCCGACGTGATCGCGGCGGGGAAGGCACTCAGAGTGGGGGCGACCGTCTCGCGCGAGGAGGTGTTTCCCTCGAGGAAGAACCGGATCGGCTCGACCTGGGGCGGCGGCGACGTTTTGGCCGCGCTGCAGGGTGTTGCGACCATCGACGCCATCGAGGAGTACGACCTGCTCGAGAACGCGACGGTTCGCGGCGAGTATCTGAAGACGCGCCTGCGCGAGGCTGAGCCGCCTGAGGTCGTCGACGTTCGCGGTCTCGGCCTGTTGCTCGCCGTCGAGTTCGACCGGCCCGAGCGCCGGGACGCCGTCGTCGCGGAGGCGGTCTCGCGCGGCCTGCTCACCCTCTCGACGGGACCGAAGGCGATCAGACTCCTCCCGCCGCTCGACGTCACCGAGCGCGAGGTCGACCTCGGCGTCGAGATCCTGCTCGAGGCGATCGAGGCGACGGCGTAGCTGTCTCCGATGTCAGATTCTGTTTTCGACGAACACGAAAAGTGCTAAGCGTCGCCGCCACGTCACTCTCTCTGTCTGCCAATGAGTACCATGCCATTCGGACGTGACGAGTACCGCGGCCGTCTCGAGCGGACGAAGACGCGGCTGCGTGAGGCGGGTCTCGAGGCGCTGTTCGTTACGGATCCGGCGAATATGAACTATCTGACGGGCTACGACGGCTGGTCGTTCTACGTCCACCAGGGCGTACTCGTCTCGCTCGAGACCGACCAGCCGATCTGGATCGGCCGCGAGATGGACGCCAACGGGGCGCGGGCGACGGTCTGGCTCGACGACGAGAACGTCCGGTCCTACGGCGACGAGCACGTCCACTCGCCGGCCGGCAAGCACCCGATGGACGCCGTCGCGGCGCTGCTCGAGGAGCGTGGGCTGGCGTCGGCGCGCATCGGTGTCGAGATGGACGGCTACTACTACAGCGCCCGCGCTCACGAGCGCCTGGTTCACCACCTGCCGGAGGCGACCTTCGCGGACGCGACGCTGCTGGTCGGCGAGGTCCGGATGATCAAGTCCGCGCGTGAGATCGAGTACATCGAACAGGCCGCCGCCATCGCCGACGCCGCCATGCAGGCGGGCTTCGACGCGATGGAACCGGGCGTCCCCGAGTCGACGGTGGCCGCCGAAATCTACCACACCCTGATCGAGGGCGTCGACGGCTACGGCGGGGACTACCCGGCGATCGTTCCGCTGATGCCCTCCGGTGACCACACCGGGACGCCCCACCTGACGTGGTCCGACGACCCGTTCGAGGCGGGCGACCCCGTCATCGTCGAACTCGCCGGCTGTCGCCACCGCTACCACGCCCCGCTGGCGCGCACCGCCGTCCTCGGCGATCCCACAGCCGAGATGGCCGACCTCGCGGACGTCGTCCTCGAGGGGCTGAACGCCGCACTCGAGGCGGTCGAACCCGGCATCACCGCAGAGCGCGTCGAGCGCGCCTGGCGCGAGACCATCGCCGACTACGGCATCGAGAAGGAGTCACGCATCGGCTACTCGATGGGCTGTGGCTACCCGCCGGACTGGGGTGAACACACCGCGAGCCTCCGCCCGGGCGACCGGACGGTGCTCGAAGAGGACATGACGTTCCACCTCATTCCGGGGGTCTGGTTCGACGAGTACGGCGTCGAGATCAGTGAGCCGTTCCGGGTGACCGCCTCGGGTGCCGAGCGCTTCTCGTCGGCTCCACAGACGCTCGTCACTATCTGACCGTCATCGGCGTCGACAGGCCTCGTGGCGACCGTTTGTCTCATATAGTGCCGTCGCATAGACTGGTGACATGCCCGACCGATCACCTGTCGTTACCGGGCTCGGTGCGCTGGTCATCGCCCTCGCGTTCGTGCGAGCGGGACAGACCGCGCTGGCCGGTGGCTCGTCGCTCGCGGTCGTCCTCGACTTCGTCCTGCTCGGGTTGCCCGGCGTGCTCTTCCTCTACGTCGGTCTCTGGCTCTCCTCCTCACAGCTCGACCCGGAGCTGTATCCGCGGGTCGTCCTGTGGTGTCTCGGCGGTGTCGCCATCATGTTCGTCTTCCTCGCCTTGCGGGCGATCCATCCCGGCGTGACGACCTCGTTCACGTTCGGCACCCGCGCGGTCGCGCTCGCGATCGGTTCGGTCGCGGGTCTCGCCATCGGCATCCACGAGGCGCGGGCGCTCACGCGAGAGCGTGAACTCGCCCGCCGGAACGACGCACTCGAGCGGACCCAGGCGACGCTCGAGGAACGAAACGAGGAGCTGTCTCGAACCCAGGCAGAACTCGAGGCGGCGCTCTCGCGCGTCGAGGCGTCGAACGAGCGCCTCGATCACTTCGCGTCGACGGCGTCACACGACCTCAAAGAGCCGTTGCGGATGATCTCACAGTACCTCACGCTCATCGAGACGCGCCACGCCGCCGACCTCGACGAGGACGCTCACGAGTTTCTCGCCTTCGCCGTCGACGGTGCCGACCGACTGCGCGCGATGGTCGATGCACTCCTCGAGTACGCGCGCGTCGAGACGGGAGGCACACCGCTCGAGCGGGTCGACCTCGAGGCGGTTCTCGACGAGGTGCTCGCCGACCTGCAGATGACCATCGAGGACCACGGTGCGGCCGTGACCGTCGACTCCCCGTCGCTCCCACGCGTGCTGGGCGACTCCGGACAGCTCCGCCAGCTGTTTCAGAACCTCCTCGCGAACGCCATCGAGTACTGTGAGGACGGCCCGCCGCGGGTTCACGTCTCGGCCAGCCAGCAGGAGTCGACCGTGACCATCTCGGTTCGCGACGAGGGAATCGGCATCGAACCCGCCGACAGCGAGCGGATCTTCGAACTGTTCGAACGGCTACACACGGTCGACGAACACCCCGGAACCGGCATCGGTCTCGCGGTCTGTCAGCGCATCGTCGAGCGCCACGGCGGTGACATCTGGGTCGACTCCGTCCCCGGTGACGGATCGACGTTCTCGTTCACGCTCCGCTCGAGCGAGCAGCCGTCGCTCTCGCCTGGCACCAGCGCCCGTCCGGGTTCCTGACGCGCTCGCCTGTCTCTCGAGGCGACTCACGACGGCGCGTAGACCACGTTCTCGAGGTCTGCGTCTGCGCCGCGCTCGAGTCGCTCGACGTTTCGCGCGACGATGTCGGCGAGTCGCTGCCAGTGCATCGGCGTGTGGCCGCCGGTGTGGGGGGTGATGAGGACGTTCTCGAACGTCCACAGCGGGTGCTCGGGCGGCAGCGGTTCCGGGTCTGTCACGTCGAGCGCCGCGCCGCGAATGCCGTCGAACTGGATCGCCGAGACGAGCGCGTCGGTGTCGAGTACGGGACCGCGCGCGGCGTTGACGACGACGGCGTGTGGGGGGAGCGTGGTGAACGCTTCCTCGTCGATCAGGCCGCGGGTCGTCTCGGTCAGCGGGCACGCCAGCAGGAGGTAGTCCGTTCGGGCGAGCGCCTCGTGGAGCGGTTCCGAGTCGTAGCTGATGACCTCGTCGGTCGGGCCGCCCTTCTCGGGGCTGTAGCGGACGCCGATCGTCTCCACGTCGAAGCCCTCGAGGCGTTTCACGATCTGTTCGCCGATCGAGCCGAGACCGACGACGGTGACCGTCGAGCCGGTGAGTTCGAACGACTGGAAGTGTCGCCACTCGCGGTTTCTCGCCCGCCGCCAGCCCTCGTGTAAGCGTCGCGTGAATACCAGGACGTTTCCGAGCGTCTGTTCGGCGATGCCGGGCGCGTGAATTCCCGAGGCGTTCGTGACGATCACGTCGCGCTCGGCGAGCGCCTCCATCGGCAGGTGGTCGGTGCCGGCGAACGCGCAGGCGAACACCTCGAGTGCGTCCGCGCGCTCGAGGACCGACTCGTCGATGCGCACGCCGGTGACGACTCGTGCGTCCGCGACGAGGTCGCGTTCGGCCTGGGGCGTGTGAGCGCGTTCGACGGTGTGCTCGGGCAGACGCTCGGCCAGCAGGGCCGCGTACGGCTCCGTCGAGAGTCCCTCGGTGCCCTCTCTGAGGACGACGACGTCGGGACTCGGGGTCGACTCGCGCATACTGACGCCACCCCGACCCGACGCTAAAGTGTTCGCCCCCGTCTCGCAGCGGTGTGCTCGCGCCTACCCTTATGCGCCTCGGTCGCGTACCACCCGCCATGGACACGGGAGGGACCGCTCCGTCGACGGTGGTCGACCGCAGGCGACGCTTCCACCGCGTACCGGAACCCGCCTGGTGTGAGTTTCTCACGACGAGTCTGATCGTCGACGAACTCGAGCGCATCGACGACGAGAGCCAGGCGGCGGGGACGGGTGGTCTCGACGAGATCGCCGTCGGCCGGACCGCGATGGACCCGGAGGCGCGGATGGCGGTCCCCGAGACGGAGACGCTCGAGACGTGGTTCGAGCGGGCACGAGAGCGGGGGGCACGCGAGGACGTCCTCGAGCGAACCGAGGGCGGCTACACGGGCGTCGTCGCGCGCGTCGAACGCGGCGCGGGACCGTCGGTCGGCCTGCGCGTCGACATCGACGGGCTGTTGATCGAGGAGGCGAGCGACGAGGACCACCGGCCCGCTCGCGAGGGCTTTCGTTCCGACCACGAGGGGCTGATGCACGCCTGCGGACACGACGCACACGTCGCGATCGGTCTCACGACGCTCGAGCGCGTCCTCGCGAGTGACTTCTCGGGGACGTTCACCGTCTTCTTCCAGCCAGCGGAGGAGGTCGGCGGTGGCGGTGCGCCGATGGCCGCGGGACCCTATCTCGAGGACGTGGACGCCCTGCTCGCGGTCCACGTCGGTCTCGGCCACCCGACCGGCGAGGTCGTCGCGGGCGTGGTCAAGCCGCTGGCGATGAGCCACGTCGACGCGACCTTCCACGGCCGCTCGGCGCACGCGGGAGCCGAACCGAACGAGGGACGCAACGCGATTCAGGCGATCGCGACCGCCGTCCAGAACACGTACGCGATTCCGCGCCACAGCGACGGACAGACCCGCGTCAACGTCGGCCGGATCGACGCCGGCTCCTCGAGTAACGTCATCGCCGACCGCGGTGAGGTCGCCGCCGAGGTTCGTGGCGAGACGACCGCGCTGATGGCGTATACGAGAGACGCCCTCTGGCGGACCTTCGAGGCGGCCGCGGAGATGCACGGCTGTACCGTCGACCTCGAGGTCGTGAGCGAGTCACCGCGGGCCGACAGCGACCCGGAACTCACCGAGGTGCTCTACGAGGTCGCCGCCGAGGTCCCGGGTGTCGACACGCCGGTCAGAACCGCCGACTTCGGCGCGAGCGAGGACGCGACGTTCCTCATGCAGCGGGTCCAGGAGGCAGGCGGCGTCGCCGCCTACCTGATCGTCGGCACCGACCACCCCGACAACCACCACACGCCGCACTTCGACGTCGACGAACGGAGTCTCGAGGTCGGCGTCGACGTCCTCACGGCCGCGCTCGAGCGCCTGTTCGACGAGCCACCGTCGGCAGGTCGCTGAACGAGAGGGTGGACCGCGGCCACGGAGTAGGGTGACGGCCGGAACGTTCGCCCGTCTCGAGCACCGGACTCACTCCGGGCGGTGTTCGAGGGCGTCTGCGTCGGACGCCTCCGTCTCGGAGAACTCGAGCAGTTGTCCGGCGAGGTCCTCACGCAGGCGCTCGAGCGAGACGCCGGGTGCGTCGGCCAGCAGGCGGGCGAACCCGCGCAGTTCCTCCTCCGTGAGTTCCTCGAGTCGGCCGTCCTCGAGTGTGTCGATGACGGCGTCGCCGTCGACCTCGCTGACGCGCTCGACGCCGAAGTCGACGGTGACCACGCGGTGGGCCGACCCGGCGAGGTTCTGTTCGGCCCGTGAGACACCGCGGGTGAGCAGTTCGGTGAACGGAATCTGGGAGTCGTCGGCGCCGAGGTAGAAGAAGGCGAGCGCGTCAGCCATGCCGTTGGTGTAGCTCTCGCGCTCGTCGGCTTCGAGGTCGAACACCGTCTGCCGGTCGCGTGTCTCGAGGTGGGTCGCAACGATCGACCAGTCGAGGATGGCGTTCCTGACGCGCCGGCGAATCCGGTTGCGTTTTTGCTTTCTCGAGTGGTCGGTGTAGTCGGTCTTCCGCCCTAAGAGGAACTCGCGGTCGCTCGGGGTGAGGATGCCGCGCGCGCGGTCGGGGTCGGCCGCGAGGTCGAGTCGGTCGTCCATACACGGTTACTGTATATCGGTAGAATAGGTTTTGTGGCTCCGACCGCCCTCGTCGGGCGGGACCGTCAGTCGTCGTCCTCGCTGGTCTGGGCGGCCCCGCCGACGGTTGGCGGCTGGTCTCCGGGACCGATGAGCGTCGTCTCCTCCTGGAGCAGGACGCGGCCGTGTCTCGAGGCGAACTCCTTGATGAGTCCGAGCATGGCGACGAAGCAGACGAACGCGAAGGGGCCGCCGGTGATGATCGCCGCCGACTGGAGTGCGTCGACGCCGCCTAAGATCATGAGGATGGCGGCGGTCATCCCGAGGATGACGCCCCAGAAGACGCGGTTGATGCTCGAGGGTTTGGCCTTGCCGCCGGTGGTCATCATCGAGACGGCGAGCGTCGAGGAGTCGGCGGAGGTGATGAAGAAGGTGGTGACGAGGATCATGAACGCGATCATGAAGGCGGTGCCGAAGGGGAACGCTTCGAACATGATGAAGCCCGTGACCTCCGCGCCGACGTCGCCGGCCATCACTTCGCCGAAGCTGGCGACGCCGTTGTGCTGGGCCCAGACGGCGGTGCCGCCGAGTGAGATGAACCACGGAATCGTGGCCGCGGAGGTGGCGACGATGCCGGTGAACGCGACCTCGCGGACGGTTCGCCCGCGGGAGATGCGGGCGATGAACAGGCCAGCGAACGGCGACCACGAGAGCGCCCACGCCCAGTAGAACACCGTCCAGGCGTTGGTCCACTCGGTCCCGCCTTCGACGCCCGCGCCGGTGAACAGGCTCATGGCCACGAAGTCAGAGACCATGCCACCGATCGCTTGCGTGCCGATCAACACCAGAAAGAGCGACGGGCCGATGATGAACGTCGCCACGAGGAGGACGAAGAACAACACCATGTTGAAGTTCGAGAGGCGACGAATCCCGCGGTCGACGCCGAGGACCATCGAGATCGTAAAGAGCAGCGTCATCGTCGTCACGACGAGGATGATGCCGGTGTTGCCCAGGTCGATGCCCCACTGGTAGTCGAGACCGGTGACGAACTGGCTGCCGATGAAGCCGAGCGAGGTCGCCACGCCGCCGATGGTCGCGAAGACGGCGAGGATGTCGATCACCTTCGCGGCCGGCCCGTCGAGGTTGTCCTTTCCGAGTACTGGTGTCAGCGCAGAGGAGACGCGCAGAGGGACGTTCTCGTAGTTGTACGCGAAGTAGCCGATGGCGAGACCCATGATCGTGAAGACGGCCAGCTGGGGTAACGCCCAGTGAAAGAGCGTCTGCTGGACGGCGAGTGACATCGCCGCTCCCGACTGGCTCGAGACGTCGAACAGGGGGTTCGGATCGTCGTAGTAAAACAGTGCTTCGGTGGGTCCCCAGAACACCACGCCCGCGGCGAACCCGGCGGAGTAGAGCATGGCGAAAAACGACAGGAAGCTGTACTCCGGCGGGTCGTCGCCGAAGCGAATCTTCCCCCAGGGACCGACGATCAAGAACAGCAAGAAGACGACGATCAGGAAGACGATGACGAGCAGCGCCCAGTTGAGATACTCGAGCATCGCCTCGTTGAGGAAGGCGATGGCTCCCTCGACGGTCGCCGGACTGAGGAAGAACGTCGCGATGACGCCGATGGTGAGTCCGGCACCGAAGAGGAACACGACGGGATCGAGTTCGTTTCGGAAGCGTCCGAACGCCCCGGGTTCGTCCTCGCTAGCCATCGAACTCACCTCCGTAGACCCGGCCGATTCGTTCACCCGGCCGCGGTTCACCCGCGTGTTCGCACACTGATGACCATCTTCGAACACTGACTGTCGTATGGGCTGTCGGTTCGTCGTGTCTGTTCGGACTGCCAGTTCCGTCGCTCGGCCGCAGAGTGTCTCGTGATACCATCACACACACATTTACCAGGTGATGTAGTAAAGGGTGCAGTAATTGTATCCTGAGTAACCGATTTACGTGTACGTTTTTCGAGGGGCGATCGGCCTTAGGGACCGCCTGCGTGCTCGTTCGTCGCGTACTCGATCCCGTCGGCGAGCACCTCGAGTGCGAGGTCGGCGAGGTCGTACGTGAGCACGAGCGGCGGGAGGAGTCTGAGGACGTTGCCGTAGCGTCCGGCGGTCCAGACGAGCACGCCGTGTTCGTAGCAGTAGCGCTGGATATCGTCGACGAGGTCGCCCGCGGGCGACCCGTCCTCGTGGACGAACTCGACGCCGACGAACAGCCCGCGGCCGCGGACCTCGCCGATCGCTGGCGTCTCCTCGCCGATCTCCTCGAGTCGGCCGCGGATCGTCTCGCCGAGGTCGCGCGCGTGGGCGAGCAGGTCGTGTGCCTCGATGTACTCGATCGCGCGCGTTCCCGCGCGCATGGCGACGACGTGGCCGCGGAAGGTGCCCGCGTGGTCGCCTGGTCCCCAGGTGTCGAGGTCCTCGTGGTAGAGCGTCGCCGACAGCGGCAGGCCGATCCCGCCCAATCCCTTCGCCATCGCGATGGCGTCGGGCGTCACGCCCTCGTGCTCGCAGGCGAACCACTCGCCGGTCCGGCCGAAGCCGCTCTGGATCTCGTCGAAGATCAGCGGGAGGCCGTTCTCGTCGGCGATCTCACGCAGTCCCTCGAGAAAGCCCGCCGGGGGGACGACGACGCCGCCTTCACCCTGGATCGGTTCGACGAAGATGCCCGCCGGGTTGGCGAGACCGCTGTAGGGATCTTCGACGGTGGCGCGCACCTCCTCGAGCGCGCGCTCGACGGCGTCTTCGGGCGAGGTTCGCTGGCTGAACGGGTACGGATAGGGGGCGTGGACGACGTCTGGCAGCAGCGGCGTGTACGGGCCTTTGAACGATTTGTTCGACGAGAGGCTCATCGGTCCGCTCGTCGCGCCGTGGTAGGCACCGCGGAAGGCGATCAGCCCCGTCCCGCCGGTGTTGTACTTCGCGAGTTTGATCGACGCCTCGATGGCGTCGCTGCCGGTCGGACCGCCGAAGACCACCCGGCTCGAGTCGGCGAGCGAGCCGGGCGCAATCCGCCCGAGCGCCTCGATGAGTTCGAGGCGCGCCTCGGAGGGGAAGTCGACGGTGTGGACGAGATCGTCGACCTGTTCGTGGACCGCCTCGAGTACGTACGGGTTGGCGTGGCCGACGTTGAGGACGCCGATGCCCGCGAACATGTCGACGAAAGTGTTGCCGTCGACGTCTCTGACCGTCGCCCCCCGTCCCGCCTCGAACGCGAGCGGGATGTCGTTCGGGTAGGCGACGGCGCTGCTATCGATCTCGCGCTGTCTCTCGAGCAGCCGCTTCGAGCGAGGACCGGGAACCGCGTCGACGGTCGCCGGGTCGTCGTAGTGGAGGTCCGTGATCGGTGGGCCGGTGGGCATAGCCGAGACGACGGCCACCAGCCCCAAAACGATTGTCAACGGTTTTTGATGGTTTTGAACCGATAGCTGTGTACACTTATTTCGCTGACCGGTGTTCGACCAGCTATGACACTCGTCTCGCGTGCGGACGTCGAACGGGCGGCGGCGCGACTCGAGGGAGTCGCCCACCGGACGCCGGTCGACCGCTCGAGCGGGTTCGCCGCCCGGGCGGACGCGGCGTCGCTCTGGCTCAAACTCGAGAACACCCAGCGGACTGGCTCGTTCAAGATTCGCGGGGCGTACAACTGCATCGCCCAGCTCTCGCCAGCGGAACGCGCCCGTGGCGTCGTCACCGCGAGCGCGGGCAACCACGCCCAGGGCGTCGCCCTCGCGGGTGCCCTGCTCGACGTGGAGACGGTCGTCGTCGTGCCCACCATCACGCCCGCCGCGAAGATCGCCGCCACCCGCGGCTACGGTGCCGAGGTGCTCGTCGAGGGCGATATCTACGAACGCTCCTACGAGCGCGCCCTCGAGATCGCCGCCGACCACGAGCGCGTCTTCGTCCACCCGTTCGACGACGAGCGGATCATCGCCGGCGGCGGGACCGTCGGTCTCGAGGTCGAAGCCCAGGTGCCCGAGGTCGACACCGTCGTCGTCGCCGTCGGTGGCGGTGGCCTGATCAGCGGCGTCGCGACCGCACTCGAGGACGACGTGCGCGTCGTCGGTGTCCAGCCGACCGGTGCGGCCCACGCCGCCCGCTCGCTCGAGCGCGGGGAGATCTACGAGCGCGAGGGCGTCGACACCGTCGCCGACGGCATCGCCGACACGCGCGTCCTCGAGCGGACCTTCGCCGTGATGACCGAGCGCGTCGACGAGGTGGTCTCGGTTACCGACCGCGAGATCGCCGCCGCGGTCACCCTCCTCGCCGAACGCGCGAAGACGGTGGCCGAACCCGCAGGCGCGGCGCCGCTGGCTGCCGTCCTCGGCGACGCGCTCGACGTCACCGACGAGCACGTCGTCGTGGTCGTCTCCGGCGGCAACGTCGACCTCATCGACCACGCCGCGCTCGTGCGCACCGGTCTCGGTGAACTCGGCCGCTACGCGACCGTCCGCCTCGCACTCGAGACCTGGTCCCGGACGCTGGGAACCGTCCTCGAGACGCTCGAGCGAACCGGCGTCGAGATTGACGACCTGCGGACGCCGCCGCGGACGCCCGCCGACGAGCCGAACCGGACGCCGGTGGTGCTCTCACTCGAGGGCAGCGGCCGGGAACACCTCCGCGAGGCGCTGGCCGCGCTCGAGAGCTGTCCGGGTGTCTCGGTCGTCGACACCGACCCGCCGGACCTCCCGCCCGATTCCTGAGCCGCCACGTTCACGTACCCGCTGGCCGTACCCTCGCGTATCCGTCGCTCGCGGCCGTCGCCGGTGTACATCCGCGGCCGGGACTCGACCCGCGGGCGATACTCGAACCGATGGGAGGTGACACCGACGCACACGGCGGGCGAGACGCACGGGGAGCCGACGCCCGCGGCGGCCCGCGCTGTCCGTTCTGTGACGCGCCACTGTACAAACGTCACTGTAAGTACGTCTGTCCACAACACGGGGTCGTCATCGACTGTTCGGACCCGTTTCGCTAGCCCAGATCGTCGAGCGGCGGCCACGCTCGGCCGCCTCCGGTCTCGACTCGAGCGCTGAGTCGTCCGAAAGGGATACCCACTCGAGGTCGCATCTGTAGACGAACGACGCGATGGCTACTCAACCGACGATCCTCGTCGTCGAGGACGAACGCGAACTCGCCGACCTGTACACGACCTGGGTCGGCGAGGATTACGACGTCTTGACGGCCTACGACGGCGCTTCGGCGCTCGAACAGGTCTCTGACGCGGTCGACGTCGTCTTACTCGACCGCCACATGCCCGACATGACTGGCGACGAGGTCCTCGAGACGGTCCGCGCGCGCGGCCACGACTGCTGGGTGATCATGGTGACGGCGGTCGACCCCGGTCTCGACATCGTCACCCTCGACATCGACGACTACGTGACGAAACCGGTGACGCGCGCCCAGCTCACCCGCATCATCGAGAACCTCCGGGTCCAGTCGCGCTACAACGGCCGGCGCGAACTCCACTCCATCTCGAACAAGATGGAGACGCTCGAGGACGCCACCACCATCGACGACCTCGAGAACACCGAGGAGTACCGCCGACTCGAGGAGGACCTCAAACAGTTGAGCGACTCACTCGCCGACGGCTTCGACGGCGAGTGATCAGGCGGGTGTCTCGCCGTCTGCCCGTTCTCGCCCGCGGAGGTGGCGGTAGGCCGGCCCAGCGAGGACGAGCACCGCCGCGAGCGCGCAGGCGAGTGCGAACCCGAGACCCAGTTCTCCGAGACCCTCGGCCGTGAGCGTCGCCGCCGACGCGCCCACGACGACGCCGGCGACCGTCCACGGCAGTTCGCCGAGCGCCGTCCCGACGACCAGGTGGCGCAACCGGACGCCGCTGACCGCTGCTGCCGCGGTCGACACGTCGGAGGGAATCGGTGCCAGTCGCGAGGCGACGACGCCGCGGACCGGTCCCGCGTGCTCGTAGTAGCGCGCGAGCGCCCGGCCCGTCCCCTCGAGCGCGCACTCGAGTCTCGTAGCCGGTGGCTCCGTCGGCTCCCCGGCGGCGAACCAGCGTGCGGCGAGGAAGGTTGGAATCACCGTACAGACGACGCCGACGAGGGCGACCGCGACGCCGACGCGCACCCCGAAGCCGTAGCCGACGACCACCGCGAGCGGTGTCGTCGGCCACGCGAACAGCGGGCGAACCAGGTACAGCCCCGCGACCAGGAGTCCGAAGCGGACGGGATCTGACGAGACCGACTCGAGACCGCCGACCACCGCCGTCGGCGAGAACACGACTCCTGCGGTGAGCAGCGCACCGAGCACCACGAGTCCCGCGAGCGCCCGCCGCGACGTCGGCCGAAGCATCGACCCGCGTTCGCACCCGGGGGTTGAAGGTCTTGTGTCTCCGCAGCGCGCTGTTCGGATACGACGCTGCGGGTTCGACGCCTCCCGAGCAGTGTGTTGGGTACGCGCTGCGGGTTCGACGCCTCCCGAGCAGTGTGTTGGGTACGCGCTGCGGGTTCGTCGCCGACGGGAACACCACGAAAGCCCCCGGGTCCGTCGAGTCGGGGGCTCGCTGCGCGCCTGCTCGCTACGCTCGCACGTGCTTGCGTCGCCCGCCTTCCCCGACGTAGGCGGTCGGTGAACCAACCGCCTCTCCGTGGCGGCATCGCCGCCACGCGGACCCGGCCCCTTTCAGTCCCGCCCCCGCCGGTGGGTGGCCGGTCTGCCGACACGGGTGGAAGGGGCTGGCGTTCTCGTCTCGATCCGACCCACGTGTGATTCGAACGAGGCTCTCACGCTCGAGGGCCGCGCACAACGTTTATTCGCCTCGGTGGTACACACGTACTCGAGCACATGGTCATCGACGGCACCGATGCGGCCGACGACGAGCGCGTCGCCCTCGGTCTCGCACTCCTCGAGCGCCTCGAGCACGAGTCGCTGACGCTGCCCGAGACCGTCGACCGCATCGAGACGATCACGACCGACCCGACCGTCACCCGGACCATCCTCGACACGGCCGAACTCCGGGGGATCATCGAGCGCGAGGACGGCATCATCCGCCCGAAGAGCCGCCAGTACGTCCGCTTCGACGAACAGGTGGTCACGAAAGACGGCGAGTTCTCGTGTCGGCGCTGTGGCTCCTCGCTCTCGACTGGCTACTTCATCAAACTCGAGACCGGAGAGATCGGTCCCTTCGGCTCGTCGTGTATCCGAAAAGTCACCGGCAGGGAGTGACGAGCGCCGCCGTCAGCGTCCCTGGCGAAGCTCTTCGATCAGCAGTTCGATCGTCGCCTGGTGGCGCTCGAGTAAGTCGTTCTGGGCGGCGACGGTCGCCTCGAGCGCGTCGAGTCGCTCGAGCAGTTCGGCGTCGACGTTCGCCGTAATCGGCTCGAAGCCGCTGCCCTCGAACCCGTCGGCGCTCGCGTCGGCCGCTGCGGCGGCCTGCTCGTCGTCATCCACGTCCGTTGCTGGTGGCTCGGCGTGGGTCTGGCCCGCCGTCGCTGGCTCGCGTGCCGGCGGTACGCGCTCTTCGTTCCCCGCCCGCTCACTGGCGGTCTCGTCCGGCCGTCGGATCCCTCCCTGACTGTCGAGTTCCGGTGGGTTCGCCTCGAGTGGCTCGACACCCTCGCCGAACGCCGCCGCGGGGTCGGTCGGCTCTTCGTCGTCCTCGTCGAGGCTGAGTTTCTCGTTGAGTTCCTCGAGGGTCTCGACGGCGTGATAGGTACACAGCGCGCGCTTGAGTCGCTCGCTGAGGTCGCCCGCGGACTCGTTGGGCGCTTTGATCCGCTGTGGCCGGCCGTCGACTTCGATGACGACCTGGGTCGCGACGCTCCCGTCTTCGAACGAGAGACCGGTCACCTCGCCGTACTCGTACTGCTCGAAGTCGCCGTCCCAGACCGCCGCGCCGATGTGCTTGACGAGGCGGTCGCTCGTGACGATCACCGTCAGCTCGCTGAAGCGGTAGGTGCGCGCCACCGTCTCGCCGGGGTCAGTGATCCCGTTGCCGTTGAGCAGCCCCGCGAGGACGGGATGGAGGACCGACTCCGTCTTGCTCGCGGGCACGGTGAACTCTTTCTCGTCCTCGAGCGGGTACTCGAGTGAGAAGCGCGACTTCCGTCGCCCCTCAGAGAGGGTGAGCCGCTCTGCGTCGTGGGGGAACTCGTCGATCGATTCGTCGCTCAGGAGACCTTCGGCGCGGTAGATAATCGTCCGCGCCGCGGTGACGAAGAGTTCGTCTTCCCCACCGAGTGAGACTCTGGCGGCGATTTCCTCGCCGTCGAGAGCAGACTGTACGATGCCGGGAACGCTCATGATCGCCTTTCGTAATACCGTATGATAAATCCGTGGGTGTCCGTTACACGCCCGCCTCGAATGAGAAGGTTAAAGAAAGCCTCCGGACAATCCTCGAGTGAGCCCGGGTGGCTTAGCTGGACATAGCGCCGCACTCATAGGGTTTAGAGATTCGGTGCGGTTTTCGCCTTGGAAGCCTCCGTGTCCCTCGAGGACTCTGCCGAGCCTCGAACCTGGGACATGCGGAGATCGAGGGTTCGGAGCCCTCCCCGGGCACTTCTTCCACCACGAATCACGAACGGAGTGAGTGATGAGTTCGGAAGACGTGCCCGGGAGGCGACGAACCCGTGGGTCTTCACCGAGCCCCGCGAGGTGAAGGCAGGGAAGTCGCAGTCGCGAGCGAAGCGAGCGGACCGTCTTCCCGTGGTTCGGAGCCCTCCCCGGGCATTTTCACAGATGCCACGAGTCAGAGACGAATAGCAACGGTGAACACATGCGACGGAGGCCGAGAACCCGATGCGACATCGGTTCTCAGGATCCGACTCACTGATATCGGGGATGATCGTCGAGTGAATACTGGTCAACCGGGTCACCTTTCTCCTTGACCACTTCGGGACGTCTGCCGCTCGGTTCGTCGTCAGTGATCTCTTTCAGGATCCCATAGAACTGCCACTCGTCACCGTAATCGAAGAGGTAGCAAATCCGGTCACCGACATCGAGACCCAGCTGATTCGCCAGCTCGGCGATCGTCGTCTTCCCTGCGTTGTACACCTCCGCCTCCCATCCCATCGGCTCACCGCTCGGGGAGGTTCTCGTACTCTTCCGGTCGCTGGTACTTCACTGTGCTTTGCCAGTAGTCTCGATCCGCGCCGAAAAACCAGAGGTGGGCCTGATTGAGTCCCATCGACTCGTTGAGTACTGTCTGGAACTCTGCAAGCGTTCGGTCCTCCCCGACGACGATATCGCGCCACAACGAAGTCGGATCCCACTCGAGTTTGACGCGGAAACGATAGGCCGTCATCTCACACCTCTGCACCGGATTGGAAGCTCGTGAGGTCGTTGATGCGTCCTTCCAACTCCTCGATCTCTTCGCGGAGTTCCTCGGCTTCGGACCCGTCCGTCGCTGCCAGTCGGTCTTTGAGACCTTGCAGCCGGGTCTCCTTTTCCTCCTCGTTGACCTCCGCTTTCCGGACGTACTCGCGCTGTTCGATCTCGTAAACGTCCGACGCTGCCAACTCCGTCACCTCGAGCGCCTCGTCGACTTTCGTCGAGTCGACGCTGGTAACCCGTTCACGGCGGATACCTGCCTCCTCGAGCGTCTCGACGACTTCGTCTTCGTCACGTAGTGATCGGTACGTCCGACTGGTTCGCTGCACGGAGCCGAACTGGCCGTGAACGGGTTGGTCGTGATGCACGCGGTCTAAGAGGACCGTCGCAACGTCACCCCGGAGATCGTCGGCGTTTCGCTGGACGTCCGAGAGGAGCGTGTAGAGATTTATCAGCGATGGCGTTTCCAGATCTTCCAGTGCGGTCACGTCGTACTGCTCGAGGGCATCGATAAGCAAGAGCGCATCCGAATAGACGTCGAGATCTGGCGCTGTGCGTTCTGTTTCGACGCTGGGAGAAATACCCCGGACGAATTGAGAGGGCGTCGGTTCGTCGGTTTCGCGAAGGGTACCGGTCTGCTTGTCGATCTCGAAACGCGGGTGCAGACTCAAGACTGCCGGATACGGGTCGGCCTCCGGAGGGAGGCGATCGAGTTCGAACCCGCCGACTTCGCTTCGGACGCGGTCGACAAGCGTTTCGAACTGATCTCGCTGGAGCGGTCGTGACTCTCCGGAGTCGGTAAACTCGACGACAACACGATGCTCTTGGACGTCGGTGATCCGAAATCGCTGGTCGGATAATGGTGTGATGAGCATCGCGTCGTCCTCGAGTGCCTCACACTCGTCGAGTACATTTCCCCACGTGGAAGCAAAGGTCATGCGTAAAACATACGCATAGCGCAGTAAAACCCTTCGCGGCACTCTCGGCCGACTAAGGCGGTCGACCGTACTTTTATTTTGGCCGTGGTGAATCGCTATACTGCGCTTGATTTGGCTAGTTGACGGCACGCTTGATGTTGTAGACGACACACATCAGGACGATTTCACGGAACTCGCGGTACC
>NZ_JANZXN010000056.1 GCF_025629245.1 Natronobiforma cellulositropha
CCTGGTTTGGACAATTCCGCGAACTCGTCCTCAAGTGCGCCGTCAGAAACATCGAACTCGCGCTCGACCGCTCAAACCCATGAATTCAGGCGTCTAAACAAGGCCGTCCCTGCAGCAATTGCTGGCCACTCAGTTCTCACATTCCAATCACTTATCCCTTGATGAATTAACAAGATTCCAAGTACGACAACTGCCCCTGCCGTCTGGAGAACAAGATACTCCGTTGAATTTTCAAGAAGGGGAGGCACGATCTTCGTGATAATTCCAGAGATCATAGTCATCACGCCTATCCGGAAGAATAGTGTCCGGTCTTTCGATCCAAACAGGTGGCTGGCGGACTTGGCATACTCATCGCCCTGGTCGTACAGAAGTTCCGCTACAAACCCAATCAGAACACCTTGAATTCCAAGTATAACTACCCAGCCCCATCCTGATAAGGCCCCCTCCATAAGTTGTAGAATTGAACTAACAGTTCTGATCTCAAAGTAGAGACCAAAAGTAGTGAGGACAGAGACAACGAGAAAGTAGACTTGCCACGGTTTGTATTCGCTCTCTTCAACTTGGACATGGATGTCTTTTAGTTTCATCTATTATATTTTTGATCTGCTCAAAGCATTTGCTTCTCTATCAACGTGAGACGGAAATTCATACAGCGAGGATTCGGGAAGCACATCGAAACGAGCACCAGTGTTACGGACAAGGGAGTGATCTGATTGAGTCCAGATCGAAATCTCTGTTGACGTTTCACCCAATCCAGTTCCAGGTTCACCCTTGGAAGCCCCAACTGGAATGAGCGGAACCCAATTGAATTCGCTGCCGAGTTTTCGTCGCACAGATCATAGAGTCTTGAGCTTGTGAATTATACTTCCTCTGAGTGGCCAGTTGGTAACCACAAATCCGTGGTTGGCACCCGACGACTCAGCGAATCACTCAAGATGATAGTAGTACTGATGGTTCATGGATCATGACTGGTACCAAACTGCCGGAGTTTATCGAACGTGAGGTCCTGCTTGACGTTACAACTGTTCAAGTTCCTGATGAGGCTCTCTTGAAGTGTTTCGTACGAGCAAACAAACCGTTTCTGAGCAAATCAGCTGTTGCCGAGATGTCTGATCTCAGCGACGAGGGTGCTCGGAAGCGACTGAATTCCCTGGTAGATCGGGGAGTATTATTGAGCGCGGACGCCGGGAAACAGACCAAAATCTACTGGCTCAATAATCCGCGATCACGTTGGCCAGTACCAAGTGACTTAGCAGGAGCCCCATCTAAGCTCGAGGAACCGATGGGTGAAACTGTGATACGGATCAACCGCTTGACGACGTTCACGATGCTGTTCGCTGGAACCATCGCCAGCCTCTATGTCCTCGAGTGGATGAGTGGCCTCCAGATTACTGATGGAGTGTTTGAGGCCTCCTTAAACCCATCAGTAATGCCAGCACTCGCGTTCGGATTGCTGGCAATTGTATTTTATATTGCCCTCCAGACATCGCTGCAGGTAGAGAACGATGATGCGGGGTGGCCAACTATCCGGCGAGTGTATCGACGAATGACTAACTAGACTCCTCGGTAAAATACACTGGTCAGAAAGATTGGACTCGATATTGTAAAGTTCTGGATTGCGATAGAGACTATTTGTCACGGCCGAACCAGCCTCGAGCCCTCGGACCGCATCGCCCTGATCTTCGTCGACGCGGCCGCCGACGAGCGCCTCCCCATCGAGTCGATGCCCGGCCACGAGTGCGAGTAAATCAGATGATTGCGGGATCGATCCGGTCGACGACCCCGTCGAAATCGTCGTCGAAACTGAGGACGGCGTCGATGTCGTAGTGATCGACGAGTGTGACGATAGTTGCATCCGTGAAACTGAGCGATTGATCGTCGTATCGTTCGAAGGTGTCGACTGTACGGCTGAAGACCGGTTCAGTCACGTACAGGAGATCGAATACGCGCGGGAACGGTTCGACACCACGGATCCGTTCCCCAACCCGTATCGCCGGTTCGATTCGTCCCGTCCGTTGACGAACCAAGGTGACGGTTTCGTCGTAGACGTACTCACTGGTGAAGAGACGGCCGTATTCGCCGGTCGTGATCGTCTCGAACGCGTCGGTGGCGATACGGTGTCGTGGTGCATCTTCGTCGTGGTGCGCGTAGAAGACGTTCGTGTCGATGAAGAGGCTCATTCGAGTTCAGAGCCGTACAGCGCCTCGTCGATCTCGTCTTCAGTCACAGGGTTTCCGGATGCGACGGTCCCCGAGAGAAACTGCTCGATCTCGTCTTCGGAGAGCCCGTCCCACTCCTCGCGAAACGAATCGATGAACGACGAGTGCGAGTCGTATGCTGTATCGACGAGCTGTTTTAATATCTCCTGTTGCGTCACCTTTCGTCCGGTCTCGAGTTTGATTTCTGCTTGGAGGCGTTCGATGCGGTCTTTCGTCTGTTCGTCCATCTTCACGGAGGTCGACATAGATACAGATACACTCAGTAGAGAAGTAAACGTTTCTACTGGCTCGGACGCCGAGCGTGCGAGGCGCTTTTCGTCCCGCTGACGAATACGGGTGTATGGACGACTACTCGCTCACCCACCGGCCGCGTCGCCTCCGACAGGACCGCATCCGGGGACTGGTCAGCGAAACCAGCCTCGAGCCCTCGGACCTCATCGCTCCCGTCTTCGTCGACGCGACGGCCGACGAGCGCATCCCCATCGAGTCGATGCCCGGCCAGGAGCGCGTCCCGCTCGCCGAGGCGGTCGCCCGCGTCGAGGAGGTCCTCGAGACCGGCGTCGAGGCCGTCATGCTCTTCGGCATTCCCGAGTCGAAAGACGCCGAGGGGACCCGCGCCTGGGCCGAGGACGGCGTGATCCAGGAGGCGACCCGCCGCATCACCACGGAGACCGACGCCTACGTCCTCACCGACGTCTGTCTGTGTGAGTACACCGACCACGGCCACTGCGGCCCGCTCGAGGACGGACTCGGCGAGGGCCACAGCCACGCGACGCTCACCGTCGACAACGACGCGACGCTCGAGCGCCTCGAGCGGATCGCCGTCTCGCACGCACGCGCGGGTGCGGATATGCTCGCGCCGAGCGGGATGATGGACGGAATGGTGGGGGCGATGCGGTCGGCGCTGGACCGCGAGGGGTTCGAGCACCTGCCGATCATGAGCTACGCCGCGAAGTACGAGAGCGCCTTCTACGGGCCGTTTCGCGACGCCGCCGACGGCGCACCCGCCTTCGGCAACCGCCGCCACTACCAGATGGACCCCGCGAACGCGCGCGAGGCGCTCCGGGAAGTCCGCCTCGACGTCGAGCAGGGTGCGGACGTGCTGATGGTCAAACCCGCCCTGCCCTACCTCGACATCGTCGCCGCGCTGCGTCGGGAGTTCGACCACCCCATCGCGGCCTACAACGTCTCCGGCGAGTACGCCATGCTCCACGCCGCCGCGGAGAAGGGCTGGCTGGATCTGGAGGCAGTCGCCCACGAGTCGCTCCTCTCGATCAAGCGCGCGGGTGCGGACCTCATTCTGACCTACTTCGCAGAACAAATCGCGGCCGACCTCGGCCACGGCTGAGCACCCCCTCGAGTCCGAACGCGACGCCGGGTGTCGAATCGTCACACACGAGCGCTACGAGCGGCGGCCGGGTTGGCCGTTCGTCCACTCGGACGGCCGCTCGAGGGAGACGGTGACAATATCTGCCGCGCGCGAGCAACAGTCGTCCGGTTCCCGCGCCAGGACGGCGGTATTTCTCCCCACAGGCCGGAACGGTGGTCTACGTTCGTCCAATGTATAAGCGCCGGTCGTAAACCACCTGTGTGATCGATGCCCTTATACAAACAAAGGATGCCTTATATTCGTTCGATCGTCCCTCGTAGACACCCACAACCAGCCGTTTGTCAACGCTAACCCTTATATGGAACTGAACGCTCGTACTCGAACGTGAATTGGATGACAATCACAAGTCAACAGCGTCCCACAGTGGACGTTCGTAGGGGGAATCGCGTTACGAGTGAAACGAGTACGGAGGTGTCGGCCGAATGATCGAGACCGCCGTGTTGCAGGCGACCGAGGCCGACCTCGAGGCCCTGGTCAACGGCATCAACATGACCTGGTGGCTGACCGTCACCTTCCTGATCTTCTTCATGCACGCGGGCTTCGCGATGCTCGAGGCGGGGCAGGTCCGCTCGAAGAACGTCGCGAACCAGCTGACGAAGAACATGCTGACCTGGGCGGTCGGCATCCTCGTCTTCTTCGTCATCGGGATGGGGCTGTCGAACAACGTCGGTGCCCTACTCGGTGGTGGGGAGACCGGTTCCTGGACGATGTTCGGCGCGGACCCGAGCATCGGGATGACCGAGTGGCTGTTCAGCGCCGTCTTCGCGATGACCGCCGCCACCATCGTCTCCGGTGCGGTGGCGGGACGTGCGAAACTCCGCGCGTACATCGGGTACACGTTCTTGCTCGCCGCGCTGATCTACCCGGTCGTCGCCGCGATGGTCTGGTACGGTGGTGACCCACCAATCCTCGCCGCCATGGGCTTCGAGGACTTCGCGGGCGGGATGGTCGTCCACGGCGTCGGCGGTATCGCTGGCCTGACCGCCGCTTGGATCATCGGCGCGCGGATCGGGCGCTTCAACGAGGACGGCTCGGCGAACGTCATCCCCGGCCACTCGATGACCTTCGCCGTCCTCGGGACGCTGATCCTCTGTTTCGGCTGGTTCGGCTTCAACGTCGGGACGGCCGCAACCGTCGTCAGCTACGACGGTGGCAGTGTCATGCTCGGTGACTTCACCGTCGTCGGCCGCGTCGCCGCCGTCACCGCCCTCGGGATGGGTCTCGGGGCGATCGGTGCAGGCGGCGTCTCGTGGTGGATGAACGGGAAGGTCGACACCCTGTACGTCGCCAACGGCATGCTCGCCGGTCTCGTCGGCGTCACCGGCCCGACCAACCTCATCACGCCGATGGGTGCGATCGCGATCGGACTGCTGGCCGGTGCACAGCTGCCGATCGTGTTCACGTTCGTCGAGAAGTACCTCAAGATCGACGACGTCTGTGCGGTGTTCCCGGTCCACGGGAGCGCAGGCATGCTCGGTCTCATCATCTACCCGCTGTGGTCCGTCAACGGAACCGTCGTCGGTGGCGGTCTCGTCGCCGGCGGCGTCTTCTCGATCGAAGCCGGACAGTTCGTCCCACAGATCGTCGGCGTCGCCGTGATCACGGTCTGGACGGTGCTCGCGACCGCCGCCGTCTGGGGCGCGTTCAAGGCCATCGGTCAGGCACGCGTCACACCCGAACACGAACACGACGGTCTCGACGTCGCCGAACACGGCGTCGACACCTACCCCGAGTTCGGCCAGACCGACATCGTCTCCGACGGCGGACGCGAGATCCGCACCGACGGCGGCGAGAGCGAGGCCGAACTCAAGATGGTCACCGCGATCATCCGCCCCGACCGCCTCGGCGCGGTCAAGCGCGCACTCGCCGAAACCGGCGCGCCCTCGCTCACCGTCACCAACGTCTCCGGCCGTGGCTCCCAGCCCGCGAAGAAAGGCCAGTGGCGCGGTGAGGAGTACACCGTCGACCTCCACCAGAAGGTCAAGATCGACTGCGTCGTCGCCGACATCCCCGCCGAAGACGTCGTCGACGCGATCCGCGACGCCGCCAACACCGGCGAACCCGGCGACGGCAAGATCTTCGTCCTCCCGGTCGACGGTGCCTACCAGGTCCGCACCGGCAAGAGCGGCACGGACGCGGTCTGATCTCGCTCGCATCCGCTGTGTGAACCCGGCTCGCCCCCTCGCGGGCGACGGTCGACACACGCGTTTTTCTCGAGCGCTCTCTCTTCGAAGCGATCTCCGTCACCGCGAGCGATGGCTCGAGCGTGCTCGCACCGGCCGACCACTCGAGCGGACGACCTCGGTACTACTTTGAACACGGCTGTCTAAGAGCCGCGGTATGAACCACGAGCACTCACGCACCCTGTACGACCGTGCGCTCTCGGTGATGCCCGGCGGCGTCAACTCCGCGGTCCGGGCGGCCGTCGAACCCTACCCGCTGTTCGTCAGGAAGGGGGTCGGCGGCCACGTCATCGACGCCGACGGCAACCGCTTCGTCGACTGGGTGATGGGTCTCGGGCCGCTGTTGCTCGGCCACGACCTGCCCGAATCCGTCCAGGCGGCGATCCAGCGCACCACGAGCGAGGGACCGATGTACGGCATGCCGACCGAAGTCGAGATCGACCTCGCGGAGTTCGTCGTCCGCCACGTCCCGAGCGTCGAGAAGATCCGCTTCGTCAACTCCGGCACCGAGGCGACGGTCTCCGCGGTCCGCCTCGCCCGCGGCTACACCGGCCGGAACAAGATCGTCATCATGGAAGGCGGCTACCACGGCGCTCAGGAGTCGACGCTCGTAGAGGGCGACACCGAGAACCCCCGTCCCTCCTCGGCAGGCATCCCTCAGAGCTTCGCCGAACACACCCTCCGCGTCCCCTTCAACGACGCCGAGGCGATGACCGCCCTCTTCGAGGACCACGGCGAGGAGATCGCCGCCGTGATGACCGAACCCATCCTCGGCAACTACGGCATCGTCCACCCCGTCCCCGGCTACCTCGAGTTCCTCCGCGAGATCACCGACGAACACGGTGCGCTGCTCGTCTTCGACGAGGTCATCACCGGCTTCCGCGTCGGCGGTCTCGGCTGTGCTCAGAGTCACTTCGGCGTCACGCCCGACCTGACCACCTTCGGGAAGATCATCGGCGGCGGCTTCCCCGTCGGCGCCATCGGCGGCCGCGCCGAGATCATCGAACACTTCGCCCCCGTCGGCGACGTCTTCCAGGCGGGCACCTTCTCCGGCCACCCCGTCACGATGGCCGCCGGACTCGAGACGCTCCAGTTCGCCGCCGAACACGACGTCCACGAACACGTCCACGCCCTCGGCGACCGCCTGCGCGAGGGACTCAGTGAGATCGTCGCCGACCAGGCCCCGAACTACACCGTCGTCGGCACGGCCGACATGTTCAAAGTCGTCTTCACGCGCGAGGGACCGGGTGCGAACGGTCTCGAGGGCGTGTGCAGCGGCGGCTGTCGCCAGGACCCCGACTGCGCGCGCTACGACTACTGTCCGAAAAACGGCGGCGACGTCACCCGCGCCGAGACCGAACGCTGGCGACGGCTCTTCTGGGGCCGGATGAAAGAACAGGGCATCCTCCTCAGCCAGAACCAGTTCGAGAGCCAGTTCGTCAGCTACGCCCACACCGACGCCGACGTCGAGGAGACGCTCGAGGCCTACAAAGAGGCGCTGTAGCGGCGCTCGGGGAATTCTCGGCGTGGTGAACGTGGAGACGTGAGGTTCGAACACGGAATTCCGTGCGGGGGGTTGTCACTCCCGACTGAGACGTCACGATGCCCACCGACAGGGAGGACGGTTTGCTCCCCTGTCGACGAGCGTCAGGTGGTCCCGTATCTGGCGAAAACAACTAAGACGCTAAGACGATGACTAATACTGATCACCATGGCGAACGATTGGTCGAGGCGAGAGCGATGAGACACGATCGCAGACGGAGCGACGGCGCTGACAGTCACTCGAGCGACGAGAGAAGAGCGCGTCACCGACAGCCTCCGGAGCGACAGGTACCGGGTCTTCCAAAATCGGCGTACGCTACTCGGGAAAACGCCGCGCACGTCGACGACCTCGTCGCGCGTTTCGGCCACCAGCGGGTGCTCGAGTGGGCCGAGACCGGCGGTCTCGAGCCCGGATTCAACACCCCGGCGGGCGAAGAGATCCGCCTCGCTCGAGCGCGAAGTGCGGCCGCAGGTGTCGAGATTGACACCGCGAGTGTCCAGCGTTCGATCCCGGCGCAGGCCGATCACGGGCCAGCGGGGACGACGGCGACACCTGACGTGGTTCGGACCGTGCTCTCAGAGCCGGGACACCCACTCGAGGGAGATGTCCGGGCGGAGATGGAAACACGCATGGGATCGACGTTCGGAGACGTCCGACTGCACACCGGCCCGAGTGCAGCGGCAGCCGCGAGCACACTCGAGGCACGGGCGTTCACAGCCGGGAATCACGTGGTCTTCGGCCGCGGTGAGTACGACCCCGAGAGCACGGAGGGGAAATACCTACTCGCACACGAACTGGCCCACGTTCGACAGCAGACCGGTGGCCAGATCAGTATGCTCCCCCAGGAAGGGAGTTCGCTCGTGATCGATCCCGACCCGGTCCTCGAGCGGGAAGCCGACGAGACAACCACGCGAGCAGTGTCGGCCGAAGAAACGGTAGTCGCCACTCGTCTGGGAACCGGCATCTACATACAGCGGATGATGAGCGCGTTGGGCGTCACATTTCCGAAGGAACAGCTTCAGAGCAAGATTAAACACGGTACAGACTTCGGTGTCGCGAAAAACTGGAGTAAAAAGAACGGAAAACGGTTTCAGCAGGCACTCGAGGACCATATCAACGACAGCAACACCCAGCAAATCAATGGGACCTATCGTGGGAAGAATGTAACACACTACTATAATCCCACCACGGGTCTCGTCGTCATCGTCAAAAAGAACGGTGAGTTTCTTTCCGGCTGGAAGCTCAGCCCGGACCAGGAGTACTATCTGACGACCAGCGGTTCACTATGAGGCGATGTTCGTGAACGAACGAGAAATTATATCCAAGTACCGGACCATGATCGGGAGGTATCGAGCGGGTGAACTGGACGCAGAGACGTTTACAGAGACGTATCTCGAGACGTTCAAAACCGAGACCGGCGGGCTCTCCGAGGCGACCTACCGGATACTGCAGACGCTGTTCGCCGAGGCTGACGCCTACTGTGCGGACCCGGCCCTGCGCGACGAGTGGGACATCGACGAAGCGGAGCTACGCGAGGCCGTCGCGGACGCCGATACGAAACTCGAGGCACGGGCGCAGGCGATAGGCGAAGAGTAGGCGGCCGGTGGCCGTGACGAAACGGGCGGCCGATGGCCGACAGCGCTCAGATATCGGGGAGGCCGAGCGTCTTCGGCTCGTTGTCACCGCAGCCGTGACGGTAGAGCTGAGCCGCCCGCTGGTCGCGCTCTGAGAGCGGGTCGATGGTGTCCATCGTGATCGGTTCGGTCACCGTGTACATGTTGACGTGGGTGAGTTCGACGCCGCGTTCCTCACCCCAGGTCTCACAGAGGTGCTCGGCGAGGTGGCGGTGGGCGTCGTTGCGGTCGTGCTGGGCGGCACGCCGGACGCTGTTCATGTAGAAGCGCTCACGGTAGGTGCCGTACTGCGTCTGGAGGGGTTCCGCCGGGCGCTGGAAGGTGAGTTCCCGGTCGTTGTAGACGTCGAAGCGCTCGCCGTCGACGGTCTCGGCGGGGAAGACGTAGTAGCGGTCGGTCGTCCGCGGGGTCGGCGCGAAGACGCCCCACGGCGGCTGGGCGACGCCGAAGGTCGCCGCGGTGTCCTCGATGGTTCGCTCGGGACCGACCTCGCGCTCGTCGAAGCCCGCGACCGGCGCGTACGAGAAGAGCGCGAAGACGACGAACGCGCCGATGATGGCGACGATCGCCGCGTTGTAGACGAACTGACGCGCCTCGAGCACGTCCGGTGAGTCGAAGCGGTAAGCCGGGAGGTACGCCGCGAGGCGCTCGAGTCGCTCGAGCCGAGCGACGAGCGGGGCAATGTCGATGTCGAGGAAGCGTAAGATGGCCTGCCCGTCCTCCCAGAGCTGTGTCTGGACGAAGAGGGTGAGACCGGCGAGGGCGACGTAGGCGAACGCGCCGATGCGGACGGTGAGCGCGAAGGTGGCGTGGCCGCCCACGAAGAGCACGAGCAGGGGCAGGCGTTTCCGCCCGACCAGCAGGATCAACAGCGGCGAGAGGAGCAGCATGTAGAACCAGAGCAAGCCGCCGAGGGTCAGCAACGTCGGGAACTCCCGGACGTACTCGGCGAGGAGGAACGTCATGTCGTCGAGACCCATGATCTTCGGCGTCGCCGTCCCCCCGGTCCACAGCTCGTTCTGGGACTTGTGGTAGCCGTTGAGGAAGTACATGTGGACCATCTGGAGGAGGATCAGCGCCGTGGCGACGCTGGCGACCGACTGACGCGGCGGGCGGTCCCGGTGGACCGCGTCGACCGACCAGCGCTCGCCGAGCGGGAGGAAGATGGCCCAGAATGTGAGCAGCCGGAAGAGGGTGTCCGCGTAGCTCGTCACCAGCGGATTGTGGTGGTCGAGCGAGATGACGAACAGGAACGAGACGATCATCATCAGGCGCGTCTTGTAGCCGACGATCAGCCCGATGGCGAACAGCACCTGGACGCCGAGCAAGAGCGCGATGAGCGTCGGGTCGGTCGTCAGGTGGAAGAAGGAAAAGCCCTCCCTGACCGCCAGCGCGAGGTCACGGGGGACGGTGCCGTCGTTCGTATAGTAAAACGAGAAGTTTCGCGAGCGAAGCGCGACGTCCGCGATGATGAGCAGACCGATGAAGACGCGGAACACGGCGAGTGTCCGCGCGTCGATCCGAACACACTCTCTGAGATTGTCGAAGATCCGTCTCGAGAGACCGGTCACTCGCCCCGTCGCGGTACGCGCCATCTGTTCACCTCGATAGAGGCAACCGGCATATTCTTTCTGGTTGGCTGTCGGGTGGTCGAAACGTGGTGATGCGAGACGGGCTGTCTGGAAAATGGTTGGTATTCCTATGGTTTCGTATCCTCTTCCAGTGTGCATCGGTATCACTCGACGCGTGTTCGACACTCTCGAGCGCTCTCCCTCGAGAAGCAGAACCTAAAAGTGCGACCGGCCCGTGACGTGTGTAATGACTGACTCCCGAGACGTTCTGCTGTTCGGTGCGCTCGCGCTCGTCTGGGGGACCTCGTTCACCGCGATCGAGATCGGACTCGAGTCGCTGCCGCCGCTGCTGTTCGCCGCGTTGCGCTTCGACGTCGCCGCGCTGTGTTTCGTGGCCGTCGTCGTCGCGTTCGGCCACCCCTGGCGGCCGCAGACGGGTGGTGACTGGGCGCTGATCGCCGTCGGCGGCGTGGTGCTCGTCGGCGCACACTACGCGCTGTTGTTCCTCGGACAGGCGACCGTCTCGAGCGCCGTCGCCGCCATCGTCCTGAGCCTCGTCCCCATCGTGACGCCGCCGCTGGCGCTCGCGGTGGTGCCGGGCGTGCGGGTTCGGGCACCCGCGGTCGCCGGTCTCCTCGTCGGCCTGCTGGGTGTGGTCCTCGTCGCGCTCTCGAGTGGCTCACTCGGCGGGAGTCTCCTCGGTGTCGGCCTGCTGGTCGCCTCGGCGGTGGCGTTCGCGCTGGGGACAGTACTGGCCGAACGCGTCTCGGGCTCGCTCCCGCTCGTCTCGGTCCAGGCGTGGGCGATGGCCGTCGGTGCGCTCTGTCTCCACGCGGTCAGCGTCGCTCACCCGGGGGAGTCACTCGCCGGTATCGAGTGGAGCCTCACCGCACTCGGCGCGCTCGCCTACCTCGGCGTCGTCGCGACCGCGGGCGCGTTCGTCGTCTACTTCGTCTTACTCGAGCGCCTCGGCTCGAGCGAACTCACGATGGTCAACTACGCCGTGCCGGTCGTCGCCGCCGGCTTCGGCTGGGCGCTGCTCGGCGAGACGATCACCGCGGCGACGGTCGTCGGCTTCGCGGCGATCGTCCTCGGGTTCGCCCTCTGTAAGGTCGACGTGCTCTGGCAGCGGGGCGCGCCGGTGGTCGGCTACGGCCCGTATCGCCCGGTCAGTGTCGAGACGGACGAGTGTGTGGTCAACGGGAACGTCTACCTCGCGAGCGGCGCAGGTAGCACTCCGCGAGGTCACTCGAGGGGAATCGTGAGCGACGACTGACGGCGGTGTCGGTCTCGTCGGTGGCGGACATCGGACAGTAGACGTAACTGTCGCCCCGTCGAACCTCGAGAGAGATGGAACGAGCGGGACGTTCGCTGCTCGGGCGCGGCGTCGGCGAGGTCGACTCGGCGCGACTGATCGAACGGCTGTGCTTTCTGTTCCCGCCCGTCATCGGCGTCGGTATCGTGGGCGTGCTCCAGGAGGCAGCGCCCGGCGTCTCGCTGCTCAGGTGGGGACTCCTCCAGGTCAGCGCGTTCGGCTACACCGCGTTGACCCTGGGGCTGGCGCTCGCGCTGTTTCTCGACGCGCGGCGACTCCGGACCCAGAGCCGTGCGGTCGCGAACTGGCGGCCGAACCCGTGGATCAACGCCGCGTTCGCGCTGGTGTGGGCGCCTGCAGCGGGCGTCGTCTACCTCCACCGGCGGCACAAACGCCTCGGCACCCCGGTGGGGTGGCACGGCTGGTGGTTCGTCGTCGCACTCACGCTCGCCACGACGCTCGCCGGCGCGGCGACGGCGGCCGTCGCGTTCGTGCTCGCGATGCCGACGCTGTTCGCGACCGCAGTCGGTCTCACCGGTGCCATCGCGCTCGGGACCTTTCCGATCGCGCTCCACCAGGACGCCGCCTACGTCAGCACGCGGCGGACGCCCTGGCGGCCGAATCCCGGCACCTACCTCGGTCTCGCCTTCCTCAGCCTCTCGCTCCCGGTGATACAGCCGGTACTCGCCGCCTACTACCTCTACCGGCGCCGGCGGGTACTCGGCGTCCCCTAGTACCTCACGACGGGCGGGTCACGTCCCCGTCTCGAGAACGTGCGCTTTTCATAGTTCAGGCCCCGAAGACCGAACATGAAAACACGCGGGACGATCCGACTGGCCACGCGGGGGTCGACACTGGCGCTACGCCAGGCCGACCTGGTGGTGGAGGCGCTCGAGGCGCGTGGGTACGAGGTCGACCTCGTCACCGTCGAGACGACCGGCGATCAGATCCGAGACGAGTTGATCCACCGGCTCGGCAAGACGGGGGCGTTCGTCCGCGAACTCGACGAGCGCGTCCTCGCCGAGGAGGTCGACGGCGCGATCCACTCGATGAAGGACATGCCGACCGAACAGCCGAGCGACCTCGTGACCGCCGTCGTCCCCGAGCGCGGCCGTCCGGGTGACGTCCTCGTCACTCCCGACGGGTCCACCCTCGAGGAGCTCCCCGAGGGGGCGACCGTCGGCACCTCGAGTCTGCGCCGTCGGGCCCAGCTGCTCGCCGCCCGGCCGGACCTGTCGGTCGAACCCGTCCGCGGCAACGTCGACACCCGCCTCGAGAAACTGCTCGCGTCGACGATGGACGAGCGACTCGCGGAGCGTCGCGAGGCGGCGGCCGACCGGCGCGCGAGCGCCGGAGACGGCTACAAGCCCGACTACAGCGACGACGAGGAGGACGAGCCACTCACCGTCGACGAGTGGGTCGAGTCGCTCTCTTCACTCGAGCGAGGGGCGCTCGAGCGCGAGACCGAGACGAACCTCGACGCGCTCGTCCTCGCCGAGGCCGGGCTCGACCGGAGCGGCCTGGCCGAGGAGGTCGACTACGAACGCCTGCCGACGGCCGACTTCGTGCCTGCACCGGGACAGGGTGCGCTCGCGGTGACCGCCCTCGACGGCGAACTCGCACGCGACCTGCGCGGGGCGCTCGACCACCCGCGGACGCGCGTCGAGACGACCGCCGAGCGGACGGTCCTCGCGACCCTCGGCGGCGGCTGTATCGCCCCGATCGGCGTCTACGCCGTCCTCCAGGGCGAGTACGTCCACACGAGCGTCCAGGTGTACGACGCCGACGGCGAGGCGTCGGTCGTCGCCTCGCGCGACCTGCCGGTCGAACGCTACGCCGAGACCGCCCGCGAGTTCGCCCACAGCCTCGAGTCGCGCGGCGCGGGCGAGTTGATCGCCGCCGCTCGCGAGGATGGTGACGTGCCGGACGAACCGGAGGGTAAGTAGATGGTCGGCACCGTCTACCTCGTCGGTAGCGGTCCCGGCGACCCCGACCTGCTGACGGTAAAAGCCGCACGCTTACTCGAGACCTGTGACGTCGTCCTCCACGACAAACTGCCCGGTCCCGAGATCATCGACTCGCTGCCCGACGAGCGTAGCGAGGACGTCGGCAAACGCGCCGGTGGCGAGCGCACCTCACAGGCCGAGATCAACGAGCGTTTGCTCGAACTCGCCCGGGAAGGAAAGACCGTGGTTCGGCTCAAAGGCGGCGACCCGTTCGTCTTCGGCCGCGGCGGGGAGGAGGCTGAGTTCCTCGCCGCCCACGGCGTCCCGGTCGAGGTCGTCCCGGCGGTCACCTCCGCCGTCGCCGCCCCCGCCGTCGCGGGCATCCCCGTCACCCACCGCGATCACGCCTCCTCGGTCTCGTTCGTCACCGGCCACGAGGATCCGACCAAAGAGGAGTCGGCGGTCGACTGGGAGGCGCTCGCGGCGACCGGCGGCACCATCGTCGTCCTGATGGGTGTCGGCCGCCTCCCCGACTACACGAGCGCACTCCTCGAGACCGGCATGGACCCCGAGACGCCCGTCGCGCTGATCGAGCGGGGCACCTGGCCCGACCAGCGCGTCGCGACCGGCACGCTCGAGACCATCGTCGAGGTGCGCGACGAGGCGGACATTTCGCCACCCGCGGTGACGGTGATCGGCGAGGTTGCCAGCACCCGCGAGACCGTCCTCGAGGTGCTCCAGAACGAGGTCCCCGTGGACGGAGGCGAGTGAGCGTGCGCGACCTGACCGTCGCCGTCTTCAGACCCGACGACGAGCGCCTCGCGCAGGCGGTCGACCTCCTCGACTCGCTGGGTGCGACGGCGGTCGCCGACCCGATGCTCGCGGTCGAGCCAACCGGCCAGACGGCCAGAGCCGACGCCGACTACGTGATCCTGACGAGCAAGACCGGCGTCGAACTCGTCGCCGAGGCGGGCTGGCACCCCGGAGAGGCGACCGTCTGCGCCATCGGGCCGGCGACCGCCGCCTGCCTCCGCGAGGCGGGCTACGAGGTCGACGTCGTCCCCGAGACGTACACCTCGAGCGGCCTGGTAGCCGAACTCGAGCACGAGGTCGACGGCGCGCGCGTCGAAGTCGCCCGCAGCGACCACGGCAGTCCGGTGTTGCTCGAGGGACTCGAGGCGGCGGGCGCGTACCTCCACGAGACGGTGCTCTACCGCCTCGTCCGGCCCGACGGCGCGGGTGAGAGCGTCGAGCGCGCCGCCGCGGGCGACCTCGACGCCGCCGCGTTCACCTCCTCGCTGACCGTCGAGCACTTCCTCGAGACCGCCGCCGAAGACGGGATACTCGAGGAGGCGCTCGAGGGACTCGAGACGGCAGTCGTCGGGGCGATCGGCCCGCCCACCCGGCGGACGCTCGAGGGCCACGGCGTCGCCGTCGACGTCGTCCCCGACGACGCGACCGCCGAGGAGTTGCTCTGTGCGGTCGTCGAGCGGGCCGCGCCCTCGTACACGGCCTGACCGGCCGACTTTGCGCACCTTTATCCCGGAAGGCGAACCACCACCAGCCATGACCGGTCCGGTTCCCGAACTCGCGGATCGTGCGGTCGCGTGCGCACAGCGGTTGCTCGAGACCGACCGCGTGCTGCTCGCCTCCCACATCGACGCCGACGGGCTGACGAGCGCCGCCGTCGCCGCACAGGCGCTCGAGCGCGCCGGGATTCCCTTCGAGGCGGTGTTCGAGAAACAGCTCGACGAGGCGGCGATTGCGGGCATCGCCGCCCGCGAGTACGACACCGTCCTGTTCACTGACTTCGGGAGCGGCCAGCTCGACGTGATCGCCGACTACGAGCGCCGCGGCGCGTTCACGCCCGTCATCGCCGACCACCACCAGCCAGCAGAGACCGACACCGAGTACCACCTCAACCCGCTGCTGGTCGGTCTCAACGGCGCGTCGGAGCTCTCGGGAGCAGGCGCGAGTTACGTCCTCGCGCGGGCGCTCGCCGCAGAGAGCGAGTGTGAAATCGAACACGAGAACCGCGATCTGGCGGCGCTGGCGGTCGTGGGTGCCGTCGGCGACATGCAGGCCTCGAGCGGCGAACTCCACGGCGCGAACGCCGGCATCGTCGCCGAAGGCGAGACCGCGGGCGTCCTCGAGACCGGTCCCGACCTCTCCCTCTACGGAAAACAGACCCGGCCGCTGCCGAAACTGCTCGAGTACGCCTCGGACGTCCGGATTCCCGGAATTTCGAACGATGCCAACGGCGCGCTGCGCTTTCTCGACGGACTCGACCTCGAGCTGACCCGCGACGGCGAGTGGCGCTGCTGGTCCGAACTCACGAGCGAGGAGAAACAGGTCCTCGCGAGCGCGCTCGTCAGACGCGCCGTCTCGCGGGGCGTTCCGGCGGGCCGGATCGACGGTCTCGTCTCTACCGCCTACGTCCTCAGCGACGAACCCGTCGGGAGCGAACTCCGTGACGCGAGCGAGTTCTCGACGCTGCTGAACGCGACCGCCCGCTACGAGCGCGCCGACGTCGGTCTCGGCGTCTGTCTCGGCAACCGGGAGGGTGCGCTCGAGCGCGCGCGGACGCTGCTTCGCGACCACCGCCGGAACCTCTCCGCTGGCATCGACCTCGTCACGCGCGAGGGCGTCACCGTCGAGGACAACCTCCAGTGGTTCCACGCGGGCGACCGGATCCGCGAGACCATCGTCGGCATCGTCGCGGGGATGGCCCTCGGCAACGGTGGGATCAGCCGCGAGAAGCCGATCCTCGCGTTCGCCGCGAAGAACGACGACGAACTCAAAGTCTCCGCCCGTGGGACGCACGCGCTCGTCGGGCGCGGTCTCGACCTCTCGGCGGTCGTCGGCGAAGCCGCGAGAGCCGTCGGTGGCGACGGCGGCGGCCACGACGTCGCCGCGGGGGCGACCGTCCCGAAAGGCGAAGAAGAGGCGTTCCTCGAGCGTGCCGACGCCATCGTCGGCGAGCAACTCGGCTGATCAGCGTCGGTCCATCGACGCCGGGACCGTCGGAACGAGCGGCGCGCGCGAGGTCAGGAGGTAGGCGGACTTTCGGGCTGCCCCCTTCGCGTACTGGACGGTGCTCTTTCGGACCGGCGTGCGTTTGCCGCGGATCTGGGTGCGTCCCTCGAGAATCGCCTCGACGAGGTCCTCGCCGTCGATGTCGGCTTTCGCGGTGTCGGGCGCTCTCGGTTCGACCAGCACGTCGGTGTAGGCGCGCCCGACGTTCGGGAGGTAGTGGGCGTCACTGGCACCGATCAGCGGGTAGTCGCGCCGGATCGCGAAGGTCTTCGCCCGGCGGTTGCGGTAGCCGGTAAAGAGCATCGAGTTGTAGGCCTCGATGGCGTCGGCGTCGGTGATGTGGCGCTTTCTGACGCCGTGACGGCTCCGCTGGAAGGGGTGGGGAACGATCGCGATACCGCCGAGTTCGCGGACGGTCTCGACCGTGTCCGCGAAGGGCCGACCCGGCTGTGGGCGTTCGTCGACACCGATGGCCAGAAGGTGGCCGTGGCGCGTCGAGACCTCGACGCCGGGAATGCCGACGAGACCGTACTCGGGGGCGATGGCCGCCGCACGGCGGGACTCGGCGATCTCGTCGTGGTCGGTGATGACGACCCCGTCGAGACCGATGTCGGCGGCGTGTTCTAAGATCAGTTCGATCGGTTCGTGGCCGTCGTAGGAGTCGTCCGAGTGGACGTGAAAGTCGATCCGAAAGCGTCTCAGAGCGGTCATAGGATCCGTCGGTAGACGGTGCTATTCTCAGTAGTCCGGTAGCACGTATAAACACTGTGCCTCGAGTCAAAACTGCGCTCTCGAGCGACATCGTACGTACGAGCCGCTGACGGGCCGAAGAGCGTGTGGCTGTGCGAACGGTGCGGTCACCGAGCACCCAGATTTTGTATCGCACAATATAGTTTATCGGCCCCGGCCAGTGAGAGACGGGAGACGGCCAGAAACCGGCCGCTGCGGCCGACACGCGTACGTAGAGGGGCAGCAGGGGGTGGGTGGGACCGTCTCAGCGGCTGGTGTGTGAACCAGTGGCGAATCCGAGAGCGCTCGAGCAGCCAGCCCACCCACTGAGGTCGTGGCTCGAGCCACTCGAAGCGACAGCTCGAGCGTCACGTCCGGCGTCGGCGTCTCACAGTGGGCAGTGTGGGACGCAGAAAGAGAGCGCGAATCAGTGGAGTTCGTCGCACTGCCCCGAATTCAGCCGCGTCGGCGACTCGAGCACAGCGAGCCGGTGAACAGCGAGCGACGGGGGCACAAAATCAGTGTTCCGTCCTCCACCGCCACACTGTGACCTGTGTGGCCAGTGGCCACCACTGCGAGACGTCCGAACACGGGGACGAGCCACCCGGTTGGTACACCGAGATGGTGTTGATCGAACCCGTCCAGGCGAGAGACGTGGACCGACGGAGACCGCCAACCACGATCTACCCTCGTCCGTGCGCGAGTGGGTCGGGACGGCCGGGAGACGCTCACAGATCGGTGAGTAGCCTCGCGCTCGAGCAGCGCTGGCCGAGAACCGGCGTGAGACACTCGAGTGCAGCGTTCTGAGGGAGTTTGCGGGAGATGTGAGCAGCACGCCCGTAGTCACCCCATAAACTTCATGATGCGATACAAAATGAGGAGGCGAGAGCCAGGTGTCGGGGCCAAAGCCTAAGCGGCTGTGTGGTGGCCGTGGCGTATGAGCGAGCGCGAGCGGCCGAACGTGGTCTGGATCGCGATGGAGGACACCTCGCCGCGGCTGGGCTGTTACGGCGACGAGGTGGCGCGAACCCCCGAGATCGACCGTCTCGCTGCGTCGGGGCGACGCTTTCCGAACGCGTTCGTCACCGCCCCCGTCTGTGCGCCGAGCCGGTCGGCCATCGTCACCGGCTGTCACCAGAACGCCATCGGGACCCACCACATGCGGACGACCCACACGAACGAGGACGCGCCAGGGCTGGCGACGCCGTACGAGACCGTCCCGCCACACTACGTCCGGGGCATCACGGAGTACTTCCGGCAGGCGGGCTACTACTGTACGCTCGACCTGAAGACCGACTATCAGTTCGGCGAGCCGTTCACCATGTGGGACCACCACGGCGAGGGTGCGGGCTGGTGGGACGACGCCCGCGAGGACGGCCAGCCCTTCTTCGCGATGGTCACCAACTTCGTCACCCACGAGAGCGGGATGTGGGAGCCAGCCCAGCGAGGGCCGGAGACCGGCGGCACGGCGGGCGACGGTGGGGACGAAACGCTCGAGACCGATCCCGATACCGTCGACGTGCCCCCGTATCTCGCCGACACCGAGGCGACGCGGCGAGCGATCGCTCGCCAGTACGACAACGTCGCGGCCTCGGACGCCTGGGTCGGTGACCTCCTCGAGCGGCTCGAGCGCGACGGACTCGCCGAGAACACTATCGTCGTCCTCTGGAGCGACCACGGTGAGGGGCTGCCCCGGGCGAAGCGGTGGGTGTATCAGGGCGGCGTGAACGTCCCGCTGATCGTACGCTGGCCGGGCGTCGTCGACGGCGGGAGCGTCGACGAGCGGGTGGTGAGTCTGGTCGACCTGGGACCGACGATGCTCGCGGCGTGTGGACTCGAGCGGCCGCGTCACCTGGATGGGCGGCCGTTTCTCGCGGAGGCGAGCGCCGAGGCGGAGCGACCACGGGAGTACGCGTTCGTGACGCGGGATCGCTACGACGAGTCCTACGACGTGGTGCGGTCGGTCCGCGACGAGCGCTTCACCTACGTCCGCCACGCCGAGCCGGGACGCCCGTACCGGCTGTGGATTCCGTTCCGGAACCGCCACCCCGCGATGGCCGACCTGCTCCGACTGGATGCGGAGGACGCGCTGACCGGCGCACAGACCTGGGTCGGCGACAGACGGCCCGCCGAGGAACTCTACGACCGGGCGAACGATCCCCACGAGACGGAGAATCTGGCGGACGATCCGTCGTACGCGGCCGATCTCGAGCGCCTGCGCGGGGTGCTCGACGACTGGCTCGAGCGCGTCGACGACGCCGGCGCGCGCTCGGAGGCCCGACAGGTCTTCGAGGGGTGGCAGGGGGACGAACAGCCGCAGACGGCGCAACCGGCGTTCGTCCCGAACGCGCCGGGAGAGCGCGAGGAGCGAACGATGAACGACGGAGGGACGCTCGCCGAGCCCGCGACGCTTTCGGTCCACTGTTCGACGCAGGGCGCGTCGGTTGGCTACACGCTCGAGGACGGCGACGACCCGCACTGGCGGCTCTACACGGGACCGATACCCCTCGAGACCGGGGAGACGACGGTTCGGACGAAGGCGATCCGGTACGGCTACGGGGAGAGCGAGGAGCGGGCGGCGACGTTCGTCGTCGAGGAGAGCTGAGAGCGAGGCGGAGGCGTGAGGCGAGGTCGCTGGTGGCGAGACGACAGTGGGAGTCTCAGAGGCTGCCCTTCGAGTCCCAGATCGACGTCATCAGATCGGCGAACACCGAGGCGCGCAGCGGATAGCCCGCCTCGTCGGTCGCGTCGCCGTCGACGGAGACGAGGTTCTCGACGAACTCCTGGTCGTAGTCCATCCGCTCGAGCGTCTCGCGGACGTCGAACGTCAGCGTACCGTCCTCGTCGGTGTCGAGCCAGCTCATCTGTCGCTGGCGCTCGTCGTACTGAATCGCGTACGTCTCGCCGCCGACGAGGTCGACGATGTCGTCCATCGGACCGATCTCGATCCAGCCGTCGTCGGTCTCGAGGTGGAGGCGGTCGTTGCGAACGTCCGTGGCGTAGCGGTTCATACCTCGAGTTGTGCGCAGGTCCCCCTTAACGTCGTCGTCACCGAATTGCGAGGAGTGAGGTGGGCACAGAAAGCGCAGACGCAGCGGGTGAGACGGTGAGAAACGCGCGTGTCAGTATATTTCGAGAAGGTTTATGTACTGTCAATGGAACATACAGGTATGCGGAAAGGTGATAGTACTCGACACCGGGGAGGACGTCTCTCGCGACGGCAGTACGCACAGCTGTTCACCGGGGCGAGTATCACGGCACTGGCCGGATGTCTCGACGAACTCGGAGACATCACTGCCAGCGGGGATGGAAACGGGGATGGGGGCGAGAACGGCGACGACGGCGGTGAGCGCCAGACGCGACTGCGCTTGCACATCAACAACGATCCGTTCGATTCGAACGTCAACCCGTGGAGTCCGGACGAACGCAACACGGGGATGCTGTGGTTCACCGAGCTGACGGCACCGATGAACCTCCTCGGCGCGGAGGCCAAACTCGACGGCCACACCTGGGAGGCGACGTGGACGGACGCCCACGACGAGGTGTCGGTCCCGACGCTGTACACCGGCTACGACGTCGATCCTCCGTACGACATTTATAGATACTTCAACGAGGAGCCACTGACCTACTGGGACGGGACGCCGATCGACGCCGAGGCGAAGTACAAAGAGGACCTCCTCTACCACTACGTCGACAGCGGCGAGGCCAACGAATCGACCTTCACGAACCAGACGGACGGGGAGTTTACCTACCACTCGTGGTCCGACACCGGACGGAACGAGTTCGTCCTCGCGAGCGAGGCCGCCACGACCCACGACACGCCGGTTCACCCCGACTTCACCCAGCCCTACATCGAGGAGTTCGAAGACGCCGGCTCGGAGGCGGCATACGAAGACGTCGCCAGCCGACTCGCCGAAGACCGGATCTCGTTCGCCGACCTGGCCGAGAACGGATGGGGTTCCGGGCTGTACGAACTCGATCCCGACCAGATCACCGACGACCGGATGGTCGCGCACAGACGTGACGACCACCCGAACGACCACGCCGTCGTCGAAGAACTCGAGTTCCGCCTCTCGGACACCGACCGCTTCGCGACGCTGGCCAACGACGGACGGATCGACCTCGGGGCAGGAATCGTCCACGAGCGAGGCGGGAACATCAACCGCGGGACCTTACCAGACCACGTCCAGCAGGTCGATCAGTACCTCCAGGAGGGCGGCGATCAGTTCCTGTTCAACTGGAACAACGACCACCTCGCGAACCTCTGGGTGCGCCGAGCGATCGTCGCCGCCGTCGACTGGTACGACGTGGGTACCAACGGCTGGGGAGCCGAGGGGTCGGTCGCGAACGAGTACCACATCGGGATGACCGCCCCGCTCGCAGAGACACACTTCTCCCAGTCGTTCCTCGACAGCCTCTACACCTACCCGATGGAAGCCGACCGCGAACAAGCCGCCGCGTGGCTCGAGCGGGCGGGCTACACCGGGAGCATCGACGAGGGGTGGGTGAGTCCCGAGGGCGACGAACTCGTCCTCACGCTCGACTCGAACATCGACCAGCGCGAGTGGATCAACGCCCTGTTGACGATCCAGGCACACCTCAGACAGGTCGGCATCGAGGTCGACTACCTGCCGTTTAGCTGGGACGACTGGCAGCCACGCTACGCCGCCGAGGTCAACGAGTACGAACTCGGTCTCTTCTGGACGCCCGATCCGACGCCGTGGGACTTCTACGACTGCAACGGCCAGTGGTGGACCCAGCCGATCGCCGGCGGCGACCCAGAGAGCGGCTGGCCCGGCGACGTCGACCCCGACGACTACAGCGACCGCGACAACCACGGCCGACCATTCGAACAGGAGATACCCACCGAAACCGGCTCGATCGAGGCACCCGACGAGGCCGGCCGACAGCCCAGCCTCGACGACGGCGAACTGATCAGCATCCCACAGCTGACGAACACGCTCCGCGCCGCGGAGACGACCGAGGCGGAGTTCGACGAGGCGCTCGAGACGCTCGCGCGGTACGCCAACTTCTACCTGCCGCTGTTTACGTTCCACTCCTACACCTACGGCTACTGGGGCAACGTCCGCGACTTCACCTTCCCCGACGAGGGCCACCCGGCCAACCTGGTCTGGAAGGAGTTCGGCAACGACGAGTACCTCACGCTCGCCGGTCTCATCCAGTTCGACTGACGCCGCTCGGTTTTCGATCGCTCGTACGGGTCCAGCCGCTCACGCCGACGACGAGCACAGCGTCCGAGCGGGAGACGCTCCACCGACAGCGAACGGTGTGGTCGAAGCCGTCGAGACGGACGCTCGAGCACGGGGCGGGTCGGTGCGGTGTGCGCTCGCGGGCCGAACGGGCGTCGCGAGCGGTGGACAGACTGTGAGCAGTGTCCAGGCGGACGGTATGCTGGCGCTTTCGTGGCGTACCGACGGGACCACAGCGTACTGGCGTATCCGTGACCGTCAGCGGCCGAACTCGAGAGAACCGGCGTGTGGTGTGGGTGACGAACAGCCTGTCGCACGCGGAGAAGAACTGGGCCGACGGCGGTGAGTTAGAGGACCTCGAGTTCGTCCTGGTCGTCCGGGCCGGTCGTGACGTCGGTGTCGAAGCGGTCGAGGGCGTCGCTGAGTTCGGTCGCCCGGCGCGAGAGGCTCTCGATGCTGCGCGAGGTTTCGATGAGACCGGCGGTCTGTTCTTCGGCCGCGGAGGCGACGGTCTCGGCCTCGGCGGTCGTCTCCTGGCTGATCGCGGTCACCTCCTCGACCTGGCTGACGATTTCCTCGGTGGTGTTCGCCTGCGCTTCGGTCACGCTGGTGATCTCCTGGACGCCGGTGTTGGTCTCCTCGGCGTAGGACGCGATCTGCTCGAGACCGGCGACGGTCTTCTGGACGCGCCGGTTCGCCTCGTCGATGAGCGAACTCGTCTGCTCGACCTCGCTGGCCGAGCGGCGGGTCTGTTCGCGGATCGCCTCGAGTCGGGTCTCGATCTCGTCGGCGGTGCGTTTGGCGTCCTGTGAGAGCTCTTTGATCTCGTGGGCGACGACGCCGAAGCCATCGTTGTCATCACCGCCGGTCGAGCGCGAGGCCTCGATGTTGGCGTTGAGCGCGAGCATGTTCGTCTCCTTGGCGATGTCGGCGATGGAGGCGATCAGTTCGTCGATCTGGGCGACTTCCTCCTCTTCGAGTCGGCGGATCTCCTCGACGGCGTGGGTCGATCCGGCTTCGATCTCGTCCATCGCGTCGATCGCCTCCTGGGCGGCCTCGCGCCCTTCCTGGCCGGTCTCGGCCGTGCGTTCGGCGAGCGTCGCGACCTGGGTCGAGAGCGAGGTGATCTCCTCTGTGGTCGCCGAGAGGCTGTTCATCTCGTCGGCCGTCGAGAGCAGTTTCAGATTCTGACGCTCGGAGCCGGCGGAGATCTCCTGGATCGAGTCGGTCACCTGCTGGCTCGCAGCGCGGACCTCCTCGGTGCTCGCGGTCACCTGCTCGCTCGCGACCGCCGTCTGGTTGGCGAAGCCCTTGACGTGGTGTAGCGCGATCTCGAGGTCGGCGACCATGCTGTTTAAGTCGCGAGCGATCTCGGTCATCGCGACGTTCTCGCTCGTGGGGTCGAGCCGTCTGGTGAGGTCGCCGTCGGCCCACTCGTCGATGACGCCGTTGTACTCGTCGGCTTTCGCCTCGAGGTGACGGTTCATCCGTTCGGCCTCGTCTCGAGCGGCTTCGGCGTCGGCCTGGGCCTCCTGTACCTCGGTGATGCGCTGTCGGAGCGAGATGCGCATGGTGTCGAAGCCGCCGTAGAGTTGGCCGATCTCGTCGGTACGGGAGGTCCGGAGGTCGACGTCTAAGTCACCCTCTTCCATCTGCTTGACGCGAGAGCGGAGCGTCGTCAGCGGCGTGACGGTGTGTCTGCCGAGGACGACCGCCATGCCGAGCAGCGAGATCAGGCTGACACCGACGATCACCAGCAGGCTCTGGGCGACCGTATCGGAGACGGCGTCGGCGTTGGCGATCGGGACGGTCGAGACGGCGGTCCAGCCGGTGCCGTCGACCGGAGCCATCGCGTAGACGAAGTTGTCGCCGCGGGTGATGTGCGCCTCGGTGAGCGCCGACACGTCGGTCTCGCCGAATGCGATCTCGTGGCGCTCCTCGTCGGCCTCTTCAGCCCCGCTCAGTACGGGGTCTCCGTCTTCGTTGATGATCGTCGTCGACTGCTCGAGCAACGGCTGGTGGAGCGTGTCGACGTGGCTCTCGATACCGGCGACGACGACGACGTAGCGGTCGTCCCAGGCGAGAACGGGCGAGGTGAACGTGACGACGTCGTCCTCTAAGAGCGAGTCGTGGAACGCCCGGTCGCTGACCAGCACGTCGTCGTGTGAGTCGATGCCGTCGAGTGCGTCGGCGTCGGCCCACGGGTCGTCGATGTCGGCGAGCGACTCGCCGATCGCCGACGATGACGAACTCGCGACGATGGCGTTCTCCGACGTATCGACGTAGTGTACCCCCCGAACGTTGAACGTCCCCCAGTGGCGGTCGATGTACATCTGGATCTCCCGGACGTCACCGGACATCACCTGCTCGGTATCCGAGATCATCACCGACTGCTGTCGTTTCTCGTCGACCCAGGTGCTGATCGAGTCAGCCTGCATCGTGACCGTCGACGTCAGGTGGTCGTCGGTACTCTCCTCGACCGACTCCGTCGCTTCGGTGTAGCCGACGAAGCCGACGGAGGCGATGATGAGGACCACGACGAGCACGATCGCGACGAACTTTGCCAGATATCGATCGCGGATGAACCGCGGTACGACCCGTCCAAACCCGTTCCCAATGTTATCGGTTGCCATAGTACATCTCCCAATATCCGTAGCGTAGCGTAATGTATCAGCTCACACACTTAAGTGTTGAGGATAGAACGTCGTACGCGAGCGTACAGACGGCAGAGTAGTCACGCGTCCATCACGACCGGCCTGTCGCTTTCGAACACCACTCGTTCACCCGAGAAGTCCGACGACGATGTGCTCCCGTACAGCCCACGGGACGAGCCGAGCGTAACGAGAGCCGCCGCTGTGACCGTGGTCGAGAGAGTACACGGTCCTCCGTGCAGAAAACGGTCGGTTCCGACGACTCACCGAGTTCGTTACGTGCTGGCATACCTATCAGTGAACGTGCGGTACACCGAGTGGCTCGAGGTGTGTGCGAAGAACCGCGTTCTGTCGTGTACGGCAGACGCCTGCCTCGGCGTTGGTAGCCGATGCTTACATTCATACGCGTGTAATGGTTGGAAAAACAGACACACGGCCGTCGGTACGGACGGAAAACACGGGCGCTCGGTGAGCGAGCGGGGCGTTCTATCGAGACACAGAGCGAGTCGCGGACGCGGCAACCGGTCTCCCCTCGGAGAAGGAGTGAACGTCCCGCTTCGGAACGTCGTTCCTCATGAGGGAACACTCCATCATTTCTGGAAGAGAGCCATACCGACCGAGCACCGGGCGGTCAGTGCCGCCTCACCCTCCAGGAGACGTTGTACACGCGCCAGGCGGGCGAGTCGAGGCGTTCCGGCCGAATAACCGACGGGTCAGGATCGAAGCGGCGCGTTCCAGACCGGTGAATACGGATTTGTTCAGTAGAACACAGTTCTGAATAATAGGACGTTCGAGCGCAGGTGGTAGCCGGGTGGAAACCGCCCGCGGAGAAACGCTCAGAGCGCAGTCAGACGACGGTGACGACGTTCGTGAGGGTACCGATCTCCTCGATACCGATCTCGACGACGTCGCCCTCTGCGAGCGTGAAGCCTTCCTCGGGGACGAGCGCGGTGCCGGTGAGCAACACCGAGACCTCGGGGACGGCGTTGTGTCGCACGTAGGTCTCGACGAGTTCGTCGACGGTGCGGGCCATCTCCCCGGTGTTCGTCGACTCCTCGTACTGTACGTCGCCGTCTCTGGTGATCGTCATCCACATCTCGAGGTCGTGTGGGTCGGCGAGCGAGTCCGCAGAGCGGACACACGGGCCGAGCGCACAGCAGCGGTCGTAGACCTTCGCCTGCGGGAGGTAGAGCGGGTTCTCGCCCTCGATCGAACGGCTGCTCATGTCGTTGCCGATGGTGTAGCCGACGATCTCCGTCCCCGAGAGGACGACGCCGAGTTCGGGTTCGGGAACGTCCCACTCCGAATCGGCGCGGATGCCGACCAGGTCGTCGGGACCGACGGTCCGCTCGGGCGTGGCCTTGAAGAACACTTCGGGGCGGTCGCTGTCGTAGACGTCGAGGTACATCTCGGGCATCGAACTCTCGGCTTCGCGGGCCTCTTCGCTGATCCGGTAGGTGACCCCCGCGGCCCACACTTCGGCGTCGTCGACCGGCACGCGCGTGGCCGTCTCGTCGACGGCGACCGCCGTGGCGTCGGCGAGCAAGCCAGCGCTGAGGTCGTCGACCGAGCGGTCGGCGATGGAAGCGACGTAGAGGAGGTCCGAGAAGGTCCGAAGCGTCGGCTTGGCGGCCGTCAGGTCGTACGTTCCGTCGGCCGTCTCGACGATCAGTCGACGCCGCTCCCCGCCCCCGTGCTGATAATATCGCATACGCCTACCGTTTCACGCCAGCGACGATATATGTTAGGTAGCCGGATCACCGGCGATGGCCGTCGGCGCACTCCCGCGAGAGCGTCCACCCCGGTCGATCACCGGCACCGCAAGAGTTTTCATCGATTTCGTGCCAGGTATGCACATGGATATAGGTGTCCTGACCGTCGCGCTCGCAGGCGAATCGCAAGAGGACGCGTTCGCGTACCTCGAAGAACAGGGTGTCGGTGCGGTCGAACTCGGCTGCGGCGGGTTCGTCGGCGACGACCACCTCCCGCCGGAGACGTACCTCGACGACGAGGACGCCCAGGCCGAGTTGCTCGAGCTACTCGACGACCACGGTCTCTACATCTCGGGGCTGTCGACGCACAACAACCCGCTGCATCCCGACGAGGAGACCGCGAGCGAGGCCGACGCGGAACTCCGCGACGCGATTCGGCTGGCTTCCCAGCTCGACGTCCCCGTCGTCAACGGCTTCTCCGGCCTGCCCGCGGGCGGTCCCGACGACTCGGTGCCGAACTGGATCACCGCGCCGTGGCCGCCCGAACACTCGGAGGCACTCGATTACCAGTGGGAGGTCGCCGTCGAGTACTGGGCCGACCTCGCGGCGTTCGCCGACGACCACGGCGTCGACGTCGGACTCGAGATGCACCCGAACATGCTCATCTACGAGCCACGGGGCCTGCTCAGGCTGCGCGAAGAGACCAACGAGCGCATCGGCGCGAACTACGACCCCTCCCACCTCATCTGGCAGGGGATCGATATCACCGACTCGATCCGGCTGCTCGGCGAGACCGACGCCATCCACCACTTCCACGCGAAAGACACCAGGGTGTACGACGCGAACGCGCGGGAGAAGGGAATCCTCGACACCGCCCCCTACACCGACGAGACCGACCGCTCGTGGCTGTTCCGCTCGATCGGCTACGGCCACGGCGAGGAGTTCTGGAAGGACGTCGTCTCGACGCTGCGGATGGTCGGCTTCGACGGCGCACTCAGCATCGAACACGAGGACTCGCTCACCTCGGCGACCGAGGGCTTAGAGAAGGCCATCGACGTCCTCGAGCGTGCCGTCTTCGAAACCACCCCCGGCGACGCCTACTGGGCCTGATACCATGAGTGACGAACCACTCTCCGTCGGGATGCTCGGCTACCGCTTCATGGGCAAAGCCCACTCGAACGCCCTCCAGCGGCTGCCGATGTTCTTCCCGGAAGCCCCCGACGTCGAACTCGACGTGCTGATCGGCCGTGACGAGGAGGCAGTCGCCGAGGCCGCAGCCCGCTTCGGCTTCAGCCGCACCAGCACCGACTGGGAGGACGTCGTCGACGAGGTCGACGTCTTCTACAACCTCGGGCCGAACAACGTCCACGCAGACCCCTCCATCGCCGCCCTCGAGAACGGTGCCTCCGTCTTCTGTGAGAAGCCACTGGCGCACACGCTCGAGGACGCAGAACGGATGCGCGACGCCGCCCGCGACGCCGAGGGGACGGCTGGTATCGCGTTCAACTACCGGTTCATCCCGGCCGTCCAGTACGCCAGATCGCTGATCGAGTCGGGCGAACTCGGCGAGATCCACCACGTTCGGGGCGTCTACCTCCAGGACTGGCTGGCGGACCCGAGCGCGCCGTGGTCCTGGCGCAACTCGAAGGAGGTCGCCGGCTCCGGGGCGCTCGGCGACCTCGGCGCACACACGCTCGACCTCAGTCGGTTCCTCGTCGGCGAACAGGTCGGCGACTTCACCCGGCTATCGGGCCACCTCCAGACGTTCGTCGACGAGCGGCCCGTCCCCGGCGGCGACGGCGGCACACTCTCCGGAAGCGGCGAGGAGAGCACCGAGACCCGCGAGGTGACCGTCGACGACGCCTACACCGCCCAGGCGGAGTTCGAGAGCGGTGCGATCGCCACCTTCGAAGCCTCCCGGTTCGCGACCGGCCGGAAGAACGGCCACAGCATCGAGATCAACGGCTCGGAGGGCAGCCTGCGCTTCTCGATCGAACGCCTCAACGAACTCGAGTACCTCGGTCCCGACGACCGTGGCTTCCAGACGATTCTCGTCACCGACGAGGACGATCCGTACGTCGACCGCTGGTGGCCCGCCGGCCACATCATCGGCTGGGAACACACCTTCGTCCACGAGAACTACGAGTTCCTCCGCGCGGTCGCCGCGGGCGAGGAACACACCCCCTCGTTCGAGGAGGGCTACCGCGTCCAGGAGTTACTCGAGGCGATCGAACGCGCCGACGAGAGCGGCGAGTGGGTCGACGTCCCCTGAGAACGGGCGCGACGCGCGATTTTTTCGGCCAGGACAGCCGGTGAGCGACGCTCGAAGCGGAGCGTCCGAGCAGCAATGGGGGCCCAGGTTAGTGCGACACGGCGGGTGTGTAGAGGGTCATGGTTGATAGTCACGAGACGGTCGTCCGTGTCGCTGGCTGACGAGTACCTGTAAGCCCATTCGGATGCTCAGTAGCAACGTAATTTAATCTATTGGTCCGTTCACAATCTGTGATGGAGAACGTTTCTCCCAATGTACCACAAATGCCCCGACCCAGAGTGGGGTGTATGTTGGTAGTAGAGAATCGAGTACAGTATCGAGCGAATTTTCGAGAGGGTACGTGGCGTGTGAGTATGGCACACAGAGTCCGGCGAACGGATCAGTATCGCTAGCCGCAATCCCATCTACACTCCGGCCAACGGCCGACCCGTACCCGTGGCTCGACGAACACGCTACGACCGCCCTGACCGATGCGTTCTACAGCAAAAATGTCCGTTCTGCATCGCTGGACGTGTTTTTGTTCTATCTTTTTCCGTGAAAATATCACCCGTTCGGCCGAGAAATGTCAGTGTACCGTCCGGTCGTCGCTCGTGTCGATCTCCTCGAGCGGGTCGTGGTTGCCCTGGACCGGTCTCGGCCGGTCGTCGTCGGGGGCGGCCCAGGCGACGGCGTTCGCGAGCACCCGCTGGATGGGCTCGTCGTGGTAGACGGGGTAGGTCTCGTGGCCCGGCCGGAAGTAAAACACCTTGCCGCTGCCGCGGCGGTAACAACAGCCCGAACGAAACACCTCGCCGCCTTCGAACCAGGAGGTGAAGACGAGCGTCTCGGGGGCGGGCACGTCGAAGCGCTCGCCGTACATCTCGGCCTCCTCGAGTTCGAGGTAGTCGTCGATGCCCGCCGCGATCGGATGGCCCGGTTCGACCACCCAGAGGCGCTCCCGTTCGGCCGCCTCGCGCCACTTCAGGTTGCAGGTGGTGCCCATCAGCCGTTTGAAGATCTTCGAGAAGTGCCCCGAGTGGAGGACGATCAGGCCCATTCCCTCGAGGACGCGCTCGTGGACGCGTTCGACGACCGCGTCATCCACCTCGTCGTGGGCGGTGTGTCCCCACCAGGAGAGGACGTCCGTTTCGGCGAGTACCTCCTCGCTCAGGCCGTGCTCGGGTTCCTCGAGCGTCGCCGTCCGGGTCTCGAAGCCGGCCGACTCGAGCGCGTCGGCGATCACCGCGTGGATGCCGTCGGGGTAGATCTCGGCGACGGTGTCGTTCTCCCGCTCGTGGACGAACTCGTTCCAGACCGTCACGCGTGGTGTCGACATACCCTAGCGACACCGCCGCACGAGAAGGGGGTTGGCCAACCGGCAAGATTGGGCGACCCGAGACCCCGCTCGAGCGGGGTGGCGGGCCGGGATAGCGCGCACGTCCCGAGTCGCCACCGCTGTGCGCCACCCCGGTACGTTTATGCGCGCGCCGGAAGACCCTCGCGACATGACCGACGCCGACACAGCGGGCGGGACCGCAGCCGAGACCAGCATCGCGATCATCGGCATCGGGGCCGTCGCCGAGGTCCACGCACTGGCGATCGACGACGTGGCGGGAGCGACGCTCGTCGCTGGCTCCTGTCGAACCGAGGAGACCGGCCGCGCGTTCGCCGAGCGCTTCGACTGCGCCTGGTACGACGACACCGCGACCATGCTGGCGGAGACCGCACCCGACGTCGTCACCGTCTGTACGCCGAGCGGTGCTCACCTCGAGGCGGTGACCGTCGCCGCCGAGTACGGCGCGGACGTCCTCTGTGAGAAACCCCTCGAGATCACGACCGAACGGATCGACCGGCTGGTCGAGGTGGCGACCGAGGCGGAGATTACCCTCGGCGGCATCTTCCAGCAGCGGTTCAACCCCGTCGTCAGGACCGTCAGAGAGGCGAGCGAAGCCGGGCGCTTCGGGTCGCTCGCGGTCGCGAACGCCACCGTTCCCTGGTGGCGCGACGACGCCTACTACGGGCCGGAGCGCTGGCAGGGGACGCAGGCGCTCGACGGCGGCGGCGCGCTGATGAACCAGTCGATCCACGGCATCGACGCGATCCAGTGGCTCGCCGCGGGAACGATGGACCTCGAACCCGGTGAGAATCCCGTCGCAGCGGTGAGCGCCTACACCGCCGTCCGCGGCCACGACGACGACCTCCTCGAGGTCGAGGACACCGCGGTCGCCGCCCTGCGGTTTCGAAACGGCGCGCTCGGCCAACTCCTCGGAACGACCGCGGCCTACCCCGGCAGCGAACGCCGCCTCGTACTCGGCGGGCGGGACGGCACCGCGACGGTCGAGGGCGACGAACTCGTCACCTGGCGCTTCCGCGAGGAAGACGCGGCCGACGAGCGCGTCCGCGAGCGCTTCGGCGAGACGGGCGCGGGCAGTGGCGGCGCCACAGACCCGATGGACATCGAGTACGCCAACCACGCGCGCACGCTCGAGGCGTTCCTCGAAGCCCGCCGGAGCGACGAGCCGTACCCGCTCGACGCGGCCGAAGCCAGGAAAGCCGTCGAGATCATCGAAGCCATCTACGAGTCGGCCGACCGCGGCGAACCCGTGACCATCGAGTGAGCCGGCGACACGCTTACGTGCGTGCTCGAGGAGCCTCCGCACATGGACCACACCGACGTTCGGGACGGACTCGAGGCGGTCGCTGTCGGCCTGCTGACGCCGTTCGACGACCACGCGGTCGACCACGCAGCGCTCGCGGAGAACGCCGGTGCACTCGCCTCGCGCGGCGTCGAGACGTTCCTCGCGTGTGCGAACATCAGCGAGTACCACTCGCTCACGCACGAGGAGCGCGTCGCCGTCACCGAGACCAGCGTCGACGCCCTTCCCGCAGCCGCCTGCGTCCTCGCGGGTGTCGGTGGGAGTACGTCGGCGGCCTGCGAGCTCGCGGCCGCGTTCGACTCGCTCGGCGTCGACGCCCTGATGGTGATGCCGCCGGATCACACCTACCGACACGAACGCGGCCTGCTCACCTACTACCGATCGATCGCCGAGGCGACGGCGACACCCATCGTTCCCTACGTGCGAGGCTACCACCCGTCGGTCGAGTTTCTCGCCGCGCTGACCGAACTCGAGGGCGTCGTCGGGGTCAAGTACGCCATCGCCGACCCGGTGACGCTCAGTCAGGCGGTCGCCGCTGGCGACGATGACGTCGTCTGGGTCGACGGTCTCGCAGAGCCGTACGCGCTGGCGTTCTACGCCCAGGGAGCCGCCTCGTTCACCGCGGGCGTCACCAACTTCGAACCCCGCCTCGGTCTCGCGCTGCTCGAGGCGCTCGAGGACGGCGACTTCGAACGCGCCCGCGCGCTGCAGAACCTGGCGATTCCCTACCAGCGCTTCCGGGCCGAAGCCGGCGAGGGGAACACCCTGGCGGACGCCAACAGCGTCCCCGCCGTGAAGTACGGTCTCGAACTCGCCGGTCTCCACGGCGGGCCGGTCAGACCCCCCATCGTCGACCTGAGCGACGCCGAGAAACGCCGCGCAGAGACGCTCTACGAGGAGCTACAGGAAGGACTCGACGAGCTGCTGTGAACGGCGGTGAGCGAACGTGTTACCGTGCGTTACACGCGTATGGTTGTAATATTCCAGACGACGCGTTCACCGGCCGTGTGCACACGAAACGGCGCGACACTCGAGCGAACGGCAGGCGGCCCGGCTAGATCTCGGTCACGTAGTGGTGTTCCTCCGAGAGCGCGCTCGCGTCCTCGGGCAACAACGCCACTACCAGACAGTCGACGTAGTCCTCGAAGTACTCCACGACCGCCGCG
>NZ_JANZXN010000057.1 GCF_025629245.1 Natronobiforma cellulositropha
ACTGATCGACGACGCACAGAAGATCCACCAGCAACGGCCAGTGTTACAAGAGACGCTCGCTACCGCTACGCAACCGAGGTGTGAGTCTTAGCTAAAGACGAATAATCCCTAGATTAAAGCGGCCCGACTGTCTCGAGTCGGGCTGAATGCGCCGATCGATCGTCATCGCGGCCGTCGTGCTCACGCTCGCGTTCGTCTTCGTCGGCGGCCCGTCGCTGTTGACCTCGCCGTCGACCAGCGACGTCGCCCCGGAGGAAGAAGAGACGCTGCCCGACGTGGTCTCGTTCGACGACGCAGCGAGTGGCTTCTGGCCCTATTTGAACGCCCGCGAGAGCCACGAGAAACGGAGTCCGATCAACGTGATCGTCCGCGGCGAGACCGACGAGGTGGTCCGCGCCCTCGCGGAGGAGACCGACGGCGAGTGGGACGAACTGGCCGAGGAACACGAGGACGCTGAGCCGGATACCTACGCGTTCCTGGCCGAAGAGCGCCACCACGCCACCGGCATCGAGTGGGGGGAGGCAGCGGGGACGACCCGCTACGCCTGGGTCGACCCCGGTGGCGACGACGACCCGCGCTGGGTGACCGAGACGCTCCAGCTCGAGGACGGCGACTACTACGGCCAGCGCTATCACATCCGGCTCTACGAGACGCCGAACCCCGACGACCGGTGGGTCGCGATGCAGGGCCACACCGAACACTTCGACTGGTTCACCTTACGCCACCGCGTCGACGGTGTCGAGGCAGCCCAGTTGCGCATCGAATCCGACTTCATGTCGCTGCCCCAGGTCGACAACCAGACCAACGTCAGCCGGATCAACCTCGAGAACAGCGGCCCCTCCGACGCCGACGGCTGGGCGACGCTCGTCGACCTGACGGCGCTCGCCGTGATTCCGGCGACGCTCTCCCTCGCGGCGAGTCGCGGTGTCAGAGGGCGTGTCGAGGACCGCGCCGACGACCACCTGACCGAGGCCGACCGCGCCCGTCTCGCTGCGGCTGCCGACCGACTCGAGGCCGGCCACCTCGTGCTCGCGGCGACGATCCTGACGCTCTTCCTCGGCGTCCGCGTCGTCGGCGTCGCCTTAGAGCGGGGTGCCGACTTCCTGACGATGCACGTGATCGCCGCCATCCTCTACCCGGTGATCACACTGGGGATTCCGATCGCGACCTACCTGATCGCACGCGGTCTCGAGCGGCGGATGGACGCGGCGGTCGCGGCCTCGCTCTCGCTCGCGGTGGCCATCTGGATCGACTACGGACTGCTCGGGGTCGACTCGCTGCCGGTCGACGTCGTCGTCCAGCGGATCCTCGTCGTGGTCGCCCTCGGCCTGATCGCCGGCGGGGCGGCCAAACGTGCTACGCGTGACTCGAGTCTGAACGACATGGTGATCGCGGGGGTCGTCCTCTGGGCGCTCGTGCTCGTCGGGACGCTCTTCGGCTATCTCTAGCGGCCGGTACGAGCCCCGACAGCACGCAACCCCCCTCGTTCGAACTCGCTGACGGACCCGGCGGACGAAGCGTTTGTATACATTGAATACGTTGTATACACTATGGGCACGATCTCGGCGCGCGTTCCGGACGAACTCGAGGACGAACTCGAGCGCTACCTCGAAGACGAACGACTCGATCGGAGTACTGGCGTCAGAAAGCTCCTCGCGGACGGTCTCGAGTCCTGGCGGCGTGAGCGCGCACTCGAGCGCTTCACTGCGGGTGAGGTCACACTCACGAAGGCGGCGGCCGTAGCCGGGGTGTCGGTCTGGGAGTTCAGACAGCTCGTCCGCGAGCGAGAGGCCGCCTGGGTCTCCAGTGCAGACCTCGAGACAGATCTCGAGGACCTCTGAATGTGGGTGTTCGATGCGACACCGCTGATCTATCTGGCGACGGTAGACCGGGTGGGCTACGTTCGACAGCTCCGCGGGCGTCGGGTGATTCCCGCCCGCGTCTACGACGAGGTCGTCACCCGCGGACTCGAGGAGGGCTACCCCGATGCGAGACGCCTCGAGCGGGCCGTCGAGAACAGTGAGTTCGAGGTTCAGACCGTCGAGGAGACGGCGCTCACCGACCGGCTCCAACAGAACCCGACGCTCAGCGATGCAGATATTGCGGTGCTCACCTGTGCGGCGACCAAGGACGGAACGGCCGTAATGGACGAAGCCGCTGGCCGGAGCGCGGCCGCGGTCGAGGGGATCGAGACGCGCGCGACGGCGTACCTCGTCTGTTCACTCGCGAAGCAGGGCAAGATCGAGACGGCTGCGGCACGCGAGACGGTCGACGCGATGGTCGACGCGGGGTGGTACTGTGCGCCCGATCTCTACGCGAAGATCGTCCGGACGCTCGAGTCACTCTGACGCGCGTCTCACTCGCGGCCGTGTCGCGTCACACACGGCGAATCAAACGCGCCGTGATTCCAAAAAGATTTCAGCCCGGAAGAACGATCCGGCGGATATGGTCCTCTCAACGAATTCGATATGGGACGAAGTCGCAGGAGATATCTCGGATAAATTGGTGATCGAGTACGAAGATGCGACTGTTTACGGCGATTTTGAACAGGAGCAGACACTTCACCGAGGCAAGGTTCGTATTCTCCCAAATGGTTGGGTTGCATTGCCTACTGACCGGCTACTGTCTCCCGAAGCAGTACACCATATCGATCCGTAGAGCCTCCGAGTCGATTGGACGAGTACCGCGGACCGGCCCGAGCAACTCGCCACTCCATCTCTCGTGGAGCGGTTTTCGGGTGAGAGATGGCGAGGTGTGTTCCGATCAGTCTACCTGCATATTGTGCACTGTAGTGGATGGTTCGATTTGGGAAATTCGAGAGAGACTTTGAGGAAGCGATGGGTGCATGAATCAACCATGGTACAATCATGCTGGGTTCATGACCAAGTCTTTAAGTGATTACAGCCCAAATAATCGACCAGATGGCGAAATACAAGACACTCTGGGAGGCTGAGATTGAATCGACACACAAGGAAGCAGATGACTCTGGAAAGATGATTCAAGTGCTTGTGCGTACAGATGATAAACCTCATATCTCTATCAGAGATGCTTACAAAGGACCAGCAGGGAACTTCCTGAATAATCCTCCAACATACAACCCTGATGAAGAGGTCGAAGAGGAACTAATCGAGATTCTTCCTCAGGCTTTCAGGAAGGGTCGGATCTACAAGGAGGCTTTGAAGCAGTTCCAAGACTGTGACGAGATTAGCGATGAACGGGCGATAGGGCTCCTTGACCTTATAGATGAATACGATGACATAACACAAATACTTGAACTGGTCGAGGCCTGAAAGCGGTGTCCAGTGCCTAAAGTCACCTGCGTATTGCGCTGAAGATAGCAACCAGCGCTGAATCTACACTCTATATTCAGTAGGTTGTTTCTGAGCCTATCGGAGAGGTCGATAGCTGCTCCGGTAACGCCTTCGCCTGCGTTGTCCGCTACGAACCACCTGCGAACTGTGGTCCCCCACAATCGCAGCTCGCAGTTTTCGACGGCCGCGATGCTCAACCCACTGGCCGTGGCGCGTGCTGGCGGCACGCCCGAGCATTGCGAGGGTGTGCCGACGACGCTGCGCGAGGGGCGAGTGAGCGACCAGCGGGAGCGAACGAGTCGGCTGGGGAGGGTGAGGCTGCGGTGGGTGGGACTTCGGAAGGGGCCGGGCGCTCGAGGGGCGTCGCGACGTGAGAACCGGAGCGAAGCGAGGACCGCAACGAGCGAGGTCCCTCGAGCGTCCGGGGGCTTCCGGCAGCAGTGTTCGCGACGACCGAACCGGCCGCAACACCGCTCAGGGACACACGGTCAGGCAGCGGTATGGGAACAAACTGACCCTCTCACTCCCGACCGTGTCGCGTCACACACTGCGGGAGACCGATCAACTCGACGGGTTCTGAGTTGTCCGGCGAGTAGACGACCATCTGGCCTTTCTCCATGTAGGGGACTTTCGACTCGAGCGTCCGCGGGATGTTGACGCTCTTGATGGCGTCCTCGTCACCGAGGTTGAGGACGACCGTGGTGTTGATCTGTTTGAAGACGGGGTCGGCGATGTCCTGGGGGTCCTGGGTGATGAGAAACAGCCCGAGGCGCTCTTTCCGGCCCTGTTTCGCCGCGTCGGTGAACGTCGAGATGACCTTCCCGGCCTGGACGCTCTCGGCGTCAGCGAGGAAGTTGTGTGCCTCGTCCATCCCCAGGATGAGCGGCGTCTCCTTGATCCGGTCGTAGTCCGGGTCGTTCGAGAGTTTCTGGTCGATCAGCAGACTCGAGAGTGCGAGGACGACCGTCTCGGTCGCCCGGGTGTCGCTGACGTGGTAGGTGGGGACGACGCTGAGACCGCCGGGGCGGACGAACGAATCGATGAGGTCGGTGATCGGCCGGGCGTCCTGGTCGAAGACGTGGCCGAAGCCGAGCGCCCGGCGGCGGACGGCGTCGAAGGTCGCCTCGTGGACGCGGCCGGACTCGTCGAGTTCCTCGCGGAGGGCGGGATCGTCGAGGAACGCCCGGAACTCCTCGTAGGTGCCGCTCGAGCCGTACTGGCGGCGGAATCGCGGCAGGAGGACGCTCACCAGCGCGCCGTACTGGTTGTCGTTCAGGCCGCTGCCCGCGACGAGCCACGGGTCGTCGTGGACCATCGAGAAGGGGATGGTGAACTCGAGACACTCCGCGCGGTGGTGGCTCGCCGCGTAGGTGGCGTCGCCGACTTTCGGGACGAACACCGTCGTCTCCTCGTGGCCGCCGTAGGCGATACCCTCGCGCTCGAGGCGGCGGGCGAACTCGCCGTCGAGGTCGGGGTTGTCGTCGTGCATCTGGGCGTACTCGTCCTGGGGGTCGAACTGGACGACGGCGGGGGTCACCGTCCGGCCGTCGCTCATCGGGTAGCGCCGGTCGTCGCTCAGGTACTGCCGGAGGACGTTCTTCGCCGCGTGGGTCTTCCCGGAGCCGGTCCCGCCCGCGATCAGGGTGTGGCGAAACACCAGCGGGTCGCCCGCCTCGTAGTCGTCTTTGACCCGGTAGTCGATCGTCGGCGGCGAGGCGGCCGTCCGCACCTTCTCGCCACCGACCGAGAGGTGCCCCAGGAAGACGCCCTCGTCGGGAATCTTGAGTCCGGTCTTGATCTCGTCGGTCTCGCTCGCCTGGCGGATAATCGTCCGGGGTTTGGGCACTCGGTCGGTCATCCGCCGCTTGAGGTCGTCGCCGTCCTCGTAGAGCACCGCCACCGGCTCGAGTTCGGCGACGAACTTGTAGTCGGTCTCGTCGCGCTCGTCGAAGCCGCTCGAGCGCATCGCCCGGCGGGCGTGGATCTCGGTTGCGTCGTCGGCGTGGTACTGCTGGGCGTACTCGAGGGCGGTGACGCGACAGAACAGCATCTCTCCGCGGGCGCGCCCGGCGGGCGTCGCCTCGTCGGGATACGGCGCGAGCAGGTAGGTGCCGAGGCGCACCTCCGACCGGTGCTCCCGCGTCACGTAGGCGCGAAGCGCCGTCTCCTCGCCGTCTTCGCTCACGCGCAGCCCCTGTGAGACACAGAGCGCGCCGATGCCCACGTCCGTCCCCTGTGGCTCGACGCGCGTCGTCTCGAAGCCGTCGTCGCTCGCGTCCGTACTCGAGGCGCTCGCGTCGGCCGACGAGGTGCTCGCCTCCGCCGACGGCTCGCTCGAGGCGTCGGTGTCGGTGGTCTCGTCACCGCCATCGTCGGCGGAGAAGGTGCTGAAATCTCCCAGATCGGTCATACACACGTTATCCCAGTCGACCCACAAACCCGTTTCCCCTCGAGTACCCGGCAACGCCCCTCCACTGACCTTTTCCCTCTCCGGCCCGTACTGTAACTATGCTCTTCGTACGCGGTCGCGCGAGAGGGACGGAGTTGACCGGCACGCTGTACGAACGAGGCGAGCGCGCCCCGACGTTCCGGGGCGCACCCGACGAGGACGCCGCCTACGTCTGGGTCTGTGACGAGTTCTACGAAGTCGACAGCGGTGGCTCGGTCCAGCGCCTCGACGACCGCGAGGTCCGGCTGGCCTTCGAGTCGCCGATGCCCCGGGGCTTCGACACCAAGACGCAGGCGCTCGAGGCCGCCGAGGATCACGTCCGGACGCAGTTCGCCCGCATCGGCATCGGCTCGTCGGCGGTCGACATCGAGGTGGAGTCGGCCGACCACGACGCGGCAGTCGACTTGCCGAGCTAGGCTCTCGAGCGACTAGAAGCCCTCTTCGCCCCAGCGGTGGTCGTCGTAGGTGCGGCGCTCGGTGGTGTCGAAGCGCTCCTCGAGCGTCCGGCGGAGCGAGGCCTTCTCCGCGGCGCTGATCCGGGCGAGTTCGTCGGCCTTGGCGACGATCGTCGGTGGGCCGTGGGCGACGGCGACCTCCTGCAGGAGCTGCCGGGTGAGCGCCTCGCGCGTCTCCTCCTCGCGCGTGAACGCGTAGGGGGCTTCGATCCGGTAACAGAGGTCGTCGCGCGGGTCGTAGAGGACGAAGAAGGTGACCTCGTAGGCCTCGAGCGGGAGACGGCGCTCGACACCCAGTGCGTCGCCGTCGACCGAGAGCGGGCGGTCGACGCCGCCACGCGAGCGGAACCAGCCGGTGTAGGTCAGCGCGTCGGTCTCGCGCTCCCAGCGGGTCCCCTCCACGTCGTCGACGTACTCGCCACACTCGAGGATGCGCGTGAAGAAGGCCGAATCGTCGCCCCAGGGGGTTTCGATGCCCGCCTCCCGTTTCGCCTTGAGCGTCCGACAGAGGACGCGCGTCGCCGGATTCTTCACGAAGCCGACGAGCGGGACCTCCCGCTCGACGAACGTCTCGACGAGGCGGACGTAGTTCTCGAGGACGGTCGTCGGCCGGGGGTCCTCGAGGAGGAAGTTCTCGAGGTCGGGGTGCTGGTCGGCCCACCGGAGCAGGCCGCGCGGGTAGAGCGGGCCGTCGAGGACGAGGAGGTCGCGCACGTCTTCGGCGTGGGCGAGGGCGTGTTCGCTCTCGGCGAGGTAGAGTGCGAGTGCGTGGACGACGCCCTCGGCGAAGCGTGGCAGCGGCGGCACCTTCACGACGCGCGAGCGACTGTAGCCCTCGTCGAAGCGGTCCCACTGGTCGTGGACGGTCATCGTCTCGTCGTTCGAGTGGGCCGTCGCCACCACCGTCCGCCCGCGGTGTACGTCCAGGTCGCTCGGGGTGGCGCTCATCGCCGCCTGCGCGATGTCGATCACCAGGCCGTTCTTGAACGTCGTCGGGTTGATCGTCCCCGCGTCGAGGCCGTGGCAGGTCGGAAACGGTGGCTCACAGAGGGCGATACTCTCGAGGTCGACCCGGTGGCGCGAGACCGTCTCGACCGGCTCGAGGACTACCCGTCCGTCGTGGCTCAGCGGGTCGAGAAAGCGCTCCCAGACGGTTTCGGCGAACGCCCGGTGGTCGCGTTCGTCGACGCCGTGGTCGATCCGTCCCGCGAGTCGCGCGATGCCGTCGAAGTGAACCGGATCGAGTGTCATACCGGTTCTCACAGAGGGCACCGAGAAAAATCGTGGTGGTTCTCGCCCTCGTCTCACCGTGCGAACGATCGATCACGTTCGAACCAATGGTATGACGCGTCTCGGGCACCCAGCGGAACCATGCTCGAACGCGACGACGTCTCGATTCGAGACGAGATTCCGGGGTGGGTCGAGCTCGACTTCTCCGTCGTCCTGGTGCGCTCCGGGTTTCGATCCTGGGCTCGACGTTGAGCCGCCGGTTCTCCTCGACGCACGCGACGGTGCCCGAAGTGTTCGGCTTCGGCGCGATCGAACCGGTCGGTACGCTCGCGTTGATCGCACTCGGCCTCGCACTGATCGCCCTCGGCTGCTGGCGAGTCTACTTGTTTCGGCGATTGCGAGCGGCGTGATCGACACAGCAGACGGCGGTTTTCAGTTCACGACCGACTCAACTCGACCGTCGCACCGCCCCATCGGTCTTCATCACGGCGACACCGATCCACGAAGTTCTTCGAGCCCCCGCTGGTACGTCTGCAACGTCGCGTCGGACTCGTCTCCAGGTCCAGCTCGACAGAATTGCTGGCCGGTGTACCCCCAACTCGGTTCAGTCTTCCCGTTCCCAGCGGAGAAATACGGCGATCAGGTGATCGTCGTACTCGATACACGGGATCGTTCCACCCGTCACGTCTCCCGCCCCGCTTGCCGCCGTTGCGGTGCGTACCATCGACCGCGGAAGGTCGCCGCGAACGCCGCCGTCGTCCTCGTAGAGTGATTTGTACGCGGCGGCGGCTTCCTCGCCGTCGGACGAGTCCGGACTGACGGTGGCGGCGATCCGTTCTTCTTCGATTTCTCCTCCGTAGTACCAGCTATCTGGTGGATGTTCCTCAAGGTCGTCGAACGCCTCCTGGAACAACCGAACGCCGTCGATGCGCTCATCCTCCCGCGAAAGGCTGCCGTCACACTCGGTTTCTTCGGGGTCGGCGAGGTAGAAGATTAGGTCCAGGTATTCAGTGTACTGGTCGTCATCCTCGCCTGCATCGTCGCTCGGGTCGTAAACAGAGTCGTCATCGTCGGTGCCATCGTTGCCATTCACTTCGGTATCATCGCCGCCATTCATCTCGGTGTCTTCGTCTGTCGACCCTGAATCGTCGTCGAGACAGCCCGCGAGGGCGGCGAGCGGGAGGGCGAGCATTGATCGACGAGATTGGGGATGGGGGTCCATATTTTCAAGATTTAAATCCTGCATGATAAGGCTTCTCATTCTAACACCCGGGGCAGTTTGGCGACAGTTCGTGTATCATTTTCTTACTTTCGGGTAAGGGAACTAACTCGACAATCACCACCCGACATGTTGTCCTGATGGGCGGTGCCGAATCCGATCGCTGGAAACGCGATGGTCATATTCGACAGTGTAGGGGGACAGTCAAAACCGTTCCCTGAACCACGATCCTGTTGACGACATGTCACACGATCGGATAGTGAGGCACTCCCGACACTCGAGCGGGACGCAGCACGCGAGGGGGGTGACGACGAATCTACGGGACACGAGTCGTGGCGTCGCCCCCGGGTTCTCGATCGACGCCGCCATCCGTCGTCGGCCAATCGCCGCTCGACTCACGCACCCGGCGTGAGCCACTCGAGTGCCTCGTCGGTCTCCATCACCGAGACGCCGATTCCCTCGAGTTCCTCGAGGCCGCGCTCGTAGGTCCCGGAGGTGGCGTCGGCGACGAAGACGACCCGGTAGTCGCGCTTGCTCGCCTCGTAGACGGTCGTCCGCGGACAGTTCGGGAAGTTACAGCCGCAGACGACGAGCGTGTCGACGCCGAGGGCGTCGAGGTGGCTCTCGAGCGGCGTCTCGTAGAACGCCCCCCAGCGCGGTTTGTACAGCGCCCACTCGAGCGGGCCGAGTTCGTCGAGGTCGCCCGCGAGCAGCGCGTCGGCGTCGAGGTCGCTCGCACCCTCGGGGCGGAGTTCGTCGACCAGTTCGCTGCCCGTCGAGCCGGGACGGGCGATCGCCGCGCCGTCTTCGATGGCCGCGCGCCGACAGGCGTCGACGTTCGAGCCGTCGGGGCGGTAGAGCCTGACGACGTGGACGATGGGGCGCTCGAGCGCGCGCAAGCGCTCGAGGAGACGGGCGATGTCGGGCACCACCGCCGCGGTTCCGGGAATCTCGGCGGGGGCACCCGGTAGCGAGAAGTCCCGCTGGGTGTCGATCGTCAGGAGGGCGGCGCGCTCCGGGTTCGGCCGCGTGTACTCGTTCATCACGAAATACGTCAGCGAGAAACAACGTGCGCGTTTCGGTTTCGCACCCGTAACGACAGCTAATTAGGCGATCCGACCGACCCGTCGGACATGGAGGGTGCACTCATTATTCTCGACGGCTGGGGTCTCGGTGACGAGTCCGCAGGCGACGAGGCGGGACGGAACGCGATCGAAGCGGCGCACACCCCGGTGTTCGATCGGCTCTCGAGGACGGGCGCGGCAGGCCGACTCGAGGTCGCGGGTCGACGTGTCGGGTTGCCCGACGGCCAGATGGGCAACAGCGAGGTCGGCCACCTCAACATCGGGGCTGGCCGCGTCGTCCTCCAGGAGTACACCCGGATCTCCGACTCGGTCGCAGACGGGAGCTTCCGTGAGAACGCCGCCTTCGACGCGGCCTTCGAGTACGCCCGCGAGAACGGCGGCCGGGTCCACTTCCTGGGCCTGGTCAGTGACGGCGGCGTCCACGCCGACCACGAACACCTCCACGCACTGATCAGACTCGCCGCCGACCGCGAGGTCGAGGCGGTCACCCACGCCTTCACCGACGGCCGGGACACCTCGCCGACCGGGGGTCGCGAGTATCTCGCCACGCTCGAGTCGGTCGTCGAGGAGGCGGGGACGGGCGACGTCGCGACGGTCATCGGCCGCTACGACGCGATGGACCGCGACCAGAACTGGGAGCGGACGGGCAAGGCCTACGACGCCATCGTCGACCGCGAGGCCGAGTACACCGCGCCGTCGGCGCTCGAGGCGGTCGAGGCGGCGTACGACCGCGGCGAGACCGACGAGTTCGTCGAGCCGACGCTGATCGAGGGTGCGCCGGCGCTCACGGCTGGTGACGCCGTCATCTGGTTCAACTACCGCTCGGATCGCGCCCGACAGCTCACCCGGATGCTCGCGAACATCCGCCCGGAGTGGCAGCCAGCGCGGACGCCGCCGGCCGTCGAGGTCGTCACGCTCACCGAGTACGACGAGACCTTCGACCTGCCTATCGCCTACCCGCCGAGCCGGCCCACCCAGGTGCTCGGAGAGGTGCTCGCCGACGCGGGCAAGACGCAGTTGCGCATCGCCGAGTCCGAGAAGTACCCCCACGTCACCTACTTCTTCAACGGCGGCGACGAGGTCGCCTTCGAGGGCGAGCGTCGCGAAATCGTCGAGAGTCCCGACGTTCCGACCTACGACCGCAAACCGGAGATGAGCGCGCCCGGTGTCACCGACGCGGCCATCGCCGCCATCGACGGCGAGGAGTCGCCCGACGTGCTCGTCCTCAACTACGCCAACCCGGACATGGTCGGCCACACCGGCGACTACCGCGCGACCGTCGAAGCCGTCGAAGCCGTCGATACGCAACTCGGCCGCCTCCTCGAGACGCTCGAGACCCGCGGCGCACACGTCTTCGTCACCGCAGACCACGGCAACGCCGACGACATGGGGACCGACGAGGACCCGCACACGGCTCACACCTACGCCGACGTGCCGTTCGTCTACGTCGCCCCCGACGGCACCGACGGCGGGAAGGGAGTCCGCGAGGGCGGCACGCTCGCCGACATCGCGCCGACGGTGCTCGAGTGTCTCGGTCTGAGGGGACCACCCGAGATGACCGGTGAGAATCTGCTCGAGTGACCTGCTCGTGCTGACCCGATTGGTATATGTCGCCGGAGTCTGAACCACGACACATGGAACAGGACTCGAGCTCCAACGAATCGCTCATGGCCGGTGACGACGCCGATTTCGTCGGCGAGGTCGTCAAGATCATGCTCATCTGGATGGTCGTCGTCGTCATCGCAGGTATCGCTCTCATCATCCTGCGCGAGCCGTTCACGGGGCTGTTCTCGCTCGCCGGACTCTTCTAGGCCGGACTCGGGCGTGGTTATCGCCCGTCTCGAGCCGCGGCTATCGCCTCGAGACCGAAACTGACGACGTCGCGCTCGAGGTCCTGCTCGCGGAGGTCGGCCGCCGAGTACCACCGCCAGGCGTCGACGCTCGCCTCGTCTGCGGGCGGTGCAATCTCCCTGCTCGGGACGGTCGCGTAGTAGATGTGGTCGACGTGCTGGTGGGCGACTCGGCCGTCGTGGACGTCGACGTCGTAGAGCATCTGGTGTCTCGGCTGTGGGAGCCGTCGTCCGGTCTCGGTCTCGACGGCGGGTGTCTCGCCCGGAGAGAGGAGCGTCGCCTCGAGACCGGTCTCCTCACGACACTCGCGGACGGCGGCTTCGTGGGGGAGTTCATCCCGGTCGATGTGGCCGCCCGGCGGGACGGTGATGCCGAGACGGTCGTGTTCGTGGAGTGCGGTCGCCCCGTCGTTGACGACGTAGATGGTGGCGGTGAAGTGTCGCGTCGTCTCCATACGCTGGGTCGCCGCGACGGTACTATCAGTCTCCCGATCCGGCCCTGTCGATTGCCTTCGGGTGCACTTTTACAAGCCCTCGAGTGCGTGTAGCCTCATGGCAGAGGATCCAACTGACCACCGATTCGCGACGCGGAGCGTCCACGCCGGCCAGGACCCCGACGAGTCGACAAACGCGCGCGCACCACCGATCTATCAGACGACCTCCTACGTCTTCGACGACACCGAACACGCCGCGAACCTGTTCGGTCTCCAGGAGTTCGGCAACATCTACTCGCGGATCATGAACCCGACGAACGCGATGCTCGAGGCACGCCTCGCGAGTCTCGAGGGTGGCGTCGGGGCGCTCGCGACCGCTTCGGGGATGGCGGCGTTCGACCTGGCGACGTTCATTCTCGCGGACGTCGGCGACAACATCGTCTCGGCCTCGTCGCTCTACGGCGGGACCTACACCTACCTCACTCACACCGTCGAGAAACGCGGCGTCACGACCCGCTTCGTCGACACGCTCGACTACGACGCCTACGCCGACGCGATCGACGACGACACCGCGTTCGTCCACTTAGAGACGATCGGCAATCCCGCGCTCGTCACCCCCGACATCGAGCGCATCGCCGACATCGCCCACGAACACGACACCCCGCTGTTCGTCGACAACACGTTCGCGACGCCGTATCTGTGCCGGCCGATCGAACACGGCGCGGACCTGGTCTGGAACTCGACGACGAAGTGGATCCACGGCGCTGGCTCGACCGTCGGCGGGGTTCTCGTCGACGGCGGCACCTTCCCCTGGGACGAGGGCGACTACCCCGAACTCACGGAGCCGAACCCGGCCTACCACGGCGTGAACTTCTACGAGACCTTCGGCGAGATGGCATTCTCGGTCGTCGCACGCACCCGCGGCCTGCGCGACCTCGGCAACCAGCAGTCGCCGTTCGACGCCTGGGTCACGCTCCAGAAACTCGAGAGCCTGCCCCTGCGGATGGAGAAACACTGCGAGAACGCGCTGGCGGTCGCGGAGTACCTCGAGGATAGTTCGGCGGTCTCGTGGGTGAACTACCCCGGACTCGAGAGCCACGAGACCCACGAGATGGCGACGAAGTACCTCGACGGCGGCTACGGCGGCATCATCACGTTCGGACTCGAGGGCGGCTACGACGCCGCAGAGACGGTCTGTAACGGCGTCGAACTGACGAGCATGCTCGCGAACGTCGGCGACGCGAAGACGCTCATCATCCATCCGGCGAGTACGACCCACCAGCAGCTCACCGAGGAGGAACAGCTCGCCAGCGGCGTCACACCCGAACTGATCCGCCTCTCGATCGGTATCGAGGACGTCGACGACGTGATCGAGGATCTGGACCGGGCGATCGGCGCGCTGGGCTGACTCGAGCGGGAGTTCGTACCCCCTGTCAATCCCGCTGGTAGGCCGTCACTCCCCGCCGGTGAGCGATTCCCCTTCCCAGTACCGTGCCTCGACGGTTCCATCCTCGTCGATGCGTACTTCGACACCCCGACACACTGCAGAGAGCGTGAACGACGCCGTCCGGTCTCCGGCCACGTCGATTCGCACCGTGAACCTGCCCCCGGCTTCGAGCACACCGTCGATGCGCGCACGCTCGCCAGCGCCGACTTCGAGGGTTCGGTCGGCCGTCTCGCCGTGACAGTCGTCGACGACCTCGACCGCGACCGTCCGTGCGAGACCGTCGTTCGAGAGGAACAGCACCGTGTCGTCGCCCGCGTAACAGTCGTACTGTGTATCCCCGATGCCACCGTCGGGTTCGACGTATCCGATCGCGAGTCCTTCGGGGAGAATCGCGAGTCCGTGGCGGTAACACGACGGGCCGTCCCAGGAGGCGGTGGTGGACTCGCCGTCGATGGTCACGGTTGCGGTGTGCGTCTCGTTTCCGTCGAGTACGTTCGACTCGAGGCGTCGCTCCTGTGCTGAGAGCCGATACGACCGCTCGAGGACTGTCGAGCCACTCGAGGTGGTGACCGTAACGGCTGCGTCGACCGGGCCGTCCCGTTCGTTCTCGACGGCGAGTGCCGTCGTCGCCCCGTCGAAACAGGGGTCGCGACTGTGTCTTCCTCGTTCGCGACTCAGCAACGCCGAGAGGGGGTACGCCGCGGGCCCACAGCCGTCGTCGAGCGGCGGCGTCTCGAGGTCCTCGAGCGGGACGAGCCGTCCGTCGCCCCCACGCCTCGAATCCACCAGGTTCAGACACCCTGCAAGAGGGACACTCACACCCGCTGCGGACGCCTGCAGGAGTGATCGTCGCTTCATAGAAACAACTCAGGACTCTCACAGATAAGTGTTGGTCGGTGTATTGACCAGTCCCACGTATTCGGGTGTGGAGGGCGCCACTCCGAGGAACTGACACATCCGCTGAGCCGCGACGGTCCCTCGGGTGCGCCGTCGTAGTCCGTACGTGTATTGTCTTTCCCAGCCTCGGCCAGTACCAGGACGGACGCCGGCGTCAGCGGTCTTCAGGCCGACGCCATCTCCCGGCAGGACTCGACGCACTTCGGGAGGACTTCGGCACACTCCTGGCAGTGGGCGTGGTCGTGGTTCGCACACTCGTCTGCACACTCCTCGCAGGCGTCGGCGCAGATGGCCGCGAGGTCGTCGCTGTAGGCCGAGTTCCGGGCCATAAAGCGGGCGTGCAGCGCCGTCAGATCCGCGACGTCCCGACAGAGGCGGATACAGCGCGCCATCTCCCCGCCTTCCTCCGCGCAGGCGTCCGCACACCACTCACAGACCTGGGCGGCCTCGAGACAGTTGTCGATACACTCCTGCATCTGGTCGTCGGCGTGTTGGAGCGATTGCAGCGCCATAACAGGCCAGACTGCGCTCACGAGCGCAATCAACCCGTGGCGTTCGTGTGCAAGTCAGCGCTCGAGGTCCGGTTCGCGCTCGTCGTCCACCCGCTCGTCTCGGTCGCCCTCGTCAGGTGTTCCCGCCTCGGCGCTCGCGTGTGGGCCGTCCGCTCGAGCGTCTCCCCGGCCGTTATCGAAGACCCCCTCGAGCGCGTCGTCGACGCCGAGTAGACGCTCGAGGCGGTGTTCGAACTCGGCGTCGTCGATCTCGCCGTCGGCGTAGCGGCGTTTGAGTTCCTCGAGCGGGTCGTCTTCGCGCTCGGCGGTCCCGTCGTTCTCGGCCAGCCACGCGGCGATCTCGTCGCCCCAGAACAGAAAGATCGGTGTCAGCAGGAACCAGCCGACGATCGCGATCGGCCCGGAGAGAAAGACGAGTCCGAGTTCCGTGACGAGACCGGCGAGCGCGAAGGTGACGAGACCGATCAACAACCAGAGTTCGCTCGCGATGAACCGCCGGGTGCGCTCGTCCATGTCACGTCGGTGCTAGCCGGCGGGGATACGTGGCTGTTTCGACTGCGCTGTGGGTGGGCCGGGACGATGGACGTCCGGACGGACGCAGTCACCGCTTCCCGACGCGCTCGAGTGTCACGGTGACGGCCGTCCCCTGCGGGTAGTTGTTCTCGATGTCGATGCGGCCGCCGATTTCCTCGAGCACCGTCGTCACGAGGTAGAGACCGACGCCCATGCCCGAGCGGCCGTCGAAGCGCCGCTCCGGATCGACGAGCAGCGCCTTCTGGCGGTCCGGAATGCCGACGCCGTCGTCGGTGACGGTGACCGACGCGCTCGCGTCGTCCGCTTCGACCGTCACCGTGATCGTGGGGCGGTCGTTGTCGTTGTGTCTGATCGCGTTCGAGAGCAGGTGTCTGAACACCGAGGCGAGCATCGGCGAGCCAGCGACCGAGAGCGCTTCCCCCGCTCCACCCTCGCGTTCACACTCGAGCGTCAGGTCGACGGTGTGTTCCGCCCGGAGGCGCGCCACCTCGGTCTCGAGGAGGTCGGTGAGGTCACAGGGCTCGACGGCGACACCTGCCCCTCCGTCAGGACCGGCCGTCACCGCCGGCGTACTCGAGTCGGCGGCGATGACGTCCATCACCTCCGCGGCGGTGTCGGTCAGGTCGACGACGTGCTGGGTCGCCTCGAGCAGCGCCTCGAGTGCGGTCTCCCCGTCGGCGTCGACCTGGGTCCGTAGCTGGTCGCCCCAGCCGACGATCATGCTCACGTCGTTTCGGATGTCCTGTCTGACGATCTGGTTCAACAGCGCCAGACGGTGGTTCCGGTCGACGAGTTCGCGCTGGTTGCGCTTGCGTTCGATGGCGTAGCGGAGCGTCCGGCGGAGCAACGCCGCGGTGATGGTCCCCTTGACGAGGTAGTCCTGTGCGCCGCGCTGGATGGCTTCGACGCCGACGTCGGTGTCGTTCTGTCCGGTGAGGACGACCACTGGAACCGCTGGCGTGGAGGCGACCATCGTCTCGACCGTCTCGAGACCGCTGCTGTCGGGTAACTGGAGGTCGAGTAAGATCACGTCGGGGGCGTGCGTCCGGACGTACTCGAGGGCGTCGCCCAGCCGGTCGACGTGATCGATCGAGGTGATCTCGAGGAGACCGTCACCGCCCTCACCACCGTCGTTCGTGGCAGACTCGTGTATCAGCCGAGAGACGTACCGTGCGTCGTCCGCGTTGTCTTCGACGATCAACAGGTCGATGTCCCGTTCCCCCGCGCCGCTCATGGTCCCACCTCGAACGACGGTGCGTACGGAGTGGCGACTCGGATTCGGGACGCGTCCCACCCCCCTCCGGTCCTCCGTGGCTGCATGACACGCCGTTTCGGTCCGAAGACACTATGCGTTTTGGTATGCAGGGTGACACGGCCGTCACCTTCTCGGACCGCCACTGTCGTTGGACCCCCTATAGCTATGTCACTCCCGCAGTAACCGCGTGCATGGTCACGAACGGGATCGACGTCCCATCCGACGACCAGATGGCACTCGACGTCCTGTCGTTGCTCTCGAAGAAGTGGCATCCCGTCGTCGTGGTCGTCCTCGCCCACGAGGGTCCGCTCGGCTTCAACGATCTTCTGGAATCGATCCCCGACATCTCCGGGAAGGTCCTCTCGGGGACGCTCGAGGCGCTCGGCGAGGCGGGCCTGATCGAACGGACGGTCGTGAGCGAGTCACCGCTTCGCGTCCGCTACGAACTCACGGAGGCGGGGTGGGACCTCGACCCGGTCTTCAGCGCCCTCACGATCTGGGGCGAACGCCACCTCGAGACGAGCACGCCGACGGTCCTCGTCGCCGACGCAGACCGGAGGATCACCGACATGTACGGGCAGTGGCTGACCGACCGCTACACCATCTCGCGTGCACACAACGGCGACGAACTCGCCGCAGCGGTCGGTGACGGCTCCGAGGTCGACGTCGTCCTCTTCGACGAGGGGCTGCCCGGCGTCGAGCCGGCCGAGACGCTCACCTCTCTCGCGAGCACCTGCCGAACGGTCGTCCTCGTCGGCGACCGCCCCGGCTTCGACCTCCTCGAGTTCGACTGTGACGACGTGCTTCGGAAACCGATCGTCCGCGAGACCGCCCTCGAGTCGGTCGAGGCACAGCTCTCCCGGCGGGGCGAACCCGACTCACAGCGCGAACACGCAGCGCTGTCGGCGAAGTGTTCGCTGCTCGAGAGTGCCTACCCCCGCGAGACGCTCGCGGCGAACGACGCCTACGTCGCCGCGTGTGAGCGCCTCGCCGCCCTCGAGGACGCGTAGACCGTCGTCACTCGAACGAACGCTGTCGGTCGGCGGGCAGCGTGACTCGGACGTCCGTGCCGACGCCCGGTGTCGACTCGATGGCGAGCGAGCCGCCGTGGTAGTCGACGATCTTCTCACACACCGCGAGTCCGACACCCGAACCGGGAGCGGCATCCGTCCGGTCGGCACGCACGAAGAGTTCGCGGGCGCGTTCGGCTTCACCCGGCGTCATCCCCACGCCGTCGTCGCGAACGGTGATCGTCCACTCGTCGCCGGTTCGGTCCGCGAAGACGTGAATCTCCGGCGACCCGTCGGTATACTTCAGCGCGTTCGACAGCAGGTTCTGAAACAGCCGTCGGAGCAGGTGTTCGACCCCCCACACCGTCGGAAGCGCGTCGACGGTGACCGTCGCCTCGCCCTCCTCGATGTCGAATCGCACCGTCTCGAGCACGCTCGAGACGACTCGATCACAGTCGACTGGCCCGAACTCGTCGTCGGTCGTCTCGATACGTGCGTACTCGAGGAGATCCGTGATCATGGTCTGCATCCGCGTACAGTTGCGCCGTGCCGTCTCGAGGAACTCGCGTTCGTCCGCCGTGAGCGTCGAGGCGCTCTCCTCGAGCAACGCCAGGTAGTTGTCGGTCGTCCGTAACGGCTCACGCAAGTCGTGGCTGGCGACGCTCGTGAACGCCTCCAGTTCGTCGTTCGACCGACGCAGCCGCTCGAGCGTCGCCTCGACTTCGGCTTCGAGTTCGCGCTCGACCGTCACGTCACGGACGACGATCGATCGGCCGAGCGCCTCCCCACGCCCGTCGAGAACGGGTGCAGAGACGACGGTGACGTGACGACGGCCACCGTCGCCGTCGACGACGGTTTCTGTCTCGAGCGTGCCATCGGTCGCCGGCCGGCCGGCCAGGCTGGCTGCCATCGGTGTGAGCACCCCGAACCTGCGCCCGACCACCTCGGTCGCCTCGAGACCGATGATGGTCGCTGCACGGCCGTTCAGGTCGACGATTCGGCCGTCTCGGTCGACCACCACGACGCCGTCTTCGAGGGTATCGACGACGAACTCACGGGCGATGGGTGTCAGGTCGAGCAGACGGTACTGAGCGATTGCGACGAGGTACGCCACGCCGATGAGCGGAAAACTGAACGGTGTGAGATCGAAGTTGACGATCGGTGAGAGTCCCGCGTGGTGGACCGTATTCGCGACCATCGAGAGCACGGCGCCGACCAGTAAGAGTCCTGCCTGGCGCTGGTACACTCGCGGTGACCAGAACAGCAGTTGAGCGAGGACGACGACCCCCGCGGTCATCAGCACGTAGCCGTAGGCGGCGTGTGCCCAGAACACGGGACCGAACACCTGTCTGAAGACGAGCAGCGACTCACTCGCGGCTTCGACGCCGAGCGACTCGCGGACGAGTCCGTGGTGCTCGTTCGTGTAGACCGCGCCGACGTAGGCCGCGGGCACCACCGCGAGTGCGGCGACCGCTCGCTTCGTCACCCAGTGACCCCGGCCGGTGAACTCGAGGGTGAAACAGAACCACGCGACGGGGACCGTCGCGACGCCGACGTGGACCAGGTTCGCCCAGAACAGCTTCGTCGACTCGTTCGCCCCCGCTAGCTGGAGACTGTAGGCTGTCGCCCACAGGGACATCGCGAGCATCAACACCGCGAACGCGGTGCCTCCGGGCGCGTCACGGTTTCGCCACGCGTACCAGGCGATCACTCCCGTGAGCGCCGCGGCCACCAGGAGCAACGGCACAAACGGCGTGTAGTACCACTGCCAGTCGAGTATCGACACCACGGGTTTGCTGTTCAACTGCGGGCGACTGCATTGACCGTTACGGCTCGAGACGCGCCTCGAGCGCCGTCTGTCGCCCCTCTTACACCTGCGGCCCGTTTCCGAGCCGACTCACTCGCCCGTTCGAAACGAGCAGTCGAGCGAGGTGGCCGAGTGGGTCAGACTCCCCATCGAGATCACGTCGACGCCCGTCGCCGCGTAGGCGGGTACCGACTCGAGCGTGATGCCGCCGCTGGTCTCGGCGAGCACGTGCGGATAGGTCTCGAGCGCGGCCACCGCGTCGCTCACCGCCTCAGGTGTCATGTTGTCGAGTAAGACGACGTCCGCGCCCGCCTCGGCCGCACGCGGGGCGTCGGCGACCGACTCGACCTCGACTTCGATCTTCGTCGCGAACGAGACGCGCTCGCGAAAGCGAGCGACCGCGCCCTCGAGTCCGAGTTCGGCGACGTGGTTGTCCTTCACCATCACCATGTGCGAGAGGTCGAGGCGGTGGGTGTCGCCGCCGCCGGCGACGACGGCGCGCTTCTCGAGACCGCGCAGGCCGGGCGTGGTCTTGCGCGTCGCGGCGATGCGAACGCTCTCGCTCTCGGAGCGCGCGGCGTCGACCGCCCGGCGGGTCGCCGTCGCGACTCCCGAGGCGTGGCCGACGAGGTTGACCGCGACGCGCTCGCCACGGAGCACCTCGCGTGCGGGTCCGGAGACGGCGAGAATCTCGTCGCCGAGGTCGACGCGCTCGCCGTCGTCGAGCCGTGACTCGAGGTCGACGCCGAGGTAGCCGAAGACGGCGCTCGCGGCCTCGAGTCCGGCGACGAGACCGGATTCTTTCGCGACGAGGCGGCCGACGGTCTCGCCGGGGACCTGGTTGGTCACGTCGTGGTGGCCGACGTCCTCGCGGAGCCAGCGCTCGACGTCCGCGTCGGTGATCATAGTGGATCGGCCGTCGCACCCGCCAGTTCTTCGTCGGACGCCTCGCTGACGACGTAGTGACAGCCCGCAGACTCGGGGTTCTCACTCGCCGCACGCGCGATCAGCAGTCCCGTGATCGTCGCGTAGCGAAGTTCGTAGAGGTCGCGTGAGGTCCGCGTCCGCGTGTAGGCGTCGAGTTCGCCCTTCAGCCGCCGGAGGACGGCCCCCGCGCGGGCGACCTCGTCGGGGTCGCGGACGAGCCCTAGATACTCGTCCATCGTCCGCTCGAGGCGAACCGCCTTCTCGGCGGCGAACCGCGCCGGGAGGGCGGGGTCGCTGTCGAGCAAGCGTGGCGCGTCGACGACCCTCGCCTCGGTCTCGCGGCTCGCGGCGTCTTCGCCCGCGCGAAGCCCCCAGACGAGACCCTCGAGCAGGCTCGTACTCGCCAGGCGGTTCGCGCCGTGGACGCCGGTCCTCGAACACTCGCCGACGGCGTAGAGGCGGTCGAGGCTCGTCCGTCCGCGGTCGTCGACCGCGATGCCGCCACAGAGGAAGTGCTCGCAGGGGGCGACCGGAATCTCCTCGCCCTCGATGCCGCGCTCGCGGCAGGTCTCGGCGAGGTCGGGGAACTCGGCTTCGAACGCGAGCGGGGAGACGTCGAGGACGACCTGTCCCGTCTCCGCCCGCTCGCGGGCGACGGCGCGTGCGACGACGTCTCGCGGGGCGAGTTCGGCGTCGGCGTGGTAATCTGGCATGAAGCGCTCGCCGTCGGCGTTACGCAACAGCGCACCCTCGCCGCGGAGCGCCTCCGAGAGCAAGAACGGCTCCTCGTCGTCGTAGGCCGTCGGGTGGAACTGGACGTACTCGAGGTCGGCGACGTCCGCGCCGGCGAGGGCGGCCATCGCGATACCGTCGCCGGTCGCCTCGGGCGGGTTCGTCGAACGGCTGTAGAGCGCGCCGACGCCGCCGGTCGCGAGAATCGTCGTCCCCGCGTAGATGGGGTGGCCCTCGGCCGACTCGTCGGAGAGCACGCCGTGGACGCGCCCCTCGTGGGTGAGCAACTCGAGTGCGGCGGTGTCCTGTCTGATCTCGACGCCGTCGGCCGAATCGAGGTGGTGTAAGAACGGCCGGAGGATGTGCGTTCCCGTCGAGGCGTCGACGTGGAGGATGCGTGGCTCCGAGTGGGCGGCCTCCCGTGCGTAGTCGAACGCCCCGCTCTCGGTCTTCGGATCCTCGTCGAAGCCGATCTCGAGGGTGTCGACGAGGACGTCCTCGACGGCGTCGTCGGCGTGGCTGACGAGCACGTCGACGGCGGCCGGATCGGCGGTGCCGTCGCTCGCCTCGAGAATGTCGCGTTTGAGCGCCTCGGGATCGCCGCGGGTCGTCGAGATGCCGCCTTGCGCCCAGTCGGTGCTCGCGCCGTCGGGTCTGCTCGCCTTCGTCAGGACGAGTACCTCCGCGCCGCCTCTGGCGGCTGCCAGCGCCGCACCACAGCCGGCGATGCCGCTGCCGACGACGAGTACGTCGACGGTTTCGGGTTCGCTCGCGTCGCCCGCGTCGGTCGTCGCCCCCATCTCAGACCTCCAGCATCCGTTCGAGGGCGACGGCGGCGAGTTCCTTCTCTTCGGGGGCGACCTGGATGACGTTGTGTTCGCGCCCTTCGACGAGTTCCTCGAGGACCCAGGTGAGGTAGTTGGGGTCGATCTGGCGCATGGCGTTGCAGTCCATGCAGGCGTCACCGCAGAGCGGCAGGACGTTCACCTCGGGGTGCCAGCGCTCGAGGTGACGGGTGAGGTGGATTTCGGTGCCGATCGCCCAGGTATCGCCGGGGTCGGCCTCCTCGATCGTCCGGCAGATTTCGGCCGTGCTGCCCGCCTCGTCGGCCGCTTCGACGACCTCGCGGCGGCACTCGGGGTGGACGATGACCTTGGCGTCGTCGTGTTCCGCGCGGACGGTCTCGATGTGTTCGACGCGGAAGCGCTCGTGGACCTGACAGTAGCCGTCCCAGAGGATGATGTCCGCCTCGGCGACCTCCTCGGCGTCTTTCCCCTCGGGGTCCCACGGGTCCCACTCGGCGAGGCTGTCTTCCATGCCGAGGCGGTAGGCGGTGTTCTCGCCGAGGTGTTTGTCGGGCAGGAACAGCACCTTGTCGCCGCGTTCGAACGCCCACTCGAAGGCGCGGTGGGCGTTCGAGGAGGTGCAGACGAGTCCGCCCTGACTCGCACAGAACGCCTTCAGATCGGCGTAGGAGTTCATGTACGTGATCGGAATGATGTTCGCGTCCGGCGCTGCCGCCGTGATCTCCGCCCACGCGGCGTCGACCTGGAGCGCCTCCGCCATCCCCGCCATCGGACACGAGGCCTCCATGCTCGGGAGGATCACCTGCTGGTCGTCGTCGGTGATGATGTCCGCCGACTCCGCCATGAACGTCACCCCACCGAAGATGACGTAGCTCGCGTCCGTCTCTGCAGCCTGCACCGAGAGCTGGTAGGAGTCGCCGATGTAATCGGCGTGTTCGACGATCTCCCGGCGCTGGTAGTTGTGCCCGAGAATCACGACGTCGTCGCCCAGTTCCTCGAGCGCGGTCTCGATGCGGACCGTTCGCTCGTCGGTCTCGAGGTTGTGGTACTGCGGCGGCAACTGCTCGAGGTTTCCGTACTTGAAGAGACTCAGATCAGTCTCGAGATCGGCCGTTTCCATTTTGACCATTCACGTCACCTGTTGGTACGCTCACCTCATACCCCGACATTGAAAACTATTTTCCTTCAAACTCGCCTATCGGAGGCGTTTCGTCGTTTATTGCCGGTTTCTGTCGGTACCAGCCACTAACACACGTGAGACACTCTCTCGCGTGTGAATTAGTGACTTTTATCGGGCGACCGTAGTGTCCACATGGCACTCGAGCGTTACTTCGTCGACTTCACCGAACGCGACTGGGAACGTGAGTCCGTCAGCGGGACGGTCAGGATGGCGGTCGTGGGCGTCGGGGGGTTCGCGCGCGAACGCGCGCTGCCCGCGATCGATGCCAGCGCCTATACCGACGCAACCGTCCTCGTCAGCGGCTCACCAGACTCGACTCGCGAGGTCGCAGACGAGTTCGGCGTCGAGCACGTCATCGGCTACGACGCGTTTCTCGACGGTGTGCTCACCGATACCTACGACGCGGTCTACGTCGCGACGCCGAACGCCTTCCACGGCCGCTACGCCACCGCAGCCGCCGACTACGGCAAACACGTCATCTGTGAGAAACCGCTCGAGACCACACCAGCGCGCGCCCGGGAAGTCGTCGACGCCTGTGCGGAGGCGGGTGTGACGCTGATGACGGCCTACCGCCTCCAGTGTGAGCCGACCGTCAGGCGGACCCGTGAACTCGTCCGTGACGGTGTTATCGGCGACGTCGTCCAGATTCACGGCGGCTTCTCGAACCCACTGCTCGCGAACACGACGCCCGACACTTGGCGTCTCGACGCCGATCTCGCCGGTGGCGGTGCGCTCGTCGACCTGGGCGTCTATCCACTGAACACCGTCCGGTTCGTCCTCGACACCGACCCGGTCTCCGTCTACGCGTCGACCACCTCGACCGACGACGCCTTCGCTGCCGTCGACCAGCACGTCGCGTTCCAACTCGAGTTTCCTGGCGGTGCGACGGCCTCGTGTACGGCGAGTTTCGACGCCCACGCCAACAGTCAGCTCCAGCTCATCGGCACCGAGGGATCGGTCTGGATCGCCTCACCGTTCGGCGGCGTCGTTCCCCACGAAATCGTCGTCGAGAGCGGTGATATGTGCATGGAGTACACCGGCAGGCCGACCGACGAAGTCAGAGAGGAGTTCGCTTACTTCGGCTACTGCGTCCTGACGGAGACGACACCCGAACCCGATGGCCACGACGGTCTCACCGATGCCGCCATCATCGACGCCGCCTACGACGCCGCCGGTTCGGACCGACGCGTCGAACTCGTGTGACGTGCCAGCACACAGCCCCGTCTCGAGTACTGATCACCAACCTATCACCTCACCGTACCTCTCCGACGAGCACACACCACTACTGGAGGGTGTGTACGTCCGTGCTGTTCCGGACCACTGTCCGGACCGGCTACAATATGTGGTATCAGGAACCGATACTCGACATCCATGTGTGTTTTTGGCTGCTTTCCTCGAAAGCCCTCGTTTCGATCAGCTGCTCTGCCATCCGCCCCTCCGCTCTAGTCTGAACAGGTGAATATATGTGAGAATTATGTCTTCGGATGCGAGTACCCGTTTCTGACGTTTTACGCGTTCTCCGTCACGAAAAGTACTGATATTCTCCCGGACGACAGTTACAATCGTACGTTTGTAATACGTGTGGTGGGCATTCACCAACGGCGATTGCTGTTTGTAAATGATTATAGATATGTATTATTTTCTATTACTGTCCCGGTGGCCGCGTCGCTGTCTTTCGGTTACGCTCTATATTTCCATTCACCTCTTCGTGATACATAATCAGTGTGTAACAATTGTTCACTCCAGCGGGAGACGCAGACTCGAACCCACCGCGAAAACCGACTCCGTCGGTCTATTCGCGCCTCTCAGTCACGGACGTCGAACGTGACGGACTCGTCTTCACACGTGAGTTCGAACGACCCCGGTTCGACGGTCTTTCGCCCGTCCGAGTCGGTCACACCGAGTGCCGCGTTCGGAATCTCGACTGTCGCCGTCGTCGTCTCTCCTGGCTCGAGGCTGACCTTCGTGAAGGCGACGTGTTCTCTGACGGGGCGAACCCGTGAACTCACTTCGTCGGTCAGGAAGAAGTCGAGCGCCCAGTCTCCTGCCCGCTCGCCGGCGTTCTCGACCGTAACCGTCGCCTCGAGTGACTGCGCGGGTCCGATGATCTCCGCCGAGACCGTCAGGTCACGGCACTCGAACTCGGTGTAGCTCTCGCCGTGACCGAAGGCGAACAGCGGGTCGTAGCTGTTCGGGTGCTCGTCGTCACCGATCGGCGTCGGGTGAGCGAAGTAGTTGAACCGTTGCGGTAAGTCGCCCTCAGAGCGCGGTACGCTGATCGGGAGCTTTCCGGACGGGTTGTACTCCCCGAACAAGACGTCTGCGATCGCCTCGCCGCCCTCGCTCCCCGGATAGTACGAGAAGAGAATCGACGGGACGTTCTCTGCGGCCCACTCGACCGCGAGCGGCCGGCCACCGATGACGACCAACACGACGGGCGTTCCGGTCTCGTGGACGGTCTCGAGCAGCTCCTGTTGCGCGTCCGAGAGCGTCAACTGCGAGCGCGTCGGGAACTCGCCGGTCTCGCCGACGAGCTGTTTCGGGCCGAACTCGTGGTAGTACCAGTTCTCACCGACGACGACGACCGCGGCGTCGGAGACCTCCGCAGCCTCTTCGACCGCCTCGAGGTCGAGTGTCTCGGTCATCGTCGCTCCCTCTTCGTAGTGGACGGTCGTCTCCTCGCCGACGGCAGCTTCGATACCGTCGAGCACCGTCGACCCCGCCCCGTCTTCGGGGTGCTGGACGCTCCAGCCACCGAACTGGTGGCGCATGGAGTCGGCGTTCGGTCCCGTCACGAGAATCGATCCGAGGTCGGACTCGAGCGGCAGCAGGTCGTCTTCGTTCTGTAACAGCGTCTGTGACTCGCGCGCGCTCTGGAGTGCCGCTTCACGGTGGGCCGGTGCGCCGACGACGTCGACGACTTCCTCGACGTCGACGAACGGATCCTCGAAGAGTCCGAGTCGCTCTTTCACCTCGAGAATGCGTGTCACTGCTTCGTCGACGCGTTCCTCCGAGATCTCGCCGTCTTCGACGAGCGAACGGAAGTGCTCGGCGTACTCCTCGCGACCGATCGAGACCTGGTCCAGTCCGGCGGTGATCGCCCGCTTGGCCGAGTCGCGCTGGTCGACCGTCACCCGGTGGTCCTCGTGGAGGTGGTCGATGCCACCCCAGTCGGAGAGCACCGCTCCCTCGAAGCCGAGACGCTCGCGGAGTAACTCCGTGAGATACCGGTGTGAGCCGTGTGCTGGCTCGCCGTCGATCGAGTTGTAACACGGCATCACGATCGAGGCTCCCGCGTCGATCGCCTCGACGAACGGCGGGAGGAAGAGCTGGTGGATCGTACTCGAGGAACGGTCGACGGCTGCCGCGTCCTCGCCCGCCTCTGGCTCGCCGTAGGCGGGGAAGTGCTTCGCCGTCGCGGCGACGGGGGGACTGTCTGCCCCCGACTCGAGACCGCGGATCGCGGCGGCGGCGAACTGTCCACACAGCAGCGGGCTCTCGCCATAGGTCTCGAACGTCCGTCCCCAGCGCGGGTCCCTGGCGACGTCACAGGTCGGGCCGTAGTTGAGGTTCGCGCCGGTCGCTCGCATCTCGGTGGCCGTGATCTCGCCCCCGGTTTCGGCGTACGATGCGTTTCTCGTCGCCGCCATTCCGAGACCGTGGGGAAACACCGCCGCCCCGTGGACGTAGGCGTGGCCGTGGACCGCGTCGACCGGCAACAACAGCGGAATGCCGTGTCGCGTCTCCTCGAGCGCCGTCCGCTGGAGCTCGTTCGAAATTTCGGTGACCTTCTTCGCATCGTGATACTTCGAGACGCCGATTCCGAACGCCGCGATCGTTCCCACGTGCGTGTCGACGACGAGTTCCTTTGCGTCTTCGACGCTGATGTCGTGGCCGCCCATAGAACCGATATACGCACCGACGAGTTGCCCGACTTTCTCCTCGAGCGTGAGGTCTGCAACGAGACTCGCCACTCGAGTCTCAGAAGTCCCCTCCTCGTGACTTTTTTGCACAGTCATCACACACCGTTTCGCCGGAGAGTACTTAAAATTGGAGACTTCCGGTGGGACCGTTCGATCGATCGTGAACGTCGAATCGCTCACTGGGAGCGTTCGATACGGTCCACACTCGAAGCGGGTGAAAAACGTAAAATTCGCTGAGACCGCTCAGTCGGACGTCGACGGCGCCGTGGCGGATGGCTCGTCTTCGTCGACGAGTTCTGGGCTGTTCCAGTACTCGTGGTCCGGTTCTTCGCGGAAACACGAGACGGTGTGGCCCTCCTCGACCGTGACGGGCTCGGGCGAGTTGACCCGGCAGGCCTCTCTCGCTTCCGGACAGCGCGTGTGGAAGCGACAGCCCGACGGTGGGTTCTTCGGGTCCGGGATGTCGATCTTTCGGACCGGCGGTTCGCCGCCGTCCTCGTCGATACGGAGGTTCGGCGTCGCCCAGCGAAGCACCTTCGTGTAGGGGTGTTTCGGGTTGTTGATGACCTCTTCTGCCGGACCGATCTCGACCAGTCGGCCGAGGTACATCACGCCGATGCGTCCGCCACCGTGGCTCGCGAAGTACCGCGCGTTCGAGAGGTCGTGGGAGACCGCGACGAACGAGGTGTTGAACTGGTCTTGCAACTCGAGCATGAGGTCCATCATCTCGACGCGCAGCGAGACGTCGAGTGCGGAGATCGCCTCGTCTGCGAGGATGACGTCGGGGTCCATCAACAGCGCACGCACGAGCGCGACGCGCTGTTTCTCGCCACCCGACAGCTGGTGTGGGTAGCGGCCCGCGTAGTCGTCCGGTGGCGACATGCCGACGCGCTCGAGCAGTGAGAGGACCTGGGCACGTCGGTCACTGGCGGTCATCTCCTTGTGCCAGCGCCGCAGCGGTGCCTCGAGAATCTTCATCACACGCCGGTTCGGGTTGAGCGAACTGCCAGGGTCCTGGTGGATGATCTGGAGCGACCGTCGAATGTCTCCGTACGGAATCTCGACGTTCCCCGTCTTGTCTTTCGCGTCCCAGATGTCCTGGCCGCGGTACTTGACGCTGCCGCCGGTCGGGCGCTGGAGACCGATCGAGGTCTTTCCGAGCGTCGTCTTTCCACAGCCCGACTCGCCGACGAGACAGACCACGTCGTTCTCTTCGATGTCGAGTGAGACGCCGTCGACTGCCTTGACGACCTCGGGGTCCTCGAAGAAGTCGAACATGCCCTTGCTCTGCTCGAAGTGGACTTCGACGTTCTCGAGTGAGATCAGTGGTTCGTCGTTGCTCATCGTTCGCCTCCCTGGTTGTCGATGTTGAATGGTATCGCGTCGGCCGCCTGGTCCCAGTGGAAACAGCCGACCTGGTGTTCGTCAGTGAACGTCGGGCGCCAGTCGGGGTCCTCGGCGACACACTCTTCGTCGGCGAGTGGACACCGTGGGTGGTACGAACAGCCGTCCGGCACGTTCACTGGGTCGGGTGCTGCACCCTCGATCGCTTTCATCTCCGACAGCGGTGCGTCGAGGTTCGGTGTGGAGTTCAACAGCGACCGCGTGTACGGATGTGCCGCATCACGAAGGATCTCCTCGGATGGGCCGATCTCGACGAGTTCGAACGCGTACATCACGGCGAGTCTGTCCGCCAGCTCCGCGATCAGCGGCAGGTCGTGTGTGATGAAGACGATCGATAGCTCGTACTTCTCTTTGAGCGTCTCTAACAGCGAGAGGATCGACCGCTGCATCAGCAAGTCGAGTGCGGCCGTCGGCTCGTCCATGACGAGGACGTTCGGCTCGAGCACGACCGAGAGCGCGATGAGCGCCCGCTGTTGCATCCCACCGCTGAGCTCGTGTGGGAACGACTCGAGAACGCGTTCGGGCTGGAGATAGAGGTCCGCGAGCAGTTCTCGCGCTCGCTCCATTCCCTCGCCGACGTCGTAGTCGTGGGCCTTCAGCGTCTCTTCGAAGTGGCCGCCGACTTTCATCGTCGGGTTGAACGAACTCATCGCTCCCTGGAAGACCATCGAGATCTCCTCCCAGCGAAGCTTCCTGAGTTCGTCCTTGCTCACGCTGAGCACGTCGATGGCGGTCTCGCTGTCGGGCCGATAGGTGATCGTCCCCTCGAGGATGCCCGGATCGACGACGGCGTCGAGCATCGCCGAGGCGAGCATCGACTTTCCGCTGCCGCTCTCGCCGACGACGCCGAGAATCTCGTTTCGCTCGATGTCGACCGAGACGTTATCGAGAACGCGCGAGACGCCACGATCCATCTCGAAGTAGACTTCGGCGTCTCTGATCTCGACGATCGGATCCGGCGTCGTGTACGACGCGGGCTTGCTTCTCTGTGTAGATTCTTGTGAGCTCATTATGTGATCGTACTCGTGACCTCCTCGTCTTTGTCTTCATTTTTCGTCTTCCCCGTTCCACGCTGCCTGACGCGTGGGTTGAACAGTCGGTCGGTACCCTGCGAGCACAGGATGAGTCCGAACGACAGCCCAACGATCGCGAACATCGGCATCAGGAGCTGATAGGTGTAATCGGGGTTGAACAGCGCGCCTTGCTGGTAGGCGAACTGCATCGCGACACCCCAGTTGTCGGCGTAGGAGCCGTGGGCGAGAATACCGAGGAAGTACAACCCGACACCGTTGAAGATCACCTGTCGTGAGGACATCACGAAGTTCACCATGATGTACGGCATCAGGTTCGGCAGGATGTCCTTCTGGATGATTCTCGGCGTCGAGATACCCATCGTTCGGGAGGCCTCGACGTAGGAGTGTTCACGGATCGTAAGCACCTGTGCGCGGATCGTTCGCGCAAGCCCTGCCCACCAGCCGATGACGAGCAGCGGGCCGACGACCCACGGGTTTCGTGGATCGATCATGACCGCTAACACGATGACCAGCGGCAGACCGGGAATCGTCATGACGATGTCGGAGATCGTCGTCAGGATCGAATCGGTGAGCCCACCTTTGTATCCCGACACGGTCCCGACGATGGTCGCGACGACGACGACGTAGACGCCGCCTGCGAACGTCATCTTCAACATCGCTGGCGTCGCGTGGACGATCATCCCGAAGATGTCGTGGCCGAGTCCGTCAGTGCCCAGCGGATACGCGAGACTCTGGAACGGTCCCTGGTCGTTGTACTCGAAACCGCCGAACTGATTCGCACTGGGCGTCTCGACGATTGTCACGCTCGAGAGGAACGCGAAGTTCGAACTCGAAACCCAGGCGATCAGCCCCATGAGCACGTATCCGAGGATGAGCAGGATGCCGACTTTCATTCGCCAGTCGCGCCAGGCCTCCCGCGCCGGGAGGTAGAACGCTTCGTACGCGAACTCGCGGTACTGCTGTGACGTGGTGACCTCTTCGGTCGCCTCGAACGAGAACAACTCGCTCGTGCCACCGTCGGTCGACTTCCCTGTCTCGTCGTTAGTAGGACTCATCTTTCCCTCCTTCACTGACTCGTGGATCGATCTTACCGTAGGTCAGGTCGGCGATCAAGACGGAGATCACGACGCTGACCGTGATGACCAGGAACGTCCCCATCATTACTGGGTAGTCCCGCCGATCTATTGAATCGAACATGTAGAATCCGATCCCACGGTACGAGAAGATTTCCTCTAAGATGATCGATGCACCGAACATGAATCCGATGATGATGAGGAAACTCGTCCACATCGGCAAGATCGCGTTCCGTCCTACGTATCGCAGTGCGATCCGCCGGTCGGAGAGTCCGCGCAGTCGTGCGACACGGATGTAATCCTGTCCGAGTACCTGGATACTGTTCCCCCGCATCCCGAGTGCGAACCCGCCCCAGGCCGTGATGATGAACGACGCAGCGGGCAAGGTGGCGTGGTAGAGCGCACTCGCCATGAACTCGAGTGAGAACCCGGGGGTGACATCTCGTGCATACCGTCCGCTCAGTGGGAAGACCGACCACTCCAGCGCCAGTACGTAGATCAGCGCGATCGCCGCGATGTAGTACGGGACTGAACTGAGGAAGATGGCGACGACACTGGACCCGACGTCGAAGGTCGACCCCTCCTTGTACGCCATGAGTGCCCCCAGACCGATGCCGAGGATGAACATTCCGAGAATGCTGATCGACATCACGAACGCCGTCCAGGGCAGTGACTGGATGATGATCTCGGCGACCGAGTCGCTGTAGAAGGTAGACTCCCCGAGGTCCCCACGAGCGAGACCAGACATGTAGCTGATGTACGCTTCGGTCAGCGTTTCGTCCGGATCGATGCTGAGCCGTTGCTCGACCATCGCGTTGATCTCGCGCCTGCTCATGGCCGGATTCTGGGTGGCGATTTCCTGGACCATCCGCTCTACCGGTCCGCCAGGCATCGCCCGTATCATCGCGAAAGTCAGGGTAGCCACTGCCCACACGGTAAACAGGGCCATTCCGATTCGCTTTATGAACCAGTTCATAAAATTTTCAAGTACTAGTTAGTCGAGTGCTACTCTCGTGCCGCGAGCAGCCCGCGCTTGGGGAGCCAGAAGAGCGGCCACTGGACCTGCAGGTAGTGCCACTCGTCGCCGCCGCGGCTTGGGTCCGGGTAGTCCCACCGCTCGTTGTTCAGGAACGACTGCTCGTACTTGTCCTGAATCGGGAGCATCGGGAGGTCCTGGTTGATGACCCACGCGAGCTCCTTGATGATCTCCGAAGCCTCGTCCGGGTCGTTCGCACTCGCGAGGTCGGCGAGTCGCTCCTCGAAGTTGACGGTTATCTCGCCGCTGCCGTCCATCGCTGGAACGGTTGCTTCCTCCGGGTAGTTGAAGAACGAGGCTTCCGAGTCGAGCTGGCGGTTGCGCAGCTGGTGTCGGATCGAGTAGTAGGGGTGGTTGAACTGCAGGGCACCCTCGTTCCACTCGAAGCCTGCAACTTCGAAGTCGCTGTCGCCCAGGTCCGACTCGAGCGTCCCGCGCTCGACACCGTTCAACTCGACGTTGATACCGAAGTTGTTGAGCTGTGAGGCGACGGTCTCGATTGCCGACACCCAGTCACTCCAGCCGGCGGGGTACTTGATCTCGAAGCTGAACTCGTCGCCGTCGGGGGTGAGCCACTGGTCGCCCGCGTCGGTGAGCGTGTAGCCGGAGTCTTCGAGTAAGTCGCTCGCTCGCGCACCGTCCTGAGCGTAGGACTCGTACATGTCGATGTCGTCGCCGAGGTAGTCCTCGACGGTCGCCGACGTGATACCCGCGGGCACGGCGGGAACGGCCTTCGACTCGGGGTCCGCGTTGTTCGCTGCGAGCTCCATGTCGCTGGCGAAGCTGATCGCCTGGCGGACGTTCCGGTCGTCGAACGGCTCGACGTCGTGGTTGAAGATGAGACCGACACCGAAGGTCCCGGGGAACCGGACTTCGTCGACGGTGTCCGGGAACCGCTGGACGACCGAGCTGGGGACGAACAGGCTCAGCAGGCCGTCGAACTCGTCGCCGAGCATCGACTGCTGGTAGGCCTCGTTGCTCGAGCGCTGGTACATGTGGTAGCCGTTGAAGTTGATGTAGTCAGCGTCGGGGTGGTCGTCGAAGGCGGGTGCGGCCATGTACTCGTTGGTCGACTCGTCGTCCGAGAAGTAGAACGGACCACAGGTGACCGGCTCGCGGTCGTCCCACCCGACGAGTTCGCCCATCACGTCGTCCTCGTCCTCGCCGTCCTCCTCGATTCGCTCGAGGTACTCGCCGTACACGTGGGCGGGCGAGTTGACGTTCTCCGTGAGAACGATCCACTCGGCGACCTCTTCGTTGACGGGTTCCTCGAGCGTGATGACCACGGTCGAGTCGCCGTCCGCTTCGACGTCAGATGCGAAGTCCCAGAGCTCTGCGTCCTGGTAGCGGCCCAGGCGCATTCCGACGGCGACGTCCTCTGCGGTGACGTCTTCGCCGTCGCTCCAGACGAGGTCGTCGCGGAACTCGAGGGTGATCTCCTCGTCGGTGATCTCCCACTCGGTCACGGCGTGTGGGATCCACTCGCCGAGCTCGAGGTTGTAGTTCGCGAACTCCTCCCAGACGGCGTTCTCCATCTGGCCGCCCTGTGCGGCGGGGTTGAACGGGTTGAACTGGACGTTCGTCGGGTCGTCCCAGTTTCCGGTCTCGAACCAGATGTCGACGTCGCCGTGGCTGTCTGCGACCTTCTCGTCGGGCTCGACCTGGCGGTCGTCCGGCGCGTCGCCGTTGCCACCGTTGCCGTTGCCACCGTTGCCGTTGCCGTTGCCACCTTCGTCGTCGTCGCCGTTTCCGCTACAGCCGGCCAGTGCGGCGGCTCCTGCGACTCCTGTTAGCGCTACGAACTTTCGTCGAGAGACTACGTCGTCGTATTTCTCATGCGATTGGCTATCAACCATACAAGTATTCTCTTCTAAGCCCATGGTATATAAATATTCCTTGATTCGAGAGCAACCTTCTCGAGCCACCGATCGTTCCCAATTTCAACGGGGACCTCGGTTGAAAACCCTTCCGTTAGCGTTCCACTACCACGTCTTCTTCTCGAGACGCTGTGATGTGTCGATCGGAGACGCTGTGAATCCCGCCCTCTCTGGGGTGTGGAGAATCGAGTACTTACGCGTTCGCTTCGAGCCAGTCTGCGGTCTCTGCGGCGAGTTCTCGGAGGTCCTCGTCGTGATCAGACTCCGCGACCGACCGGAGCGGTTCGATCGCCTCCGCTGCTTCCGCGTAGCCGAGCGCTCGGATCGCTCTCGCACGGACGAAGGTCGTGTCGTCTTCGAGGACGTCGATGAGTGGGTCGACGGCGTCGGTCACGGCGGCGGGGTCAGCTTCGGCGACGTAGCGGATGACTTCGACAGCACCACCGCGAGTGGGTGCCGTTCGCGCCGATAGCACGGGGAAGAACTTCGGCAGCCGGTCGGCGAACGCTTCGGGTTCGGCTTTCGCGATTTCGACCAGGACGTTCGCGACGATCTCGTTCGACGCGGCCGAACGCAGCATGTCTGGCTCTCGCCGTTCGCGAAGCTTCTGGTAGTGTTCTTTGAGCTCCGGGTCGTCCGGTGGTTCCGGCATCGTCGGCTCCGGTCCCTCGGCCAGCACGTCGACGAGCGAGTCGATGTGCTCGACGAACGCTTCCGGCGTCGACTCGAGCTGCATCGCGATGGCTCGCGCGGCGCGATACTGGTACATCGGTGTCGGATCGTCGAGGTTCGCTACGAGCTGTGGAATTGCGGGCTCGACGAGGTCGGGCCGATCGCTCGCGACGAGTGAGAGGACGAGCCCTGCGTGGCTCCGGGCGGGTCCGTACGATTCGTCGAGACAGTCGATCACGCGGTCGACTAACGGGGTGACGCGTTCTGGGTCGTCGAGTGCGAGCCCGGCGAGTACCTTCAACCCCGTGTTGCGAATCTCCTCCCACTCGTCGTCGAAGAGCTCCTCGATTTCATCGAGATCGATTTCGTCGGGATCCGACTGCGCCGTCTCGATGAGATGGTGAGGTACCTTCCTCGGCTGAACCATAGGTCCTATTCTAGAATGTTAGCGTTAAATAATCCTCGGATTCTTTCTCCCAGGGTATCCGCCCGCTCCTCGGATTCTTTCTCCCGGGGTATCCGCCCGCTCGACGGGGGATCCGGATACGTCCCGGTCAGGAACACCGCCAGACGAAATAGCCGATGAGGACGAATGCGACGCTGAGAATCCCGATATTGAACGTCGCGATGACGTATTCTTCCGTCCCCGGTTCCGTGGCGACCCACCCGACGAGGGTCAGTGCGAACAGCGCCACCACTAATGCGAACAGAAACGTCATCTCGGCGTGGTGGTCACAGACGATGCGCCAGAACCGTTCTCGCTTACTCATGCTCTCCGCCTACGCCGGTCGTTGCTACACTGTCCATGTCTCCTGTCACCCGTTCACCGCCAAAAATGTGTCGAAATAACTATATACTCTCCACCCCTCGACCCATCGGCCCAGCGGTGCTGACCGTGTACGGTACGTGGCGGTCCGTACCTTTCGTGAACCTTTCCTCAATATGAAAATAACTGGTGTCGGAACTTTTAATACATGTGAGGTGTATATCCAAACAATTAAACGTGTATGTCCGGTTACAGCGAAGTAACTAAACTACGGGGGGAATAATGATTCACATACCATCGTTTCTACAAGGCACATTCATCACACGCAGCTACCGTGCGAAATTCGTCGTATCGTTCCTCTTCGTCCTCCTCGTGATCGCTACCGTCGGCGGCTATGGATACGTGCAAGCGGACTCACTGATCCAGCAGGATACCACAGAGAACCTCGAGTCGTCCGCGTCGCTGCAGGCGGACTCGCTCGGCCAGTGGGTAAACGGACTCGACGCACAGGCCAGATCCATCGCGAGTTCGGAGACACTCAACGCCGAGAGTGAGACCCAGCTGTACACTGGACTCCACAGGGAGCGGCGACATCACTCAGACACCACGGCGATTCACTACTTCGACGCCGAGTCGGGAGAGATGATCACCAGCACCCTCAGCGCCTACCGCGAAGAGGGACTCTCGCTCGAGGAGATCGACCAGCCGTGGGCCGACGCGAGCATTCGCGACGAACTCGTGACCGACCGCACCGTCTGGCGATCGAACACTTCCTACGACTCCGCGGACATCGGCAGCCAGGTGATGGCGTTCGCCGTTCGTGACGCGACCGACCCGAACAAGGTGGTCGTCGTCGAGGGGACGATCGACCTCCGCGTTCGGTACCTCCACCAGCCCGGACTGAACCACTCGACAACCATCGTGAACGTCCACGGCGAGACGGTACTCGGCGCCGAAGACGGAGGGACCGACGTCCCCGACCAGCGCACCGTTCAAGATGCCGTCGATCGAACCGTTGAGAACGGAACGGTGCAGTTCGTCGAGCACGGTGATACGTTGCGAGCGTACGCGCCAGTGGTCGGCACCGACTGGGTCGCCGTGACGAGCGTCCCCGCCAGCGACGCCTACGTCGTTCGCGACGCCGTCGGCTGGAACGTCCTGCTCATCGTCATCTCCGGTCTCGTGACGCTCTCTGCGGTGGGTGTCGTCCTCGGCCGACAGACGGTCACCCCGCTCGCTCGGCTCCGAGAGCGTGCGGACCAGATGCGCCAGGGTAACCTCGAGGTCGACCTCGAGACGAACCGCGCCGACGAAATCGGGCAACTGTTCGGTGCCTTCGACAGCATGCGTACCTCGCTTCGCGAACGCATCCACGAGGCCGAAACCGCCCGGGACGAAGTCAACCGGACGAACCGCCACCTCGAGTCGAAGGCGGCGGAGTACAGCGAAGTGATGCGCGCCTGTGCCGACGGCGACTTCACCCACCGGATGAACGCGGCGAGTGAGAACGAGGCGATGACCGACATCGCCCGCGAGTTCAACCAGATGATCGCCGAGATCGAACGCACGACCGAACAGCTCAAATCGTTCGCCACCGACGTCGCGACCGCGAGCGAACAGGTCACCGCCAGTACCGAGGAGGTCCGCGCGGCGAGCTATCAGGTGTCCGAATCCGTCCAGGCGATCTCCGACGGCTCTGAGCGCCAGAACGAGAGCCTCCAGTCGGTCGACTTCGAGATCGACAACCTCTCGAGCACCATCGAAGAGATCGCTGCCTCCTCGAACGAGGTCGCAGACCTCGCCGAGCGTACCGCCCAGACGGGCGAGAGCGGGCGCGAAACCGCCGACACGGCGGTCGAGGGGATGAACGAGATCGAGCGCGAGTCCGAACGCGCAGTCGAGGAGATCGAAGCGCTCGAAGCCGAGATCGAACGTATCGACGAACTCCTCGAGTTCATCACACAGGTCTCCGACAAGACCAACATGCTGGCGCTGAACGCCAACATCGAAGCCTCCCGCTCGTCCCAGGGTGGAGACAGCGGCTTCGGCGTCGTCGCCCTCGAGATCAAAGAACTCGCCGCCGAGACCAAAGACGCAGCGAGCAACATCGAGACGATCACCGGAGAGATCAAAGACCAGACCCACCGAACCGCAGCGGAGGTCCAACAGACCAGCGAGCAGGTCGCCGCCCAGCGCGAAGCGGTCGAGGAGACGGTCGCCGCACTCGAGGAGATCGCCACCTACGCCCAGGAGACGAACGACGGCGTCCAGGACATCTCCGCGGCGACCGAAGAGCAGGCGGCCTCGACCGAAGAGGTCGTCGCGATGGTCGACCAGGCGGCCTCGATCTCGGAGGAGTCGGCCGCCGAAGCCGAGAACGTCGCCGCCGCCGCCGAAGAGCAGACCAGTTCACTCACCGAGGTCTCTCAGTCCGCGCTCGAACTCGCCCGACAGGCCTCGAACCTCTCGACCGAACTCGAGCAGTTCGAGACGGACGCGGGCATCGTCGGCGACGGCGACTCGTCGAACGGAGAGAGTGACCGGGCGGACTCGATGCACTGACCGGCCGCTCGACTCGCCTCTCGCGGTCGTCACGACCGCCCTCGCACGCTGTGGCTCGCGGCGCTTTACACACCACTATCGTTTTACTCGAATTTGAATTGTACAGTGGCGTGGTCGCTGCTGTGTTTCACGCCCCTCGCCGACAGTTCCGGCTGTGGGTCCCACACTTCGTGTTCTCGCACGCCCACAGCGCACTCGACTCGAGGGGTGAAACGCCAGACGCGTGACTGCCACAACGTGTAAACACTGATATAGTTGTTTCCCGGCTGTGAGTGGCTGCGCTCGAATCAGCAACTGTTACACGGGCGGACTTCGACGGGGAGACCATGACGAACGCAGATCCGGACGACCTCGCAACCCGTGTTCGAGAGGGCGACCTTCGCCTCCACACACTCGAAGCCCACGCCGACCACGAGACGGCCGCCGCTGCACGTCGCCGACTCCTCGCCGAGGAGACGGGCGCCGACCTGACGGCCGTCGGAGCGTACGGGTTCGACGCGGCCGTCGCGGAGTCGAACATCGAGAACATGGTCGGGGCGGTGCAGATCCCCCTCGGCGTCGCCGGGCCGGTCTCGATCTCGGGTGGGGCGGCCGACGGCGAGTACTACCTGCCGCTCGCGACGACCGAAGGAGCGTTGCTCGCCTCCGTCAACCGCGGCTTGTCGGTCGTCGACACTGCGGGCGGGGCGAACGCACGCGTCACCAAGACGGGAATGACGCGCGCCCCGGTGTTCCGCGTCGACGGCGTCGTCGAAGCTCTGACGGCTGTCGAGTGGGTCGAGGCGAACCTCGAGTCGCTGCGCGAGGCCGCCGCGGAGACGACGAGCCACGGCGAACTGCTCGGCGTCGAACCCTACGTCGTCGGCGACTCGCTCTACCTCCGGTTCGCCTACGATACCAAGGACGCGATGGGGATGAACATGGTCACCATCGCCACCGAGCGCGCCTGCGAACTCGTCGAGGCGGAGACGCCCGCCGAACTCGTCGCGCTCTCCGGCAACCTCTGTTCGGACAAGAAACCCGCCGCGATCAACGCCGTCGAGGGCCGAGGCCGGTCGGTCACCGCCGACGTCGTCATTCCCGGCGACCTCGTCGAGGAGCGCCTCCACACCACTCCGGAGGCCATCGCGGAGGCCAACGTCCGGAAGAACCTGATCGGGAGCGCCAAGGCGGGGAGCCTCGGCTTCAACGCCCACGCCGCGAACGTCGTCGCCGCCGCGTTCCTCGCGACCGGCCAGGACGAAGCCCAGGTCGTCGAAGGGGCGAACGCGATCACGACGATGGACGCCCGAACCCGAGACGACGGCTCGAGCGACCTCTACGCCAGCGTGAGCCTCGCGAGTCTCGAGGTCGGCACCGTCGGCGGTGGGACGACCTTGCCGACCCAGCACGAGGCGCTCGAGGTGCTCGGACTGGCCGGCGGTGGCGACCCGCCGGGATCGAACGCCGACGCACTCGCGGAAGTGATCGCCGTCGGTGCACTCGCCGGAGAACTCTCGTTGCTCGCCGCGCTCGCCTCGAGACACCTCGCGAGCGCCCACGCCGACCTCGGCCGGTGAGCGCGTCCGTTCTCTCGGACCTCGCTTTCGGGGACGACGTTCACTCCCACACCTCGCGCGTCGTTCTCGCTGTCGGCCGCTCTGTGACCATCTCACGGGGAGAACGGCGCTCGAGACCACTTTCACTTTCACCCCGCGCTGTTGGCGATGGTATTTTCCGCCCCGTCCAGTAGCCCTCGTTGCGTCCGTTCGCTGAGACCGGCGGGCGCGTCCACCATGATCGACAACCGCCACCAGCCACCGCTCGAGTCGTCTCGTACCTACCGCTACGTGCTGGTAATCGAAGCGCTCGCCGCCATCGCCTTCTTCACCGTGTCGACGGCGTCGACACTCGGCGTGCTGTGAGCTAGTCGCGTTCCCGTACCGTCGTCCGGACGATGTAGATGCCCCCCGCGGCGAGGGCGACGAGTCCGACGGTGACCTGGCCCACGCCGGTCCCGACGAGAATCAGGACCCAGCCGACGGCCGCCCCGCCGTGGGCGAGCGCCATATCGCCACGTCCCACGACCGCGTGGAGCAGTGCGACGGTGGCGAACATCGCTGCGAACACCCACATCGCGAGCGTCATCGACTCGACGCCGAAGGGCGTGGGATCGACGACGGTCCCGTAGAGGAGGACGCAGACGACCACCAGCATTCCGAGTCCGATCGTCGTCGCCTGGGCGTCTACCGTCTCTGCCATCGCCCCCTCTTTCGTCCCCGTCACGAAGGGCGCTCCGGTTTCCGCCGCTCAGAGCGGGCGATACCGGCCGCCGCTCTCACTGACCGCACCGCTCCGGGTGAGTTTCTCGAGCGCTCGCTCGACGTACTCGGCCGAGACGCCGCGTTCACCTGCGTACTCGACGATCTGCGCTTCGGTCGGCCGCTCGAGTTCGGCGAGCGCCCGGTCGACGATTTCGGACTTGCTTCCCCCGCGCGCCGGTTGGCGCGGGTTACGCTCGCCGGCGCTCGCGATCTCGTCGGTATCGAGTCCCGACGCTTCGAGGTACTCCTCGTCACTCACGACCCCGTCTGCGACCTGTGTCTCGAGTTCGGCCACCGAGTCGAGACGCGCGAAGGCGTCGCCGTGACCGCTGCGGTTCGCGAGCATCGAGGCGCGGACCTCGCGGGCGTGGTCTACGTCTTCGGTCTCGACGAACTTCTTTCGTGCCTCGTAGCGCTTCCGGGTGCCACACCGCGGACACGCGGTCGTCTCCGTCCGCCCCTCGAGTATCCAGAGGTGTGAACACACACTACAGCCGACGACGGCGTACATCTACGCTGTGTTGCGCCCGCGAGGCAGTTCAATGTTTGGCTCGTCGCTCGAGCGCTCACCGGCGCCCGGTGTGACCCTGCCACACCGTGTACGTTTTTCCGCTCGTCTCCCGTGAGTCGGTCCGTGTACCGAGACTCACTCACTACCCACGACGAGACCGAAGCGCTCGCGGGCGTCTTCCTCGCCCAACTCGCCGAAACCGACTCGATGAGCCTCCAGCACTTCACGCTCGAGGCGGGCGCGACCATCGAGGAGCACAGCCACGAGAACGAGCAACTCGGCTTTCTCTACGAAGGGGCGCTCGTGTTCACGACGGCCGAGCGGGAGGTCGTCGTCGAGACGGGGGATGCGTACGCTATCCCCGGCGACGAACCCCACGCCGTCGAGAACCGCGGTGAGGTGACGGCACGCGGCATCGACGTCTTCGCGCCGCCGCGCGGGCCGCCGGACTGGAGCGAGTGAGCCGACGAGCGGCACGTATCGTCGCCGCCGTCGCCCGCCTCGAGCGAAATACCACGCGGTTATAGCACCGAGTGACCAACGTGGTGCATGGCAACGGAGACGCAGTCGTGGGGGATCGGGACGCTTCGCTCGTTTCTCGCCCGCGTGGGACCGACGTGGCTCGCGGGTGCGATCGCGGCGGGCCCGGCGACGATGGCGAGTTTGCTCGTCGCCGGTGCGAGTTTTGGCTACGCGCTGCTGTGGGTCGTCGTGCTCTCGGCGGTGCTCGGTGCGCTCGGGCAGTATCTGGCGATGCGGCTGGGACTGTTCACCGAGGAGGGCCTGGTTCGCGTCGCAGAGCGCCACCTCGGGGAGTTCTGGGCCTGGGTGCTCGTCGTCGACGTGGTGCTGGCGGCGGGACTCGCCCAGCTCGTGATCATGAAGACGCTCGCGGACGTGAGCGCGGCGATGGCAGGCGACCTCGTCGGCGTGGCTGCACTCACCGACCCGCGTGTCTGGGGCGTCACCTGGGCGGTGATTCTCGCGGCCGGACTCGCCGGCGGGGGCTACCGGGTGGCCGAACTCGGCGCGAAGGTGGTGGTCTCGCTGGTCGTCCTCGCGTTCGTCGCCGCCGCGTTCGTCGTCCCGATCGATCCGTCGGCGGCGGCGAGCGGACTCGTGCCAACGATTCCGGAGGGCGTCGGCGGTGCCCTCGTCGCCGCGGGCATCCTCGGCGGGGCCGTCCACATCACCCTGCTGACGATGCAGAGCTACACGATGCGTGCCCGAGGGTGGACCCGGGGCGACCGGGACATCGCGACCCTGGACGTGGGCAGCTCGATGCTGCTGGCCTTCGGCGCCTACAGCCTCGCCATCTTCCTCGTCGCCGCGAGCGTCCTCCCCGCGCTCGGGGTCGACCCGGGGACCGTCACGGAGCTACAGGCCGCGGAAGCGCTCGGTCCCGTCGCCGGCGAGTACGCCACCTGGCTGTTCCTCGCCGGACTCCTCGGTGCCGCTGTATCGACGCTCGGCGGGAATACCGTCGTCCCACCCTACGTGATCGCCGACAAACTCGAGTGGGAGCGCTCGATCGAGGACACGCGCTACCGGGCGCTGCTCGCCGCCGTCGCGCTGCTCTCGGCTGGCGGCGCGTTCATCGAGGGTGCGTTCTTCCCGCTGCTCGTGCTCGTGCTCGCGTTCGGACTCGTCGGCACGCCGTTCGTCCTGGTCGTGATCCTCCTCCTCTCGAACGACCCCGACGTCGTCCCCGAGACGAACCCGCTCGCGCTCAACCTCGCCGGTGTCGCGCTCGTCGCCGTCGCGACCTTCCTCGCCGCGGAGTTCGTCCGCGACGAACTCGCGACGGTGACCGACCCGCTCTCGGCGTTCGTCGTCGCCTTCGCGCTCGCGATGGCGCTCGCGACGCTCGGCCTGCTCGCGGCGTACGCCCGCAGATTCCTCGAGCGCTGACCGATGCCTGCACGCATCCCCGAGACCGGCCGCGTCCTCGTCACCGGGCCGTCGAACGTCGGCAAGACGCGCCTCACCGCGCGGGCGCTCGAGCGCTGGCTCGCCACCCGCGGACCCGACGGCGTGGCCGTCCTCGAGTTCGCCCCGGAACTCGAGCGCGACGGCCGACTACTCGGCGGGCGACTCGAGCGGTTCACCGAGTATCCACCAGCGGTCTGGGCCGGCGTGCTCGAAGCCCACGCCCCGCGTGCGGCGGCTGCGACGGCCACGGAGGCGCAGGCGCTGGCCCGCGAGAACGCCCGGCGGGCGACGGCGATACTCGAGTCGGTGCCCGCCGACCCGGCCGCAGTGTTCGTCAACGACGCGACCATCCCGTTTCAGCACGGCTCCGCCGAGCCGTCGGCGCTCCTGGCGCGGTGTGCGGACGCCGACCTCGTGGTGGCGAACGCCTTCGAGAGCGACGAACTCGGCGTCGACGACCCACTCTCGAGGCGCGAGCGGCGCGTTCTCGAGACGCTCTCTGCGTGGGCGGACGTCCACGTTCGCCTCGGCTGACCCAGCGGTTCTCGACGACCCGAGGACGCTCGAGGACCCCGAGGTTCTTGGCCACCCCGTCCGTGGGGGTCGGTATGGACGTCGCAGAAGGGCGCTCGAGTGAGTCGGACGACGGGCCAGTACAGGTGCTCTCGCAGGCGGGTGAGCCACTCGACGGCTACGAACCGACGCTCACAGACGGGACGCTTCGCTCGATGTACGCGGATATGCGGCTGTATCGCCACTTCGACGAGCGCGCGGTGAGCCTCCAGCGCCAGGGCCGCCTCGGGACCTACGCGCCGCTGGCCGGCCAGGAGGCGACACAGGTCGGCTCGACCTACGCGCTCGAGACCGACGATTGGATCGCTTACCAGTATCGCGAACACGGTGCGGTGCTCTCACGCGGCGACGTGGCGGCGTATCTCACCTACTGGCTGGGCCACGAGGCCGGAAACGAAGCCATCGCCGACCACAACGTCTTCCCGCTCAACATCTCGATCGCCAGCCAGATTCCCCACGTCACGGGGCTGGGGATGGCCGCGAACTACCGCGGCGACGAGACGGTCTTCTGCTGTCACTTCGGCGACGGCGCGACCAGCGAGGGCGACTTCCACGAGGGACTCAACTTCGCGGGGGTGTTCGACACGCCGACGGTGTTCGTCTGCCACAACAACGGCTGGGCGATTTCGACCCCACGCGAGCGCCAGACCCGGAGTGCGACCATCGCCCAGAAGGCGACCGCCTACGGCTTCGACGGCATCCAGGTCGACGGCATGGACCCGCTGGCGGTGTACGAAGTCGTCTCACAGGCGGCCGAGAAGGCACGCGACCCCGACACAGCGCAGGCGCGACCCACCCTGGTCGAGACGCTGACCTACCGCTACGGCGCGCACACGACCGCCGACGATCCGACCGTCTACCGCGACGAGGCCGAACTCGAGCGCTGGCGCGAGAAAGATCCGATCGACCGCCTCGAGCGCTACCTCCGAGCCACCGGCCGACTCGACGACGAAGAGATCGACGCCATCGAGACGCGCGTCGAAACGCGGGTCGCCGACGCGATCGAACGCGCGGAGGCCTTCGAGGGCGATCCCGACCAGTTGTTCGCGTTCGTTTACGACGAGCCGACACCGCGCCTGCACGAGCAACGCGAGGCGTTCGCCACCTTGCGCGAGCGCCACGGCGACGAGGCGCTGACGCGCCACGAGTGACCGGACGCGTGCTGTGCTCGCGTCTCGAGAGCCCGAGTGAGAGTTATGGGTCTCGCACGCAGAGACGTGGGTATGGTACGCCCACAGTCGGCGCTGGTCCTCGGTCTCTCCGCGTACGTCTTCGGAATCGTGACGACGCTCGCGTTCGTCGCCACGATGCTCGCCGGTGGCGTCTCCACGCCGCGCTGGCAGCTCGTGACGGTGGGGCTGCTCGCCGCGGCCGTAGCCGCGAGCGCCGTGGGTCCCCTCTCGGCTCTACTCGAGCGCGCCAGCGCCGTGCGGGACCAGCTCTTCGCGTTCGTTCCGTTCGCCGCGACTGCCATCGTCGTGCTCGTCGTCGCGTTCGCTCACTCGAGCGCCGTCCTCGCTCCGGCGCTCGTCCTGCTGTCCGTCGCGCTCGGTGGCTGGTCCGTGCTGCACAGCGGTCTCCGAACGCGCCGTGCGGACCGGCTACTCGGACGCGCCGACTCGCTGGCGTCGCTCCCCGATGTCGACGGACGCCGCCCATCACGCCGCCTCCGCGCGCTCGCTGCCGCGTTCGCCGCCGTCTCGCTCGCGGGTGCTGCGCTCGGTTACGCCCTCGGTGAGGGGTCGTGGTACGTCTACGTCGCCTTCGCGGGCGGCCCGCTCGCACTCGTGGTCGTTCCCGAGCGCTCCGTGACGGTCACCGACCGGGGACTCCGCTTCGAGTCGTGGGCCGGACGGCACGCCCTCGAGTGGTCGGCGCTCGAGGGCTACTACCTCGGCTCGGACCTCGTCCTGTTGCGCTCGCCTGCCTGGCGTCGCGACCTCACCTTCGACCGAGAGGCGGTCGACGAGGAGGCGCTCGCGGCGCTCGAGCGGTTCCTGCCCCGAGCCACCTCTCCAGGGGTTCCGGCTGGTGGACTCGACGCTGTTCGGCACGGAACCTGAGACGCTGTGTGCTCGAGCAGTCGCTCGAGCGATGTGGCACGAAAACGGGTGTGAGTGTCGGTGTGGCGTCGGAGGGCGATTCGATGCCGCCGAGAGTCGGCGGTATCTCCTCGCCCGAAACCGTCTACGACAGTTTCTCGATGTTCTCGACGATGGCGTCGGCGAACTCGCTGGTGGCGACTTTGGTGCCGCCTTCGATCTGGCGGTGGAGGTCGTAGGTGACCGTGCCCGAGGAGATGGTCTCCTCGACGGCGTCGCGGACGAGGTCTGCGGCGTCCTTCCAGCCGAGGTAGTCGAGCATCTCGCGTCCGGAGAGGATCATCGCGGTTGGGTTGACCTTGTCCTCGCCGGCGTACTTTGGTGCGCTCCCGTGGACGGGTTCGGCGAGACAGCGGCCGTGGCCGAAGTTCGCACCGGGGGCGATACCGAGACCACCGATCTGTGCCCCGGCGGCGTCGGACATGTAGTCGCCGTTTAAGTTCATCGTCGCGACGACGTCGTACTCGTCGGTGCGCGTCAGGATCTGCTGGAGCATGTTGTCGGCGATGCGGTCTTTGACGACGACGGTCCCCTCGGGCTGTTCGCCGTCGTACTCCTCCCAGAGGTCGTCTTCGGTGATGACCTCGTCGCCGTACTCTTCTTCGGCGAGTTCGTAGCCCCAGTCGCGGAAGGCACCCTCGGTGAACTTCATGATGTTACCCTTGTGGACGAGGGTGACCGAGTCACGCTCCTGGGCGATGGCGTAGTCGATGGCCTCGCGGATGAGCCGTTTCGAGCCGAACTCGGAGATGGGCTTGATGCCGATGCCGACCGGCCCGTCGTGGATGACGTCGGCGACCTCCATCTCGTCTTCGAGGAACGAGCGGACCTGCTCGACCTCGTCGGTGCCGGCTTCCCACTCGATGCCGGCGTAGACGTCCTCGGTGTTCTCTCGGAACGTCACCATGTCCATCTTCTCGGGCGATTTCACGGGTGAGGGAACGCCGTTGATGTGGTAGGTGGGCCGAACGTTCGCGTACATGTCGAGCGTCTGGCGCAGTGCGACGTTCAGCGAGCGGAAGCCGGCGCCGACGGGCGTCGTCAGCGGTCCCTTGATCGCGACGCGGTGTTCGCGGATCGCCGTGACGGTGTCCTCCGGGAGGTTCTCGTCGTACTTCTCTCGAGCGCTCTCACCGGCGTAGACGCGCATCCAGGCGATCGACCGGCCGGTCGCCTCTGCGGCGGCGTCGAGCACTTTCTGCGTCGCAGGCCCGACGTCGGTTCCGATACCGTCTCCGTAGATGATCGGGATGATCGGATTCTCCGGAACGTTCAACTCGCCGGTCTCCTCGTCGGCGAGCGTGATCTGCTCACCCTCCGCTGGAACCTCGACCTTCTCGTAACTCATAGACATTCGTACGGTGTCGCGTACCCGGTAAAAGGGCTACCATTTGACTCTGTATTCGCTGAAAATAGTTCGCCACCACGAATCACCACCCACCTCGGCCGCGCTCTCGCGGTATTTCGCGAGGGACCCGCGGCCGCCGGCGACACTCGGGAGACGCCTCACCAGTGTGTGACTATCATCCACACCCCTGTGACGAGACCCCCAACGCCGACGAGTGCGAGAGCGAGACCCGGACCGACGACCGTCTCGGTGGCGTCGAGAACGGCCCAGAACGACGCGAGCGCCGTAATCGACCCGACGACGACCGCCGTGCCGACGTCGACGCCGTCGTGGCCCTCCTCGAGTGCCACGTTGCTCACGGCGACGAGCGTCATGAACGCACAGAAGCCCGCGAGCAACACCGGCGTCATCGTCGGCCGGTACTCGGCCACCCCTGGTAAGTGTACAGGGTTCGAACCGTGGGTTCGTCGGCGGCTCTCGGGTCGAGTGTCTCCCCGCCTCGGCTCTGGGACTCCACGCCGGGACTAGCGCGTCGTGACCTCACAGCCGTCTTCGGTGACGATGACGGTGTGTTCTTTCTGGCTGACGAGACAGCCGTCGTCCTCCTTGAGGACCGGGTAGCCGTGGACGACTCCCTGGGACTTGAGCCGGCGCAGCGCCATCTCGGGGCGCGGCGACTCGAGCCAGCGGGTCGCGAACGGGAGGGTGCGGAACTCGTCGGTGATCTGAGCGAGCGCCTCACGCGCCGCACGGTTTCTGACGGTGCGTTCGTTCTGCAGCGAGAAGATCTCCTCTTTCGACCCCTCTCTGACCTTCCCACCGCCGTCGGTTGCGAACGGCTCGAGTGCGACGACGTCGCCGACCTCGAGCGTGGTTCCCTGGGAGACCGCGCGGTTCGGAATGTTGGGGCTGGTGTGTTGTTCCCAGTGGCCCAGGCCGTGGCCGGTCAGGTTGACGACCGGGTTGAAGCCGTAGCCGTCGATGACCGACTCGATCTCCGCGCCGATGTCGCCGGTGTCGACGCCGGGTTCGATCAGGTCGATCGCCGCCTCGAGCGCCGCGCCGGGTGCCTCGGCGAGGTCGTCGTTGCCGGAGAGGTCGACCGTGATCGCGGTGTCCGCCAGCCAGCCGTCGACGTGGACGCCGATGTCCAGATTGATCATCTCCTCGCCGAAGGTCGACTCGTCGTCGGCCGCCGGCGTCGCGTGGGCGGCCTCCTCGTCGATCGAGATGTTGACGGGGAACGCGGGTGCGCCGCCGAGTTCGCGGATGCGGTCTTCGGCGTACTCGGCGATCTCGAGATGTGAGACACCCACGTCGACGCGTTCGGCGGTCTCCTCGCGCACCTGCGAGAGGATCCGCCCCGCCTCGCGGTGTTTCTCGTACTGCTCTGCGTCCAGGTCGACCTCGGTAGCCATGCCTCGAGTTGTATCGGTCGGCAAAAAGAAGTTGCGTCTCTCTGGGCGTCGCCTCTGTGAGGTGGTCAGGTGAGAAGGGGCGTCGTAGGGCGGTATCTGTCTCCGCTGGGGGCGTGGGGACTCGCGGAGTCGGATGGCCGGATCAGGCGTTGTTCGACGGGTTCCGAAGATGAATTATAATGCATAGGTTGAACGGTGACTACTCGCCAGTTTGATGACTATTTCGCAGCTCGACGAGTCAGTGAATTACGCTATTCTA
>NZ_JANZXN010000058.1 GCF_025629245.1 Natronobiforma cellulositropha
TATAGCGAAGAACCGACTGGTTTGCTGGAACAGCAGTCATCTCAGCATGATTGCGGTCAGACTCGACGCAATTTCGGCGTGATCGCCATCTCAGCCAGCCACTAAACTAGAACGGATGGTGGTACAGCACAGAGTTTTCATTGAATCCGATCGTGAAGTGCCGGTTGTTCCAATCGTTGGTGATGGAATATCCTCGACGGTTAGAAGATGGTTTGAATCCGAGAGTGTTTCCGTCGAAGCGGAGTTCTGCTCCGTCTTCCGTGGTGTCTACGTGGATCGATTCAGCGATGGTATTTTCGATGTTGAAAGTATTCACGAGACATTGCTGCTCGCATGTGAATTGTTTCTGCTTAGTTATAAAAGTACCTTCAGGTAGACGTTGATAAGTTACTACCGGTCGTCTTGCGGGTTGTACGGTGTCCCGTACTCTCCCACGAGAACATCCTCTCTCCACTCCCGGAACCGCCAGTAAGCGACGTTCAACGCGATCACCACCACAGGCGTACCTGCAGCAATAATTGTTCAAATCTCCCTCCCTCGAGCACACCCATCGGTTCCTGCCCATGCAAGCACCACTGGCTTGTGTTCGGCAGTGGTGATTTTTGGTGCTATGTGCGCGAACTTCACAGACGACGACGTGGGCAAGACAGTCGTGAACGCGACAGGGGACGAGATTGGGATCGTTTCGGCGGTCGAACACGGGACGGCGCACGTCGAACCCGACCCGGGGATGACGGACACGATCAAAGCCAAACTCGGGTGGGGCGGCCCAGACGAGGAGGCCTACCCGCTTCAGGAGCACGCCGTCGACCACGTGACCGACGACCACGTCCACCTGAAGGCGGACCTCGAGAGCAGCGCCGAGGGTGGGACGACGACTGCTGGCGACAGTCGCACCACGGGCGACACAGACAGGGGCACAGAGATGGGTGACGACACCGGGATGGGCGGTCGCGATATGGGTGACGACAGCGGGATACTCGAGGACGACGACACTGGGATGGGATCGGAGGGCCACGGCCGGCTCGAGGAGGACGACCGGGGGACACACGAGGGCCAGGGCCGGATGGGTGACGACGACAGTGGACTCATCGACGACGATGACGACGACCTGATCGGTGACGATGACGACGACCTGATCGGTGACGATGACGACGGACGCATCCTGGGCGACGATGACGACGACGACCTGATCGGTGACGACGATGATGACGAGGGACTTCTGAGTGACGACGACGATGACGACGACCTGATCGGCGACGACCGTACCTGAACGCCGTCGGCCGTCTTCACCCGGGTCGCGTTCCCGATTCGTTTTTTATTCTTGGCGTGAGTGAACGTAGTCATGGCCGGTCTCTACTACGAGGAGTTCGCCGTCGGTGAGACACTCGAGCATCCGCGTCGGCGGACGATCACCGAGAGCGACAACCAGCGCTTCTGTGATCTGACGATGAACGCCCAGCCGATCCACTTAGACGAGCCGTTCGCCGCCGAAAGCGAGTTCGGCGCTCGAGTGGTCAACGGCCTCTACACGATGTCGCTCGCCGTGGGGCTCTCGATTCCCGAGACGACCGATGGAACGATCGTCGCGAACCTCGGCTACGACGGCGTCGAACACCCGACGCCGGTGTTTCACGGTGATACGATTCGCGCGACCTCGACCGTGACGGAAAAACGCGAGACGAGCGACGGCGAACGTGGCGTCGTCACGATCCACCAGGAGGTGTTCAACCAAGACGACGAGCTGGTGTGTGCGTTCGATCGGACGGTCCTCTCGAGGAAGCGATCGCGCGAGGGCGGCGACACGGGTGGGAGTCGATGAGCGACGCACCCGGCGGCGACACCGCGTCAGAAGACCTCGAGTGGCTCTCGCTCGAGGGCGGTGAGTCGGTCCTCTGGTCCGGCGGGCCGGACCGGCGGACACTGATTCCCACGCTCGTCATCAGCATCCCGCTGGCGATCATCTTGATCGGGTTCGTCATCATGCTCGGAGAGTACCTCCGGGTGACGAACACCCACTACGTGGTCACCGACCGGGCGCTCTACCGCAAGAGCGGCATCCTCTCGCGGGACGTCAAACGCGTCGAATTCGAGAAGGTCCAGAACATCTCCTACAGCCAGAGCGCCTTCGGCGCGCACTTCGGCTACGGTACCGTCGAGATTTCGACGGCGGGCAGCGCGGGCGTCGAACTCGAGTTCGCGTCGGTGCCGGAGCCACGGGCCGTCCACCAGTTGATCAGCGACCGCACCGCCCGCGGCCGCGACGACGAGGGTGGCGACACCGACGACGTCCTCGAAGAGATTCTCCTCGAGTTGCGCGCGATTCGCGATTCCGTCGAGAGCGAGACCGGCACGCGGCCGTCGGGTGGCGACCGCTCGAGCGACCCCACACACCACCTGCGCAGCGATGAGTGACGCGGAGCCTGCTGGGCGGACCGATGGTGGTGGCCGGAGCGACGACAGCGAGGAGGGGCCACCGGTGTGGCTCCCGCTCGCGACGGGCGAGTCGGTTCGCTGGATCGGCGGCCCGAGGATCCAGACGGCCTACCCGTGGCTCGCTCTCGGCGTCGTCGGTGTGCTGGCGGGTGTGCTCGCGCTCGTCGTCGACGGGATACCGATTCTCGCGTCGCTGGTGGCGCTACTCGCCGTCCCGACCGCCGTCTGGGGCTGGCTCGCCGTCGACCGCGTCGCCTTCGTCGTGACGACCGACGCCCTCTACGTCCGCTCCGGCGTCGTCGGGGTGCGCGTCAGGGCGCTCGCACTCGAGCGGGTCCAGAACACCGCGACCCGCCAGCACGCCCTCGCGAGGGCGCTCGGCTACGGCACGATCACCGTCGAGACGGCGGGCGGCGACGAGCCACTCCGCTTCTGGAACGTCGAGCACCCGGGCGAGGTCCGGGCGCTGGTCGACGACCGGGTTTCGCGCGCACAGGGTGAGGCGGTTCCGGGGTCACACGCCCAGTGGGAGGCGGTACTCGAGGACGTGCGTGGCTGGCGGCGTGCGCTCGAGAGGGAGTGACTACACACTCCACGATTGCGAACGTATCACACACCACAGTCAGACCTTTTCACTCCCGGTCCGTCGAGGCTCGTATGCGCGAGCTGTTTCCGCGAGTAATCGAGACCGAGCGCTTGCGCCTCGAGTCGCTCGAGCGCTCGACGGTCGACGTGCTGGACCTCTACGAGATCTGTTCGTCGGACCCCGACATCGACGACGTTACCCGGTTCGTCGAGTGGGAGCCACACCGCCATCCGCGAGAGACGCTCGAGTTCGTCGACGAGATGGTCACCGCGCGCGAGCGAGGCGAGGTCGGGACGTACGTGATTCGGCCGCGCGAAGGCGAAGACGGCGCGGGCGACCTCGCGGGGATGGCTGGCTTCGAGGTCGACTGGGAACGGCAGACGATGACCCTCGGCTGCTGGCTTCGCTCGCGCTTCTGGGGTCGCGGCTACTCGGGCGAGCGCGCCAGGGCGTGTATGAGGCTGGCGTTCGACCGGCTCGACCTCGAGTTGGTGGCCGCGCTCGTGGGCGTCGAGAACGAGGCGTCGATCAGCGCCATCGAGGGGTACACCGGCGCACACGGCGGTGGGCGAGACGGACGGTTACGGAACTGGATCAGACTCGCGGACGGTCCGGTCGACTGCTATCGCTACAGCGTCTCGAGCGCCGAGTGGGAGACCAGTGAGCCGGCGCTCGAGGTTCGCTTCGAGGACTGAGTTGTGTGGGAGAGGTGGGCTACTCACTCCTCGTCCCAGTAGGACGTTCGCCCGTCGATCCGGTAGAATCCGTGGAGGTCTCGGTCGCCGCGCCCGCCCGGCGCTGCGCCGACGAAGACGCCGAACGTCTCGGTGTCGGGGTAGACGGTGACGTCGGGGTCGATCATCGTCGAATGCAGCAGATATCGCAGCGGGACCTCGCCGTCGTTGACGACCTGGTGTGCGCCCGCCTCGCCTGCGGGGATGCTCACGAAGTCGCCGGTCTCGAGCGGGAGGTCACCGTCGGCTGTTCGCAGGTACCCCTCCCCGGCGAGGACGAAGAGTGCCTCTTCGTTCGCCGTGTGGTAGTGATACGGCCAGGAGCGCTTCCCCGGCGGGACTTCGTAGAGACTACTCCCGATCGCACGGCCGTCTTCGGCCAGGCGCTTTCGGCGGAACTCGACGTCGCCGCGCTGAGTCTCCTCCCACTCGAGGTCGTCTGCGTTCGTCGTGTCCATTTGCTGGCATTGGTCGCTGACAGAAAAAAGACGCCGCTTCGGCGTGATCTGTTCACAGCGCCAGCGAGATCATGTAGAGGTTGATGAAGACGGCGGCGAGCCAGGGCAGGGCGAGTCCTGCGGGAACGATGGGGGTGTACTCTTCGGGTAGCAGCGAGCGACAGACGAGCGCGACACCGACCGCACCGGCCTTCAAGACGAGCATGCCAGCCAGGCCGTAGCCTTCGATCGCTCCGCGAGCGATCGGATTTGCCTCCGCGAGACCGATGTGGAGACCCACGAACGTCGTCACCACGTCGCCGACGAGCGAGAGCGCCACCAGCACCCAGAGCGCGCGCTCGAGCTCGCCGACCTCCAGGTCGAACCGGTGTCGGAGACCGAACTCCTGTACGCTATCGGAACTCATAGGGCGCTCTCTCGGAGTCGAACCGAGCGGACGGGGTGTCCACCACGCGAGCGTCGAGCGCGAGTTCCAGCGACGTGGCTATTGTTATGCCACTCGTGAGCCGGACCCCACTGGTGTAGGAACTGCCTACAGCGGACGAGAGCGGAGTAAGGAATCGATTACTGCCGGGGAACCCGGAAATCGGCCGCGGACTCAGAGCACGGTGCCGTGTTTCTTCCGCGGGAGGTCTTTCTCCACGTCGGCGTAGAAGGAAAAGCGCGCGGCGAGTTCCTCGCGGAGACGACTCGGCGCGATCAGTTCGTCGATGACGACCTCGCTCGCCATCCGGTGGATGTCGATGTCCGCGCGGTACTCTTCGCGCAACTCCTCGGCGACGCGGGCGCGCTCGTCCTCGTCGTCGATCTCGGCGAGTTTGCGGGCGTAGACGGCGTTGATCGCTGCCTCGGGACCCATGATACCGATCTCGCCCGAGGGAAGGCCGAGGACGCTCTCGGGGTCGTAGGCGGGACCGCCCATCGCGTAGATGCCCGCGCCGTAGGCCTTGCGCACGACGACGGTCTGCGTCGGCACCGTCGCACTCGAGGTCGCGTAGATCAGCTTCTTGCCCTTCTCCAAGATGCCGTCTCTCTCGACCTGCGAGCCAGCCATGAACCCCGGCGTATCACAGCAGTAGAGGAGTGGCACGTTGAACGCATCGGCGGTCCAGACGAACTCCGCGGCCTTCTCGGCGGCGTCGGGGAAGATCGCGCCCGCGCGGTGTGCTGGCTGGTTCGCCACGACGGCGACCGGCCGCCCGTCGATGCGCGCGAACGCGGTGACGATTTCGGCGCCGTACTCCGGGCGCAACTCGAGCAGCGACCCCTCGTCGACGAGGCGCTCGAGGAGGTCGTGGACGTCGTAGGGTTCGTTCGGGCGGTCGGGAATCACGGCGTCGATGCCGTCGGGTGAGGCGGCGGGTGGGCGGGACTCGCCCATCGGCGGGCGCTCGTCGGCGTTGTCTGGGAGGAAGGTGACGAGGCGGGCGACGAGGTCGCGGGCGTGGTCTTCGTCGCGGGCGACGAGGTCTGCAGAGCCGGATTCGCGGGCGTGGACGGCCGCACCGCCGAGTTCTTGCATGTCGATGCGCTCGCCGGTGACCATCTCGACCATCCGCGGGGAGGCGATGGCCATCGCGGCGGTCCCCTCGACCATGATCGTGAAGTCGGCGAAGACGGGCGTGTAGGCCGCGCCTGCGATACAGGGACCGTAGAGGACGCAGATCTGTGGGACGCGCCCGGAGAGCATCGAGTGGTTGTAGTAGTACTTGCCGATGCCTTCCCGGTTGGCGAAGAAGCCGGTCTGTTCGTCGATCCGGCCGCCGGAGGAGTCCATCAGGTAGAGGACCGGCTTGGCGCTCTTCAGCGCCCGCTGCTGGAGTCTGAGGAACTTCTCGACGCCGCGTTCGGCCATCGACCCGGCCTTGACGGTGAAGTCGTTGGCCATCACGTGCACGTCTCTGCCCTCGAAGGTCGCCGCCCCGGTCACCATGCCGTCGGCGGGGAGGCGATCACCCTCGTCCGCTCCCTCGGACGCCGCCCCGTCGGGGTGCCAGGCGTCGAAGTTCGCGAACGTCCCGTCTTCGAAGTGGATGCCGTCGCCGTCGGCGCTCTCCGCACCGAACCAGAGCGCGAGGCGGTCCCTGACGAATAACTTTCCCGCAGCCTCCTGGCGCTCGCGGTACTCCTCGGGCCCGCCGCGGCGAATGTCCGCGATCTCTTCGCGCAGGGTTCGCTCGCGGGCCGTCGGGCCGCGGTCGTCGTCCTGGGGCGGTCCTCTCGAGTGCGACTCACCCCCATCTGCGTCACGCGGGCCGCCTTCACGCGTGGCTGTGGGTTCGTCCGCAGGGCCGACGAACACCGAAACCGGCCGCTCGAGGTGTTCTGCGAGGGCGGTGGCGATGGCGGCGGCCTCCTCTTCGGTCGCGTCGGCGGCGATCCTGACGTCCATAGTGGGTGTGTGATGGGGCGCGGGGTGACCTCCTCCCTGGCGTAAACGCCGGGGCTTCCCACAAGCGAAGGCTTGCAGAGTTGGGAGAGTTATGGTTTACCACCCGACGGGGTGCTGGCCGGGCCACACGGCCGTTACTCCTATCCTGCAACGGATTCGGAGTTATCTGGCTTGTTTTCCGTCGGTATCCTCGCCTATCATGCGGGGGATACCCGCGAGAGTCGGGTCGGAACTCCGATATTGTCGATTGTCTCAGCACAGGCGCGGACGTGCCGCGTCGGTCAGCACCCAATACAGCCACCGAACACGTAAATCATTCGTACGGCGATTCACGCCCCTCGTAAACGACGGGATTCTCTCGCCTAAAGAAGATAGCCGTTTTCCGCGGTCGCGTCGCTCTCGAGTGAGTACTGTGGTGTGTCGTATCGTCGAAAGCGCGGTGGAAGACTGCCGCCAGCCACCGCGAAAGCAGGTTGAGGAGGGTCCACAGAGACGCGGGGACGTCGCGTGGGAGTGAGTCGTGCCTCCGTGGTCACCAGCACGGAGACAACTGAACCTGTGTACCCGGTGGTGAGAAGCGTCCGGGTTAACTCGGCCACGTCTTAAGTACTCGAGCGCTCGAGTGCTGTTCGCCGACCCAACGGTCGAGTAAGGGCGGCTAGTGTGGCCGACGGGGTCGCTGTACGTGAAGATTAGCTAACGTGGTGTCGCGCGTACGTACGGGTCTCTACTGGCACCATGGGAAGCGAACGTGAGCGTCTCGTCCATCGGTTGGCCACCCTTCGCGAGCGACTCGCAGGCGGGATGGATCGTCGCGACTTCCTCCGGACGGTCGCGGCGTCGGGCTACGGGTTCGGCATGGCGCACCTCCTCGGCGTCGAGGACTTTCTGGGGGTCGACGACGGCGAGGTTCCGGTCGTCACCGCACTCGTCCGAACCGACCCGGACGATCCGTGGTCGCTCACCGAACGGACGACGGCGGTGCCGGCCGACTGGTACGCACGTGTCTCGCGGGCGTTCGCCCTCCACGAACGCCTCGCTCGCGTCGGCGTCACGGGCTATCTGGCCAGTGCCGTGACGCCCGGGTCCTACGACCGCGCAACCGCGACCATCTCCGTCGAGGTGTCGGCCGAGGACCTCGATCAGGTACACGCCACACTCAGACGGCTGTTCGGCGACTTCTCCTTCGACGTCGCGGCGATCGAAGACGACATCGAGGAACTCGACGACGGGCGCGGCGGCTACGACCCTCGCTTCGCCAGGAACGTCGCCGACGGGCGCGTTCCCGGCGGCGTCCAGTGTGAGACCGAGACCGGCTTCGCGACGCTCGCACCGGCGCTCTATCAGCCCACGGAGCAGCGAGCGTACTTCGCGACGGCCGAACACGCCTACGGCGGCGCGGTCTCGAGTTCCTCGTCGCTCGCGCTCTCGCTCGAGCACGCGCGGCCGCTCGAACTCGGCACCGTCCGTCACGCCCACCGCGTCGCGGACGTCGTCGCCGTCGAACCGGCCGGGGTAGTCGAACCGGCCAGCGAGATTCAGGACGCAACCCCCTCGAGAGTGGTCGGACAGTTCACCCGGTTCGGTCTCGCGGACCTGGCCGCCCGCGGCGTCCCGCTCGAGAAGATGGGGTCACAGACCGGCCACTCGACGGGGCAGATCAGCGGCATCGATGCTGTCACGTGTTTCACCGACCGGTTCTGCCGGCGCGGCCAGCTACGGTGGGGGGACGAACGCGACCTGACAGACGGTGACAGCGGCTCCGTCGCCTACTGTCCGGACCCGGAAGCGCCCGACGAGGGGCTGTTGGTCGCGGGATTCAACAACGCCCGAACCTGGTGGCCCGGCCAGAACTTCGTCTGGGGAATTGCGGCGTATCACCTCACGAACGAGTACGGCTATCACTTCTGACTCGAATGGGACCACCGAACCACGAACGTCGACGGTACGGCCGACACGACTCGAGCGGGGGCGAGGAGTACGGCGACAGCACGGAGGTGGTGACGGCGGCCGAGGCTGCAGGCGACGGCCCGGCCGACCGAGGTCGTGAGTCCGACAGCCGACGGCCCGAGTCCGATAGCCGCCGGGGCGAACCGGCCGAGAGGGGGGCGAGCCGGCTCCGACGCACCGGGCGGTTCGTCCGACGAGTCGCCACCGACCTGGTCGCGGTCGGGCTGTGGGTCGCCGTCCTCACCTGGCTCTTCCTCGCGAGGACGTGGCCGCGAGCGCTGTTCTACGTGCTCTTGCTCGTCGGCATTCTCGTCTACGTCCGGTGGACGGCGTCTAGGCGAGCGTAGACTCGACCTCGTCGATCAACTCGTCGGTGCCGACGTAGACCGGCGTCCGCTGGTGGAGTTCGGTTGGCTCGACTGCGAGCAACGAGCGCTCGCCGTCGGTACTCGCGCCGCCTGCACGTTCGATCACGTAGCCGATCGGATTCGCCTCGAACTGGACGCGGAGCTTTCCTTCGGGTCTCGAGCGCAGGCCGGGGTAGGCGAACAGGCCGCCGTAGGTGAGAACCTGGTTGACGTCGGCGACCATCGCGCCGCCGTAGCGGCGCTTGAGCCGGGATTCGACGTCACGGACGACGGCGCGAACGTCCGCAGGCCAGTCGGGGACGCGCCCGCCGACGCCGTAGACGGTCGGCTCTGCGGGGAGACGGACGTCTTCGCGGAGCAGTCGCGCCCCACCGTCGACGAGTTCGTACTCGGAGACGCCCGACTCGGTGGCGAGCACCATCGTCGTCACGGGTCCGTAACAGACGTAGGCGGCGGCGACCAGGTCGCGCCCTCGAGCGGGCAGCGGGGCGTCGTAGACGCCGACGACCGTTCCGACGGGATTGTTCGAAGCGAGGTTCGACGAGCCGTCGAGCGGGTCGACGGCGACCGAGAGACCGCGCGCGTCCGAACCGCCGCCACAGGAGACGACGTCGCCGCGTTCTTCGCTGGCGTACTCGCCGACGCCGTCGATCGCCGTCAGCCGCCTCTCGAGGAGGTCGTCGGCCCAGACGTCGGCCTCGAGCTGGTGCTCGCCACTCGGGTTCTCCTCGTCGGCGCGGCCACGCCGACCGACGAGTCCTGAGCGGATCGTGACGGCACTCGCACAGACCGCCTCGACGATCGCATCCAGCGGGTGCTCGAGACCGCCGTCGAACGCTCGCATCGCTCCGCTCATCCCTCGACCGGGGCGTCGGGACGGTCGTCAGCGGCCGTACTCGCCGTCTCGAGTGCGGTCGCCGCGGGCTGTTCGTCGTAGATGACCGACTCGAGGGCGTCGAGGATGTGCCCCGGGTCGTCGCGCTGCCAGACGTTTCGGCCGACGGCGAGCCCGCAACAGCCTGCACGGGTCGCCGATTCGACCGTCGAGAGGAACGCCTCGTCGCCCTGTTTCGAGCCGCCGCTCATGACGACCTTCATGTCGCCTGCGGCCCGGCAGGCGTGGGCCATCGCCTCGGGAGAGCCGGGATATTTCACCTTCGCGATGTCCGCGCCGAGTTCGAGGGCGATGCGGGTGGCGTAGGCGATCGTTCCCGGCTTGGTGTCGTTCTTGAGTCCCTGCCCGCGCGGGTAGGACCACAGGACGACGGGAATGTCGTACTCGCGGGCTCGCTCCTGGACCTCGCGGAACTCCTCGAACATCTCGACTTCGTGGTTCGACCCGCTGTAGATCGTGAAGCCGACGGCGTCGGCACCGAGTTCGACGGCGTAGTCGACCGAGCAGTTGACCGGACTGTCGGGTTCGCCCATCCAGAGGTTCGAGGTGCCGTTGAGTTTGACGAGTAAGTTGACCTCGTCTTCGTAACTCGGGTAGTAGCCCTCGGCGATCCCCTTCTGGACGGCCATCGCGGTGACGGCGTCGTGCGTCGCCGTCTCGAAGACGGTCGCCGGGTCGAGACGCTCCGGGACCGACTCGAAGTCGACCGGACCGTGTTCTAAGCCGTGGTCCATGGCGAGAATCACTGCCTTGCCGTCGCGGACGATCGGGGAGTCGTCGATTGGAAGCATCCGGTCGACCCTCCAACAGCGGGCTACTTATTTGTGCCGTTCCTACCAGATGAACAATACTTCCTCGAGTAGTAAATCCCTCGATCTGGTGGGCACAACAGTCCGTTTCTCTCGTGTGACTGGATTCTGAAACCGAGTACGTATTATATTTTAGAGCGCTCGTCAGTCGCCCACGAGTTCTCTCGCGTTGTGCCGCCAGGTCCGCACGTGGAGGACGTTCAACTCGAGGACGGCGGCGACCTCTCCGGCGTGGACCGTCGCGAGTCGCTCGGCGGAGTTGATGCCCGCCTCGCGGAGGCGTTCGGCGTTCTCGGGGCTGACGCCCGTCACGGCCGTCAGCGGCGTCGGCCGGGGCCAGGGCCGTTCGACAGTCTCCTCGCGTTCGGTCTCGGTCGCACGCGTACGGGCGCTCTCGAACGCCTGCCAGTCCTCGTCGGCGCTGGCGGCGACCCACGCGCGTTCGGCCTCGCCCAACCCCCGGACCTCGCTCGAGCGCCGGTCTAAGTCGCCGTCGGTCTCGAACGACCACGGGAGCGAGAACCGACGGCGGAGCGCGTCCGCAACCGCGTCGTCGACACCGGCGTCGAGCAACATCCGGTAGGAGGTGCGTTTGGCGGCGACGGCCGTCGGATCGACGCACGCCTCCTCGAGCGCCTCGCGTTCGCGCTCGTCGATCCTGGCACCCGACCCTGTTTCTTCGACGACATCTTCCTTGCTCACACCACTCACCGAGTTAGTTGTACCTCTAACTCCGCCGTCTTGAACGTTCCCCCTCGAGAGACTGTCGGTGACGACGGCTACCCGCTCGCGTCCGACCCGAGTCGCCCCTCGAGAGAACCGACGACGAGGGTGCTTGCGCGTCCGCCCACCTCGCCAGCGTGGGCCGGTTGACCGACGGGGTGTCAGACCACCACATACAGCACGGCCCTACACTTACCACGACTCCTGACGAACCCCTGGCTATGAGCACACTCCGTACCGGCGCGGACGTGACGCGCGTCGGCGTCGTCGGCGCGGGCACCATGGGCGCGGGCATCGCACAGGTCGCCGCCACGGCCGGCTTCGAGGTAACCGTCCACGACGTCGAGGAGGCGTTCCTCGAGCGCGGCTTCGAGACGATCGACGACAGCCTCGAGCGATTGGCCGCACGCGACCGACTCGAGGTGACCCCCGACGAGGTCCGGGACCGACTCGAGGGGACGACCGACCTCGCGGACCTGGCCGACTGCGACCTGGTGGTCGAGGCGGTGGTCGAGGACCTCTCGGTCAAACGCGAGGTGTTCGAGCGCCTCGACGGACTCGTCGGCGCGGACGTCCTCCTCGGGACGAACACGAGCACGCTCTCGATCACCTCGATTGCGGCGGCGACGGAGACGCCCGAACGCGTCGTCGGTGTCCACTTCATGAACCCCGTCCCGCTCATGGAGGGCGTCGAACTCGTCGTCGGCGAACACACGAGCGAGGCGGCGGTGCGCGGGGCCGACGCGTTCGCGGAGGCGCTCGGCAAGACGACCTGGGAGAGCGACGACAAGCCGGGCTTCGTCACGAACCGCATCCTCATGCCCTGGCTCAACGAGGGCATCCGCGCCTACGACGAGGGCGTGGCGAGTCGCGAGGACATCGACCGCGGGATGGAACTCGGGACCAACGTCCCGATGGGACCGCTCAGGCTGGCCGATCACATCGGTCTCGACGTCTGTCTCCACGCCTCGGAGACGCTGGCGCGTGAACTCGGCGACCGCTACACCCCCGCCTACTTGCTCCGGCGGAAAGTCGAGGCGGGCGACCTCGGCGTCAAGAGCGGCGCGGGCTTCTACGAGTACGACTGAGCGGACTCGAGCGACACCAACGGGACCACTCCGTCACGGGAACCTATTTGACGCCGACACACCGACCTCGAGACATGGTCTCTGAGCTGTTCGACGAGACGCGCTGGGAACCGGTCGACGGTTTCGACGCCGAAGACGTCACCTACCACCGGGCGGTCGACTCCGGCACCGTCCGCATCGCCTTCGACCGCCCCGCCGTCCGCAACGCCTTCCGGCCCCGGACGGTCGACGAACTGTACGACGCGCTCGCCCACGCCAAGCGCCAGACCGACGTCGGCTGTGTGCTCCTGACGGGCAACGGCCCATCACCCAAAGACGGCGGCTGGGCGTTCTGCTCCGGCGGCGATCAGACGATCCGCGGCGACGACGGCTACGAGTACGACGGCGACGAGGCGAACGCCTCGGAGGCGGGCCGCCTCCACATTCTCGAGGTCCAGCGCCTCATCCGTCACATTCCGAAGGTCGTCGTCTGCGTCGTCCCCGGCTGGGCCGTCGGCGGCGGCCACTCGCTGCACGTCGTCTGTGACCTCACCCTCGCGAGCGAAGCGCACGCGAAATTCCTCCAGACCGACCCCGACGTCGCGAGCTACGACGCGGGCTTCGGCTCGGCCTACCTCGCCCGCCAGATCGGCCAGAAGAAGGCTCGAGAGGTGTTCTTCCTCGGGAAGACCTACAGCGCGAAGGACGCCGCCGAGATGGGGATGGTCAACGAAGTCGTCCCGCACGAGGAGTTAGAGGAGACGGCCCTCGAGTGGGGCGAGCGGATCAACTCGAAGAGTCCGACGGCGATGCGGATGCTGAAGTACGGCTTCAACATGGCCGACGACGGCTTCGTCGGCCAGCAGGTGTTCGCGGGCGAGGCGACCCGTCTGGGCTACATGACCGACGAGGCCAGAGAGGGCAGAGACGCCTTCGTCGAGAAGCGCGACCCGGACTTCTCCGAGTACCCCTGGCACTACTGACGCGACGAGCGGGGGACACGTCGGGCGAGCCATAGCCCGCGGCGTATCGAGGACACGGAGGGTGCGTCGTACGTGCAGACACTGTATGCTACCTCACACATTTCGTACACCATAGACCATACGTTGCATACATCATACACTGTGCATTACGTACACCATACACCGTACAATTATACCGCGTGAGGTGGTATCTCCAGCGAGGTGACCAGGATGCCGATCAGTATCGACTCGTTCGACGAATACGACGCACCGGAACAGAGCGGAACGAACGCCGAGAAGATCGTTCGGTTTCTCGCCGAAAACCAAGACAAAGCGTTCAAGGCGACCGAAATCGCCGCCGCAACTGGCGTCAACGAGAACTCGGTACCGCCGGTTCTCACCCGGCTTCGGTCGCGCAATCTCGTCCGACACAAAGAGCCATACTGGGCGATCGGCGATCCAGCGCACGTTCGAGAGGCGTTCGCTCTGCAGTCGACGACGGCGGTTCTCGACGAGCGTCTCGGAGACGAAGACCGTGCGCAGTGGCTCGAGGCAGGGGCGGAGAGCACGGACCAGTGACGGAGCCAGTCCCACTGTTCGACGAACTCGAGCGGGGCCACGTCGTGCTGGCGTCGGACCCGTTCAAGGCTGCTGACGAGGCGACGCGGCCGTGGCTCGTCGTCAACAACGAGCACCATCCATTCGACGGCGAACAGTACATCGTGATGGGGCTGACGACGCAGACGTGGTACGAACACCGCATCCCACTCGAGGAGGACGATTATTGCCACCGTCGAGCCCCGAGAACGAGTTCGATCGTCCCGCACGCACTCGCCTCACTTCACCCCGACTTCGTCACCGACTACGTCTGTCGCATTCGAACCGAACCGATCGATGCGGCCGTCGAGGTACTCCTCGACTACCTGTGAGTCGGCCACGCCCGAGATGCCAACGTTAACACTCTCTCGAGTGGGACACTCGAGCAATGAGTACCAGCACGGTCGAGGTCTCCCAGGCGAGGGCGTGGGTGATGGCCGCCCGTCCGCAGACGCTGCCCGCAGCGGCCGCGCCGGTCGTCGTCGGGACGGCGCTCGCGTTCTCCGAGGGGGTGTTCGCGCCGCTGCCAGCGCTGATGGCGTTCGTGGGAGCGGCGCTGATCCAGGTGGGGACGAACTTCGCGAACGACTACTACGACGCGAAGAAGGGCGCGGACACCGACGACCGCGAGGGATTCACCCGGGTCACCCAGGCGGGGATCATCGCGCCCGAGCGCGTCAAGCGCGCGACGGTGGTGACCTTTGGACTCGCCATCGTCTCGGGCACCTATCTCGTCTACGTCGGCGGGCTGCCCATCCTGGTGATCGGTCTGGTGAGCGTGCTGTGCGGGTGGGCTTACACCGGCGGACCCTACCCGCTGGGCTACCACGGTCTGGGTGATCTCTTCGTCTTCGTCTTCTTCGGCATCGTCGCCGTGATGGGCACCTTCTACGTCCAGGCGGCCGCACAGGTCGAGCCGCTCACGACGACGATTCCGCCGGGAACGGTCACCCCCGAGGCGTTCGTCGCGAGCCTCCCCATCGCCGCGCTGGCGACGGCTATCCTCGTCGTGAACAACGTCCGCGACCGCGAGACCGACGCCGAGACGGGCAAACGCACCCTCGCGGTGCGACTCGGCTACCGCGCGAGCAGGCTCGAGTTCCTGACCTTACTCACACTGGCCTACGCGGTGCCGCCCTGGTTCCTGCTGGTCTGGGACTTCTCCCCCACAGTTCTCCTCCCGCTGCTCACCCTGCCCTACGCGGCGCTCGTCGCGAAGACCGTCCTGACGCGGACCGACGGCGAGGCGCTCAACCCCGCGCTCGAGCAGACCGGAAAGCTGCTGGCGGCCTACGCGCTCGCCTTCGCGCTCGGGGTGGTGCTCTGATGGGCCGTGACCACGACTGTCACCCGGAACGCGAGGAGATGGACGCGCCGCTCGAGGTCGCCTATCGGCGCTTCTCGCTCCCGCTCCGCCAGCCACTCGAGACGGCCCACGGGACGATCGACTCGCGAGAGGGGTTTCTCGTCCGCATCACGGACGGGACGGCGGTCGGCTACGGCGAGGCGACGCCGCTTCCCGGCTGGACGGAGTCGCTCGAGGCGTGTGAACGCGCACTCGAGCGCGCGGAGCGAGCACTCGCCGACGTAGACGACGGGGCGACCCGCGAGGACGGCGTCCGCGCGCTGGTCGAGGCGGTCGACGAGACCTCGGCCGCCCGGTGTGGTCTCTCGCTCGCGATTCTCGACCTCGAGGCGGTTCGGTCCTCGTGGCCGCTGTACCAACAACTCGGCGCGGACGAACGCGTCGCACGGGTCCCCGCGAACGCGACCGTCGGGGATGGCTCGCCCGAAGAGACGGCTGCCGCGGCGACGGCCGCGGTCGGCCGTGGGTTCTCCGTCTGTAAGCTCAAAGCGGGCGTCCGCAGCGTCGAGGCGGACCTCGAGCGGGTCCGAGCGGTCCGAACCGCCGTCGGCCCGGACGTGGAGGTACGCGTCGACGCCAACGGCGCGTGGACGTACGAGGAGGCCGAACGCGCCGTCGAGGGATTCGCCGAGGCTGACGTCTCGGTCGTCGAACAGCCGCTTCCCGCGGAGGCGCTCGAGGGTCACGCCGAGTTGCGCGGGCGCGGCGTCGCCATCGCGCTCGACGAGGGGGTGCTCTCACACGGCATCGACGCGATCTGTAACGCCCAGTGTGCCGACGCCGTCGTCGTGAAGCCGATGGCACTCGGCGGGATCGACGTCGGTCTCGAACTCGCGATGTGGGCGCGCGAACTCGGTGTCGAACCGATCGTGACGACGACCATCGACGGCGTCGTCGCCCGGACGGGGACGGTCCACCTCGCGGCGGCGATTCCCGAGGTCACCGCCTGTGGCATCGCGACCGCCGACCTGCTGGCCTCGGACCTCGGCCGCGACCCCGTCCCGTTCGAACGCGGTGCGGCGGTCGTCCCCCAGACCAAAGGCAGCGGCGTCTCGGGAGTGTGGGAGGCGTGAGCGGGGGACCCGCCGGCTCGTTCGAGTGGCCGACGACGGATCTGCTCACCCACCGCGCGCAGACCACCCCCGAGCGGACGGCGCTCGTCGACGCCGACACCGGCGAGACGTGGACCTACCGCGACTTCGACGCCCTCGCGTGGCAACTCGCCGACGCGTTCGAGGCGACGCGGACGCGTCCCGCATCCGATCCAACCGGTGACGACACCCCGTCCCGCATCGCCGTGCTCCTCGAGACGCGCGTCGAGTACGCCGCCTCGCTCTTCGCCGGCGAGCGCTGTGGTCTCGAGACCGTCCTCCTCCACACCCGCGAGACGGCCGCCGAACTCCGGGCGAAACTCGAGCGGACGAGCCCCGAACTGCTCGTCTGCGGGACCGAGACGGAGGCGCTGGCGCTCGAGGTTGCGCCCTGTCCGATCCTCTCGCTCGACGCCCCGGTGAGCGACGAGGTCCACGGCCTGTCTTCTGTTGGCGGCGAAGACCGTCCGTCCGGCCGCCGTAACCCGCCCGAAGTCGACCTCGACCGATCGCATCTCGTCGTCTTCACCTCGGGGACCTCGAGCGAGCCGAAAGGGGTCCGACTCACGCCGCGGAACCTGCTCGCGAGCGCGAGCGCGTCGGCGCTCCGTCTGGGCGTGCTCCCCGGCGACCGGTGGCTCAGCCCCCTGCCGATGTACCACGTCGGTGGCCTCGCGCCGGTCGTCCGCTCGACGCTCTACGGGACGACGGCGGTGATCCAGCGCGAGTTCGACCCTGTGGAGACCGCGCGGGCGCTCGCCCGAACCGACTGCACCGGCGTCTCGCTCGTGCCGACGATGCTCGAGCGCCTGCTCGAGACCGGCTGGGAACCCGAACCCCCGCTCCGGTTCGTCCTCCTCGGTGGTGCGCCCGCCTCGGTGGACGTGCTCGAGCGCGCGCTCGAGGCGGGCGTCCCCGTCCACCCGACGTTCGGAATGACCGAGACGGCCTCGCAGGTAGCGACCGCAACGCCGGCGCAGGTGGCCGAGACGCCGGGCACGGTGGGCCAGCCACTCGTCTGTACGACCGTCTCGATCCTCGCCGAACGGAGGGATGGCTACGCACCCGTCGGCCCGGGTGAGCGCGGCGAACTCGTGGTGTCGGGACCGACGGTCACGCCGGGCTACCTCGACGACGAGGTGACCGACGCGGCGTTCAGCGAGTGGGGCTTTCACACCGGCGACGTCGGCTACCGCGACGAGCACGGACGCCTCTGGATGTGCGGGCGGCGAACCGACCGGATCGTCACCGGCGGCGAGAACGTCGACCCCGACGAGGTCGCGGCCGTACTCGAGTCTCACCCACAGGTTCGGTCGGCCGCCGTCGTCGGCCTCGCAGATCCGGAGTGGGGTGAGCGCGTCGGCGCGCTGCTCGTCACCGGTGCGAGCGAGGGGCCGTCGACCGGGCACGTTCTCGAGCACTGCCGTGAGCGCCTCGCGGGGTTCAAGTGTCCGAAGACGGTCGGGTTCGCCAGCGAGGTGCCGCGGACGCACTCGGGGACGGTCGACCGCGAGGCGGTTCGCACTCGGCTCGAGTCGGCGGGTGAACCCGTCGGCGACGAGTAACGACAGCGCGGTGACTTATAGGGTCGGTTGTACCGATGTACCGACCGATCGCAGGCGGTGGATCGCGGTCGAGGGCGCAATGGCGGACAACCGACCCTATATCCGTCCAGCGGGCGACTGTGCCGGTGTGTGCACGCTCGCTCTCGCCTGGCAGGTCTTCCCCGAGACACCGGTCGTCGTCGGTGCGAACCGCGACGAATCGCTCGAGCGCCCCTCCGAGCCACCGGCGGTGTACCGAACGTCCCCGCGCGTGATTGCCCCGAGCGACGCCCGCGCGGGCGGGACCTGGATCGGCGTGAACGAGTCTGGTCTCTTCGTCGGTATTACGAACTTCTGGACCGACGCGGACCTCGCCGGTGAGCGCTCGCGGGGGTTGCTCGTCGGGGACGCCCTCTCGAGTCGCTCCGCAGACGAGGCGCTCGAGACGGTCACGGCGACGACGAGCGCGTTCGAGTACGAGGGGTTCGTGCTCGTGCTCGCCGACGCGACGGACGCTTACGCGCTGGTCTGGGACGGCACGCTCGAGCGGACGGCGTTCGACCCGGGCGTACACGTGGTCGTCAACGTCGGCTTCGACGACCGGTTCTCGGTGCCGTCGGCTCGCGCGGAGGTGGCCCGGGCCCAGGCCGAGAACGCGAGGCGTGTGCGAAATGCACTCACCGGGGCGGCCGATACCGTCCGGGAGTCGGGCGGCGGGAGTGACGCGTGGCTCGAGCGGGCGGCGAGCGTCCTCGGCGATCACGACTACGGCGTCTGTGTCCACGGCGACGGCTTCGGGACGCGTTCGTCGTCGCTGCTCGCCGTCGGCACCGAGACGACGTACGCCTTCGCGGACGGGCCACCGTGTCGGACGCCGTACGAGTTCGTCGACGTCGGTCCGTTGTGACAGCCGTCGACAGTCGGTGGGGCGCGTGTCGACGCCCGTGGCCGGACGGCGAAAGGCACATTTATGCGCAACGCGGTACCATACGGACGTATGGACGCAGGTATGGCGCGAGCGCTGGGTACGGATCGATGGTGGTCGCCGTGAGTGTAGCCGAGGCCGAAGCGGGGCTCTCGGACGACGAGTACGCCGGACTCGAACTCGTCCGCGAGACGGGCGGTATCCACCAGAGCGACTTCTGGAAGGAACTCGACGTCTCCTCGAGGAAGGGGAGTCGTATCGTCGAGTCGCTCGTCGAGAAGAACCTGGTCGAGCGCGAAGAGACCGTCTACGACGGGCACAACACCTACCACATCACGCCGACCGCTCGCGACCTCGATTTCACGCTGTTGATGGCCGGTGACATGCTCTCGCCGTTCATCGGCGAAGAAGAAGTCGACCCGAACAGCGACGCCTTCTCGCAGTGGATCATGAACCTGGCGTACCAGGAGTAAGACGCGGGCGGGTTCGGGACGGTTTTACTGGCAGTACGTCTGTGAGGAGCTACGCGCTTCGGCGTTCGACGAGGACGAACGGATCGCGTTCGCGATTGTAGTACGGAACGTCGCCGTCGATGGCCTCGATGAGCCGTCGGTGGACCTCGCGGGCGGCCCGCCCCTCGTCCGGCTTCAGGTGGTGTAGTCCGCGCATGTCGTGCCAGAAGTCCCCATCGAGCCAGAGGAGCGTCTCGTCGTTCGACTGGTAGACGATCTCTCCCTGGTCTGTGAGTCCATCGAGGGCGAGCTGTCGACCCGACAGCTGTGCGCGGGCGAGGACGGCGACGAGCTGGCGTCTCGAGACGGGTGCGTGGAGGGCGACGTCGTCGATGGTCTCGCCGAAGTACTCCTCGACGAGGTCACACGCGCGCGTGAACTCGTCGAATTCGACCGTGTGGTTCTGTGCAATCTTCATTGGAATCGTACTCACTCTCCGGTGACAGTCTCCGATTACTCAGCGCTACGACTTCTCAATATATATAGTTGTGTGTAATTGACAGTCGCGGGGCCTGACGCTCAGAGCGCACTCGCCGTGCGAACAATCCGCCGTTCGCCGAACGCCGGACCGATGAACTGCACCCCGACCGGGAGTCCGTTCGTCTCGCCGGCGGGCACGGAGATGGCGGGGAGGTTCGCCAGATTGACCGGAACGGTGTTGGCGTCGGCGAGGTAGAGTTGTAACGGATCGTCGAGACTCTCGCCGAGTTCGAACGGCGGGACGGGCATCGTCGGCGAGGCGAGGACGTCCACCTCGTCGAACGCCTCGTCGAAGTCCCGGGTGACCCACGCACGGGCGTCCTGTGCCTTCTTGTAGTACTTGTCGTGGTAGCCAGCCGAGAGCGCGTAGGTGCCCAGGAGGATGCGGCGTTTGACCTCGTCGCCGAAGCCCTCCGCGCGGGTCCGGCCGAACGCGTCGTTCCAGTTGCCGCCCGCGTCGCTCGAGTGGCCGTAGCGGACGCCGTCGAAGCGTGCGAGGTTCGAGGAGGCTTCGGACATCGCGATCACGTAGTAGGCGGAGACGGCGTGGCCGACCGAGGGGAGGCAGACCTCGCGGGTAGTCGCGCCCGCGCTCTCGAGCGTCTCGACCGTCTCCTCGAAGGCGTCGATGACGCCCTGGTCGGCACCCTCTAGCAGTTCGGTGGGGATGCCGACCGAGAGACCGTCGACGTCGCCGTCGGCGGCGTCGGCGTAGGTTCCCTCGCCGTCGGGTGCCTCGCGCGTGGTCGCGTCGCGCTCGTCGGGACCGGCGATCACGTCGAGCAGCGCGGCGGCGTCCTCGACCGTCTGCGCGAACGGGCCGATCTGCTCGAGGCTGTTGCCGTAGGCGACGAGACCGTAGCGGGAGACGAGACCGTAGGTTGGCTTGATGCCGACGACGCCGCAGAAGGCGGCGGGACAGCGGATCGAGCCGCCGGTGTCGGAGCCGAGCGCGAGGTCGGCCTCGCCGGCGGCGACGGCGGCGGCGGAGCCACCCGAGGAGCCACCGGGGACGTGGCCGGGGGCGGCGGGGTTGTCCGTCGAACCGAAGTGGGAGGTCTCGGTCGTCGTCCCCATGCCGAACTCGTCCATGTTGGTCTTGCCGACGATGGTCGCACCGGCCGCCTTGAGGCGCTCGACGACCGTCGCGTCGTACGGTGGAACGTACTCGGCGAGCATCTTCGACCCGCAGGTCGTGCGGACGCCCGCCGTCGAGATGTTGTCCTTGACGGCGACCGTCCGACCCGAGAGTGGTCCCTCGTCGGTCCCCTCGAGTTCCGTCTCGGTGATGAAGGCGTTTACCGACATCTCAGGAGACGTTCGGGCCCTTGAAGAACCCGTCTTCGGTGTCGGCGGCGTTCTCGAGTGCGGCGTCGGTCTCGAGGCACTCGCGTGGTTCGTCGGGACGCATCACGTTCGTCAGGTCGGCGTCGTGGTCGACTTCCGGGACCTCGTCGAGTCGCTCGAAGTAGGTGAGGATGTCCTCGAACTGCTCGGCGAATCGGCCGACTTCGTCGTCTGCGAGGTCGACCCGGGCGAGTGATGCGACGTGGCGCACCTCCTCGGCGTCGACCGCTGTCGTCCGCTCAGTCATGCCCGAACGCACTCACTTGCCGGGAGTAAGGGTTTCGATGTGGGTGTGAGTCGTCTCGAGCGCCGGCGACCACTCGTGCTGGTGTGGCTGTCGGTTGAGACGTGATTTCAGTGAGTTCGAGACTCGCTCGAGTGTTCGCCAACCCACATATTGTTCGATACCTTTACGAAAAATTCATGTAGATGTTAAACTAAGCTAAGGTGTGTACAGGGTCATGATTTCTCCGGAGGAGTGTCGAACGAACTCGGCACACTCCGGGATGTACACGACTAGCACTCCCAGTGAGTGTTTCAACTAACCATGAGACAGAGGACGACATCCGAACGAGGAGCACAGTCTACGAGCGACCGGTTCGACGTCGGCGAGGCGTCCCGTCGTGACTTTTTGAAAGCCGCGGGTGTCGGGGCCGGTGCGTTGGCACTCGGCGTCTCGGCGAGCACCACCGCCGCGGCCGAACCCCAGATCTCGACGCCGTGGCTCCACGTCGACGGCAACCTCGTCAAAGACGAGGACGGGAACACGGTCAAACTGCGCGGGCTGAACATCGCCGACCCGAAGCGGATGAACACCGAGGCGGCGGCGATGGGCAAGACCGCAGAGCAGGCGGTCGACATGCTGACCGACCAGGACGAGGGCTGGTACCCGCGCGTGATCCGTATCCCCGTCCAGCCACAGGACATCGCCGAACTGATGCCCGGCCACATCGCCGGCCCATCCGATCCGATCGCCTTCACCGAGGCGGAACTGCTCGAGTACCTGGAGACGCACCTCGACCCAGTCATCGAGCAGTGTCGCCAGCGCGGCGTCTACGCCATCGTCGACTTCCACCGCCACTGGACCGGCGGCGACGGCTGGACTGGCGACTGGGACGACCCTCAGTACCAGGACGCCCTGTTCGAGGAGGTCGACATGTTCTGGGACATCGTCGCCCCCAGATACGCAGATCAGTCACACGTCCTCTACGAGGTCTACAACGAGCCAACGACGCCCGGAATCTGGGGTACGCCAGACGGCGGCGAACACGACAACTGGACGAACATCTGGCTCGAGTGGAAGGAGTTCTCCCAGCCGTGGGTCGACACCATCCGCGAGCACGCCGACAACATCGTGATCATCGGCTCGCCGAGCTGGACGCAGAGTCCGGAAGGTGCACTCGTCGAACCGTACGAGGGTGAAAACCTCGCCTACGCCTACCACATCTACCCCGGTCACACGGTGAGCGGAACCGACGACTGGGCCGGTCCTGGCCCGAACGGCGAGGGTGTCAACCACGTCTACGAGGAGTTCCCCCTGTTCGTCACCGAGTTCGGTTGGGACGACCTCAACGTGGTCGACCACGGCCACGATACCGCCCAGTACCTCGCGGGGACGACCTCCGAGTTCGGCGAACCGTTCATGGACTTCCTCGAGTCGAGCGACGCCATCAGCTGGACGGCGTGGTGTGCTCACCCGACGTGGCTCCCCGCGATGTTCTCCCGGCCGTTCCTCCCCGAGGACGCACCGGACGAACCCTACGACAACCCGTACGAAGACCCCATTCCGGAGTACTGTGAAGATCTCCCCTGTGAGTGGGACCTCCTCGGCGTCGACGACGGCGACTACGACGCCCACATGGGCGGCTACATCAAGGACGTCCTCGAGGAGTACAAAGACGACCTGATCCCCGGTGCGGAGACGCCTGGGAGCGGCAACGGTGACGACCCATCCGGTCTCGACGTCAACGGTGACGGCAACGACGCCCAGGACCTCACCGGTGACGGTCTCTACGAGGACATCACCGGCGACGGTAACCTCGGCTTCAACGACGTCGTGACGTTCTTCGAAGAGCACAACGGCGACGTCGTCCAGTCGAACGTCGAGTACTTCGACTTCTCGGGCAACGGCAGCGTCGGCTTCAACGACGTCGTCTCGCTGTTCGAGCGTCTGTAAGACGCTCGAGCTTACGAGACTCCCGTCTCGGAGTGTTCGAGATGCTCTAACGTCAGAACCGATCCTCACCACTTCTTTCGTTGGTCTCGTACCGGCCGGCAGACGGCGCTGTGAGACGCCGTCGACAGTCGGAAATCCATTCCTCGTCTCCAGTCGTCCGGCACGCATATTTGCGTCATTCTAGCAGTAATAATAATAGTGTACTAGTTCGAACTGAGTCCAGGGCCACGGTGTGATTCTCCCCCACCACTCGCTACCGCAACCCGGGGAGACGGCAAGAGTACCCATGACACAGGAATCCGATCCCACACGCACGAACCGACCGACACCGCTCTCGAGACGCCGGTTTCTCCAGACCAGTTTGCTCGCCGGGGCGGGGACGGTGCTCTCGAGCGGGGCGGCCGCGGCGTCGACGGACGCGGCCGAACTGTTCCACGCCGACTTCGAGTCGGTCGAGACGGGAGCCTACGAGCCGAGTCGCCTCGAGTGGGGCGGCAACGACCTCTCGGTCGTCTCCGAGGAGTTCCTCTCGGTCGAACGCGAGGAGTCGGGCAATCAGATTCTCGTCGGGCGGTTCCCCGAGGGTGTCGAGGGGGCAGGAAACGGTAACGGCGGCGGTGACTTCATCGTCGACCTGGGTGCGGCGTACGACGAACTCTACTGTGCCTACCGGATCAGGTTCGACGAGGGCTTCGAGTTCCACCAGCCGGGTGGGAAACTGCCCGGACTCGCCGGGACCGACGGCGAGAGCCGCTCGATCACCGGCGGTGACGTTCCCGACGGCGAGAACGGCTGGTCGGCGCGGATGATGTGGCGAGACCCGCCGAACCCAGACGACGGCGGCCTGGTGATGTTCTACACCTACCACCCCGACATGCCCGACGAGTACGGTGACAACCTCTACTGGGATCACGGCCCGTCGGGACAGGTCCACTTCCAGCCCGGCGAGTGGCACCTGATCGAACACCGCGTCGTGATGAACACCCCCGGTGAGAACGACGGGATACTCGAGGGCTGGTTCGACGGCGAGAAGGCCTACGAGAACCACGGGATGCGTTTCCGTGACACGGCCGACCTCGGCATCGACGACTTCTACTTCTCGCTGTTCTTCGGCGGTGGCCAGACCGACCACTGGGCGCACGACCGCGAGGAACAGATCGCCTTCGACGACGTGGTCGTCTCGAGCGAGCCGATCTGGCTCGACGACGACGAGCCACCCGCCGCCCCGGAGACGCTCGAGTCCGTCGACGTCGGCTCGACGAGTGTCGACCTCGCCTGGTCGGCCAGCGAGGACGCAGGCGGTTCCGGCCTGGCGGGTTACTGCCTCTACGCCAACGGCCGGCTTCGCGAGGAGGTGAGCGCGACCACCACGGAGGCGACCCTCGAGCGCCTCGTCGCGGGCACCGAACACGAACTCGCGGTCTCGGCGGTCGACCACGCGGGCAACGAGTCCGCGACGGCGACGGTCACCGTCGAGACCGAGCCGCTCGAGTCGACGACGCCGCCGTCGCGCCCGGCCGGACTCACGGTCACGGACCACCAGCTCGAGTGGCTCGACCTCGCGTGGGACCCCGCCGAGAGCGAGGTCGGCCTGGCTCACTACGAGGTGTCCGTCGACGGAACGCTCGAGCACCGACTCGAGCCGGAGACGACGGCAACGCGCGTGAGCGGACTCTCGCCCGATACGGCCTACGACCTCGCAGTGTCGGCGGTCGACCTCGCCGGAACCACCGGTGACCAGGCGACGCTCCGTACGGGGACGGCTCCCGTGCGTGCCGACGAGGACGCACTCGTCGTCCACCGCTTCGGTGCGGGTCGCTGGCCCGGTGAGAACGCCCTCGGCGAGTGGGCGGGCAGCGGGAACTTCCTGTCCGACGACGAACTCACCGACGCGCTCCGTCTCGAGTACGACGACAGCGGCTGGGTTCGCAGCTACGTCGACCGGGACGTCTCGGCGTACGACTACCTGACGCTCGTCGCTCGCGGCGACCGGGGTGGCGAGGAGAGTCACCTGGTGGTCGAACTCGACGGCGAGGGCGGGCGCCTCGTCGACCTCACCGACGACGCGGTGGGTACGACGCCGTCGGCGGTTCGAATCCCCCTCTCGAATCTGGGTGAGCCGTCGCTGGCCGACAACCTCTACATGAGCTTCACCGAGGGCGGGGCCGGTGCGCTCGAGTTCCTCGAGATCCGCTTCGAGACGGCGTTCGACCCCGCTGTTCCGGACGGGCCGAACCTGCCTGCGAATCTGGCCGTGACGGAGACGACGACCGAGTCGGTGACGCTCGCGTGGGACGAACCCGCGGGGTCGTTCTCACACTACGCCGTCTACGTCGACGGCCGCTATCGCACCTGGAGCGAGGACGAGCCGACGGCGACGGTCGACGGACTCGAGGCGGACACCGAGTACGAGTTCGCGGTGCGGACCATCGGGGCGAACGACGAAGAGTCCAGCCCCGCGACGCTCACGGTGCGGACCGAGTCGGACGAGGAGGACGCACTCGAGATTCACGCCGACGGCGTCACGTACACGCCGGCTGACCTGACCGGAGACGGCCTGTACGAGGACGTGACGGGCGACGGAACCCTCGGCTTCAACGACGTGGTGGTCTTCTTCGACAACCTCGACGACCCCGTGATCGTCGACAACCCGGCCAGATTCGACTTCAGCGGAACCGGCGATGTTGGCTTCGCCGACGTGATCGCGCTCTTCGAACTCGTCTAGGCACTCCCGTTTTTCGCCGTCCAATCCCTATATTTTCTCACCGACAGAAAAATTTAATTAACACTGGTGACGACTTCTATCGGACACGCCTACATGGGTGTGCAGGGTCAGACGAGCGGTCACACGAGAGTTACTATGAGAGACGATACGACACGACACGGACGGACGGAACAGCAAACGGACACGGGAGCGACCCGGCGTGACTTCCTGAAAGCGGCGAGTGCAGGTGCCGTGGCGACCGGTCTCGGTCTCGGGGCCGGTGCCGTCGGCACGGCGAGTGCCTCGAGCGGGATCAACACGCCGTGGCTCCACGTCGAGGGGAACACGGTGAAAGACCCCCTCGGGAACGAGGTCATCCTCCGCGGGGTGAACGTCCCGGACCCCAAACGGCTCAACGTCACCGCGCCAGCGCGTGGGAAGAACGCGGAGCAACTGATCGACATGGCGACGAGCGCCGACGATGGCTGGTACTCGCGGGTCGTCAGACTCCCGGTCCACCCCGGTGACATCGCCGAGTTACCGCCGGTGCCCGAAGCCGATGTCGACGTACACGTACCGCCGACGTTCACGCGAGAAGAACTCGAGACCTACATCGAAGACCACCTCGACCCGGCGGTCGAGCAGTGCTGGGACCGGGGCGTCTACTGTATCATCGACTACCACCGCCACTGGGGCGAGGGTGAACTCGAGTGGAACTACGGACCGCTCGACGAGGAGGTGCGGATGTTCTGGGACGTCGTCGCCAGCCACTACGACGACCACCCGCACGTCATCTTCGAGGTGTACAACGAACCGACGCTGCCCGGGATGTACGGCGAGTGGGGAACGGCAGACCTCGAGAACACCTGGCGCGAGTGGAAGGATACGGCCCAGCCCTGGGTCGACCAGATCCGCGAACACGCCCCCGACAACCTGATCATCATCGGTTCGCCGGGGTGGAGTTCCTCGCCGGAGGGGGCGATGATCGAGGAGTTCGACGGCGAGAACCTGATGTACGCCTACCACATCTACTCGGGTCACGGCCTGCGGAGTGAGGAGGACTTCGACGGCCGTGAGGAGGCCGAGGCGACGAACGGTGTCTGGGAACACGTTCCGGTGTTCTGTACCGAGTTCGGCTGGGAGACCCTGCGCCAGGGTGAAGCACCCGGGAGTGCGATCGAGTGGCTCGACGGCCAGACCGACGACTTCGGTGAGGCCATCTACAACTGGATGGACAACCGGCCGATCCACTGGACGGTGTGGTGTTTCGACATCACATGGCTCCCCTCGATGTTCGAGCGCGGATTCACCGACGAGGACCCGGTCGACGCGATGGGCGACCCCTACAGCGCGGAAGGCGTCCCCGAGGACTGCCCGGACCTCCCGTGTGAGTGGGACCTCTTGGGCGAGGACGTCGGCGCCTACGACGACTACATGGGCGCGTTCATGAAGGAGTGGCTCTACGACCGGCGCAACGACGACCTCCCGCAGGTCGACTACGACCCCTACCCGCCGGAAGTCCCCGAGGACCTGACCGTGATCGACGCCGACGAGCGGAGCGTCGACATCTCCTGGAGTCCGGTCGACTCACCCGGTGACTCGCCGTTCTCCCACTACAACGTCTACGTCGACGGCGAGAAACACACCGAGGTCACCGACACCGAGGTCACCGTCGACGACTTGCTCTCGGACACGACCTTCGAGATCGGCGTCTCCGGCGAGGACGGCACCGGCAACGTCTCCGAACCGGCGACGATCGAAGCGACGACCGAACCCATCGACGACGACACGCCACCGACGATTCCCGGCGGTCTCACCCTCGAGTCGCGAACCTACCACTCGCTGACCATCGAGTGGGAGGAGTCCGCGGCGAACGGCCCGGCGGACGTCTTCGAGTACGTCGTCTACGTCGACGGCGCAGAACACGAGCGCGTCCCCGACGGGACGACCACGACGACGCTCGAGGACCTCGATCCGTCGGCGCAGTACGAGGTCGCCGTCACGGCGTTCGACCGGGCGAGCAACGAGTCCGATCCGAACGCCATCGTCCTCGAGACGCGCTCGAACCGCGCGACCGAGAACGACCTGCTGATCAACGACTACGGTTCGGACTCGCCGTGGCCGAGTAGCAACATGCTCGACGAGTGGGTCGGCGGCGACTACGAGGGCGTCTCCGACGGAGTGCTCCGCCTCGAGTACGACGACATCTGGTGGTACGCGACGGGCGTCAACCGCGACATCACCGACCACGCCGAGTTGCGGCTGCTCGTCCGCGGTGACGAGGGCGGCGAAGAACGCGAGATCGACATCCGGTTCGCCGACCTCGACCAGTCGCTCGCGAGCCTCTCCGAGGATACGATCGGCACCGAGTTCGACGTCTTCATCATCGATCTCGAGGCCGCGGACGCCGATCTCACAGACCCCGGTCAGATCCAGTTCCAGACGGATATCGGAACCAGTGGTGCGATCGAGATCGACGAGATCTGGCTGGCTGCCGAGGACGACCCGGCAGACGGCATCGTCGACGAGGACCCAGACGTGGGCGCGGACGTCTCGCCACCGCACGCATTCACGGTCGAGTCGACCACGGAGTCGTCGGTGACCGTCTCGTGGGGTGTCGACGTGCCGGACGATGCCGACATCTACGTCGACTACTACAACGTCTACCTCGGCGGGAGTCACTACGCCGAAGTCGACGAGGGTGAGATCACGATCGACGGTCTCGACGCGGGAACGACCTACACCATCGGCGTCTCCGCTGTCGATCAGGACGGCAACACGACGACGGTGAGTACGATCCAGGCGACGACCGACGGCGGCGAGGAACCGGCGGGTCTCGACGTCACCGGTGACGGCAACGCGGCGCAGGACCTCACTGGCGACGGACTCTACGAGGACATCACTGGCGACGGGAACTTCGGGTTCAACGATGTCGTGACGTTCTTCGAAGAACACGACGGCGACGTCGTCCAGAACAACGTCGAGTACTTCGACTTCAGCGACAGCGGCAGTGTCGGGTTCAACGACGTGGTTGCGTTGTTCGAGCGGCTGTAAGCCGCTCGGGCGTACGAGACGCCCGTCCCGTAGTGTTCGAACGGCTGTAAGCCGTTCGTGCGAGCAACGCTTCGATTTGCGTTGTTCGAGCGTCTGTGAGACGGGTGAGCCAGCACGATTCTGACTTGCGTTGCTCGAGACCCTTGGCAACGATCAGTACTCGAGTGGAACAGAGGAAAAAAGTTAATTACTCTCGACGGCAGTGTGTAATCGAACACCTTCGATCGTGTACCCGGCGGTCTGATCTGGGGACAGAGCGGTCGGGGAGGACACACAGTCATGAGAGAGACGGACACACCTTCGAACGGAGACGAACAGCCTTCGACGCAGCCAGTCGTCGCTAGCCGACGCGACGTGTTGAGAACCGCAGCGACCAGTGCGCTCGTCGCCTCCCTCGGCGTCGCTGGCGTCACCACAGCCAGCGCCGTCGAAGACGGTGACGACGCCGACGATGCGGGTATCGTCGACTACGACCTGGGAACGTCGCGCTACGCCGTCGGCGACCCGGAGGGTCTCCCGGAGATCCTCTTCGGGGACGACCTCGAGATTCGCGGAACGATCTGGCTCCCCACGACGAACTGTCACACGGTAGAGCTCGTCGACCTCGAGTACGACACGGAACGCAGCCACCTGACGATGACCGTCGCCGACGGTCTCGAAGACCACGTCGACGACGAGAGCGACTGTTCAGACACGCAGGTACCGATCCGCTACACCCTCACCGTCGACTTCGAAGACGGGCTACCAGAGACCGTCACCGCCATCGAAGACGACGCCGAGACGACCCGTCAGCTGACGGTCGCGAGCGACGGGAGCGCCCTCCCGCCCGCGCCGAGTTCACTCGAGGCGGTCTCGGTGACCGACTCCGCGGCCGAACTCGAGTGGGACGGCGACGCTGACGCGTACGCGGTGTACGTCGACGGCGACCTCGCCACGGAGGTCGACGAGACGGCGGCGACGGTCGACGGTCTCGAGTCGGACGCGACCTACGAGGTGGCCGTGACGGCAGTCGACGGCGACGGCGTCGAGTCGATGCCCGCGACGACCACCGTCACGACCGAGGAGGGCGAGGGGGCGTTCGAGCTAGACGTCAACGGTGACGGCAACCCGGCGCAGGACCTCACCGGAGACGGTCTCTACGAGGACATCACTGGCGACGGGAATCTCGGGTTCAACGACGTGGTGACGTTCTTCGAAGAGCACAACGGCGATACGATCCAGAACAACGTCGAGTACTTCGACTTCAGCGGCAACGGCGGCGTCGGCTTCAACGACGTCGTCGCCCTCTTCGAACGGCTGTAAGGCGTTCGACCTCGCTGGGATCCGCTCAGAGGTGTTCGAACGGCTGTAAACGCTTCGTACCGTATTTTCCGTCGCCGCACGGACCTGAGCAGTGCTTCGCCGGTCTCGATTCGATGGGCGGGTTTAATTTTATACTGGGTAGGAAGATTTAATCTCGTAGGTCCCCACTCGGTGAACGAAACCGAGCGCGCCCCGGCGGCCGATGGGGCCAGATCGAGTACACGACGATGACAGAGAGAGATACCTTTCACGAGACGGACGTGCCGAACGGCGGCGACGGGTACCGACCGACGCGCCGAACCGTGCTGAAAGCAGTCGGGACGGGGGCACTCGCGACCGGACTGGCCGCTGGCGCTAGCTCGAGTGTGAGCGCCCAGGGGAGCGGTCCCGGACAGGACATTTCGACGCCGAAGCTCTCGGTCGACGGCAACAAACTCGTCGACCCGGAGGGGAACGTCGTCAAACTGCGCGGTCTCAACATCGCCGACCCGCGCCGGATCGACGCGACTGCCCCCTCGAGAGGGAAGAACGCGGTCCAGACCATCGACTACCTCACTGACCAGGACGAGGGCTGGTACCCGCGCGTGATCCGTATTCCAACCCAGCCGGGGGACATCGGCGGCCTGCCGCCGGTCCCCGTCGCCGACTGGCAGTATCCCGAGCCGCCGTCGTTCGACGAGGACGACCTGGTCGCTTACTGTGAGAACCACCTCGATCCGGTCGTCGAGCGCTGTGCCGAGCGGAACGTCTACGCCATCATCGATTACCACCGCCACTGGGGCGGCGGGGCGCTCCAGTGGAACGATCCCGTCCTCGACGAGGAGGTGCGCATGTACTGGGACTACGTGGCCGAACGCTACGCCGACGAGGACCACGTCATCTTCGAGGTGTACAACGAGCCGACGTCGCCACAGCTGGCCGGTCAACTGGTCGACGCCGACGGAAACATCCACGAGGACTGGCTCGAGTGGCTCGAGGTGGCCCAGCCGTGGGTCGACATCATCCGCGAGTACTCCGACAACGTCATCCTCATCGGCTCGCACAACTACAGCCAGCGACCCGAGGCGGCGGTGCTAGCGCCCTTCGAGGGTGAGAACCTCGCCTACACCTACCACATCTACCCGCAACACCAGATCAGCCAGCACCAGGGTTGGGACGAGTACGACACAGCCCTCGAGAGCGTCGTCACGCCCGACGGGACGCCGGTCTACGAGGAACACCCGCTGTTCGTCACCGAGTTCGGCTGGGAGGACGGGAACCTCGACACCTTCTACCTCCTCCAGGGGACACGTGAGGAGTTCGGCGATCCGTTCCTCGAGTTCTTAGAATCGAGCGACGCGATTAGCTGGACGGCGTGGTGTGCCGATCCGATCTGGCGACCCGTGATGTTCACGCGTGGCTACCTCGACGAGGACCCGTTCGATCCGATCGACGAGGACGCCATCGGCGACCCCTACAGCGAACCGGTCGAAGAGCACTGTCCCGACCTGCCGTGTGACTGGGAACTCCTGTCCGCAGACCACGGCGAGTTCATGGGCGAGGTCATTCGCGCCCACCTCGAGGAGTACAAAGACCACGGGATTCCGTTGGCCGAGGGAGGTCCGGAGCCGGGCAACGGTGGCGAAGAACTCGACGTGACGGGCGACGGCAACCCGGCGCAGGACCTGACGGGTGACGGGCTCTACGAGGACGTGACGGGTGACGGGAACCTCGGGTTCAACGACGTCGTCACGTTCTTCGAAGAACACGACGGCGACGTCGTCCAGAACAACGTCGAGTACTTCGATTTCTCGGGCAGCGGCAGCGTCGGCTTCAACGACGTGGTCGCCCTCTTCGAACGGCTGTAGGGCGTCCGAACCCCCAGGGACCGTCCCCACCGATACGTTTATTTCTAAACCATCGAAGCAATTTTATAGTCTGTGGGGGATGATAACACAACCTGCAGAGACGGGTGTGCTCTGTGGGTGTATTCCATGAGACGACATCGACCGACGACCTCGAGTGACGAATCGAGCGCCCTCCTCGGTGGGACGAGACGCGACTTCCTGAAGGCGACCGCGGGTGCAGGTGCGGTGCTCGCCGGGTTGGGTGTCGGTGCGAGCGGGACGGCATCGGCGGGCATCCCGACGCCGCGGCTCCACGTCGACGGCAACCTCGTGAAAGACCCCGACGGGAACACGGTGGTGCTCCGCGGGCTCAACATGGCCGACCCGAAGCGGCTGAACGTCACTGCGCCAGCGCGCGGGAAGAACGCCGAACAGGTCGTCGACTTCCTCACCGACGAGAGCCAGGGCTGGTACCCGCGGATCATCCGCGTTCCCGCCCAGCCGACGGACATCGGCGAGCACGAACCCGGCCACTCCGGCGGCCCGCCGGAGCCGGTGGCGTTCACCGAAGCCGAACTCCTCGAGTACTTAGAGACCCACTACGACCCGGTCGTCGAACAACTGCGCCAGCGCGGCGTCTACATGATCGTCGACTTCCACCGCCACTGGGAGGGACTCGAGTGGGACACGCCAGCGCTGTCTGACGAAGTCGAGCTGTTCTGGGACGTCGTCGCCGAGCGATACGCCGATCGGGATCACGTCCTCTTCGAGGTGTACAACGAGCCGACCGAGCCGGGAATGTGGGGCGACCCGACCGAGATGGAGGGTGTCGCAGAGACCTGGCGCGAGTGGAAGGAGACGGCCCAGCCGTGGGTCGATACGATTCGCGAGCACGCGGACAACATCGTCCTCATCGGCTCGCCGAGCTGGACCCAGAGTCCCGAGGGCGTCTACATCGAACCGTTCGACGGCGAGAACCTCGCCTATACCTACCACATCTACGCGGGCCACCCCGTCAGCGGGGACCAGGCGTGGGCCGAGGCGGCGGGCAACGGCGAGGGAACCGACGGTATCTACGAGGAGGTTCCCCTCTTCGTCACCGAGTTCGGCTGGGAGACCAACAACGTCAGCCACCAGGTGCTCCAGGGCCAGACGAGCGACTTCGCCGATCCCTTCTTCGAGTGGCTCGAGTCGAGCGACGGCATCCACTGGACGGCGTGGTGCGCAGATCCCGTCTGGCGGCCGGTCATGTTCAGCAGGCCGTTCATCGGCGAGGACCCGGCGAACCCCGAGGACGTCGACTCTATCGGACACGTCTACGAGGATCCGATTCCGGAACACTGTCCGAACCTCCCGTGTGAGTGGGAACTGCTCGGCGGCGAGCACTACGCGGGCGAGTACGTCAAAGCGTTCCTCGAGGAGTACAAAGACGAGGACCTCCCCGGGGCGGCCTACGACACCGTTGCCCCGCCCTCGCCGCCGGGACTCGAGGTCACCTCGGCGTCGTTCACCGAACTCGACCTCGCGTGGGAGGCTGTGGACGACTCGGGTGAGGCCGGAATGTCTCACTACAACGTCTACGTCGACGGCGACCACCACGCGTCGGTGTACGACGGAACGGAGACGACGCTCACCGGACTGACCGCGGAGACCGACTACGAAATCGCGGTCACCGCCCAGGACCGGGCGGGCAACGAGTCCGGCGAGTCGACGGTTTCGGCGAGTACGGAGTCGTTCGAGGACGATACGCCACCGACGCCGCCGTCGAGTCTCGAGGTGCTCGAGGTCTCCCAGTCGAGTGTCACCCTCGAGTGGGACGCGGCCGAACCGGGCGGTGACGCCTGGCTGACCGGTTACCGGATCGCTGTCGACGGCGCGTTCGACCACGAGGTCGGCGAGGAGACGACGGAGACGACGGTCGTCGGCTTGCAGTTCGAGACGAGCTACGAGTTCGCCGTGACCGCAGTCGACGCGGCGGGCAACGAGTCGGAGTCGGTCACCGTCTCGGCGACGCCGACCTCACACCCCGACCAGGAGCCGTTCAACGGCCCGCACACGATTCCGGGCCGCGTCGACGCCGTCGACTTCGACCAGGGTGGTGAGGGCATCGCCTTCGAGACGGAGGGGGGCGGCGGGAGCGGCTACCGCGACGACCAGGCGGGGATGGAACAGACCCCCGGCGGGGGCTACCACCTCGCGTTCATCGAGTCGGGCGACTGGTGGGAGTACACCGTCGAGGTCGAAGGTCCCGGCACCTACGAGGTGAGCGTCGGCGTCGCGAGTGCCGACGGCTTCGACGGCGGGGCGCTCGACGTCTACGTCAACGACCAGGTCGTCGACAGCATCGTCTTCGATTCGACCGGCGGCTGGCACGAGTTCGAGGCGGTCGAGGGCGGCGAGGTCGACCTCGAGGCGGGGCTCAACATCGTCCGTATCCAGACGACGGCCGACGAGTTCAACTTCCAGTGGTTCGAGTTCGACGGCGAGCCCGGAGAGATCGACGAGCCAGTCGACCTCGACGTGAGCGGCGACGGCAACCCGGCCCAGGACCTGACCGGTGATGGTCTCTACGAGGACATCACTGGCAACGGCCAGCTCGGCTTCAACGACGTCGTGACGTTCTTCGAAGAGCACAACGGCGACGTCGTCCAGAACAACGTCGACTACTTCGACTTCAGCGGCAGTGGGAGCGTCGGCTTCAACGACGTCGTCGAACTCTTCGAGATGCTGTAGGTCCGGCCCGGAAACCGCGTTTTCCCCTCCTGTGTGCGCGTCGACGACCCTCCCGTCACCGCCGATCCTGCCGGCGCGTCGTACGACCGCCACCGACTGCCGTATGCCACCTTCAACATTATATTACCCGCTCGAGAATATTAGATCAAGACAATAAAACCTTAAGTTTGTCCGGTGTTTACTCGAGGTAGTCACGAGGCGGGACAGGTACGGCTGTGGGCGTGGGTCCGCGGCCGATGGCTGACAGCACAACTCACTACGAAACCTATGACAACCAACGATCGAACGGAAACGGGCGACAGCGGCGAGCAAACGACGGTTCATCCTCCGCGCCACCGCGGACCGTCCCGCTCACCCACCGACGAGAGCACCGCAGACTCGAGCGACGGACTGCTCGGGTCGATCGAGCGACGCGATTACCTCCGTGCGATGGGTGCGGCGGGACTGCTCGGCGCACTCGGTGCCGGAAGCGCGCCAGCAGCCAGCGCCTACTACTCACCGCGAGGCGAGTGGGAGGCCGACGCCGACGCGCGCATTCAGGAACACCGCACGAGCGACGTCGACATCGTCGTCGAAGACGGCAACGGCAACGCCGTCTCGGGTGCCGACGTCTCTATCGAGATGCAGGAGCACGATTACGGCTTCGGGACGGCCGTCGCCGCCGAACTCGTCACTCGCGGGACGATCTGGGGCGAACAGCAACACTCCGAGTCCGACGCCGAGCAGTATCGTGAGTACATCCCGGAACTGTTCAACAAGGTCGTCTTCGAGAACCTCCACAAGTGGGGTATCTACGAGGACAACCAGGAGATTGCAGACGAGACGGTCGAGTGGATGCGCGACCGCGACCTCGAGATTCGCGGCCACGTCTGTCTCTGGGGCAACGTCGACGCGTGGGCGATTCCGCCGGACGTCGTCGAGGCGATGGGTGTCGACTGGCAGAACGGTCACGAGGACTTCACCGCGCCGGACCACGACCCCGACTACGTCGTCGACCGCTCGATGGAGCACATCGAGACGATCATCGAACACTACGGCAACGACATCGCCGAGTGGGAGGTCGTCAACGAAGTGATCCACGAGACCGAGATGATCGAGGCTGTCGACGGCCACGGTGTCGACCCCGTCGAGGCACCGATCCTCGCCGACTGGTACCTGAAGGCCCAGGAAGTCGCAGACCAGTACGACATTCCGATCGCCGTCAACGACTACAACACGCTCGTCGGTCCGTACCAGAACACCCGCGACGACTACAACCGACAGATCGAGTTCCTCCTCGACAACGGTGTCGACTTAGACGGCATCGGCTTCCAGTGTCACTTCGGTGACTTCGAGCGTATCACCTCCGCTGAGATCATGGATGCGCTCGACGACTACTCCCAACACGGCGTCCGTCTCCGTGCGACGGAGTTCGACACCTTCCAGGGCGACTGGACGCGCGAGGAGCAGGCAGACTACCTCTACGAGTTCATGAAGACGTTCTTCAGCCACCCCAACACGGACGACTTCCTCATCTGGGGCTTCTGGGACGGCGAGCACTGGGGGCCGGATGCGGGCGGCAACGCCGACGCGCCGCTGTTCGAGGAAGACTGGACGCCCAAACCAGCCTACGACGTCTGGATGGACCTGGTCTTCGACGAGTGGTGGACCGACGAGTCCGGCACCACCGACACCAGCGGCACGTTCTCCACCACGGCGTTCCTCGGCGAGCACGAGGTCACCGTCTCCGCCGGCGGCGAGACGACCACCGAAACCGTCTACATCGACGACTCGAGTTCGACGACCATCACCATCAACACCGACGGTGAAGGACCCGGACCGGACCCCGACGGACTCGACGTCAACGGCAACGGCATGGACGCCCAGGACCTCACCGGTGACGGTCTCTACGAGGACATCACCGGCGACGGGAACCTCGGGTTCAACGACGTCGTGACGTTCTTCGAAGAACACAACGGCGACGTCGTCCAGTCGAACGTCGAGTACTTCGACTTCTCCGGCAGCGGAAGCGTCGGCTTCAACGACGTCGTCTCGCTGTTCGAACGGCTGTAGGCCGTTCGAGCTCGCTGAGCTTCGCTCAGGGGGTGTTCGAGATGCTCTAACGCTCGAGTCGACTGTCCGCCATCCGAGTCGACGCACCATCGACTCACCGTGCCTTTTCGGTTTTCGCCCTCCACCGTCGAGCGCCGTCCTCACTCTGTGGAGGTCTACGGTGGCCGTGTACACACCATCGCAACCCGCTCGAGCGAGCAGACGGACGAGCAGTCACACGCACGACGCGCGGCCCGCGATAGTTACGACGAACGAATCGACGCCGACCACTCGAGTGCCATACATGTCTCCAGCGTCGACGGGTCCATTCCATTGTGGCTGGTGTTGCTCCCAGAAGCACTGGTATAGCCGCCACTGTAGCCAAACGATTCTGTCACCACGCCTATAGTGACACAGTAAGTTTTCAATAGTTTATATCCTATAGAGATAAAAATTTAACACAGACGAATTTGAATATACTGCCGCCTATGGCACAGGATGGCACTTCGCTGGCAGCAGACGATGCTGGCGATGACCGACACGACACGACGCGACGAACGTTTATGAAAGCAGCGGGGGCCGGCGTAGGGGCCCTCGCCCTCGGCGGGTTCTCCGGATCGGCGACGGCATCGGTCGGTAACCCGACGCCCCGACTCAGCACCGACGGCAAGTGGATCGTCAACCCCGACGGCGAGCGGGTCAAACTCCGTGGCTTCTCGACGGCGAGCCTCGATTTCACCGAGATTGGCCACTCAGAGGGGTGGATCCCCTACTCCGTCGAGGAGGTTCTGGAGCGAGCGACAGACGGCGAGAAGTGGCACCCCAACACGGTTCGCATCCCGATCACCGAAGACCCGGTCCACGACCACGGGATGGACTACGTCGTCGAGGACCTCCTGCGGCCGGCGATCGACTACCTCGCCGACCGCGGCGTCTACGCGATGATCGACTTCCACCTCATCCGTCCCTACGTCGAGGCTCGAGCCAACGCCGAAGGGATGACCGAAGACGGCTGGGCCGACGACGACTACAGCCACGGCTTCAACCCTGACGTCGAGACCGACGACCTCCTCGTCGAGTTCTGGGACGCGGTCGCCCCGGAGTTCGCCGACGACGAACACGTCATCTACGAACTGTACAACGAACCGACGCTCCCGGTCGCCTGGTCGACCTACGGCGACTACGGACCGGAGGTCACGAGTCGCGAAGACTCCTGGCTGCTCTGGCGTGACGTCGCCCAGCCCTGGGTCGACCTGATCCGCGAGCACGCCCCCGAGACGCCGATCATCATCGGCTCCCCCCACTGGACCTCCGAGACGCAGTTCGCCCCGGAGTACCCATTCGAGGGCGAGAACCTCATCTACGCCAGTCACATCTATCCGGACAACGGCTACCCCGGGGAGTTCGACGAGGAGTACGGCGCACCCGCAGAAGAGGTGCCCGTCGTCTGTACGGAGTTCGGCTGGGACCCCGACGAGGAGTTCCGCGAGACCGTCGAGTTCGGCACCACGAGTGAGTGGGGTTCGCCCTTCATCGAGTGGCTCGAGTCCTACGACAACATGGGCTGGCAGGCCTGGTGTTTCGACTGGGCGTGGCAACCGACGTTCTTCGACGAAACCAGCGATGGCTGGGAGCTGAAAGACGGCGAAGAACAGATGGGCTGGTACATCCGGGACGTACTCGAGGACACTAAAGACGACATGATCGTCGGTGAGAGTGATGGAGACGATGACGATGACGCCCCATCCAATCTCGACGTCACCGGCGACGGCAACCCTGCCCAGGACCTCTCGGGTGACGGTCTCTACGAGGACATCACCGGTGACGGTAACCTCGGCTTCAACGATGTCGTCGAGTTCTTCGAGAACCACGACGGTGACGTCGTCCAGAACAACGTCGAGTACTTCGACTTCTCCGGCAGCGGCAGCGTCGGTTTCAACGACGTCGTCGCCCTCTTCGAGATGCTCTAGTCACCACTCAGTCGTCTGCGTCTACGCCGTTCGAACCACTGGCGCGCTCGACCACCGGGCTCGAGTGCCCAATGGCTATCACCTCACCGATATTTGATGAACGAACGATACAGTTATTCTATTCCTACACAGTTACGATTAAAAATGGACGTGAACAACACGCAACAGCGATCGGATGGATCGACACGACGAACGTTCCTGAAGGCGGCCGGGACCGGTCTCGGTGGTCTCGCCATCGGCGGTCTCTCGAGCAGCGCCGGGGCGGTCGGGATTCCGACACCCAGACTCCACACGGAGGGGAAGTGGATCGTCGACCCCGACGGCAACCCGGTTACGCTCCGCGGATTCGCGACCGCGGGGCTGGGATACATGTCCTACGACTGGTATCCACGGACCGTCGAGGAGGTGCTCAACCACGCCGTCGACGGCGAGACGTGGCACCCGAACATGATCCGTCTGCCCTGCGGTCTCGGCGGCATCCGGGACTACGGCGGCATCGAACCCTTCGTCGAGGAGGTGCTCAGACCGGCGGTCGACCTGCTCTACGCACGTGGCGTCTACGCGATGATCGACTTCCACCTCATCATGCCGTACACGCAGGAGGCGATCGACGACTACAACGAGGAGACCGACGAGGACGACCAGTACGACCCCATCGACGAGGTGATGGAGTGGTTCTGGGACGTCGTCGCCCCGGAGTTCGCCGACGACGAACACGTCCTCTACGAACTGTTCAACGAACCGACCTACCCGTACATCTGGGACGAGTACGGCCAGGAGGTCGACCGCGAGGAGTCCTGGCTGCTCTGGCGCGACGTCGCCCAGCCGTGGGTCGACCTCGTACGCGAACACGCCCCCGAGACGCCCATCGTCATCGGCTCTCCCGGCTGGACCTCCGAGACACAGTGGGCACCCGAGTACCCCTTCGAGGGTGAGAACCTCGTCTACGCCAGCCACATCTACCCCGCCAACGGCGACCCCGACGAGTTCGACGAGGAGTACGGCGCACCCGCCGAGGAGGTGCCCGTCATCTGCACCGAGTTCGGCTGGGACCCCGACAGCTGGGACGTCGACGAGGGGTCGACCACCGAGTGGGGCGCGCCCTTCCGCGAGTGGATGGACTCCTACGAGAACATGGGCTGGCAGGCCTGGTGTTTCGACGACACCTGGGCACCCACCTTCTTCGACTCACCCGACGAGGGCGTCGGCGTCCCCTGGGAACTCAAAGACGACGAGGAGCAGATGGGCTGGTTCATCCGCGAGTGGCTCGCAGAGACCAGAGACGACGGGCTTCCGGCCGACCAGCTCGGCGACGACGTGCCGCCGGAGCCACCGAGCGACCTCACCGTCACGCGGGCCGCCGAAATCGCCGCCGACCTCGAGTGGGAGCCTGCCACCGACCCCGGAGACGCGGGCGTCGTCCTCTACAACGTCTTCCTCGACGGCGAGTTCTCCCACGATGTCGTCGCCGCGAGCGGAACCGAGACGACCATCGACGGTCTCGAGCCTGGCCGAAGCTACGAGGTGACGGTGACGGCGGTCGACCGCGTCGGCAACGAATCCGACGAGGCGGCCGTGACGGTCGACACCATTCCCTACGGGACGGGCCAGACACCGTTCGACGGCCCGAACGAGGTCCCCGGACGCATCCAGGCCGAGGACTTCGACGAGGGCGGTCCCGGTACCGCCTACTCCGTCACCGCCGACTCACCCGCCGACACCGACTACCGCGAGACGACCGTCCCGCTCGAGGAGAACGGCACCTCCGGCTACAACATCGGCTTCCTCGACACCGGCGAGTGGTGGGAGTACACCGTCGACGTCGAGACCAGTGGTACCTACGACATCTCGGTCAACGTCGCCTCCGAGAACCCCGAAGGTGGGGCGCTCCGGGTCGAACTCGACCGCGAGGAAGTCGCGAGCACCACCGTCTGGCACACCGGCGGCTGGGCCGACTGGACCGAGGTCCGCGTCGGTGCCGCCGACATCCCGGCGGGACGCCACATCGTCCGCGTCTCCGTCGAGGCCGACGGGTGGAACTTCGACTGGCTCGAGTTCGACCTGGACGAAGCCCACGACGACTTCCCCGACGAACCCGACGCTCCCTCGAACCTCACCTCGCCAGCCCAGACCGAGACGAGCGTCGACCTCGCGTGGGACGCCGTCGAGGACGCAGACACCTACGCCGTCTACGTCGACGGCTCGCTCGACCACGAGGTCGACGGCCTGCGGACGAGTACGACCGTCGAGGGCCTCTCGGCAGGAACGGCCTACGTCGCCGGCGTCTCCGCGATCGGGACCGACGGCGCGGCGTCCCCACTCGAGACGATCAGCGTCTCGACCGAGGGCGGGGAGGACTCCGTCGACCTCGACGTCACCGGCGACGGCAACCCCGCCGGGGACCTGACGGGTGACGGACTCTACGAGGACGTGACGGGTGACGGCCAGCTGGGCTTCAACGACGTCGTCACGTTCTTCGAAGAACACGACGGCGACGTCGTCCAGTCGAACGTCGAGTACTTCGACTTCTCGGGCAGCGGCAGCGTCGGCTTCAACGACGTCGTCGCCCTCTTCGAGCGCCTGTAGACGCTCGAGCACGCGCGGTCGCTTCGCTACTCTCGAGTGGCCGTCCGAGAAACCGGCCCGCTCGGCTCCGTTTCGCAGAACGGGCCGAAGGGGTTGCTCCGTTCTCAACACTATTGTGTGGTGAGGGTGAACGAACCGCATGGAGTTCGGCTACCACCACAGTTCCTTCGCCGTCCACGACGACCGCTCGCCCGCCGAAGCCATGCTCGAGCGCGCCCAGCGACTCGAGAACGACGGCTTCGAGTGGTTCTCCCTGATGGACCACCTCTGGCAACTCCCGTTTCACGGCCACAAGGACGAGCCGTTCATCGAGTGCTACAGCGGTCTCTCGGCCGTCGCCGCCGTCACCGACCGGCTGACGCTCAGCGCGCTCGTCACCTGCGTCCACTACCGCAACCCGGGCTACCTCGCCAAAGTCGTCAGCTCACTCGACGCCATCTCCGGCGGCCGGGCCGTCCTCGGCATCGGCGCTGGCTGGTACGAAGCCGAGTACGACGCCCTCGGTCTCGAGTTCCCGCCCGCCGACGAGCGCATCCGCCAGACGCGCGACGCGATTCGTCTCTGTCAGCGTGCCTGGGAAGACGACTCTCCGGTCGACTACGACGGCGAGTACTACGCGCTCGAGGGTCTCTACCTCGACCCGAAACCCGACGAGATTCCGGTGTTGGTCGGCGGTGGCGGCGAACAGCTGACCCTCCGGCTCACCGCCGAGTACGCCGACTGGTGGAACGTCCCCGGCACGGCCCCCGCCGAGTACGAACACAAACTCGAGGTGCTGGCAGACCACTGCGAGCGCGTCGGGCGTGACTACGACGAGATCGAGAAGACCGTCACGATCCCGACGCTCTTGCGCGAGGACACCGACGGCGCCCACGCAGCCTACGAGGACCTCCTCGCCGAGACCGACCGGGAACCGACATCGAGAGACGAGTTCCGCGGTCTCGTCGGCACCCCCGAGGAGGCCGCCGAAGGAATCGAGACCTACCGCGAGTTGGGCGTCGACCGCTTCGAGATCGGCGTCCCGAAGAACGACCCGGAGACCATCGACCGCTTCGTCGACGACGTGATGTCCCAGTTCTGAGCGCTCGAGTGACGGCTGCGGCAACCACTCGAGCGCAGGCAAAGGTGTATGTCCCTGGTCGGTATACGACGCTCGTGCGCGACCGAGGAGTGACCGTTCGTTCTCGCCCGCTCCGCCACCGGGGGACCGTCGATTACATGCGCGTCGCTCGAGACCGGAGCAACGTCCACGGTCTCGTCGAGTTCGACGTCACCGACGCCAGGAACCGCATCCGAGAGCGAACGGCGGAAACGGGCGAACAGCTCTCGTTCACCGCGTTTCTCGTCCACTGTCTGGGGCAGGCCCTCGATGAGCACCCGGAGATCCAGTCCTACCGCGACTGGTGGGGTCGGATCGTCCGCTTCGAGGACGTCGACGTGATGGTCATCGTCGAACTCCCGATCGACGGCGGGCATCTCGGCGTCCCGCACGTCATCAGGGCGGTGAACCGGCGGCCGCTGGAGTCGGTTCACGACGAGATTCGTGCGGTCCAGTCTGACTCCGGTGAGCACCGCCAGTCCACGGCGGCGACGCTCGGACTCCGACTTCCAGGTCCCATCCGGCGACAGTTCTGGCGGCTGCCAACCCTGTCCCCACGCCGCTGGAAACGGGTCGCCGGGACCGTCGCCGTGACCGCCGTCGGCATGTTCGGCACGGGCGGTGGCTGGGCGATTAGCCCGACGAACTACGCCCTCCAGCTCACGGTGGGTGGGATCGAACGCAAGCCGGGCCTCGTCGACGGCGAAATCGTCCCTCGAGAGTACCTCTCTCTCACGGTGACGGCCGACCACGACGTCGTCGACGGCGCACCGATCGCCCGGTTCGTCACCCGGCTGAAGGAACTCGTCGAGACCGCCCACGGACTCGACCACCCGTAGTGCGCTCGAGCGACGGTCCCACTCATGTGTGACCGCCGCGAAGTACCGCCATGGGCTTTCACACCTTTCCGATCGAGCGCGCCGACGCACTCGAAGACCCCTCGCGCTACCGCTTCTGTTCGCGCGAGGAACTGCTCGAGTTGCTCGCCGTCGACACAGACGCCACCGTCGCCGACCTGGGTTCCGGGACCGGCTTCTACTCGCGGGAGATCGCCCCGTTCGTCGCCACGCTGTACGCCATCGACCTCCAGGCGGCGATGCACGCACGCCACCGCGCGGCCGGTCTCGCCCAAAACGTCGTCCCCCTCACGGCCGCCGTCGACTCGCTCCCCTTCGACGACGGCGCGCTCGACGCGGCCGTTTCGACGATGACCCACCACGAGTACGCCGACGAGGCGACGCTGGCGGAACTCGCCCGCGTGATCCGCCCCGGCGGCCCGCTCGTCACCGTCGACTGGTCGGCGACCGGCACCGGCGAGGACGGCCCGCCGCTCGAGGAACGGTTCACTCCCGACGAGGTCGTGGGCCACCTCGAGACCGCTGGCTTCACCCTCGAGCGCGTCCACGACCGCCCGGAGACGCTCGCGGTCGTCGCCCGTCGGTGACGGACGGCTTCGGGTTGGTGCCCGCTCGGGGGTTCGTATGGTCGGGAGTTGATGAGTCTCGCTCGAGGGAGACACCAGTTCGCCGCCAGAATAGTTTATGGACGCCGCCGGAGCATAACCATTGGAAATATGGTGAACAGAGACGAGATGGTGATGGCTGGCTGTGAACGCTGCGGAACGGTCCACGCGGGGCAACTGGTGATCGACGGCGGGCTAAAACTGATCGGGCGCAACGGCTGTGTCTGCGGGAGTACGGAGTTCGTCGTCGTCGAGGATGGGTAGAATAGAAAATATAACACTAATTTCTATAATAAAGGGGATTTAATTTGGAGCGTAAATCGTATCGGAGGAATTCCCAAGTCCACCAAGCACCAATCAATAATATAGCTGAGAAAAAAAGACTCCCGCTGATAATGATGGCGATTGAATAGGCGATTGAGACTAAATTAACGTCGGCTGCGAGTGCCAAAGGAGCTGCCATAAGTAGAGTGGCGTTTATTAATGGCCCCAATATTGATATGGCGTTCTGCTTGAACAGTTTCACGACACTTTGATTGGTCTCCTCAATGTCTATCAGGAGCTTTATAGACCAATCAAGAAAGATTTTTATTGTCGATATCATACCACAGTTTCAAAAATATTGCAGAGGTAGATAATAAAAGTATCCCTATTGGGATCATCATTAGTTCAGGGATTGTGCCAGTGAAAGAGAGAGATATTAATGAAAGTAGGAGGCTGAGTGCTGCTAGCCCCGACCAAAATGAGAATTTACGGAAGGTTTGAATATCTGCTGAGCTATATTCGTGGCCCATTTCACTATCAACACCTGTACCTTCGAGAACAGGCTCTATAGTCCTTCTGCTGGTATACTCTTCCTGAGAATCGAGATGGAGATCTTTACACAGATCAGAAGCGTCAGGACCCGCATACATTATATATGGCTGAGATTCCCCACCGCTTTGCTTATGTTGTTCGTGTTTCCCACGATCATGGACTTCTCCAACATCTTCAACATAAGATAGGGGACTGCGCTCATCGTTTAAAATTCGCTCCACTTCAGACATTTTTCTATTTTCTTCCTTCAACCGTTCATATTCCATTTCGTCAATTACAACAGTTCTATTATTAGCTTTCGGTGAACTGCCATCCCTATTTGGCTCTTGGTCAATCATGATTTTCACCCACCAATTCATCAAAATCAACACCATCTATATTCACGCCGACCGTTTCAGATATTTCCTCTAAGTGTTTTTGAATGTGTGCTATCTCAAACAATATACTATCTTTATCGTGGTCTGTCAATTCCCATTTCGAAGGGGTTTTAGAAAGCGAATTGTCAAGATCGTGTGTTATTGATGCTAACATTCCAAGAATCTTTGCCACATCATCTTTAGATTTGAGGACTAAGGTATCTCCAGAGTAGATGGAAAGTTCAATATATGGATGACCATCGGAAGATATGTGTGAGATCTCTGCATCGGTTATAGTAAGCGGATTGTATTTACCTAAATATTTTTCTTGGTAGATCGCTCGTAGTTCTAGTTCAAGTTGCGAATAATCATCACCTATCGATTTAAGTCGATTTACTGTTTCCTCGTCAAACTCGTCCTCAACATCTTCGAAGAAACTATCAAGGTCTAGCACCGAGAAATATACGGCGGCCATTGAGTCTTTTGCCCTCGAATTTTCCGAGTACTCTCGTAGTAATTTTTTCGTCTTTTCTCCATCAAAACGATATTCAAGTGCCCTATCTAATAGGGTTCGAACATCATCTTCGTAATTAAGTAACGAGTTGACCCAAATAGGCAGATTGGAAGGCGCTGAATTTGTCTCGTCGCTCATGGTGACTCATATTCATGAGTTCTATATATTAAATATTCTTGTGTGGGTTTTGGTTGGGCCCAGAATGGTGTCCACGGTTGACCTCAGTTTATTGAACCCACTCTTCGTCCGATTTCTGCCGCTCGCGGAGTTGCTCGCGCCAGAAGAATGGGGTCAGAGGGATTTGAACCCCCGATCGACTGATATCTCCGGTACGCCTCGGAACTCCAGAGGGTCATCATACGGACACTGATCAGGTGTCCGATCAGTATATCAGTCTGGAGTGTCGTCCCGGGCGCGTTGCCTCTGGAGTCAGTCGCCATGCCTGGCTTGGCCATGACCCCTCGAGCATCTCTTGGCGCATACTACCTAAAGTGGTTTCGATTCGGGCCGGTCGATGCGCCGCCGGTGGGCGGTCTCGAGTCAGAGCCAGGGGGCGCGACTCGAGCTATCCGTCGTGTCGTCGCTCGGGTAGGGTTCGTCGATCACGCCGCCGTCGGCGGCCTCGCTCGAGGCGGCGGCCCCGTCGCCCTCGTCGGTGTCGCCGACGCGCGCGGAGACGCGCTCGCGGAGGTCGTCGCCGGGGTCGAAGGCGAACAGGGCTGCGACGGCGAGGACGGCGAGCGGGGCGTTGCCGAAGGGCTGGCCGAGGATGGCCAGCGGCAGGAGGCCGAGGGCGACGGCGCTGCCGAAGCGGAAGCGGTCGATGTCCATGTACTCGCGGAGGTAGGGCCCGAGGAGGGCGACCGTCAGCGCGAAGCCGACGCCGATGACGGCGGCGGCGGTCGCGTTGGCGACGAGGCCGGGGTCGTCGAGGACGGCGAGCTGTGCCCCGGCGGGGTCGATGCTCGCGACGAGACCCAGCGCGATGATGACGCCCGAACTCGGGAGGTAGTCGCCGATGGTCGCGCTCGCGGTCTTGGCGGCGATGGCGAGGATCACCAGCGCGGCGAAGCGCTCGAAGACCACGATGTTGAGGACGCTCCCGATGGCGGGGGCGAGCGCGGCCTGAATCGCGGCGAGGGCGATCAGGGGCAGGCCGACCAGGAGGACGATGCGCGCCTGCTCGAGCGGTGCGCCGTCCATGTCGGCGAGGATGACGGCGACGGTGGCGCTGCCGCCGAAGATCAGGAGACCGACCTGGATGGCACCGAGGGTGGTGTCGAGTGCGCCCGCGAGGATCAGGGCGGCGAAGATGCCGTCGATCAGGGGCAGGCCCATCACGAGTGCGAGCAGGCGGGTGTCACCACCGACGAGGCGCTCGAGTTTGAGCGCGACGGGGTGTTGTGACGTGCTCATCGACAGGCGTGATGGCCGTGACCCAGGGCCAGCGGGTGGGAGTGATGTGGGCGGTGGGACGGCTGGCGTTGCTGCCAGTCTGCGGACCACTGCTGGCCAAACGCTGTGGAGAACGGACGGGCCGGTGTAAACGCGCCGACGAGGTCGCTGGTCGTCTGGCACGGTCGGGCGTCGTCGGTCGTTCTCACAGCGTTCACAATCATGAATAACTATTCAGGACCAGTATCGATAAAGGTTGTGTGAGAAACGGCCACAGCGTGCACGCATCGGTACCCGAACCGCTGAATTTTCCCACCGATGTCCATCGATGCACAGATCGGGTACCTGTCTACCCGATACTGACACGCCCGCTGGACCCACCGTCTGCGCGGCCGGGCCGAACCAGTGTCACTCGAGGCGAGACACTGTCGCTCGCCAGCGCGTCACACGTGGCGGCCTGTCTCGCAACGTTTTTCCCCGGGGATTTCCCACATGTTACATGGCGAACGACGTTCCTGAGCACGGGCCGTATTCTGCGAAGCTACAGGTGCCGGAGGCGCTGACGTTCGACGACGTCTTGCTCCGGCCGAAAGAGAGCCGCGTCGAACCCGACGAGGCCGACCTCACCTCGAGAGTCTCGACGTCGGTCGAGGTGTCCGTCCCGATTCTCTCGGCGGCGATGGACACCGTCACCGAGAGCGGGATGGCGATCGCGATGGCGCGCCACGGCGGGATGGGTGTGATTCACCGGAACATGAACGTCGACCGGATGGTCGAGGAGATCGACCAGGTCAAACGCGCCGACGAACTCATTATTCCGCTCGAGTCGGTCGTCACTGCGGATCCCGAGATGACCGTCCGCGAGGTCGACGAATTGATGGCGCGCCGGGGTGTCGGCGGTGCGCCCGTCGTCAACACGAACGGCGAGGTCCTGGGGATCATCTCGAGTACGGACATCCGCCCGCACCTCGAGGTCGGCGAGAACGACGCCGTGACGGCGGCGATGACCGACGAGGTCATCACGGCGCCGAAGGACGTCGACGCGCGCGAGGCGTTCGACCTGATGTACGAGCACAAGATCGAGCGCGTGCCGGTCGTCGACGACGAGAACCTGCTGGTTGGGCTGGTGACCATGCAGGGGATTCTCCAGCGTCGCGAGTACAAGGAGGCCGCACGTGACGAAGCGGGTCGCCTGCGCTGTGGTGTCGCCGTCGGGCCGTTCGAGACCGACCGCGCAATCGCCGCCGACGAGGCCGGTGCGGACGTGCTCTTTATCGACTGTGCGCACGCGCACAACCTGAACGTGATCGACGGTGCGCGCGAGATCAAAGCGGCCGTCGAGGCGGACGTAGTGGTCGGCAACGTCGGGACGCGCGAGGCGGCGGCGGACCTCGTCGAGTTCGCCGACGGCATCAAAGTCGGTATCGGGCCGGGATCGATCTGTACGACCCGCGTTGTCTCCGGTGCGGGCATGCCCCAGATCACGGCGGTCTCACAGGTCGCAGACGTAGCGGCCGAACACGACGTGCCCGTCATCGCCGACGGCGGCATCCGCTACTCGGGTGATGCGATCAAAGCCATCGCCGCCGGGGCGGACGCGATCATGCTCGGGTCGTACTTCGCGGGCACGGACGAGGCCCCTGGTCGGGTCATTACGATGAACGGCAAGCGCTACAAGCAGTACCGCGGCATGGGCAGCGTCGGCGCGATGAAGTCGGGCGACAGCGGGCGCTACCTCAAAGAAGACCCCGAGGACGACGAGGAGTACGTCCCCGAGGGCGTCGAGGCCGCCACGCCCTACAAGGGGACACTGAAATCCGAACTCCACCAGCTGGCCGGCGGGATGCAGTCCGGCATGGGCTACGTCGGAGCGCCGACGATCCCCGAGTTCAAAGACCGCGCCGAGTTCGTCCGCATCTCGAGTGCCGGCCAGACGGAGGGGCACGCACACGACGTGGTCATCACCGACGAAGCGCCGAACTACTCGCCGCAGAACTGAGCGGACGGCTGGCCGCACGTCCGACTGGAAAGGACAACAGCTACGGTCGGCGGGTCCTACCCGTCGAGTGTGAACCGCCGTACGCTGCTTCGAACCGCCGGAGCCACGGTCCCGGTAGCCTGTCTCGCGGGCTGTCTCTCGAATCTCAGTTTTACGACGCCGGTCGAGGTCCAGGTCAGAAACCGGATCGACGAGAGTCGGAACGTACGAATTACCGCCATCGACGGCGAGGACGGCCGCGGTACGTACGAACAGTCGGTCGCCGTCACTCCCGGTGAGACTGCTGGATTAGAGCGCCTCTCGAACACCGACCAGCACGTCAGAATCGAGGTACTCAGCCCAGACGGCGAGGAGGTCGACATCGAGACGCTCACCGTCGGCGAACGCTCGCGCGCGGTCACCGTCTCGATTACCGACGAGGGTGTCTCCGTCGACCACAACGAGCGCGACCCACCGGCCGACGACTAACTCCTCTCCCGAGCGCTTCTACGGGTACGGGTGATACGGTCCCTCGAGTCGCGGCTCGAAGCCGAGGTCCGCCGGGACGGTGTTGGCTCGCTCACCGAAGAACGCCGTTCCAGTGAACAGCGGCTGGGCTTCGGGGACGACGACGCGCACCGCTTCGAAGCCGAGTGCCTCGACGTCGCGGGTCGTCAGCCGCGCTGCGTACGGCGTCAGACCGGCGTCGGTCGCCCGCGAGACGAGCGACTCGAGTCGTTCGAGACCGGTCGGGACGGGGTCGGGACCGACGGCGGCGGCGTCGACGTCGCCGTCGACGGCGATGAACGACCTGGCCGCGTCGGGGAAGGAGGCGTACTCGCCGATTTCGCCCGAGGCGTCCGCGGCGTCCTCCGGGCCGAGTGCCCGCAGCTCCATCCAGTTCTGGAGCGCCTCGCAGAGCGCTGCCCGGGCGGCCCCGACGGCGTCGAGTGAGGCCGCAGACCCCATCGCGAACTGTGGCCAGCCGCCTTCACGGTGGACGGCGACCGAGACGACCGGTACGTCTACGTCCTGGGTGACGAGCAGCGGCGTCACGGTCAGCCCCTCGCCGCGGGCGCGCCGGGCGAGGCGTTCGAACACGTCGTCGTCGACGCCCAGCGCCAGCGGTTCGAACGTCGAGTACCACGAGAGCATCGTCGCGTCGCGCTCGATGACCTCGCTGAGACCGGAGACGAGCGCGTCGACCGTCGAAGAGCCGAGACCGAGACCGGTGGTGATCGACGGGAGCAGTTGCTCACCTGGCGGGGGGAACTGGACGGCCGCCGCCGGCAGGTGGGCCTCGTCGCCGGTCTCGAGGTTCTCACCGAGTACCCAGCGGTGTTCTTCCTCCGGGTCGAACGCCGGGGCGTCTCCGGGTCTGACCAGCTCGTCCGGTGAGAGCGCAGCCTCGAGTTCGTCGAACGGCGCGCGGACGAAGTCCGACGGGCGGTAGGTCGCCCCGCAGTAGCGCTCGAGCGTCTCGCCGACGGCTTTCATCATCGCGGCGTTCCAGTCCTCGTCGACACCGGCGGCCTGTGGCGGCGTTCGGGCGTCGCTGAACCCGCTCGTGTCGGCCGCGCTCGCGAGGTAGTACGGCGCGGGGAACGACTCGGCTTCGCCGAGCGTCGAGACGATACCGACGCGCTCGTCGATGACCGTGTCTGCGCTCGCGACAGCCGCCTCGAGGTCCACCGAGTCGTCGTCACGGCCGAGCGCCCGGTCTCTCGAGTCGGGTTCACAGTCACAGTTGGGCACGGGGAGGAAGCGCCGGCGTGCGTAGACGCGTGAGTCGCCGAGTTCGACGACGTGACCGAACAGGCGGTCTTCGCCTGCGAACGTCCGGGCGCACTCGTAGCCGGCGACCGCTCCGGCGAACCGGGCGGTACTCCGAGAGCCGGTCGCTCGTTCGGCGCGTTCTCCGTCAGAGAGGTTCGACTCGACGCGCATCCGGAGACAGTGGAAACAGCCCGTCGACGCCGAGAAGCCGCTCACGGCGGCGTCTACGTCGGTCAACGGGTGGCCGCCCATGCCGCCGATTTCGACGGCGATCCAGGGGGTGTTTCCCGCGAGTGCGGCCTCGTTCGCGTCGGCGAACGTCGACGCGCCGGCGACGTCTGCGACGACGGCGAACCGTGCGGTTTCGACGTCCGCCGGCTCGGCGTCGACGGTTTCGATGTCGACGTCTGCGAGGGCGGTGGCGACGGTCTCTGCGATGGGGTCGTCACCCACGATGTGTACGTCCATACCGAAGCCCTGGGAGGCCGGTACCAAAAACGAACCGTTCGAGTGGTTAGTACAACGCCGTCGGCTGGCGAGCCATTACGCTGGCGGCTCGTCGTCGAGTTCTTCGAGGACCTCGCGGGCGTTCTCGACGGCGATGTGTTTCTTCGCGGGGTAGGCCTCGACTTTCGCGCGGAAGGTGATGCCCTCACCGAGGGCGACGTCGCCGGAGAAGGCCGCCTGCTTGTCCAGACGCAAGAACAGTTCCGTGTTCTCGGTGACGCGCTCGTCGAGTTCGGCGAGCAACCGGCCGAACGACTCGAGGTCGGCGAGACGGGCGAGGACGTGGCGGACGTCGTCGGCGTTCTCGACGCGCGCAGAGAGGATGAGGATGCGGTCGCCGTAGTGGCCTTCGCTCTCGAGGCGTTCGATCTCGAACTCCTCGGGGAGGAAGGTTCTGAGTGCGTCCTCGACGCGCTTTTCGTCTTCGGTTGCGTAACAGAACGCCCGAAGGTCGACGTAGTGGAGTGGAATCTGTCCCATGGTCGGTGGTGAGTCGGCGCCGCCGGCCGTCACGGCGGGCCGGGTCGCCTGTGCGGTTACTCGTCGTCGTCGCCGGCGTCGGCTTCGTCTGCGCTCTCGTCGGTCTCTTCGAGTGCGTCCTCCGGCACGCCGCTCTCCTGGCCGTCCTCGAAGCTGATCGTGTAGGTGACGTCGCCGAACATCGACTCCATCGTCTGGGTGACGGTGCCGGTCTCGCCGTCGAACTCGCTGTGCTTGTCGTGTAAGACGACGCGGTCGTCCTCTTCGAAGCTCATACGCTCAGTTCCCCGGGCGAAGGTAAAAAGGGACTGATTCCCCGACACCGCGGCGGTGGTCGGTCCCCGCCGTCGGCGTCTGCGTGTTCAGCCGTCGAGTTCCTCGAGTAAGACCGCCGCGGCCCGCTGTGAGGACGCTGGACCGCGGGCGGTGATCAGGTTGCCGTCGACGGTGACGCTGGTATCCGACTCGAGTTCGGCGTCCCAGGTGCCGCCGGCGGCGACGACCTCGTCTTCGACCCAGTAGGGGAGCTTCCGCCCGTTCGGGAGGCGGTCGTGGTCGTCGACGATGTCCGTCTCCCAGGCGTTCGGAAAGCCGGTGACCTCGCGGCCGTCGACGAGGAACTCCCCGTCAGACCCTCGGGTGAACGCGAGTAAGCCGACGGCGTGACAGACGACGAGTGCGACTCCCTCCCCTTCGACGGTCGCTGCGAGCAGCGCTCGCGCGTGGCCGTCCTGGTTGACGTCCCACTCGGTGCCGTGGCCCCCCGGGAAGACGACGGCGTCGTACTCGTCGGCGCTCGCTTCCGCGAGCGGAATCGGATTCTCGAGTCGCTCGTCGGTGGCGTGGACCTCCTCGACGTGGGCGGCGGTCTCCTCGCCGACCTGCTCGGGATCGATCGAGAGGTCGTCGACGACCGGTTTCGATCCGGTCGGCGTGGCGACCGTGATCTCGACACCCGCCTCGGTGAGCGCCTCGAGTGGCGCAATGCATTCTTCTCCCCAGTACCCCTCCTCACTTACGACGAACAGTGCTGTCGTCACGGATTTTCGTACACTTCACTAGGATAAAAATCCTCGCCGATGGCCAGCGCGAATGGTAGCAACCGCTATCGTAGCCACTGCAAGTCAGTGCACACCTGATCGCCAGACGGGTCGGCGATCAGTGTGTAAATCGTTGCAGTTGTTACTATAGGCCGGTGACCGGTCGCTGCTGGCTGCAGGTCACCCGCTCGAGACCGACTGAGATTCGCGTGGGCCGCTCCGATCACACCTCGCCGTCACCGTCTAAGTTGAGTGCCTCGAAGAACCGGCGGGAGATTCGACGCGAGACGAACGAGAGGAGTGCGTCGTCGTCGTCCGCCTCGTCGCCGAAGAGTCCGAGGTCGATCTGCCCGCCGGCCATGTCGTGGTGGCCGCCGGTCGCTCCGAGCCCTCCGAACGCACCCTCGAGCGTTTCGCCGATGTGTACGCGCGGATCGATCGATCGGCCGCTGATACGGATCGAGTCGGAGACGAGACCGAAGACGAGGACCGTGTCGACGCCCTCTAAGTTCAGGAGGTAGTCGGCTGCCTGTGGCAGGGCGTCGGTCTCCGGCGTGATCCCGACGTTCGCGACGAGCGAGGAACCGCGTCGTTCGCGCGAGGTGATCGCCCGGCCGATCGCGTCGATCGTCGCCGGAGAGAACGCAGAGCCGTACAGTTGGTCGAGTACCTCGAGATCAGCCTCTGGGTAGACCGCGAGCGCGGCTTCGTACTCCCTGGCCGTCGGCTCTCTGATGTAGTCGAGACGCTCCCTGTGGAGGGCGAACAGGAGCGCAGAGGCCAGCCGTTCCGTGATCGCCACGTCGAGTTTGAGGAGGTACTCGACGAAGATCGTCGCCGTCGCGCCGTACTCGACGCGAACGTCCACGAACGGTGCGCCGAGCGGGTCACCGGGGTGGTGGTCGACGACGATGGTTGGGTCGACGGCGTCGCTCACGGTGTTCGCCCCGTAGCGTGAGTGGTCGACGAACGCGCTCGCCTCGTACCCAGCGACGTCGACGTCCTCGAACGCCTCGACGTCGATCTCGAGGAGGTTGACGAACGCGCGGTTTTGCTGGTGTGAGATCTCACCGCCGTAGACGATCACGACGTCTTCGACGCCGTGTGCGCTCGCGATCTCCGCCAGCGCGAGGGCGCTCGCGAGACAGTCTGGATCCGGGTTGTCGTGACAGACGATCGCGAGCGAGACCGTCTCCTCGAGCACCGCCGCGAGTTCCGCCGCGCGGGACATACGGACTAGTAGGCGACAGAACGGCTTAGACCCCCTGTCGGCGTTCGGTTCGTGAGACGAACGCTCGATACAGGAAGCTGCTCACCGCCCGGTCAGCGCCTCGCTGGCGGGTGCGAACGGGAGCGTCGTCCCGAGACCCGCCTCGAGTGCCTTCTCGTAGAGCATCGACGCGGCGGCGACCGTCTCGATACCGGTCCCACCGCTGTCGAAGACGGTGAGTTCCTCGGCGCTCGTCCGGCCGGGTGTCGCCCCCGCGACCACCTCGCCGAGTTCCGCGTGTACGTGGTCTTCGGTCACCGCGCCCGCCTCGAGCGCTGCCAGAAACGACCCTGCGTCCCGTGTCACGCGCTCGCGCAGGTCGGGGACGTACGTCGCCCGTTCGATCGTTTCGACGTCGAGTTCGCGTTTCTTCGGGTGGTATCGGCCCATCGCCGTCACGTGCGTGCCGGGTGCGAGATCGTCGCTCGAGACGACCGGCGAGTCGGCCGTCGTCGCCGTGATGACGACGTCGGCGCCGTCGACGGCGTCGGCGCTCGAGGAGACCGCCTGCACGGTCCCCTCGAGTCGGTCGGCGAACTCCTCGGCGAACGCCTCGCGGTGCTCGCGCGTGGGTGAGAAGACTCGGACCGCTTCGAACTCGCGGACGGTCGCGCTCGCACGAAGCTGGCCGCGGGCCTGTGGCCCGGTGCCGATGACGGCGACGGTGGCCGCGTCACGGCGGGCGAGTGCGTCGACGGCGACGGCACCGGCGCCTCCGGTTTTGAACGGGTTCATACTCGCACCGTCGATGATCGCGAGCGGCTCGCCCGTCTCGGCGTCGAACAGCGGGGTGACGAACCAGGCGTCGCCCGCACCGAAGCCGGCCGCGTAGGTGTAGCCACCCATCGCGCCGGTCTCGGGGAGCAAGGCGGCGTAACTGGTGAGCATGCCGCCGGGATCAGATCGGGTGAACGTCTGGCGTGGCCGTGCCGGCGCTCCCGTGCCACGTTCGCGGTAGGCTTCCCGGACCGCGTCGACGTACTCGTCGGGCGTGGCCAGTGCTGTCACGTCCGCGCTACTGAGAAACAGGACGTCGGTCATCGTCTGCCCGAACGGCTGGGTGGGTAAAAAGGTCCTCGAGAGTCGTTACTCTGCGTTGATCGGGGGCCGCTGACCCTGCCGCGGGCGCTTGCGCGACGGCTGGTTGGGCGACTCCTCGACGGCGTCCGTCGGTGCGTTGACGAACATCGCGTGGCCGATGAGACCGATCGCGACGGCTGCACCGATCGGTACGGCGGTCGTCAGCGAGACACCGACGACGGTCAGTGCGGCGGTGATGCCGAGCAGTGCGACCGGGATAAGCCCGAGAACAACGTCGTAATATCCAGCCATAATCTACTACATAGTATGGGGAATAGGTATATAAGCATTTCCCATAATTTGCTGATAGCGAACTCGTCTGCAACGTAGTGCTTTGAGAACAGATTCCTATAACTTATGAATTAGTTATTCTCCGGAACCTGACGCTAATCTCACGCTCCACAGCTGAAACGAAGTCCATCTCCCGCCCGTATCGAATCCGCCGGTGATAGCAACCGATAGACGGCGGCGACCTGTACTGTCCGGTACCCGGTCTCTCGCGAGCAAACCCACACGTCGTAGATACGCCTCTTTGTTCGAGACGGCCGCTGCGGTACTCCCTCCTCTGACTGACAGGTCAATTGGCAGGGGCGAACGCGGCGTACCCAACGCGCCAGGTCAGCAGACAGACCAGTCCCAGCCCACCGATCACGAGCGGAAACGGCCAGGCCATTCCGCCCTCGAAGAAGGGCGACCCACGGAGGAGCAACGCCACGTTCGCCGCTGCGAGCCAGGCGACGGCTACGACACGGGCAGCCTCGAGCGGCTCTGAGAGGACCCGCTCGGCGTACGCGCCAGCGAGTACCGCGAGGGGAACCCACGCGAGGAGAAACGGGGCGATTCCCTCGAACGTCGACAGCGGGGCTGTGAGCGGGTCCGTCCCGTGAGAGACCATTCCGCCCGCGACGAGCGCCGACAGCAGGGCACCGTCGACGAGTGCGACCACGAGTGTTCGCCGGTCGGCCGTCGGCCGCCACGCGAGCGTCGGTGGGGTCGTGTCCATACGCTCGAGTCGGGCCGCGTCCGCTATGGCCGTCACGGTTTCGGCCGGGACCGAGCCGTTTCAGCAATCTCGAGGCACCTCGCGCGCAAGAAAGAACCGCGGCGGGCGGCCGCCGCGGGCCGTCCAACGGACAGAGCGTCGCGTGCGAGGTACCCTGCCTCGCACGAACGACCCTCGCGGGAGACCTTCTTTGTTATGGGATGAGCAGGCGCAAAACCTCGCGCTTTAGCGCGGGGATACGCGACGTCACTGGATGACGCCACCCACCGATGACTGCACGGCTGGGTATTCCACGCCAACCACTACCTTTAATATGAAAGGTTCCATAAGTTCTTATGAACACAGTACAATGCTGGAGACAACCCGCACCTATCGAGCGAAAATCGGCAACCACTCCCAAGTGAGTGACGACCTCGATGACTGCGGGC
>NZ_JANZXN010000059.1 GCF_025629245.1 Natronobiforma cellulositropha
CGCTTCACTTCCTAGTAACCTCGACAAGTAGCAGCTCTTGCTAGAACCCTAGAACTTACTAGCCAGGGGCTCAGGAGGCCAATTTCGAACGTCTAAACAAGGCCGATTCGTCAACATCAGCTATGTGGTTACCTCCTTTGGACTCCCAATCATCGGAACCGATGAATTTTCGATCGTCAGTAAAGCAAATGAATAAATACCTATAACGTTGTTCTGTTCTTGTATTGGCTAAAGCGCTAACATGTTTTAGCAGTTTGAATTGTCTTTCTTTTCCTATGTCGGTATTGTCATTATGGATGAATATTTGTCTCTTGTCATCATAAAGTCGACTTTCTTCATTAGGGACTTTATCCTCTATGAATTTGATTATTGAGTCTCCGCTGTCCGAACCCGAGTCTAACATGGTGTGTAGGGTTTCAGTCCAATGAATAGAGTCGCTCTCAGACATATGACATAGATAGCTGATTCAAGCTAAGTGAATGTTTGGAAGCGAAGTTGTTTCGACTGTTTTGTCCACAGCATATGCATATGGCATCATGAGAGTCCACGCGTAGTACGGCGATTCCCAGCCCCTGTGTGGCGAATGGTGACGGGGTCGAACCGAAGCAAACCGGTCGCTCGTTCCGTTCGCGTTGTGACTTGCAGGATTCGAACCGTCAGCAATCTACTCCGTAAAGCTCGAGAATTGTTCGGTTTGCTCAATGGGCCCTGACGGATTCGAACTACGCCGTCACCTCGCTCCGCTCGGTGCCGTCTACTTCGAACCGTCAGTGCATCATTCCGCGAGGCTCACGACGTGTTCGCCTCGCTCCATGGGCCCTGACGGATTCGAACCATCGACCACTCGGTATCTCACACCCCCAGACCAGCCTGGAGACGTTATGAGCCGAGCGCTCTAACCAACTGAGCTAAGGGCCCTCACTCGAGCGAACAGACCCGTGCGCGATAGTTAACCCTTACTCTCTCGAGCGAAACCGCCCTCAGTCGCGGCGGGCGTACGCCAGGGTGTAGTAGTCGCGCTCGAGTAGCGCTGCGGGGTCGTCGGTGACGAGTGTCTCGCCCTGCTCCATGAACAGCCGTCGGCCGAAGGTGACCGTGTAGCCCGCCGCGGTCAGCTTCCGGTGGGTTTCGGGGGCGTCGGTCACTTTGAAGAGGATCATGCGGTCGGCGAGGGTGGGTGCGGCGCCGTCTGCGGCTTCGGCGAGTGCGAGGTCGCTCCCGGCTTCGATGTCGACGCCGAGGGCGGTCGCGAAGGCGGTGACCGAACTCACGCCGGGGACGACCTCGAGGTCGACGTCGGGGTGGTCGCGCTCGAGGGTGCGCCGGAGGTGGCCGAACGTCGAGTAGACGTTGGGGTCGCCGAGGGTGACGAACGCGGCGTCGGCTTCGCGTGCGGTGGGGGCGACGGTGGCTGCGGCCTCGCGCCAAGCGCGCTCGAGGACCTCGGGGTCGCGCGTCATCGGGAACTCGAGGTCGCTCAGCGTGTCTTCGTCGACGTACTCGGCGGCGACCGACCGCGAGAGGCGGCCGGGGGAGTAGACGACGGAGACCGACTCGAGGACCCGTTTGCCGCGGACGGTCAGCAGGTCGGCCTGGCCGGGTCCGAGACCGACGCCGTAGAGGGTCATCGCGGGACCTCCGGTGTGGTCGCCGCGAGCGGGCGGTCACTCCTCATTCTGGAACTCGGCGAGGCTCTGGTCGGCCGCGCCGACGCGGTGGCTGGTGGCGAGTCCGGCGAGGTGTGGGGCTTCGGGGACGATGAGTTGCTCGCAGGCGGTGCGGCAGGCGTTGGTGCTACCGGGCAGACAGAAGACGGGCGTGTCGGCGGCGATGCCAGCGGTGGCGCGCGAGGCCATCGCGCGCGTGCCGACTTCCTCCCAGGAGAGCGCGCGGAACAGTTCGCCGAAGCCGGGCAGTTCGCGCTCGAACAGCGCGGAGGTGGCCTCGGGTGAGACGTCGTCGGCGGTGACGCCCGTCCCGCCGGTGGTCACCACCACGTCGACGTCCCGGCGGGCGACCAGCGCACGGACGGCGGTGCGGATGGCCGCGTAGTCGTCGCGGACGAGTTCGCGCGCGCGGACCTCGTGTCCCGCCTCCTCGAAACAGGCGGCGATGGTGTCACCGCCCGGGTCCGCAGGCGTCTCGCCGCTCGAGCGGGCGTCGCTCGCGCGCGAACTCGAGACGGTGACGATGGCGACGTAGAGGGGGTCGATGACGTCGTGGCCGTGCTCGTCGGTGCTCCGTCGGGAGTCGGGAGTCATGGGCGGGGGTACTCACCCCGGGGGAAATACGTTTTCGACGTCGGGCGCTCGGCACCGAGACATCGCTCACTCCTCCGGGCGCTCCGCGAAGTAGGTGCGCATCGTCCGGCGCGAGCGCTCGAGGCGGCGCTCGCGTTCCTCGTGGTCGATCGCTTCGACGCCGTCCGGAACGGCGCGGTCGTAGGCCTCGTAGTAGCCCTCGGGAACGACCCAGTCGTTGTAGTACGACGGGCGGACGTCGCGGACGAGTGCGAGCGCGACGTGGGCGCCGTGGCCCGCGTTGACGATCGCCTGGTGGTGCTGGTCGGTGAGGCGACCGGCCGCGTAGATGCCCTCGACGGAGGTCCGGCCGTCGTCGTCGATCTCGACGATCGGGACGTGTCCGCCCTCCTCGATGCCCGTCTCGACGCCGACCGCCTCGAGGAACGAACAGTCCGACCAGGAGGCGACGAGGACGAACGCGGCGTCGATGACGCCGTCGGTGGTGGCGGCGCGAAAGCGACCCGCGTCGCCGTCGGTGCGCTCGACGGACTCGACGGTGGCGGTCTCGTAGGTACAGCCAGCGGTGCGGGCGTGATCGCGTGCTATCTCGAGGAAGGTCTGCGGGCGGACGCCGTCGGGGAAGCCGAGGTAGTTCTCGAGGTGGGCCGACTTGCGCAGGAGCGAGCGGCGGTGTTCGACGATGTGGGTCTCGAGTCCGGCGCGGGCGGTGAAGACGCCCGCAGAGCAGCCCGCGGGACCGCCGCCGACGACGAGCACGTCACAGCTCGTGGCGTCCTCGTGGCCCGTCTCGGCGGTCATCGCTCGCCCTCCGAGGGGGTTCCGTCACCGGCGGCCGACTCGCGGTAGCCGAACTCGCTCCAGCGGGTCATGTGCGGGACCGAGTGGAGTTCGGGACCGGTGGTGGTCGCTCGCTGGCCGAGGACGTACTCCTTGTAGTAGACCGGGATCACGGCCCCGGTGTCCATGACGCGGTGTTGGACCTCGCGGTAGGCGTCGTGTTTGACCGTCTCGTCGAGTGCGCGGTCACCGCGCTCGATGAGTTCGTCGACCTCGGGTCCGGGGTTCGAGACGCCCGTTCCCTCGGACTCGTAGAGCGCGCGGTTGTCCCCACCCATCGAGTGAAACTGCAGGTGGACGAGGTAGTCCGCCGCGCCGTTGATCGAACCCAGTTCGACGAGGATCAGGTTCGCCTCGCGCTTGTTCTCGACCTCGAAGAACGAACTCGAGTCGAGCTGTCGGATATCCATCTCGACGCCGATTTCGGCGAAGCGCGACTGCATGACCGAGGCGATGTCGTGTTCGTGTGGATTCGCGTTCGAGACGATCAGGTCGAGGTGGAGGTCGTCGGCGTCGTACGACGAGCGCTCGAGCAGGTCTCGCGCGCGCTCGAGGTCGGGACCGTAGGCCGGCAACTCAGCGTGGGCAGACCAGGGAATCGACTCGGCGTAGGGTCCACGCGCGGGGTCGCCGATGCCCTCTAAGACGGTGTCGACGATGGTCTCCTGGTCGATCGCGTAGTTCAACGCCCGGCGAACGTACTCGTCGTCGGTGGGCGCACGGTACAGGTTCACCATCGCCAGTCCCGTCCGTGGCTCGGTCTCGGTCCTGACGACGACGTCGTCGTCAGCTGCGAGCGAGTCGTAGTGTGAGCGGGGCAGGTCGAACGCGAGGTCGGTCTCGGCGCTCTCGAGTCCGAGCGAGCGGGTGTTCGGATCGACGACGCCCTCGAAGGTCAGCTCCTCGAGCTGTGGCGGGACGCCCCAGTAGGACTCGAAGGCGACGGTGTGAACCGGCTCGCCGAACTCGATGGCCGGTGTCTCGTAGGGACCGGTGCCGACCGGACGCTCGGGTTCGGCGTCGTCGCGGCGCTGGATGCCGAACAGCGGGTGGCTGAGGGTGCCAGGGAGTGCGCCGAAGCGCTCGAAGGGTTCGACGATCAGGTCGCCGTCTTCGGCGCTGAAACTGTCTTCGTCACACTTCGCCCAGTCGTAGCGCTCGTGTTCGAACAGCGTTCCCAGCGAGGTCGCGACGGCGTCGGCGTCCAGCGGCGAGCCGTCGTGGAAGGTGACGTCCTCGCGGAGCGTAAAGCGCCAGGTCTGGTCGTCGACCGCCTCCCAGTCGGTCGCGAGCCACGGCTCGATCGACTCGAAGTCGTGGGTCGCTGCGGTGAGCGTCTCGTGGACCGGCGTGTAGTACGGCGTCAGCCCGCCGTAGAGGTCCCAGTTTCCGTCGGCCGGGTCGCTGATCAGCGAGACGCGAGCGGCCCGTCGATCCCCCTCATCCCCATCGTCTGAGAGCGAACTGAAACAGCCCGCGAGCGCACCTGCCGTGACGGCCGCCGTCCCGGCGAGCGCGCGCCTCCGAGTGAATGTCGGTGCCATAGTTACCAACTTTAAACCTTTAGTTAATAAGAATTCGTAAATTTGATTTCTGTATTGGTAATATCGGGTGGGCCGCGGGCACGCCGTCGGAACCGGTCGTCTCGCCAGTCGTGGCGAGAGAAGTCACTCGAGTGTACGAACGGCCGAAGCGCCGAGCGCGTCGAGGAGGTTAGATCGTCGGCGGCGCCTCGAGGTCGACCGTCACCGTCGCGCCCATCGCGGTCGGTGCGGGGTTCTCGTAGCCGGTCCACTCGTCTTCGGCGGCGAGTTCCTCGTCGGTGAGCAGACACTCGTCGAGGCGGGCCGCCAGCGCCTCCACATCGAGGTCCCGGCCGATGAGTGCCAGCCGGCTCTCGCGGTCGCCCCAGCGTTCGTCCCACGGGAGGTCGGGCTGGCCGCGCCGGTAGGGCTCCTGGCGGCTCTCGGGGAGGCTCGCGATCCAGCGGCCGGTGACCCCGAGTGTGGTCTGGCTGCCCGCGAAGCTCATGGTGATCGCCTGATCTTCGCGGCCGGCGATCCAGCAGAGACCTTTCGCGCGGACGAGACCGTCGGGGAGCGAGGCGAGCAGGCGCGCGAAGCGTTCGGGGTGGAACGGCCGTCCGCGCCGGTAGCCGTCGACCTCGATACCGTAGCGTGCGTGTGCGCTCTCGTGGTCGTGACTCGAGTGATCGTGGTCGTGCTCGCACGCCTCGCCGTGGTCGTGGCCGCAGTCCTCACCGTGACCGTGGTCGTGCGAGTGCTCGTCGTGGCCGTGGTCGTGCGAGTGTTCGTCGTGGCCGTGGTCGTGCGAGTGCTCGTCGTGGCCGTGGTCGTGCGAGTGCTCGTCGTGGCCGTGGTCGTGCGAGTGCTCGTCGTGATCACCCTCGGCGGAGTCGTGACCGGTGTGAGTATCCAGGTCGTCCTCGAGTGACTCGACCGCCTGTTTCCAGCCAGCCGCGCGTTTGATCGACTCCAGATCGACACCGCCGCGCTCGAGGATCGTGTCGGGGTCGACGACACCGTACTCGGTGGTGACGACGTCCGCGTGTGGCTGGAGCGTCTCGAGCAGGGCGACGGCAGCGTCGCGCTCGTCGGCGCTGACGAGGTCGCACTTGTTGAGCACGAGGTGGTCGCAGAACTCGATCTGCTCGAGCAGGAGGTCCGAGAGCGGGCGGGTCGCGTCGGTGTCCGCGAGCGTCGAGCGCGTCGGCACCGTGCCGTCGCGGCCGGCGACGAAGCGGTCGTAGAAGTCGCGGGCGTCGACGACGGTGACGAGCGCGTCGAGGTCGTAGGGACCGCCGGCGGGACCGCGGACGAACTGCTCTGCGATCGGTTCGGGTTCGCCGACGCCGGAGGCTTCGATGACGAGCGCATCGAAGTCGTGGTTTCGCCAGAGGTCGATGACGGCCCGGGAGAGTTCGCCGCCGAGGCTACAGCAGATACAGCCGTTCTCGAGGGCGACGAGTTCGCCGCCGTCGGCGAGGTCGGTCCGGGCCTCGACGAGGTCGGCGTCGACGTTCACCTCGCCGACGTCGTTGACGAGGACGGCGACGTCGCGCTCGTCGCTCGCGAGGAGGTGTGAGAGCAGCGTCGTCTTCCCCGCGCCGAGTGCGCCACAGAGGACGGTGACTGGAGTCGAAGACATCTAGTCGTTGGCGAGCGCGAGTTCACGTCGCTCTTGCGGTTCGAACGGATCGGGGTAGGTCGACCAGTCCTCGTCCATCTCGGCGTCGGTGAGCGCACAGTCGTCGAGGGCGTCGATCAGGCCGTCGGCGTCGAACTCGCGTCCGATGAAGACGAGGCGGGTCATCCGGTCGCCCCACTGTTCGTCCCAGTCGTCTTTCAGTCCCGGCCGGGCGGCGAAGTACTGCTGGCGCTGGGCTTCGGGGAGCGTCGCGAGCCACGTCCCCGAGGGACCGGCGCGGACGGAGGTACCGGCCTTGTCCATCCCCATCGCGGCGTCCTCGCGGCCGGCGCTCCAGAAGAAGCCCTTCGCGCGGATGAGTTCGTCGGGCATGTCGCTGAGGAGTCGCGCGATACGCAGCGGGTGGAACGGCCGTTTCTGCTCGTAGACGAAGGAGGTGACGCCGTGTTCCTCGAGCGGGTCGTGGTGGTGGTCGTGCTGGAGTTCGTGTTTCCAGCCCGCACCGCCCTGGGCGGCCTCGAAGTCGAACCGGCCCGTTCCCAGGATCTGTTCGGGCTCGAGGTCGCCGTGGACCGTCCGGACGAGCGTCGCCCGCGGCTGGAGGCGCTCGAGGACGGCTTCGATCTCGTCGAGGGCGTCGTCGGGGACGAGGTCGCACTTGTTGAGCACGAGGACGTCACAGAACTCGATCTGATCGAGCAACACCTCTTCGGGAACGCGGCCGGCGTCGGGGGTCAGGCCATCGTCGGTGAGTGCCGCACCGGAATCGAAGGACTCGTAGAAGCTGTGGGCGTTGACGACGGTCACCATCGTGTCGAGTGCGTAGGTGTCGGTCGGGTCGAAACTGGCGTCTTCGAAGCCGAGTGCGAACGTCTGGGCGACGGGAATCGGTTCGGAGATGCCCGAGGACTCGACGAGCAGGTAGTCGAACTCCCGACGCTCGGCGAGGCGGCCGACCTCCTCGAGCATGTCGCCCCGGAGACGACAGCAGATACAGCCGTTCGAGAGTTCGATGATCTCCTCGTCGCCGCCGAGGTCAGACTGCTGGGCGACGGCTTCGGCGTCGACGTTCACCTCCCCCATGTCGTTGACCACGACGGCCACCTCGAGTCCGTGGTCGGCGCTCAGAATGTGGTTCAACACCGTCGTCTTGCCCGCACCGAGACTGCCGCTCAGGACGGTCACTGGAATACGGTCGTCAGGCATAGTTCGCTCGAGTGTATGATCTACAGCTACGTCAATGTTAGTTATTACGCTGCGAACCCCAAGTGAATAACAAATACTATTAGATGCATATTGTAGATTAATACATGCCTGTCGTCAGTGTCTCGATGCCAGCGGACTTGATCGACCGTCTCGACGCGTTCGCGGCAGATCACGATTACACCGGCCGAAGCGAAGTCGTCCGCGAGGGAGCGAGAGCCTTACTCACCGAGTTCGACAACGAACGTCTCGAGGAGCGTCCGCTCGCCGCCGTCGTGAGCGCCCTCTACGACTTCGGCTCGCGTCCCGCCGAACGCCGGATCACGCGTCTCAGACACGAGTACGAGGCGGAAATCGCCTCGAACGTCCACAGCCACGTCGACGAGTACTGTATGGAGCTGTTCGTCCTCGAGACCGACCTCGAGACGGTGTCGACGTTCGTCGGCCAGGTGCGCTCGACCGAGGACGTCCAGTCGGTCGAGTACTCGTTGCTCGCGCTCGATACGGTCGGTCAGCTACCGGAACGCTACGGGTGAGCACTCGGGTGTGACGGTCGCTCGAGGCTGACGGATCGCGTGAGACATCGGAGAGAATCGGAGCGCCGCCACCAGGACTCGAACCTGGGACCACCTCGTCTCTGCGGCGACCAGCCGAAACTGTGTCACCGTAACAGCGAGGTGCTCTACCATCTGAGCTATGGCGGCTCACCTGCAGTTTGTCGGGTGTATTTGATAGGGCTTTCGTTTTCTCCGCCCACCGTGTCGCCGGCTAGCAGTCTGCTCGGGAAATCCGGCCCGCCGTCTTCGACACGCTTTCCCGCTCGGCTCGAGTACTCCCCATCGATGACCGACGAGGATGCCGGGAGCGCCGAGGCGGCCGGGGACGCCTTCGAGGACGTGATTCGCTGGGCGCGCGAGCGCTTCGAACCGGACGCGGACGAGCGCGAGACGCTCGAGCAGGTCGCAGCCGCCCTCGCCGAGCGCGCAGAGACCGCGGCACTCGAGCTGTGTCCCGACGCCGACGTCCTGCGCGTCGGCTCGACGGCGCGGGGGACCTGGATCAGCGGCGACCGCGACGTCGACGTCTTCGTGCGTTTCCCACCAGGACTCGAGCGCGAGACCCTCCGGGAGTACGGGCTGACCGTCGGCCACGCGACGCTGCCCGACGGCCACGAGGAGTTCGCAGAACACCCCTACGTGAAGGGCGTCTTCGACGGCTTCGACGTCGACGTCGTCCCCTGTTACCGCGTCGAGCGGGCGACGGAGATCAAGTCGGCGGTCGACCGGACGCCGTTTCACAACCGCTACCTCGCCGACCGGCTCGACGACCGCCTCGCCGGCGAGGTCCGGCTCACCAAGGCCTTCCTGAAGGGCATCGGCGTCTACGGCAGCGACCTCCGGACGCAGGGGTTCAGCGGCTACCTGACCGAACTGCTCGTCTGTGAGTACGGCGGCTTCCGCCCGCTGCTCGAGACCGCCGCCGACTGGCAGCCCCCGGTCACTCTCGACCCCGAGACCCACGGGACGGTCAGTTTCGACGACCCGCTCGTCGTGATCGATCCGACCGACCCCGAGCGGAACGTCGCTGCCGTCTGCTCGGCCGAGAACGTCGCCCGGTTCCAGCACTACGCGCGCGAGGCGCTCGCGAACCCGCGTCGCGACCTCTTCGAGCCGGACGAGCCAGCACCGCTGACGGCGTCGGAACTCCGCGAGTACCTCGAGCGCCGCGAGACGACGGTGCTCGCGCTACGTTTCGACGCACCCGACGTCGTCGACGACCAGCTCTACCCCCAGCTTCGCAAGTCGCTCGCGGGCGTCACGAGCGGGCTCGAGCAGCGGGAGTTCCCGGTCTTCCGCTCGGCGGCGTTCGCCGACGACGCAGCAGTGTTGCTGGTCGAACTCGCGGCCGCCGAACGCCCGCGTGTCGAGCGCCACGAGGGACCGCCCGTCTCGGTCCGCGCCCACGCCGAAGGGTTCTACGAGACGTACGCCGCCGACCCCGACGTCTACGGCCCGTTTCTCGACGGCGGGCGCTACGTCGTCGAGCGCGAGCGCGAGTTCACCACCGCCCGAGCGTTCCTCGAGAGCGAGCACCTCTTCGACGTCGGTCTCGGCGCACACGTTCAGCGCGCGCTCGAGGACGGCTACGAGGTGCTCGAGGGCAACGCACTCGCGACGCTCCTCCCAGCGTTCGGGCCGGAACTTCGCCGCTACGTCGAGCCACAGCCCTGAGCGCGTCGGGACGGTCAGGCGCCCCGGTGTTAATACGCAATAATATATTTTAACCCCCATAATAGGAGCGCTTAATACGGTCGGCCGTGTGAGTCTGTATCATGGTGAACGCGAACCCGCAATCGCTTCCCACGCTGGCCACCACCGGTCACAGCCGACACTCGAGTGCGAGTCTCGAGGGTGGTCCTGGACGCCCGGGCTCGAGCGTCCGTTCTGCCTGTCACGTGTGGTTCACGTCACGAACCCGGCGGTCTGAGAGCGACCCCGACACGACGGAAGAGACAGGTGTGCCCTGCGCACCAGCACGTCAGATCGAGCCAGTCGAAGGCTACGCAACCCTGTGCCACGGTTTCGTGTAAGTGAGTCGCGAACGCGTCTCGTGTGCGCGCCGCGGCTGTCGCTCACGCGTTTTTCAGCCATGCCCCACGAGTCTCAGACGGACTCGTGGGCGTCAGTGACCGTCTCGAGCACCGCGGCGACGTCGTCGCTCACGTCGCCGTCGGGTTCGATCGGCGGCCGGCCGTCGAAGGTCTCGTGAACCATCGCGATGCTCTCGGCGAGGACGTCCAGTCCGTAGCCACCCTCGAGAACGAACGCGAGGGCGGCGTCGGTGTCGGCTGCGACCGTCCTGAGCCGGTCGCTCGCGAGCGCGTAGGTCTCCGTCGAGAGGCGAATGCGCGAGATCGGATCGTGTTTGTGTGCGTCGAAGCCCGCACTGACGAGCACGCAGTCGGGGTCGAACGCGGCCAGCGCCGGGTCGACCACGTCGTCGAACGCCGCGAGGTAGTCGACGTCGTCGCTTCCCGGCGGCATCGGGACGTTCATCGTCGCCCCCGCACCCGCACCGGTGCCGATCTCGTCGGCCGCGCCGGTGCCCGGGTACAGCCCCTGTTCGTGGAGCGAGATCACGAACACGTCCTCGCGGTCGGCGAAGATGTCCTGGGTGCCGTTGCCGTGGTGGACGTCCCAGTCGACGATGGCGACCCGGTCACAGCCGCAGTCGTCGAGGGCGTGCTGGGCGGCGACGGCGACGTTGTTGACGAAACAGAAGCCCATCGCGTCGTCGAACACCGCGTGGTGGCCCGGCGGCCGCCCCAGCGCGAAGGGCGTCTCGCGCCCGTCGGCCCCCTCGAGCGCCGACTCGGCCGCCCAGCAGGCCAGGCCCGCGCTCTTGGCGATGGCGTCCCAGCTCTCCTCGACCGCGGTCGTGTCGGGGTCCCAGTCACCGCCACCCGCCGCACAGAACTCGCGCAGTGACTCGAGATAGTCACGGTCGTGGACGGCGGCCATCGTCTCGAACGAGGCGGGTGGGGCGTCGACGTACTCGACACCGTGTTTGCGCTTCAGTCCCTCGCGGATCGCCCGGAGGCGGTCCGGCGTCTCCGGGTGGCGCGCGCCGGGGTCGTGTTCGAGGCAGACGTCGCTGTAACCGAATCGCATCAGAGGCTCACACTCACTCGAACAGCGCGAAGTAGGTCTCGATGTCGTCGGCCGTGATGGTCCGACGGTCGGCGTGACGCGCGAGCGTCGCCGCCGCGCGGGCGACGTTGTCCGCGTAGTCCTCGAGGATGTCGGCGAGAGCGACACGGGCGTTCATCGAGACCCGGTAGCGCTCGTCGATCTCGATGCGCGCGATGCGGTCGACCGGCGCGACCGGCAGCTCGAGGGTGTCGGTGTCGATCACCGTCTCGACGCCGAAGTCAGACGCCATGAGCGTCTTCCGGCCGTCGGCGGTCGCCCGCTCGGCGGCGTCCTCGGCGAGCGTCGCGCCGTGACGCTGGATCCGTCTGGCGAGTTCTTTCGAAGCGTCGGCGCTCACCCGAAGTTCCCCCGCGTTGCGCCGAATAATCGTGTCCACCGGCGCAAACGGTAGCTCGACGTTCATACCTTGATACCGGAAGCTGACACCCTTAACGATTTTGCAACGCCGCCGAGAGCACCCCTCGAGCGGTCAGAACACGTCGTTCGCGACGAGACGGCCGTCACGGACGACCCCGCGGGCGGTCACCTCCTCGCCGAGTCCGACGTCCGCGCTGGTCTCGACGCTCATCGTCGTCTCGCCGTCGTCGAGGACGACCGGGTCGCCAGCCTGGACGACGACACCCGTGAACTCGAGTTCTTCGCCCTCGTCGTCGGCCGGGTCCGCACTCGTACTCGCGCCAGTATCGCCACCGGCAGCGGCCGACCCCTCGTCGCTCGCACCCTCGTCCCCACTACCGGCAGCGCCGTCAGCGAACGCCGAGAGACCGACCGCGTCGTCGTCCGCCTCCGCACCGCCACTCCCGGTCGGCGAGGCGTCGAGCACCGTGATCGTCGAGCGCCAGCCAGCGGAGGCCTCGAGGTCGTCCTGCCAGCCGTCCTGAATCTCGACGTCCGCGAGCGCCACTTCGTCGCCCGGGCCGACGTCGACGTCCGCCTTCTCCCCCCAGAGGGCGACGCGGATGTCGCCGGTCGCGTCCTGGAGCCGGATGTTCCTGACCTGGCCTTCCGAGCCATCGTCGCGGTCGAACGTCCGGATCGGATCGGCCGAGCGGACCACGCCCGTCAGGTCGACGATCTGATCGATCTCGACGCTCTCGATGGGCGTGCTCTCGGGGACGTACTCGACCGACTCGTCGACCTCCTCGACCGCACCGCGCGAGCCGACGTGTAACTCGAGCGCGCCGTCTCGCTCGCGGACGTAGCCGTCGACGACCTCGACGGTCACCCCGCTCGAGAGTTCCTCCGCTCGGTCTGCCTGTTCGTCCCAGAGCGTCACGCGAATCCGTCCCGTCGAGTCGCCGAGGGTGAGGTTCGCCACCCGGCCCTCGGAACCGTCGTCGCGATCGAAAGTGCGCACCGTACCGGTGTCGAGCACCAGCCCGACGAGGTTCACGTTCGAGAGCCCGAGCGAGAGGCTCTCGACGGTGTGCGTATCGGTGATCTGGACGTCGATCTCGGCGTCCTCGTCGATCTCGACGTCGTTGACGCTCACCTCGACGCCGGTGAACCCCTCCTTGGGCCGGCCCGCGATCCGGAGCACCTGGCCGACCTCGAGTTCCTCGACGGCGGCCGCTGCGTGTTCGTCCCAGAAGGCCGCCCGCAGCGCCCCCGTCTCGTCGGCGACCTCGACGTTGACCACGCGGCCCTCGGCGTCCTCGCCCTCGCGCTCGAAGGTGCGCACCTCGCCGATGCTCACCACCTTCGCGAGGAACTTCGCCTCCTCCATCCCCGGCTCGACGTCCGCGACGCCGTTGACCTCCGTCTCGCCGAGTTCGTGGGCGACGAGCATCGCCGCCGTCTCCTCGTCGGCGAGCCCACCCATCTGTTCGACCTTCTCCGCGACGGCCTCACGAAACGCGTCGAGAGAGACGTCGGCCTCGAGGTCGTCGTAGATGTCCTCGATGTCGCTCATACTATGCTCGTGCAGGCGAACCCCGCGCATAAGCGTTATCCTCTGCCCGCGTCGACACGTCGGCGCAACGAGAGACCGAGCGCCGCCGCGACCGACGCGAAGCCCGCGAGAACGACGAACGCGGCGAGTACCGAGACCGTCAGCGCCACCCCGACGACCGTCGCCCCGAGCGCACCGACGCCGAACAGCGCCAGGTAGACGACGCCGAAGGAGAGTCCGCGCGTCTCGGGGTTCGAGTACTTCGCGATGGTCGCCTGCTCGAGCGGCTGCATCCCGAACAGCGCGAAGCCGAGGACGGCGCTGAGCGCGAGCAGTGGGAGGAGGCCAGCATTGGCGGCCGGGACGAACGCCAGCGAGATGACGACGAGCAGACAGAGCACGCCGACCAGCCCCCGGTCGGGTTCGATCGCGTCGCTGAGCCGTCCGCCGACGTACTGGCCCGCGATACCGACGGTCAACAGACCCACGTAGAGGTACTGAGCGAGGTCGAACTCATCGGCGAGCGGGCTCTCGGGGTCGAACAGCTGCGGGTCGCCGACGGCCGCCTCGAGAAAGTCCCCGAGGACGTCCGGCAGGAACGTCAACAGCCCGCGGTAGTAGAGTCCGACGAACGTCGCGAGCACGATCACGGTGAGAAACGCCGGGGTGAACAGCCGCCGCAGGTCGCCCGCGAGCGCGCCAGCCGACCGACGGAGCCGCTCCGAAAGCGGCGATGTGCTCGAATCGCCGCGAGCCGAATCGTCGGGCGCGTCAGCACGCGGGTTCCACTCACGCTCGCCCGCCTCGACGGCCGCGAACTCGTCGAAGCGGAGGAACCAGCCGACGGCGGCGGCGACCAGCGCGGGGACCGCGAGGACGACGGCGACGGTTCGCCAGTCGAACGCCAGCAACAACAGCGCGGTCGCGAGCGGTCCGGCCGCGATGCCGACGCTGCCCGCCATGCCGTGGTAGGCGAAGCCCAGCCCCCGCTCGTGGACGCCGTTGCTGATCAGGGCGAGTCCCGCCGGGTGGTAGACGCTCGCGGCGATGCCCCAGCAAGCGAGCACAGCCGTCAGCGAGGCGATGCCGGGGACGAGCGCCAGCGCGGCGAACGAGAGTCCCATCCCCGCCAGACAGGCACAGATCAGCGGCCGCGACCCGTAACGGTCGGCGAGCAGCCCACCCGGCAGCGCCCCCGCGCCGAAGAGCGCGTAGCCAACCGTCACCGCCCCGCCGAGCACCGCCGTCGTCACCGAGAACTCGAGCAGCCAGATCGTCATCAGGATCGGAATCGAGAGCTCGTAGGTGTGAACCAGCCCGTGGCCGACCATCGTGAAGCCGACGATCGAGCGGTCGTTACGCTCCACGGGCACGCTCACCTCGTCCGCGAGCGCCACCTACCCGACCGCCGCCGATGCGATCACCGCCGACGCGACCACCACCCCACCCGACGAGCGCCGGGTCGGTCTCGAGCCAGCCATCCATACGAGGAGTGTCGGGGCCGGACCTACGGCTCTATCGGAAGCGGTCAGGCGTGCAGAAAGGGGAGAACCAATGGCGTGTGTGGCGAGCGGCAGTCAGCGACGCGGCCGACCGATCGGCTGAGAGCCGCCCGACCCCTCGTGTCTGACGACGACGTCGGTGACGCTCGAGTCGTCCGAGAGACCGATCGCCGCCTTATAGCCGACCGTCCCGAGACACATGATACACGGCGTCGAGTGGGCCTCGAGTCCGATCGTCACGTACAGGGTGCTCCCGCGCTGGGCGATCGAACGGAACACCGCGTCGTGACAGGGGAACGACGCGGCGACCTGGCCCTGGATTTCGACGACGCCGTCGTCGATACTCGAGCGCGACCAGTCTTCTGACCCGCACTCGCGACTCGTGGTCTCGATGCGTGCGCTCGTCACCGATTCGGGCGTCTCTTCGCCTGCACCCGGGCGTGCCGCCGCGGCGGCGCTCGCGCCGACGACCGAGGCAGTCAGTGCCGATACGTTCCGGAGGAGGTTCCGACGAGTTCGTTTCATGGGTGTGTGTGACCCCGTGCCAACGAGATCGTCGGTACGTTTCCAACGGTAACGCATAATGGTTTTTCTGGGTAGAGAGGATGAGTGAGTGACAGATACGGGGGTCGGTGTAGAGTGCAGTGTGAAACCACGTGACTGCGCTTGCCCACGTTTCGAAAGTGCTTTAAGAGGAAGCGGGTTATGAACAGATGAGTCCTGGTAGGGTAGTGGACTATCCTCTTGGCTTGCGGAGCCAGGGACCGGAGTTCAAATCTCCGTCAGGACGTTTTCGGGAAACAACACGACGAGCGGAGCGAGGAGTCCGTTTCCCGAAAACGGCCCCGGAGATTTGAGCAGGGAAGTCGCAGCGGCCGAGCAACGCGAGGCCGACCGTCTTCACGAGTTCAAATCTCCGGACGACGGCAGTCGTCCGTGCGTGACGCTCACTCCGTTCGCCTCACACTCCGTCAGGACGCTCACTTTGTTCGCGGCCTGACGTGCGTTACGCTCGCTGACGCTCGCGTAACACTCCGTCAGGAAAGCCTCGAGCACCACACTCGAGCGTCCCTCCCACTCGCCTCTCGAGCCAGCGCGTCACCAACCAATGTGAAAATCCGGGGTGGATCACGACTCGATCGAGGAGTCGGTTCGGTCGACGTACTCGGCGAGGGCGACGAAGCCGATGGCCCAGACGATGGTGGCGAGCGCCGGGAGCGTGGCGAGACTCGAGCCCTGTTCGGCGCCGGGGAAGGCGAGCGAGGTCGCGCCGAGGAGGATGGCGATGGCGGCGGCGGCGTAGACGAGGGCGCGCCAGCCGACGGGCCGGAGTGCGCCCAGGAGCGCGAAGAGACCGACGGTCACCGTCGCGACGAGGACGAACTCGTAGTGGCCCATCGCGACGTGGCCGTCGCCGAGTGTGGTGTGGCTGACGTACTCGCCGACGGCGACGGTGGCGAAGCCGAGCGCGCCGAGCGCGGCGAGGGCGAGCAGGCGGCGGTCGAGACGCTCGAGCGACGGGACGAGCTGGCGACGCGCCGGGTGTAACAGTGCGATGAGGACGACCGGGACGACGAACACGAGGAGGTCAGCGCCAGCCGCCGGGCCGGAGGCGACGACCGTGAGCACGAACGCGGCGATGACGAACGCGAGCGCGGCCTGGAGTGCGCCGACGCGTGCTGTGGGGCGGTAGAGTTGGACCGCGATCGTCGCGGCGAACACCGTCAGCGTTCCGCCGATCAGCACGTGGTGGACGCGGTGGTCGGGGAAGCCGTAGCCTGCCCCCCAGGCGGTGACGCTCATCGTCATCGTCTCACGGAGTGCGAACAGGAGGAAGGCGAGAAACGCCGCGGTCACGAGGTAGAAGGCGGGCGCTCGAGCGCGGTGGGCGCTGGTTCCGACTGACGTCGTGAGTCTGCGGCCGGCGGTTCTCGTCGAGGAGGCGACGGTCATGGGCGGCCCTCGGCGGTGGACGGGGCGCGTATCGATCCCTCTCGGACGGAGTGTACGGCTGGTGGCATGACAATCAGTGATAGTACGCGCACTCAAGGCATAAACAAATTCAGCGATCGATGTGACTCTCTCGGTGCCGAGAGTCAGTCGCGGCCGCTCGAGTCACAGATACCCCCTCCCCAGAACCCCCGATGTGTCTACTCGGAGTGGCCGATGCCGCCGCCGATCACGGTCACGTCGTCGGGGGACGCCCCCTCGGGGAGGCGAACCCGCCCACGGTAGGGGAGACACGCGATGACCTGGATGCAGGCGTGGCCCGGCTCGAGCGTCGAGGCGAGACCGAGTTCGACGGTGAGGTCGTCGCCGTCGAACTCGACGCGTCGGAAGACGACCTCGTGACAGGGAGTGGGAGCGACGAGGTGGCCGCTGAAGTAAACGACGTTGTCCTCGGTTTCGACGGCGGCCGCGTCGGCGTCGTCCTCGGCGTCGGCGTCGCTCGCCGCCTCGTCTTCCGTGGACATCGGCTGGTGACAGTTGCTGTACTCCGGCGTACCCGTCGAGACGGTCGCCTCGAGCGCGGGAATCGCTCCACCGGCGCCGTCGTGGACGACCTCGAGGTCCGTATAGCCGGTGTCGCCGGGGAGGCGGACCGCCTCCTTGTAGCGCGCACAGCTGATGACGTCCGCGCAGGCGGTGCCGTCGTCCGGGGCGTCGGCACCGATCGTCACGCCGAGCGTGGAGTCACCGTAGTCGACGTCCTCGAGGACGGGATCGTGACAGGGTGTCGGGGTGACGAGCTGTCCGGCAACGGTGGCGCGGCGGGTGTCGAGGGCGATGGATGCGCGGTGTTCGTCACCGTCACAGTCACGCTCGAGTGCGGAGTTGAAGTCCTGGGCGGCCTCGTTTCGCGCGCGGTCGGCAGCGGGAGTCGCTGTCGCGCCGGTAAGCGTCGAGCCAGCGACGGTTGCGAGGGCGATACCGGAGACGGATCGAAGCAGTGTGCGTCGTGTTGGTGTCATGGTTTCGGGGGTCAGTCGCCGGCGGCGCGAGCGGTGACCGGCTGGAATTGTTCGCGCTGCCGACGGTCAGAGACTATTGACAGTCACCCCTAATAATTATTCGCGATAGTAGTTACCCGAACGGAGGTGCGGTGGTGATCGAGGAGACGGCGACGTCACTCGAGCGTATTGGTAGGTGAGAGGAGTAAGCCCCCTTCTGTTCGACCCGGCATTCGGCTGAGCAGTCGCGCCGCCCGCAGGCGTGAACGCCCGCGGTGTGTTCGGGCTACCAGCGACGCGACCTTGCACCGGTGAGGGTTCGCCGTTCCATCGATCCTCGGCCGTCTGTACGTCGGTGATCGCGGTGGACGCGACCTGCAGTATTGAACTACGACTGACGTACGAGGTTCGCGGCTTGCGCCGGTCACCAGTTCGGCGGTTACACCGCCTCACAGTCGCGATTCTCGCGCCAGAAGCGCTCCGAATCGCGTCTCCCTCAACAGGTCAACTCCCCTCCCTCGCGGTCGGGTTCGCGTGTATCATCGGTCGGGCCGAGACGTGTCGTTTCTGTTCCAGAGCCAGCGGTCTCCCGCTCCGGACGTTGCGTCCGGTCACCCGCCCAAACGGTGGGGGGACTTTCCTCGCAGGCGTGGCGCGACCGCGGGGGTCGGACGCCACGTTGGACGAGCGGACCGTCGCCGGTCCGGACGCCGCGGCAGCCAGGCTCTCTCTCCCAGTGAGTCTGGGGCGTCTCGGCGGTTAAGTCTCTCGGTGGTCAACACGGCAACAGTGAATGGAAGCGTTTTAGGTGCGGTAGAATCATGTACGTCTGTATGTCCCAGCGACAGGGCGTCGATCTCTCTTACGAGGACGGCGCGCGTGCGGTCGAACTCGCGCGTGAGTCCGTCGAATCCTACGTACGACACGGCCAGCGAGAACACCCAGGAAGCATGCGTGACGCGTTCTACGAGCGAACCGGGGCGTTCGTCCGCCTCGAGTCCACCCGCGGCCGGGGGAGCCTCCGAGGCTGTGCCGGCGGCTATCGCTCCGGCGATCAACTCGGCCACGTCATCGTCGACGCGGCGATCCAGGCGGCGAGCGACGACTCCTGTGGCTCCGAGGTGACCCCCTCCGAGCTACCGAACCTGACCGTCTCGGTCTGTACCGTCAAGAACGTTATTCTCACCGACGATCCGCTCGCCGACCTCGAACTCGGCATCCACGGTGTCTCCGTCGACGGCGGTGGCAAGAGCGGCTGGCTCTACCCGACGCTGCCCGTCGAGCACAACTGGACCGCCGAAGAGTACCTCGAGCGAACCTGCCGGAAGGCCAAACTCGCACCGGACGCCTGGGAGGACGACGACGTGATCGTCACCCTCTTCGAGGGACAGGTCTTCCGCGAGCGCGAGGCCGACGGCAGCATCGAACAGCTGTCGCGATAGCTCCGGAGTCAGTATTCGAAGAAGTGCCGGCCGCAGAGCGCCCGCTTTTGTAGCTCACACCGTTTCGCCGAAGCCGACCGCTCGAGCGTCGGCCAGACAGCGCTCGGTCGCCGCCTCGAGGTCGTCGACGTCGTCTCTGACCACCTCGCCGTCGCGGACGAGTGGCTCGAGTAGTGGCTCACCGCCGGCCGGTGGCGCACGGTCGGCGAGGGCGACGTGGTGGCCGCCGTCGGGCGTCCGGTAGACCTGCTTGACGCCGGAGAGCTTCCCGCGTTTCGAGACCGGTTCGCCGTCGAGTTCGACGATGTCGAGGCTGAAGTCGACCGCGGGGGCGCTCGTGATGGCGCTCCCGACGCCGAAGCCGTCGGCGAGGTCGCGCAGGTCGCGCAGGTCGGCGGGACCGAGACCGCCGCTACAGAAGATGTCGACCTCCTCGAAGCCGTGGGTGTCGAGTTCCCAGCGCACCTCGCGGACGATGTGACGGAAGTCCCCGCGGCGTGAGCCGGTGGTGTCGAGGCGGATGCCGTCGAGTGAGTCGAGCGTCTCGGCGGCGAGCAGACTCTCGCTCACCTCGTCCCAGAAAGTGTCACAGAGGGCGATCCGGGGCGTATCGGCGTCGACCGCCTCGTCGAACGCGCGCCAGGCGTCGGCCTGGTTGCCCTCGCCGAAGCAGAACATGAGTGCGTGAGGCATCGTGCCCGTCGCCTCGCGGCCGAGGAGATCGCCAGCGGCGACGTGTGAGAAGCCGTCGAGTCCGGCGAGCAGCGAGGCGCGCTCGACGACCGCCGCGATGGCGGGGTGGACGTGGCGCGCGCCGAAGGAGAAGAGCGTCGACTCGGGTGCAGCCTGGCGAACCTCGAGTGCGGCCGTCGCGAAGCCACTCGGCTGGGAGAGAAAGCCGAGTAAGGCGGTCTCGAGTGCGGCGAACTCGAGGTAGGGACCTTCGATGCGTGCGACCGGCCCGCCGTCGAAGAGGCGGCCGTCGCGGAGGGCGTCGACGTCGACGGCTCGTCCCTCGAACAGCGTCGCGAGGTCGGCGATGCCGGTACAGACTTCGAACGCGCCGGTGGGGAACTGGTCGGCGGTCACCTCGGTGACGACGTGCGGGTTCGTGCCCGCGTGCTCGAGCGTCTCGCGGGTGCGTTCGAAGTAGGCGTCGGTCGCCCCGCCAGCGAGGATCGTCTCCGAAGGGACCGTACCGAACGGGTTCGTCATGGAGGCAGGTTTCCCGAGGAGTGCGAAAAAGGTAGGCGATACGGGCAGAGCGGACGCTCTCGAGACGAAATCGGGTGCTCGAGTGGGTCCGCCTCAGCCCGCTCGGGGAGCGGGACCGCCGCGGAGGGACCGGAGAGTCCCGACGGGACAGGCGGCGTCACGGCCGACGAGGAGGTGGCGGCCGCCGGTTCGGGGGTCGCCACCCGGTCGGAGAGGTGCGCGAGCGACTCGCGGTCGGGCCCGCCGACGACCGTGAGTTCGTCGCCCTCGAGCGAGAGGTGGTAGGCACCGGCGAAGCCGTTCTCGTCGGGAATAACGTAGGTATCGGGGGCGACTTCCTCGGCGTCGTGGGTCTCGAGTAGGTCCCGGTAGGCGTCGGCGAAACGCGCCGCGTCGGTCTCGCTCTCCCAGGCGAGTCGCCAGACGTGGCCGGTTCGCGTCTCGTCGTCGCGGTCGTGGTAGACGGCGAGTGTGTCACCCGCCCAGCCGTCGGTGATCGGGTGGGAGTAGTTGTACGGCGCCGGTGGGTCGGCACCGTCGGTGATCGGCCGGTCGATGACCCCGTTGGCGTACAGCGCGGCGAACAGCGTCGCCTCGCCGACCGTCTCGGTGCGGATCGGGTCGTTCTCGTCCTCGCCGAGTCTGTCGGGTTCCCAGGACGCACTCGAGCGGTCCTCGAGGTCGACCTCGACGGGCGTGGCGTCGGGATAGCGCTCGGGGTGGATCACCTGTGACGTACTCGCCGGGCGCTCGTCGAACGCCTCGGTGACGGCGTCCCAGCCCTCGGTCTCGTGGAGGTGGGCGACGAAGCCGGGACCTTCGGCGTAGGGGACGAACACCGACGCGAAGAGACCGACGTTGAACGGCTGGCCCCCGAGTTCGGGCGCGGGTGCCGCCCGGCCATCGAGACACTCCCACTCCGTCTCACAGCGGTCGGCGTAGCGGTGGGGGACGTAGTTGGCCTCGCCCTCGATCAGTCCCTCCTCGGCGCGGCGTTCGTCGATGGTGCCGCCCTCGCGCGTGAGACCGACGTGCTGGTCCTGGAGCGCGTGGACGAGTTCGTGGACCAGCACGTCGCGGTCGACCTGCGGGTTCTCCGCGTCGTCGACGACGAGGACGACCTGGCCGTCGGCGTAGTAGCCCTGGACCGACCCGCCGTAGAGTTCCGAGAGCGCCTCGCCGTAGTCGGTCTCGCCGTCGACGACGAACGCCGCCCGCCAGACCTCGTTTTCGAACGGGTCGGACTCGCCACCGGTCCAGGGTGACGACTCCTGGTGGTCCTCGCGGCCGACCACCTCGAGGTCGACCGTCTCCTCGAACGGCAGTTCTCGCAACAGTTCGATCCGGGCCATCGCCCGGTAGGTGACCGCCTCGAGTTCGGTCTCCGAGAGCGCCCGGTCGCCGTCGAAGCCGAACTCGTCGTCGGCCGCGTAGCCGTTGACCTCGCCGAGGTCGCCCTCGAGTGAGGCGTTCCCGGAGTCCGACGGCGGCACCGAGCCGACGTCGGCACAGCCAGCCAGGACGAGGAGGACGACGAGAACGAACAGCGGGACGCGACGCATGGCTCGAACGGACGGGACGGACGGGAATAGTGCTTGTCCCACCGCTCAGTCGCGTCTCGAGAGCGCCAGCGCCGAGACGAGCAGCGCTGCCGCCGCCAGCGCGAGCGTGAAACCGGGCGAGCCGTCACTGTCGCCGGGTGCCTCGCCGTTCGTGCCGACCGTGTCGTCGGTCTCGCTCCCATCGTCTGCCTCACCCTCGTCGTCCGTCTCCGCCGCCTCGAGCAGCGTCACGTCGTGAACGTCGGTCAGGTCGTCGACCGTGGGTGCGGCGACGATCCAGAGGCGGTCGTCGTCGGGGACGGCGGTCATCGCCATCTCGAAGTCGCTCCCGTCGCCGAAGGTGTAGGTGTGGGCGTAGCCGTCGACGCGCTCGCCGCCGCGGTGGGCGACCAGGTGTTCGTAGGTCTCGAGGAAGCGAGTCGTCTCGGCTGCGTCGCGCCAGGCGAGTTTCCAGACGGTCGCCGTCTCGCCTGCGCCGTCGTGGTAGACGTGTAGCTGGTCGCCGCGCCAGCCGTCCGTCTCGGGGAGGGCGTAGTTGTACGGGTTCGTCGGGTCGACCTCGCCGAGACCGACGTAGTTGAGGAAGGCATCGGGCTGGACGATCGGGTTGCCGTCGAACGCCGGGTCGATCAGGATCGCCGAGAGTCCGGCCTGCCCGATCACGTCGTAGTTCGGACTCGCCGGTTCGTCGTCGTCCGCTGGATCGAGGTCGGCCTCGAGTCGCTCCCAGTCACCGGTGCTCGTGTCTTCGACGGCCAGCGCGTGGGGGTCGACCTCGAGTTCGCCGTACTTCTCGGGGTAGATGACGAAGAGCGACGACTGGGGCATCTCCTCGTAGACGGCGTCGACGGCGTCCCAGCCACCCTGCTCGTAGCGGTGGTCCGCGAACGACGGGCCGTCGCTGTAGGGCTGGAACTCGAGGAAGTGAAGCCCCCAGCTCGGCGGGTCGCCGAGGTCCGCAGCCGCCTCCTCGGCCGAACCGGTGCCGGTGACACACGGCTCGCTCCAGCGCTCGTCGGTACAGCGCTCGAGGTAGGCCTGTTCGACGCGGTGGACGTCGCCCTCGATCATCCCGAGTTTGCCCTTGTCGCGGTCGGTGGTGTCGCGGACGTAGCGCTCGAGGTCGAAGTGCTGATCCTGGAGCGCGTGGCCGAGTTCGTGTGCCAGAATCGCCTCGTCGATCAGCAGCGTCTCGGGATCGTCCGAGATCACGACGATCCGCTCGTCGATGAAGTCGTAGTAGCCGCCGACGGAGACGGTCCGGTCCTCTTCGCGGACGTCGATCGCGTCCTCGTCGCTGCCGACGAGCAACAGCGTCTCGAGGCGAGCGTTGTCGAAGAGGCGGGTCTCTTCGTCCACCTCGGCGTACGCCTCGCGTGTCTCCTCGGCGAACTCCTCGCGCGTCCGGATCTCGACCGGCGGCAGTTCCTCGAAGGGGAGACAGCGCATCGCCTCGAAGCGGGCGGCGGTGCGTGCGCTGAGTTTCTCGAGTTCTTCGGGCGTGATGCCGTCGCTGGCGTCGATCTCGAGCGGTTCGTCGTACCAGTAACCGTCGAACCAGCCGATGGTCGCGTTGCCGTCTGCCGGGTCGGCGAAGTCGTCGGGCGGCGTCGCCGCACACGGCTCGACGAGGTCGTCGTCGGGTGCGGCGAGGGTACCGGTGGGCGTCGGCTCCGTCTCTGCGACGGCGAGTCCGGTCGCACCGGCAGTCACGAGACCGACGAGTGCCACCGAAAAGACGAGGAGGGCGAGGCGGCGTGTCATCGGTCGATATCGTGACGCACAGTTGATAAATGTGTCCCTTCCGCTCGAGCGTACACACCGGACGATCAGGCCGCCTGACGGCGGTTCGGTGAGAGAAACACCTACGCTCTCGGCGTCCATCCGTCGCGTACGAGTCTCGAGTCACTCCTCGCGGAAGATCCGGTACGCCCCCTGACCGGTGGCGACGGTTTTCGGGCCGTCGTCGGGGGTCGTACTCTCGACGGAGACCTCGGCGACGCCGATGCTCGAGCCAGCGCGGACGACCTCGGCGCTCGCACGCAGGTCGCCCGTCGCCGGGCGCAGGTAGTTGACGGTGAGGTTGATCGTCGCGATCGAACCCGAGAGCGGGTCCTCGAGCGCCGTCCGCAGGACGAGACCGCCAGCGGTGTCGATCAGCGTCGCGGCCACCCCGCCGTGGATGTCCGGGGTGCCGTTCGCGTGCGGGTGGCGGTTGGTCAGTTTCTCGTCGTAGGGAACCGAGAGCACCATCCGTTCGGATTCGACCGTCTCGACGGTCGTGCCGAGCCAGGAGAGGAACTCGTGGTACTCGTCGATCGCTTCCTGGAGGAACGTCTCGAGCGGCTCGAAGTCGTCGGTCATATCCCACCCTGTGCGCGCCAGCGGTTTGGCTCCAGCGCTCTTCCGGGTGGTTCCGTTGAACCGAGTTCATCGGAGCGTGCGATTCGAGACCGACGATACGCGAGCGGCGATAGCTGAAACGGGCGTTTCACCCTCCAGAAAGGGTTTATCCGGACTCGAGGTAGGTCGGGTATGACTGATCGTTCTTCCATCCTGGCTCCCACCTCGAGCCGCCGCGCCGTGCTCGCACTGACCGGCGCGTTGCTCGCCGGTGCTGCGGGCTGTCTGAGCGACGACCCCTCGAGCGACGACGGGACGGACGACGACTCGAACGGCGGCCGGGGTTCGGGTGGCACCGCGAGCGGCGGTGAGGACGGCTTCGACGGCTACGACGTTCCCGACTTCCCCGAGTTGGCGCTGGCGACGAGTCCGGAGATCGACGGCGACGCACTCGCCCGACAGGTCCGCGGAAACGTCGCCTTCTCGCTCGAGTTGCTCGCCGAACTGCGCGAGGAAGCGCCGGGTGAGAACCTGTTCTGTTCGCCCTACAGCGTCTCGGTCGCGCTGGCGATGACCTACGCGGGCGCTCGCGGCGAGACGGCGAGCGAGATGGCCGAGGCGCTCTCGTTCGAACTCGAGGGCGACGACCTCCACGCGGCCTTCGGCGCGCTCGAGACGGAGTTCGAGCGCCGGAACGACGACGGCGAGGAGGTCGACGACCCGACCGGGACCGGCGGCGACGGTCCCGCCTTCCAGTTCACCACGACGAACGCGCTCTGGGGCCAGGAGGGCTACGGCTTCGAGGAGGACTTCCTCGAGTTGCTCGAGGCGTACTACGGCGCGGGGCTGCGACTGGTCGACTTCCAGGGCGACGCCGACGCCGCCCGCGAGGAGATCAACGCCTGGGTCGAAGCGCAGACGAACGACCGAATCGAGGATCTGCTGGGCGAGGGCGACGTCTCCGAACTCACGCGGCTGGTGCTGACCAACGCCATCTACTTCCTCGCACCGTGGTACCACCAGTTCGATCCCGCAGACACCGAGACGGCGACGTTCACGGGTCTCGACGGCAGCGAGAGCGAGGTTGCGATGATGCACCAGTCGGTCGAACTTCCCTACACCGAGATCGAGGGCCACCAGCTGGTCGAACTCCCCTACGCGAACCGCGACTCGAGCATGGTCGTGATCTTGCCCGCCGAGGGCGAGTTCGAGGCGTTCGAGGAGGCGTTCAGCGTCGACCGCCTCGCGACGCTGCTCGCCGAAACCTCGCGGCCGATGGTCGACCTCGCGCTCCCGAAGTTCGACATCGAGTCACGGTTCAGCCTCGTCGAGGTCATGCGCCGTCTCGGGATGGAACTGGCGTTCAGCGGCGGGGACTTCAGCGGCATGGACGGGACGGGCGGGCTCGAGATCAGCGAAATCGTCCACCAGAGTTTCGTCTCGGTCGACGAGGAGGGCACCGAGGCGGCGGCCGCGACCGCCGTCGTGATGGACGAGAGCGCGCCCGCCGACCACGTCGAACTGGTCGTCGACCGGCCGTTTCTCTTCTACATCCGGGACCGGCCCACCGAAACGCCGCTGTTCGTCGGGCGCGTCGTCGACGGCGAGACGCTCGCCGAGTGACGTCAGTCGGTCGTGGTCGCGTCGATGCCGACCTCGACGGTGTCGCCGACCGCGAGGCCGTGGTCCGAGGCAACGAGTTTCACGCCGGTGGCCGCTCGAGCGAGCGAGAGCGAAAGACCGGTGATGGGGTCGCCGTCGACGGTGACAGTCGTATCAGCCCAGGAGACGATTCGCCCGTGCGCCGTGCCGACGCGCTCGCCACAGAGGTGGACGGGTCCGTCGGGACCGCAGAACAGGCCACCGCGGTCGTAGTGGGGGAGACCGCCGTCGAGCGCCCCGCCGCCGTCGGCGGCGACACCTGCGACGCCAGCGCCGGGGTCCGGGTGCGCTGGCGCGTCGAGGACGGCGTAGGTCTCGCCCGTCTCGCACACCGTTCCGGTGCCGTCCCACTCGAGCGCCAGCACCGGTGACTCGAGTGCGATGGGGAGCGATCCCCGTGCGCGATAGGGGTTCTGGTCGGGACGGCGAAAGCCGACGTGGAGGTGGCGAGCGACCCAGGGGGCGAAGAAGCCCGCGCGGACGAGCCGTCCGAGGTCTTCGCCGACGGCCACCGTCTGGCCGGGGCCGACGGCCGGGTCGACGTGGAGGATGCGTGCGAGCAGGCCGGAGACCGCCGCCGGGGCGTGGCACTCGAGGACGAGCAGGTGGTCGTGTGTCGGCGCGTACGGCCGCGGCGGGGCGCGGACGGTCTTCACCTCGCGGACGACACCCGCGACGGGCGAGGGGGCGCGCTCGCCGCCCGGATAGAGGTCGATCGCACACCCCCGGTCGTGGGCCGGATACGGCGAGTTGTAGAGCGAGAGGCGGTCGTACCGCGCGAGAACCAACTCGGGAAGCGTGACTGGCGGCCGGTGGGTCTCGCGCGCTCGAGGAGTCGCCGCGTCGGTCCGCACGCGAGCGGGCCGCCCCGCCTCGTCTCCCGTCATGGCCGTCACTCGGCGGGGCGAGCGTTTAGGCGCGTCGGCGTGAACGGAGTGGTATGCAGGTGGTGCGCGGACGCGCGTCGACGCTCGAGGGCGACCGGGCGGTGACCGGGGAACTGTGTCGGGCCGCGGCCGACGGCGAGCGCGCCGTGCGGGTCTGGCTCCCGCACCGCCAAGTCGCATTCGGCAGGCGGGACACCGGGCTCGCGGGCTACGAACGCGCGCGGGCGCTGGCCCACGAGTCGGCGTTCGCCGCGGTCGAGCGGCGCGTCGGCGGGCGGGCGGTCGCCTACGACGGCGAGACGACCGTCGCGTTCGCCCGGGCCGAACCGGTGGACGACGTCCGCGAGGGCATCGGCGAGCGCTACGACCGACTGACGGCAGATCTCGAGTCGGCGCTCGCGACCCTTGGCGTCGAGACGAGTCGCGAAGAGCCGGCGAACTCGTTCTGTCCGGGCTCACACTCGCTGTCGGTCCGCGTCGAGGGACGGCCACGGAAGGTGGCGGGCATCGCCCAGCGCGTCCGGGCGGACGCCGCGCTCGTCGCGGGAATCCTGCTCGTCGACGCCTCGAGAGTCGTCGCCGTTCTCGAGCGGGTCTACGAGGCGCTCGAGGTTCCGTTCGACCCCGCGACGGTTGGGAGTCTCGCCGACGCGGGCGGGCCGGGCGAGCCAGCGCCGGTGCTCGAGACGCTCGAGGCGGCGCTCGGCGGCGAAGAGACGCCCACGGTGCGCGTCGTCGACACCTGAGCGGGGGAAGGCTTTTCCTCACGTCCCTCGGACACTCAGACATGACTATCGATCAGCGGCGGCCGCTCGAGGGGGAGCGATGAGCGGGGCCGACGACCCGACGGCAGGTGAGGCGTGGGACGACCTGCTGACGGACGCGACGGCGATGGGCGAGGAGTACCGCGAACACGACTGGGACGTGACGGTGCTCTCGCCGCTGGCCGTGAGTCCGGCCCACCGCGAGGGGCACGCCGGGTTCGACGTCCGCGTCCCCGACGAGACCTACGAGACGCTCGAGTCACTGCTCGAAGACGATGGGATGAGCGTCGACGGCGCGGAGGTCTTCAGCCGCATCGAGGACGGGGCGGTGTACGCCCTCGCGGTCGAACTCGACGACACCGAGGGCCGCGCCGTCGTCGTCCCCGTCGCCTACCACCCGGAAGAGTCGTCGGCGGTACTCGAGCGAGCGCTCGAGGAGGACGAACTCTCGCTGTACGTCCGACCGGCGGCCATCGACCGCTGGGTGACGTTCTTCCACGACGACCCCGGGCCGTTCCTCGTCACCGAAGACGACGCCGTCGGTGGAGACGACGAGACGGCAGGCGAGGAGACGGCAGACGAGGAGTGAGGACTCACTCGAGTTCGTCTTCCCGAAGCTCCCGGCTGGCTTCCCGGACCTCTCGCATCACCGTCGAGATGCGCTCTTCGGCCTCGAGTTCGTCCTCGACCGAGAGGTCGACACCCTCGACCTCGAGGAGGAATTTGGCGACCTCGGTGGTCTCGTACATCACGTCGTCGAGTTCTTCGGCGGTGAAGAAGTCACACATCGCGCCGTAGAGGAAGGTCGCCCCGGCCTTCCGAACCTTCTCCTCGAACGACGAGCGCGCCTGGTTGACCGCCTGCGGGGTGTAGGTGTCGGTCATGAAGGGGACGAGTTCCGGGAGGTTCTCGCCGATTTTGGTCATCTCGACGCCCGTCTCGGTGCGAAAGTCAGCGCAGAGGCGGGCGATGGCCCACTCGCGGGCGGTGACGTAGGTCCGATCACGCAGGAACTGGTTGACCCGGTCGTACTGCGCGCCGTCCATCTTCTGGAAGCGGGCGTACTTCTGGACGTCTTCGGGAACGTCGGGTTCGGCCGGAACGCCCGGCATCGGGGCGCTCGAGTCTTCAGAGTCCGGGTCGCTCGAGTCGGTGTCCGTGGCTTCGGTGCTCGAGTCGGTGTCTGAAAACTCGCTCGATCCCTCGGCGTCCGGACCGGTCTCGGCGGACGACGACCCGGGCGTCTCGGCGTCCCGTTCGTCCGCCTCGAGTGGTCCGTCCTCGGGGTGTGGCTGCTCGTCCATGCCGTGGCCTACCCACAGGGGTGGCAAAAGGGTTGTCCTCGTACAGCGGGTCGTGTGTAGTTTAGTAATGGGTTCCGATTCGTCGGTGAGGAGTACCCCAGAAAGCCCCGCCGCCATCGAGGGCTGCGACTCGCTGCGATCCTCGGACTTCGTCCTGCGGTTCTTGCGTCGTCTCGCTCCTCGATGGCGGCGCCCCTTTCAATCCCACCCAGTGGCGGTTGTCTGGTCAGTTTTCGCCTAACTAAACACCACCGCACAGCGCCCGGTGACAGACGCGAGTGGAGAAACTCGAGTTCGGTCACCGTCAGTTCCGTCCCGATTTAAGGGGCTGAGGCGTGTGTGTGGGTGTATGACGGAGCTTCAGACGCCAGTGATCGTACAGGCCGTGCGAACCCCGCAGGGGAGAGACGGCGGCGTCTTCGCCGACGTGCGCAGCGAGGACCTCTCGATTCCGCTCGTAGACCAGATCCTCGCGGAGACGGGGCTAAAAGGCGAGCACGTCGACGACCTGCTGTGGGGCTGTGCCCAGCAGCGCGACGAACAGGACAACAACCTCGCGCGGGTGATCTGTCTGCTCTCGGAGCTAGGTGAGGGCGTGCCGGGGGCGACGATCAACCGCTGGTGTGCCTCCTCGATGCAGGCGATCATCTCCGCGTCGGACGCGATCCGGGCGGGCCAGCGCGAGTGTCTCGTCGCGGGCGGCGTCGAGAACATGTCCCGGGTGCCGATGGGCGAGGGCGCTGCCCACCTCCACCCGCGGCTGGCAGCCGAGTACAACGTCGGCGAACTCCAGATGGGGATGACCGCCGAGAAGGTCGCCGCCGAGTTCGACGTCTCGCGCCAGGTCCAGGACGAGTACGCCCTCCGGAGCCACCGCCGGGCGGCCGCCGCGACCGACGAGGGCCGCTTCGACGACCAGCTCGTCCCCATCGAGACCGACGACGGCGTCGTCGAGGAAGACGAGGGCATCCGCCGAGACACCTCACTCGAGAAGCTCGCGGGTCTCCCCACCGTCTTCAAATCCGAGGGGACGGTGACGCCCGGAAACGCCTCCCAGATCTCCGACGGGGCGGCCGCCGTCCTCGTCACGAGCGAGGCGTTCGCCGAGGAACACGGTCTCGAGGTGCTCGCGAAAGTCGGCTCGAACGAGGTCCGCGGCGTCGATCCGACGATGATGGGCGTCGGTCCCGTCCCGGCGACGAGGGGCTTACTCGAGCGCGTCGGCCGCGAGATCGACGACTACGACCTCGTGGAGTTGAACGAGGCGTTCGCGAGCCAGGCGGTCTACACGCGCGAGGAACTCGGCATCGAGATGGAGCGATTCAACGTCAACGGCGGGGCGATCGCGCTGGGCCATCCCCTCGGGACGTCCGGAGCGCGCCTGCCGGTGACGCTGATCCACGAACTGCGCCAGCGCGGCGGCGGGCGCGGACTGGCGACGCTGTGTGTGGGCTTCGGTCAGGGGGCGGCGATCGAGTTCGTCGTCGACTGATCACGTCCGGTCGCGCCGGAACGCCGCGTAGGTGTCGAGGGCGTCGCGGACGAACGGCCGGACGTCGTCCAGCTGGAAGTAGTCGAAGCGGGGGTGGGCGTAGAGCGACTGAGTGACCTCGAGGAGCGCGCTCGAGAGGGCGGGCCGGTCGACGAGGTCGACCTCGTCGGCGAGGATCGAGTGGAGGTAGAGCAGTTCCCCGCGTAAGAGGTGGCCGCCGACGCCGACCTCGTAGTCGCAGTCGATGCGCTCTCTGCGGCCGGTCGCGAGCTGCCAGTAGTAGGCGGGGAAGTCGGCTCCGGCCTGGACCGAGAAGGGCAGCGACGACCAGAAGCGGGGGTTGATCTCCATCAGCTGGTAGGTGCCGGTGTGTTCGTCTCGGAGGAACTCGACCATCGCGAGGCCGTGCCACTCGAGGTGGTCGAGGAGGTCGCGGCCCGCGCGCTCGAGTGCAGGGTCCGAAATCGACTCGCGGAACGCGCTCGGGCCGCCGGCGTAGCTCCAGCCGCGACGCTGGCGGTGCTGGAAGGTCGCGACCGCCTCGCCCTCGTCGTAGAGGGCGAAGAAGCCGTACTCGCCGTCGGAGTCGACGTACTCCTGGCAGATGGGGACGTGGCCCATCGAGTCGACGAGGGCGTCGACGTCGGGTTCCTCGCCGGGGTGGAGGTAGGTCGTCGACGGCGGGGCGATACACACGTCGGCGGAGACGTCCTCGCAGTAGGTGTCGGTGAGAATCGAGTAGCGCGGTTTGACGATCCACTCGCGTCCCCAGTCGTCACACTCGTCGAGGGCGTGTGTCTCGGGCGCGGAGACGCCCGCCTCCTCGGCGGCGGCGAACAGCCGGCGTCGGTCCTGGACGGCCGCGAGCGTCTCGAGCGACGGCCAGGGCGTGCCGACGTGGGGTTCGAACTCGTCGCGGTGGGCGGCGAGCGCGTAGACGTCGGCCTCGCGAACCGGGATGATCGTCTCGACGGCGGGGCGCTCGGCGAGCGAGCGCAGCGTCTCGGTGTACACCGAGAAGTCCTCGTCGGGAGCGGCGGTGACGACCGCCTCGTCACAGTAGGCCGACTGAAAGGCGGGTGTCGTCTCGAGTTCGGAGACGGCGATGGTGCGGACGCCGGCGGGCGCGAGCGAGCGCAAGCAGGCGACGGAACTCGGTGCCGAGATCGCGGGGACGACGACGGCAGGGCGAGTATCCTGGGATCTGGGCCACGTGTGTGAACGGGAGTGACGGGATGACTTGGGGGTGACGGTCGTCATGGGTCGTGAGAGTTCGGTCTGTGTCGCGAGCGGCGGGTTCGAGTGGGATCCTCGAGTGAGCGAGACGGCCGGACCACCGTCGCTGGCGGACTGGCACGGGTCCGTCGTGTGCGCGGTGTCCGGAAGATCATCGAGGGGGATACTCGGGCGTACATCACACGGGGTCTAATAGTATTCCTCGTAGCACATCCCTACTCGGCGTGGAGACGGTGGTTGGAGCCGGTTAGGGTGGCGTAACCGGTTCCTGCACAAGCCGACGTGAGCGGACGCACGCCGGGGTGAACACCGCCAGCGAGGGCTCGAGCCGAGCGTTCGTCCCCTCGAGTGCGGGTAGCCAGCGACTACCGCCGAGTGATGGAGGGCGTCGGCGGTGGTCTCGGCCACATCTCCCGAAAAGTAATCTTTGGTAATAGTTAGTGGTGACATCGATGTCACGTAGTATCGGTTATGTCACCGAGAAACTAAATAGGTTCGGTATTGAATCAGGTAACGTAATGCAACCAGCAACCTGCGGCGCGGTCGAACGGCACGCACGGAGAACCGACGGCAGGATCGAGTGGAGGGCGAACTGATATGTCAGCCGATTCGACGCGCGTTCTCGTCACGGGTGCGACCGGAAACCAGGGTGGAGCCGTCGTCGACCACCTGCTCGAGTCGGACGCCGCGTTCGACGTGCGAGGGCTGACTCGAGACGCGAGCAGCGAGGCGGCAGCGGCGCTCGAGACCCGCGGTGTCACGATGGTCGAGGGTGACCTCGACGAGCCGGAGACGCTTTCCGAGCCGTTCGAGGGTGTCGACGCCGTCTTCGCGGTGACGGACTTCTGGGCGAACGGCTACGAGGCGCAGGTCGCACAGGGCAGACACCTGGCCGAGACCGCGAGCGAGGCGGACGTCGAGCAGTTCGTCCTCAGCGGCGTCGGCAGCCACGAGCGCGAGACGGGCATCCCACACTTCGACTCCGCCTGGGAGATCGAACGCTACGCAGCGGACCTCGACCTCCCGATGACCGTCCTCCAGCCGGTGTTCTTCTTCCAGAACTTCGAGGCGTTCGTCGACGACGTCCTCGACGGGACGCTGGCGCTCCCGCTCGCCGAAGGGGTCTCGCTCCAGCTGGTCGACGTCGACGACCTGGGACGGGCCGCCGCGGTCGCCCTCGAGCGGCCCGAGTCGTTCGTCGGCGAGCGCGTCGAACTCGCGGGCGACGCGGCGACGCTCGAGGAGATCGCGGCGGAGCTATCTGCGGTGACAGGTGTCGACGTCGACGCCGTCCACGTCCCGATCGAGGAGGCCTACGACTCCTTCGGCGAGGAGTTTACGGTCATGTGTGAGTGGTTGAACGAGGTCGGCTACCGGGCAGACGTCGACGCACTCACCGAGCGCTTTGGCTTCGAGTTCACCGACCTCGAGACCTACCTGCGCGAGCACGGCTGGGAGGAGAAGACCGGGATGGCGTCGGTGCCCGCCTGGGTCAAGGCGTTCGCCGAGTGACGGGCGCGGGAAGATACGGTTATGGTGAGCCGTCGACAACTCCCGGCAAATGCGCGACCTCGCCATCGAGACCGTCGGACTCACGAAGCGCTACGGGAACGAGACTGCCGTCTCCGAGGTAGCGCTGGCGGTCGAGCCCGGGACGGTGTACGGCTTTCTGGGACCGAACGGCGCGGGGAAGACGACGACGATGCGGATGCTGACGACGCTCACCCGGCCGACGGCGGGTGAGGCCCGGATCGCCGGCCGGTCGGTCACAGACCGGGAGGCGGTCATCCCCCACGTGGGCTACTTACCGGAGGAGCCGCCGGTCTACGACGAACTCACGGGCCGCGAACAACTCGAGTTCGCCGCCGACCTCCGGGACATTCCACGCGAGCGAGCACGAGCGCGCATCGACGGGTTACTCGAGCGCTTCGACCTGGTAGACGATGCGGACAAACGGATCGACGCCTACTCGAAGGGGATGCGCCAGAAAGTCGGCGTGATTCAGGCGGTGCTCCACGAACCGGCCGTGGCGTTTCTCGACGAGCCGACGAGCGGACTCGACCCGCGTGCAGCGCGGACGATGCGCGAGATCATCGCCGACCTCGCCGACCGGGAGATGACGATCTTCCTCTCGACGCACATCCTCCCGGTGGTCGACGAACTGGCGGACACGATCGGCGTCCTCGCCGACGGGCGACTCGTCGCCGAGGGACCACCGGACGCACTGAAACGCCGCGTCGAGACCGGCGAGGAGGGCACGCTCGAGGACGTGTTCCTCGCGGCGACTGCTGGCCGCCGAGGTCGGTGACGACGAGCGAACGAACACGACGGCTTTTATTCGCTCGAGTGAGAGGGAACCGCTATGTCACGGGAACGCCCCGAGGAGACGACCGTCGAAGACGTCCTCGAGCAACTCGAGACGCTCGAGCGGGCGGTCGACGACCCCGAGGAGCGAGCGGAGGTGGTCGAGGCGAGGCGGCTGGTCACCCGCCTGTCGCGGGGTGGCCTGTTCGGCTCGGTCATCACCTCGTTCACCAGGAAGGACAAGGCGGAGGCGTTCGTCGGGAGCGTCCTCATCGGCCTGCCGCTGTTAGTCGAAGACGGCGTCATCGAGATCGGCGAGTTCCTGGCGGCCCACCCGCCCTTTTTCGTCGCGAATCTGGTGTTCGCGACGGCGGTCGTGATCGGGATCCTCTACGTGTCGAAGTTCCAGGAGGTGAGAATTACCGACCCCTACTTCGGGGTCGTTCCCCGGCGGCTGGTCTGGGTGCTCGCCATCGCGTTCGTGACCGCGACGCTGCTGATGACGATGTGGGGACGGGTGACGTGGGACGAGCCGTGGGTCGATCTCTGTCGGGTCTCGGTGATCTTCACCGCGATGGCGATCGGTGGCTCGCTCGCCGACATCCTCCCCGGCGAGGACTGAAACGGAGGGACCGATGCGAGCGGACGGACACCGTTCACGTCGAGCGCGACGTACTCGAATCGAACAGAGTATATACTGTTGACACAACTCTGTGGTGAGTACAATGACGCAACCGACGGTAGGGAACGCGGTGAGAGGAGGGGAGGACGTCCGTCGACACGTCGAGCGTGAGGTCCCGAGTGGGCGGGGCGACGAGAACGGGTCGGCCAACGGGACACTCGTCGAGCGGGAGCGATGGCGATGAGAGGCGACCTCGGGGCGCTCGAGTTCCGCTGGAGCGCGCGCGGGTTCGCCCTCAAACTCGCGCTCTTGCTGGCGGCCGTCGGGGTGCTCTACCTCGTCCGGCCGCTCGTTCACGGCATCGTCTACCGGGCGGTCTACAGCCCCGGTGGCCTGGTCGTCGTCGGGCTGACGACGGTCACGGCGGTCGTTCTCTGGCTGGGACCGGCAATCGACCGGCCGTACAACACCTCGCTCGAGACGAAGCTGACGATCCTCGGCGGGGTCTTCGCGTTCGCGCTCCTCGCCGGTGCCGTCGTCGGCGTCCCGGCGGGGATGGTCGAAGAACGGACGCTCGCCGAGGAGACGATGGACGGCGCACTCGAGGTCGAGGAGTTCCCCGGCGTCAACGCGGAGAACCCGCGGATCGTGCCGCGGTCGGTCGCCGATACGCAGACGCGGGGGTCGGTCTCCTACCGGCAGTACCGGCTCGGGACGAGTGACATCGCGCGGATGGAAGACGGACGGCTGGCCTGGTCGTATCCGGTCGAGCCCGACGGCTTCCGGAACACGCTGTTCGAACACCAGCAGGGCGTGGTGATGAGCGACATGACGCGGATGGAGAACCGGGAACTGCTGACGGTCGACGACCAGCCGTTCGCCGTCGGCGAGGGGATGGCGCTGACCCGGAGTGCCGACTGGCACCTGAAGAAGGGCGACTTCTGGGCGCAGTACAACGACGATCCGGTCGAGTTCGTCCACGACGGGACGGCCTACATGTACTACCCGAAGACGGGCCACGAGTGGCACCTGACGCCGATTCCGCACACGACGCCAACCTGGGAGGGTGGGGCGCTCGTCGCCCCCGACGGGACGATTACGCACCTCACGCCGGACGAAGCCCAGGAGAGTGAGATCCTCGACGGCCAGCGTCTCTACCCGCTGTACAACACCGAGCGCGCGATGGGGTCGCTCGGCTACCGGAACGGGATCGTCAACCAGATGAACGTCGTCGGCGCACACGAGGGCCACGTCGAGGTCGCGGCGTTGCCTTCGGGCGCGGGCAACAGCCAGCCGTTCGTCATCGACCTCGAGGGCGAGCGGCTCTCGTACGTGACGGTGATGGAGCCCTACGGTGAGGATACCCGCGGGCTCGACGAGGTGTGGTTCGCCGACGCGGCGACCGGCGAGTACCGCTACTACGCGACCGGCAGCGAGACGCTGACCGGTCCCGAGCGGGCGATGGGCATCGTTCGCAGCGCCGACTCGCGCACCAGCTGGGGTGACAACTTCGTGGTGATCGAACCGGTTCCGGTGACCATCGACGGACAGCTGTGGTGGCACAGCAAGGTCGTACCGACCGACTACACAGCCATTACGCGGAACGTCTTCGTCAACGCCCACACCGGCGAGGCCGTCGAAATCTACGACACCGAGACCGTCCGCGAGTTCCTCGCCGGTGAAGATCCCGACGAGGTCGAAACGATCGGTACCGAACCTGCACCGGACGACCCCGAGGTCGCCTACTACGTCGTCGTCACCGACGAAGACGGGGCGGAGCTCGAGCGAATTGCGGTCTCACCGGGACAGGAGATCTCGATCGTCCAGGGCGAGTAGCAGGGGTCGACAGCCTTTTCCCCCAGCCGTCGAAGCGCTAGGTATGCGGAGACGATGGGACCGATTCCGGGCGGCTGGGTCGATCGTCGCAATCTCGGTACTGCTCGGTCTCGGCTTGCTCGTACTCGCCGACGCCTTCTCCGAGCCACTGCTCGAGTACGCGGCCGTCGCGACGGTCCTCGTCGGCTGTCTGGTGTTCGTGCCGCTGTACTACTTGGTCGCAACCTGGAGTGACGAGACCGCCGCACTCGGTGTCGACCCCCAGGAGCGCGACTGGTCGCGCTGAGAGGCGCCGGCCGTGAGAGCCGGCGCTCGAGAGATAGTGGGTTCGTATCGCTCGGCGTGTCACTCACCCCCGATGTGGAAAATCGTTACAGACTCGTGTCGCGAACGTAGTGCATGGCGAATCTGAACGACGAGATGGGTGCTGTCAAAGACGAGTTAGACGACGTCCGAGAGCTACTCCGCGAAGAGCTGCCCGCCCAGTTCGACTTCGACGTCACCGTCGGCAACATCGCGTACAACGCGAACACGAACAGCATCTCGGCGACGGCCGAGCCGAGTTCGGAGGCCAGAGACCAGCTTTCGGAACGCTTTGGCGGCGTCAGCGTCAGCGCAGAGGGCGCACTCGAGTTCGAGTTCCGGTTCACCTCGGATCCCGAGGCGGACGACTACTCGGCGTAAATGTCGTCGACGAGACCCGAGAAGTGCTGGAGGATGACGCGGCGTTTCTTCTTCATCGTCGGCGTGAGCATCTCGTTCTCCTCGGTGAACTCCTGTGGGATCAGGCGGAACTGTTTGATCCGCTCGTGGGGTTCGAACGCCTCGTTGACCTGGTCGACGGTCGAGGCGACGTAGGCGTGGACGCGCTCGTCTTCGACCATCGCTCCGGGGTCGTCGGGGAGGTCGATCCCTTCCGCGCTGGCCCACTCGCGGACGTGGTCCGTGTTGGGGACGATCAACGCGGCGACGAACTTCTCCTCGTCACCGATCACCATACACTGTTCGACGACCGGCGTGGTCGCGAAGGCGTCTTCGATGGGGCCGGGCGCGACGTTCTTGCCGGTCGAGAGGACGAGCAACTGTTTCGAGCGCTCGCGGAACTCGACGTAGCCGTCGGGCCGGAGGTGGACGACGTCGCCGGTTCGGAACCAGCGGCCGTCCGCACCGCTCGCTGCGGTGCCACCGTCGGCCTCGCGGGCGGGCACCTCGTCGGTGAACGCCCGCGCCGTCGGCCCGGGTTTGTTCCAGTAGCCGCGGGCGACGTTCGGCCCGCGAACGAGCAGTTCGCCGACGCGTCCCGGATCGTCGAACGCCTCCCGGTCGACGACCGACTCGTCGATCTCGATCTCGAGGTCGGGAAGCGGCGGCCCGATCGTCCCGACTTTCGGTTCCTCGATCGGGTTGACCGTCACGACGGGCGCCGTCTCGGTCAGCCCGTAGCCCTCGTAGATCGGCAGCCCCATCGCGTGATAGAGCGTGCACAGCTCGGCCGAGAGGCTGCCGCCGCCGCTGATGAGCAGTTCGACGTTGCCGCCGAGGGCTTCGCGGACCTGCGAGAAGACGAGTCGGTCGGCGACGCGGTGTTTCGCGCGCAGGGCAGCCCCCGGGTCGTCGCTCTCGTAGTGCTCGCGGCCGACCGCGGTCGCCCACTCGAAGATCCGTTGCTTGACACTCGACTCGCTCGCCTGCTCGCGAACCGCGTCGTAGATCTTCTCGTAGACCCGGGGAACGCTCGTCGCAGCCGTCGGCGAGACGGCCGAAAAGTCCTCCTGGAGCGTGTCCGGACTCTCGGCGTAGGCGACGCAGGCCCCGCTCGCGAACATGATGAAGTGGCCTGCCAGCCGTTCGAAGACGTGAGCCAGCGGCAGGTACGACACCGTCTGCATCGTCTCGTCGATCGACGGCAGGGCGGGGTCGCGGTCGGGACGGGGACCGAAGCGCTTGCGGATCTGATTGACGTTCGACCGGAAGTTCCGGTGGGTGAGTTCGACGCCCTTCGGCGTGCCGGTCGTCCCGCTCGTGTAGATCAGACTCGCGAGGTCGTCCACGGCGGGGGCGTCGACCCACGACTCGTAGGCGTCGGCGTCGAACGCCGACGCGCCGCGGACGTAGACGTCACCCAGCGTGAGCACGTCCTCGCGGTCGAACGCCGGTTCCTCGGGCAGGCGATCGATCGACGCGACGAACGAGAGGTCCGTCTCGAGGTCGTCCTCGAGCGAGAGCACCGTCTCCGTGAGGGCGGCGTCCTCCGTGACGACGGCTGTCGCACCCGGATCGTCGAGGAGGTAGCGGATTCCATCCGGCGACGAACCCGGGTAGACCGTCGTGACGACACAGCCGGCAGCGAGCAGGGCGAAGTCCGTCTGCGCCCACTCCATGCGGGTGTTCGAGACGATGGCGACCCGGTCGCCGCCCTCGAGACCGAGGTCGCGAAAGCCGGCGGCCAGTCCGCGGACGACCTCGCGCATCTCGGCGTACGAGAGCGCGCGGAACCCACCGGGTTCGGCGGCGACCACCGGCGACTGTCCGTCGGTTTCGTCACTCCAGAGCGAGCGGTCGTAGACGCCACCCTTGTAGCGCTGGGCAGGGCGGTTCCGGTAGCGCTCGGCTGCGTCCTCGAACAGCCGTCCGAGCGTGGTCATCCCGATGACCTCGTCGTCGTAGTCGCGTTCAGCCTCGAGCCAGTCCATACCCATGTGTCAGCACCCCATACACGATAAAACGTGAGGAAACCGCGGGCGCGACGACACCGGTTTACCGAGGAATCGCCGTCTAGGCCGTCCGAAGCTGTCCGCCATCGACCACGATCGACTCGGCGGTGACGTAGCCCGCGAGGTCGCTCGAGAGGAAGGTCGCGACGTTGGCGACGTCTTCGGGCGTGCCGAGGCGGCGTAGTGGGACCGCCTCCGCGGTGGCTTCCTCCTCCTCGGTGCCGACGATGGGGAAGTCGTCGGTCGTCATCGCCGTCTCGATCACGCCCGGATGGATGACGTTGACGCGGATACCGTGTGGGCCGAGTTCGGCCGCCAGCGAGTAGGTGAGCAGGCGGACGCCGCCTTTCACCATCGAGTACGGCGAGATGTCCGCGTAGCCGACCATCCCCGCGACGCTCGACATGTTGAGGATGCTGCCACCGCCGCGCTCGATCAGTCGCTCCGCGGCGACCTGACAGCCGGTGTAGACCCCGTCGAGGTTGATCGACCGGAGCCGTTCGTACTCCTCTCGGCTCACCTCCTGGATGGGCGAGATGGGACCGACGATACCCGCGTTGTTCACCATCACGTCCAGGCCACCGAACTCGTCTGCGGCGTCGACCGCCGCCTCGAGGTCGCCGCGTACGGTGACGTCACACTCGACGAACGTCGCCCCGGCGTTGGTCTCCGCACGGATCCACTCGTGAGTCGGTGGTCCCTCCTCTCGGGGTTCCTCCTGGACGTCGGCGACGACGACATCCGCGCCGTGGGTCGCGAAGGTGTGACAGATCTCGCGGCCGATACCACTCGCACCGCCGGTGACGACGGCAGTTCGGTCTGACAGAAGTGCTGTCATAGGGGCGAGTTCCACGAGCGCCGTCAAGAGCTTTTTACAGGGAGAGTGATATCTCTCGTGTCACTCGAGGCGGTCCAGATACGCACACACGCCACGAACGTTCATCGCGGTCTCGGCGGTCGCCTTGCGCTCGCCCCAGACGTCGGCCATCTCGGTCTCGCTCGCGAAGTGCTCGACTACCGCCACGTCGTCGCCCAGTTCCTCGCGTTTCGCGGTGACCGCTTCGACCCAGTCGGTGAGGACGGTCTCGTACGCAGCGAGGGCCTCTCCGGTCTCGCGGGGACCGAAGTGGGTGTAGAGCAAGGTGCTGCGCTCGAGGGCGCGCAGGGCCGCCACGTCCTCGAGACAGCGCTCGAGGTCGAACTGCGGGGGCGGACTCGTCTCTTTCAGTACCTCGACGGACGGCACCCAGATACCGGCGGCGTCGGCCGTGAAGATCGCGTCGTTCGCGGGGTCCTCGAAGACGACCTGGTGGGGGGCGTGGCCCGGCGCCTCGTGGACCCGGAGTTCGTGGGTCCCGAGATCGATGGTGTCGCCCTCGGAGAGTGCGGTGAGGCGGTCTTCGGGGACCGGTTTCGGCTCGGTGTAGAACGCCCACTGGTCGCCGACGGCGGCTTTCGTTCCGGCGACGAGTCTCGAGGGGTCGGCCAGGTGTGGGAGACCGAGTTCGTGGACGTACACCTCGGCGTTCGGGCAGGCTTCGGCGAGAACGCCGGCCCCGCCCGCGTGGTCGAGGTGGACGTGCGAGACGGCGATCACGGCGAGGTCCTCGCGGGCGATGCCGACCGTCTCGAGCGCCTCGAGGACGAGGTCGTGGTTCGTCCCGATGCCGGTCTCGACCAGCGCCGGGCGCTCGTCCGAGAGGAGGTAGACCGCGCCGTACTCGGCGGTGCCGTACATCCCGGTGTCGACGTAGTGGAGGTCGGTACAGTCGCCGCGGGTGACCGCGCGAACGTCTCCGATTGCCATAGCGAAGAGGCGTGCGCCGGTCGGATAACCGTTGTCGTCGCCGGTACTCGGCTCGGCGTGTTGCTAACTTAATCACAAGTCTTAATAATATATGCTAAGGTTGTTCGGTTAGATGATAACGATGGAGTCGACGGGCGAGGAATCGGCGCTCGAGGAGCGCGCGAGTCCGTGGATCGCGTTCACGCGCGTCTTCGCGGGGCTGCTCGTACTGTACGAGGTCGTCGCGGGCGGCTGGTGGAAAGTCGGCACCCCCAGTACGGGGACGAACCCGGAGTGGTTCGGCGCGGAGGCCGGGAGTGCGATCACGCGCGTCGCCGAGCGGGCGATCGACGAGGGCGTCTACGGCTGGTACGCCGCGGTGCTCGAGTCGGTCGTCTTACCCTACGCGACGGAGTGGGCCACCCTCGCGGCGGTCGGCCAACTCCTCATCGCGCTGGGGCTGATCGTCGGTCTCTGGACCCGCCCGGCGGCGATCTTCGGCCTGCTCTACTTCCTGCCGGTGTTTCACTTCGGGACGATACGCACCTCGCCGCTGTTCGCCGTCCCCATCGCGTTCGCGCTCGTGGCGAACGCGGGCTACCACTACGGGCTCGACGGCTGGCTCCGCGAGCGTGGGAGCCGCGGTGCGCGCCTCTCCGACCGGGTCGCCTCACTCGGCGGACTCACGATCCCACGACGGGCCTACCCCGGACTCGCGGCCGCCTCGGCGGTCGTCGCCGTCTACTACCTGCTCTCGATCAGCCAGTTCGAGAGCGGGCGGCTCGCGCTCGTCGGTCTCGAGCTAACCGTCTTCTTCGCGATTCTCGCCGGCTGGTTCGCCCTCGCCGCGCGCGGGAAGGAGACGGTCGCCCTCGCCGCCGACGGTCTCCGGATCTTCGTCGGCTACCGCTTCCTCCAGGAGATCTTCGTCCGGAGCGATCCCGGGCTGAACGCGCTCCCCGGCTGGGCGAGCGCCGGAGACCAGGCGGCGGTGTTCGAAGCGGTCGCCGCGACACACCTCGGACCGGTGAGCCTGCTGCTCGAGTCGGTGGTCCTCCCCGCCATCGGCGCCTGGGTGGTGGCGTTCGCGCTGGTCCAGACCGCCTGCGGCGTGGCGCTGCTCGTCGGCTACCGGACCCGCCTGTTCGGGACGGTCGCCGTCTCCTACCTGCTCGTCCTCGTCGCACTCGGCTTCGTCAGACTCGCCCCGCTCGTCCTCGCGAGCGCGGTCGCGGCGGCGGCCCTCGGCGGGCGCTACGCCAGCCTCGACGCGGTCGCCGGGCGGAGAGAGGGCCCACCAGCGGTCCCCGCTCGCCTCGCCCCCGCGTTCGTCGGCGTCACCGTCGGCTTCGGCACGCTCGGCATCGCCCTCGGCGTCGAACCGGGCGGCTACGGCGAGACGACCGGCGCGATCACGCTCGTCATGCTGGCTATGCTGGCCGCGGCGGCGGCCGTCGCGGCGCGAGCCGGGGACTCGAGCGAGCCAGCGCGAGGACGGCCGAGCGGGAACGAGGCGGTGAGTGACTGAGACCGCACGACAGGGTCTCAGAGGTCGGCCGCAGCGAAGCGGGTGTAGCCGACGGCGAGCACGACGGCGAGCCAGCAGGTGAGCACGAGGACACCGACCTCGGGAGCCGCGTACGTTGCTCCGTCGGTCCCGGCGCCGCCACCGGCGGCCGCCCCGGCGTCGCTCGCGAGGTCGGGCAAGAACGCGACGGCCGTCGAGAAGTACGCCGACGAGGGCGGCACCTGCGCGAGGAGGGCGAGCCAGTCGGGACTCTCGGCCGGGAGCGAGAAGCCCGAGACGACGTAGAGCACGCCCAGCGGGACGACGTCCCAGACCAGTTCGAAGACGACGAAGAAGCCGAGTGCGAGCGCCGTCGCCCGCGTCGTCGAGCCGGTCGTCGCCGAGAGACTCGTCACGATGGCCGCGTAGACGGCGGCGAACGCCAGCGTGACGAGGACGAAGACGGCCATCGGGACCGGCTCGAGGCGGCCGAGCAACAGCGCACCCACGCCGAGGCCGACGAGGAGACCGACGCCGAGACCGAACGCGAGGACGCTCGCCCGGCCGAGGACCGTCCCGAAGAAGACGTGGCGGCGGTTCGTCGGCAGCGAGAGCAGCAGTTTGATGCTCCCCAGCTCGCGCTCACCGGCGAGTGACTTCTGGCAGACGACGATGGCGGCGAGCGGGACGAACAGCCCGGTGAGTCCGACCGTGAAGAAGAGCAAGCCCCCGAGTGTCGGTGCGGCGGGACCGCCGAACAGCTCGGGAACCTCGACGTAGGCGTAGGTCGAGCCGACCGAGAGGAGGACGAACACCGCCACGAGCGCCCACAGCGCCCGCGACTGGACGGCGTCCCGGAAGTCCTTCTTCGCGACGGCGAGCCAGGTCATCGCGAGCCCTCCCCACCCGCCGTGTAGCGGACGAACAGGTCCTCGAGCGAGGACTCGACGACCGAGAAGTCCCGGATCGGGGCGACCTCCGCGTCGATGGCGTGTAAGACGGCGAACTTCGAGACGCCGTCGACGCGGACGCGGAGGTGGCCGTCCTCGAGTGCGGCCTCGGCGACACCCTCGAGCGCCGCGACCGGGCCGACCATCGCCTCCGAGAGGTCGTCGACGGCGACGTAGAGGGTCTCACCGGTCTCGCTCGCGTCGCGCAGGCCGTCGATCGAGTCGACGGCGACGAGGCGGCCACGGTCGACGATGGCGACCCGGTCACAGACCGCCTCGACCTGCTCCATGACGTGACTCGAGAAGAAGACGGTCGTCCCGCGGGCGTTCTCCTCGCGGATGATCTCGCGCATCTCGCGCGCGCCGTTCGGGTCGAGACCGGTCGACGGCTCGTCGAGGACGAGTAGGTCGGGATCACCGACGAGCGCCATCGCGAGGACGAGGCGCTGGGTCATCCCCTTCGAGTAGCCACCGGCCTTGCGGTCGGCGGCGTGGGCGATACCAACCCGCTCGAAGAGGGCGTCGAGGTCCGCCGTGGCCGCTTTGAGTTCGCAGACGAACTCGAGGTGCTGGCGGCCGGTGAGGCGGTCGTAGACGTGGTAGCCGTCGGGGAGGACACCCGTCCGGCGACGAACCGCCTCACCCTCGCGCTGGGCGTCGTAGCCGAGGACGGTCGCCGTCCCCGCCGTCGGCCGGATGAAGTCGAGCAGCACGTCGATCGTCGTCGACTTGCCCGCGCCGTTCGGCCCGAGAAAGCCGAATATCTCCCCCTCCTCGACGGTGAGGTCGAGACCGTCGACTGCGAGCACGTCGTCGTACCGTTTCGTCAGCCCCTCGAGTTCAATCGCCGCCATCGTCACCCCCCGCGTTCACCGGCTCGGCCGTGGTCGCTCCGTCTGGTCGCATACCCAGTGGAGACCGTCGCGTCGGGATAAGTCTTGTTGTTATTCCAACATTTTGACAGGGCGGCAACTCAAACGGATTTGAGGAGCGAGGTTCGCCTCACTCCTCGAGCGGCGTGGCCGCGCCGGATCCGTCGACGAGAACCGAGAGCGTCTCGCCCGCGAACGAGAGGTCGACGCGAACCTCGAGCGGCTCACTCGAGTGGGGCGTCGTCGAGAGCGCACCCGTCGAGAGCAGGCCGAGCAGTTCCCAGAGCGGGAGGTCGAAGAGCGAGACGCCGTGGTCCCAGAGAAAGCCGACGGCCCGCGGGTGGGAGACGGCGGCGACCTCGACGGGCAGGTGGACCTGGAGGTCGCACGTGCGACAGGTGTTGCGGTGGGTGTAGCGCGTCTGCCCCGCGTGGTCGTGGCGGTCCGCGGTGGTGTCGACTCGGCCGTAACACGCCGGGCAGACGCCGCCCCGGAGCAGGACGGACGAACTCCAGATGCGGGTGGCGGCGCTCTCGACGACCGCCTCGGGGGACCGCTCGCGGGTCTGACTCCGCGGGAAGTAATCGCTCAGAACCGGCGTCTCACACGCCTCACACCGGACGACGAACCGCTCGTCGGCGAGCGTCGCGACGAGCGACGCCGACCCACAGCCGAGACACACCCCCTTGAGCGCCCGCCCCTCGAACGCGGGCGCGCTCTCGTAGACGCCCGAACGAAGCACGCGGACGATCCGGTCACCCGCGTAGGTGAGCCGGTAGCCCGCCTCCGTCTCGGCGACGAACTGCCCGACGAGACGCTCGAGGTGGTAGGCGAACTGCGAGGAACTGTCGATATCGACCGCCTCGTACAGTTCGGTGAACGTCATCGCGTGGCCGTCGACCTCGAGTTCGCGCCCGCGCTCGGCGAGCGCGAGCAACACCTCGAGTCGGTAGGCGTTTCCGAGCGCGCCGATGGCGTCGACGACCGCGTCGTCGATCTCGTCCGTCGGGGTCATCGTCGCGGGTTCGTCCCGGTCCGGCTTAAGCCGTGTGTCAGCGCGAGCACCCCGTCCGCCCCGTTCGGACACCGAGAGTGCGTTTCGTAACTCCTTTACTGGCGCTCTGAGTAGCCTCGCGCATCCGGGCGATGGGGCCCGCCTGATCCAACCGCCGGTGGCAGACCCTCTCGAGTCACCGGCTGACGGTCCCTGGACTCACCAGCCATGTCCAGTGACCGACCCCACCCACTCGCCCGCCTCGAGACGCTCGCCCTGATCGCCATCGGCGGCTTCGCCGGGGCGAATCTGCGCTTTTTCACCCTCGGCGTCGTCCCCGACGTCGTCGCGATTACGGCCGTGAACGCCGTCGGCAGCCTCCTGCTCGGCCTGCTGGTCTACGAGGCGCGGATCACCGGCATCGTCGGCCGCCGCGCCCGACTGGTCTTTACGACGGGCTTTCTCTCCTCGCTGACGACCTACAGCGGGTTCGCCTTCCAGACCGCCATCGCGGGCGACCCGCGGGCGCTGCTCGCCATCGTCGCCGCCAACTACGCCCTCGGCTTCGCGGGCGTCCTCGCCGGACGCGCCCTCGCCCGCCGCCTCGGAGGTGAGCGCGCGTGAGCCTCTCGACACTCGCCCTCCTCGCGTTCGACCCCGAACCCGCCCACCTCGTCGGTACCGGCGGCGCACTCGGCGCGCTGGCTCGCCACTGGGTGTACAGTCACCTCTCGAGCGAGCGCTTCCCGGTGGCGACGCTCCTCGTCAACGTCGTCGGGAGTTTCGTCTTCGCGCTGGTGGCCTTCGGTGGGGCGAGCGAGTCGGCGCTCCAGTTCGTCGGCGTCGGTGCCTGCGGGGCGTTCACGACCTTCTCGACGTTCTCGGTCGACACCGTACAGCTGTGGGAACGCGGCGACAGACGGCTGGCAGTCGTGAACGCGGTCGGCAATCTGGTCGCCGCGCTCGCCGGGGTCGGACTGGCGTGGGCACTCGTCGGGACCGTCTGATAATATGACTGATAAGTGAAAGAGATATCGTTGAGATGTGAGGAGGTTCGCTGTTTCGCTGATCACTCTGCTAGCGGGAAAGAATCGGCACAACCCTAGCTTTTTCGGTGGGTAGGGGCCAGTTGGGGCAGAAGCTGTCCGAATGGATGGAATTCTCAGACGTTATTTCCCGATACGTTCTACAACAGGATCACGAAAGCTGAACGCGGCTCTTTACTTTCTGGTGGAAAGTATGAAGTGTAACAGTTGCGGAGAGACTACCATGGCGATATCTGAGTTCCTCACGCCCCGGGACGAAGTGAAGGAGGGGCAATTTCAGGGAGTTCTCCAGGCTCACAAGGTAGGTGAGTCCAGTCAGCGATTAGAGAACGACCCCCAGCAGTTGCTCTCAATGACGTACCCCTCGAATGCCCTCCGAAGTGCGTTTGAACACGTTGGGGACAAACTAAATGGGCGTGATAACCAGGGCGCAATCACCCTCTCTGGTCCGTACGGGGCCGGTAAATCGCACGGCCTGCTCGTTCTCTACCATCTGTTCAACGACCCCATCGTAGCCCAGGATTGGCTTGACCAATGGGACATTCCGATCAATCTCCCAGACTCCGCGAAGGCCTCAATCCTCTCGACGAGCAAGACCGACGCGGACCTGATTTGGGAGCCAATCTTCGACGACTTGGGTGGCCAGAATATACTCGACGATATTGAACGCTATCCTACGACGGATCACATCGAGGAGCTGATTTCAGGGGAGAATGCAGCGATTTTCTTCGACGAGATCGAGACTTGGTGGGAATCATTCGACAAACAAGAGGATGAGGAACTGCTGAACCGGAACGAGTTCTTCCTCCAGAACCTGCTCGAGGTGGCGAACGATCCTAAGGAGGGGCTGTTCGTCTTCACGACGCTGCTTGACAAAAGCCAGGACCTGAAGCGGATTCTCAACCGGACCAACCCCTACGCGGTCGACCTAAACGCGACCGGTGACCGGGAACGCATCATCCTTCACCGGCTCTTCGAGACACGGCGAAACGAAATCGACGAGCGTGCGGTCCGGGACGTTGTTCAGGAGTACATCGAGGGGTACGGTTACCCAATCGAACTCGAGGAGGAGAAACGCTACGAGAACCGGATGGTCGAGACGTATCCGTTCCATCCGGAGCTGCTCGACCTGCTCGACAGCCTCTACGAAGGTGGCCGTGAGCGACAGAACGTCCGGGGAGCAATGAACGTACTAGCGGAGACGGTTCGGAAGCGGTACGACGAGACCAGTCTCATCATCACGTCGGATATCGAGGCCGCGGCGTTCCGCGGCATCAACCAGACGTTGTTCAACCGCTACGTCTCCGACCAAGAGGCGATCGAGGATATTGACTTCGGCGACGAACTGCTGAAGACCATCCTCCTGTATACACTCGACGAACGTTCGCAGATGGCGTCAGTGACCGAGTGTCTGCTCGGGACGTACAAGCCCGGGAAGACGTCCATCTCGAAGTTGGATATGTCCTTGGGGAGCCTCTACGGGACCGCGCACTACCTGGACAGGGACGAGCAGCAGGAGCACTACTATATCACGGAGGACCCGAAGTTGACCGCGCTCGTCACACGCGAGCAAGAGCGGGTTCTGAGCCGGAACCGCGACTCCATCGAGGCGAAGCTCGCGGAGGTAGTCAAGGACGACGTCTGGAACGGTGAGATCTACATCTACCCCGATGACGTCCCAGACACGAACGAGATTTCCGTCGTGGTGACGCTCGACTATCTCTCGAACGGGGCACTCCAGGCGGAACTCGAGGAATTCTTCGAAAAACGGACCTACGCGAACACCGCGCTGTTCGTCACGCCGAACCAGAAGATCCGGGACGACAACGAGATTATCAACAAGGCCGCACGGGTGCTCGGTGCGGAGAATCTTCGCGGGAAGGTCGACGACGACAACGGCGAACTCGGGAGAATCATCCGCGACGAACGTCGCGAACTCCGGAACGAACTCCAGGACCGGTACGGGAGCTGGGTTAAGTGGAGCGAGGACCCCAAAGGTGGGCTCAGGATGCGGAAGAAGAGTATCACGGCCGACGTCCAGGACGTGAAGAGCAAGGTCGGGCGGGACAAGGCGTATGTCGGCGAGAAAATCATCGAGGAGGTTCGAGAGACAGACGGTGGTATCGCAATCGAGTCGATGCTGAACGACTTCCACCAATTCCGCCGGATGCCAGTGCTGCTCGACCGGAGCGTGTTCACCTCAGCGCTCGGTCAGCTCTACCGGGACGAGAAGATCGTGCTCGAGGGTGACCGTGGAAAGTTCTCCGCGAAGCAGAAGAATGATCGGCTCCCCGACCTCGGCGACCAGCTCACCATCCACCATCCGGACAATCTCGACGAGTCCGTCTACACGGAGCAGACGTCGGGAATCGAGAGTAGTGGCGGTGCGTCCACGACGACGAGCGAAGGGCAAACCACGATTACGGAGGGGCAGGAGAGCACGATGAGCACGACGACGACAGTCGTCGATGATGACGACGACACGGAGTCGACCGTCGCCACAGAGACGGAGACGAAGCACGTCACGCTCCAGGGGCCGAACGCACGGGTGCTCCGGAGTCACGCCGAAGCGCGGGTCAACGGAGATTCGGATACCGTGACGAGTATCGACCTGTCCTACGACGTGGACGAGCTTTCAAAGGAGGAGCTAATCGAGTTCGTCGAGAGCCTTCCATCTGGGAACCACATCGACGCAACGGTGGTGATAGAGCGTGAAGTTTAGGACTGAGGCGCTGACCGGGCTGGTCGAGGCGGACGACCCTGTTGAGAGCGTCTGGGAATCGATGTGGGGGATCTGGAGTCCACCTGCCGAGTCTGTGAGCGACCACTACGACCGCGAGACGCAGATGAAGACCTACGAGCGGTTGCTCGTTGACATCTATCAGGAGTTCTACGGCGACGTGCTTGCGGACCGGTGTGTCAACGAGGCGTCCATGACCGTGCCCGAGGATGGAACCTTCGTCGTGATGGACGCGATGAGCGTCCGCGAGGGAAGCTTGCTTGTCGGGTACCTCCAAGACGAGGGCTACGAGCCGTCGGTCGGGTACTCGTTCTCGACGGTTCCCTCGGAGACGACGCCGTACCGGGAGCGCATCGGTTATACAGACCTGAAGCGGGAGTACAAGCAGCGGGACGTAAAGGACGACGACCCGTCGCTGGACGGCGACGAGGACATCGTCTGGTGCCGGTTCCCCGACGCGCTGCTGGAAAACATCCAGGAGGGGAAGACGAAGCTCTCGACCATCGAGGAGATGTACGAGAAGACCGAGCGGACGTTCGGGCGCATCGTTGAGCAGCTCGACGCCGAGCGCATCGTCGTCGGGTCCGACCACGGCTACATCCGACTCGACTCCGGAAACACCTTCCCGGTCGGAGAGCAGAACAAGAAGCGGCTTCAGGAGACATTCAGCGGGCGCTTCGAGAGCGTCGCCGACGTGAACGCCGACGCTCTCGTTGAGGAGGGCCTCGTAGTCGAAGCCGACGGATACTACATGCCCATCGGAAGGTACACCTGGCCAGCACGGGGCAAGTACTCTACGTTCACTCATGGCGGCCTCAGCCTCACCGAATGCATCACACCGCGAATCGAATTCGAACTCTAATCCATGACCGAAGACGACATCGACAGACGGCCTATCGAGATTACGTTCCCTATCGAGCAAGTCAACGAGATTGCGGACAAGGAGGCTCACGCGAAGCGGTACTATCGCCCTGTCTACACCATGCACAAGTGGTGGGCACGACGACTCGGCTCGGTATTCCGGAGTATGCTAATCTACGCACTCGCTGATGAGGAGATAACAGTCGATGGAGACCGTCAGTCAAAGCTCCAAGACGACGAAGGACTCCCAGTTGTTGACTGGGAGAACCCAGATGCACTTTGGGAATACTATCTCGAAGATGTGGATTTAGGAGGGAAGACAATTCTCGATCCCTTCATGGGTGGCGGTACCAGCATCGTTGAATCGATTCGCCTCGGGTGCAACGCGATTGGTAGCGAACTCAATCCCGTTGCTTGGTTCGTGGTCAAGAAAGAGGTTGAACCCGTTGATTTGGACGAGATGGATACTGCTCTAAAATCCATTGAAGAGAATGTCGGGCAAGAGATTCAGGACTATTATCGGACTGACTGCCCACACTGTGGAGGGGATGACCACTGTGCGGACTCAATGTACTATTTTTGGGTCAATGAACTCCCCTGTCGAAACTGTGGTGAAAACGTTGCCTTATTCAAAGACTACAGAATTGCAAACGCACGATCCTCGAAGGACGATTACTATAATGTAGCTTGTCCCGAGTGCTTGCATGTCTTCCAAACCGACGATTACCGTACTGATACCACCTGCCCTGAGTGCTCGTGTGAGTACGTGCCGAATGAAGGGAACGTCCACAGAGGAACCTACACCTGCCCCCATTGTGACGAGCACCCCGAGATGTCCATTGTGGAAAGCGTGGACCGGTTTGGAAAACCAGAGCAAAGACTCTATGCTGTCGAATATTATTGTTGGGAAACAGACGAGAAAGGATATAAGTCCGCTACAGAATTCGATCGGGAACTGGTTAAAATGGCGAAAGAGGAACTTTCAGAGAAATCTGAGGACCTCCTAATACCAACCACTCAGAGATACCGAGGAAGTTCTGACCGGGCACGGAGGCACGGGTTTGAAACATACGACCAGATGTTCAACGACCGGCAACTACTCTGTCTCTCCAAACTTTTGGCTGAAATCGATAATCTTGATAATCAGAACATCAAGGAGTTCCTCCTTCTAGCATTTTCAAGTTCTCTCGCATACAACAATATGTTCTGTGAATATGATAAGCCATATAACAAATTAACAGGTATCTACAAACGGCACACAATTACTGCGAGACACACTCCCGTCGAAAACAACGTATGGGGTACAAAGTACGGTCGTGGTAGTTTCACAGGCGAATACAACAAGATGCGCGCTGGCAAGGAGTTCTGCCAGAACCCGTACGAGAAGTACGTCGAAGATGGGGAGACGAAGCAGCGAGACGGTGTCGGGAAAATCGAGGGTCACCTCGTCAACGACCCATCGGAGTTGGGGAAGGAAGGGAACGTGTTCCTCCGCTGTGGAACCTCCGAGTACCTCCCGATAGAGGATGATAGCGTGGATGCAGTCATCACAGATCCCCCGTACTTCGACAACGTGATGTACTCCGAGACGGCGGACTTCTACTACGTCTGGCTCAAGCAAATTCTCGAGGACGAGTACGAGCACTTCACCGCCGAACTCACGCCGAAGGCCAGCGAGGTGGTGAGTGACCCCGCCGGTGAGGATAGCGTCGATACGTACCGGGACGAAGACCACTTCGTCACGGGGCTGACGAACGTCTTCGACCAGGCGAACCAGAAGTTGAAGGACGACGGCATCATGGCCTTCACCTTCCACCACAAGGAGACCGAGGGATGGAGTACGGTCCTGAAGTCCGTTCTCGAGGCGGGGTTCTACGTCACTGCGCTCTACCCTATTCGCGGAGAGATGCGGGGCAGTACCCACATCTACGAGAAAGCCAACATCGAGTACGACATGATCGTCGTCTGCCGGAACCGGGAGGTGGACCCCGAGCCGGTGAGCTGGCGCTCCCTTGAAGACGACATCTACTTCCGGGCGAGCGACGAAATCAACCGCCTCGAGGAGAGCGGCTCCCGGCTCACCCAGGGCGACATCTTCGCAGTAACGATGGGCAAGTGTCTCGAAGTATTCTCGAAGCACTACCCGAACGTCACCCACGAGGGCAACCCGATGTCCGTCGACGACGCGCTGGAGACCATTCGCGACATCGTCGACGACCAATTGATGGCCGAGCGGGTTCAGATCATGAGCGACGAGATGGACGCCCTGAGCGCCGTCTATCTCACCTACGTGCTTGGTCGCGGGAGCACCGTCTCCTACAACGCGCTGAACAAGGACCTTCGACAGCGCGGCGTCGACGTCTCCGAACTCGTCCACGAGGGGCTGCTCAAACAGGATGGCGACTCGCTCCAAGTGCTGTCACCCAAGCAGCGCGCCGAGCGGATCGAGAGCAAGAAGAACCCGTTGGCCGTTGACAAGGCGCACTACCTCTACTACCTCCTCGAGACCGACGAACTCTCCCGAAAATTCGGGAAGTGGACCGACAAGGAGGCGATTGCCGCTCTCGGCCGACTGGCCGAGATCCACAACGACGACGATTACGCGGAGATTGCGGAGTACGTACACAAGAATTCCGATACCCAGGCCGAGATTGGTCGGTTCTTCTGACTGGGCCGTTGTAATACTGAGATTTAAGGCAGATAACGCATCACTTAATACCAGTTCAATGAACTTCGATATCGGATATCACGTTGTTGCTCGCGACGCACTCAACCAAGAGAACATGTTCGATGCCGAAATGAGTGTGGTCGAGTTCCTCCGTCAGGTAGAACAGATGGGTGAGATTCCCTATAACGTCACTGTGCATGGTCTCGACACCTATCTCCAAGGTGCTGAGAGCCCCGAAGAACTCTGTTCGTTCATCAACCGTATCTTCTCTGAAAGAGTGAATTTTCTGTTGAATAAGAACCCCATTGTTCAGTTCGTGGTTGACGATGTCGAGTTCTGGGACGAACCGGTCATTCCGAACGACGACGGGGACATCAACCTCAATATGATTTTCCAAGGTTCTCTGGAACCTGAGGGTCCAAGCTGGCACTACAGTCGACTCAATATCACGTCTTGAGAAGACATCCACAGAATTCGGGGAATTAATGCCAATCTGAACTTGCTACGGAGGTGACGCCAGGCGCTTTGCTGTTTCGGATTCATAGATATTTCTTGATGCTGAGATAGGTTCACGGTCTACTCTGCGGGCTCGAGAGCAACAGGCGACATTGAACGACTGCCAGTGATACTAACCTAGGAAACGGTAAAGGTCTCTGCTTCCAACGCCTCGGTCTACTCGGTTACCCCTCTCGATTTGTTCGGTATGTCGTACCTATCGAGGTAGGCCTTTTCCCTTCGTTGCTGCTCAAGCCCCTTGCCTACCCCCTTTTAACAGGACATCGCTGCTCGTTTTTTGAGCTGAACGACCACCTTTGGAGCAGGGGTAGTGACCACGGCAGAGATGAGTTAGCAGGGACAACACCCAGCCGTTCACACACATCCGACACGGTTTTGCCGGGGCGTGCGGAATCGAGAGACGAGAATGCTCGACCGGAACACCCTGCGCGACGACACCGACGAGGTGCGGGCGGCCCTCGAGAACCGGGGGACCGACGTCGACCTCGAGGCGGTGCTCGCGCTCGACGAGCAGTGGCGGGAGTTGAAGGCCGAAGGCGACGACCTCAGACGCCAGCGCAACGAGGTCAGCTCGCAGATCGGCCAGCTCAAAGCCGAGGGCGACGAGCAGGCCGCCCAGGAGGCCATCGAGGCCTCCGGCGCGCTCAAAGCCGACATCGAGCGCGTCGAGGCGGAGGCCGCCGCGCTCGAAGCGGACCTCGAGACGGCGCTGCTCGAGTTCCCGCAGGTGCCCCAGGAGAGCGTCCCCGTCGGCGCGGACGAGGGGGACAACGTCGAACACCGCCGCTGGGGCTTCGACGACCTCCGGGAGCTACCCGAGACGGTGGTCCCCCACTACGACCTCGGCGAGGACCTCGACATCATCGACGAGGCGCGGGCGGCGAAGACCACCGGCTCCGGCTTTTACTTCCTCAAGGGTGACGGCGCGCGACTCGAGCACGCGCTGATCCAGTTCATGCTCGACGTCCACCGCGAGCAGGGCTACGTCGACGTCTGTCCCCCGGTCCCGGTCAAGAGCGCGTCGATGCGCGGCACCGGCCAGTTGCCGAAGTTCGCCGACGACGCCTACCGGCTGGGCGGGAGCAACGAGGAAGCCTACACGGACGAGGACCTCTGGCTGTGTCCGACCGCCGAAGTGCCGGTGACCAACATGTACGCCGAGGAGATTCTGCTGCGCGAGGACCTCCCGCTGAAACACCAGGCCTACACCCCGAACTTCCGTCGCGAGGCGGGCGAACACGGCACCGAAACCAGGGGCATCGTCCGCGTCCACCAGTTCAACAAGGTCGAACTCGTCAACTTCGTCGAACCCGAGGAGAGCGACGACCGACTCGAGGGCTTACTCGAGGAGGCCGAAGCGGTCTTACGACGGCTCGGACTGCCCTACCGCATCCTCGAACTCTGTACCGGCGACCTGACGTTCGCGAGCGCGAAGACCTACGACATCGAGGTCTGGGCACCCGCCGACGACTTCGAGGACGGTCCCGAGGAGGGTGGGCGCTGGCTCGAGGTCTCGAGTGCGTCGAACTTCGAGGACTTTCAGGCCCGCCGGGCGGGCATCCGCTACCGCCGGGAACACCACGAGTCGGCCGAGTACCTCCACACGCTCAACGCCTCCGGTCTCGCCCTCCCGCGGGTGATGGTGGCGGTGCTCGAGTACTACCAGAACGAGGACGGGACCGTGACGGTTCCGGAGGCGCTCCGGCCGTACATGGGCGGCCAGGAGGTCATCGAGGGCCACGAGAAAGTCGGCGAGAGCGCACTCGGCGCGGGCGAGTAAGCCACTCGCGCGTCGGGTGAGCCAGCAGGCAGGGATTCTTCTCTCGAGCGGCCGTAGACCCCCCAATGGTCGAGGAGGACACAGACCGGAACGAGCGTGAGGCGGGCGAGGACGCCGATGGCGAGCGAGGCGGTCCGCTCGAGATTCGCTACGAGCGCCACGAACGCGTCCGGCGGCTGCTCGATACGATCCGGTTCTGTCTCGAGGAGTTCTCGCTCGCGAGCGACGAGTCGGCGGGGAAGCCGCCGGGAATGTACGTCGCAGTGGTCTCGGGGCACTCGATCGCGGCGTTCGCCGATCCGATCCGTAACGAGCGCTGGCCGGTCGAGCAGTGTTCGGAGGTGCTCGGCGACCTCGACGCGTTCTGTGCGGCGGCCTCGGAAGTGGCGCGGTCTCGAGACGGCGCGGTCGTCGTCAGCGTCGACGGCGTGATCCAGGCGCAGATGGTCCGGTTCAGAGACTTCCCTCGAGCGCAAGCGGGTGAGGCGTCGCCGTACGCCGACTGGATGGGGACGCGCCACATGAGCGCGCTCGACACCTCGAGACGCGAGTCGGTCGTCGCGACGGTGACGCTGAGCCAGGAGACGGGCCGGGTGACGGTGTTCGAAGACGGGAGCTACGACTCGGTCGAACCCGAGACGTTCGCGACGCGGTGGATCGATACGACGGGCGGCGACCAGTAAACGGTCGTGACACGTGGACCGACACGGCGGTCTCGTTCGACGATCACGCGGGTCGGATCGGGCGGTGTCTACGCACCGCAGACGCTCCGGTGCGCTCCGCCTGGACTCGGCCAAAGCGCTAGCCTCCGCTCTCCTCTCTCTCTCAGCAGACCGGCCAGCCACCGCGGGGGTGGGACTGAAAGGGGCCGGTTCCGTCGGGGACGGCGGGCGACGCAAGCACGTGCGAGCGGAGCGAGCACGCGCGCAGCGAGCCCCCCGACTCGACGGGACCGGGGGCTTTCGTCGTCGTTGTGGTCGGCGACGAGGGCTCAGTGTCGTCTCCCACCGGCGGCGACCTTTAGGCGTTCGCGCCAGTATCGAGAGCCATGGTCACGACACTCACTGCCGAGCGGCTCGCGGAGATGCTCGACACCGGCGAGGCGTTCGCCCTCCTCGACACCCGCACCGAAGAGAGCTTCGAGGCCTGGCACATCTCGGGGGCGAGAAACGTCCCCTTCGGTCCCGAGGCAGACCTCGACGGGGACCTCGAGCGCGTCCGGGAGGCGATCGGTGACGCGGAGCGGGTGGTCACCATCTGCGCGAAGGGCATCTCGTCTGCGAACCTCGCGACGCAACTCGAGTCGGCGACCGACGAGTACGAGGTCTACGCCGTCGAGGGCGGGATGAAAGACTGGAGCGGCGTCTACGACCACGTCGACGCCGACGTCGACCACGTCAGGGTGGTGCAGGTCCAGCGGCGCGCGAAGGGCTGTCTCGGCTACGTCGTCGGCGACGAGACGGGCGAGGCGGTCGTGATCGATCCGACCGACGACACCGACGAGTTCGAACTGGCGGCCATCGAGCGCGGCCTGCGCATCGTCGGCGTGATCGACACGCACGTCCACGCCGACCACATCTCGGGCGGGAGACGCCTCGCCGACCGTCTCGAGGTGCCCTACTATCTCGGCGAGCGCGCGGCCGAGCGCGGTGTGGAGGTCGCGTTCACCCCACTCGCGCGAAACGAGGTGCTCGAGGTCGGCGACCTCGCGGTGAAGGCGCTGTTCACCCCCGGCCACACGAGCGAGATGCTCACCCTGCTCGTCGACGACCGGGCGCTGTTCACGGCGGACACCCTCCACGCGAACTCGGTCGGCCGGACGGAACTCGAGTTCGGCGAGGACGCGGGCGAGCGCGGGGCGCGACTGCTCTACGAGTCGCTCCACGGAACGGTGCTCAGCCAGCCGGAGCGTCTCGTGGTCTTCCCCGGCCACGTCGGCGTCTCGGCCGACGGCGAGTTCGCCGACGGCGCACCGGGCGAGGAGATTTCGACCCGGGTTCGCGACGCCAGAACCGGTCTCGAGGTGCTCGGACTCGAGGAAGAGGCGTTCGTCGAGCGTCTGGCCGACGCGGGGGAGAAGCCCGCGAACTACGAGGCGATCATCGAGGTGAACCTCGGGGCCGAACGGCGGCCACCGGAAGAGCGCGTCGAACTCGAGCTGGGACCGAACAACTGCTCGGCCTGAGACGGTGTGGAGGAGACGGGCGACTCGCGAGGACGGGAGAGCGGAGAGTTCAGACGGGGTCGAGGCGGATAATCTGGTTCTCGCCTTCCGGCGGTGCGGTCGGGTCGCCCCAGATTTCGCGGATCTCGACGAGGAGGAACAGTTCGCCGTTTGGTCCCTCCTCGGCGTGGCGGATGCGGGTCCACTCCTCTTCGAACAGGCGGTGGGTGGTCGCCTGGTAGCGGCTGTCGAGCCAGTCGTCGTCGTAGTTGGTGCCGTTGGGGTAGTGCGGACGGTTCGCACCCGCAGGATAGAGCGAGAGGGCGAACAGCGTCTGTGAGCGGAGACCGCCGATGAACGCGCGGTTCTGGAACTCGGGGATGGCGTCGCTCGTGTAGAACGTCGCACCCGAGGGTGCCCAGGTGTCCTCGCCGTCGTTAGTGCCGGTGTTGACGACGGGGGCGGCGTACTCGTCGTGGGCCGCGTAGGAATCCCAGTCGGGGTCGGCCGGGCCGCCGCGGGCCTCGCTCCAGCCGTAGTTCGACCCGGCACAGAGGACGTGAATCTCGTCGCGGGCGGTCGGACCGTGTTCGATCAGGACCGCCTCGCCGTCGGGCGTGAACGCGAGCCCCTGCGGGTTGCGGTGGCCGTAGGTGTAGACGCGTGGGTCGGCGTCGGGTCCGATGTCGGGGTTGTCAGACGGCACCTCGCCGTCGAGCGTGATCCGGATCACCGTCCCCGCGAGCGAGCCGGGGTCCTGTGCGGCCGGGATGTCGGTCGCCTCGTAGTCGGCGGCGCCGTCGCCGGCGAGGATCCAGAGGTGGCCGTCGGGACCGATCTCGATGCGCCCGCCGTTGTGGATCTCCTCGCCCGGAATGCCGTCGATGACCGTCGTCTGCGTCCCGGTGTCGAGGTTGATGCGGTCGACGCGGTTCTCGATGTCGGCTCCGTCGACGGTGTAGTAGACGAAGATCTCGCGCGGTGAGGGGTAGGACGGATGGGCGGCGATACCCAGCGTGCCGCCCTCGCCGGCGGTGTTCAGCGGTGGGAAGTTGCCCTGGTCGAGGACGACCTCCGCCTGGTGTGGCGGAATTCCCGCGCCGTTGACGAGGTCGTCGGTGTCGATGCGCCGAATGCGGCCGGGGCGTTCGGTGAAGAAGGCGTCGTCGCCCGCGAAGGTGAGGTCCCACGGGTAGTCGAGACCGGTCATCACCTGGGTGGCGCTCACCGAGGCGTCGAGTGGCGAGCCGTCGGCTGGCCGCCAGCCGGAATCGCGCGGGTTGGCGAATCGGTCGGCGTTCGTTGTGGTCTGTCCATCGGTGTGTGTGTTCGCTCCCACGAGACCGACCGAGCCAGCGAGCGCCGCGCCGGCGGCCGTCGCGAGGAGTTTGCGTCTACTGAGTGGTGTCATGGCGTCCCTCCGTGTGTCGTCTGATCGTCCGTCCGTGCGGTCGGTGTGCGTCGGTTCGACTGCGCCGTCATCTCAGAGTCCCTCGAACAGTGCGATCACGTCCGCGAAGCCAACGGATCCGTTACCGCTGAAGTCGAACGCGTCGACGTTGTCGGTCACCGCTGGTTCACCGAGATGCTCGAAGAAGACCACGACGTCGTTGAAGCCGACGTTTCCGTCACCGGTGATGTCCTCGTGGAGACCGTCACCGGTCAGGTCCTGAGCCGTGTAGCCGTTCAGGTCGATGCCGTCGCTCGGACCGGTGTCCGTATCCGCACCGGGGTCGGCCTCGCCGTCCTGCCAGACGAGCAGCGGGTACTCGTCGGTGGTCTCCCAGGTGTCGCCGAAGACGAAGCCAGAGAGCGCCGCGTCGGCGTTCGAGCCAGTCATCCCGCTGCTCTCGAGACCGGTGCCGGCGTCGGAACTGTGCTGACCGGTCGCCGAGCGGTCCCAGTAGACGTCGGTGACGCTACCCGCGACGTGGTCGCCGATGGCACCGCCGGTGTCGACGCCGCCGTCGACGGATCCGGTCGCGTACGAGCGCGAGACGGTGCAGTGGTTCTCGCCGACCAGACCGCCGACTCGTTCGTCACCGCTGACCTCGCCGCCCGCCCAGGTGTCGGTGACCGGGCCACAGCTGTTGAAGCCGACGAGACCACCGACAGCACTCGAGCCCTCGACGTCGGTGAGCGCGGCCGATTCGGTGACCGGGCCGTCGGCGACGCCGACGAGACCGCCGACGTCGTCTGTGCCGGAGACGGTGCCGCTGGCCGAGGCTGCGTGGACCTCACCGGCGTTGAAGCCGACGAGCGCGCCGACCATCGCACCGCCGCGAACGTCGGCGTCTGCGAGGTGGACAGCCTCGACGACGCCGCCGTCGACGACGCCGAAGAGACCGACGTGGTCGTCGTTCTCGGCGTGAATCGTCAGCCCGGCGATGGTGTGGCCGTTGCCGTCGAAGCTCCCGGTGAAGGGGGCGGTCGCGTCACCGATCGGTTCGAAGCCGGCGACGCCCGACGCGTCGATGTCGCCAGCGAGTTCGTAGTGTGCCGAGCGGTCCTGTTCGATCTGCTGTACGTCTGCTGCGCTGGTGAGTACGTACGGATCGTCTGCGGTCCCCGCGCCCTCGAGACCGTCGACGGTCTCTGCTGGCACGACCTCGTCTGCGACACCGAGTCCCCAGGCGGACCCGGCGACGACGAGGAGTGCGGCGGCCGCGACCAGTACGCGAACGTATCGTGTCATCGGTTCGTTCCACATTGCACGTCTGCAAAGAGATAAATAAAAACTTTGTCAGCAGTAATATACAATCGGCCGCCAGTATCGGAGAACTCGAATCTGTCTCGAGGGACGAGCGGCCAGTTACACGATAGCTGGAAGCGCCACCGGCGGTCCGTCTCACCGGGTGTAGGTCTCGAGCGCCGCGAGGGCGTCTCCCTCGAGCGTGAACACGTCGGCGAACCCGAAGAGACGCTCGCCGTCGCCGTCGAGGAGTCGCCCGCGGGCGAGCGCGCGCTCGCCGCCCGCGTCCGCGAAGACTTCCCGAACCTCGTGGCTCGTGTCCGTCAGCGGGCGCTCCTCGCGCATGAACCGGACGAAGGCGTCCCGGCCCTCGAAGGTCCGGTCGGGGCGGCGCTGGGTGAACTCGGGTGCGAGTATCGAGGCGAGTGACTCGTAGTCGTGGCCGTCGAGCGCCCGGTAGTAGTCGGCGACGAGCGCCGCCGGGTCCGTCCCATCGGGGCCGTCAGGTCGATCTCGTGCGTCTGCCATGTGCCCCCGTTCGGACGCCCCGTACAGATAGCCTGTGGTCACTCGAGCGTGTGGACAGGGCCACTCTATCAGTTGTCTAACAGAAACGCGCTTCAGCGAAGCGTTTTGTCTGCTGTCGTCGAGCGATCACTATGACGACACGCGAACCGTCGGTCGCCGCAACCGACCTCGAGACGCTGACAGCGGCGGGACGAGAACTGGTCACCGTCGACGGGAGAGCCATCGCGCTCTTCTACCACGACGGCGAGATCCGTGCGGTCGACAACCGGTGTCCACACATGGGCTTTCCGCTCCACGAGGGGAGCGTCGACGACGGCATCCTGACCTGCCACTGGCACCACGCCCGGTTCGAACTCTCCTGTGGGAACACCTTCGACCCGTGGGCCGACGACGTCGAGACCTACCCGGTCGCCGTCCGCGACGGCACCGTCTACGTCGACCCCCACCCCGTACGTGAGGCGTCCCCCGCCGAACGCTGGGCGGCACGCCTCGAGACCGGACTCGAGGAGAACCTCCGACTGGTGCTCGCGAAGGCGTCGATCGGTCTGTTAGACGCCGGCGTCGACTACCGCGACCCCGTGGCGACGGCCCTCGAGTTCGGAACCCGCTACCGGGACGCAGGCTGGGGACCCGGTCTGACGATCCTCGGCTGTCTGGCGAACGTCCTCGAGGCGCTCGAGGCAGAGGATCGAAAGCGGGCGCTCTACACCGGCGTTCGCCACGTCGCGAGCGACTGTGCGGACGAGCCACCACGCTTCGAGCAGCCTTCGTTCGCCACCGAAGCAGTCCCGTTCGAGCGCCTGAAAGGCTGGTTCCGCGACTGCATCGAGGTGCGCGACCGCGACGGCGCAGAGCGGTGTCTGCGGACGGCCGTGGCCGCGGGCTACACCGAAGCCGAGGTCGCCGAACTCGTCGTCGCGGGCGCGACCGACCACCCCTACCTCAGCGACGGCCACGTCCTCGACTTCGCGAACAAGGCGTTCGAGACGGTGGGCCACGTCGGCTGGGAGACCGCCGAGGACGCGCTGGCGAGTACGGTCGAGCCGATGCGAACCGCCGCCCGCAGCGACGAGCGCTCGGCCTGGCGGCAGCCGACCGACCTCGTGGCCCTGCTCGAGGAGGTCTACGGCGGCGATGTCTCGGAAACGAGCGGACTCGAGGCGCTCGCCGAAGCGGGGGCAGGTCGGGAGTGGACCGAACCCACGGCCCTCCAGGAGACGCTCCTCGGCGACGACCCCGAGCGGATCGTCGAGGCGCTCACGGACGCGATCCGCGCCGGGGCGACGAGCGACCAGCTCGCGGGAGCGGTCACGCGCGCGGCGACCGCCCGCGTCGCCCACTTCGGCACCGCCAACGAGTTCGGCGACTGGAACACCGTCCACCACACGCTCAGCTACGCCACCGCCGTGCGCGCCTTCGCCCGCCGGACGGACGCACTCGAGGTCTATCGGGGCGTCTTCGACGCCGCGATGAGCGTCTACCTCGACCGCTTTCTCAACACCCCACCCGCGCCCGTCCCGGCCCCCGGCGAGGTCGGCCTCGAGACCGACCCCGACGCCGCACTCGAGTCGCTGCTCGAGGTGTTCGACGAGGAAGGCGGCGTCAGCCGGGCCGGTGAACTCGTCTGTGCCTTCCTCGACGGCGGCGGCGACCTCGCGGCGCTGAAACGTACGCTCGGCCACGCCTTGCTCCGCGAAGATGCGGGCTTTCACACCCTCCAGAACGTCGAGGCCGCGTTCCGGACGGCCGACCTCGAGCGCGAACGCGGCGACGACGCCGCGGCTCGCCTCGCGATGGTCGCGACCGCCCGCTACATGGCCGCACACTTCCCGACGCGCCGCGAGAGCGAGCAGACGTTCGCCATCGCCGCGCGGCTCAACCGGGGGGAAGCGATCCACGAGGAGTGAGCGCCCCTCTCGAGAGTGCGCCCCTGTCAGTGCCCAGCGTCGTCCAGCCGCGCCACCTCCTCGTCGGTCAGCGAGAGGTGGGTCGCGGCGACGTTCGACTCGAGGTGTTCGAGACTCGAGGTGCCCGGAATCGGCAGGGTGACCTCGGAGTGGGCGAGCAGCCAGGCGAGGGCGACCTGTCGGGTGGTGGCGTCGTGAGCCTCGGCGACCGCCTCGAGTTCGGGGACGGTGGCGAGGTCGTCGGCGTCGATGGGGGCCCAGGGGATGAAGCCGATGTCGTACGCCTCGCAGGCGGCGAGGACGTCGGCACTCGAGCGGTCGGCCACGTTGTAGCGGTTCTGGACGGTGGCGACGTCGACGATCTCGCGGGCGGTCTCGAGCTGGTCGACGCTGACGTTGCTGAGACCGACCTCGCGGACCAGGCCGTCGTCTACGAGGGTGGCGAACACCTCGAGTGAGTCTTCGAGCGGGGTGTCGGGGTCGGGGCGGTGGAGCTGGTAGAGGTCGATGGTGTCGACCCGGAGGCGGTCGAGCGAGCAGCGCACCTGGTTCTCGATGTACTCGGGTGCGCCGTGAGCCAGCCAGTCGCCCTCGAGATTCCTGAGCAGACCCACTTTCGTCGCGACGAGGACGTCCTCGCGGTCGCCGAGCGCCTCGCCGACGAGGCGTTCGTCGACGCCGGGACCGTAGGAGTCGGCGGTGTCGACGAAGTCGACACCCAGTTCGACCGCCCGCCGGAGGACCTCGCGGGCGTGTTCCTCGTCGTCGGGCGCGCCGATGATCCCCTCCCCGCAGAGGCGCATCGCGCCGAAGCCGAGCCGGTGAACAGTGTGCTCGCCGATGTCGAACGTGTCGCTCCGGTTCGCTGGCTGGTCGCTCATACCCAGATTCACCACCGAGCGTGTGAAAACGGTTGGTCACCCGGCAACCGAGCGGCGAGAGACCGACAGTTGGGACGGATTCTAGAGAGAGTCTCGCCGGATGTTGGAAAACACTCACCCCGGCAGCCGTCAGTCGACGAACCATGAAACAGACGAGCCGATCGGATCGGGAGCGAACGGCAGGTGTCGACGACGGCCGACCCGCCCGGAGGGGCGGTCGGGAACCGGAGGGAGGATCACGGAGCCGGCGACGGCTCTTGCTCGCCCTCGGCGGGGTCTCGACGATCGCCGTGGCTGGCTGTCTCGGCAACGGTGGGGGCGAAGCGGACGGAGACGAAGATGCGGGCAGCGAGGGAGGGAACGAGGATGGGGGCGGTGAGGGAGCCGACGGCGAGACGCTCGAGAGCCACCCGGTCGGCGTCGACCTCGCCGAGAAACCACGGCTCGGACCCGATCCGTTCGACGCACCGGCGACGCTGGTGGTCCTCGACGATCCCTCCTGTCCGCGCTGTGCGGCCTACCACCAGGGGACGGTCGCCGAGTTGCGCGAGAGCCACGTCGCGGCGGGCGAGTTGAGTATCGTCTACCGGCCGTACCCGGTCGTCTACGACTGGGGCGAACGCGCCGCCCACGCGCTCGAGGCGACCGTCGAGCGCGACCCGGAAGCGTTCTGGCCACTGCTCGGCTACTACTTCGACGAGCAAAGCTCGTTCACGAGCGACACCGTCCTCGAGCGGACGGCGTCCTGGCTGACGGCCGAGACCGACCTCGATGCGGCGGGAATCGTCGCGGACGCCCGCGAGGAGACCTTCGCCGACCGCATCGAGACGACGCTCGAGGCGGGCAGTGCGGCCGGGGCGGGTGGGGTGACGCCGGTGTCGTACACCTTCGTCGACGGGGTCTTCCAGTCGCCGATCAACGGCAGCGCGAGCACGACTGCGATCGAGACGGCACTCCAGCTCTGATGGGGAGTCGTCTACCGACTGGCTGGCGGGACGTGCAGGTCGCAGCGCGAGCGGTTCGGCTGGTGCTCACCCGGCCCGCCTACGCGACCGCTGCCGTCGTCGCCGCCTGGGCGTCGCTGACCGTGTTCGTCCTCTCCGGGAACATCGCGATGGTTCGCAACCTGGTGGTGAGCGGGCCGCTGTCGCCGGGGGACCGGCTGGTGCTCGTCCGCGAGCAGTACCCGTTTCTGGGGACGAACTACGGGACGCTCGAGGGTGTTGCCGTGCTCGCGGTGGCGGCGCTCGCCGGGGCGAACCTGGCGCTCGTGGCGTACCACCTCCGCGAACACGAACTGTCGGCGTCCGAAGGCGGCGGGAGCCTCGTCGGCGTGGTGCTGGGGGTGGTCGGGGCGGGGTGTGCCGCCTGCGGATCGGCGCTGCTCGTCGGGGTGGCGTCGCTGCTCGGGGTGAGCGGTCTCCTCCTCCGGTTTCCGTTCGGCGGGCTCGAACTCTCGGCGCTGGCGGTCCTCGCACTGGTGGTCTCGACGTACTGGATCGCCCACGGACTGCGCGGGGGCGAGGTCGGCGGCTGTCCGGTCGACGTCGGCGGGCGGCGGTGAGTCAGTCGGCCGAGAGCGTACAGCGCCCCTCGTAGGCGACGTCGTGGATCGACTCGATGGTCGGCTCCTCGCCACAGAGCGGACAGTCGGGGTTCTGACGCACCTCGACGGTGTCGAATCGCATGTCCATCGCGTCGTAGACGAGCAGGCGGCCGGTGAGTGGCTCGCCGGTCTCGAGGACGAGTTTGACGGCTTCGGTCGCCTGGATACAGCCGACGGTGCCGGGGAGGACGCCCAGCACGCCGGTGGTCGCGCAGTCGGGGACGGTACCTGGTTCGGGCGCTTCGGGGAAGAGACACCGGTAGCAGGGACCGTCGCCGTCGTTCTCGAAGGTTGTGAGCTGGCCCTCGAAGCGGTAGATCGCGCCGTGGACGAGGGGGATGCCCTCGAGCGCGCAGTAGTCGTTGAGCAGGTAACGGGTGGCGAAGTTGTCGCTGGCGTCGACGACGAGGTCGTAGTCCGGGAGCGTGGCGATGGTGTCGGCGCTGAGGCGCAACTCGTGGGGTTCGACCGTGACGTCGGGGTTGAGTCGGTCGACGAACTCACGGGCGCTCTCGACTTTCGGACGGCCGACGTCGCCGTCGGCGTGGATGACCTGACGCTGGAGGTTCGAGCGGTCGACGACGTCGTCGTCGACGATGCCGAGGCGGCCGACGCCCGCCGCGGCGAGATACTGAACAACGGGTGAGCCGAGACCGCCAGCGCCGACGACGAGGACGCTCCCCGCGAGCAGTCGCGCCTGGCCCTCGGGACCCACCTCGTCCATGATGACGTGTCTCGAGTAGCGCTCGAGTTGCGTCGCAGAGAGGCGAAGATCGGTCATGGGCGTCCCTTGGGGGGTGTGTGAGAAAAAGCCGTGGGTCGGGATACGGTGGCAGTCGCCGGTACGGACCGGTGTGACATCGATTGTCAGTACCCGACATTTTATTACACTGGTGTGCTATACCATACCTATGGCATCCTCACCCAACGGTGCCGGCGACGACCTTTTCGATCAGTTCCTGACGGCTCGCGGCCACAGCGTCGAGTCCGTCGGCTGGGAGCGAGATCACAACAAGAAACAGTGTCCGGAGTGTGGCGGCCTGCACGACACCGCCGCGACCACGTGTACCGTCTGTGGGTGGGACCCTCGAGGGTAGCGGCCACGCCCTCGCGGACGCCAGTACCGAAAATACCGCCGCCGTACGGGTAATTTCACCGTAATTACCGATAGAATTATTAGCCGTTATTTCCCAACGGCCGGTAGAGAGCCAATGCCCGAATGTCAGAACTGTGGGTCTTTCGTCACCGATGCGTACGCTCGCGTCTTCACCCCGCGCGGCGTCGACAATCCCCGGGTCTGTCCGTCGTGTACGGACAAGATTAGAGACGGCGCGGAGGTCAGAACCGCCCGCTCACCACGGACCAACTAGCCCCGGACCGGCGTCGGTTCGGGTCGGAGTTTTGAACGGATTCGCGAGGAATGAAACCCACGTGACTTATGAGTATTGCGTTCCTGAAAGTGGACAATGGCTACCACGGAAACGGAGGTTACGCGGTTGTTCGGCGGGCCGGGGAGCGGGAAGACGACGGCGCTGCTCGACCAGGTCGAAGACATTCTCGACCAGGACGGCGTCTCGTTTCGCGACATCCTGGTCGTCTCGTACACGCGCGCCGCCGCACAGGAGGTACGCGAGCGACTCGCCGAACGGCTCGACGAGAGTCCTCGCGCCCTCCAGGGCAACGTCTGTACGATGCACGCGAAAGCCTACGACCTGCTCGACCTCTCTCGCGGCGACGTCATCGGTGAGAAGGACAAAGAGACCTTCTGTGACGAGTACGGACTCGAGTACGAAGACGAGTACAGCGGTGCGGGTCGGCGCACCGCCCGTTCGACGACCATCGGCAACAAGATCATCGCGACGAGCCAGTGGCTCCAGCGCACCCGTCGCGAGGTCGCCGACTGGTACGACGTCCCCTTCCAGTGGGACATCGAGGAGGTCCGTCTCCCACCCGAGATCGACCCCAACGCCCAGGAGGGCAACAAGTACACCCCGACCTGGCCGAGCAGCGACGACCGCATCGACGTCCCCGAAGCGATCCGCGCCTGGCGCACTTACAAGGGAGAACAGGGCAAGATCGGTTTCGCGGACATGCTCGAGCGGGTGAGACAGCGCTCGCTCGTCCCCAACGTCGACTACCTGGTGATCGACGAGTTCCAGGACATCACGACCTTACAGTACGACGTCTACCAGGAGTGGAAACCGCACGTCGAGCAGGTCCTCATCGCCGGTGACGACGACCAGGTCGTCTACTCCTGGCAGGGGGCCGACCCCGCACTCCTGCTGGACGAGGAGGTCGACGACGACATTATCCTGCCGAACTCCTACCGCCTGCCCTCGAACGTGCTCAACGCGGTGAACAAGGAGATCCGCCACATCGAGAAGCGCCAGGACAAAGACCTCAACCCGCGCAAGGAGGGCGGACTCGTCGAGGCCTACCAGAACCCCTCGATGCTCGACCTGGTCCGGATGGTCCGCCGGACGCTCGTCGAGGACGACGGCACCATCATGATCCTCTTCCGGGCGCGTTACCAGATGTTCCAGTTCATCGACGAGTTCATCACCGAAGGGGTTCCCTTCACCGCACTCACCGACCAGCGGATGTGGACCGACCGGCTTACCCAGTACGTCCGCGCCGTCGAGGCCATCGATGCCGGCGAGAACGTCGACGGCCTGCAGGCGCGCCGACTGGCCGACATGCTGATGGAGTCCGCCTTCGGCACCAACGAGCGCGACGAACTCTTCGAGTACATCGACGACCTGAAAGAGGAGGAAGGCGTCGACGACCTCACCGACCTCTCGATTTCCCCCGACGTCATCACCGACCACGCCCCCTTCATGCCCGGACCCGCCTCCGCCTCGGACATGGTCCGGAAGGTGACCAACTTCCAGAAGAAGTCCATCCGCGCCTACTTCGCCATCGGCACCTACCAGCACATGGAGACCGACCGGGTCCGCGTCGGCACCATCCACTCGGCGAAAGGTCGCGAGGCCGACCACGTCTTCGTCGCCACCGACCTCACCGAGAAGGTCGTCGAACAGATGGTCGCGACGCTCGAGGACCGTGTGGCGGCCGAAGCGGTCGAGACCGACGACGGCGAGCGCCCACCGTACAGCCCACCGGAGGACTCGCCGGGCGTGACGACCCCCGAGGGTGAGGAGTTCACCAAGAGCACCTCCCCAGTACCGATGCTGACGGACAACGAACGGCGCGTCTTCTACGTCGGCATGTCCCGCGCCCGCGAACGCCTCGTCCTCCTCGAGAACCTCGTCGACGGCGCACCCACGCTCACTATCGACGTCCTGCTCAACAACCGACCGACCGACACCGACATCGAGGAGTTGGTCCTCGAAGCACAGGAACCGGTCGCAGCAGAGAGCACGGGGGTCGAAGCCGAAGCACCGTGAGCGTCCGCGAGCACCTGCAGGCGGCCGTCACCGAGGCGCTCACCGACCGCGATGCCGACGCGTTCGTCCACGTCGGTCCCACGACAGCGCCGGAGACACGCTACTGCCTGCAGGCGAGTGGAAGCCACGAGCGGGCGAACGGCGAGCCACACCACACCCGTGCGATGGCGTTCACCCCGGACATCCTCCTCCAGTGTGGTCCCACGGCCGACGGCCGCCACCCCGCCGAGACCCTCGCAGACCGCCTCGAGACCTGCCTGGCTGCGACCGGCACCGACGGCCCGTACACCGTTCTCACGCCGCGAACGATCCCCCACGACGCCGTCTGCTACCTCGAGGAGACCGGCGTCTCGGTGACCGCGAGCGACGTACTCGAGCGCGCACGAGCGGTGAAGACGCCCGCCGAGCGCGCACGGATCGCCCACGCTCACGGGGCTGCAACCACTGGTCTCGAGCGCGGCGCAGCGCTACTCGCGGCTGCACGCGTCGACGCGGACGGCCTGCTGCGAGGCGGGCGCGACGGGGGGCCGCTGACGGCGACCGACCTCCGACTCGCCGTCGACGAGGCGGTCGTCCGCGCCGGGACCTACCCGTTCGCGAACACGCAGGTGGCCGTCGACGGCACGCTGCTCCCGGGCGAGACCGACCTCCCCGGCGGGACACCGATCGAGATCAGCGTGACGCCGCGCGAACCCGGCGGCTACTACGGATCACTCACCCGCACAGTCGTCGTCGACGGCGACGGCGGCTGGGAGCGCCGGGCGGCCGTCGCGGCCGAGGCCGCCTTCTCCTCGGTTCGGGCCTACCTCTCGAGCGACGGGCCGACGGTTCCGGGTGCCGAAGGCGACCTCGAGGCCGAAATCCGGGCGTTCGGCTTCGAGGAGGGAATCGAGACCGAGGTGACGGGCATCGGTCTCGAGCCACGGGAGACGCCGCCGACGGAGGACGTCACCGGGAGCGTCCTGCGCGTCGCGGCATCGGTGGCCGGTCCCGGCGGCGGCCGCGTCGGTCTCGCCGATCTCGTCGTCTGTAACGCCAACGGTGCGCGCAGGCTCGAGGGACCGCCGCTGTCGCTCGAGCCGGAGGCGTTGGCCGGCGGGACGACGGACGACGGTTAGTCGGTTCCCGAATTCTCGGCGTCGCCAGTCTCCGCGGCGTCCTCGTCCCGGTCGCTCGTTACCGCGTCGGCGGCCACACCCGCGAGCAGCCCTTTCGGACTCGCCGCGAGCGTGAGTCGTTGCTGGGCGACGACGAGCACCACAGCGAGGACGAGTAAGATCCCGCCGAAGAGCGTCTCGCCGCCGACGAACAGTTCGATGCCCGCGATCGCCGCCGGAATCGCGAGCACGAGCGTCGCGGCGAGTTTGACCGTCTCGAACAGCTCCATCGGTGGAAGATTCGTGCGGCGGGAGAAAAACGCGGCGACTCGCCGAGACGGAAACGGCTTTGGCGCGGCCGGGACTCCCCTCGAGTATGTTCACGGGCATCGTCGAGGAGACCGGCGAGATCGTCGCGCGCACACCGACCGAGGACGGACTCAGGCTGCGCATCGCCGCCGGCGAGGTCGCGACCGGTCTCGCACACGGCCAGAGCATCAGCGTCAGCGGGGCGTGTCTCACCGTCGAGCGCTTCGAGGAGGGGACCTGGTTCGAGGTATTTCTCGCCGACGAGACCGTCTCGCGGACCTACCTCGGCGACCTCGAGGAGGGCGCGGTGGTCAACCTCGAGCGGGCGATGGCCGCCGACGGCCGCTTCGACGGCCACGTCGTCCAGGGCCACGTCGACGCCGTCGCGACCGTCCAGGCAGTCGAGTCGGTCGGCGAGGACTGGACGTTTACGTTCGCGCTCCCGGCGGGCTACGACCGTTACGTCGTCGAGAAGGGGTCGATCACGCTCGACGGCATCAGCCTCACCGTGGCCGAACGAGCGGGCGAGGCGGTGACCGTCGCGATCATCCCGACCACCTACGCGGTGACGACGCTCTCGGAGAAAGCGCCGGGCGATCCGGTCCACCTCGAGGTCGACGTGCTCGCGAAGTACGTCGAGCGGCTGCTCGAGGCCGATACGGGACGATAGCGGAGGGAAAGCTGGCGAGCGCTGGGCTGGACCAAACCGAGGTCAGCGCTGGGGCGGGTCGAACTCGGTCGGTTCGGGTGTGCCGGGATCGCCGAGTGAGTCGGCTCTGACCGAGCGGTAGGTGCGTCGGTAGCGGGCGATTTTCCGGTAGAGGTAGTAGCCGACGGCCAGGTCGAAGCAGACGACGTAGCCGACGAACGCCAGGTCGGGTGAGATGGGGTAGACACTCGAGACGAGACTGGGGACGACGCCGACGGTCGCGTTGTAGGTCGCGTGGAAGATGGAGGCGACGAGGAGACCTTTCACGACGAGCGGCCCGGCGTACTCGGGGTTGAACTTCGCGAGACCGAGGTAGTAGCCCGCGATGGCCGAGAAGATGACGTGGCCGGGACCGACGAGTGCCCTGACGGCGGTGATACCGGTCGCGGCGGTGACGAGACCGGTACCCGCGCCGACGTCGGCGAGGTAGCCGGTGATGTAGCTCGCGTTCTCGATGGCGGCGAAGCCGAGACCGGCGACCGCCCCGTAGACGGCCCCGTCGACGACGGCGTCGAAGGAGTCGCTCCGGTAGGCGAGGACGCGGACGGCGAGGAGTTTGACCGCCTCCTCGATGGGACCGACGATCAGGTAGAAAAAGAGCAGCGGGCCGACGACGGCGATCGGCTGGAGGTAGAACGCCCCGACCGCGTTGACCACGGCCGCGAACGTCGCGAACAGAATCGCGAGGACGAACGTCGCGACGAGTAAACTGAGCGGCTCGTTCGTCGTGATGTCGGTGTACCAGATGTAGGCGGCGAGCGCCAGCGCCGGGACGACCGAGAGCGCGAAGAACGCACCGACGAGCGGTTCGTCCACGACGGCGAGTACGGGCGAGGCGATCAGCACGGCAGTGATCGCGACGGTGGCGAGGAGGACGATCACCCGCAGACCGGAGCGCAGCGCCGCGTACAGCAGCGCCGCCAGCCGGTCGACGAGCGACCGTGGCTCCCACGTCGAGACGTCGTAGAGGTCGATCGAGCCGTCTGCGGCGCGCTCGATCGGATCGCGCTGTGGTGACATACGGGCAGTACGCCGCCCCGCTCCGAAAAGATTCGCCAGCGAACTGGACACTCGAGCGGGTCCGCGGCTCACGAGTACCCGCAGACTCGAGCGAGGTCGACACCGCGTCACGACGACTCGGTACGCACAAAGCCCTCCCCGCCCAAGGCGGCGTATGCACTTCGATGGGCGAACCCAGCGGGCGTTGCGCGACGCGGGGCTCGAGATCGACGACCTGCGGGCGGTATCGGCGGCGATCGTCGACGCCGTCGAGGCGGACGCGAGAGCGCTCGAGAGCTTCTTCGACGAACACGAGACCGTCTACTCGGACATGGACATGGCCCACAGCACGGCCGCGTTCCCCGAGCACACCGTCGAGCACCTCGACGTGACGACCCACGGCGCGGAGATGCGCGGCTGGCTCCGCTTCGACACCTGGGGCGTCTTCGTCGAGGACGGCCGCGTACTCGGCGAGGAGTACGTCGAACTGACGCTCGGGCCGACGGTCCACGACCGGGTCCGCTTCGCGACCGACCGCGAGACGCTGCGATGACGAGCGCACGGATCCGCGGCATCTACACGACCGCGCTGACGCGTACGCTCTCGGCGGCGGGTGTCACGGTCGTCCAGCCCTCAGCCACCATCCGCGACCGGTTCGACGCGGTGTTCGAGACCGCCCCCGCCGACGCCCTCGTCGAGACCAGCCGCTGTAGTGGGGGCGTCGAGGTCTCGGGCGACCCGGAGGCGGTCGAACAGGTCGCGAGCATCCTCGAGTCGGTCGCCGTCGACGCCTTCCGGTGGGACGACCCCGTCGCCCGCGGCGCGGTCTTCGACGCGACGGTCGGCGAGGCGAGCGGCGGGAGCGGTGCGGTGGTCGACCTCGGCGGTGGTGAGCGGGGCTACCTCCGCTACGACGACGTCGACGGCTACGTCGAGGAAGGTGAGCGCTACCGCGTCCAGGTGAGCGAGCCAGCGCCGCCCTGGAGCGACGACGACCCGCTCGTGACGCCGACGCTCTCGGTCGAGCGCGGCCTGCTGGCGCTCTCACCCGAGCGAACCGGCGTCTCGGCGGCCGCCCGCGGCGAGCGTGCCCGCGAAGTCGTCGGCATGACCGACCTGCTCTCGCCGACGCCGCCCGACGGCTGGGGGATCCGCTGGCACGAGAGCGCACTCGAGTCGGACCTCCCCACGATGGGCGAGGCGCTCGCGCGGGCGGTCGAGGAGGCCGAAGCGCTCGAGACCGCGACCGACGGTGAGGTCGGCGAGCCCGGGCCGGTCGTCGCGCCGGAGGCGACGGCGTGGGTCTGGTTCGGCCGCGAGGCGCGCGTCGCCCTCGACGAAGCCCGGCGCGAGGTGGCGACGACGATGGCCGGCCACCACCGGATCAAAGCCGCCACCAGAGCGGCGAGCGCGGCCGTCGACTTCGCCGAAGCGGTCTGTGACGAGCCGGCCGCCGACGCCGAGGCGTTCCCCTTCGGGGCCGTCTCGCGCCAGTTCGGTCCCCGCCAGGGTGACCGGCTCTCGCTCGGCCACGGCAAGCCCGACGGCCGACTCATCACGCTCGGAACCGGGACGGTCACCGACTGCGACGCCGACGGGAGCCTCACGCTCGAGCGCGAGATGCGCGGCGGCGGCACCTACGACGCGCTCGACGTGCCGATCGAAGACGGCGACGTGGCGGTGACGAAACTCAGCGAGGGGCGGTGGTGGTACGCGACGACCTACCGCGACGCCGACGGCGAGACGAAAGGCACCTACGTGAACGTCTGTACGCCCGTCGAACTCTTCCCCGACTGTGCGCGCTACGTCGACCTCTACATCGACGTGGTCCGCCACGCCGACGGCACCGTCGACATCGTCGACGCGGACGAACTCGAGACGGCCGCCGAAGCGGGCGTGCTCACGCCGGAACTCGCGGAGAAGGCCCAGACGGTGGCGGCAGCGCTCGAGCGGGCGTTCTCGACGGAGTGAGAAAACGGGCGGTCCTACTGGGAGTCGAGTCGCTCGAGTAAGTCGTCGTCGCCGATCTGTGCGGCGAAGTCGAGCGGCGAGCGCCCGGCGTCGTTCTCCGCGGTCGGGTCGGCCCCGGCCTCGAGAAGCAGGTCGACGAGGTCGTACGCGCCGCGGGCGTTGAAGACGGCCGTCCACAGCGGCCCGTTGCCGTGCTCGTCGGCGATGGCGGTGTCGCCACCGTAGGCGAGCAGCAGCGCCGTGACCTCGGTCTCGCCGTGGGCGGCCGCGTAGTGCAGCGCCGTCTGGCCGCTCTCGTCGGCGAGGTCCGGGTCGACACCGCGCTCGAGGAGCGCCTCGGCGACCGCCACCTGGCCGTTGGCCGCGGCGAGGTGGAGCAGCGAGCAGTCGACTTCGTCTCTGACGGCGAGTTCGTCGTCGTCGGCCGCGGCGAAGACCTCGGCGTCACCGTCCGCTGCAGCCTGGAACAGGTCGTCGGCAGGTGGTGCCATCAGCTCTTGTCCTCGTACTTGTGGCTGCGGTTGGCACTCGGCGACTCAGGCTGGTAATTATTGGGGTTGTGATACCACTGGAGGAACTGCTCTTTGGTTATCTGCCCCTTCATGTACGCTTCGTGTTTCCGCCAGTACTCCTCACCCGGCTTGTGCCCCATGTCCCACTGACCGTCCCGATCCTTCGATCGGTCCCACTCGAGTTTCTCACCGGTGTTCGGGTCGTAGACGTTGCCGTCGGGTTGTTTCGCATTCTCCCACACTTGCTTGGGTTGATGCTTCAGGTAGCTCGGGCGGTGCTTCGCGTACGGCTTGTGCCGAGCGCGCTCTTTCGTCTGTTTGCGTGTCCGCCGTGCGGGACCGCCGTAGGACGAGTCCGCACCGGCTTTCGTACGCTGGACCGAGGTCCGGCCGGCCACGCCGTCGCCGGTGTCGACGAAGCGCTCGAGCGTCCCCGGATGGCTCATCTCGGCGACGCTCAGGCCCGCTTCGGTCATCCGCTGGATCGGCTCGACGCCGACTGACGCCTTGATCCGCTCGAGCATCTCGAGTTCGCGTGCGTCGAGGGAGCCGAGACCGGGGACCTCGCGGCCGCCGTCGCGGGCGGACTCGTTCGACTGGCGACGGGTCGCCCTCGAACGGCGGTCGTGGCCCGCTCGTTCCTCGCGGTCGTAGCTCACGGCTCGCTCACCTCACTACAGGCTATCGGTACTGGTGTCCTCATACCGGAGTGGTTCGAACACCGCCGTAATAATCGTTGCCACCGTGAACTTCACTCGAGCCGATCGGTCACGTACTCAACAGAGGTGCGCGAGTCCCGCTGCCTCGAGGTCGGTTCCGTCGACCGACGAGCGAAGCGAGTCCATCCCGTCGTCGCGGTCGATACCGAAGTCCGTCGCGTACAGCTCGGCGACGCGCTCGCGTTCAGACTCGTCGAGCGGCGGGACCTCGCTCGCGCCCGCCCACTCGTCGATGTCGGCGGCCGTCCGGAACGTCGGCGTGACCGACGCGACGGGGTCGTGACTGAGCAGCCAGGCGATGGCCGCCTGGCCCATCGTCCGCTCGCCGTCGCGCTCTAAGAAACGCAGCGTCTCGAGTTTCTCCCAGCCGGTCTCGTACCAGGCGTCGGGGCGGAAACCGCGGTGGTCGCCCGCCTCGAGTTCGGTCTCGGGCGTGACCTGCTCGTTCAGAATGCCAGAGGAGTGGGGTACTCGAGGGACGAGACTCGTCTGCGAGCCGGTTCGCTCGATGGTCTCGAGGAAGTGGCTGCCGACGTCCTGCTCTAAGACGTTCCAGACGAGCTGGAGGGAGTCGAACTCGGACTCGATGGCGAAGTCGCCCTCGGCGAGCCAGCCGATCGAGGGACCGAGCGCGAGACCGCGCGCGCGGATCAGCCCCTCGTCTTCGAGGTCGTCGAGCAGGCCGAGGACGTCCGCGTCGATCTCTGCGACGTCGGCGTTGTGCAGCTGGAGGACGTCGATCCGGTCGACGCCGAGGCGCTCGAGACTCGACTCGACGGCGTCGCGGAGGTAGGTGACGTCCATCTCCTTGGGCAGCTCGCCGTGGCCCGCCTGCGGGTTGTTGTAGAAGTCGTAGCCGACCTTGGTAGCGATCGTCACCTCGTCGCGCCGGTCGGCGACGGCCGTCCCGATGAGTTCCTCGCTCCGGCCGTAGCCGTAGACGTCGCCCGTGTCGAAGTAGGTGATCCCTCGCTCGAGGGCGTGGTCGATCATCTCGAGGGCGTCCTCCTCGGAGCGGTCGCCCCACCAGTCGGTGCCGACGACCCACGCGCCGAAGCCGACCTCACTGACCTCGACGCCGGAGTCGCCGAGTTCGCGGTAGTGCATACAGCGGCGTTGGGAGCGGAGGCACTTAGCGGGTGCGAAAGCTCCCGCCGTCTGGGAACGGCTGGGCGGGCCCGACGGCCGAGAACGGTGGAGCGGCGGCCGAGGGGCGAGACCTCGTCCACCTCGGTGTCGGTTCGACACGAGTGGGCGGGCGTCCCGGATCGTTTCTCGCGGGAGAATGACAACGATAGAAGAGAGTAACGGCCAATATGCAAACATTCGTGTTATTCCAGTCGAGAACGGCTGAAACCGAGGTGTTTTGGGAGGGCGCTTATCCAGATGGCAGCGAAAGGTGGGCCATGAGCCAAGACGGGGCGACCGAATCCGAGCGATCCCAGAACGCGGTTCTCAGAAGCGTCGCCAACCGGCGTCGGCGCCAGCTCGTCTCGATCCTGCGGGCTGCAGAGACGCCACTGACGGTTTCGACACTCGCAGCACACCTGGCCGCGTTGAACTCGGAGACGACCCCCGACGCCGTGAGCGACGAGCAACGCCGCGTCGCTCACACGAGCCTCTACCACGCGGACCTGCCGATACTCGCCGACGCCGGGATCCTCGAGCGCGAGGACGAGCGCGTCTCGGTCGTCGACCACCCGCTGTTCGACCAGCTCGTCTCCCGCAAACCCGCGGACATCTCGAGTGCAGGGTGGGACGCGACGCTCACTGCGCTCGCCGACGAGCGCCGCCGGACGGTGCTCGCGGTATTCGCCGACGCATCGGTCCCCCTCACGCCCGCGGCGCTCGCCCGTCGGGTCGCCACACGCGAACTCGAGGACGAGCCGACCGACGAGGAGACGAGACGGGTGCAGACGGCGCTCCACCACGTCCACCTCCCGGCGCTCGTCGAGGCAGACCTCCTCGAGTACGAGGGCGAACGCGTCACCGCCAGCGTCCACCCCATCGTCGACGCGTGGCTCACTCGCCAGCGCGAGACCGAGACCGACGCGACGACGCCGACCGCACAGCCACAGTCGTAGCCGCGGACTCGAGGGAAAGCGCGACCGGACCCACCCGAGGCAAGCGCGGCCGCACAACCGAATGCCTATCACGTCCGCGCCAGTACGCACAGGGTATGACCAAGCGGTACGTCTCGCTTCCCGACGAGGCCGAAGCAGGTATGCGCGCGTTCGTAGACGAGGTCGACCAGCGGCTCTCCAGCGACGAAGACACCTGTTCGGTCGTCGAAGACGTCCTCCTCGACCTCTCGGGGGACCGCGAGGCTTACGAGCGGTGGCAGGCGGGCGAACCCGTCTCGGCGGCCGAACGCGTCCGCTTACAGAGCTACGATCCGTGTAACACCACCCTCGAGAGCGAGTACTACGCCGAGAAGGACGAGGCGGCGTTTCGCCGCTCGAAACACCTCCAGTGGCTCTGGCGACAGTTCGACAGCCTCCCGATCGCCGACAACGTCGAGTTCGCCCTCCGATTCCGATCGATGCTCGCAGACCACCTCTTCGCCGACTGCGGCGAGAACTGTCGCTTCTTCAAAGGAATCACGTTCACCTACGGCCACAACATCACGGTCGGCGACAACACCGTCGTCCACGACGAGGTCCACTTAGACGACCGCGGCAAGCTCACCATCGGTGACCGGGTCTCGGTCTCGGACGGCGTCCACGTCTACAGCCACGACCACGACGTCGTCGACCAGACCGAGGTCAGAAACTACCACACGGTCGTCGAAGACGACGTCCGCCTCACCTACGACTCGATGGTCCGTGCGGGCTGTACCGTCGGCGAGAACGCCATCGTCGGCGCGCGCGCCATCGTCCAGAACGACGTGCCGGCCCACCACATCGTCGTCGGCATGCCAGCGAAGAGCGTCAAGATCAAACCCGGCTGGGAGGACGTCGCCGTCTCGCTCGAGGACGCGGGCGTCAACCGCCAGGAGGAACGCCGCCTCGAGTACGAACTCCCGGCTGACCTCGAGCGCTTCGACGAGTTCGGGCGCGACCTGACGCCCCCGGGCGAGCGCTAGCCTCGCCGGGAGAATAGCCAAGTGGATTGGGAGCGTATGACACACTATGGAGCCGTGGGGCTGGCTCGTCGGCTACATCCTGTTGTTCGCCCTCATCCACCTGGTGCTCTACTACGTCTACGTCCACCGCGGCGAGGACGGGCCGGGCGCCCCCTCGTTCGTCGACGGCGAGCACACGGGGACACACTACGCGACGAACCCGGACGCCGCGTTCGGTCCCCACGACAGCGGTGAGACCGATCCGAACGCCGAGTTCGACGTCACCATCGAGGGCGACCCGGTCCACTGCCCGCGCTGTGGGGCGGCGAACGAGAGCGACCCGACCTTCACCTACTGCTGGAACTGCATCAACACCCTCCGGCGCTGACGCCTATAAACGGGGAGTCTGCCAACGGATACGCTTTTACGGGCGAAACACCGACGAACCGGAGAGCAGCGATGTCCGAACAGCACCCGGAGCCGTCCTACCCCGACCCGACGCGCATCCCGCCAGCGTCGGTGTACCGCGCCTGTCACGACCCCAACGGAACGGCGAACCTCAGCACCACCGTCTCACACGCCCTCGCCGACTGCCTCGGCATCGACGTCACCGAGAGCACCGCGTTCCTCCACGACAACGTCGACCCCGACGCACTCGACACCCTCTTCCAGCCGCGCCCGAACGGCACCCCGCGAACGGGCGGTATGCTCTCGTTTTTCGTCCACGACTACTTCGTCACCGTCTACAGCGACGGCGAAATCCTGATCGAGCCGCCGTCGCCCGACACCGGGGCAGACGCTCGAGACTGATCACCCACCGGACGGGTCGGCTCCCTGGAGACCGATCACATGTCGGACGCATCGGCCCGTGAAAGACCCTCCGCGAGCGCCTCGACGTGGTCGACGCCGACGACCGCTACGACATCACCCGACGCACGAGCGCTCGCCAGTCGGTCGATCATACACCGCTCGCGCGTCTCGTCGCGGTACGTCAGCGCCCGCTCGTCGGTGCCCGCTAACAGCGCCTGCACCGCCGCGACGTGTGCCCGCTCGTGGTCGGCCTGGCGTTCGGCGCTGTCCTCGTGAGAACAGCCGTAGCGGATCGGATCGTCGCGCGTCACCGTCATCGAGGTCGCGTGGGTCAGCGTCGCCGCCACCCGACAGGCCAGCGCCTCGCGGGTCGCGCCGCCGAGACTCGAGAGGACCCGGCGGGCGACCGTCGGCGACGCCCGGTCCGCGACGAGACGGGCGCACAGCCGTCTGAGAAACGACCAGTTGGGCGCGTCGATACCGATCACCGACGGCGCGTCGGCGGCCTGCATCGCCGCACTCATCTCCCCGCCGAAACGTGGCGGGACGGTCTCGTCGCGAGCGTAGGAGCGGTAGAGCGGGAGGGCCGCCGTGGGGAGTTCGAGCGCGAGCGTCTCGGTCTCGAGCGGGCCACAGACGAGGCGAACACGGGCGACGCTCGCGGGGTGGTCGTGGACGACGCCGACGAGGAGGACGTCGCCGTCGGTCGGATGCGAGACGAGACGGAGAAACGGATCGGAGAGACGCGGATCGTCGGCCAGCGCGTCGACCGCGTGAGAGAGCGCCATGAATCGAGTCGAGTGGTAATACGTGACTACCGCTATAACCCTTCTGTTCCACCGGATCAACGAGGGGTTGACACCGGCGGAGACGGCCGGTTCGTCGGCCACCGAACCGACCGCCCCTCGAGCCGTCCCCGCCGCCGCCGGTTTCACCCGCCGGGAACGCGTTTCGCGGACGAACGATGGGAGCGTTCAAGAGGACAGCACCGCCCACTTCGAGTACCTGCGGGGCGAGTATAGTAGCCACTGCAAGTCAGTGCACACCTGAATGCCAGACGGGTCGGCGATCAGTGTGTGAATCGTTGCAGTTGTTACTATACCACCGTCTTCACGACCGGCGTCGAGCGCAGGAGCACACCGCTCGACGTCGGACACTCACGACGCGCATGAACAGAACCACACTCTCGGGCGACGACCTGGGGAAGCGGGTCCTGAACGCAGACGGGACCGAAGTCGGCCGCATCGTCCACGTCGAACCCGGGCGCGCCTACGTCGATCCGAACCCCGGACTCCTCGACACGCTCAGGGCGAAACTCGGCTGGGGAACCGTCACCGACACCGCCCACCCGCTCGACGACGGCAGCGTCGCCGAGATCACCGACGACGCGATCCGTCTCCGTGGACGGCTCTGACGGACGACACACACCGGTCTCGAGAACCCTCGAGACCGCCCCCACCACTGCTGCCAGTACATCCCCGCTGTCGCCATCACGCCCCCGCTGTCGCCACAGCCCACCCGTCACGGTAAACGTGAACCGAGCGCGGTGAGCCCCCTCGTCGCACTCGGCCCACGCGACCGGGTCACTCGAGCGGCGGCAACGACCGCACAACACTCGAGTGCGAAGCCCCATCTAGCGGGCCTGACACCCGCAAACACACCATCCTACCACCCAGCCACCACCCCGACCGTTTTGGTCGTCGTCACCGTATCAATTCTCGTGAACGACACTAATGACGGTTGTGGCCCCGATAGCCGCGGGGCATAGCGCTTGTGGCCCCCGACCCGACAGCCCGCTCAGAGCCGACAGCCACACGGCGACACACGGCGGTCACCCGGTCCCCTGACGGTGAGCACCGTCATCGGCCCACCACACCGCGGACAGCGCGCCAGCGAGTCCGACTCGGCGTCGGCGAGCAGGGACGAACTGCGCTCACTCGCATCGCTCGGCGCCTCGTCGCCATCCTCGAGCGACTCACCCGTCACCGAACTCCCTCCCGTGGGGACGTCTCTCTCACACCCGTCGAACGGCCCAGCGCGCCAGCGACCAGCGAGTGAATTGAGCCGAGAGCGCGGCCGCTCGAGGGGGAATTCTCAGACGAACGATACACACGCGCTCGAGGGGGAATTCTCAGACGAACGATACACACGCGCTCGAGGGGGAATTCTCAGACGAACGATACACACGCGCTCGAGCGTTACCACTGCGAAAACGGCAGTCTCGACCGCGATAGCGGGTGTTTGCGAGACGTTTAAGTCTCGCCAGTCTGTTTGTTGTCATGGCGAACTAAGCCTGGTTGGCTTGGAAGCCACGTCTCGGGTGTTGCTGCACCCGGGGCATTTCTCGCGCCCCGTAGAGACGGTGGCGTCCAGTCTGTACGTTGACCTGTTGTGACTTATAGCTACTGGAAACCGAGGCTCGAGAAAGACACCGACGGGGCAGAGAAACTCCGTTCGCAGTTGGTCGCTAGAAATGCACCGACCGGGAGTTGAACCCGGGCTACGAGCGTGGGACGCTCATGTCCTCCCACTATACTTCCGATGGACCTCCGGCCCATCGGCGTTCGCAACTCCTGCGGAGTTGCTCACCACCGGTGCTCTCGTCACGTCGTTCACTCGAGCACCGTAGATCGCAAATCCGTTGGATGTGCTCGCCACCGATGCTCTCGTTCACTCGAGCATCGAAGTTCGCAAACCCGGGGTTTGCTCACCACCGGTGCTCACTACGTTCACACCGAGACTCGCGACCCCCGTGGGTCGCTCACCACCGGTGCTCTCGAGAGAGACACAAACGGGATGGGGAAACACATCAACAGTTAGTCGTTAGAAATGCACCGACCGGGAGTTGAACCCGGGCTATGAGCTTGGGAAGCTCATGTCCTCCCACTAGACCACCGGTGCTCTCGTTCACTTCGTTCACTCGAGCACCGTGGATCGCAACTCCTGCGGAGTTGCTCACCACCGGTGCTCTCGTCGCACGCGACGCCGTCTGAGGGTCGCGTACGGTTACCCATAACTTCCCGTCGACCACACTTGAACGTAGCGCTTCCCTCGAGTGTGCGCCTCGAGAGCACAGAACGTCACGCTTCTCGAGCGGACACTCGACACACGTCCAGCTTTTCGCGCGAAAGCGAGGGTATTTGCCCGTCGGTGGCGTAGCCCGGCGTATGCTCGACCTGCGCTTTTCCGAGGAGGAACTCGAGACCCACCGCGATCACATCACCGGCTTCATCCGCGAGCGAGCGGACGCGGCGGGGGCAGACGGCGCGGTCCTCGGTCTCTCCGGTGGCATCGACAGCACGCTCACCGCATATCTCGCTGTGGAAGCGCTCGGCGCAGACCAGGTCCACGGCCTGGTCCTCCCCGCACGGGTGAGCAGCGACGAACACATGAGCGACGCCGAACGCGTCGCCCGCGACCTCGAGATCTCCTCCGACGTCATCGAAGTCGAACCGGTCGTCGACGCACTGCTCGCGGCCTACCCCGACGCCGAAGGCGACCCCGTGGCAGTCGGGAACGCCCGCGCGCGCACTCGAGCGGTGCTCAACTACCTGGTGGCGAACCACGAGAACCGCCTCGTCGTCGGGACGGGCAACCGCAGCGAGGCGATGGTCGGCTACTTCACGAAGTACGGCGACGGCGCGGTCGACTGCCACCCCATCGGGAACCTCTACAAGGGACAGGTGCGCCAGCTCGCCGGCCACCTCGGCGTCCCCGAGGACCTCGTCTCGAAGACGCCCACGGCGGAACTCTGGGCCGACCAGACAGACGAGGACGAACTCGGCATCGACTACGACACTCTCGACTTCGTACTCGCCCTCTCGGTCGACGGCCCGCTCTCGGTTGCCGCGACCGCTCGAACGCTCTCGGTCGACCCCGAGACGGTGACGATGGTCCACGACCTCGCCGCAGCGAGCGAGCACAAACGACACGTGCCGCCAGCGCCCCCGGCGCTCGAGTGAGCGGAGCGGCACCGGAGCCGAACCCCCGTGGTGCGGTCTCACCCACCGTCGGGTAACTCCAGCACTGCCTCGACGTCCTCGCGGTGGCGCTCGAGCAGCGACGCGAAGGCATCGACCTCGAGTCGCTCCTGCGTCTCGCGGTCGCGTTCGTCGCGCAGGCGCTCTTTGAGCACCCCCAGCGCGTCGGCCGGGTGGGCCGCGATCTCCGCGGCGACCGTCCGTGGATCGGCGTCGATTCTCGAGACCAGTCCCATCCGGAGCGCCGTCTCGGCGTCGACCACCCGCCCCGAGAGCGCGAACTCGAGGGCATCACCCAGCCCGACGACCTGCGGGAGGCGGGCGGTCCCACCCCAGGCACCGAAGAGACCGAACGTGACCCCCGGCTCGCCGAGCGTCGCCTCGGGCGTCGCGACGCGCACGTCACAGGCCAGCGCGAGTTCGACCCCACCGCCGCGGGCCGCCCCGTCGATCCCCGCCACCGTGATCGCCGGAGCCGACTCGAGCGCCCGCGCGACGCGCTGGCCCCGCCGGACGAACGCCGCCACCGCTTCGCCCTCGAGCGACGCCACCGCCGCGAGGTCGGCACCTGCACAGAAGGCGCGGCCCGCGCCACGGAGGTAGATGACGGACTCCTCGGTCTCGCGAACGGCCCGCTCGAGCGCGTCCAGCCCGTCGCTGGTGAGGGCGTTTCGCGCCTCGGGGCGCTCGAGTCGGATCGTCCGCACCCTGCCGTCGGTCGCCGTCTCGATCATGTCCCCCCGTCGACCGGCGTTTCCAAAGGTCTTTGGCTACCCCGCCGTAACCCACCGGTGATGGACAGGGCCGCCAGCTGTCGGCGAGCCGCCCGCGACGTCGTCGCGGACGTCGAGCCGCCTCGCTTGCACGACGTGATCGCGACCACACTCGACGAGGCGTCGATGACACCGGGGGTGCTCACGCTCGAGAGCGCCGCCGCGATCGACGCCACAGCCGACCTCGAGGGGGTCGCCCACCAGGCGGCGGGCGTCCAACTCATCTACGAGGGACTGCGCCTGACCCGGCGGCTGGCCCACGAGGAACCCTGGCTCGAGTCCGACACCGACGACGATCTCGAGGCGGGCAGCCGCGGCGACCTCGAGATTCTCGCCGCCGACATCCTCGTCGCCCGTGGCTTCTACCTCCTCGCGCGCACCGACGCCGCCGAGCGCGCCGTCCGCACCGTCAGGGACTTCGGACGCGACCAGACCCTGCGCGAGACCCCCGACGCCGACAGCCGGGCACTCGACGCCAACCTCGAGCGCGACGTACTCGAACTCGCCGTCCGCACCGGGGCCGCCGCCGTCGGCAAGCACCCCACGCAGACACTGCTCGCGGTCGCTGCCGACGTCGCCGCCGCCTCCGGCACCGAGTTCCCACCCGCCTCGAGCCTCCTCCTGAGCACCCCCACCGGCGAGGAACCCGCCGAGGCGACCGACGGCGGCACCGAACCCACCGACGACGGCCGAGTGACCTCCGCGGGCGACCCGTGAGTGAGCGACACACTCGCTCGAGCGAATCGAAACCCATAAAGACGCCTCCGGTCAATTTCCACCTGCCTGCCTGGGTAGCTTAGCGGTAAAGCGCGTCCTTGGTAAGGACGAGAGCCCGGGTTCAAATCCCGGCCTAGGCTTTTTGCGACGAACAGACGTGAGGAGCGAAAGCTGGATCCGGGATTTGAATCACGCGAGTCGCACGCTCACGAGCGAGAGCGAGTGAGACCGTCTCGCACTCAGGTTCGAATCCCGGCCGAGGTTTTTTGCGAGAGGGTGGTCGTATCTCGAACTCGTCTGGAGTCGTAACTGGCTCCTGTGGAAACAGGGTTACCGCTGGTATCCAGCCCGAAGTGGCCCGTGCACGCCACAATCGATGCGGGGACCACAGGTAGTCTCGAGCCGGTCAAAACGTTATTCTCAGAGAAGCCAATCCTTATCAGGGATTGCGAGCAAAGTCTCCTTCAGATATGGGCAAAGCGTTGCCGTTCCGGTGGTACGGCGGAAAATACAGTCACCTCGATTTCATCCTCCCTCAGCTGCCGAAGACAGAGCAATACGTCGAACCATTTGGAGGTTCTGCTGCAGTCCTCATCAACCGAGAGCCCTCGCCCGTCGAGACCTACAACGACATCGACGGAGACGTAGTTAACTTCTTCAAGGTATTACGAGAGAACCGCGACGAACTGCTCGAGAAAATTTCACTGACGCCATTTAGCCGAGAAGAACTCGCCAACGCTGTAGAGAAGAAGAGTGACGGCGACCTGTCCGACATCGAACGCGCACGTCTGTTCTTCGTCCGCGCGGGGCAGACTCGGTCAGGACTCGCTCAGGAAGCGACGCCGGGCCGATGGGCATACTGTAAATCCACGTCCCGCCGAAACATGTCTGGTGCCGTCTCCCGCTGGCATGGTCGTCTCGAACAACTCTACGACGTTGCCGACCGATTACGCCGCGTCCAGATCGAAAATCTACCCGCCATCGAGGTCGTCGAGAGACACGACGACGAAGACGCTCTGTTCTACTGTGACCCGCCATACGTGCATTCGTCACGCGGCGACACCAACTCGTATGGGTACGAAATGACGGATGAAGATCACCGGGAACTGGCAGAAGTCCTTCGTTCCTGTGAGGGGAAAGTCGCGGTGTCGGGCTACCAGTGCGACCTGTACGAAGAACTCTTCGAGGGTCACGCCTGGCACCGTGTCGATTCCGAGGAGAAAACGATGCACACGACGAAGGACACACGTGTAGAGTCGTTGTGGCTGAACTACGAACCGCCGAACCGTGACGTGTCGCCGGGCATTGACAAGGACGCTGACCAAGCAACCTTGTTCGAAGCAGCGGACGAATAGCTTCGACCACTGTGTAGCTATTTTGCTACACACACTATATTTGCTTTATATGGCATATATGCAGCCTGTCGCTCGTTTCTATCGGTGTCCAATTTGGGGGAGTCTATTGATAATTCAGAAGCACGAGACATGCTAAACGAAGAGTGGAACCGGGTACGCAACGACGACGAACACGACTATCTCGACGACGAGTTTGCCGCCAGCAAAATCGGTGAAGTGTTGAACGCCTCCCAGCTCACATACAAATACATTCTCGTCACGAACGTGATTGCGAAGGCCGTCAATCCGAACATCCATTATCGGGCGATGCAGGCGCAATGGGTGAATCCCGGCGCGTACAATGCACGTTCACTTGGTCATCAGGTCTTGGTAGAGTGGGAGAAAGAACACGGCGAACGGCTGGGCGGCTCTAACGAACCGTTCCTGAACAAGCCTGCTCGTTACCCGGACTTCTCGATGGAGAACTCGTACCGGTCGGAGAAGGCACACACCCGTCTCTACGAGTTACTGGAACGGTTAGAGGAGCAAACGAACTCCGGGGAGGTTGACCCGGTGGACGTACTGCGCCACACCGTATACGAAATCTCACAGCTCGACCCGCAGACTGTCGACTTCGTACCCCCGAAGTCGGAGGTCCCATACGAGGGACTTCGGAGCCGGGTTGAAGAATATCTTGAGAAGTCCGGTGGCGGCGAACGGTTAGCGTCCGTGACAGCGGGCGTGATGAAGGCGCATTACACCCACACTAACGGCGAGGACTACACGATAGCAGCAGAACACGCGAACGTTCCTGATGAGTTCTCGAAAGCAGCGGGTGACGTTGAAGTGTTCCGTGACGAGGAACTCGTGCGCGCGATGGAAGTCAAGGACAAGCCGACCGAGAGAAGCGACATTCAGCACGCCATCACCAAAGCCCGTGAAAACGAGTTGCCGGAGTACCTGTACATTGTCGGTCAGGGCTTCAGAAACGAGTCGGAGAAACAGGGTGCACTGAAGGAGATCGAGGACGCCTCCGTTGGACTCATCTTGGTGTACCCCGAAGAACTTCTAAGCCTGTTGAAGTTCGTCGAGGATGCTGGTCGGAAGCAGTTTGTCGAGTCTGTCGGCGAGTTCTTGAACGATATGCGAGCGTCTGCGGAGAACAAGACGGATTGGAAGGACCTGGCCGAGTCGTTCGGCTAAACAGCTAGTATTTTTACTATACATGCTTTCAGTGCTATGTAAAGTAAAAATGGACCAGGGCTAAACAGGGTAATCAGTGTCGCTAATCGGGGAAACGAAGATGGAGATATTGCGGCGTCTCGCCGAGGAACCGAGCCATGGGTATCAACTGCACAAGGACGTTGGCGTTTCAACGCCTGTCGTGTACCGGCATCTGAACGATTTAGAGGAGGAAGGGATGGCTGTGTCATCGGTGATCGAAGACGATAACCGTGACAAGACAGAGTACCGAATTACCGAGAAAGGCCGCCAACTCCTCGAACTCCTCACTGACGAAGACTAACGACCTGCGTGCACTCCGCAGGAAGTCGAGTGGTTTCGTGTGGACAATCGTTTCATACGCTACAAGTGCGAACTGGCCGCATTCACACGAGTTGGATCGGTAGTCGAGCCAGCTTCAGACGCTGGGTCAGTCGGCTCGTCCACGACGTTAACTGAAATCGGCCTGATCATTGGCACACTATCCGAGAAGATGGCACTGCTTCCAGTGCAAACGACGAACCAGCATCCCGGTCACAACTGTTTTGGCCGTTCCCACCGATAGTGGGAACATGGTGACCGTGGATTCGAAAGGGCGAGTCGTGCTCCCGCAGGAGGTCCGAGAGCGTCTCGGAATCACACCCGGGACGGAGGTCGAGATCCACGAAGAGGACGGAAAGGCGGTCGTCGAACTCGAGGACAGCCCCGAGCGGATTATCGAACGGATGAACCAGCTGGTCGCGGAGACGGCCTCAGACCGCGGGGAGACGGTCCCCATCGACGGAGCCAGTGACCCGGTCGCCCGGAAGCACCGTGCTGCGGTCCGAAACGGTGCAGCGAACCACAGCGATGAGTGACGCTGGCGGTCCGTATCTCTTCGGCGTCGGGGTAATCGCGCTCGCACACACGGAGACGCCGGTTCGGGATGCCGCACTCTCCTACGTCCGAGACGCCATCGCCGGTGAGATCGATGCCGTCGTACCGTATCCGGCGCTGTTCGGCGCACACACGGTACTGACGACGTACTACGGACAGTCGAGCGCGGATGCCTCCCGGCTACTCGAGAATTTCGCGGACGCGAAACGCATCCACTGGTACGACGAGATGCCCGCCGACGTCGTGCGAGGTGGGTTCTCGCGCTCGAGTGACGCGAACGTCGACGGGTGGGATGGCTACTACGCCCAGGTGGCGATCGACGAGGGAGTGGCCACGGTGGTGACGATCGACCACGACTTCGAGCGGTTCGACGAGTTCGAGACCGAGATCGTTCTCTCGGCCGAGCAATTCAACGAACTGAACCGGTTTCTCGAGAGCCAATCTCGCTCCCCAGACTGAGTCACGGAGTCGGCGGAGACGGGAGGGCCGGTCGACCGCTCGCCTCGAGCGACCACCACACGTTCTCCGACCCCCACCGTGACCACCACACTTTCCCTACCCACCACCCAACGGGGCGTATGTCACGACTGGTCGAACTCGAGGGGACGAAACCGCGAAAGCTCGAGCCGTCGGATGTCGACCCCGAGAAGGGGAACGTGGCGATCTGTCAGTGCGGGCTGTCGGCGTCGTTTCCGTTCTGTGATGGCTCGCATCGTCGGACGCGTGACGAGGAGCCGGGAGTGTGCTATCGCTACGAGGGTGGCGAGCGCAGGCGGGTCGAAGCGGTTCGCTGTGTGGAGGACCCGACGGGCGAGAGCGAGCAGTGAGAGCGCTCAGGTGTCGCCGATGAGGACCGGTCCCTTGGGGTGGGTTCGCGAGATGCGGATCGGGCAGGTGTCGGGGGCCTGGGTCTCGTCCTCGCGGAGGAGGTACTGAGGCCACTCGCGGTCGCCGTCAACGCCCCAGTCGCCGAGGTCGGCGTGCGGGCAGACGCCGTCGTAGTCCTCGAGTCGGCTCTGGATGACCTCGCGGGCGTGTTGGCCAGCGGCGGTGTCGGCGGTGATGCCCTCGAAGAGGGTCCGCGGCTGGAAGGTGATCTCGAGACCGATGGGGCAGTAGCGACTCCGGTAGGTGTCGTAGAAGGGGGCGCGGCAGGTGGGGAACATCGGTTCGCCGCCGAAGCAGAACTCCCAGTACTCGTCGTCGGGGTCGGTCGGAATGTCCGCGGGCCAGGGTTCGGGGTCGTGGGCGTGGAGCACCTGGAGGATGTGCCAGAGCGCTTCGTGGTAGTCGGCCTCGCTGAGCGGGCGCTCGGGTGGTTCGAAGAAGGTGACGAGCGAGGCCTGCGGGGCGTGGTCCTCGTAGACCGCGAGGTACTCGAGGATGTTTTCGCCGAGGGTAAAGAGGGCCGCAGGGTCGGTCATCGACGAACAGCAGGTGTAGAGCGGCGCGCCCTCGCGGACCGACTCGATGCCGAAGTAACACGGGAACGGACTCCCCTCGTGCTCGCCGAGCAGGCCGTCGCGGAAGCTCTCGAAGTGTGCGGCCACCCACGCCGGGACGGCACCGGTCTCGACGCGCCGGGCGAGCGTCTCCTGGTCCACGAGGACCTCCACACCGGGTTCGTTCATGGCCGCCCGTTAGGACCGGAGGCTTCTATCCGTTTCTACATCGGCGGCGCGTTCGAGGATCGAACCAGCCGGAGTAGGGACCAGGAGACGGCCGAGGGACGGAGAGAGATTCGGTAGCCGAGGGACGGAGAGACGTAGACGGTCGAGGGACGGAGAGAGTCGGGCGGCGACTCACTCAGACTGGACTTCGATGGTCGCGCCGACGTGGATGGTGCCGCCGTCGAGGATGTTCGCGCGGAGACCGCCGCGGTGGACGAGCGCCTCGCGGACGCCCTGCCGTTCGAGGTGGCGCTCGAGGTACGAACACGGCTCACAGAGTTCGATGCCGCGACAGCGCACCTCGCCAATGTGAAACTCGCGGCCGACGAGGTGGTTGAGCGCGACGTTCGCGGTCGTGAGGTTGCGCCGGTGGCTCCCCGCCTCGAGGTCGAGGTCGTAGTCGCGCTCGAGTGCGGCCAGCGCTTCGGATTCGATCAGCGAGAGGTCGCTGCCCGCTCGCTCTTCGAACGTCCCCTCGGCGCGGAAGTAGCGATCACCCTCGAGTCCGCGCCCGGCGACGGCGTCGACGCGCTCGCGTGCCTCGAGCGGGCCGCCCTGTTCGGGGGCGACGTGAATCTCCGTGACGTGTCCGGTCGTCATGGTGTTCCTTCGCAGGGGTCGCCCTTAACTCTCGACGGTCTCGATCGTCCCTCGCTCGGCCGAGCACGCGGCGAGGAACGCGGCCTCACCGTCGGGACCCTCGAGCGTCCCGTCGGCGAGTACGTCGAGGAGCCACGAACAGCCAGCGTCGGCGAAGAACGTCTCCCACGCCGTCGCGTCGAACTCGGCGATGGGGACGGCGGAGCCGCACAGGCCGTGGCCGCTGCCCTGGCTAACGAGGATGGTCGCCGTCTCGAACGAGACGCCGACGACGTTCGGCCGGTCGGGGTCGTGGCCCTGCATCGGGTCGTCGCCGTCGCGGCTGGCGACATAATAGGTGTCGGCCATGGCTGTCACACCACAGCGCAGGGAGAAAGCCGTACCGGATGTCGCACTCAAAAAGTGTACACCCGTGTACGCGGAGGCCTTTGGGACCGGAGGCGAGACGCGGGGTATGTCCTCCACCCGCGTCGGCGACCGGCTCGAGGGACCGATGCACGTCGAACACGACCGCGAGGCGGGCTACACCGAGGTGGCCCTCGACGCCGCTTCGCACGCGGTGAGTGAGGTCACCGTCGCCGTGGGGTCGACCCGGATTCGCCTCGCACTCGAGAGTGGCGACGGCGAGCGACTGGTCGCGCCACCTCCGGGCTACAGCTTCGACGGCGAGCGCCGGGCGTACTGGCACAACGGCGTGGTGACGGTCCGGGTGGGGCTGTCGCCAGCGGACGGGTGGGTGTGAGAGGCGGCAACGTCCGCCGATCAACAGTCAGTCAGTACTGTCATCCTCGAGTTCCCCGGGGTCGAGGTCCTCCTCGAGATATCGCTGGCCGAGACCGGCGAGCGAGTAGTACCCATCGCTCGCGCGCACGAGGAGCCCGTGTTCCGCGAGCGTTCGACAGCGCTGGCCGGTGTAGTTCGGGTGAGAGTCGATGTTGCGACCGATGACCGCCGGAGGAACCTCCCCCGCATCTCGAACGTACTCGAGGATCGCGTCGTCAGTCGGCACCATCCAGCCAGCGCGTTCTCGCATAGTCTGAGTCGCGTTTTCAGTAGCAATAGAACCCGCCGGTGCGAACGGAAATACACCCAGATACGCTCTTTTAGAGTTTTGTATGCGCATGTGTAAATCTAAAACTTCGCATATGCGAAGTAGTTAAGTGTAGGTGTGTAGAACAGTCAGACGGGTGGGAAACAACAGACGTGTGGCTCGACGCACCTGATTGGGTGAGCGAGGACACCACCGATGTCGTTTCTGCATCCGCTCCAGAAACCAATGTCCAACAACGAACCGCGGGGAACGGACCCCGACCGATCACACGCATCGACGCCGAGAACGCCCGCCCGAACCGACGGCGGGAGGGGTGACACCTGTGCGCAACTCGAGGTGATCGACCGCTGTGCCGGGCGGGTGCTCGAGTCGCTGGTGGGTACGGAAGCGGGGGATGCAGCGCGCCACCTGCGGGAGATTCGTGCGGAGGTGGAGGCGGCCCGGACGCACCTCTGTGAGGGTGGGCGTGGGCCGGTGGTCGGCGAGGTGCCGATGGTGGTCTCGCGTGGCTCGCGGGTGACGACAGTCTGTGGACCCGACCCGGCGGCGCTCGAGGTGCTCGGCGACGACCGGCGCGAACGGGAGTGACGCGCCGGGGTGGCGCTCACTCGTCTTCGTCGTTCTCCGGGTCTTCGTCCACCTCACCCGGGTGTTCGTCCTCGTCGTCGGGTGCGTCGTCTTCGTCCTCCGGTTCCTCGTCGTCCTCGAGTGGTTCGATCTCGACGCCCTCGTCCTCGGCGACGAGTTCGAAGACGACGCCGGTGTCGCCCTGTGGGACGCCGATGCGGTTGGCGAGGACGTACACCTCGCCGTCGGCACCGCGGCCGAACTGCCGGACGAAGTGGTGGAGGTCGCCGTCGTCGCTCCCGGCGAACCGGACTTCTTCCATCTCCCAGAGGTCCTCGCGGGGGCGGCCGCCGAACTCGTCTCGCTCGTCTGGGTCGGCCGGGTCCTCGGGCGTCGCGGCGAAGACACGTCCGTCGGGTTGCTGGCGACCCTGGTCGCGCGTCCAGTCGCCGAAGATGTACTGCCCCTCGAGGTCCTCGATGGTGTCGTCCTCGTAGGTGTGGCCGCCGATGATGACGATGCCGACGCCCTGGCCCTCGTGGACCTGCGGGTACTCGACGACGGGATCGATCAGTGGCTCCCCGCCGCGGACGTCGTCGGGCGTCTCGAGCGGGCACTCCTCGGGCGGGGTCGCTGGCGTCTCCGTGCTGAAGCAGTGTGATCCCTCCCGGACGTTCCAGCCGTAGTTGCCGCCCTTCTCGATCTCGTAGGCGGCCTCGTAGAGCACCTGTCCGGCGTCGGCGACGATCAGGCGGTCGTCACCGCTGAACGTGATCCCGTAGGGGTTGCGCAGCCCCCAGGCGTAGTACTCCTCGAGTCCCTCGCCCTCGAGTTCTTCACCCTCCGCGAACGGATTGTCCTCGGGAATAGCGTACGGCTCGCCGTTCTCGCCCTCGTTGTCGATGTCGATGCGGTGAACCCCACCCAGCAGGTTCTCCGTCGTGTCCTGTCCGTTGCCGCCTTCGTTCTCGTCGTACCAGTCCTCGACGTGGCCGTAGTCGCTGTCGTTTCCGCCACCGCCGTCACCCATCGGGACGTAGAGGTAGCCGTCGGGACCGAACGCCATCGGCCCGCTGTCGTGGTTGTACTGTGGGTGTTGGAACTCGAGGATCCGTCGCTCGGAGTCGGGGTCGGCGCTCTCGTCGTCGGTGGCTTCGAACTCGGCGATCACCTGGACGTGTGACCAGCCGTCGGGCGTCTCGTCGTCCGGCGGGGCGCTGTAGTTGACGACGAAGCGGCCGTTCTCCTCGTAGTCGGGGTGGAACTCGACTCCGAGCAGGCCGCGCTCGTCGTAGTCCCCATCGGGGTCGGCGTACCCGCCAGCGAACTCCTCGCCGACGGCGACCATCCGATCGGAGATGTCGAGGAAGGGGTCACCCTCGAGGTCGACGCCGTCCTCGTCGATGCGCCAGATTTCGCCGGTCTGGTCGGCGACGTACTGATAGTCGCTCCCCTCGGGATCATCGAAGTCGGTCGGCGCGATCAGCCCCTCGGCGACGGGGTTGACCCCGACCGTCGGCCCCTCCGGGAAGTAGGGTTCGGCTTCCGCCTCCTCGTCCGGCTCGTCGGGTTCGTCGAACGTGACGTCACCACGCATCGTCTGCGGGTGTGGTTCGCAGTAGTACTCGGCCATCTCCTCGTCGGCCTCGAACTCGACCGCCTGGGTCTCTCCCTCGCCGGTGACGATGTCGGTGCTGACGAGCTGGTCTCCCTCGTCGTCGATGATGACGAAGTTGTGGCCGATGCCGTCGAGGTTCTCCCAGACGACCTCGTAGGTCTCACCCTCCTCGAGTACCAGCGTGGGATTGTCCTCGCCTTCGATCTCGTCGGGTGCCTGGCCGACCCAGCGGCTGCTCTCGCCGCCGAGTTCGAACCGGTTCTCCTCGTCCGCCTCCTGGGACGCACCCAGACCGACGAATCCGGCGGCCATACCGGTGGCCGCGGCGGCCTGTAAGAACCGTCGCCGGGACGGGCGACCGGTGGTGCGTCGCGAACGGCTCGTGTAGTCGGACTGTCGTCCGCCGTGGCCGCGCCGCGCGTGTTGCGTGTCGTTGTCGCTCATGTCTCCGCGAGGACGTACACGAATCGCGAGCAAAAGGGGAGACGACCGTTCCACCCGGTTGCGGGGCGACCGGGTCGCTGTGGCCGAGTATCACCGTGTTACCCAGACCATCGCTGAGCGCTCGCCACGGGACGTGCGCACGGTCCGACCGGTGGCCAGACCCTCTCACCGGGGAAAGCACGGATTGTGACTCGCTCGAGCGGACCGCAACGCCACGGGGTGAGAAACCTGGTGTAATCCGTGAGTAACTGTCTGCTACTCCGGAGACGGGAGACGGGTGGGTGCGCGACGTCGCGTCGACACCAGTACTCACCAGCCAGTCGATATGGGAGGCGGACGAGCGCACCCGAGACACGACACGATTACGCAGGCACCACCAGTTTGTCTCGAGCGGCCGTTTACCGAGTCCATGTGTTCGTCCTTCACGCCGGAAGACGTCGGAAAGACGGTCGAGAACGCCGAACGGGAGGCGGTCGGCGTCGTCGCGGCCGTCGACGGAGACGTCGCGTACGTCGAGCCGACACCGAGCGTCGCCGACACGATTCGGGCGGCGCTCGGCTGGGAACTCGAGCCGGACGACGCGCTGACGTTGGGTTCGGACGACGTTCGCGAGATCACCGCCGACGCGGTCGTCCTCGAGAGCGGGGATGGAGTTGGGGAGTCCGACACCGAGACGGACGACGAACGAGCGTCGGGGACGGTGAGTGACGAGCGCCACCCAAGTTCGCTAAACTAGAGTGGATGGAGTGGGCCCGAATTCGAGGTTGCCATCGACTGGCTCTGGTGAATCGCCATACTGCGTCGAGTTGTAGTGTCTTGCGGTCATCCAGAGATCGGTTCATCAGCGTGCCACCACCCGATTCCTCGAGGTTCTCGTCGCGCTCGTCCCAGTGTGGCGCCTCGAGCGGCGCGATTTCCCATCGAAAGTCGCCGCAGTCTAGTGATTCACCAAACCCCATCGACTTAGCTTTGTAGATTGCGGCGATCTAATACAACAGATGGTTAGAAAATGAGAGTATGTATTGGATTTTGTGGCTCGGAAGCACTGGACTGGAGTCACGCCAAAGTCACAGATATACAATTGTTGGCCGTGGTGAATCGCTATACTGCGCTTGATTTGGCTAGTTGACGGCACGCTTGATGTTGTAGACGACACACATCAGGACGATTTCACGGAACTCGCGGTACC
>NZ_JANZXN010000006.1 GCF_025629245.1 Natronobiforma cellulositropha
CGATCCCAACGCAGCGCCCGTTACCGGTCTCGTCGGTCTCCTCGGATTCGGCTGTGGAATCGTCGCCGTGGTTCTGGGCGACGTCCTCGTCACCATGGCCCGCACTCGAGTCGCTGATGCGATGGTCGACGAGAGCGCGGTCGACCTCGAGTGGACGGCCGGGTGGACGTGGGTCACACAGGTGCGGTTGCTGGTCGGCCTGGTCGCCGTCGTTGGGGTACTGGTCGCACTCGCCGTCGTCTCTCTGGGCTGGACGGAGGCCGTGGTCTCGAGGGGCGCACTCGTCGCCGCCACGATGGCGTTCGTCGTGGTGGTGCTGGCCACGAAGGCGCAGGCTGCACCGCGAACCTACCGTCTCACGCCCGAGGGACTGGAGCAGCGTCGCCCGAACGGGGCGCGCCTGTTCACTCCGTGGACGGCCATCGACGGGGTGACCGTGGCCGACCGCTCGGTCGTCCTCCACCGGCGTAGTATTCGCCCCGACATTCGCTTCGCCCGTCGGGACGTTCGGCTCGACGACGAGCGGATACGCACCGAGCTAGGGCAGTATCTCGAGTGACGGACACTCGGTTGCCAGCCACACCGATGGCGGCGTTCCCGGAGTACCGTTCGAACACTCGAGCGCCCCATCGGACCGCGGGTTGGGAGCGAATCGTCCTCCACTGGTATCACCGGCAGTCATTTCCAGAAATTATATGTATCTATCCGTGAAACTCTCCCGTGGAAGCTGCGCCCGCCGGATGCCGGTTGGGGCATAAGAATTGCCCCGGGTGCTGAACCCACCCAGGGCGTGGCTTCCAAATAACCCGTCAGCGGGTTTCGAAGCCATGACTCAGTACCAACCACGCGGCCTTAAAAGGCTCGCATACGCACCGTACAGCCCGCGAAACGCCCGTTCTCCCAGTGACGACGTTGGTCGGCGAGTGAGTGGCTCGTTCGCTCGAGTTTCACGGTCACAGCCAGCACCCACTCGAGTCTCACGGCCGGTCGCACTCGCTCGAGCGCGCCACAACGGGAGGCGTCGATGAGCGAGGACGTCGGCCGGTGGGGCGGCGAGGAGTGGAACCCGCCGCGCTGTCCGCACTGTGAGAGCGTCGTCGTGGGGGTGACGGCGACGGGACCGGACACCATCCAGGCCTCCTGTGGCTGTTGGCTCACACAGGCGGAAGCAGCGGAGTTGCGGACGGGAGAGTAGCGGTCACTCGAGCGCCGTCGCGCTGCCGGTGGCGGTCCCCGCTGCGGGTGGCTCTGCGACCGGGATCTCGAGGGTGACGACCGTTCCGCGGGGCTCGTTCTCGGCGAAACTGAGGGTGCCCCCGGAGTGGGTGACGACCCAGTTGACCAGCCAGAGACCGAGACCGCTGGCGTGGCGTAGCTGGGTGATCTCTTTCTCCTCGAGTAAGAGTTCCTGTTCTTCGGTGGGGATGCCAGGGCCGTTGTCGGCGACCGAGAGCGTGAGGAAGTCGTCGGCCGGGTCGACCGACACCGAGAGGGCGGTCGTCGGCAGGTCGTTGTGGACGACGGCGTTCTCGACGACGTGGTGGATGGCGGTCTCGAGCATGTCGTCGGCGCGGGCGTAGACGCCGTCGTCGGGATAGGAACGCGAGACGGTGATCGTCGCGTCGGAGAGGTCGTTCTCGACGGTCTCGATGGCGGTCTCGACGCTGTCGACGATGTCGATGGGACCGGTGGCACCGTCGCGGCGGTCGAGGGTCCGCTCGACGGCGCGGGTCTTCTCGGCGAGACCGATGAGTTCGCCGGCGCGCTCCTGGATGACGTCGGCGTACTGGCGGTTGGTCTCGTCCTCGACGACGTCGGCGAGCATCTCCGCACAGCCGTTGATGATGTTCATCCCGTTTCGTAGGTCGTGGCGGAGGACGCGGTTGAGAATCTCGACGCGCTTCTGGCGCTGTTTCTGCTCGGTGATGTCGGTGTAGACGCCGAAGGCGCGTTCGGGGTCGGCTCCCGACTCGAGGTCGACCGGGACGACGCGCATCATGAAATCGCGCAGGCCGTCGCTCGTCCGGCGTTTCACCTCGGTCTCGACGGTCTCGCCGTGAGCGCCACGGCGGTTGATCGTGTCGGCTTCGGCCCGACGGTCAGTCGGGACGATGAAGCGGTCTAACGGCTGGTCGGCGACGTCCGCCTGGTCGAAGCCGAAGACGTGTTCGAACGCCGGGTTGACGCGCTCGACGACGGGGTCGTTCTCCGTGCCGTGGCGCGCGCTGACGACCGCGTCGGGGACGTTCTCGAAGAGGGCGGCGAACCGGTCGCGCTCCTCTCTGAGCTGTGACCGGAAGGCCATCCGCTCGACGGCGTCGGCGACGTGTGAGAGCAACAGTTCGGCGAGTTTCTGGTCGTGCTGGTCGAACGCTTCGACGTCGGTCGAGAGGGCGACGAACGCACTCGAGCGGCCGACGGGGATACTCAGCGCCGAGCAGACGGGGCGGTTGGCCGCCGGTGAATCGTCGTCTGTCGGTTCGTAACTCACGAGTTCGCCGTCGGCCGCGTCGTCGACCTCGTAGAGGAGGTCGGTGGCGTCGATGATCCCGGTTCGATACGTCTCCTGGCTCTCGACGACCGTCCGCGCGATTGCGTTCATCGTGGTCCGCTGTGCGTGATCGGCGGCGAGGTCCGAGGAGACCGCTTCGACGGCGACTGCGTTCTCCTCGACCCGACAGACCGCACAGACGTCGAAGTTGAGGACGCCCGCTGCGGCGTGGACGGTCTCCTCGAAGAGTTCGCGGTCGCTCTCACAGAGTTCGAGGCGGGAGGCGACCTCGTGGAGGTGGGTGGTCTTCTGTTTTCGTTCCCGGAGTTCGCGTTCCATGCGCTTGCGCGCGCTCACGTCGCGGACCGTCCCGACCGACCCCGCGTACGTGCCGTCTTCACGGAGGACGGTCGTCGTCAGTTCGCAGGTGATCGTCTCACCGTCGCGGCGCTCGAGCGGCAACTCGTAGGTCGCGACGTCGCCGCCGGTGCGCAAGAGCGTCTCGATCTGGCGCTGGCCGCGTTCGTAGGTCGTCTCCGAGAGGACCGTCGAGACGTGGCTGCCGAGGAGGTACTCGCGCGAGTAGCCGACCATCGCCGCGAGCGTCTCGTTGACCGTGACGAAGGTTCCCTCGCGGTCGAGACCGTAGACGCCGTCGCCGACGGTCTCGACGATCACCTTCGCCTGCTCGAGTTCGCGCTGTCTTCGCGCCCGGTCGAGGGCGGCCTCCGCGGTGGCGGCGAGGACGTAGGTCATGCGGACGTCGGTCTCGTCGAACGGCTCCGGAGACGCAGACGCGACGGCGAGCAGACCGTGTTCGCCGAGCGGGTAGAGCGCGACGTTGCGCGCACCGGGTCTCGTTCCCGGCGGGACGAGGTCGGCGGTCAACTCGTCGATCACGCGCGGCTGCTGGCGGTCGTAAACCTCCCAGAACAGGCCGCCGTCGGGACCGATCGGTGGCGGGAGACCGTGGCGCTCGCGAACGCGTTCTGTGACCGCGGCACACTCGAGGCGGTTCGTCGCCTCGTCGTAGAGTCGAACGCTCGCTTTCGGGCGCTCGATCACGTCGTCGACGGCGGCGACGGTCAGCCTGGCGATCTCCTCGGGAGTCTCGGCGAGCATGAGATCGTGAGTGGTCTCCTGGAGCGCTTCGAGAACGTCCGCCCGCTTGTGGTCGGCGGTAACGTCCTGAACGCACGAGAGGAGTCCGGTGACGGTTCCCGTCTCGTCGACCAGTGGGACGTTGAGCCACTCGCAGGTGACGCTCGAGCCGTCGCGGCGGACGTTTCGCCCCCTCGTGCGGTGTGCACGCCCACGCGAGCGGAGGTGTTCCCAGTAGCTGCGGACGGCGTCTCGCTCCTCGTCGGGGACGAGTATAGCCGTCACGTGCGCGCCGAGAGCCTCGGTTTCGGTGTAGCCGAACAGGTCCGTCGCCGCGTCGTTCCAGGCGACGACCTCGAACTCGCGGTTCCACTCGATGATCGCGAGGGGTGCCTGCGCCGTGAAGAGTTCGTCGTGCGGGCGGGAGAGTGCCGGATGGCTCCCGGCGTTCGCGCGCGCCCGGTCGACGGCGAGTTCGACGACGCGCGAGACGAGCGTCTCGACGCCCGCCTCGTGTGGGACGTAGCCGTCGGCGCCCGCGGCGACGAGGTCACCAGCGAGCGTCTCACTCCCGTCGCCGGTGAACACGACGAGCGGAACCTCGGGATGAGTTGCCCCGATGCGTTCACAGACGCCGGGTCCCGTCGCGTCGGGGAGACGCGACTCGGTGACGATGCAGGTCTCGCCCGTGACCTCGAGTGCGAGCGCCGCCTCGAGCGTCTCGACGTGGTCGGTTTCGGCACCGATGGCCCGAAACGCGTCGGTGACGTCGTCTCGGGGCGTACCGTCGACGTATACCACGTGTAGCGAAGTCGTCATTCGGATGTCACCACGAGTCCCGTATTCGTACGGACAACGAACGGGGGTGTCTTTAATGTTAGAGTCGACTCAGGTGGTGAGTCGAAAAAAGTCCGGTGGAGCGAACGGCCGCGCCGTGGACGGGTCTCAGTCGGCGAAGCCGCGGAGGATGCCCTGGCCGTCGGTGCCACCGACGTCGGGGAGCGTCGCGCGCTCGGGGTGGGGCATCAAGACGGCGACGGTCTCGTACTCGCCGAGGACGCCCGCGACGTTGTGTTTCGACCCGTTCGGGTTCGCCGCCTCGCTCACCTCGCCGTCTGCGTCGCAGTAGCGAAAGAGCACGCGCCCCGAGGACTCGAGTTCCTCGAGTCGCTCGTCGGTGATCTCGTAGCGGCCCTCGCCGTGGGCGATGGGCACCTCGATGACCTCGCCCTCCTCGTAGGCCGCCGTCCAGGGGGTGTCCGCGCGCTCGACGCGCAGGTAGACGGGTTCACACTGGAAGCGAGCGCTCCGGTTGGTCGTGAAGACGCCCTCGGTGAGACCGGACTCACAGCCGACCTGTGCGCCGTTGCAGACGCCGAGGACGGGGACGCCGTCGGCGGCGGCTTCGCGAACCTCGTCCAGGATCGGCGAGCGCGCGGCCATCGCTCCCGCGCGGAGGTAGTCGCCGTAGGAGAACCCACCCGGCAGCACGACACCCGTCGTCTCCGCGGGCAGGCCGTCCTCGTGCCAGACGATCTCGGCGTCGATTCCCAGGTGTGAGAGCGCGGCCTCGGCGTCGCGGTCACAGTTCGACCCGCCGAAGCGGACGATCGAGACCGTCACCGTCCCCACCCCGTGGTGGTGGGACCGACGGGTTCGATCGGTGTGTGAGAGCGCATCATCTACCGCTCGTCGACCTCCACGTCGTAGTCGTGGATGGTCGGGTTCGCGAGCAGTCGGTCGGCCATCTCACCCGCTCGCTCGCGCGCCTCGTCGCTCGAGTCGGCCTCGAGATCGATCTCGAAGCGGTCGGCCGAGCGCAGCGCCGCGAGGTCGAAGCCCAGCCGCTCGAGAGCGTGTCTGGTCGTCTCGGCCTCGGGGTCGAGGACGCCGTGTTTGAGTCGAACCGTCACCGTCGCGGTGTAGGCGGTCATTATCTGACTCCCCGTAACCGTGCTCAAAAACGCTTTCGCCTTCGGGCCGTGATGCACGAACGTGTACAACACCGGCGGAAGGTCTCACCGGGCGCGCGTCTCGAGCGCTCGCGTCCCGCTCGAGCGCGCACTAGTGGCCGTCTCGAGCGCCTCGGTGATCCGGTCGGCGCTCCGGCGCGCGCCTGCGATGGTGCCCGCGAGCGGGCCGACGCTCGAGGCGGCGAGGGCACCCGTCGCGAACACCCGCGAGGACCGGCCGTCGGTGTGTCGCCACGCGAGCGTCTCGTCGTCCAGAACTGCGAGTCCGCGGTAGCCACGCTCGAGACCGAGCGCCCCGGCGACGCGCTCGACGAACGGGTGGTCGGCGACGGGGTCGAAGCCGGTCGCGAGCACGACCCGGTCGGCGAGGAGACAGCCCCCGCCCGCGAGCAACAGACGGACCTCCCCGTCGACGGCCCGCGCGTCGGCGACCTCACCGCGGCGAACCGAGAGCGTCCCGGCGTCGGCACACGCCTCGAGGTCGTCGTGGAGGTACGGCGGCACGGTCGCGTCGTTTCGCGCCTCACAGATCACCTCGTAGCGGGCACGAGCGCCCGGCGGGTGGCCGTGGAGGTGGCGCTCGATGTGTTTCCAGTTGATCCAGCGCGGGTCGGCCTCGACGAGTTCGCGCTCGAGCGGGCGACGGTGACAGAGCGTGACCTCGTCGGCGCGCGAAGCGAGACAGGTCGCCACCTGCGCGGCCGTAATGCCGCCACCGACGACGACCGTCCGACCGCCCGCGTCGGCGTCGAACCCCTCGTCGAAGACGTGGGTGACGCGCTCGAGTCCGTGCGCCCACGCGGGGCGGTGGGGTCGTCCCTGTCCGACCGCCAGCACGCACCGTCGCGCCCCGATCGTTCCTCGAGTGGTCTCGAGTTCGAGACCGCCTGCACGCTCGGCAATCGCGGTGACGCCGGCCCGTCGGTGGAGTGACTCGAGGTCGTGTGTCTCGATCACGTAGTCGGCGTAGTCGAGAAACAGCGACAGCGACGGTCGCCGGGGGTAGCCGGGGGTGGGTCGCAACTCGTCTTCCCGGCCGCGACTCTCCGCGAAACTCTCGAGACCGAACGGTTCGGTACCGACGTGGTGGACGAACGTCGAGCGCAGTTCCGCCATCTCGCAGGCGTGCGCCTTCCGGCGAAACGACTCGAGGAGGCGCTCGCGCGGGTCGACGATCACCAGATCGGAGCGCTCCAGCGAGGTCTCCTCGAGCAGTCGCTGGACGAGGTAGGTCCCGTGGATACCGCCGCCGACGAGGGCGCACTCGTACATCGACCCGACGTACGACCCGTTATTATTTTACGTCTTCGGATTGCTAAGATTGGATAGAATGAACACCTCGGCTATTAACCTGGCGGCCAGCAGCCAGTGATGGACGTTCACGCGGACGGCTCTGTCGCGAAGTTGGCAACCTATTCAGAGCGTATAGCAAGTATTATTAAATCTCCGCCAGAATTGTTAACGAGATGAGCGAGCACTCCATTCCCGTGACGGTTCTCAGCGGAACGCTCGGTGCCGGAAAGACGACGATGCTCAACCACGTCCTGCGCGAGGCGGGCGAGCGTGACCTCGCGGTCCTCGTAAACGACATGGGGTCGGTGAACGTCGACGCCGATTTAGTCGCCGAGCAGTCGGACATCTCCGCCGAGGAGGAGGAGGAACTGGTCGAACTCTCGAACGGCTGTATCTGCTGTGAACTCCGCGGCGACCTCCTCGACGCCGTCTCGAGGCTCACGCGAGAACGCGAGTTCGACGCACTGATCGTCGAGTCGACCGGCGTCGCCGAGCCGCTGCCGGTCGCCCAGACGCTCACGCTCGGCTTCGACCAGACCGACCTCGACCCGACCGAGTTCTACGAGGAGACCGGCATCGAACCGCTCGAGGGCTGTCACCTCGACACGACCGTCACCGTCGTCGACGCCCACCAGTTTCGGGACGCGATGGAGTCGACGGATGTCCTCGAAGACGGCGACACCGACAAGCCACTCGGTGATCTCCTGATCGAACAGATCGAGTTCTGTGACGTGCTCGTGCTCAACAAGTGCGACCTAGTCGACGAGGAGGCACTCGAGCACATCGAAGAGACCCTCGCAGTGCTCCAGCCGCGGGCGACGGTCGTCCGAGCCGAACACGGGCGAATCGACCCCGAGCTGATCCTCGAGACCGGCCAATTCGACTTCGAGGCCGCGAGTCAGTCTGCAGGGTGGAAACAGGAGCTGCGCGAGCCTCACGCGAGCGCCGAGGAAGAACACGGCGTCACCTCCTTCGTCTTCGAGGCCCGCCGGCCGTTCCACCCCGAGCGCTTCGCCGACGTGCTCGACTCGTTCCCCGACGCGGTGGTCCGCGCGAAGGGCCACTTCTGGCTCGCCGGACGCGAGGAGGAAGCGCTGACGCTCAACGTCGCCGGACAGTCGGTCCGCGTCGGCTACGGCGGCGACTGGTTCGCCACCCTCCCGCCGGAGGAACTCGACGAACAGTTCGAGGCGTTCCCCGAACTCGAGGAGCTGTGGGACGAGGAGTGGGGCGACCGCGGCACCCAACTCGTCTGTATCGGCGTCGAGATGGACCACGAGGAGGTACGAACCGCGCTCGAGGCCTGCGTCCTCACCGACGAGGAGATGGCCGCCGACTGGGAGACCTACGAGGACCGGTTCCCCACCTTCGAGATGCTCGAGGAGGGGGACGAGGACGAGACCGACTCGGCCGAGAGTGAACACGACCACGGCCACGACCACGACCACACGGTCGAAGCCGAAGTCGGACTCGGTGATTGAACCGGTGGCCGACCGACCACACTCGAGTGCTGGGACCGGAGAGCGCCCCTCTCGAGGGCGCGTCGAGAGCGTCGTCTACGAGGCGGTCGTCGAGCGCTACGAGGACGAACCCGACGTCTGTACCATCTTCCCGCGCGGTGGCGACGACCCGGTGACGACCTGGATTTCGGCCGACGAGGGATCGTTCGTCGACGTCGAAGACGTGCGGTGAGCGGTCCAGACGCGGGTCCGACCGACAAACGCAGGCCTGACTGACAAACGCGGGCCCGACCGGCAAACGCGGATTCGGCCGGGGACGACACTGCCATCACGAGCGCGTGAGTTGCTAGTCTCTGCGAACCCGAGCGGCCACGATCCTAGCAACGCTTTTTGAGTAGAATCGCCTGGATTACTAGCGCATGGCATACACGTGTTCGACCTGCGAGTCGGAGTTCCAGTCAGCAGCGGGCGTCACCCAGCACGTCGCGCTCCACCACAACACCTGTGCGGTGTGTGACGAGTCGTTCGACGACACCGACGGCCTGCGAACGCACATCCACGAGACGCACTGAGTCTGCAAACGCACAGCCACGAGACACACAGAGTCTGCGAACGCACAGCCACGAGACACACAGAGTCTGCGAACGCACAGCCACGAGACACACAGAGTCTGCGAACGCACAGCCACGACACCGAGACCGTCCCGTGTGAGTCGCTCGAGTCGTGGACGGACCGGCGGCCACCGACCGGCCGGATCGACGCCGTCTTTCCGAAGAACCCGGCAACGAGCGGCCGGTGTCACAACGTTTTTCCTCGAACCTGACCAACCGGTTAGCCAGATGGGAGTACCCGGGCGACTGACGGCGATGCGGGCCGTGCCAACCGCACCGCAGGCCGAATGAGCGGGGCGCTCAGACGACGGCTCGACTCGCTCCGGCGCTCGAGCGACGAGCGTCTCGTCGTCGGGGCAGTCATCCTGAGTACGTTCTTCGTCGGCTTCGGCGGCGGTGTCGTCTTCCCGATCCTCCCGAATCTCGGTGTTCTCCTCGGCATCTCTCCGTTTCTCGTCGGTGTGATCCTCAGCGCGAACCGGTTCTCACGGCTGGTCGCGAACGCGCCGGCGGGCGTCCTCGTCGACCGGGTCGGGACGCGGACGCCGTTCGTCGCCGGAATGGTGATCCAGACGGCGTCGACGTTCGGCTACGTCGTCGCCGTGCTGTCGACGGTCCCCGAGGCGTGGTTCTTCGTCGCCCGACTCGGGTGGGGCGTCGGCAGCGCACTCGTCTTCGCGACGGCCTACACCATCGCCGCCGACGTCAGCGACACGGATTCGATGGGCACGAGCATGGGCGTCATCCGCGGCGGCGTCCTCTTCGGCTTCCCGACGGGCGTCGTCCTCGGCGGCGTCGTGAGCGAACTCTGGGGGACGGTTACCGCCTTCGCGCTGGCGACGGCGTTCGCGGGCGTGGCGAGCCTCGTTGCCTTCTGGTCGGTCCCCGAGACACACGTCCAGGGTGAGACCAACACCTCCGTCAGGCCGTGGGACGTCGACACCAGCCTCCCCGCCGTCACCGTCGGTCTCGTGAACTTCGCCGTCCTCTTCGCCTACATCGGCGCGCTGTTCGCGACGCTCGTGCTCTTTCTCGGCGAACACGACCTCGGCGTCCTCGGCTTCGACGCCCAGGGTTCCTCGGGTATCTTCATGGCGGCCACCGTCGTCGCCGCCGGCGCGTTCATGTACCTCGGCGGCTACGTCAGCGACCGCCAGCGCTCGAGAGTGCCGACGCTGGTGTGCTTTCTCGGCGCGACGGTCGTCGGCTTCCTCCTGCTCGCTCAAGCGGACTCGGTCGCGACGCTCACCGCCGCGTGTCTGTTGATCGGGGCCGGACAGGGTGGGACGAGCGGCCCGCTGATGGCGCTGTTGGCGGATTTGACGCCCGACGAACGGATGGGGCGGGCCGTCGGCACGAACAACGTCTTCGGCGACATCGGCGGCGGCTTCGGTCCCATCGTCTCGCTGCCGCTGATCGAGACCGTCGGCTTCTGGCCGGTCTACCTCGCCTGTGCGCTGCTGCCAGCACTCGCCTGCGTGATCTTACTCGGCGGCGTCTACCGCGAGACCGGCCAGTTCACGCCAGCCATCTGAGCCAGCGGCGGGCGAGTCACCCACAGAAACAAACGTTTTTGGCCGAACGGTTGCACAGAAGAAGTGATGAGTGCGATTCCGACCGAGAAGAGGTGGCCCCGATGACGACCGACGTGACCGAGATCACGGTCGTCGGAGACGACGACACCGGACTGATCGCCCGCGTGACGAGCCTCCTCTTCGAGCGCGGAGTCAACATCGAGGACCTCGATCAGGCCGTCCGCGACGGCGTCTTCCGGATGTACCTCGCGGTCGACTGCTCGGAGATGGTCTGCACCGAGGCGAAACTCCGCGCCGACCTCGAGGAACTCGGCGACGACCTCGGTCTCGACGTCCAGGTTCGGTTCCCCGCCGACCGCGAGAACCAGCACATCGCCGTCCTCGTCACCAAAGAGAGCCACTGTCTCGAGGCGCTGTTCGAGGCCTGGGCGAACGACGACCTCGGCGCGGACATCGGCGTCGTCATCGGCAACCACGACGACCTCGAACCGCTCGCCGACCACTACGACGTCCCCTTCCACGACATCGGCACCGAGAGCGGCGCACAGAACGAGGAACGACTCCTCGAGTTACTCGCCGAGTACGACGCCGACCTGATCGTCCTCGCACGCTACATGCGGATTTTGAGTCCGAACGTCGTCTTCCGCTACGAAGACCGGATCATCAACGTCCACCCCTCCTTACTCCCCGCCTTCCCCGGCGCGGAGGCCTACCGCCAGGCCATCGAAGAGGGCGTCCGCGTCGCCGGCGTCACCGCCCACTACGTGACGACCGACCTCGATCAGGGACCGATCATCACCCAGCGCGCGTTCGACGTCCCCGACGACGCCGACCTCGACGAGATCAAACGCCGCGGCCAGCCGCTCGAGGCCGACGCCCTGCTCGAGGCGGTCCGCCTCCACCTCCACGGCGACGTCTCGGTCCACCGCGGCCGGACGAGCGTCCGCGAGAACGGCACGAAGTACCAGCTCGGCCTGCCGAAAGAACTCGAGGAGTTCACGCCCGACCGGCCGATCGACGGTATCACGAGCGCGCTCGACGACTAGTACTTCGTCGAGCGTCGGCCGACGAGAACCGCCGGATTGTTACTCACTCGTCCAGGTTCGACGACGCACTACCCGCCGTGGATCGCCGGAAAGATCGTCAGCGAGCCGTCGGCCGGACACGCGTCGTCGAGACCGACGCGCTCGCCCTCGAGCGTGACCCTGACGTTCGCCGCGAGGTCGTCGCCGTCGAACACCTGTGACTCGGCGTCGGGGTAGGTCTCGACGAAGGTCTCGAGTGCGTCCTCGACCGAGCCACCCTCGAACGCGACCTCGACGACTTTCTCCCCCGTCGCGTCTCGAACCGGACCGTAGACCGTGAGTTCCATGTGGCGGCGTTCGGCCCCCGACGGGGAGAAGCCATCGGTCTCCCGGCCGCTCGAGTAGCGAAACGACGTGTGACAGCCCGCACCCGAGGCGAAAAAGTGCGCTACAGCCCCTGGACCGAGCCGATCGCACTCGAGAGCGAGGGCGCTTCGAACACCTGCTGGCCGGTGTAGGCGTTGGTTCCCGCACAGTACATGTTGCGGGCGGCGGTGAGCGCCCGCTCGTCGAGTGGCTGTGGGTCGCGCGGACAGAGCGACTTCCAGTTCGCCACGTCGGTCGCCTTCGCCTCGGCTTTCGCCTCGTTGACCGCCCCGACCCACTCTGGCTGGGTGCGCTTGTGGTACTGACGCAGCACCTCCTTCGAGAGCTGTGTCTCCCCGTAGCTGAAGCGGTTCTCGTCGAAGGTGCCGACGACGTCCGCGACGCGGATCTCGCCGTCGAAGTAGAGACACTCGATCTTACCGTCTTCGTGGACCAGCCCCACCTCGTCGGCCCGCTCGGTGACGACGCGGTTGACCTCGAGTGCGAGTGACTCGAGATCCTCGATGCTCGCCAGCCCCGCGATGGCGTCGGCTTCGGCGCGCTCGAGGTGGCGGTCGCCCTCCTCGTACTTCGTGGTGAACTCGACGACGGGCGTCTCGAGGTCGACCGCCTCCTCGGGCCACTCCGCGGCGTCGATGCCGTACGCCTCGGGGTCGCTGCGCCGCCGGAGGCTCGAGCCTTTCGGGACGCGGTTTCTGAAGACGATCTCGAGCGGGATCAGGTAGTTCTCACCGGCCGCAGCGTGGTAAGCCTCGTAGTCGTAGGTGCGTCCCTCGTTCGGCAAGTCGGGGACGCGCGTCAGGTCGATCGCCATCTCCCACGGCGGACGGGTCGCCTCCGCGAGCGGGAGGACGTCGCCGTTCTCGACGACGCCGCGGTAGTGAGTCGGAATCGACGCCTCCTCGAGCAACTCGAAGTTGAACGCGCCCATCGTACAGAGGCTCGCCCCCTTGTCGGGAATCTGGTCGGGCATCTTGCCCCAGTCGAAGACGGAGTAGTCGTCGGTGAAGACGAACGAGCCGACGCCGAGGCCGTCGGCCGTCGCCTCGCGCTCGACGCGAAACTCCTTGACGCTGGTCATCTGTGCCACCTCGAGTCGGTGACGCCACCGCAGTGCATACTCGAGTCCCCGCGGGCGAACCGTATGAAGGTTTCACTATCCGCCTGGCGGCACACACGAGCGCAGCGGCGGCCACCGACTCACCGCCAGCACCGCTGGCCTGCCAGCGAGGTCACCGACACCCCCTGCAGACGGCCGGATTCACCACGCTTTTCTACCCGCCTCTGAATCGTATCCACGATGGACCGACCGGTGACCGAGACGGACCTCGAGTTCGACCACCGCCCCGAGACGGATCAGCCGTTCGAGAACGCCCTCGCGAAGGCCGAAGACGGCGAGCGCCTCACCGTCGACGACGCCATTGCCCTGCTCACGACGGGCACCGACACCGCGGGTATCGACCGGCGTCGCAAAGAGCGGGTGCTCGAGGTCGCAGACCGACGGCGCGCCGAGGTCGTCGGCGAGGAGGTCACCTTCGTTGCGAACCTGAACAACAACGTCACGACCGCCTGTACCGTCGGCTGTCTGTTCTGTAACTTCAAAGACGCCGCCCACACCTTCGAGACCGAGTACGCGGCCGACGCAGACGAGACGGCAGGGTTCACCAAGACGCCCGCCGAGTCGCGCGAAATCGTCCGCAACGCGGTCGAGCGCGGCATCTCCGAGGTCTGTTCGGTCTCCGGCCTCCACCCCGCGTTCGCCCTCGACGCCGACCACCTCGAGACCCTGCGCGCACACCCCGACCCGAAGGCGATCACCTTCACGCCGCCGGAGGCGTACGTCACCGATCCGGGCACCTACGTCGAACAGATCGACGCGATGAGCGTCGGCGGCGTCCACGTCCACTCGGTGACCCCCGAGGAGGCCTACCACGCTCGGCGCGGAACCGACTGGTCCTACGAGGAAGTCTACCGCCGGCTGAAGCGGGCCGGACTCGACACCGTCCCCGGCACGGCCGCCGAAATCCTCGTCGACGAGGTCCGCGACGTGATCTGCCCCGGGAAGATCGACACCGGGGAGTGGCTCGAGGCGATGGAAGCCGCCGCGAACGTCGGTCTCGGCCTGACGGCGACGATCATGTACGGCCACGTCGAGAACGAGACCCACCGTGCGCTCCACCTCGAGCGCGTCCGCGACCTCCAGGAGCGCGTCGACGGCGCGATCACCGAGTTCGTCCCGCTCTCGTTCGTCCACCAGCAGACGCCGCTGTACGAACACGGCGTCGTCACCGGCGGGGCGAGCCGCGACGAGGACGAACTCATGATCGCCGTCTCGAGGCTCTTTCTCGACAACATCGACCACATCCAGTCCTCGTGGGTGAAGTACGGCGACGAGGGCGGCCTGAAGATGCTCACCTGCGGCGCCGACGACTTCATGGGAACGATCCTCTCGGAGGAGATCACCAAACGCGCCGGCGGCGAGTACGGCGAGTTCCGCTCTGTCGCCGACTACGTCGACCTCATCACCGCCATCGGCCGGACGCCCGTCGAGCGCTCGACCGACTACACCCGACGGCGCGTCATCGACCCCGACGACCCGCCGTTCGGGCCACAGTTGGGACCGAGAGCCGACGGCACGCCGCTGCTGAGCGAACGCGAATCTGCGGTGCGCTCGGCGGCGAGCGCCGACGACTGACTCGAGTCGAAATCGGGACCACCGTCACTCGAGGCAGAACCGGTCTCCGTCACTCGAGTCGGCGCCGAGACGCCCGTCACTCGAGTGGGCTGCAACCGCCACCGCCACTCGAGCGCTGCGAGCGTGGACAACGCCTACGGCGCTCGACGGTGAAGCGTCCGTATGGGACCGTCAGCCGGCCGCGAGGACGGGCCACCGGGGCGCGAGCCCGGACCCGCGACGACCCGGGTTCGGCGAAGCTGGTACGGCCACGGGACGCTCGCGCGCGTCGAGAAGGGACCCGTCAACTGCTTTCTCCACGACGTCTCCTACACGTTCGCGGACATCTCGATTCTCTCACTGCCCGCACTGCTGGTCGTCATGCTGACCGGCGGCGAGTCGATCTTCGGCGTCGTGAGCGCGACCATGGTGGCCTGGGGGACGATGACCGTCGTCGCCGCCGCCATCCGTGGGGGCTGGCTCAGCCCGTTCGCGACCGACGTCCCCGGCTGGGTGTCGATGACCGCCGCGCTCGCCGGTCTCCGCCTGCTCTACTACAACGCCACCATCCTCACGGCCGCCTACGGCGGCGTCGCGCTCGCGCTCGTCCTCGAGCGCCCGCCGCTCTCGCTGGCCGTCGCCGCACTCGTCGCGTTCGTCGCGACGATGGCCTTCCCCCGGATCGCCGAGACGGTGGCGCGGGGGTGAACCGGGTGAGAACGTGTGTCGGAAAGGGGTCGGATCAGCGGACGCCAGTCTCGCCCGCGAGGACGGCCCGGTAACGCGCGCCCGCCTCGTCGTCGGCCGTCAGCGCCGCTTCGATCTCCGGCGAGAGCCACGCACGCCCCGGCGAGACCGCCTCGCCGTCGACGCCGTCGGGGTGGACCTCACCGGAGACGAACCGCTCGTAGACCGGCAGGCGCTCGCGCAGCGGGACGCCCGCCCCGTCGGCGACCCGCTCGAGTTCGGCGAGGGCGGGCCACTCGTAGGCAGGGTTGATGTGGTCGACCGTGACCGGCGAGACGCCACCGAGGTCGTCGATGCCGCAGTCGACGAGATCGGCCGCCGAAGCCAGGTTCGGCGGCACCTGCACCGAGACCGTCTCCGGCAGGGCCGCACGAGCCATCGCCGTCACCCGTCGCATCGTCTCGAGGGCGGGCGTCTCGCCGCGCCAGCGCTCGTTGGTCGCCACCGGCTGGATAATCACCTCCTGGACGTGGCCGTAGCGCTCGTGGAGGTCACAGATCGCGAGGAGACTGATCGCCCGGTCGCGCCAGGACTCGCCGATGCCGACCAGAATACCGGTCGTGAAGGCCACGTCGAGTTCGCCCGCGGTCTGGATCGTCCGCAGGCGCTGGCCCGGCTCTTTCCGGCGCGGACCCGCGTGGGCGGCGACCTCGGCGGTCGTCTCGAGCATCACGCCCATGCTCGCGTTCACGTCGGCGACCGTCTCCAGCTGCTCTCGCGTCTGGTCGCCCGGGTTCGAGTGCGGGAGCAGTCCCTCCTCGAGTGCGACCAGACAGGCCGCCCGCAGGTAGGCGTGAATCGAGTCGTAGCCCCACTCGGCGAGCTGGGCGTGAATCTCCTCGTAGCGCTCGTCGGGGTCGTCGCCGAAGGTGAAGAGCGCCTCCGTACAGCCCGCCGCGGCCCCCTCGCGACAGATCTCGGCGACCTCCTCGAGCGAGAGCAGCGAGGCCTGCCCGGGCGGGTCGAAGTAGGTGCAGTAGGTACAGGTGTAGCGACAGGCGGTCGTCAGCGGGACGAAGACGTTTCGCGCGAACGTCAGCGCCGACGCCCGCGGGACGTCCGCGGGCGTGACCGCGAGGAGACGGTCGACCTCGGCCTCGTCGACGGACACCTCGACACCGTAACGCGCCGCACCAGGGATCATCACCTCGGTGTGTCGGCTACCGAGAGATAAGTGTGTTCACCGCGGGCCGTCCCGGCCCGAGTCGGCGGCCGTCGGCGGTCATCGCTCGAGTCCGACCCGGCCGTCGGTGACGGTGAGCGAGAAGCCCAGGCGCTCGAGCACTGTGCTCGCGTACCCGTCGGTGTGGACCAGTACTTCGACCAGGTCCGCGGGTTCGTCCACGTCGGTCGCGAGGCGAAAGGAGTCGACAGACTCGAGGCTCGCACCGATCGCTCGCACACGGTCGTGGTGGTCGAGGTAGGAGGTGCCGTGGTAGTCGACGCGAAACCCGGGGTGGCGGACGACGAGCGCGTTCGTCCCGCCGCCGCGGCCGGGCGCGATGGCCACGTCGGCGTCCGCCGCGAACAGCGTCTCGAGCGCGTCGGGCGTGGCGAGTGCGAGGTCGGCCATGACGAGCGCGGCCGAGTCCTCCGCCGCCTCGAGCAGGGCGTTGACCGCAGTAGAGAGCGGGCGGTCGTCGACGACCGTCTCGAGGTCGGCCCACAGGTCATCGGCGAGGTGGTCGGTCTCTGGAACCCGCGGTGGCTCGAGTGGAGCCGTCGTCAGCACCGTTGGCGTGTGACCCGTCTCCCGGACCGCCTCGAGTACGTCGGCGAGCATCGCCCAGGCGAGCGCCTCACGTTCGTCGGCCGCGAGGGCCGGTGCGAGGCGCGTCTTCGGACGCTCCGGTGAGAACGGGACGACGACGTACATACGACTCGAGGTACCGACAGCGAACGAAAAAAGGCGTCGAAGCTGGCGAGTTCCGTCGGAACGCCACCGGCGAGCGGTGGCGACGGGGAGTCCGAAGGCGAAGCTAGAACAGCGGCTCGAGTTCGTCTTCGTCGTCGCCAACCAGGCTCTCCAGGTTCTGCTGGCTCTCGGCCTGGATGTCTTGCATGTTGTCCTGGGCTTCGATGGCGACCTGCTGGAGGCGCTTGATCCGCGGGACGTTCGTGACGCCCGAGAGCAGGATGGCCGCCGAGACCTCGGGTTCGTTCCGCGGGAAGTCACCGCCGCGGACCTCCATGCTGCCGGTCTCCTCTTCGAGCCACTTGCGCCCGCGCTCGATTCCTTTCCGGTTGAGGTACTCGGTGGGACCGGAGAGGACGAGCAGTGCGCGTTCTGCGCCGTCGATCTCACAGGGAAGCGTGAGACGGCCGAGGGCGGCTTTGCGCACGAGACTCGTGATGCGGTTGGTCGTGTTCGCCGCGTCGAGTCCGTCGGTACTGCCACCGCTCCCACCGGTAAAGCGCGAGAGTAGCCCGCCGCCGGTGTTGAGTTCGACTTCCTCGCTCGCGTAGCCGACGGTCGAGACGCCGCCGCCGGCGAGCGTGTTGATGATCTCCGAAGAGTCGACGACGCTCTCTGCGACCTCCTGTCCATCGCCGACTTCGCCGGCGCCAAAGAGGATGCCGAAGCGGCGAACGATCTCCTCGTTGATCTGGTCGTAGCCACCTTCGACGGACTCGCCGGTCTGTCGCCAGGAGTCGTTGTCGAAGACGAGGAGGTTGTCGACCTCGCGGACGAACGTCTGGAACGAGCGGGCGGCGTTGAGCGTGTAGATGCCACCCTCGTCCGTCCCGGGGAGGACCCCGAGACCGTACACCGGAATGGTGTAGATCCGTTTCAGGTGTTTGGCGAGCACCGGGGCACCGCCCGAGCCGCTGCCACCGCCCATCCCGGAGACGACGAGGAAGGCGTCGACCTCGTGGGTCGGGATGGCGTCGATCGCGTTCTGGACCTCGTCGATGTCCTCCTCTGCGACTTCCGCGCCGAGTTCGTTGTCTGCACCGACACCGTGGCCCTTCACTCGAGCCTGGCCGATGAGTACGCGATTCTCCTGTGGTATGTTCGTCAGACCGATGAGGTCGGCTTTCGCGGTATTGACCGCGATCGCCGCGCGGACGATTCCGCTGTTCGTTCGATCGTCGTAGTCGAGAAATCGATCGACGATTTTTCCTCCGGCCTGTCCGAATCCGATCATCGCCAGCTTCATAGTTGGTTAGGGGGCTCCGTTGCCTTGAAACCAGTGCGATAAAGGATATAAACCTTGTGATGGTCTGAATTTCTCTCAAAACGACTTATTACCCGAAACCAGCCGACAGGGAGTCGTTTTAAGAACGTATTACCAGTAGCCAGAAACATTTCACTCCAGAGAAACCTACCCTTTTACGTAAGTGTTTGGGCCAAACTGTTCTTCGTTTACCTGGCGAGAAAAGCGGCCGTCGGACCGGCCACCGACGTCGTGGCTCGAGCGGCCGTCAGACCGGCGACCGCGTCGAGCGGGTCCTCAGGCCGGTGCTTCCGTCGGTTCGCCGGTCGGGGCAGGCTCGAGTCCGAGGTAGGATGCGAGCGTCCGCAGGTCGGCTTCGCTTCGACCGAACTCGGAGACGTCGTTCTCCGTGACGGTGTTGTCGACGGAGAGTGAGCGCGCCTGGTCGGGACCGAACGGGACGAACGGGACCGGGCCGGCGACCGCGAGACCGAGTGAGGCGAGCGCCATCGGTACCGGGAGGATCGTGACCGACTTGCCCTCGGCCGCGTAGGCGAGTTTCGTCACGTCAGCGAGCGTCAACACCTCCGGCCCGCCGAGTTCGTACGTCCGGCCGACGTGTCGGTCGTCGTCGACCGCGTCGGCCAGCATCGGCGCGAGATCACCGACCCAGATGGGCTGAAAGCGTGTCTTTCCGCCGCCCGGCAACCCCGTCAGGTACGGCGTCGTCAGCAGTTTCGTGAAGCCGACGAACTCGTCTCCCTCGCCGAAGACGACCGAGGGGCGGAAGATCGTCCACTCGAGATCGGCGTCGCGGACGACCGCTTCGGCACGCCCCTTCGAGCGGAGGAAGTCGGTGGGGGCGTCGGGGTCGGCGTCGAGTCCGCTCATCTGGAGAAGCCGGCCGACGCCACCCGCTTCGGCCGCCCGAACGAGGTTCTGCGTCCCGCCGAGGTGGACCTCCTCGTGGGTCGCCCCGCCACGAGGTTGAAACAGCGGGGAGAGCGAGACGAGGTTGACGACGACGTCGTGGCCGGCGACCGTCTCCGCGATGGAGTCGTACGCCGTCACGTCCCCGACCGCGGTGTCGACGCCCGGCGAGAACTCGCCACCGTCGGGCGTCCGTGAGAGTGCCGTCACCTCGTGGCCGCGGTCGGCCAGTTCGTTACACAGGTTCGTGCCGATGAAGCCCGTTCCGCCAGCGACGAGGACGTTCATACTGGGAGTATCTGTCGCCAACAGGAAATAGCTGCGTGGTTACATAGGTAGGGTCCCGACGCGACGCGGAGACAACCGCTGATTCCAAGTACCCCCCGGGACGAGGTTCGGACAGATGCTGATCACGCTCGAGGGACTCGACGGAAGCGGCAAGACGACGGTCTGGGAGTCCCTCCACGAGCGCTACCCCGACGCGGTGTTCACCCGCGAGCCGACACACTCGTGGTACGGCGAGGCGGTGTATCGCTCGATCGGCGACGAGACGGCCGACCCACTCGCCGAACTCTTCCTCTACACCGCAGACCACGCCGACCACCTCTCGCGCGTGGTCGAACCGGCGCTCGAGCGCGGCGACCTCGTGATCTCCGATCGCTACACCGACTCTCGCTACGCCTACCAGGGGGCGACGCTCGAGGGCGTCCTCGACGAGCCACTCGCGTACGTCCAGGAGATCCACCGGCCGTTCACGGCCGTCCCCGACCTGACGATCTACTTCGATCTCGACCCCGAGCGCGCCGCGGCGCGGGCAGGCTCGACGAACAAGTTCGAACGCGCCGCCTACCTCACACGGGTACGCGAGAACTACGAGCGACTCCGCGCGGCCGACCCGGAGCGGTTCGTCGAGGTCGACGCAACGGCGACACCAGAGACCGTCCTCGAGCGCGTCGCAGAGGCGATCACGGAGGCACTCGGGGGCGAGCGCGAGTAGCGCCTCAGCGGTCGTCGGCCGGCTCCGGCAGTTCGACCTCGTCGGGGTGGGGCATCCAGAAGACGTCGATGGTGTAGCCGAGCGCGAGCGGCAGCGCGATCACGAGCATGACGACCATCTCGCGCGAGCCGAGGTCAGTGCCGATGCCGAGCGCACCGCTCCAGACGAGCGTCGAGGCGAGGAGGACGAGCGGAATCAGCACGAGCGTGTAGATGGCCGCACCCCACTGCGTCTCGAGCCGAATGCGAAAGAATCGGGTTGCGACGGCGGCGAACAGCGTGTGCACGCCGATCATGACGAGCAAGACGACGGCCGAGACGGCTGAGACCATGGTCGGAACTAGCGACTGCGTCGCCTTTTCGCTGTCGAATGCGAGCGCGGTCAGTCCATCGCGATGTACGTCTTCGTGTCCGTCACCCCGTCGAAGCTCTGGATGCCCGAAGAGACGACCTCGAGCACCTCGTACACCTCGTCGACGTCGACCTCGGTGATGATATCGTAGTTTCCCGCGACGATGTGAGCGTCGCTGACCGACTCGAGTTCACGGAGGTCACCGAGGAGGTCCTCGGACATCCCTGCAGCCGTCTTCACCATGATGAACGCGTGGACCATCGTCTATCGGAGGTGTGGTACTCTGTCACACGATAAAAGCCTTTTCCCGCGACGAGTCTACGCCGCCACTCACGTCCGTCTCGAGGGGGGAAGCTTATTGAGCGAGGGCGTCGTATGCGAGTCCATGTCTATGCGATTCGTTATCATTGGTGCAGGACGGGTCGGACTGCGCACGGCGCGCGTCCTCCGCGAGGAGGGCCACGACGTGACGCTCGTCGAACTCGACGAGTCGACGGTACGCCGGGCACGGAACCAGGAGTTCGAGGTCGTCAGGGGCGACGGCGCTCGCGAGGAGATCCTCGAGCGCGCCGGTCTCGAGGACGCCGACGCGCTCGGGGCACTGACGAGCGACCTCAACGTCAACTTCGCGGCGTGTATGATCGCGAAACACCACGGCTGTCGGACGATCATGCGCATCGACGAGGACTACCGCGAGGAGATCTACCGCAAGTACGCAGACGAGGTCGACGAGGTGATCTACCCCGAACGCCTGGGCGCGATGGGTGCGAAAAACGCCCTCCTCGGCGGAACGATCCGTGCCGTCGCCGACATCGCCGCGAACCTCCAGGTGGTCGAACTCACCGTCACCGACGAGGCACCGGTCCGCGGCTACACGATCAGCGAACTCCAGTTGCCGGCCGACGCCACCCTGCTGGCCTTCGGGAAAGCGGGCGGCGAACTGGGGATTCCGAGCCCCGACGAGTCACTCGAGACCGGCGACCGACTCGTCGTCCTCGCCGACTTCGCCGTGTTGAGCGACGTCCGTCAGATTCTCGTCGGTGACCCCACCCCCGTCTCGACGGCCGCCGCCTCGAGTCACCAGGGCCACGGAGGTGTCAACTGATGGTGACCGCGTTCGTCATGGTGAAAGCGAACACCGGCGAGGCCGACCGCCTACGCGACAGTATCGAAACGATCGAGGGCGTCGAATCGGCACACATCGTCGCCGGCGACGTCGACATCATCGCCAAAGCGACCGTCGAAACCCCGGCCGCCGTCAAAGAGATCGCCGCGACCCGGATTCAGGGCATCAGCGGCGTCGAAGACACCCAGACGTACATCGCGATGGACTGATGAAACGGGCCCTACTGGCCCCGCGACTGTGCGTTCTCGAGTAACTCCCTCGCCGGCCCCCGGTAGGTGTAGCCCGGAATAATACCCTGTGCGAACGTCCCTTCGACGAACTCCGCGAGCGCCTTCGCGTCGGCGACGCCCGTCTTCGCGTCCCAGGCGTCGTAGGTGAGCACGACCGTCACCGTCCGGCCGGTGCGTTCGACCACTGGCGCTTCGTACGTCTCGGTTTTCGCGACCGTGAACACGTCGACCAGTCGCCGCTCGAGCGTCTCGAACCAGCCATCTTCGACGACGGGGGCGACGGTCTCACCCTCGACGGCCGCGTCGAGCGTCGGCAGCGTGACGGAAACGCGAACGCGGCCGTCTTTAGGTTCGTCAGCCGGTGTCGCCGTCACCGTCGTCTCGAAGACACTCGTCGAGAGTGCGTAGCCGTCGTCCACGCGTTCGAACGCCTCGTGTGCGTCGAGCGCCCGCTCGACGGCGTCGGGAAGCGACGTCTCAGTCATCGCTCGAGCGGAGGGGCGCACCGGCAAAGGGCGTTGCGTTCGCAGGTACGTCACGAACCCGAATTATGCCGTCGAAATACGATATTACCACGACATACGAACACCATAACTACGGTGGAAACCGGTGTGGTCCGATGAAATGACTCCAGAGAAATACGCCGCCGAGCGCCGGCGGTTCGCACGCGTTCTCGGAACCGACGGCGAGTTCGGCCTTCCGGTCGGAACGACGCTCGAGGAACCGTCTCGAGCGGGCCACGACCCAGCACTCGAGACGGACGGCGAGGTACCGCACCATCGTCGACACGGCCGAGCGCCGACCGGAAGCGACTGACTCAGTCCCGGCTACGCCCCTCGAGCACCGACCGAACTGCCGTGACGACTTCCTCGAAGTCTTTCATCGTCAGGCCGTCAGTCGTCACGAAAATGCCCTCCCGCTCGGAGGTAACCCGGACCAGAAACCCGTTCTCGAAGGCGCGAATCGTGTAGCGATACGCCCCGAGTTCGGAGCCCTCGTAGGCCGCCCGCGTCGTCGAGAACTCGCGCCACTCGTGGCCGATGAACGTCGAGAGGTCGGCGTCACGCTCGAGGTCGTCGCGTAGGTACAGCTGTTCGTAATCGTCACGCGTAAAGTACGTGACCGAACGTAAGCTGTCACCGACGGCAGTGCGACAGGTCGTCTCGATTCGATCAGCGGTCTCGGCCGGCAGCAGCCCAGATGCCATACCGTCACGGTTGTCCCGCCGATACCTTAACCCTCCGCCCTCATTGCTGTGAGAGGACCGGCTCGAGGGTGCGAACGTGAACACCCACAGAACCCGCAACCGGGGGTCACAGAACCTCGGCCTCGTTGACACCGATCCGTTCGTAGCCACCGCTCGCCGGTGTTCGCGCTGACATGCGAGGGAAGGGATTTGAACCCTCGGACCTCTACAGGAGCGGGTCTTAAGCCCACCGCCGTTGGCCTGCTTGGCTACCCTCGCACCAGAACTGTACTTCTCCCTTTCCGCCGCGTTAAAATGGGCGTTTCGATGTGCCCCGTTCGTCGACCGCGAACAAGCGCTAGCGAGTGAGCGGGCCGAGGAACCCCCAACGGGGGTGACGACGGCTTTTGGTGGAGCGTTTGTCAGTGACGCGAGCGTGGCGCTCAGGGGGCTTCCGGCGAGAAGAACTGCTCGAGCGCGCTACCAGTCGACGCTCAGGGTGCCGTCGCCGTGGGGGTCGGGGGCGAGTTCCTCGTCAGTGCGGCGGTCGACGACGTGGATACAGCCGTCGCCTTTCTTCGCGGGGCAGACCTCGGCGGCGCGGATGTTCTCCTCGAGTTCGTCCTCGCCGATGAAGTACGAGCGGGCGCGCGCGAGACCGGTCTGGAGGTCCATCTCCCAGTTGTCGGCGACCTCGGCGCACTTGCCCGCGCCGAAGCACTTGTTGGCCTCGAAGATGATCTTGTAGGGTTTCTCGGCGACGGGTGGGCCGTCGCTCGAGCCGACCTCGCTCGGTCGTGGTGGGTCGTCACTCATGGTCGTGTGTTCGTGCGGACCGACTTTCGGGTTGCGGTTGGTGCGAACCGTGCGGTCGCGCTCGAGGTGGGTTGGTGGTCGGTGGCGAACGGTGCTGGTGGTGATGGTGGTTGTGGCCACCGACCGAGAGAGTAGTTGGTGTGTGGATGTGTGTTGCGAGATCGGTAACCGACGGCGCGTGTTCGTGCCGTCGAGCGATCAGCGACCCCAACGCGGCGATCGGATGTGACGATCTGTCGTAGACCACACGTGGTGTAGGACCGTTGTCCCCGCGGACTGCGCACGACGGTGTGACGTGCGGTCGCGTGTGTGGTGGCAAGCGGGACTCGCCTCGCAGCGAACTGTCGCCAGCGGAGTCGACCCCCATCGACTCCGCCGGACCCCGCCCCGACCCGCGTCAGGCAATAGCACCTACGAGCCGATAATACATTAATATTTCCATACCAGCCAGATAAACTACACCGATATCGAAGGTAAAGAATTGTGGCGCGTGCAGAATCGTTCGTGGCCGCAACACCGCACCACGAGCGGGCGATTACTCGTCGCGTTCGACGGAGACCGACTCGAGGACGATGTCCTCGACGGGGCGGTCTTTCGCGCCGGTCTCGGTCGAACCGATCGATCGGACGACGTCCATGCCGTCGGTGACCTCCCCGAAGACGGAGTGACGGCCGTCGAGACCGGTCGTGGCGTCGAGGGTGATGAAAAACTGCGAGCCGTTGGTGTTCGGCCCGGCGTTCGCCATCGAGAGGATACCGGCGCTGTCGTGGGAGAGGTCGTCGTGGAACTCGTCGTCGAACTGGTAGCCCGGACCGCCGCGGCCGGTGCCGGTCGGGTCCCCACCCTGGATCATGAAGCCGTCGATGACGCGGTGAAAGAGGACGTCGTCGTAGAGCGGCCGGTCGGTGACGCGCTCGCCGCTCTCGGGATCGGTCCACTCACGCTCGCCCGTCGCGAGACCGATGAAGTTCGCGACCGTGCGGGGGGCGCGTTCTTCGAAGAGTTCGACCTCGATGTCACCTTCACTCGTGTGCAAGGTTGCAGTTGGGTTTCCCATACGCTCGCCGACGAGGGGACGGGTGAAAACCGTGGTGGTCTCGAGCGGAGGGGGACGGCCACCCCGTAGGTACATACCGGCGGCCGTAGAATCCCCGGGCGATGACTCCCGGAACGTACACGGCGACGGATCTGGTGCTCGCGACGTTGCCCTCCGGCGTCGAGGTTCGGACGACGGTCCACACCTACGACGGGGCGGGTGACGGACCGACGCTCTACGTGCAGGCGGCCCAACACGGCCGGGAGATCAACGGCTCGGAGGTCCTCCGACGGGTCCACGAGCGCCTTTCGCTGCGAAAACTCGCGGGGACACTCGTCGCCGTCCCCGTGGCGAACCCGCTGACGTTCGACCACGTCTCCTACACCGCACCCGACACGCTCGACAGCGTCAACCCGAACATGAACCGCGTCTGGCCGGGCGACGAGAGCGGCAGCCTCCACCAGCGCATGGCCGCCCGCCTCTGGGACTACATCGCCCGCGCGGACGCCGTCGTCGACCTCCACACCGGAAGCCCCGACATGCTCACCCACGTCGTCTACCTCGAGGGCGACGCCGACTCGCGAGCGCTCGCCGAGGCGTTCGCCACCGAGTTGGTGCTCTCAGAGCAGGCCGACGAGGACGCCCCGGAGCAGTGGTTCGACCGGGGGTTCGACGGAAAGCTTCGCGTCGTCGCCGTCAGACACGGCATTCCGGCGATCACGCCCGAACTCGCACACAGCAGACACCTGGTCGAGGACGCCATCGACCGCGGCGTCGAGGGACTGTTCTCCGTCATGCGCCACCTCGGGATGCTCGAGGGACCGGCGCTCGAGCGCGAGCAGACCCACGCGCGAAACCACCTCGGGCAGGTGACCGCGAGCGCCCCGGGACTGTTTCGCGCGCGACCCGGACTCGAGTTGGGCCAGTACGTCCCCGAGGGAACGAACCTCGGGACGGTGACCCATCCAGCGACCTACGAACGCCTCCAGGAGGTGGCCAGCGACCGCGACGGCATTCTCTACACGCTCACGAGGGAGGCGACGGTGAACGCGGGCGACCAGCTCGCGAGCGTCGCCATCGTCCGAGAGTGACTAGAACGCGCGCAGACCCTCGAGCACCGCCGCGGCGCTGTCGTTGGCCGATCGACTGGGACAACGCTTAATCAGTCATGGAACATCTCAGCGAGTATGGCCGCGATAGAGATTTCCGACGAGGTCTACGAGGCCCTTCAGCTCCCCGAAGACGAGCGTGAAGAGGTGATGCGCGAGGAGTTGGCAATCTCGTTGTACGCGCGCGACGTCCTCTCGTTCGGAAAGGCGAGAGAACTCACCGCGTGTTCCCACGAGCGATTCAGCGCGCTCCTCGGTTCCCGCGGAGTCGAGCGACACTACACCGACGAGGAGCTAACCGACGACCTCGAGTATGCCCTCGAGTGAACGGCACCGCCCGGTGGTCGTCTCGGATACCTCACCCATTCTCAATCTCGCACTGGTTGACCGTCTCGGCCTCCTCACAGCGCAGTTCGACTCACTGATCGTACCAGAGACAGTTCGCAAGGAACTACTGGCGGGCGAAGCGGCCGTCGAACGCCTCGAATCGTTCCTCGAACGTGAGTTCGTCACGTTGACATCCTCCCCGCGCTGAAGCGCGAGGATTCCCCCGTGGGGCGTCGGGCGGTCCGACGCGACCCCGAAGGCAACTTCCTCCCCGACGGGAGTACCGGGTTCGTGAGCACCACGTCGGGGCGGTGGGCGCGTGACGACGCCAGTCCGTTGCGGACTCCCCCGCTTGTGGCTCCGCATACGCCCGGTCGCCCGACCGCAACAGGGGCGACCGTCCGAACGCATACGTCCGGCTCCGTCCTTTCGACGGAGCCGGCACGGGTCGTGCCATCGACCGAACTCCACCGAACCGCTTCGGCAGAGTGGGCAACCGCGAACGGGGCGGGGTTTGGGGTGCCGTCGCCCCCTCGTTTGCGCGGGCGTTGCCGTCCGTCTCCAGTGACGGGTAGGGGTACTGCGAGGACGACGAACGAGCCTGAACCACGTACTCCCCGGCGGGTTTGCCGCCGGCGGGCGTGGAATCGTCCGTATCGGCGGGAAGCGGCCCCGAATCTTCCGATTGATACTTTACGCGATTGGCTTGGTATACGATACGACGCCGGCCGTAGTGTAGCGGGCCGTACGGCGCGTATCCCCGCCCTGAAGGGCGAGCTTTGCGCCTGTTTTCATGTAATCAAGGCCGCCCGTTCGGGTATAGTCGAGATCGAGACCGCACTCGACGACCTCCGAGACGCCGGGTTCTGGATCGGTGACGACCTCACACAGAGAGCGATCGAAGCCGTCGAAGCGTCCGACCGCGACTGACACTCAGAACGCGCGCAGCTCCTCGAGCACCGCCGCCCCGGTGCCGTCTGCGATCACGTCTCGAGCGCGCTCGAGTCCCTCCTCGAGCGTCTCGGCGTCACGGCGCGCGTAGATTCTGACGGCGGCGTTGAGTGCGATGGCGTCGGCGAAGTGGTCGGTTCGCTCGCCGGAGAGGACGGCTTCGGTGATCGCCGCGGAGTCGGCTTCGACGGCGTCGACGGCGAGGTCCTCGCTCTCGAAGTCCATGCCGTAGTTCGCGGTTTCGATCTCGTAGTCCTCGAAGCTGTCTGCGTCTTCGGCGTCCGGGTCGTCACCGCTCGCCCGTTCCCACTCGGCGACCTTGGTGTAGCCGGGGCGGATGTCGTCGTAGCCCTCCATGCCCTGGAACATGATGACGCGCGAGAACTCGAGGTGGGCGCTCTCGGCGACGAGGTCGGTCGTCTTCTTCGCGAAGGCGAGGTGGTAGAACGAGCCGAGGTGGACGCTCGCGCCGGCGGGGTTCGCGAGCGTCTCGATGGTGTTGACGAACGTGCGCACGCCCATCTGGTCGCGGCGGTCGTAGAGCGCGTCGATGCCGGAGTTGAAGTTGGGCTGGTAGTAGAAGCCGAAGCCGGTCTCGTCGACCATCTCGGCGCTCTCGGCTGGCTCGAGGTCGGTCCGGACGCCGAGTTCGTCGAGGACGTGTTTGTACGCACACGCCTTCTGCGTGGGGACGCGGTCGCCGGAGTGGGTGACGACGGGCGTGCCGGCCGCGGCGGCGACGACGCCCGCACCGACGCCCAGCAGCGCGCTCGTGTGTTTGCCGTCGTAGTTCGCCCCGCAGTCGACCGGGTCGCAGTCGGGGGCGGCGACCTCGACCGACTCCTCGCGCATGACGTCGGTGAACGCGGCGAGTTCCTCCGGCGTGTTCTTCTTCCAGCGGTTCGCCAGCCAAAACGCGCCGAGGGTGAGGTCGTCGGGTTCGCCCGCGAGGATCCGCTGGAAGGCCTCTCGAGCCTGCTCGCGGTTCATGTCGTCTGCGGACTTCGGGCCGGAGCCGACGAGTTCCGTCAGCAGGCGCTTCAGCGGCCACTCGCCGAACTCCCGGGTTGGCGTAGACATACGCGACCGTTGGGTGAGCGAACGCAAAAACGTCCCGTTCCCGGCGCGATAGCCGAGTGAACGTGACGGAAATCGACGGCGTTTCTCGACAGAGCCACAACGAACTGCGACGGATCGGCCCTCGAGCGCGTGCCGTCAGTAAGGCGAAAGCGCTACCTTGGGGTCGTCCTTAGCGCCTGCAATGAGCACCCAGTCGGGCGACTGGCGCGCCGGACTCGACGAGATCGACGCCGCCCTGATCGACGGCTACCAGAGCGGGTTTCCGATCGCCGAACGGCCGTTTCGAGCCGTCGGTGAGACGCTCGGCGTCACCGAGAGCGAGGCGCTCGAGCGCGTCCGGACGCTCACCGGCGCGGGTATCTTCCGCCGGTTCGGGGCCGTCCTCAACCCACCGGTGATCGGCTCCTCGACGCTCGCCGCGCTCGAAGCGCCCGCCGACCGGTTCGACGAGATCGCCGCCATCGTCAACGGCTACCGGCAGGTGAACCACAACTACGAGCGCGATCACGAGTGGAACATGTGGTTCGTCGTCACCGCCGGCTCACGGGAGACGCGCGACCGGATCATCGACGAGATCGAGGCGAAAACCGGCTGTGAGGTCCTCGTCTTGCCGATGTTGACCGACTACTACATCGACTTAGAGTTCCCCGTGGTCAACGCCGACCGGTTCGCGCGCGAGTCGGTCACGACCGGTACCGACGCGTCTGCGACGCGGATCAGCGAGGACGCCGCCGGCGACCTCTCGGCGTTCGACGCCGCCATCTTACTCGAGATCCAGGACGGCTTTCCGCTCACCGCGACGCCGTATCTCGACATCGCTGACGCGCTCGAGGCACCGGTCGAGGACGTCCTCGAGTCGATCACGTGCCTGCAGGCGAACGGCTGTATCAAGCGCATCGGCTGTGTGGTCAACCACGTGGTGACGGGCTTCGACGCGAACTGTATGGTGGTCTGGGACGTCCCCGACGGCGAACTCGACCGGCGGGGTGAACGGGCGGGCGGCCTGCCGTACGTCACCCTCTGTTATCACCGGCCGCGCCGCCCCGACCAGGAGTGGCCGTACAACCTGTTCACCATGATCCACGGACGAGACGCCGAGGCGGTCGACCGGAAGATCGACGAACTCGCCGCCGACTACCTGCCGTTTTCCCACGAGCGACTCTACTCGACGGCGACGCTGAAACAGACCGGTGCGCGCTACGAGGACCTCGTCGGCGAGTGAGAGCGGTGACGGACGCGGAGCGAGCGTGGAGAGAACGGTGACGAGCCGAAGACGAGAAGAGACGGCGTTTCAGCTGTCGGCGGCGACGTAGAGCATCGGGCCGATGACGACCAGGCCGACGCCCATCAGCCGGTAGAGCGTCGTCTCGCCGGCCATGTCCGTCGGCGTCAGCATGAAGAGCGTCCCGACGAGGATGACGTTGAGTCCGAGAATCTTCATCGATTTCAGTGGCAGGGCCGCGAGCACCGCCAGCACGAGCGCTCCCAGCAGGACGTGCCCCATGTGGAACGGAAGCATGACGTTGTCGATCGCCTGGAGAGGTACCTCGATCATTCCTGTTCGTTACTCCCAACGATTCGGCCTTTAAGCTTGCGATGCGGGACGCTACGGAGGGTTCGGGTGTGAGACCGCCGTAGCCGTCACCGGACGCTCCCCGGCGTTCGTGCGCGCGACGACTCACTCGAGCGCCGCGGCGAGGGTTTCGATCGGCGTGCGCGCGCGGTGGAAGCGATCGTACGCCTCGAGTTGCGTCCGACACGAGGCGCCGGGAGCGACGACACGCTCGCCGTCGCTGGCGTCGAGCTGGGAGAACAGGATCGAGGCGATGGCGTCGCTCATCGAGGCGTGTTCGGTCTCGTAGCCGAAGCTGCCAGCCATGCCACAGCAGCCGGAGTCGACGGGGTCGACCGCGTAGCCCGCCCGGCGGAGGACGGCGACGGCGTGGTGGTCTCTGGCAAGCGCCTTCTGGTGGCAGTGGCCGTGGTAGGTGAGCGTCTCGCCGTCGGTCACCGCCTCCGCAAAGGAGAGTTCCTCGTCGAGTCCGAACCGGTCGAGGTACTCACAGACGCCGTAGGAGTTCGCCGCGACCCGCTCGGCCTCTGGACTCGAGAGGAGGTCGAGGTAGTCAGACTGGAGCATGACGGCGTCGGAGGGTTCGGGGACGACCACGTCGAGACCGGCGTCGACCAGCGGCGCGAGGACGCGGACGTTCTCTCTGGCGAGCGCCTTCGCGCGCTCGAGGAAGCCCTTCGAGTAGGCCGGACGGCCCGTATCGCCGAGTCCGTCGGGGACGGAGACGGAGACGCCCGCCGCTTCGAGGATGGCCACGGTCGCCCGGCCGGTCTCGGGGTGGCTGTAGTTCGTGTAGGTGTCGGGGTAGACGACCGCCGAGCGCGTCGCGTCGGCGGGGAGGACGAGTCCGTCGCGCGCGTCGAACCAGTCGCGAAACGTCTCGCGGTGAAAGCGGGGCAGCGGTCGGTCGGCCGCGATGCCGACGGTTCGCTCGAGCGCCCAGCGTGCGCCGGGGACCTCGGCGAGGGCGTTCGAGAGCGGGGCGGTGGCGCTGCCCAGCCGCGAGACGGTCTCGGCGTGTGCGAAGAGTTTGTCCCGGAGGGTCGAGCCGTTGCGCCCGTGGTACTCGTGGGTGAGTTCGGCTTTGAGCTTCGCCATGTCGACCTCGCTCGGGCAGTCGATGGCACAGCCCTTACAGCCGATACACAGCCCGAGTACCTCCTCGATGAACTCGTCGGTGAACGCCTCGTCTGGCTCGAGTTGGCCGCTCATCGCCTGGCGGAGCGCGTTCGCCCGGCCGCGCGTGCTCGTGATCTCCTCGCGGCTGGCGCGGAAGGTCGGACACATCACGCCGCCGGTCGTCGACTGCTCGCTGCGACAGCCGCCACAGCCGTGACAGAGTTCGACCATTCCCTGAAAGCCGTTGTCGTTCTCCCACTCGAGGACGGGGTCGAACCCGGCGTCGAAGGTGTAGTCGGGACCGAACCGGAGGTGCTCCCGGAGGTCGACCGTCCGCGCGCGAGCGGGCGTCGCGTCGTCGTCGAGCCCACAGACCTGACCGGGGTTCAACAGCCAGTCGGGGTCGAACGCGCGCTTCAGGTCGCGGAAGGTCTCCCAGACACGCTCGCCGTAGAGTTTCCTGTTCCACTGGGTGCGCGCGCGGCCGTCGCCGTGTTCGCCGGAGACGGAGCCGCCGAGTTCGACCACGAGGTCGGAGACCGCCTCGGAGATCCCGTAGAAGGTCTCGAGTCCGGGTTCGGTCTTCGTACTGACGAGCGGGCGGATGTGGAGCACGCCCGGACCCGCGTGGGCGTAGAAACTGGCGTAGGTGTCGTAGCTCTCGAGAATCTCCTCGAAGCGTTCGACGAACGTCGGTAGCTGGCTCGGGGGGACGGCCGTGTCCTCGATGAAGGCGACGTGTTTCTCGTCGGTCGTCCGCGAGAGCAAGATCGGTAGGCCGGACTTTCGCAGCTTCCAGAGTTCGGCGCGTGCGTCCTCGTCGTAGGCCTCTATCGCCGCGAGCGCGCTCGGATCGGCGTCACTCGTCGGCGCGTCCGCCGGTGGGTCGGCGTCGGGGATCGCCGACGGACAGCGGTCGGCGAGCAAGCCGGCGACCCGCTCGCGCCCCTCGGCGTCGTCTGCGGCGTAGAACTCGACGAGCAAGACGGCGTTCGTCCCGTCGGGGAGCACCTCGGTGACGGGACCGAACTCGGCGGTCGCCCGCGCGAGGTCGATCAACACGTCGTCGAGCGCCTCGACGGCCGCCGGGTCGTGCGCCAGAATCGGCTCCACGTCGGCCATCGCGTCGTGGAGGTCCGCGTAACAACAGAGCGCGACCGCCTTCGTCTCGGGGACGGACTCGAGGGCGACCGTCGCCTCGGTGATGATCGCGAGCGTGCCCTCACTGCCCGCGAGCAGGCGCGCGAGGTTGACCGTCCCCGCCTCGCCCGTCACCTCGCCGCCCGGGAGCGTCTCCCCGCGGGTCTCGGCGACGAGGCGGTCCAGATTGTACCCCGAGACGTTGCGCTTGAGGTCGGGGTAGGCGTCGGCAATCGCGTCGCTCTCCTCCGTGAGAATCCGGGCGACTTCGGCGTAGATCCGCCCCTCGAGATCACCGTCGGGGTCGGCCCGTTCCTCGAGTTCCGTGAGCGTCACCTCGCCGAAGCGGGTGACGGTGCCGTCGGCGAGGACGACCTCACACGCCTCGATGTAGGCGTCGGTCTTGCCGTACTGGAGGGAGTGTGCGCCCGTCGAGTTGTTGCCGATCGCCCCGCCGATGGCGCTCTTATCGCCCCAGGCGGGATCCGGGGCGAACTTCAGCCCGTGGTCTGCGAGCGCCTCGTTGAGCGTGCCGAGGATCGTTCCCGGCTGGACGGTCGCCGAGCGCGCGTCGGGATCGATCTCGAGGATCTCGTGCATGTACCTGGTGAAATCGAGGACGACCGCGCGGCTGACCGACTGGCCCGCGAGGCTCGTGCCGCCGCCGCGCGCGAGCAGCGGAATCTCCCGCGAAGCACAGTACTCGACGACGCCGACGACGTCGCCGGTCGAGCGAGGGAAGACGACGGCGATCGGCGTCACCTCGTAGGCGCTGGCGTCGGTCGCGTACAGCGCCCGCGAGTACGAGTCCGCGCGCACCGGACAGTCGACGACGCGCTCGAGGTCGGAGACGAGCGCCGGGCGGTCGACCGCGTCGCTCGCGTAGTCGTAGTTCGTCCGTCGGTCGGCGGCCGGGTCGCCGCTCGGCTCCGTTGCCATACCTGACACTCGACGAGCAGCGAGTAAAGCGTCCCGGACTCGCCGGTCCGGCGAGGCGGATCTGTGGGTCGAAAACGGGTGTGGAACGTGTCCGGTTGGGTGGGTGCCTGACGATGGTCCCGTCGGTTTCCCACGTGCGCCCCCGGGACCAACCGTCCGTGTAGACGGCAGTACGGAGTTGGCCGTGAACGAGTACAAGCACCACCCCTACATAGAGAGGGTACATCGAGCGGTCTCGGTGGGCGAGCCACCCCTGCCCACTACGTGCCTCGAGCGCATATGGCCGGTATGAGCGACCACCTCGAGCGTGCACACGAGGAGTTGACACGGGCGAGAGACCACGCTGGCTCGGTCGTCCGCAAGCAACTCGCCTCGGTCGAGGAGGGACTCACCGAGGAGGTCGCGGGCGGCCGAACGCAACGCGAGTTCGACCCGAAAGACGACCGCCTCGCCGAACTCGAGTCGAAACTCGACGGTCTCGTCGACGAAGCGGACGAGCCGACACGGGAACACGTCGCCCGCGCCAGAGCCTACGTCCACGAGTTCCGAACGGAGGGGAGGTGAGATGGCGACTCGAGCGCAGCGGTGGCTGACGGAGTCAGACCACCAGCCCGAGCGTGACGAGCACGACGCGACGGTTCCGTCGGGTCTCGTCCGCGGTCTCCAGGCGGGGTTCGTCGCGACGCTCATCATGACGGCGTTTCGTCTGCCGATCATGCGCTCGCTGCCGCCGTCGGCGAACGCCTGGGCGCGCGTCGCGGGCGGTGACCCCGACGACCACCCGGTCGCCGGGCTACTCCTCCACCTCTGGTACGGAACCGCGGCGGGTGCGCTCTTCGGCGTCCTGTTCGCGCTGCTCGAGGCCGAACAGGCGATCGAACCCGAACAGCGCGGGATCCTCTGGGGGTCGGTCTACGGGATGGGGCTCTCGGCGTTCGGCTCACAGGTGATGCTCGACCGATCGCTCGGGGTCAGACTCGACGCGGACGAAATCGCGCTCTTCCACGCCGCCCACCTCGTCTACGGTATCGCCCTCGGCGCGTGGGTCGGATCGCGAACGGAAGGTGTCGACGACCCCGAGACCGAGTACGAGTACGGCGAGGGGAACTGACCGGGCGCCCTCGAGCGAGAATACATCAGCCCGTTTTCGTATTACGGAGCCCGGAGGTTCGTGATAACAACCGGTTTATGCGCGTATCGTCGCCTCTCTGATATGGATCTCGGTCTCGTGGCGCTCGTCGTCGCAATCGGGTTCGTCCACGGCGTGTTGCCGGATCACGGGTGGCCGATCGCCGCGATGTACGCCCTCGGCCGTTCACACCGGTGGCTGGCGGGTGTGACCGCCGGACTCATCCTCGGCGTCGGGCACCTCGTCAGTAGCGTCGCGCTCGTGCTGGCGTACTTCTGGGTCAGCGGCTTCGCCGCCTTCGCCAAGGGACCGTGGCTGCGCTACGTGGCTGGTACCATGCTCATCCTGCTCGGCATACACGAGTACCGACACGGCGGCCACGCCGGGTTAGACGGCCACGACCACACCCACCACACCGACGGCGGCGACGACCACGGAGGCGACGACCACGCACACCACGAGGGACACGGCGACGATCACGGACACGCACACGACCACTCCCACGGTGAACACGTCCACGGCGAGCACACACACGACCACGGAGAGCACACCGACGGTGTGCTCTCGCGACTCCGGGACGCCCTCCCCGGCGGCGGCCACCAGCACCTCGAGGAAGCACACGCCCAGCGTGGGCTCTTCGCCCTGGGGGCGACGGCGCTCTTACTCGGCTTCGCTCACGAAGAACCCATCCAGATCCTCGCCATCTGCGTCGGGACGGCCTACTGTCTCGAGCTGATGCTCGTCTACTCGCTGGCGGTGATCGTCGCCATCCTGCTGCCGACGCTCCTGCTGATCGCGGGCTACGAGCGCCACCGCGAGACCATCGAGCGCTACACGCCCTACCTGCCGACGATCACCGCGGTCGTGCTCGTCGGAATGGGGCTGGCGTTCATCACCGGCGTCTTCTGAGCGGGGCGCACCCGTACGAACCTCCCGGAGTCCGGTCCCCGAATTTATATACCAACACGGGACCAGAGCCGCCATGTCCGAAGAACACACCGGACGACGAACCGTACTCAAGAGCCTTCTCGCCGTCACGCTCGCCGGTCTCACGCTCCCGACTGCCGCGGCGGCGAGGCGAGCGCAGTGTCCGCGCGAACTGCCGCCACACCCGGCGACCGGGGAGACGCTCGAGGCGCTCACGGCCCGTCCCGACACCGTCGTCGCCGTCGTCGACCGGATCGTCGACGGCGCACACGTCGTTCTCCTCCTCGAGGAGCGAGGCGAACTGGTCGACGAACTCGTCGTCCCCGTCGGCTCGTTCCCGCCGGTCGAGGAGGGCGAGGTACTCCTCGTGACGCTCGAGCGTGGCTCGCCGGCGACGGTTCGGCGCCTCGAGAACGAGACCGAGCGCCGACGCCGCGAGAGACGGGAGCGCCTCGAGCGCCTGCGCTCGTAGGCTCAACGGCCCGCGTCGCGGACGACCAGCACCGGCACCGAGGCGTTGTCGACCACCCGCTCGGAGACGCTCCCGAGCGTCGTCAGCTTCTCGCGGGGGCTCTTCCCGCGGGTGCCGATGACGATCAGGTCGACGGCTTCCTCCTCGGCGTAGGTGAGGATCGTCTTCGCGGGGACGCCCCGGCGACGCTCGCCGACCGTCTCGAGACCCGCCTCCGTGGCCGCGTCGACCACCTCCGCGATCGCCCGCTCGGTCTCGGTCTCGAGCGTCGCCTCGAGATCCGCACGCGTGTCTTCGTCGGCGGCGGCCGTGATCCGCGTGTCGACGACCGAGAGCGCGTGGACCGTCGCGTCGTTCGCGCTCGCGATCGGAAGCGCGTGGGCGAGCGTGTCGGCGGTGGCGTCGCTCCCATCGGTGGGGACGAGGACGCGGTCGTACATGGCTCGAGATTCGGAACGGACCGCCATAAGCGCTCTCGCCCCGGCAGTGATCAGTACGGCGAGCGGTCGACCCGTTCGGGTGGCTCGAACGCGGTGGCCAACTCGAGCAACTGGACGAGGATGCGGCCGGTCGCCCCCCAGACGGTGTAGCCGTTGACGTGGAAGTAGTGGATGACGATCTCGCCGTAGTAGGGGTGGTCCCGGCGGTCGTACTCGTAGTTCGTCGGGTCGAGCAGCGCCGCGACCGGGAGGACGACGACTTCCGCGACCTCGCGCTCGTCGGGATCGTAGACCCGGTCCGGCACCCGGGCGACGAAAGGCGTCACCGCGTACTCGGTGACGGTGCGGATGTCGTCGAGTTGGCCGACGATGGTGACCTCCGAGGTCTCGAGTCCGATCTCCTCGTAGGATTCGCGCAGGGCGGTCTCGAGGATCGTTCCGTCCTGGCGTTCGGCGCCGCCGCCAGGAAAGCTCATCTGGCCGGGGTGCTCGCCGAGGTGGTCGGCCCGCTTGGTGAACAGCAGGTGGTGTTCACCCGCCCGTTCGATCACCGGGGCGACCACCGCCGCGTCGTGGGGCTGGTCGGTCACCTCGGTGGGTTCGTACGCCGCGATAGACTCGAGAGTGAGGTGTGCCATAGATCGGATGGTCACTCTGAGGGTCGGTCACACAGCTACTTACAGCTACGCGTTCTCACTCGAGCGCACTCGCGAGTCGCTCGCGCTCGTCTCCGAGGTCGAGCGGGGCCCAGGTCTCGAGGTCGTAGCTCACCTCGAGGAGGTCGCGGAGTCGGTCGGCGTCATCCGTCTCGAGCGCCTCGTCGACTGCGTCACGGAAGGTCGCGGCCGCCGCCTCGCCGAGGGCGGCCCGGTCGAGCGGGCGTGGCTCGAGTGCGAGGATGTGCGGGAGGTCCTCGGCGGCGGGCGGCGTGGACGGAAACGCCGTCGGACCCGCGACGTAGAGGGGCTGGTCTCGGCCCGCGGGTTCGAAGCGGACGAGACCGAATTCGTCGAGTGCAGCCTCGAGAACTGCGTCGAACGCGTCGTCGTCGAGTGACTGGCCGCCCTCACGGAAGGCCGCTTCGGCGAGCGCTCGCTCGAGTTCGGCGCGTGTCAGACCGCCGAAGAGGTCGACCACGCCCGCGAGTTCGTCCACGGTAGCGTCCATGAGGCGGGAGTTGGCAGCGGAGTCAAATGAGTCTTTACGCCGTCACTCGAGCCAGGGCGTCGCCGCGTCGCGGACGGCCGCAGGTGTAAACGGGGCGTCGGTCCAGGGTGGGAGCCGCCGGTCGAGACCGGGTGGGGAGATGGCGTCGGCGTAGCGCGTTAGCTGGCCGCGTTCGTCCGCGGGGTCGTACGCGAGTCCGTTGAAGCGGGCGTCGGCGGCGTACTGGTCGATCAGGGTGGAGCCGACCTCGAGGTAGCGCTCCCGCAGGCGCGAATAGGCCGGGGCGACGCCGTGGTCGTCGAGGACGCGAAACAGCGCGGCGGCGACCTGGTGGCTCATGCCCTCGAGTCCGGCGTCGCCGTCGACCGCGCGGTGGTCGTGTTCGTGCCGGCCGAGGTCGACCTGGGCGGTGCCGGCGAAGCCGGCGTGGGCGAAGGCGTCACCGAGGGTGCCGATCTCGAGACCCCAGGCACGCTGGGCGCGGAGTCGACGGGCGAGTGCGGCCGTCGTCGCGAACTCGCCGGCCAGCGCGTAGCGAAACGAACCGAGGTAGGAGAGGACGGGTGCGTCGTGGTCGGTCTCGAGTACACGGACGAGCGGTTCGTACAGCAGTCGGCAGAGTCGCCCGTAGAGACGGCCGTCCTCGACGCGGGCGTAGTAGCCCTTCGAGAAGTCGTATCCCATCGTCAGCGGCGCGAGCAGTCGCTCGACGTGGGCGCGGTCGTAGCTGCTGGCGTCTGCGTCGTGGACGACGACGTACTCGCCCACCTCGGCGGCGGGCCCGAGCGCGAGCCAGACGTCTCGTCCCTTCCCGAAGCCGTTGGCCAGGCCGGTCTCGGTGAGCAGGTCCGTGACGGATGGCGCGGTACACCAGAGGACCGACAGCGAGAGCGAGAACGACTCGAGCCACTCGCGGACGGCGTCGATGCGCTCGGGCGAGGCGCGGACGGGGACGAAGACGTGAGCGGGGGCGAGCGTCTCGAGCGTCGAGAGGACGCGCGTGGCGGCTGGGCTGGCGTGTTCGCGCTCGGTCATCGGGACGACGACGGCCGTCCGCTCGAGCGTCTGCGAACCGACGAGACCGCGTGGTGGCGGGTCGTCGGTGAGGCGGTGGAGCGTCGCGATCCGCTCCTGGGTGTACTCCATTACCTGAGGCTTCGAGCGGAAGGTGAAAACGGCGACGACTCCGGCCAAGTGCGGTCGTTAGCCGTTCGCGCCGGCGGGGAGGCGGCCGGCCGCGTAGAGGACCGCTGAGACGACGACCGATGCGAGCAACGCGAGGACGAACAGACGAAAGAGTTCGTCGAAGGCGACGCCGAGGTCGACGAGACCGCCGACGAGGAACGGGCCGACGGCGTGTAAGGGCATCATGGTGGCGCTGAAGACGGCGTAGGCGCTGCCGCGGTGTTCGTCGGGCAACGAGGCGAGGACGTAGGTGTCGGAGACGGGAAAGAGGCTGTGGATGACGTAGCCGATGATGGCGCTCATCAGGAGGACGCCGAGGGCGGAGTCGACGACCGTCAGCGCGTAGAGACAGACGGCGAAACTCGCGGTGATCGCGAGCAACAGCGGGACGAACGGGAGGTGGTCGGCGAGGCGGCCGGTGAGCCAGAACGCTGGCAGGCCCGTCGCGAAGACGACCGTCAGCATCGAGAGGGAGAAGCCCTCGGAGAGACCTTTCGTCTCGACGAGGTAGGTGGCGTAGAGGTTGAACAGGCCGTTCCAGACGAGACCGATGAGACCGACGAGCGCGACCGCCGTGAGGATCAGCCGCCAGTTCGCGAGGAAGGCGACCCGCAGGCGGCGGTCGGCGTGGCCCGCGTCGGGGAGGTCCGTCCGCTTCGCGAGGACGTAGAAGAGCGCCGTCGAGGCGGCCGCCGCGAGCGCGATCGCGATGAAGATGACCCGCCAGGCGGCGATGGGCCAGTAGGTGATCGCGAAGGCGACGCCGACGACCGCGGGCGCGCCGACCGCCGCTAGCTGGGCGGCGACGCCGTGGATGCCGATCACCCGGCCGACGCGGTCGGGAAAGAGTTCGCTCACGAGCGGGTTCGCCGCGACGAAGTAGATGCCGCTCGAGAGACCCATCAGGAACGCCCCCACGTAGAGGACGCGAAGCGAGGTCGCGCTCGCAGCGAACGCCGCAGAGCCAGCCATCACGAGACCGCTCCAGCCGACGACGGTGTGGCGAGGATACTTCGTCAGCAGGTAGCCCGTCGGCAGCCTGGGTGTCGTGCTCCCGATCCAGGCGAGCGTCGCGAGCAAGCCGACGGCGGCCGTACTGGCGTCGAAGATGCCGCGAAACGGCTCGAGCAGCGGCGCGTAGATGAGCCGGCCGAGGTTGACGAGGATGACGAGCGTACACAGTGAGCCGAACAGTTTCGTCCGGCCGCCGACGCCCGTCGCCTCCGTACTCATGGCTCTCCCTCTCGAGGACGGACACACAAGGCTTTCGAATCGAAATACCGGTCGGTGAGCGGTGGCACCATCGACCCCGGTCTTTTTCTCCTCTACCTTCGTACGGGGCGAACATGAAATCAGTCCGGAAAGCCTTGCGGGACGGAGAACTCTCGAAGGACACCTACGAGCGGGTGACCTGCGCCGAGTGTGACAAAGCGTTGAAAACGCGAAACGACCCGGACACGATCACGACGATCCGGATCTGTCCCGACTGTGGCAAAGAGTGGAAAGAACTGCGCTAGCTCTCCTCTGATACGGACTGTGGTACCGTACCGTCAGACGGCCACGGTCTCTGTCCGGCCGCTCACCGGGTGACGAATCAGCACGGACCGTCCCACCTCCCCGTGGACTCGAGTCACTCGAAGACGGCGTCGAACGCCTGCGCGCCGAGCGGGTCGTGCGTACACGCCTCGAGGTTCGCTGTCACGTGTTCGGCGTTCGCCATCCCGACGAGCGAGGCGGTGACACCGGGGGCCGAGCGGGCGAAGGTGATCGCGCGCTGGGTCGGCGTCTCACCCTCGAGTCTGGCGGCGACGGGACCGGGAATCGCGCCGTCTTCGGTGAGTTCACCCTGGGCGATGCTCGCGCTGGTGAAGACGTTCAGCCCCGCGTTGGCGGCGAACCAGAGCGCACAGGTCGGCCCGTCGGGCGTCTCGTGGGCGTCGACGGTGAACGCGTCGGCCATGACGACGTTGAACGGCACCTGGATCGCCCGGAAGTGTGTCCCGGCGGTCCCGGCCTCGCGGGATGCCGACCGAGCGCGCTCGACGACCGCCGGGAGCGAGAGGTAGGAGGGGTGCTCCGGCGGAACGCGGAACGCCTCCCAGGTCGCCACGCCGTAGTGACCGATGTCGCCCGCCGCCGCCCGCTCCTCGAGGAGGACGAACGCCGCCTCGAGCGCGTCGTAGACCTCCTCGCGCGAGTGCTCGCGAAGCTGTGTCTCCGGATTGTGGACGTAGTAGAGGTCGGGCGTCGTCCCCAGGTTCTCGAGCGAGCGCTCGAGCTGGTCGGCGAGGAAGTCGGGCGCGAGCGAGTGGCTGCCCGCGACGAGGTCCTCGCGGTCGACGATGCCGGAGTCGACGTACTCGCGCGCGACGTACCGGCCGGGGTTCGACGGCCGGTCGCCGTCGAACGGGACGAACCCACCTTTCGTCGAGACGAAGACGGCGTCACGCTCGACGTCGCTCTCGCGAAGCGCCTGCCCGACGACGCGCTCGCTGCGCTGACAGCGGTAGTTGATCGCCGTATCGAGGACGTTACAGCCCGACTCGAGCGCCGTCGTGATCGCCTCGAGGTAGCGCTCGTCGACGGCGTCGGTCGGCGCACCGAGGTAGGTGCCGAGACCGAGACTCGAAACGAGTCCGTCGCCGTAGCGGCGAAAGTACGTCCGGCCGAAGCGCCCGTGGTGGGCGTCGCGATAGTCCCAGGTCGCAGGTCCGGTTGCCATAGCGGGCGTAGGCGCTCGAGGGTGAAATACGGGGGGATACGCCTAGCGCTCGCCTGCCAGCGCTGCGAAGAGGAGGTCTTCGAACTCGGCTTTGCTGATGCCGTTGGAGGGACCGATGCCGCGCATGTGGTCGACCGAGAGCTGTCCGCCGCCCATCCGGGCGTGGCCGCCCGCGGTCGCCATCGGGATGTCGCTGACGACGTGGCGGAGGGTCTCGCCCATGTGGACCCGGTCGTCGCGCGAACGCCCCGAGAGGTGGATGGTGCCGTCGTGTTCGCCGAAGACGACGACGGCAGTCACCCCCTCCAGGTGCATGAGTTCGTCTGCGGCCTGTGGAATCGCGTCGACGTTACCGATCTCTCCGACGTCACAGACGGCGAACGGTCCCTCGACGCGCTTGTCGGTGATCGCGTCGGCTTTGACGTGTAACACGTCGTCGCTCACCTGCGGGTTGGCGATCCGGTCGAGGAGATCCTCGTCGATGGCAGCGAAGAGGTAGGCGCTCGCGTCGAACTCGGCACTCGAGCAGCCTTTCGTGAGGCGGTTCGTGTCCGACTGGATGCCGTAGACGAGTCCGGTCGCGAGTTCGGGCGTCACGAGCACGTCGACGTCGTCACCGACGTCGGCGTCGGTGTGCAGGTGCGCGCCGAGTTCCTCGAGGTACTCGACGAAGATCGTCGACGCCGCGCCGTAGTCGGCTCTGACGTCGGTGAACTCGGTTCCGGTGCCGTTGCCGGGGTGGTGGTCGACGACCGCGATCGGTTCGATCAGCTGTGAGCCGGTGAACCCTCGCGGCGAGTTGTGATCGACCAGGACGACCGCGTCAGCGGCCAGATCACCCGAGGACTCGATCGGGTCGGGATCGAACTCGAGGACGGTTCGGAACGCCCGGTTCTCCTGGTGGCGGATCTCACCGGCGTACTGGATGGTGACGTCGGTGTCGGCCGAGTCGGCGATCACTTTCGTCGCCATCGCACACGCCATCGCGTCCGGGTCCGGGTTCGGGTGCATCAACACCGTCACCTCGTCGTGGCCGGCGAGCACGCGCCGAAAGCGAACGCCGGGTGGGCGACGCAGCCAGCGGACGAGCCACCAGCCACCGACGGCGAGTGCGAGTGCGCCCAGAACACCGAGCGAGACCACGAGCGGATCGGTCGTTCCGATCGTCTCGGTGGTCTCTTCGACGAGTGACGCCACCGCACCCGTTGGCGCTGGCGACGGCGCGGCCGAAACGCTCATACACCCCTCTCCAAGTCGACGACCATGAAAGTTCCCTTAGCTAACCAGTGCCCACGGCCGTCTTGCTGACTCGTACTACCGAAATAATCAGTCAGAAGTACAGTACGCCTCGAGAGCGTCTCGATAGCCCTCCCGGTACGTGGGATAGGCGAACGAGTAGCCGAGACCGCACAAACGGTCGTTCGCACAGCGCTTGCTCGTCAGGATCCGCCGCCTGGCAGCCTCGGAGAGGTCGCCCGCCTCGAGTCGCTGCGCTTTCGTCCGCTTCGGCGGCGCGTCGAGCCCGCACGCTGCGGCCAGCCAGTCGGCGAACGCCCACTTCGAGGCGGGTTCGTCGTCGACGACCTGGACGACCTCGCCGCGTGCGAGGCCCTCCTCGAGCAGGAAGCGGACCGCCCCCGCCGCGTCGTCGCGGTGGACCATGTTCAGGTAGCCCTCGGTGACCGGCCCCTCGAGGTAGCGCTCGAGGCGGTAGCGCTCCGGACCGTAGAGACCGGCGTAGCGGGCGACCGTCCCCTCGAAGCCGTGGGTGGGCGGCGACTCGAGGGCGATGCGCTCGGCTTCGGCGAGCACCGCCGTCTTCTCGGTCGTCGGCTCGATGGGCGTCTCCTCGTCGACCCAGTCGCCGCCGTGGTCGCCGTGGACGCCCGTCGAGGAGGTGTAGACGAGTCGCTCGGGCGGCGACTCGCGTGAGCCGAACGCCTCGATGGCCGTCTCGAGTCCCTCGACGTAGATCCGCCGCGCCGCCGCGGCGTCGCGCCCGCCGCTGCTGGCCGCGAAGACGAGTGCGTCGGCGTCGGGCACCGATGCGAGGTCGTCGGCGTCGGTGATGTCGGCGCGCACCGCCTCGAAGCCGGCGCGCTCGATCCGCTCGACGCCCTCGCTCGAGCGGCGGACGCCGACGGGGTCGTGGCCCGCATCACGCAGTTGTCTCCCGAGTTCGAGTCCGACGTAGCCACAGCCGAGAATCGCGACGCGCATGGGAGAGGCTCGGAGGGCGAGCCCCATAGGGCCACCGCTCGCGTCTCAGGGCGTCCGGTCGGCGATCACGTACTGGATGTGGACGAACTCCTCGAAGCGCATCGGCGCGCGCCGTTCGATCTTCTGCTGGACCTCGCGCGCCTCGAGATCGATCTCGAGGTCGGCTTCGACGGCCTCGACGTCGAGGACGGCGACGGTCATCCCGAGCAGGAGGTTCTCACACGCCATCTCGACGACCGTCTCCGGGTCGGGTTCACCCTCCGCGAGCGAGACGAGCGCGGCGGTCTCCTCGAGCGAGAGATCGGGAGTCTCACCCGCCGCGAGTGCCTCGAGCGCCTCGCGGTCGACGGGCGTCTCGTCGGCGGCGGTCTCGAGACCGACGCGCTCGATGAGGTCGCGAAGCTGTTCGTCGTAGGCCGCACGCAGCGCCTGGGGCGACGCGGGGGCGTCGGTCCGCTGGTCGTAGAACATACGCGTCTCGATGGCGGTGGACCGCAAAGTGGCTTCGCATCTCGAGTGTGGTGGGTGACGGCGGGACTCTCTCGCGGAAGTAGGTAGTGGAACCGAAGTCCGCAACGTTCAATTCATCGTAGTGCCACGATGGGTGCATGAAAGTGGCGCTCGTCGGAGTCGGACAGGCCGGAGGGAAAGTGACCGAACGGTTGGTCCGTTTCGACGCGGAGATGGGTTTCGACGCGGTACAGGGTGCGCTGGCGATCAACTCCGCGAGCGCCGATCTCGAGGGACTCAGTATCGAGACCCAGCTCATCGGCCAGGACCGGGTGAACGGCCACGGCGTCGGCGGTGACAACGAACTCGGCGCGAAGATCATGCAGGCGGACGCGCGGGAGGTCCTCGGCGCGCTCGACGGCAAGGTTACCTCGAAGGCGGAGGCGATCTGGGTCGTCGCCGGGCTGGGCGGTGGCACCGGCAGCGGCGGTGCGCCCGCGCTGGTCAACCAGCTCACGCAGGTCTACGACGTGCCGGTGTACGTCCTCGGCATCCTCCCCGGCCGCAACGAGGGGGCGCTCTACCAGGCCAACGCCGGGCGCTCGCTCAAGACGGTCGTCCGCGAGGCCGACTCGACGCTGCTGATCGACAACGACGCCTGGCACAAACAGGGCGAGAGCGTCGACGAGTCCTTCGGGACGATCAACGACAACATCGCCCAGCGCGTCGGCCTGCTCTTCGCCTGCGGGGAGGCGACCGACGGCGGGGCGGCCGCCGCGAGCGTGGTCGACTCGAGCGAGATCATCAATACCCTCGCGAGCGGCGGTGTCTCGGCGCTCGGCTACGCGAGCGCGGTCGCCGCCGAAGACAGCGCCGAGAACATTACGACGGTGATGAGCGTCGCCAGACAGGCGCTGCTGACGGGGACGAGCCTCCCCGACGCGACCACCGCCGACGCGGCCTTACTCGCCATCGTGGGCGAACCCGAGCGCCTCTCCCGGAAGGGCATCGAGAAGTCCCGGCGCTGGCTCGAGGACGAGACCGGGAGCATGGAGGTCAGAGGCGGCGACCTGCCGGTGGCCGGCGAACGCATCGCCGCGCTCGTCCTCCTCGGCGGAGCGGAGCGCTCGCCGCGAGTCGAGGCGTTCCTCGAACGTGCGCGCGAAGCACAGCGCGGACGCACCGAGGAGCAGTCGGACCCGGCGGACGCGTTCGCGAACGACGAACTCGAGAACCTGTTCTGAGAGCGCCCCGCGGTCACCGCGGCGGAGACGACGAGCGCGACGAAGCCCCGTCACTCGAGGCGTCTCTGACCACGGTGACCGTCACGCCACCACAGCGACACTCGTAGGCGCGACGCGTCCCGGCGTCGGTGGTCATCGAGAGGATCAGACGGTCGTCGCAGAGCGCGCGGTCACACCGGTCACAGGTGGCGGAGAGGTGCTCGAGCATGGATTCGTTCGACGGAACTCGGCCGACCACCCTCAAGGTACGCCAACAGGAGAGTGAAAGTGAAAGTGGACGGCCGCCGCCCGAGGGAAGCGAGCCGATTCGCCGAAGGCGTCGCGATCCGAGAGCCGAGAGGGCGGAGAACCGGCATCTTCGGATGGGCGCTCACGTGTGACTACTCTCCGAAAGTATATTTCCCCGGAGTTCACTGTGGGTGGTAATGGCTGGCAAGTGGACCGGGGGAGTCGTCGACTCGACGAACGGCGACGGACCGCCGACCGTCGCGGAGTGGGAGCCGGTCGCCGTACCGGGTCGGCCAGCGCTGTTCGCAGACGCGGACGGAGCGGTCGCCTACCGGACGACGTTCACCGACGGACGCACGTCCCAGAGCGAGCGTGCGCGCATCCAGCTCCGAGGTGCCTTCGGCCGGACGCGCGTCTGGCTCAACGGCGAGTACCTGGGATCACACGACGCCTACTTCGTCCCGGCCACGTTCGAGTTCGACCCCCGCGAGGAGAACGAGTTGCTCGTCTGCTGTGCGCCGACGAGCCGTGCGAGTCCGAGCGACACCGAAGCCTCGTCGACGCACGCCCCAGGAATCTGGTGGGGCGTCGACTTACAGCTGCGGCCGCCGACGTTCATCGACTCGCTGACCGCACTCCCGCGGGTGGGCGACGAACGCGCCGAGATCGAGGTCGAAATGGTCGTCGACGCGGGCGAGGCGGTCGACGATGCGGTGACGCTCTCGCTCCGTCCGGAGGGGTTTCGCGGCGGCGGATCGATGGAGCGCGCGCGTGTCGTCGCCGACGCGGGCGAGCGCGTCACGGTGTCGAAGACGCTCGAGGTCCGCGATCCGAAGCGGTGGTGGCCGCGCGAGGAAGGGCCACAGCATCGCTACACGGTCCGGGCGAAACTCGGAGACGACACCGTCGAGCGCACCGTCGGACTGCGTACGGTCGAGCGGGACGACGGCGGCCTGCGGGTCAACGGCCGACGCGTTCGCGCACACGGGTTCCTCACCGGCCCGAGCGCCGGCGTCGAGACCGTCGAGCGGGCAGTCGACGCGAACGCGACGGTGCTTCGTGCGCGCGGACACGTCCCACCGCCCGACGTCTACGAGGCGTGTGACGAGGCGGGGCTGCTGTGCTGGCAGGACCTCCCGGTCGCACCGGACGTCTCACTCGAGGACGGGACGGCTCTCCTCGAGTCGCTCGTCCGAACGTACGGCGCGCACCCGAGTCTCGCGACGGTCGGCGTCGTGAGTGACCCGGTCGACCCGTTCGAGAAGCCGGTCGGGAGCGGGCGGCTGGGAAGACTGCGCTTTCGCTGGCGGGCCTGGCGGGCGAGTTTCGAACGCGACACCGCCGACGCCATCGCGGCGGCGGCACCCGACTCCCTCCCGACGATTGCCCTCACCGGCGCACCGGGAACCGACCCCGACGCCGTGACGCTCGCCCCCGGGTGGCGCTATCTCGAGGCGACGGACGTCGACTGGCTGCTCGAGCGCTATTCCGACCTCCCAGCGTCCGTCACCGTCGAGATGGGGGCGCTGGCGCACGCCGTCGGTGGCGAGACGGAAGCGAGAGACGCACTCGAGTCGCGTCCCGGGTTCAACTCGACGGCGCTCGAGCGCCTCGAGAGCGGTCTCGAGGAGTCACAGGCGTCGCAGGCTCGGGGGCTGCAGACGGTGGTCGACCGCCTCCGCCGACGGGGGACCGGCGTCGTGGTCGCCTCGGCTCTCGTCGACGAGACGCCGGCGGGTGGACTCGGCGTCTGCGCCCACGACGGGACCGAGAAGCCGGCCTACGGGGCGGTTCGGGCGGCGTTCGAACCGGCCCAGGCAGTCCTCGACGGGCCGCCCCGCCCGGGTTCGACGGTCGGCGTCACGTTCTGTAACGACAGGTCGGTGCCGGTCCAGACGACGGTCGTCTGGCACGCAGGCGACCAGTCGGGTGAGACGAACGTCTCGCTCGAGGCGTTCGAGCGAGCGGCCGCGGGAACGGTCGACATACCGCCCGACGCGACGGCGGTCAGCCTCGAGTCGACGGTCGGTGAACGGACCGTTCGGAACGACTACCTTTTATAGTGACGGGCAGGAGCCGTGTGAACGAATTACACGGGCACGGGGGTGCCTGCCATGCGATATCTACGCATGAACCGACCGGTACAGTTAAATGATGGGGAACAGTAGTACCGGTCACCAGAACGCCACCGGTGGCGTGTATCGCTCGACGATCGATGACAGGAAATCTTATTCACCGAGGTTTCGCAGGTTCCGAGCGTCAGCCACGGCCGGTGCGGGAATGGCACAGAGGGTTTACTAACACATGGTAGACGAATCGAAAAACATCGAACTCACAGAGGACGACCTCGAGAACAAGTCGAAGGGCCAGCTCATCAAGAAGGCAGGCCAGCTTCGAGACCGACGAAACGAACTCAACCAGATGGCCTCCGAGCGCGCATCGAAGCGCGACGACCTCAACGCGAAGACACGCGAGCAGGTCGACGAAGCCCAGGCACATCGCGAGAAACGAGACGAACTCAACGAGCAGGTCCAGGAGCACAAAGAGCAGCGAAACGAGCTCAACGCCGAGGCCAACAAGCTGTTCGACCGCGTCGAGAAGCTCAAATCCGACATGCAACTCGGCGAGGGCAAGGACCTCGAGCAGCTCGAATCGGAGATCGAGCAGCTCGAGTTCAAACAGCAGACGGAGGTCCTCTCGAGCGAGGAAGAGCGTGACCTGATCGAGAAGATCGAGGCCAAACGCGAGGAGTACGCCGACCGGAAGGGAAAACTCGAGCAGAACGACGACCTGGAGGGTCTCGTCGAGGAGGCAGAGGAGGTCCGCTCTGAGGCCTCCCAGCACCACCAGAAGGTGACCGAGCTCGCAGACCAGGCCCAGGAGCACCACAACCAGATGATCGAGGCCTATCGCGAGGCCGACGACATCCGCGACGACGCAGACGACATGCACGAGTCGTTCGTCGAAGCCCAGGAGGCGGCCGACCGCCACCACGAGGACTTCGTCCGCGTCCAGAAGCGCCTGCGCGAGATGGACAAGAAAGAGGAGAAACAGCGCAAGTCCGCTCGCAACAAGAAGAAAGAGGAAGCCAAGGCCGAGGCCGAGGAGATCTACCAGAAGTTCAAGGAAGGAGAGACCCTCGACACCGAGGACCTGATGAAACTGCAGAAGACTGGCCTACTCTAGAGCGGCTCGTCCACCTGTGTCTCTTTTCGTTTCTTAGACCGGGCGAGCCAGTGCTCCGCCGGTCGACGCAGGTGGCGGGGTCGGTCTCGAGTCACCGACTGCAGCGAGCGTGCATTTTTAACACGACCGCGCACCCAGAGTGAGCCATGGCTCGAGACCGTCTTCGAGGTGAGCGGTGTGGTTGAGACGCGGACGCTGACACAGCTGGCGGTCGTCCTGGTGACGGTCGCGGTGTTCGCCGTCGTCGGGGTGGCGTTGTTCGTCCTCTACCCGCAGTCGCTGGTCGACTTCCTGGGGGTACTCGCCGTCCTCGCGGTGGTCGGCGCTGGCGTGAAAGTCGCCGGTGGCATCAGCAGGTCGCTCGTCCCCGGCTACGACGTCGTCGAGGTCGCCGTCGAGGGACCGATCACGCGCGACGGCGGGGGCGGACCGCTCCCGTCGACGCCGCGTGGAACGCCCGCCGACGACATCGTCGAACAGATCGACCGCGCGGACGACGCCGACCACGTCGAGGCACTGCTCGTGAAACTCAACACACCGGGCGGCGAGGTCGTTCCGAGCGACGACATCCGCCTCGCAGCCGACCGCTTCGACGGCCCGACGGTCGCCTACACGACCGACGTCTGTGCCAGCGGCGGCTACTGGATCGCGAGCGGCTGTGACGAACTCTGGGCGCGCGAGGGCAGCATCGTCGGCTCCATCGGCGTCATCGGTTCGCGAGTGAACGCCACGGCACTGGCCGAGAAACTCGGACTCTCCTACGAGGGGTTCACCGCGGGCGAGTACAAAGACGCCGGGATGCCGCTGAAAGAGATGAGCGAGGACGAGCGGGCGTACTTACAGGGGATGATCGACGGCTACTACGACCACTTCGTCGAGCGCGTGAGCGAGGGACGCGACCTCGAGCCCGCGTTCGTTCGCGACACCGAAGCGCGCGTCTACCTGGGGGCGGCCGCCCTCGAGAACGGGCTGGTCGACGCCCTCGGCACGCGCGAGGACGTCGAAGAGCACGTCGCGGCCCTCCTCGAGCGCGAGTCGGTGACCGTCGAGGAGTTTACGCCGCCGCAGTCGCTGATGCAGCGGGTTGGAACGGGCGCACAGCGCGTCGCCTACGCGTTCGGTGCGGGCGTGGCGGCGGTGGTGGGCGGCCGGGAGTTCCGCCTGCGGACCTGAGCGGGCCGGCCCGCGTCGGTTCCGGTGGGGCGAACGAGTGAGTGGTTTTATCGTCACGCAGAATGCATCAGCCACCGTGACCACACTGGTCGTCTGCCTCGACCGGACCGACGACGTGGGCCGTAAGACCGGCCTGCGCTCGCCGATCGTCGGCTGGGAGGCGGTGCGCGCGCTCGTGACGGACGTCGGTCTCGCAGACCCCGAAGACTCGGGAGTGAACGCGTTACTCGAGTCGCTCCGGGTCGCCCAGAGCCTTCGCGACGAGGACGAAGAGACCGTCGTCGCGGTCGTCTCGGGTGATCGCGAGTCGATGGTCAGCGCAGACCGAGCCGTCGCGCGCCAGCTAGACGACCTCATCGAAACGTACGAGCCGACCTCGGCGGTCGTCGTCATCGACAGCGCAGAGGACGAGCGCCTCGTCCCGGTCGTCGAGAGCCGGGTGCGCGTCGACTCGGTCGACCGGGTCGTCGTCAGGCAGGCCCGCGACATCGAGTCGACCTACTACCTGCTCAAGCAGTTCCTCGCCGACGAGGAGTTGCGCCAGACGATCCTGGTCCCCATCGGTCTCGCACTGCTCGTCTTCCCGATCCTCGCGACGCTTCGCAGTCCCGCCGAGGGTGCGGCCGCGATCACGACCGTCATCGGCCTGTTCTTGCTGTACAAGGGGTTCAACGTCGACGAAATTCTCACCGGCGTAGCCGTCAAAACCCGCACGTCGCTGTACTCCGGGCAGGTGTCGGTGATCACCTACGTCGTCGCCGTCGGACTCACCCTCGCGGGACTGTTCGCGGGCGGTCTCGGCGTGTCGAACCTCGAGGACACACAGGGGATCTACCTCCCAGCGATGCAGTTCGCCTTCGACAGCGTCCCGTGGCTCGTGATGGCGGCGCTCACCGCGAGTGCGGGCAGACTGCTCGACGAGGCGATCAGCGAGGAACCGATCCGCAGTTCCTACCTCAACTTGCCGTTCATCGTCGTCTCGATCGGACTCGTCGCCCGCGGCTTCGCCGCGTACTTCCTCGAGCAGGAAGGCGTAGTCGACCCGATTCACGTGCCCGGATACGACCAGGGAATCCTCACGATCGACCCGTTCACGATCGCAGGTGGCAACCGCCTCGCACTGTCGGTCGCGGCGGGGATTCTGGTCGGTCTCGTCGGCATCAAGGTCGCCGCGACGTTCAGCGGCACCGAGCCGGACGACGGAGACGGTGTGGTGGAGACCCCAGAACCGGATCCGGAGACGAACCCACCCGAGGAGACGACGGAGCCGAGAGCGACGGCCGGCGCCGAGGCACACCCCAACGGCGGCACGGCGGAGGCGGCGAGCGACGCCGAAGAGGTGGGGGAACTCGAGAGCGGTGACGCGGACGGCGAGTCACTGTCCTGAGCGTACCGACTCGGCACGCCTTTAGGCACGCGCCGTGAGCGACGACCATGGATACGGACGCGACTGGTGCGTGGGTCAGTCTCTTCTCCGGCGGCAAGGACTCCTCCTGGGCGCTGTACCGGGCGCTCGAGACGGGGCTTCCGGTCGAACGACTCGTCACCGTCCACCCGACGGGCGACTCCTACATGTACCACGTTCCGGTGACCGACCTCGCGACACTCGCCGCCGAGAGCATCGGTATCGACCTCCTCGAGGTCGAACCCGACGACTTCGAGGCCGCCTCGGCGAGCGACTCGAGCGCCCAGGGTGACGCCGAACTCGAGCCACTCGAGGCGGCACTGGGCGACCTCGACGCCGACCTGCCGGGCGGCATCGCGGGCGTCACCGCCGGGGCGGTCGAGAGCGAGTTCCAGACGAGCCGAATCGAGGCGATGTGCGAGCGCCTCGAGTGTGACCTCTTCGCGCCGCTCTGGCAGCAAGAGCCACGAGCGCTCGCCGACGCGATGCTCGAGGCGGGCTTCGAAATCCTGCTCGTGCAGGTCGCCGCCGCCGGACTCGACGAGTCCTGGCTGGGACGGACCCTCGACGCCGAGGCGCTCGACGAACTCGAGGCACTCAACGAACGCTACGGCGTCCACCTGCTGGGCGAGGGCGGCGAGTTCGAGACGCTCGTCGTCGACGGCCCGCACATGGACCGGCGGCTCGCCCTCGAGTACGAGACCGAGTGGGACGGAACGCGTGGGCGGATCCGCGTGAGCGAAGCGAGCCTCGAGTAGCCGACCCACGAGCGAGCGGATGCGAGCGAGTGGCTTTTTCGCCCACGGTTTTGCGAGTGGTTCGAGCGAGCGCCAGCGAGTGAGGACCCGACGGAAAACCGTGGGGGTCGACGGCCCAGGTCACCGAGCGAGCGAGGCGAGCGCGTGGTCCCGCTCGCGCTCGTCGGCGTCGAGCCACCACGCGAGGCGGTCGAGTTCGAGCAGTCGGTAGGAGGTGACCAGCGAGAGCCACTCACAGGAGGCGACCGTCCGGAGCGGACTCGAGGCGTCGAGCGCGGGCGTCTCGAGCGCGTCGGCGAGCGTGGTGACGAATCGCTCGAGGCTGGCGTCGGGTGTCGCGGTGTCGACGCCCGCGAGCATCCGGAGGTACTGAAAGCTCGCGGGACCGACGCCCGAAATCGAGCCGACCGGATCCGAGTCGTAGGTGTAGAGCGTCGCCTCCGCCGCCCAGGAACGCAGTGCAGAGAAGTCGTCGTCCTCGGGGCGGGCGGCGAACACCCGGGCGGTCTCGAGCAGGACGTGACGGCTGCGGCGGGCGCGGAGGGTCTCGACGAGGGCGGCGTCGTCGGGCGAGAGCGCTGCGAGGTCGGCGAACGTACGGATGCTGTCGGTCTCGAGGTACGCCTCGCGAAAGCGCTCGACGGCCGGGTCGGCCGCCGCCGTGTGCTGGGATCCGGCGCTCGAGGAGGCGGCGTCGACGAGCAAGAGCAGTGGGTCGGTGCCGCCGGGGCGCTCGAACTCGAGAAACGTGCGTGCGAGCGCCTCGTACGGAGCGTCGGCGGCGAACTCGTCGAGGGCGGCTTGCACGCGTCTCGTGTGCATTGTCCACAGTACTCACCCTGTGGACTGATAGGTCTGTCGCCGCTACCGACCGTTCGTGATGTGGGTGTGTGCGCCGATGAGCGCCCCAGCGAGGTCCAGCTCTTCGAGAATCGTCCCCTCGTCGATGATCGAGTCGCGGATGTCGCCGTTCGTGATCGTCGCCTCCGGGAAGACGACCGAGCCGTCGACGTGGCTGTCCTCGAGCACCGCGCCGTCCATGACGTGGACGTTCTCGCCGACGGTCGTGTTCTCGAGAGTCGCGGTCTCGGCGATCAGTGAGTCGCCGTCTAAGTGCCAGGAGACCGCCTCGAGGTAGCTCTCAGGGGTTCCGATGTCGTACCAGGCGTCTTCGAACGTGTAGGCGTAGGTGGGGACGCGCTCCTGGAGCCAGGCGACGAACCAGCCGGGTTCGTCGGGGTTGTTGCCGTCTTCGAGGTAGGTCGAGAGCAGCGAGACCGAGTCACGCGGGAAGGCGTAACAGGCGATGGAGACGAGCGTGCTCTTCGGGTCGTCGGGTTTCTCCTGGAAGTCGACGACGCGCTCGCCCTCGAGTTCGACCAGGCCGTAGGACTTCGCCTTCTCGCGCGAGCCGACGTCGTAGGCGGCGAGCGTGGGGGCGTTCTGGCGCTCGAAGTAGTCGAGGAAGTCGGCGATGTCGAAGCTGATCAGGTTGTCACCGGCGATGACGAGGAGGTCGTCGTCGACGTTCTCGCGTTCGACGAGCTGGGCGAGCGCGCCGACGACGCCGAACTTCTCGTCTTCTTCGGTGGTGTCTTCGATCGAGAGCCGGGGTTTCTCGAACGGACTCTCCTCGAGGTGGGCCTCGAAGTCGGGGGCGAAGCGCTCGTTCGTGCTGACGAACACCTCGTCGATCCGGTCGTCTCGCTCGAGGTCGACGAAGATACGGTCGATGACGGTCGACTCGCCGATGGGGAGGAACATCTTGGGTCGGCGCTTCGTGATGGGCCACATCCGGGTCGCGTATCCGCCCGCGAGCACGACGGCTTTCATTACTCGCTCGTTCTCTGCCGGAGTGTAAGTCACTTACTCTTTTTCCGGTCGGTCGGGCTAAATAGAATTGTGGTGGCGTGGAAAAACACGCCGACGCGAGGCGAGGCGTTATGTGGCCGCGCTGCCTGCGTTCGTGTATGCGCGTGAGTGACGAGACGACGCGCCAGCGGATACGCGAGGCGCTCCGATCGGAACCGGCGACGCCGAGTTCGCTGGCAGCAACGTTCGATCTCACCCCCGACGCCGCACTGGGACACGTCGAACACGTCGCACGGAGCGTCGACGGAGCCGACGACGACGAGCAGGTCCTCGTCGCCCCGCCGACGTGCACTTCGTGTGGCTTCGACGACTTCGACGACCTCCTGAACCGGCCGTCGCGCTGTCCGCACTGTCGGGGCGAATCGGTGAGCGAACCGACGATCACGATCGAGTGAGATCCCTCGCGATGTCGACACGCCTATTTACGCGGACGGATACTGCTCGAACAGACCTTCGAGTGTGCGACCAGTCCGTGTGTACGGCCTTCGACCGACGAGCGACTGGTTACAGACCGGTGTACGCCCCCGAACAACGCCTCCGTAGGTCCGGAGAACGCATGACGACTACCTCGCCACCCTCGGACGGAGACTGCATCAGAACCGTACTGGCGATCCTCGAGTGGATCGACGACAACGACGTCTCGGATGCAGCGCTCTCGGAGGCGTTTCACATCCTGATGGACGAGCGCCGGCGGACCACGCTCGAGGTCGTCCACACCTACGGCGAAGCGCTCACGCTCGCCGACGTCGCCGAGGAGGTCGCCACTCGAGAGTACGACCGTGCGGTCACCGACATCTCGGCCGAGACGATCAGCGAGGTGTACATCTCGCTGTACCACGACCACCTGCCGCGGCTCACCGACGCCGGACTGCTCGAGTACGAACAGGAGCGCGACCTCGTCGCACCCGGCTCGGCCTGAGTCGGCCAGCGTTTAGCTAAAGACCAATTCTAACCGTCAATACCGACGGGTTTCGAGAAGACGGCCCCTGAAGGAGGACGACGCATTCGACCGCGAGTACGTCGTTCATGGGAAATGCGCGGATGAAGACATCCGCGTCAATACCTGCGAGAGCCACGAATCGCTGGTTCGGCATGGCTGTCGCCACATCGAGGCATCTCGAAGGATAAACTCACACAGTACCGAGCCAGGTGGTGTTTAGTTTAGCTCGATCCGCCGATCCGTTGGCCGCGAACGCCCAGAAAGCCCCGACGCTCTCGAGGGCTGCGACTCGCTGTCGTTCGAGAGAGCAGCGCTCTCTCGTGACTGAGCGAATCGGAGATTCGCGAGGTCACGAAACGGCTGCGCCGTTTCGAACGATCTCGCACCTCGGGAGCGTCGCCCCTTTCAGCCCCAGCCAGCGGCGGTTGGTCGGCTGGTTTTCGCCTAACTAAACACGACCCCGAGCCAAGGCCAAACATATAAATGTACCCAGGTTGTAACTTGTCCCATGCCATTTGAAGAAATTACAACAGGATCAATTATTGTTATTATGTTCTCAGTTTCTATGGTAGTAGTGAGTGCAGTAAGCCTCATTGATATAGTTCTAGCCTCTAACAGCGTGAAGAAATCACGAGGTGGAAAAGTAATTTCATTTGGCTGGATACTCGTTGGGACAGGAGGCATTGGAATGATTGCATTGGTCACAACAGATACTACGATTTCTGTACCACTTGCATTTGTGGGACTTCTCTTTACACTCAGCCTGCTCAGCTACGAGGCGATCCTTTATAATAGAAGTGGAATGGATGATAGGGTGCGCCCAAGTGCGCAGTGGTTGTTAAATCACACTAGAGGGAATAAATGACGACTTCTTCTGGAAGACCTGAAGGGAGAGCAATCCGGGACAGTTCGAACACTGATATCGCTGCACCATAGGCGTTGCTCCGTGTCGCGTATATCTGCCACACTCATAGAGGTTGGTTCTGCTGCAATTATCGTGCTTAGTTAAGCGAGTTCCACCAAACGGCGAAGGCTTGTAACCGAGTTCGGCGGTTGTTGGATCAACGTAACTGAAGCTATTACTGAACGAGGAAGTACGTAAATTCGGTCCAGTCGCTACAACCACTAAGGCGGGCGATTTTCGCCGTGAATCAGCTGAAAATCACCCGCCTCATCCATCAGCCTTAATTAAACGCGACCAGATATTCAGTCGGAATAGATAAACCAACAAATTGTAAAGTCAGATATGCTTTTGAAAGCTCTCTAAATATAAGCCGGTCACATCCATAGGGAGGGTTAATATCGCACCACCCATACCAATAAAAATTATATATATTCTTGAGACGATTATATTAATGTATTTTATTGTGGTTGGAATGTTATTCCAATACCCGGTACTGGGGGGGCTGCAGGATAATGACGAATACGAACACCGCACCCTTCATTGGCCTCAAATATTAGCGTTGCACCGAGACCTGCGAGGACAGCAGCAACCCCCGAAACGACGCTAGCAGGAGCACCGATCCCGGTGGAAGCAGCAATCTTTGCTCCAATCACACCTGCTGCTGCTCCAGATGCCATCGCCGCCGCGATATTACGGCTCAGGCTATCGTCGAAGTAAAACGCGTGTCGTACTCCTCCACGCCAGGTGGTTTCTGCTTCATAATCGTTTCTTCCGCAGAGAGTATTGGTTTGCTGTGATTGACGATGTACGTTGAGTCCACTCGACGAACGCACCGAAACGTTCGTACTTGGTGGCTGTGATGGACCATGTTCGTTAAGTCCCTTCTGCGTTGGGACTACCCATGGTTCACCATCTCTTTCTTCAAATCGGACATAACCATCAGATTTGGCTTCATTCAATCCTTCCACCCCCATCTGCACGTACCCATCAAGGTCGGTGTGCGAGACATCTGCAGTACTTTTTTCCGCTTGAGACGAGGAAACAGACCTCTCTGGGCCTCTATACACGAGCTCTCCATCTTCAAGTTCAACTTCCACTTCTTTTGAGTCGGTGTTTTTCCCCTTGTTCGCTTGAGCACTCGTCATCAGTGCTGTAGTTGTGAACAAACCAGCTGTGGCTGTTCGTACAAATTTCCGTCTCGTCTTTGGATCCCAGTCGCTATTGTTCACGGAAATTGTATTTGCGCATTGCCGACACATAAATGTTATTGATTTAGGACCTCTTGGAATGAAGACGACGATGGACACCCTTCTCGTCTACGGCTCGTACGGCTACACCGGCGACCTGATCGTCCGCGAAGCACTCGCTCGAGGCGGTGCCCCGGTCCTCGCCGGGCGCGATCCGGATCGGCTCCGCGAACAGGCGGACGCCCACGGACTCGAGCACCGGGCGTTCGCCATCGAGGACGACGCCACGCTCGGCGGCGAACTCGAGCCGTTCGACGCCGTCGTAAATTGCGCGGGTCCGTTCGTCGACACCGCCGACTCGCTCGTCTCGGCCTGTCTCGAGGCGGGCACCGACTACCTCGACATCACGGGCGAGTACGAGGTGTTCGCTCGGCTGGCGGCGACCGACGAGCGAGCGCGAGACGCGGGCGTCACGCTCCTCCCCGGCGTCGGATTCGAGGTCGTCCCCTCGGACTGTCTGGCAGGCTTTCTCGCCGGCGAACTGCCCACGGCGAGTGACCTCACCCTCGCGATCTCGGGGAGGCCGTCGTTCTCGCGCGGCACCGCCCGAACGCTGCTCCGGTACCTCGGTGACGGTGGACTGATCCGCCGGGACGGGCAGCTGTACCGGGTCCCACGCGCCCACGACACGCGCGAGGTCGACTTCGGCGACGGCCGGGGACCGACGAGGGTGGTGACGGCTCCCTGGGGCGACATCGTCACCGCCCCCTACAGCACCGGCATCGGAAACGTCACCGGCTTCGCCGACGTACCGAACCCCGCGATCTGGGCGATGCGAGCGAACGACACGCTCTCGCTCGAGCGCGTGCTCGGCTCACGGCCGCTCAGAGCGGCGCTCGAGCGACTGGTCGACGTCGGTGTCGGCGACCCCTCCCCGGCCGAACGCGAACGTGACCGGGTGACGATCTGGGGAGAAGTGACCGACGGCGAACGGACGGTCAGCGCCAGGCTCGAGACGCCGGACCCCTACACGCTGACCGCCGAGTCGGCCGTCGTCGCCGCCGAGCGACTCCTCGATGGTGGCGTCGACGCTGGCTTTCAGACCCCGGTCACCGCCTTCGGCCACGAGGTCGTCACCGAGTGCTCGGGCGTCGAGGGTCCCTTACTCGAGACTCGCGAGGTCGCCTGAAGCGCGAAATGCGTCCTCAGGTCCCGCCGTAACAGGTCCGTTCGACGCGTTTGTCGAACAGCCGCGAGAGCAGCGCCGTCACCGGACCCGCGTCGACCGCGAGTCCGTCGACGCTCGTCACCGGTCTGACCTCCCAGGTGGTGTTCGTGAGGAACACCTCGTCGGCTTCGCGGACGGCCGTCGGCTCGTAGAAGCCCTCGGAGACGGGAATCCCCGCCTCTTCGGCCAGCTCGAGGACGACCGCCCGTGTGATGCCGGGGAGGACCGGTCCCGCCGTCGTCGGCGTGTGCAGTCCCGATTCGGTGACGAAGAAGACGTTGCTCGTCGTCCCCTCGGCGACGTAGCCCTCGAGGTCGCGCACGAGCGCCTCGTCGGCGTCGTAGAGTTCGGTGCGTGCGAGGATCCCCGGGAGGTAGTTGTGCGTCTTCGCCGCCGCCGGAAGGGACGCATCCGGGACGCGCCGGGCTTTCACCGTCTGGAGCGTCGCCGGGCCGTCGTAGACCGGCTCACCCTCGAGCCCGCCCCGCGGAAGCGGTTTGACGTAGACGACGACCGTCGGCTCGACCGCGGGCCGTGGCGTGAGCGTCCCCGGCTGGACGCCGCGCGTGATCGAGAGGCGGACGTAAGCGTCTGCGAAGTCGTTCGCCACGAGCGTCTCGTCGATCCGGTCGCGAAGCGCCTCCCGTGAGAGACCGTGCTCGAGCGAGAGCGCGTCACAGGTTCGCTCGAGGCGCTCGGCGTGAGCCGCCCACTCGAAGAGGTCGCCGCCGTAGGCCCGGAGGGTCTCGAACGCGCCGTCGCCGTAGCGAAAGCCACGGTCGTCGACCGACACCGTCGCCTCGGCACGCGGGACGAGGTCGCCGTCGACGTGGTAGTAGGTCGTCATCGCACACTCCGCTCCCTGGTGGCGAACGCACAGAAGTTCTCGATGAGGCGTTTGCCCACCTCGAGTGAGATGCGTTCGCCTGCGAGCGAAGGGGTGCCGGCCTGCTGGCCGTCGTCACTCTCGCGCGTCAGGATGCTCTCGGGGTGGAACTGGACGCCGAGGTGTGGTTTCTCGCGGTGGGCGACCGCCATGAGGACGCCGCGCTCGTCGGCGGTCCGGGCGGTCTCGCGGAGGGGCGCGGGTAAGTCCTCGCGTTCGACGGCGAGTGAGTGGTACCGGCCGACCTGGAACGTCTCCGGCAGCCCTTCGAAGAGTCCGCGGCCGTCGTGGGTGACCCGCGAGGGCTTGCCGTGGACGACCGTCGGCGCGTGGACGACGGGCGCACCGTTGGCCGCACACAGCGCCTGGTGGCCGAGACACACCCCGAGGATGGGAATCTCGGTCTCCGCGAACAGCGGAATCGAGATGCCCGCCTCCTGGGGAGTCCCCGGTCCCGGCGAGACGACGATGCCCGTCGGCTCGAGGTCGCACACCTCGGCGACGGTGAGCGCGTCGTTTCGCTCGACGAGCACCTCGTCGGCCACCTCGCCGACGTACTGCACGAGGTTGTAGGCGAACGAGTCGTAGTTGTCGACGACGAGGATGCGAACGTCCTCAGACACCGCGATCACCCGCGTTGGCGTGGCCGTTACCCTCACGCCGCTCGCTCGCACCCTCGAGTGCGCGGCCGCCGTCTGTCTCGAGGTCGACCGTCATCGCCGCCCGGTCGCCGAGAGCCTCGTCGACGGCGGTGACGAGCGCGCGCGCCTTATCGAGCGTCTCCTCGTACTCGCGGTACGGCTCCGAGTCGTGGACGATACCCGCCCCCACCCGGAGGTGGTACTCCTCGCCGTAGCGGACCAGTGTCCGGATCACGATGTTGAGCGTCGCCCGGCCGTCGAAGCCGAACAACCCCACACTGCCGGTGTAGGGACCGCGCCGGGTCGACTCGAGTTCGTCGATGATCTCCATCGTCCGGGGCTTCGGCGCGCCGGTGATCGTCCCGCCAGGGAAGACCGCCGCGATGGCGTCGGCGAGCGAGCAGTCGCCTCTGAGGGTGCCGGTGACGTTCGAGACGAGGTGCATCACCTCGGAGTAGCGATCCACCCGCCGGTACTCCTCGACGGCGACGCTACCGTACTCGCTGACCTTCCCCAGGTCGTTTCGCTCGAGGTCGACTAACATCGCGTGTTCGGCGCGCTCTTTCTCGTCACCGAGGAGGTCCGCCTCGAGCACCGCGTCCTCCGCTGGGGTCGCCCCCCGCGGACGCGTCCCCGCGATTGGCTCCGTCCGCAACCCGTCGCCGACCCGCTCGAGGAGGAGTTCGGGACTCGCACTCACGAGGTCGGCCGACGGAAACTCGAGCAGGCAGGAGTACGGCGCGGGGTTGACACTGCGCAGCGCCTCGTAGGCGGCGACCGGGTGGACCGCCGCCGGGGCGACCAGCCGCTGGGAGACGTTCGCCTGGAAGGTCTCGCCCTCGTGGACGTACGCTTTGACCCGGCGAACGCGCTCTGCGAACGCCTCGCGGCCACAGGCGCTCTCGAAGCGCGCCTCGTCGGCGCGTACCGGCGGCTCCTCGAGCGGTGGCTCACCGCTTCCGAGTACGTCCGCGAGTTCCAGCGCCCGCTCGAGACCGCGCTCGTAGGCGTCGTCCGCGTCGTGGTCCTCGACGCGCGGACACGCCGTGATCCGGACCTCGAGTCCGCCCTCGTCGGTCTCGGCCGGCGACTCCCAGGAGACCAGCCGATCGAACAGCGCCACCTCCAGGTGGGGCAGCCCACGGTCGTCGACGGCCGACGCGGGCAACGCCTCGAGTTCGCGCGCCACGTCGTAGGAGAGCCACCCCACGACACCGCAGGGGTAGGCGACCGAACAGTCGCCGCGAACGAGCGTCTCACCCGCCAGCAGCCCCTCGAGTGCGGCGAGTGATGGTGCCGTCGTCACACCGTCAGCCGCCTGCGAGCGGACGGCCGCGTCGGGGTACGCCGTCAGCCGCTCGAGCGGGTCGACACCGAAGTAGTTCCCACCTGGCTGGCCGCCGCTCGTCTCCAAGAACACCCCCGGACCGTCGAACGCGTCTCGAGCGCGCCGGTAGGCGAGAAACGGATCGTCGACGCGGGTTCGGACCTCGACGGGGATACGTGCGCCCGCTGGCGCGTCGTCGCTGGCGTGTCGAAACGCCGCCGCCGTCGTCTCCACCCGAACCCGATCCCTCATAGTCACGAAAACGTACCGCCCGCGTAATCCTCTTGCGGTTTCTGCCGATTCCGCCGGCACCTTGCTACGGACGCCCACCGCATCGATGAACGCGAGAGCGGGTGCGTCCGGCCGGCGTTACGGTCGGTGAACGGCCGCGAGAGCGGCGATATCAGCGGACCTTCGCCTGGTCGATCCAGCCCTGGATACGGGTCGCCGAGACGTCCGTCTCCGCCTCGAGGTCGTCCGCGTCGGCGGCCGCAAGGTCGGCGACCGTCTCGATACCCGCACCGTTCAGGCGGTCGGCGTAGGCCGGGCCGATCCCCTTGATCACGTCGACGGATTCGGACTCGACTGCGGGTTCGCCGCTGGTTTCGGCGTCGGGGACCGCGTCGTCGCTGTCGGGACCCGCCACTTCGGCCGGTTCGGCGGCCGAATCGTCCTCCGGCTGCTCGATCAGCGACCCAGTCGAGGCACTGGCCGTCGTCTCCGCTGCGGCCGGCTCGTCCGGGTCGACGTCCTCCTCGGTGGTGTCGGCGGCGTCTTCAGCATCGGGGGCCGCCACCTCCTCGTCGGCGTCGTCGGCGTCGTCGGTTGCTTCGTCGGTCTCGCTCGTCTCGGAGCGCACGGCGTCCGCAGTAACCGATTCGCTGGTGTCGTCGCCCGTCTCGTCCGGTTCGTCCGCCGAGACCGGCGACTCCTCACGCTCACGCTCGACGGTAACCGAGACGTCACTGCCAGGACGGTCGGCCGACCCCGACCCGCCCAGCCCCAGCAGCGATTTCAGTTTCTGAAAGATTGCCATTGCCTCGAGAGTAGTGGGTTCCGACACTTAAAGCCGGCCGATTAGCGACAGACGGTCTACAGGCGCGAACGCAGCGCCTCGTTCATCGCCTCGACCGGCGCGGACTCGCCGGTCCAGCGCTCGAGCGCGTCGACACCCTGATAGAGCAACATCCAGGCGCCGTCGACCGTCTGCGCACCCGCCGCGGCCGCCTCGCGGAGCAGGCGCGTCTCGAGTGGCCGGTAGACCGCGTCCATCACCGCGAGGTCGCCGTGGAGCGCGTCTGCGGGCACCGGCGTCTCGTCGGACTCCATGCCGACGCTCGTCGCGTTGACCAGCACGTCCGCCGAGGCGAGCAGCGAGGACAGTTCCTCGAGTCCGTGGCCCGACGCGCCGGGAACCGCGTCCGCGAGGCCGTGAGCGGCCGACTCGGTCCGGTTCGCGACCGAGACGCTCGCCCCGGCGTCGGCGAGACCGAAGGCGATGGCCCGTCCCGCCCCGCCCGCGCCGACGACGACCGCCGTCGCCCCCTCGAGCGCGACCTCGTGGTCGGTCAGCGCGCGCAGCGCTCCGCTGGCGTCGGTGTTGTGGCCGGTCACCGTCTCGCCGGAGAAGTCGAGGGTGTTGACCGCGCCGATGCGCGTCGCGAGGTCGTCCGCCTCGACGAGCGGGGAGGCGAGAACGTCCTGTTTGAACGGAATCGTGACGTTGAGTCCGGTGATGCCGAGCGCTTTTGCGCCCTCGAGCGCCGTCTCGAAGGTCTCTCGAGTCGGTTCGAAGGTGACGTAGCGCGCCTCGAGACCGAGCGCGTCGTAGGCGGCTTCGTGCATCGGTGGCGAGAGCGAGTGACCGACGGGGTTGCCGATCAGACCGAAGACGTACATACCCACCCCTCTGGGGGCGAGCGGTATAATCGATACGGAGTGGCCACCTGTCGGTGTTCCCCCGCCGGTTCCGGACGGTTTTTAGGACGCTCGAGAGTAGCCACAGGCATGGTCGCCACCGAGAGTACTGTCGTCTCCATCGCGTTCCTCACCGGTGGCGTGCTCCTGTTGTTCGGTGGCGCGGAGTTGCTCGTTGCCGGGGCGGGACGGCTGGCGCTCGGTCTCGGCCTGCGCGCGGCGACCGTCGGCGTGACGGTGATCGCCTTCGCGACCACCGCACCGGAGCTGTTCGTCGCGACGATCGGGGCGCTCGACGTCTCCTCGGACATCGGTCTCGGTGCGATTATCGGCTCGAACATCGCGAACATCGGTCTCGTCCTCGGTCTCTCGGCACTCATCCGGCCACTGTCGATCAGCAACACCGTCATGCGCCGTCACGTCCCGTTCATGGTGTTCGCCGCGCTCCTCCTGGTCGTCCTCGGAGCCGACGGCACCATCGGCCGACTCGAGGGCGTGGTCTTACTCGCCGCCCTCGCCGGATTCACCGGCTACCTCGTCTACTACGTCAACGCCGATCCGCTGACGGTCGACACGAGGAAACCGGGTGCCGGAGCGGGGGTGAACCCGCGAGACGTCGCGTTCGTCCTCGGCGGCCTGCTCGCGCTGGTCGTCGGTTCGCGCTGGCTGATCACCGGCGGGACGAGCCTGCTCGCCGAACTCGGCTTCTCCGATCTGTTCATCGGACTCACGGTCCTCGCGCTCGGTACCTCGCTGCCGGAACTCGCGGCGTCGGTCGTCGGCGCGCTCCGCGGGAAGACCGAGTTCAGCATCGCCAACGTCGTTGGCTCGAACATCTACAACGTGCTCGCCGTGCTCGGCATCGTCGCGCTGATCGTCCCGATCGAGATCTCGAGTTCGGTACTCCGGTTTCAGCTCCCGGCGTTGGTCGCCTTCACCCTCCTACTGGTCGCGATGATGGGCTACGGCCGTCGGCTGAGCCGCCTCGACGGGGCGGTACTCGTCGGCTGTTACGTCGTGTTCGTCTCTCTCCTGTTCTAGTCGTCGGCGGTCTCCGCTGCCTGCGTCGCCGAATGTGGATCCCACGCGACCTCCCAGAGGTGGCCGTCGGGATCCGCGAAGTACCCCGAGTAGCCGCCCCAGAAGACGTCCTGGGCGGGCTTTTCGATCGTCGCACCGGCCGCCTCGGCCTCGGCGAGCACCGCATCGACCTCGTCTCTCGAGTCGGTATTGTGGGCGATCGTCACCCCCGAGAAGCCATCACCCGTCGGGGAGACGGTCGCGTCCTCGGCGAGCGCGTCCCACGGATACAGCGCGAGCCACGTACCAGACAGCGTGAAGAATGCGATGTCGTCGTCCGGGTCACGCTCTCGCAGCGGCAACGAGAGACCGTCGCGGTAGAAGGCGATCGAACGCTCGAGGTCGGAGACACCCAGTGTGACGATACTGACGTGTGGATCCATGCCCCGCGTACGAACTGCACACTCGTATACGCTCGCGTGGTCGCACACGACTCGAGCGTCACGGACCGATTCCACGGGCGAAAAAACGGAGCGTATTCAGGGCTCGCCCGCCCAGAGACGAGCGTGATCGCCATCGTCGAGAGCCGCGCCGACCGCGCCTCGAGTCACATCTGCGAGCACCTCCTCGCGCTGGCCGACTGGGAGGAACGCATCGACGACTCGAGAGCCGACGGCGACGGCGGCGGCAGGTGGTACCGGACGAGCGGCTTCGAACTCAGACGCTTCGACGAGCGCCACTTAGACCTCGAGCGGCCCGTCGAGGCGTTCGACGGCGACCCCGAGTTTCTGGTGTTCGCCTCGCGCCACGCGGGCGACACCGGCCCGCTGCTGACGGGACACTTCACCGGCAACGTCGGCCCGGCGGAGTTCGGCGGCGAGGACCACGCACTCGCCGAGGCGGCCCCGAACGCCCTCGCCGCGTTGCTCGAGGCGTTCGAGCGCTACGCCCCCGACGGCTACGAGGTCGGTCTCGAGTGTACCCACCACGGTCCGACCGACGTCGGCTGTCCGTCGCTGTTCGCCGAACTCGGGAGCGCCGACGAGCAGTGGGACGACCCCGCGGGTGCCGAGGCGGTCGCCCGCGCCATCCTCGCACTCGAGGGCGTCGCGGCGGACGGCGACCGACTCGAGAGCCACGGCGAGCCGACGCCACGCCGCCACGTCGTCGGTCTCGGCGGTCCACACTACGCGCCGCGGTTCGAACGGATCGGTCGGGAGACGCCGTGGGCGGTCGGCCACGTCGCGTCGGACTGGGGGCTCGAGGCGCTCGCAGCGAGTGACGCCGGGAGCGAGACCCGCCGGCGGGTGATCGGGCGCGCGTTCGAGGCGAGTGCGGCGACGGTCGCCGTCGTCGACGGTGACCACCCCGACCTCGCCGCGCTCGTCACCGACCTGGGTCACCGCGTCGTGAGCGAGACGTGGCTGCGCGAGGTCGGCGACCGGCCGCTCACGGCGGTCGAGCGAGTCGAAACCCAACTGGGGGCGGTCGACGACGGCGTCCGCTTCGGCGAACACCGGGGAGCGTTCTCGGTGGTCGACCTCCCGACCGACCTCGTCGCCGCCGCCGAAGGGGTCGACCCCGACGCGGTCCGGGCGGCGCTCGAGCGCCGAACCGTCGCGTTCGAGACGAGCAACGGGGCGAGCCGAAGCGGGGCGCGGGCGGCGTTTCCAGACGGTGAGGGTGCGTATCTCGGCCTGGTCGGCGACCTCGCGGGGATTCTCGAGGCGTCCTACGACGAGGTTCGCATAGAAGTGGAGGAGGCAGACGATGGGCCAGCGCAGGCAGGGCAGGTCGTCGCCCGGACCCAGGCGTTCGACCCGGAGCGCGCCCGCGCCCTCGGCGTCGAGGCGGGACCCGACTTCGGCGCGCTCACCCGCGGCGAGTCGGTCACCGTCGACGGCGAGCGTGTGCAGCCCGCGGACGTCCACGTCGAACGGGTACGGCAATTTTCACTTACCGGCGACTCGAGCGAGGAGTAATCGGCCGACCGCACGCAGTCATTCGATTTTTCCGCGCGTGTGTGTCAAAAGTAATTATGGGTTGGGTGTCAGACACGCGTCTGACGGTCGGGGGGAAAGATAATTACGCTCGCCCTGCTAGGGTGGGTCAAGAATGGACTCAATTGTCGAGAACGCCATCGACGAGGCCGAAAACCGGGAGGATGAGCCAGTCCCGGACTCGGAGGACTCGCGCGGGGCGAACCCCTCCGGAACGATGACCGACGAGGAACTGGCCGACGTCCTCCAGGACCTCCAGACGGACATCACGGTCGTCGGCTGTGGTGGCGCAGGCGGCAACACTGTCGACCGCATGCAAGACGAGGGCATCATCGGCGCGAAACTGGTCGCGGCGAACACCGACGTCCAGCACTTAGTCGAGATCGAAGCCGACACGAAGATCCTGATGGGCGAACAGAAGACCTCCGGACGGGGCGCGGGGTCGCTCCCGCAGGTCGGCGAGGAGGCCGCTCTCGAGAGCCAGCAGGACATCTACGACGCCATCGAAGGTGCCGATATGGTGTTCGTCACGGCAGGTCTCGGCGGCGGCACCGGGACGGGTTCCGCCCCCGTCGTCGCGAAGGCCGCCCGCGAGTCCGGCGCGCTCACCATCTCCATCGTCACGACGCCGTTCACCGCCGAAGGTGAGGTGCGACGCACCAACGCCGAGGCCGGACTCGAGCGCCTGCGCGACGTGAGCGACACCGTGATCGTCGTCCCGAACGACCGCCTGCTCGACTCGGTCGGGAAACTCCCCGTCCGCCAGGCGTTCAAAGTCTCCGACGAGGTCCTGATGCGCTCGGTGAAAGGCATCACCGAACTCATCACCAAACCCGGCCTGGTCAACCTGGACTTCGCCGACGTACGCACCGTGATGGAACGCGGCGGCGTCGCCATGATCGGTCTCGGCGAATCCGACTCGGAGGCGAAAGCCCAGGACTCGGTGAAGACCGCACTCCGCTCGCCGCTGCTCGACGTCGACATCTCGGGAGCGAGTTCCGCACTCGTCAACGTCACCGGCGGCAACGACATGTCCATCGAGGAAGCAGAGGGCGTCGTCGAGGAGATTTACGACCGGATCGACCCCGACGCGCGCATCATCTGGGGAACCTCCATCGACGAGTCGCTCGAGGGCAGCATGCGAACCATGATCGTCGTCACGGGCGTCGAGTCGCCACAGATCTACGGCCGGCCCGAGACCGAAGCCCCCGCCCAGCAGGGGAGTGACATCGACTTCGTCGACTGATCGGACTGCAGAAGATAGAACGGTTCTTCTCGTCGACTGATCGGACTGCAGAAGATAGAACGGTTCTTCTCGTCGGCTGCTCGAGAGCGCTTCGCTAATCGTCAGCGGCCGCGCCAGCGTCGGCCGCTGTCTCCGCGTCCGCTTCGATACTCGGTGGATACTTCCCGCGCTCGAGTTTGAGATCGGAGAGCGGCCGGGCCATGCAGGTCAGCGCGTAGTTCTCGGCTTCCTCTTCGGTGAACCCGCGGGCAGCAGGCTGGGTGACCTCGCCTTCGATGATCTCGGCCGTACACGCCAGACACATGCCGACGCGACAGGAGTACTCCTGGGCGATTCCCTCCTCGAGACAGCGGCTGAGGATGGTCTGTTTCTCCGAGCAGGTGATCGTCTCGCCGGTGCCGACGAATTCGACGGTGTACTCTGTCATAGCGGCCGCTACGGCAGAGACCACTAAAACTCTTTTAGTACCGATCTGTCGTGGTGGGAGCAACGAAATTTCGGAAGCGAGATACGTCCGCTCGGTGAGACGAAAACCGGCCGCCGCGGCGCACCCATGCACACATAAAACGTTTTCTCGTCTCGGTGAACACACGGGGTATGAGCACAACGGACGGGTCGGCGTCGCCCGGCGCTGGCACCCAGACACCGGACGTGGTCGTCGTCGGGGCTGGCACATCGGGCTGTTACGCCGCCGCGACCATCGCACGCGAGGGCTACGACGTGGTCGTCCTCGAGCGAAAGACCGAATCGGAGGCGGGCCACATCGCCTGCGGCGACGCGCTGAAAGGTGCCGACGCCTTCCCCGAGGCGATTCCGAAGTCGAGACTCGAGCCGGCGATGACGAACACGGACGTCGACCACGGCCGCTTCGAGATTCCACAGGAGGATACCGTCCTCGAGATTCCGGTCCCCGGCGAACTCGCCGTCATCGACCGCTTCGCCTACGGCCGGGCGATCATCGAGGGGGCCGACGACGCCGGAGCCGACTTCCACTACGACACCGTCGTCCAGGACGTACTCCAGGACGACGACGGCCGTGTCACCGGCGTCCGCGCGATGCGCCGGGGCGAACCGCTCGAGTACCACGCCGAGGTCGTCATCGACGGGGCAGGGTCGCTCTCGTTGCTCCAGGACAAAGTCGACTTCGCGGGCTCGACGTTCGACACGAACGTCAACTACTCGCAGTTCTGTTCGGCCTACCGCGAAATCGTCCACGTCGAGGAACCCGTCGAGTGGTCGGACGCGCTGGTGTTCAAACCGACCGAGCGCGCGGCGGGCTACCTCTGGTACTTCCCGCGGACGGAGACGGAGATCAACGCCGGACTCGGCTTCCAGATGACCGAAGCACCGATGAAACTCGTCGAAGACCTCAAACGCGACCTCAGAGACCGCCCCGAGTTCTCGGGCGCACGCGTGAGCGACAAACTCGGCGCGGCGCTGCCGACGCGTCGACCCTACGACTCGGCGATCCACCCCGGCTTCGTCGCCGTCGGTGACGCCGCCGGCCACGTCAACCCGACGACAGGCGGCGGCATCGCCGGTGCAGCCTACGCCGGGAAGTACGCCGGCGAGCAGGTGATCGAAGCCATCGACGACGGCGACGTGAGCGAAGCCACCCTCTGGCGGTACAACGAGCGCGTGATGGACCACTACGGGGCGCGTTACGCCGCCCTCGACGTCTACAACATTCTCTCGACCGCCGTCGACGTCGACGACCTGATGGGCTTGCTCGCCGCGATGCCCGGCGACAAACTCGCCGAGGCACTCTACTCGGGCAGTACGAACATCGGTCTGAAACTCAAACTCGAGGCGCTACTGAAGAGTCGCGGCCACTGGGGCACCATCTGGAACCTCTACCGGACGAAACGCCGCGCCGACGAGATTCTCGCCCACTACGAGCGCTACCCCTCGAGTCCCGACCGGTTCGCAGACTGGCAGGCAGAACGCGACCACCTGATGGACGCCGTCTACGAGACGACCGGCGCCGATCCGAAGTACTGACCGGGTTATTCTCATCAGCAGTTATTCAATCACATAACCAATGACAGTTATTGCTACATGTATGGAACGCTCGGAAGATGAGGGAGACTCTCACGCGGCGAGACGTGGTGACGGCGGTCGGTGTGAGCACAGCAGTGGCCGTCGCCGGCTGTCTGAGTGACGGCGAGGACGACGCGCTCGATCACACCGGCGAACCCCACCTCGAGATCGCCGTCGGTGACGACGGTGAGGACGCCTTCGACCCACACGAGGTTCGGGTGAGCCAGGGGACGATGGTCCACTGGGTCGCCGCCTCGAGCGGCCACACGGTCGTCCCGACCGATCAGCCCGACGGTGGCGGGTGGGACGGCTCGGACGGGCCGATCGACGAGGGCGACGAACACGTCTTCACCTTCGAGACGCCCGGCGAGTACGAGTTCGTCTGTGAACCCCACGAAGAGGGAGACATGGTGGGAACGGTGTACGTCGAAGAGGGACACGTCGACGATCACAGCCACGACGACGACCACAGCCACGACGACGACCACAGCCACGACGACGACCACAGCCACGACGACGACCACAGCCACGACGACGACCACAGCCACGACGACGACCACTGAGGTCGCCACGTGGTCGTCCGGTGGGGCCGAACTCGAGTGCTCGATCAGCGGCCGTCGCCGTAGGCGAGCAGTTCGTGTTCGGCCATCGAACCGGCGACGTATACCCTTCTGTCGCCCACACCGCACGCGTACCTCGAGCGCACGCCCGTGTCGACGTCGAAGTGCGTCTCCCCGCTGTGGCGGTCGAGTCCGTACAGTCGGTGTGAACACGTCGCGACGTACACCCACTCGGGAGTGACGATCGGCTGGCCGAGGAGACCGCTCGAGGCGACCACCCAGTCCCACTGGAAGGTAGACAGGTCGAGCGCCGCGAGGCGGGTTCCGACGGCGACCAGGAGCCGCTCGCCGTCGGACGCCAGGTGAGCACGCCAGCGCAGGTCGCCCTCGCCCAGGGAGACCGTCAGGTACGCCTCGCCGTCGAGTGTTCGAGCGTGGAGCGTCTGCTCGCGGTCGACGTACCACACCGCCCCGGCGACGACTGGGGTGGGTGACAGCAGGCCAGGAGTGGAGACGGTCCAGCGCTCCTCGCCCGTATCAGCGTCGATGGCGACGAGCCACTGGTTGTCGTAGCCGTCGTCGCGGCTGGCGACGACGAGTCCGTCGGCGACCGACACCGGGTAGTGTGACGTTCGCCCACCCAGTGAACACGACCACAGTCGCTCACCGGTCTCGACCTCGACGGCGCGCACGGTCCGCCCGGCAGCGAAGATCGCTCGCCCCTCGGAGACGACCGGCGCCCGGTGGACGCCCGCGTTCGACGCACCACACCGGTAGCGCCAGCGCTCCTCGCCGGTCTCACGCTCGAGCGCGTAGAGGTAGTTGTCGATGCCGTAGCCGCCGACTACGAGCGTCTCCTCGAGAACGGCGGGCGGGGTAGACCTCCCGGGCATCGTCACCTTATAACGCACGTCGCCGCTCGCCGCATCGAGCGCGAGGAACGCACCGTCGAGCGAGACGTACAGCCGCCCGTCGGCGACGAACGGCGCGGCGGTCACCTCGAAGTCGGACCGTGACCAGGCGAGTGCGGGTTCACGTGCCGGGACGACGGCGTCGTGACAGTAGTGCTGGCCCGGCGTCCCGCCGAGCGTCTCGGGGGGCGTCACCGCACCCTCGGCCGACGTGCTCGCTCGAGTGGAGTCACCGGTCACACCCTCTCGCGGCCGATCCGCTCGATCGTTCCCGCGAGGACCTCGACACCGTGGCGGATGCTCTCCTCGTCGACGTCGAACGTCGCCGTGTGGTGGCCACCGGGGTGGTCGGTTCCGATACCGACGTAACACGCGAGACCGCCGTGTCGCTGGACCTCGCGCATGAGAAACGTGGCGTCCTCGCTCCCGCCTAACTCGTCGCGCTCGAGGACCGTCTCGACGCCCTCGACAGCTCTCGCCACGTCGGCGACGAGCGAGACGAGGCCGTCGTCACTCCGCGCGCTGGGTGCCCGGGCGACGACCTCGGTCTCGAGGGCACAGTCGTGCATGGCCGCGGCCGACTCGAGGACGGTGCGCGCTCGCTCTTCGACGTACTCCATCAGTTCGGTCGTCTCGCCACGAACCTCGGCGACGAGGTGAGCCTCCTCGGCGATGACGTTCGCCGCGCTGCCGCCCTCGACGACGCCGACGTTGACGCGGGTCGCCCCGTCCGAGTGTCGCGAGATTCCGTAGAGGTTCTCGATGGCCGTCCCCAGCGCCTGGATCGCGTTCCGTCCCGCCTCCGGACGGCCGCCCGCGTGGGCCGACTCGCCGGTGAACGTCGCCTCGAGGTGAGTGACCGCGAGGAAGCCATCGACGCCCGCGACGACCTCGCCGGTCGGGTGGTCGAGACCGACGTGCACCGCGAGCAGTGCGTCGGCGTCCTCGAGGTGGCCACCCTTCGCCATCGCCGCCCCGCCACCGACGACCTCCTCTGCGGGCTGGAAGAACACCCGGAGCGTGCCCGTAAAGTCGCTCGCCGTGACGGCGTCGATGACGCCGACGCCGATCGCCGCGTGCGCGTCGTGGCCGCAGGCGTGCATCGCTCCCTCGTGTTCGGATCGAAAGCCCTCGGCGACGGGGCGGTGTCCGGGGTCGGCCGACTCCGGGCGCGCGAGTGCGTCGATGTCGACTCTGAGCGCGACCGTCGGGCCGGCACCCCGCTCGAGCGTCGCCACCAGGCCCGTGTAGCCGCCTGCGAGACGGTCGAGGACTTCTTCGTCGGCACCGGCCGCCCGCGCGCGCTCGAGCCAGCGTCCGCGCTCGTCGGCGTCGGGGACGGCGAGGCGCTTCTCGCCGGCGAGCGCGTCGGGACCGACGGCACAGGAGGCGTCTCTCGAGTCGAGTTCCTCGAGGATGCGCGCGGTCGTGTAGAACTCACACCAGGCGGGTTCGGGGTGTCGGTGGAGGTCGCGCCGGAGCGCGATCAGTCCGTCCGTGTCCATGACCGTAGCGGGAGGCGAGCGGGCTAAAGCGTGGCGACAGGCCGGGCGGCGACGGCGAACGGCGCGTCAGTTGCGCCCGCGGCCCATGCCGTGGATCTGTTCGATCTCGACTTCGACGTGGACCGAGTCCGGAAAGCTCCGGGAGGCGAGCGTGCGCGCGAACTCGTCGTGGCCGTGAATCTCGAGGTCGCGGGTGAAGACGGTGTAGTCCCAGGAGGAGAAGGTGCGCTCGTCGTCGGCGTGGAGACGGCAGTGCTGGGGGACACGGAGCGTACGCGGCGGACGGGAGTGTGGTCCCTTCAGCGCCGCGCCTTTGCGTGCTGCGGTGGCTTTGAGGTCGTCGACGGTGCCGTCGAGGGCGGCCCGGTCGCCGCTCTGAAGCGTGAGGCGGGTGACGAATGTCATGGACGTTCTGCTATTCGTGTCCACGGCCGAGGCGTAAAAATCTGCTGAGATGGCTTCGAGAGACGGCCACTCCGATATTCTCTTTACCACTCACACACTATCCGGTGTAATGGCAGTCGAAGCTACGAGCGCAGGTGCGATCCTCTTCCGCGACACGCGGGGCCGGCGCGAGTATCTTCTACTCAAGAGCCGCCCGGGCGACTGGGAGTTTCCAAAGGGCGGTGTCGAGGGAGATGAAGAACTACAGCAGACGGCGATCCGCGAAATAAAGGAAGAGGCAGGTATCGACCAGTTTAGACTACTCGACGGCTTTCGCGAGGACTACCACTACGTCTTCGAGGCCAACGGCACGACGATCCACAAGACCGTTCACCTCTTCGTCGCGAAATCGTTCGAAGCGAGCGCGGAGCTCTCGAAAGAACACCGCGACCTCCAGTGGCGCGACTACGAACAGGCGGTCAACACCGTCACACAGGACGGCCCACGGGAGATCTTAGAGCACGCACACGAGTTCTTAGACGAACTCGAGACCAACGGCGGCTACTGAGCTACCCGGTGACCGTCGGTGGGGGCGAGAGCGGACGCGCTGGCTCGAGTGGTGTCCAGACCGGAAGGCGCCGAACTGTCGACGTGGGCAGCCAGCCGGCACCTGTTCGGCCGAAGGGAGACATTTTCTGAGAGTTATCGAAGATTCTATAACGATAAACGGCGACCGGTGACCGGTTCGTCGAAATCGACAGGCAAGAACATATAAATAGTGTTCGTGAGACGCAGGTACTGGGATTGTGATACAATGATAGAAGATGGACTTTCGTACCCAGCACGCGGTGAGTGGGCCAAACGAACGATTATCGGCGGTGTGTTGCTGCTCTTCGCGTGGCTGATCCTCCCGGCGCTCATTTTCATGGGCTACATCGTGAACGTGCTCAGAACGACGGCGGACGGCGACGAGGAGCCACCGGCGTTCGAGGACTGGGGGAAACTCCTCGTCGACGGACTGCTCGCGATGGTGATCGCACTCGTCTACGCGATCGTTCCCGTCGTCCTCTACATGATCGTCTCGGCGGTACTGGTCGGCGGCAGCGCAGCCATCGGCGGCGACGGCGGCGGGTTCCTGGCAGGATTGCTCTCGATGCTCCTGTTCCTCCCGGTCTTACTCGCCATCTACTACGTCGTCCCCGCCGCGTTGACCAACTTCGCGAAGGAGGGATCGATCGGGGCAGCGTTCGACTTCGGCGCACTGAAACCGGTCGTGCTCAGCGTCGACTACCTCGTCGCCGTCCTGTTCCCGCTGGTCATCGCCGTCATCACGTACATCGTCACGTTCGTCCTGGCGATCACGTTCATCGGACTGATCCTCGTGCCGTTCGTCCAGTTCTACGGTAACGTCGCCATCATGCGGATGTTCGGCGTGGCGTACGCGAACCGGACGGGAGACAGCGCGCGGGCGACCAACCAGCCCTCGGCCCCAGCGTAAGACAGTCGACTACCCGCGTTTTTTGGCGTCCACCCCACGAGCGGAGCAGACAGCTTGTTAGTCACCGCGGACGAACCCCCGTCAGTGACTCGAGCGACCACGAGCGAGTTCGCGTTCGAACTCCGGGTCTGTCGCTGGGCCGAACGCTGCTGGCGGCCGGCGGCTGACTCGGCCGTCATCGTCGCGCGCCAGCTGGGGACGAGAGACCGCCGGTGGGACACGCTCGTCCTCGAGTGTGATCCCGACGGCCTGCGCGAGCGGGCGCGGTTCGGACCCGAGCGCCTCGATTCGAACCTGCTCGACGTGATCGGCCACGCCCCCGCTGAGTGGGGCTACTACCGCGAGGCCCTCCCCGATCCCGGCTACCCCTGGCGCTACGTCCGCGAGACGATCCACGAGGCCGACGACCGGGGCATCCTCGAGACCCGCCGCGCCGGTAACCGCATCGAGATCCGCCGGAAGTGGCCCTACCCCGACTGGCTCGAGCGCCTCGTCGTCGTCGAGAACAAACCCGACCTCGACGCGAGCGCCGCCCGGCGTCTGGGAGCGCAACTCGAGTTCGACGTCGCGCTGGCGCTCGCCGACGAGGTCTGGGTCGCCACCCGGCGGACGGGCGAGCGCGTCGAACCGGCGCTGTTCGAGGACCTGCCGGTCGAGGCGGGCATCCTCGCGTTCGACCCGGAGACGCTCTCGGCGTCGGTCGTCTGGCATCCCAGAACGCTCGCGGTCGACCGGCCGGGGACGCAGATCCTCGAGCGCCCCTCGGGAACCGCACGCGACGCCTCGGCCGCGCGCTTCGCGTACGTCGACCCCGACGTGAAGGCGCGGACGCGACTCGAGATCGCCGAACGCGCCTACGAACGCGGCTGGCGCTCGTTCGTCGAGACGATGCGCCCGGACTGCCGGGGCTTCGAGTTGCGCGCCGTCGCCGACCGGCCGACACGCGACGGCGAGTGCGAGCCACGCGGCTCACAGCTGTTGCCGTACTGTCGGGCGCTCGAACGCCAGCCGCGCGCCGCCGAGTGCAGCGGGTCGTGTCCGGCGTTCGAACCGGAGCCACCGGCGTGGCGGATGCGAGGGTGGCCGCTCGAGGGCGGGCCCGGGACGCGGTGTCGGGCGCTGCTCGAGGCGCGCAAGCGACGGCGGCGGCCGTAGAAGAGTCGAAAGCTGTCGTGGGCGCTCAGTCGGCGACCTCGACCTCGAGGTCGTCGCGCTCGACGGTCAGCCGAAAGGTCGGCACCGTGCGGTACTCGACTTCGACGACGTCCTTGCGCCGGAGGCTCTGGAGTCCGCGTCTGACCTCGTCGGTCTCCGGGTCGACGTCGAACTCGTCTCTAACCTTGTGGAGCACCGAGACCACGCTCTCGGAGGTCTCCTCGGGTCCGGCGAGGACGGCGACGATCTGTGCGTGGAGTTCGGGGACGCGGATGCGCGAGGGCGGTCCCTCCGACTCGGGGTCGATTTCGACGCCGGGTTCGACGTCGACGAGCTCTGCGGCCTCGGCGGTCGCGCGGATCAGGCTGTTGTCGTCGCGAAAGTAGTAGTCTTTGAGCTCCTTCTCGAGGTACTGGTGGACCTCGCTGCCGCTCTCCAGTCCCCAGCGCTCTTGCAACTCGGCGTTCTTCGTCGGCTGTAACTCCACGACGTCCGCCAGTCGTTCCGTGGCTTCCTCGGAGAGCGTCATCGTCCGAAGGTATGCGAATCGAGTACTTTTGCGTTGCGTCACGGGACCGACTGGAAGCGAGCGTCCGTCAGCCCGCTCGAGAGCCATCGACGAGCGAGAGAGTCACTAGGACCGTCGGAACGTTACAAGCCGTCGGCGAGCGAACGGACGGGTATGGACACCGTCAAACTCAGCCGCGTCGAGACCGCCCTCGAGGAACTCACCTATCCGGTCGCTCGAACGACCGCGAGCGACCAGCTCGCAGGAACCACGCTCTTGCTCGCCGACGGCGAGCGTGACCTCGGTGAGTTAGTCGGGCGCATCGAGAGTCCGCGCTTCGATACGGCCGAGGACCTCGGATCGGAGCTACACAACGTCTTACCGCGCGAAGCGGTCGGCGAACCCTACCAGTCGGAGGGGGAAGGGTGAGGCGTACGGGCAAACGCGTGGCTTAAGTCCCTCGGCCGACGTAGCCCGGATACCGATGGAGTTCTGTGACGAGTGCGGTTCGATGATGAAAGCCGACGACGGGACGTGGGTCTGTGCACAGTGTGACTTCACGAAGCCGAAAGGCGACGCGGCCCACTACACGCTGACCGAAGGCCAGGAAGCCACGGAGGTCATCGAGTCCTCCGAGGAGAGCGCCCTCCCCGAGACGGACGCACGCTGTCCCGAGTGTGGCAACGAGAAGGCCTACTGGTACATGCAACAGATCCGCTCGGCCGACGAGTCAGAGACGCGCTTTTTCATCTGCACCGAGTGTGAGTACAAGTGGCGCGAAGACGACCACTGACGCCTCTCTCGAGGTGAAGATCACGACCGGCAGCAGCGTCGTCCGTGCTCGTCGACCACACAGACCCAGAGTGACCGTCGACGACGGCGACCCCGGTCAGTGTCGCCGTCGTTCCACGAGTCGGACGACGCCGGAGACGGCGTCCCGGCCACGAGAGGGAAGGAAACGGTCCCTGCCGCGGCCACTCGATAGACACGGCCCGAATACTGCACTGCCATCGGCAGTCCGACGCCGTCACACACCCGCCGTCCGCAGTGTGTAGGCCTACCGACGCTGGACTGCGGGCGAAGAGATGGACGTTGTAGATAAATTATCGTGGCCTAACGACGTAGAAAGGCGCGTCGCGGACCCTGATTCACTCCCGCCGTGCGACCGTCAGGTAGCCCGTGTGGCCGACCGGTGCGGTCGACGGGCGCGTCCCGCGCTCGTCGACGTCGAGTTCGCGCTGGATCGTCTCACGGGTGACGATCGAGTCGAGACCGCTCTCGCGGGCGGTCTCGACTACCACCCGCGTGGTCTCGACGAACGGGCTGTAGACGGCGAGAAAGCCCCCCTCGACGAGCAGTTCCGGGGCGCGTTCGACGACCGCCGGCGCGTCGCCGGTGTCGAGAGTGAGCACGTCGAAGCGCTCCGTAGCGAGGTCGTCGACCTCGTCGACGACGTTCCCCGTCCGGACCTCGACACGCTCGTCGACGTTCGCGAGCGCCATGTTCTCGCGGGCGACGTCGGCGAACTCGGGGTTTCGCTCGTAGGTGAGCACCGACGCACCGGCGCGCGCCATCGACGCGGCGAGCACGCCCGTTCCCGTCCCGGCGTCGAGCACCCGGTCACCGGTGCCGACGCCCGTCTCGCCGATGACGAGACCGACGTCTCGCGGCACCATCGGCGCGCCGGTGCGCTCGAAGTGGTGAAAGAGGTCCGGCCCACGGAGCCTGCGAACCCGAAACTCGGTGCCGAGGTGGGTCTCGAGCGTATCTCCCGGTTCGACGTCTTCGGGCACCTCGAGCACACCGAGGTCGGTGCCGAGTTCCTCGCCCGGTTCGACGAGGTACTCGCGGTCCTCGCCGGTGAGCAGCACCGTCACCGGTGGCTCACCCCGAGTTTACACAGCGAGTGTGTCTCACCGCCACGGCCGAGGGCGGGGCGTCTCACGGTCACTCGAGGTCGGCGACGGCACCGGCGAGGTCGCCGTCGTTGGTCTCGAGCGCCGCGCGGGCGTCCTCCTCGCTCGCGCCGGTACGGTCGGCGACGATCTCGACGTCGGCGTCGGGAATCGCACTCGCCGCGTCGGCGTCGGTCTCGTCGTCCGCCCGCTCGCGCTGTTCGGGCGAGCCGATGATCTGGTAGGTCTCCTGACCGCGAGCGTCCATCTTGGTCACGTCCGGACTCGTGAAGACGAGGTCGTGGTCTGCGGTGCGGATGACGACCTCCTCGGCGTCGAGTTCCTCGACGTCGATACCCATCTGCTTCATCATCTGTTCCATCTTGCGCGGATCGAGTCCGCCACCTCCTCCAAACATACCCGTCACGTTGCCAGCCGGGGCAAAAAGACTACCGAACGATCGTTCTGTGCGCGTACCGGTTGGCCGCCGCATCCGAGCGCCGTTCGCACCTAGTCGGCGTCGGCCGGAGCGACCCCGTCTCGAACGCTGACCGCCATCCCCGACTCGAAGTCGGCGATGGCGTCGGCCGACAGCTCCGCCCGGCCGACGGCGAGCAACTCGCCGCGCTCGTGGGTCACCAGCACCTCGTCGCCGGGTCTGATCTCCGGACCGACCCCGCGGACGAACTTCGCGAAGACGTTCTTCCCGTCACGGACGAACGGTTCGCTCTCGTCGTCGACGATCACCCGGTAGGCGGGCGACTCGAGCGCTGCAGCGAGCCGTCGCCCGCCCTCGAGTCCCAGCGTGAACCGCCCGTCGGTGCCGTAGGAGACGAGGCGGCCACCGTCGACGTGTAGCTGCTGAGGGCGACCGGAGGACGTCCGTTTGACCGTCACGGCTTCGTCGGCTGGGAACAGCGCCATCCCGGCGCCCCGGCCGAACTGGTAGTCGGCGATCGTACGGAGGTCCGGAAGGTCGTCGTCGGTTCGCTCGTCGCTCATACACCCCGTTGTGCTGGCTCGGTCGAAAGCCCTTCGACCGCAGCCGGCCAATATATTTCGGCGCAAAGCATACATATGAGAAGAGTATCTCGAAGGGAGAACGTTATAACGAATGGTTAGGAAGTGTGGGTAGATGGATGTCACGCAGGTCGGACTCGGTCTCGTGCTCGTCGGCAGTGGTGTGGCGGCGCTCGCGAGTCCGTCGCTCGTCGACTCGAGTCTGGTCGTTACGGCGCTCGCGCTCGCGACGGTCACGCTGGCTGGCGGCGTGTTGCTGGTCACTGCCGCCCGGGAACGGCAGAAACAACGCCAGGGTGGCTAGAGCAGGAACGTCTCGTGACGCTCGCCGAGGTCGTGAAACGAGTCGGCCTCCCTGATCAACTCGTCGGCGGTCGAGGATTCGAACGCGAGCACCTCGACGCGGACGCCCTCGTGGCGTAAGTGCGAACACAGTCGCGAGAAGTCACCGTCGCCGGTGCAGAGAACCATCGTGTCGATGTGATTGGCGAGCGTGATCGCGTCGAGGCTCATCCCGACGTCCCAGTCGGCTTTCTTCGTCCCGTCGGAGAAGCGCTTGATGTCTTTGATCTTCGTCTCGAAGCCGATGTCGACGAGCGCGTCGAAGAAACTCTCCTCTTCGGGCGAATCCGCACGGATGACGTAGGCGATTGCACGGGTGAGCTGGCGCCCCTGCACGGCGTTCTCGAGCAGCGCGGAGTAGTCGATGTTTCGGCTGTAGATACTCTGGGCCGTGTGGTAGAGGTTCTGAGCGTCGACGAGTACGGCGACGCGCTGTCCCGGATGGATCTCTGTCATTATTCCTACAGTGTGCGGCCGAGACTCAAAATAGCTTCCTTCACGCGGTTGAAACGTGGCCGTGAGAGAACGTAGCGCTCAGCTTCGGAGTTTCTGAATGCGCTTCTCCGCCGGCGGGTGCGTCCGGAGCAGGCTCTGGAGTAAGCCGCCACTCGAGTTGAAGATACAGAGGGCGGCGACGCTGTCGTCGACGGTCGATTCGCGCCCCTCCGAGCCCAGAGCGATCTTCTCGAGTGCGCGCGCTAGCGGATCGCCGTTGCCGCCGATGGCCGCTTTCGCGTCGGCGTCGGCGACGTACTCGCGGTAGCGGCTGATCGCGAGGACGAACAGCATCACCAGGAAGTTCGCGAGCATCGAGGCGACCATGCCGAGGATGATCGACGCCATGCTGCGCTCGCCGAGAGCGGTCACGATGAAGTAGGCGGCGTAGCCGACGATCGTCCCGATCGACTGGCCGATCACCATCGTGATCACGTCACGGTTCTTGATGTGGGCGAGTTCGTGTGCGATGACGCCCTCGAGTTCGTCGCGCTCGAGGATGGCGAGCAGTTCCGTCGAGACGACGACGACGCCGGCGCCCTTGCGGCCGGTCGCGAACGCGTTCGGCGTCCCCATCTCCATCACCATGAGTTTCGGCTTCGGGAGGTCCATCCGCTGACAGAGCGTCTCGGTCATGTGGTGGATCTCCTGGTACTGGCCCGTCTCGGGCATCTCCTCTGCCCCGCGGGTCGCGAGCCACTTGCCGAGTTTGTACTGGAACGCCGGGAGGAGCACGATCCCGACGAGTAAGATCGGCAGCAGTGGGAAGCCGGTGAGCCCGGAGACGACGACCGCTGCGAGGAGGTAAAACCCCAGCAGGATCGAGCCGACGACGGCCATTCTGAGGTACAACTGCTTGTTGTTCATGCCCGCCGGTAGGGAATCGTGACCTATAAAGCACGCGGGATGTCGTGTGGCGTGTTCACACGCGAATCCGGAACAGTGTCGGCCGAAGACACAACCGCTAAGTCGCTCGAGGGCCGTCCCCCAGGTATGTGTCCCGTCGCTCTCGAGGTTCGAGCCGTCGACGCGAGCGACGCGACCCCGACTTCTACAAAACGGGCCTGAGAGCGCTCGTGGCGGGAGTGACACCCCCGTTTCGGGCGCGACCGCGAATCCGCAATTCACATGGCGTCTGCGAGCGCAGACGACCGTAGAACCGATCCGGCCGCGACGCTGGCGGTCGGCGACAGACCCGAGACCTACAGAACACCATGACAGCAATCGACTTCACCGGCGTCTTCCCGGCGATGACCACGCCCTTCGACGCCGACGGCAGCATCGACTTCGACCACCTCAGACGCGACGCCCAGCGCCTAGAGCGCGCGGGCGTCGACGGTCTCGTCCCCGTCGGCTCGACCGGCGAGTCGGCGACCCTGACCCACGACGAACACGTCGAGGTCGTCGAGACCGTGATCGACGCCGTCTCCGACGTGCCCGTCATCGCGGGCACCGGGAGCAACAACACCCGCGAGGCGCTCGAACTCTCCGAGCGCGCCGCCGACGCGGGTGCCGACGGCCTGCTCCTGATCTCGCCGTACTACAACAAGCCCGAACAGCGGGGCTTCCTCGAGCACTACCGGACCATCGCGGACGCGGTATCGATCCCACAGATCGTCTACAACGTCCCCTCGCGGACGGGCCAGAACATCGAACCCGACACCGCGGTCGAACTCGCGAGCCACGAGCACATCGCGGGCTACAAGGCCGCCAGTGGCGACCTCGGCCAGATCACCGAAGTGATCGAGCGCACGCGCGAAGCGGAGTTCGCCGTCCTCTCGGGCGACGACGCGCTCACCCTCCCGATGCTCGCCGTCGGTGCGAGCGGCACGATCAGCGTCACCGCCAACATCGAACCCGAACGCACCTGTGCCATGGTCGGCGCGGCACTCGACGGGGACTACGCGCGTGCTCGCACGCTCCACCACGAACTCGGCCCGCTCAACCGCGTGCTCTTCTCGGAGACCAACCCGATCCCCGTCAAGGAGGCGATGGCGATCCGCACCGGCGCGTCGCCGGACCTGCGCTCGCCGCTCACCCGGCTCTCACCCGAGCGGCGCGAAGAACTCGAGACCGTCCTCACGGCCCTCGATCGGACCCCGGCGACTGCGGTCGCCGCGACGGAGGGAGAACGATGACGGTCACCCTCGCGGTCAACGGCGCGGCCGGGCGCATGGGAACGACCGTGATCGAGACCGCCGCAGCGCGCGAGGACTGTGAGGTCGTCGTCGGTTTCGACGTCTCCGACGTCGAGTCGGTCGCGGGCGTCCCGGTCGTCGACGCCGCCGAGACCGAGACCGCCCTCGCCGAGTACGAACCCGACGCCGTGATCGACTTTACGGTCCCCGAGTCGACGGTCGCCCTCGCCCCCGCCTGCGCCGACGCGGGCGTCGCACTCGTCGTCGGCACCACCGGCTTCGACGAGGAAGGGTTCGCGACGCTCGAGGCCGCGGGCGAGGCGGTCCCGGTGCTCAAAGCCACCAACTTCTCCCGCGGCATCCAGGTCCTCCTGCGGACCGTCCGCGAAGCCGTCGGCGCACTCGAGGGCTACGACCTCGAACTCCACGAGACCCACCACAACCAGAAGATCGACGCCCCCTCGGGGACGGCGAAGACGATCCTCGAGACCGTCCAGGACGAACGCGACGTCGAGCCGGTCTACGGCCGGGAGGGCTACGCCCCCCGGAGCGAGGACGAAATCGGCGTCCTCGTCAGTCGCGCCGGTGACGTTCGCGGCGAACACACACTGGTGCTCGCGGGCAACGACGAGGTGCTCTCACTCGGCCACCGCGCCGAGGACCGGGCGGTGTTCGCCGCCGGGGCGATCGACGCCGCCGTCTGGCTCGCCGACAGAGATTCCGGGAACTATACCTTCGGGGAGGTCATCGACGCGAACTAATGAGTCTTCAGACCGACATCGAGGCGCTGTGGGAGCGAAAAGAAGACGGACTGACCGCCGCCGACGCGGGCGAGACCGAACTCGAGACGCTCGCAGCGTTCATCGCGGCGCTCGAGGCGGGCGAGGTTCGCGCGGCCGAGAAGCGCGACGGCGAGTGGGAGGCCAACGCCTGGGTCAAGCGCGGCATCTTGCTCAACTTCGCGCTCCGGGAGACCGAACCCCGCGAGTACGGCGGCGTCACCTACAACGACGTCTTACCGCTCGCGGACACGAGCGCCTACGGCGAGCGGGGCAGTCGAAACACCCCCGACGGCACCGTGGTCCGCCAGGGAGCCCACGTCGGCTCGAACTGCATCCTGATGAGTCCCGCGTTCGTCAACATCGGGGCCTACGTCGGCGACGGCACGCTCGTCGACTCCTGTGACACCGTCGGCTCCTGTGCCCAGATCGGCGAGAACGTCAAACTCGGCGCGAACACCCTGATCGGCGGCGTCCTAGAGCCGGTCGAGAGCGCACCCGTCGTCGTCGAGGACAACGTCTCGCTGGGCGCTGGCTGTCGCGTCACCTCCGGGTTCGTCGTCGGCGAGAACAGCGTCGTCGGCGAGAACACCCTCCTGACCCCCCGGATACCGGTCTACGACCTCGTCGAAGAGGACGTGATCTACGGCGAACTCCCCGCCGACCGCCGCGCCTTCACCCGCTTCGTCGAATCCTCCGTCAGCGACCACGACCTCTTCGAGGGCGGCGCGTACAAACCCGCCGTCGTCGCGACCGGACTCGAGGAGGAGACGCTCGAAGCCACCGAACGCGAAGACGCGCTGCGGGAGTAAGCGGCGAGTGAGCATCCGCGGCGAAGCCGCGGTTCGCGGCCGCGAGGGAACGAGCGGCCGATTTTCCATCCACGGTTTTACGCGAGTGGGACCATCGGTCCCGAGCGGAAATCCGGGAGCGTGAGGGCGTGCTGTACGGGTGCTGCACCCGAGATGCGGTGTCTCAGCACCGCTCGCACGACGGACCCTGCTGTCGATCGCTGAGGACAGGTGCCCACTTTTTAGCCAGTGGTGGGCGAGAGAGTTTTGGTTACCCATCGCATAGTACCGTGTACCCATGACCGAAGTCGCAACGGACGAGCGTGGACGAATTACGATTCCGAAGGCGGTCCGCGACCGCCTCGGTGAGCGCTACCGGCTCGTCGAGTTACGAGACGAAGTGAAGTTACTCCCCGTTCCGGACGATCCGGTCGCATCGCTTCGCGACGCCTCGAGTGAAGCGTTCAAACGGGCGACGATGGAGGAACTACAAGAGACCGCACACGAACGAGCGAGAGCGCAGACGAGCGACCGTGTACGCTGACACTGACTTCTGGGTCGCGCTGCTCAAAGACGACGATTGGCTCGCCGAACGGGCCACGTCGTTACTCGAGGAACACCGCGGGAACCTCGAGGTGTCGGTGGCGACGTTCATCGAACTCTTCCTCATCGAAGAGCGCTACGACTTCGACCGAGAACAGGCGACGCTCGCGATTTTCGAACTGGCTGACTCGAGCGTCGAGACCGAGGTCGTCTTCCAGGCATCGGCCTACATCGAGGACGGACTCAACACCTTCGACGCGTTTCACGCGGCACTCGCCGGTGACGCAATTCTCTCGAGTGACCAGGCGTTCGAGACGATCAGTATCGACCGTGTCCCGCTCGAGCCAGCCGAAGAGTGATCGGAAAGGAGTCGGTCTCGAACGCCGGTGACCAGCCCCACGGAACCAACAGATTCAATCCTCGCAGTTACATCGGACAGAGCATGACTGACTTCGCCGACTCGCCGCCGGTCCGGCGTCTCGCCGACTGGGACGACGAGCGCCTCGAGTCGCTCGCCGACGAGTACGACACCCCGCTGTACGTGATGGACCTCGACCGCGTCAAAGAGAACTACGCGCGCTTCTCGGCGGCCTTTCCCGACGCCCACGTGATGTACGCCGCGAAGGCCCACACGGGGAAGGCGGTGCTCGAGGCACTCCTCTCGGCCGGCGCGGACATCGAGTGTGCGGCGTGGGGCGAACTAAAGCGTTCGATCGAGGCAGGTGCGGACCCGAACACCTTGCAGTACACCGCCGTCAACCCACCCGCCCACGACCTCGACTACGCGGTCGACCTCGCCGCCGAGGCCCCGGGGCTGACGATCACCATCGGGGCGACCGACACGCTCGAGCGACTGGCCGAGCGCGGCTACGACGGCCGGATCGCCATCCGGATCAATCCCGGCATCGGGACGGGCCACCACGAGAAGGTGGCGACCGGTGCGGACGCGAAGTTCGGCATTCCTTACGAGGAGGTGCCCGAGGTGGCCGAGCGCGTCCGTGAGGAGTTCGACCTCGTCGGTCTCCACGCCCACGCGGGCAGCGGCGTCCTCACCGAGGGTCTCGACGAGCACTGTCGCGCCATCGCCCGCGTCGGCGAGATGGCCCGCCGGATCGGTGACGACGACCTCGAGTTCGTCGACGTCGGCGGCGGCTACGGCGTCCCCTACCGCGAGGACGAGGAGCCACTCGACCTCGCGGTGACCGCCCAGAAGGTGCGCGAGGCGGTCGGCCCACTCGAGGCGACGCTGAAACTCGAGCCGGGTCGCTACATCGTCGCGGACGCGGGGCTGATTCTCTCGCGGGTGAACACCATCAAGGAGGCGCCCGACACCACCGTCGTCGGCATCGACGCGAGTCTCGCGACCCTGATTCGCCCGGCGATGTTCGGCTCGTACCACCCGATGCGCAACGTCAGCGCGCCCGAACGCGAGACCCACCCGGTGACCGTCGGCGGTCCCGTCTGTACGAGTGCGGACGTCTTCGCCCACGACCGGCCGGTCGCGAGACCCGAACGCGGAGACGTGCTGGCGATCGGCAACGCGGGCTCGTACGGCTACGAACTCGCGAGCCAGTTCCACTCCCAGCCCCGCCCCGCGGAGGTCGGTCTCGAAGACGGCGAGGCGCGCGTGGTTCGCCGACGGGAGACGCTCGCGGACGTCACGCGCGTCGAACAGTAGGAACCGTTCCAGGCGTCACGCAGGAGACCCACTCACCCTTCACGCGCGTAGTAGACCGTGTCGATCCCGGGTCCGCGGTCGTCCGGCACCCGGCCGACGCAGGTGAACGCGAGGCGCTCGAGAATCGCGAGGTGGGCGTGGTTCGTACTCCAGGTTTTCGTCGAGACGAACGGCGTCTCGAGCGTCCGCGGTAGTTCCTCGAGCAGGGAGTGGTAGAGTCGCGTCGCGACGCCGCAGTTTCGGTGGCTCTCCGCGACGACCAGCACGTCGACGTGCGTCGTCGGCGTGTAGGGCTCGAGCGTCGGGTGGTCGTCACACCGGTGGAACGAGGCGAAGCCGACGAGCGTGTCGCCGTCGAATGCGGCGACCATCGGCCGCGCGAGACAGGCGTCGAGGTAGTCGGCGATACTGGTCGCGTCCCCCTCGTCGCCCGAGCGGGCGATGGCTGCGCGCGCGTCGCTCGAGAGCGGTGGGACGAACGAGTTGTCGGCGGCGGTGAGCAGTCGCTCGATGGCTGTGACCTCCGTGTCGGGGTCGACGAGGCTGACCGAGACCATCGGCAGAGGGTACGCACTCGAGAGCGAAAGCCCACGCGGTCGCGCCAGCCGGGGGCGATACGGGCGTTTATATCGGGGCGGCGGCGAGAGTCGGGTGAGTCGGCCATGACATTCGACATCGATACGTTTCACGAACGCGCCGTTCGGACGCCCTCCCACCACGAGGCGGGCGTCGAGGAGATGCGAGAACTCGTGTGTGAGACGCTCGAGCGGGCGGGCCACGACGCCGAGGTCGACGCGCTGGGGACCGTCCTCGCGACTCGCGGGGGCGAGGACGGGCCTCACTTCGTGTTGAACACGCACGTCGACACGGTCGCGCCGCACGTGGCGTACCGCCGCGAGGGCGAGCGGGTGTACGGCCGCGGTGCGTGTGACGCGAAGGGACCGCTCGCGGCGTTGCTCGCGGCGTTCCTGGCGGTCGAGCCGGAGGCGGGACGGCTGACGGTCGCGATCACCAGCGACGAGGAGACGCTCCAGACCGGCGCGGCACACGTCGCCGAGACGCTCAGTGCCGACGGCTACATCGTGGGCGAGCCGACCGGTCTCGACGTCTGTATCGCCGCCAGAGGCCAGTGTGAAGCGACCGTCACCGTCTCGGGGGCGAGCGGCCACGCCGCGAGCGTCGCCGCCGAGGAGAACGCCGTCTACGCCGTCGGGCGCGTTCTCGAGGCGCTCGCGGCCTACGACGAGCGGGTTGGAATGCCGACGGATCCGGTGCTCGGCGAGGCGAAACTCACGCCGACGGTGCTCGCGGGCGGCGAAACGTCGAACCGGGTACCCGAAACGTGTCGAATCACGGTCGACCGGCGGAGCGTCCCCCCGGAGACGAGCGAGTCGTTTCGTGCAGATCTCGAGCGGTTCCTCGAAGAGACACTTCCCGACGTCACGACCTCGGTCGACCTCATCCGGCCGGACACGCCGTTTCCAGACGCGTTCGTCACCGATTTGGAGACCGCGCTCGTCCAGACGCTGTCTGCGGCCAGCGGCGGCGAGGTGCGCCCGTTCGCGGCCGCTACTGAGGCGTCGTACTTCGCGCCCGACGCGCCGACGGTCGTCTTCGGCCCCGGGGTGCTCGCCGACGAGGACGGACCGGTCGCCCACGCGAGCCGAGAGTACGTCGACCTCGAGTCGGTCGAGCGCGCCGCTGCGGCGCTCACCGAGACGCTTCGAGCGGTGGTGAGCGACGAGTGAGACGCGAGGCCCGGTGCCGTTTCAGGCACTGAGTCTGAGTTCGCGCGTGTCGAGTGCGCCACAGGTCGGACAGCAGTACTGGTAGCGGACGCGCGAGCCGGAGGTCGTGACACGCCACTCACTCGAGTCGTCGACGTACCCACACGCATCACAGCGCAGCGGTGCCTCCTCGAACGTCTGTCGGAGTCGGTCGAACGGCGAGTGTGCTCTGCGTGGAGACATGTGTTAGCATAGGACACGTCGGATCATAAGTGCTGAGGGGAAGTGATGTCGCTCGCTCCGAAACCGCGCCGGCGGCCCGACCGGACGGGGCTGGCAAGGGAGGGGCCCCACAGGATTTTGACGATACCCTTCCTACGTAGGGTATGACCCGAGACGGCCCCGAGCACACGGTCAGGTTACCTGACGGAGGCGAGTCGGCAGCCGCGAGCGTCCTCGAGAACGTGGTCGATCCGGTCGTGGCGGTCGCCGACGGGACGGTTACCTACGCGAACGCCGCGGCGGTCGATATGTTCGGCCTCCCGGCGGAGCCGGCGGGAGTCGACGCGAGCGTACTCGGTACCTACTGGGAACACCTCGAGCGCGAACTCGTCGAGACGGCAGTCGGCACCGTCCGTACCGTCGGGATCGAGGACGAACCCTACGACGCGCGCATCCACCGCGGAGCCGAGAGTGCGACGATCACGTTCGACGACGACGGTGGCCAGCCCTCGAGCGACAGCCGGGTCAAAGATCGGGCGATCAACGAAGCGCCGGTCGGGGTCGCGATCACCGATCCGTCGCTCGAGGACAACCCGCTGGTGTACGTCAACGAGGCGTTCGAGCGCGTTACGGGCTATCCGAACGAGGCCGTCGTCGGGCAGAACTGTCGGTTCCTGCAGGGACCGGAGTCGGACGAGGCGGCCATCACGCAGATGCGCGATGCGGTCGACGCCGAGCGGCCGGTCACTGTCGAAGTGGAAAACTACCGCCGTGACGGCTCGATGTTCTGGAACGAGGTGACGCTCGCACCGGTCCGCGACGACGACGGTGACGTCACCCACTTCGTCGGCTTCCAGAACGACGTCACCGACCGCAAGCGCGCCGAACTCGAGGTCGTCAGGCGTCGGCGCGAGCTCGAGGACGTCCTCGAACGCGTCGAGGGTCTCGTCGAAGACGTCACCGCCATCGTTGCCGGCTCGCGCACGCGAAGCGACCTCGAGCGGGGGGTCTGTGAGCGGATCGGCGAGGAGCCGACCTACGCGAGCGCCCGGATCGACGAGCGGAATCCGGGAACGGGCGCGCTCGAGCGACGCGCGAGCGCTGGAACGGACCCGGAGTCGGCGTCAGCGGGAGAGGCGGACGTACTGGACGCACTCGAGCGCGACAGCCACCGTGTCGAGACGAACGGAGGAGTGATGACCGGCACCTTCGCGCTCACCTACGACGGGATCGAGTACGGCGCGCTGACGGTCACGGCCCGAGAGGGAGCGACGATCGACGACCACGAGACGGTCGTCCTCGCCGCACTCGCCCGGGCGGTCGCCAGCGGGGTCAACGCCCGCGAAACCAGCCGGATTCTCGAGGCGGACACCGTCGTCGCCGTCGAACTCGACCTGACCGACGAGACGGTGACGCCGCTGGTGGTCGCCGAACGCACGGGCGGGACGCTCGAGTACCACGAATCGGTCCGGCGGATCGACGACGAGACCGCCTCGCTCTACACCGTCTACGGGGTCGGCTGGGACGACCTCGAGGCTGCCGTCGCCGGCCTCGAGGGCGTCTCCGTCCGGCCGGTCGTCGAGCGAGACGAGGAGATACTCGTCGAACTCGAGACCGACGGCGAGGGGCTCGTCGAGTGGCTCTCGAAACGTGGCGCGCTCACCCGCGAAGTCGACGCACGCGACGGTACCGCGCGCGTGCGCATCGACCTCCCACAGTCGGCGAACGTCCGCCGTCTCGTCGAAGCGCTCGAGGAGCGCCACCCCGGGACGGACGTCGTCTCGTTCACCCAGCACGAGCGAGCCGGCGATACGCGAGGGGAGGTCGCCGCCCGGCTGGAAGCGTCGTTGACCGACCGCCAGCTGACCGCGCTCCAGCGCGCCCACCTCGGCGGCTACTTCGAGTGGCCCCGGCCGACGACCGGTGAGGAACTGGCCGCGTCGATGGACATCTCGCGGCCGACCTTTCACGAGCACCTGCGCTCGGCCGAGGCCAAACTCTGTCGCGCCCTGTTCGACGAGTGAGAAACGGCGCGCAGTCTCGCCGGCCACCGACGTGAATCGACCCGCCTGCGCCGGCCGGACCGTCCGCGTAACTCGAGACTACACGCGAGTTAGTGACGCGAAAGCGGTGAGACGGTCACGGGCGTTTATGTACGTCCCCGTCCGAGGTCGGGGGGATGCTCTCGTACGCAATCCCCCTGCAACTCGGCGGTGGCGGCTTCCTGTACTGGGCGATCATCTTCTTCGTCCTGGCGATCATCGCCGCGGCCATCGGCGCGAGAGGCGTCGCCGGGATCTCGATGGAGATCGCTCGCATCTTCGTGTTGATCTTCATCGTCCTCGCGATCGTCGCGCTGTTGCTGTGAGAGCCAGCTACGCGTCGCTCAACCGACCGAAACACGGTCACCCTCGAACGAGAAGGACGAGCGGGCGTCGGTCGCCCCGACACTGGTGTTTGAGGCGAGCGAGACGTGCCCGCGAACGAACGCCTCGGTAGTCTCGAGCGACGCGACAGCCCCCGGATCGAGCGCGTTCCGGCGGCGCGGTCGCCGAACTCACGCTGCCGTCCCGGCCGGGTGGAGACGGTCCTCGCGTCCCTCGAGCCGGACACAGCGTCGTCGTGGCGACACGCTCACGCCCTCCGCTCGAGCCGACCGACACCGCCGATCTCGAAGCGCGCGCCGCCGTCGGCGCTCTCGGTGGCCGTAATCGACCACTCGTGGGCGTCGGCGATGGTCTTCACGATGGCGAGACCGAAGCCGGTTCCCTCGGTGCGCGTCGAGTAGCCGTGTTCGAAGACGTCGGCGCGGTTCTCGGGGGCGATCCCCGTTCCATCGTCTTCGACGAAGAATCCCCGGCGGCCGTCGGTGAGCAGCCCGACACGGACCGTGACGAGCGAGTCGTCGCCACCGTCGGTCGCCGCGTCGTCTCGGCCGTGTTCGACCGAGTTTCGAAAGAGGTTCTCGAACAGCTGGCGCAGTCGCGACGGATCTGCATCGACGACGACCCGCGCGTCCGTCTCGACCTCGAGGCAGACGCCCGTCGTCGAGACCGACGACCACGCCTCCGAGATGACGCGCTCGAGCGAGACGGGTTCCGGCGAGTCGACGGTCTGACCCTGGCGTGCGAGCGCCAACAGATCCTCGATGAGGTGGCTCATCCGCCGGTGGGCGTTGCTGACCCGTCGAAGGTGCTCGCGGGCGGTCGGGTCGGCGACGGTGTCGAGAGCGAGTTCGAGGTTTCCCTCGGCGATGGTCAGCGGATTACGCAGGTCGTGGCTGACGACGCTCGCGAAGCGCTCTAACTGTTCGTTCTGGCGCTCGAGTTGGCGTTCGTAGTGTTTCCGGTCGGTGATGTCGGTGTAGATGGCGTAGCCCTCGACGTCACCGTTCTGTCGCGTCACCACGATCGAACGGAACAGAAACGTGCGGATGCCGTCGTCCGTCCGGTGGTGGACCTCGATGCCGCCGTGGTGGTCGGAGCGAAACCACCTCGAGATGACGTCCGAGCGGTCGGCACCGGCGTCGATGACCGCAGTGAGTGGACGGCCGACCACGGCCGAGCCACAGTCGAAGGCCTCCTCGAACGCGGGATTCATCGCGCGGATGATCGGTACCGAGTCCTCGAAGGTGACGGTGACGATCGGATCGGTGATCTCGTCGAGCAGCGCGTCGAAGCGTTGCTGGGCGCGCTCGTAGACGTGAATCTCGTTGGCGACGAGCCTGACGTAGCCCTCGTTCGTGTGCTGGATCGTCTCACAGATGTCCGCGAGTTCGTGGTGGGTGTACGTCTCGGCGCGGTCGATCGCGAGTTCGTCGAGGGCGTCTTCGACCAGCGATTCGGCCTTCTCGATACCGACGGTCTGGCTGAACTTCCCGACGAGTTCACGATGGTTCATGGCGTGTCTCTCGGCTCGCGTCACTCGGGGAGGAGCATGACGACCGTCGTCGTGTTGTGAAAGCCGCTGAACTGGCCGAGACCCATGCACATCTCACCGTAGGTTTCGAAGCCGACGAACGGAAGGTCGAGTTCGTCCGCCATCACCTTGACGGCCGCCGGAAACTCCTCGCCGAGGACGATGCCGCGACAGGCACAGTCGTAGATGAACGCACCGGCCATCGGCGTCCCCTCGGCCTTCTCTCTCGCCCGGCGAGCGGCCTCGCGTGCGGATTCGATCTGCGTGTCCGCAGTGCCGTGCATCACCCGGAAGACGGTTCCCTCGGGAATGTCGAGGGCGAAGTGTAACACGTCGTCGTCGGCTTCGATCCACGGCCAGCGCATCTTGTATCGCTCGCCCTGGTCGATACCGAACTCGAACTCACACATGAGTCGTGCGAGCAACTGGTTACCGGGTTCGAGGTCGTCGATCTCGACGTCGAGTTCCTCGCGAACGCGCTCTCTGACGGCGTCTTTCCAGACCTGGAAGGCGGGCTTGCCGTCGAGTTCGTAGACGAGCGACCCCTCGGCGCGGGTGACCTCGACCGGCTCCGAGAGCGGTTCGTGGCCGTGTCTGACCGAGACGATCGGCCGCTCTTTCGAGGCGATCAGCGCCAGCGCGACGGCGTCCTGGGCGACGACGTCGTCACAGAAGACGTGCGTCGCCTCGAGGAGGTGGTCGTCGGCCGCAGAGCCACCGACGATGCTGACCGTCGGGCCGAGTTTCTGCTGGGTGACCAGCGCCAGCTCTTCGCCGACGCCCGCCAGCCCGTCGTGGAGGTTGATCGCCGAGAGGTACGGATAGCCGTCGACTTCGGAGGGGAACTCGGCGACGGCCTCGCGGACCGCCCGGGAGACGTTCTCTCTGAGACCGGTGCCGATGCCGGTGACGAACGTGAGCGTATCGCTCGCGACGAGCGCGATGGCGACCGCGCCGTTCGAGACCTCGCTCTCTGAGAACGCCGACGCGGTCGAACAGCCGATCAGCGACGGCTCGGCACCGATGACCGAGCGAATTCCGTCGAGCGTCGCCTCGTAGTCGTACTCGACCGAGCAGAAGACCTGGCAGAAGTCGACGCGCTCGCTCGGCAACTGCTCGAGCGCAGCCGCTGCGGCCCGCTCTCCGGCGGCACGACCGTCGGAGGCAACCTCGAGTGCGGTCCCAATCGCAGTGTTCATGATACCTACCATATCGTAGCAAAACTAATATCGTTTGGGTACACCCGCGCCGAAGCGACGTTCGACGATCGTCGGAACGACCGTGAGAGAGTCGCGCCCGTTCGCGGGCTAAGCGGTCTCTGAGAACCGTGGCGGCGACGTGTAGGAGACGGAATCCAGTTCGCTCGCTGCGAGTGCGTCCGCGATGGTCCGCGCTCCGGCCCGTTCGGCGCGCTCGGCGTCCGGCGCGTCGACTGTCACGGCGACAGTGATCGATACGGACACGGTGTAGGGTTCGAACGGGGCGGCCGGGTGTTCGTGGATCTGGGACCCGGCTACCTGGCCGTCGGTGAGGTCGCCACGCCCGGTCAGCGCCTCGAGTCGGCCCGCGACCTCGTCGGCGGCTTCCTCGCGCGCGGTGGTGTCAGAGCCACCGTGGAGGGTGTAGCGCACCGTCGCCTCGCGGGTAACCGTGTACGTCGTCTCGGTCTCCATGCCCACCCGTTAGCGCGAGTGACCGTGAACGCTTGGGCTCACCTGGTCGAGTCAGGCCGAGTCGTCGATGCGCTGGGCGAGTTCGGTCTCGGAGAGGTCGCCCTCGTGGTAGGCCAGCACCCAGTCGACGTCGACGAGGAACGACTCCGTCGAGCCGTCTTCGTCCGTGACGCTGACGTGGACGAGCGAGATTTCGGCGGCGAACTCGTCGACGTCACCGATGGCGCGGACGAATCCAGCACTCAGCCAGGCGGGTGGCGCGTCGGCGACGTCGTCGGTCGCAACCAGGTCGACGAACAGTTCGTCACCGTCGCGCTCGACGCCGTTGACGAACAGGCCGTTGTCGTTCGCGATCGACTCGAGATCCTCGAAGTCGAATCCGGGGATGTCGTCGCCGGTGGTCGCGTCCCCACCGCTGGAACCGCTCGAGCCACCGTCAGTAGCGTCGCTCGAGTCGTCGTCACCGTTGTCGTCGTCTTCGTCGTCTCCACTGCTCATACACCCTGCGAGGGCGGCAGCGAACGTGACACCAGTACCGAGGAGGAGTGTGCGTCTCTCCATGAGAGCGTGATCCTCACACCGACTGATTAGTAATCGCGACGTACCAGTTCGGTACACGGCACACACCTGGCCGGATCGCAACGCGTTCGAGCGTGGCGCCCCAACGGAGCCAGACACCGGCGCGCGAGCGACGGGCGAGAAGGCACACCGAACCACAGCAGGAGCGGCGAACGGGCGGGGCGAACGGTCCGTTCGCGACGACAGTAACGACCGCCTAGAGCAGTCGGTCGTAGATGCCCGCGAGCTGTTCGAGGGAGTGGTCGACCGAGAGCATCGCCCGGCGGCGACGGCAGAGGTCGGCGAGGCGCTCGCGCTCCTCGAGCACGCGGGTGAGCGCGTATCGGAAGTCCGCGAGGTCGCCGTGGGCGTAGCGGTAGCCCGTCTCGCCCTCGATGACGGAGTCGGTGAGCGCCCCCGCGTCGACGGCGACGACCGGCGTGCCGCAGGCGGTCGCCTCGAGCGCGACGAGTCCCTGGGTCTCGACCGGACTCGGGAAGACGAACGCGTCGAGCGCCGAGTAGAAGGCCGGGAGGTCCGAACGCTCGAGCAGCCCCAGGAAGCGGACGTCGGCGTCGACCGAGGCGGCGTGTGCCTCGAGGTCCTCGCGGGCGGGACCGTCGCCGCCGAAGACGAGCGTGATGTCAGTGCCGGAGACGGCATCGATCGCCTCTTCCAGGTTCTTCTCGTGGCCGTGGCGGCCAGTGTAGCCGACGACGGGGCGTTCCTCGGGGAGATCGTACAGCCGGGAGAAACTGGTCGCGTCGACCGGCCGGAAGAAGTCGGTGTCGATACCGTTCGAGACGACCGTCACCGAGACGTCCGCCCCGACGCGCTCTAGGAGGTTGTCCCGGGCGAACGCCGTCGGGGCGACGACGTGGTCGACGCGTTCGAAAAAGGAGCGTTCGTACGCCCGGCACGTCTCGCGGAGACCGTCGACGAACCCCACCGGCACGTGCTGGTCGGCCCGGTCACCGAGCAGCGTGTGGTAGGAGGCGACGACGGGCACGTCCCGCTTGCGCGCGAAGCGGACGCCCGCGACGCCGAGGGTGAACGGCGTGTGGACGTGCACCAGGTCCGGCCGCTCGAGACCGGCCGGGACGCGGGGCAGCCCCAGGCGGTACTGCGGGTACAGCGGCGCGCGAACGCTCCTGACGGGGTGTTCACCCGCACCCGGTGTGTAGCCGTCCATCTCGGGGTAGACGACGGGCATCTCGCTGCGACAGTGGGGCCAGCGTTCCCGCCAGAGACGGACGGTGTAGGTGACGCCGTTGACCGTCGGCAGGTACAGGTCGGTGAACGCGGCCACGGTCTCCGCTCGAGACATGTCTCAACCGTTCACCGGAGTGGAGATATAAGCGGTCTGCTTTCTTCGCGTCACTCGACACGGAAGGCGACGCCGTGGTCGGCCAGCAGCGAGCGCATCCGTTCGACGCCGCCGGTCGTATCCCAGCCCTGGGCGGTGTAGTGTTTGTAGGGGTGGCGCAGCCAGGAGTACTCGCGGTGGGCGAACACCTCGAGCGACTCGCGACTCTCCTGAAAGAGCGTGACGTGGAGTTGCCAGTCGTCGAGCAGTGAGGTCCGCCGGGCCCAGCTCCCGACCGAGAGGTGGCCGTCCTGATGGACCTTCAGCGACGCGATGGGTTCGGGCGCGAACTCCATCGCCTCTAAGTCCGGTTTGAACTCGGTGAGTTCCCGCTGGACGGTCCCCACGTACTCTGTGGGGTGCATCGTACACTGAGCGAAGCCGCCGAAGGGCTTCTTGATCCGGTGGACGGTCGGGAGCACGCGACGCCTGACTCGAGTGGCCCAGTCGAGCGGCGGAGTGTAGGCGTCGCCATCGTCGTTCGTCGGCACAGAGAGAGTGTATCGAGGGAGGAAGCAAAATCGTTGTGGTCGGAGCGACGAGCCTCGAGCACCGTCGCGAGCGATTCGATATCGCATCATAGGGTATATTGAATGGGCGGGTGTGATCACGAGCAGTAGCCCACCAGACCGTGAACGGAGCAGAAACGGCCGATTCGGGTCGAGATCGGTCGACCAGCACGCCGTCGACACCACTGACGCGGCCCGAGGGGGCGGCCACACCATCGAGGTGCTGCCCGGGACGGCTCGAGTCAGCCGACGGCCGCCAGCGCACAGCGAGGGTCCTCGAGAGCCATCGCTAGTTCGTTGGCAAACCTGAACGAATGCGTGGTCTCGATGCGGTTGCCTGGGTTCATCACCGGCCGATGCGCGACGGACTATCCAACGCCGACACCGTCGGGTAGCCGGTGTTCGGCCGACCGGGATCAGACGCTGGGTCGGCCGTGGCCAGGCGACCGGCGGCCCGGAGGATGCGTGGACGGCCAGCGCGCGAAAGAGCCGCAGCCAAGACGGACGGCCGGTCGAAACCGTCAGCCTCGCCTCTCACGCAGACGGACGGCCGCAGGCCACGCGCTCGAGCGCACCCGCGAGCGGCGAGACCAGTGGACAGACGGCGCCACAGCAGCGAGAGATCGCCCCGACAATCCGAACGCAGGCGATGTGAGCGTGCTCGAGGGACGCGTGTACAGACTGTGGACGGCCAGACAGCCGTCGATAAACCACATACGAGGATACGAAATCGGTTCTGGCGCGCACCGAGACCGGCTGTCGGGGGACCGTTTTAAGCCCACACAGCCGAAATCGCGGGGTGTGATCGTCGACAGCCGCGTCCTCCGTGAGGACTTCGTCCCGAGCGAGGTGCGCCACCGCCACGACGAGGTGAGCCACCTCTCGGAGACGCTCGAGCCGCTGCTCTGTGACGAGCCGCCGGAGACGGCGTTCCTCTTCGGTCCGACCGGCGTCGGCAAGACCTGCATCGCCCGCTACACGCTCGCAGCGCTCCGCGAACAGCGCCCGGACGTCCGCGTCGCCTACGTCAACTGCTGGCAGGAGTACACCCGCTACCGCGTGCTCTACCGGGTGCTCGAGGCGCTCGAGCGGGCGTTCGACGTCCACGGCTCGACGCCGACGGCCGACCTGTTCGACCGGCTGGCACGGGCGGACGAGCGCCCCATCGTGGTCGTCTTAGACGAGGCCGACCAGCTAGAGGAGACCGAGGTGCTCTACGACTTCCACCGGCTACGCCACGTCTCGCCGGTGTTGATCGCCAACCGCGAGGAGGAGCTGTTCGCTCACTTCGACGACCGCGTCCGCTCGCGCCTGCGCGCCGGGACGCGCGTCTACCTGGAGCGCTATCGCGCCGACGAACTGGTCGCGATTCTCGAGGAACGGGTGCGACAGGGGCTCGAGCCCGGCGTCGTCGACGAACCGCAGCTTCGCGCGGTCGCCGACGCGGCGGCGGGTGACGCCCGCGTCGCCATCGGCACGCTCCGGACGGCCGCACGGCTGTCGAGCCAGCGCGGGCGCGAGCGAATCACCGACGAGGTACTCGAGACCGCGATTCCCGACACGCGGGCGGCGATCCGTCGAGAAACCATCGAGGGGTTGATCGAACACCAGCGCGTCCTCTACGAGCTGATCACCGACGCGGGCGAAATCGCCCCACGAGACCTCTACGACGCCTACGAGACGCGGGTCGACGAGCCGAAGACGACGCGGACGCTGCGGAACTACCTGACGAAGATGGTCCACTACGACCTGATCGAAGCGCGCGGGCGAAAACGCGGGCGTACCTACCGCGTCCTCGAGGACGACGCGGTGTGAGGCTACGGAGCACGTTTCGGAAACCGGGGGAAACGGCGGAGAGCGCCTCGAGAGCGGGTTTTCACCGGCGCTGGCGATGGTGGGTGGTTTCGGAACCGCCAGAAACGACCGCCCGACGGTTATGGGGTGCGTCGCCGACTCGCCGTGTATGGACCCGACAGACGAACTCGAGACCGGTCTCACCCTGCTTCGAGTGCCGGCGGCCCGGTCGACGGTGCTCCACCGGCTGGTGTGTCACCACCTCGAGCGCCAGCGCGCACCGGCCTACTGGATCGACGCACGAAACACCGCCTCGACGCACGCGCTCTACGAGTGTGCCTCGACGCCTCGGACGCTCGAGGGACTCGAGATCGCGCGGGCGTTCACCGCCTACCAGCACCACACGCTGGTTCGCGAGGTGGCTCGGCGTGCCGACGCGAACACGGGTCTCGTCGTCGCGCCGAACGTCGCAGATCCCTATGCAGAGGTCCCCGACTGGGAGCGAGCGGAACTGCTCGCCGCGACGCTCGTGACGCTCCGCGAACTCGGCCGTGCGCTCGCGTGTCCGGTGGTCGTCACCGGAACCGACGAGCAGGCCCTCGAGACGGTCGCCGAACACGCAACCACCGAGATTCGGAGTGTACAGACGCGCGAAGGGGTCAGACTCGAGGGTGAGCGCTACCGGACGGCCTGGTACGACCACGGCACCTACTGGCAGACGACGATTCCCTACTGGGTCGAGGTCTGTGGATCGCTCGAGGAGGTGGTCGATCCGGTCGTCGTCGCGGCCGACTGGGGGCTGGTGGAGGTGGCCTGATGGGGCGGACGACGCCGACCTACCGGGACGCACTGCGCGGGCTCGAGACCGAGTGGGAGCCGATGCGGCGGGCGCTCAGGCGGGAACACCAGGCGGACTTCGACCGGCTGTTCGCCCGCGCCCACGGCTTCGCCGACGCAGCGGGCTACGCGAACCCGCCGGAGCCGGAGCGTGCGCTGCTGGTCTCGCTGTTGCTCGCCCACGAAGCGGAGCTTCGGGTCCTGCGCGAGCGACTCGAGGCGAGGGATGCTGACGAAGGGTCGGGAGATGTGGACGACGAGGTGGTCTGAGTGGCCTACGCGTTCGATTTCGAGGAGGATCTGGTGCGCGTCTGGAATCTGTCCGCCGACGGCGCGACCTACGAGGAGCGAACCGACTACCGGCCCTCGCTGTTCGTCGACGCGCCCGAGCGGCCACTCGAGCGCCTCAGCGCCCGACTCGAGCGAGATCCGAAGGTGAGCGAAACCGGCTTCGAGATCCGATACACCACATTACGCGATATGAAATGTGACGAGCCGACGCGCGTCCTGCGCGTCTCGTTCGAGCGTGTCTCGGAGGGACGGACGCTCACGAGGGAGATCCGCGGCGTGCACGCCCGCGAACTCGCGTGTGCGCCCGGAACGGTGCGTCTGTTCAACGTGGGCTTCGCACCGGGATTTCGCTACTGTCTGGACGAGGGGGTCGACCCGACGCCGTCGTCAGTCCGCGACCTCCGGGTGTTGCGGATCGGCATCGACGAGCGCGCGCTCGCGGCCGGCGACGTCTCCGCGCTGGCCGTCGACGGCGAGGCGGTTCGTGGCGATCCGGCGGACGTCTGCTGGTCGCTCGGCCGGCGACTCGAGCGGACGGACCCCGACGTGCTGTGTCTGAGCCACGGTGATCTCGTCCCGGCGCTCGAGACGGCGGCGGCGGAGGCGGGGATCGAGGAATTCCACCTCGGGCGGCTTCCCGGCTGGCAGCGTCTGTCGAGGGCGAACACGTACACACACGAGGGGCGGGCGGGGTCCGCCCCGGCCAGGTACCACGTGCCGGGGCGGGCGGTCGTCGACGAGTCGAACAGCTTCCTCTGGCACCAGTCCGGACTCGAGGGAATCCGCTACCTGGTCGGACGGACCGGCAGGCCGCTCGAGGAGACCGCGTGGGCGAGTATCGGGACGCTCCTGACCGCGCGCCAGATTCGGCTGGCGCGCCGCGAGGGTGTGCTCGCACCCCACCAGAAGTGGGAGCCAGAGCGGTTCAAGGACGTGGGGACGCTCCACGCGGCCGACCGCGGCGGCTTCACCTTCACGCCCGACGTCGGGTTTCACGAGGATGTCTTCGAGATCGACTTCGCCTCGCTCTACCCGCGCATCATCTGCCGGCACAACGTGAGTCCGGAGACGGTCGACTGTGCGTGCTGTGACGAGGGGGCAGGGGCGCGCGTGCCCGAACTCGAGTACCGACTCTGTGAGCGCGACGGCTTTCTCCCCGGCGTGTTACGCCCGTTGCTCGACGACCGGGCCGCGTGCAAGCGCGCGCTGGCGGGCGACCCCGACGAGGCGGAGGCGGCGCGCCTCCGGGCGACCTCGGGGGCGATCAAGTGGGTGCTCGTCTCCTCGTTCGGCTACCAGGGCTACCGGAACGCCACCTTCGGCCGGATCGAGTGTCACGAGGCGATCAACGCCATCGCGCGCGACATCCTCCTCCGGACGAAGGCGCACCTCGAGCGGGCGGGCTGGCGGATCGTTCACGGGATCGTCGACAGCCTGTGGGTGACGCCGGAGGCGTCAGCGCCGGAGCCGCTCGAGGGCGTCCTCGAGACGGTGAGCCACGACGTGGGGATCGAACTCGAGCACGACGGGACCTACGAGTGGGTGTGTTTCCTCCCGCAGCGGACGCCGGGGCGACGCGCGGACGTGCCGAGAGGCGCGCTCACCCGGTACTTCGGGAAACGCGAGAGCGGCGAGTACAAACTGCGCGGTATCGAGGCACGCCAGCGCTCGACGCCCGCGTTCGTCGCCGAGTGTCAGCGCGAGTTCATCGACGTCCTCGACCGTGAGCGCGAGCCGGAAGCGGTCTGTGACCGTCTCCAGCGCCGTCTCGAGGACCTCAGACGGGGTGTGGTCGACCCGGCCGACCTCGTGGTCACGAAGCGGGTCTCGAAGCCGGCGTCGGCCTACCGCCAGCGGACGCAGGTCGTCGCCGCGCTGGGCCGTTACGAGTCGCACGGACTGACGCGGCGGCCGGGACAGTCCGTCTCGTACGTCGTCACCGACAACGGTGCGCGCCGGACGCGCGAGCGCGTTCGGCTGGCGTTCGAACTCGAGTCGGCGAACACCACCGGCGGCGGTTCCGGCGAGTACGACGTCGAGTGGTACAGCAAGGCACTGATCCGCGCGTGTGAGAGCGTCGTCTCGGCGCTGGGGTGGGACCGGGCGGCGATCAGGCGATACCTCGAGCGTCGGGAAACGGTCAGGCTCTCTTCATTTGTCGAATGAGAAGACGACCATTCGTAGCTGAAAGTCCCCCATAAGAGAGTGTTCAGGCGGTTTCGGACGGTCGGGCGCCACATTTACACGTGACGGGCGACTCTACCACGACAGTTCAATGGCAACCTCCGACCACGCAAGCGACGGCGAGTCCGGCCCGTTCTCGGCTCGCCAGGAGGCGCTCGCCGGGGTGAGCCGACGCGCGCTCGAGGACCAGGACGTCGACCGGGTGCTGTACGAGGCGGCGGCGACGGTCAACGACGAACTGGCGGCGGACTACTGCGGTGTCTTCGAGTGTGTGCCTGCAGTGACGGCGGACGACGACGGGGGCGAGAGAGCGCTGCTCCGTCAGGGTGACGGCTGGCAGCCGAGCGTCGTCGGTGAAGCGAGCGTTCCCGGTGGGAACGACTCGCGCGTCGGACGAGCGGCGCGGGCGGAGACGGCGGTCGTCGAGACCGAGTCGTCGACCGACGGTGGGGACCTGTTCGAGGGCTGTGGCGTCGAGAGCGAACTCAGCGTCGCACTGTCGGTGAACGGCGAGCCGTGGGGCGTTCTCGGCGTCTACACCACCGATACCTGGAGCGCTACCGACGCCGACGTCACCTTCGTCTCGAGTATCGCGAGCGTGCTCGAGGCGGCCCTCGAACGCGACGAACACGAGGGTGCGACAGTCGAGCGCGAAGAGCGCGACCACTGGAAGACGACGCGGACGCTGCAGCGACTGTACGCGATCACGGCCGACACCGCGGCGTCGTTCGAGGAGAAAGTCGACCGCGTACTCGAACTCGGCCGGGAGTACTTCGGCGTGAGCATCGGCTTTCTGGCGGCGGTCGACGAAGGCGAGGGACGCTTCGAGGTCCGACGTGCCAGAAGCGAGAATCCGCAGATTCAGCCGGGTGTCGTCACCCCGCTCGAGGAGACCTACTGCCGAGAGACCCTCGAGTGTGGCGAGCAACTCGCGTTCCACGTGGCCGACGACGCCATCGGCGAGGCTGCCTACGAGCGCTACGGGCTGGACACCTACCTGGGCGGGCCGGTGGTCGTCGATGGGGTGCTGTACGGGACGCTCTGTTTCTGCGACGAGTCACCCCGCGGGAAGGCGTTTTCGCCGAGTGAGCGGACTGTCGCCGAGTTGCTGACCCAGTGGATCGGCGACGAACTCGGCCGCCGCGAACGAGCGCAGGAACTCTCGCGCTACGAGACGATCGTCGAGACGGTCGAAGACGGCATCTACGTCCTCGACGAGGAGGGGCGCTTCGAGACGGTGAACCGGGCGTACGCCGACCTGGTCGGCTACGAGCGCGACGAGTTACTCGGCGCGCCGTGTGCGAACGCCGTCGGTGAAGACGTCGCTCGAGAGGCGGCGGCACGCATCGACGAGATCGTTGCCGGGGAGACGACCGTCGCGACGCTCGAAGCCGAGATCGGACCCGGAGGCGAGGTCGACGCCGAGAGCAAGTTCACCGCGCTCGAGGGCTCGGACGGCGAGTTCGCGGGGTCGGTCGGCGTCGTGCGCGACGTCACCGAACGCAACCGGATGAGCGAGGAGCTTCGAAAGAGCGACGCGCGCTTTCACCAGTTCGGCGCCCACACCGACGACGTGCTGTGGGTGTGCTCACCCGACGGCGACGAGATACACTACGTCAACGCGGCGTACGAGGAGATCTGGGGGCGCAGTTGCGCCTCGCTGTACGCCGAGCCACGGTCGTTCCTCGAGGCGGTCCACGAGGACGACCGCGCGCACATCACGGCGGCGTACGACGGATTAGACGACGGGTCGACCGACGGCTACGACGAGGAGTACCGGGTGGTGCGGCCGGACGGCTCGGTCCGGTGGGTGCGCGACCGGGCCTACCCCATCACCGACGACGGTGGCGCGGTGTCCCGCCTCGTCGGCATCGCCGAGGACGTCACCGAGCGCAAACACCTGCACGGCGAACTCGAGGCGACGTTCGAGCGGATTACGGACGCGTTCTACGCGCTCGACACCGACTGGACGTTCACCTACGCCAACGAGCGGGCGGCGTCGCTGATCGACCCCCGCGGGGAGGGCGTCGTCGGCGAGAACCTCTGGGAGGCGTTTCCGGCGGCGGAGTCCTCACTGGGTGAGGAGTACCGCCGGGCGATGGAGACACAGGAGGCGGCCTCCTTCGAGATGTACTACCCCGAGCCGCTGTCGACCTGGTTCGAGGTGAACGTCTACCCTTCGGAAACCGGTCTCTCGGTCTACTTCAGGGACGTTACCGAGCGCAAGGAGATGGAACACGACCTCCGCCAGAGCGAGGCGACCTTCCGGATGGTCAGCGAGCACCTCCACGAGGTCGTCTGGATGTCGGCGGCCGATCCGACGAACGTCCTCTACATCAACCCCACCTACGAGGAGGTGTGGGGGCGTCGCTGTGCGTCACTGTACGACGACGGACTGGCGTTCCTCGAGGGCATCCACCCCGACGACCGCGAGCGGGTCCGGGAGGCGTACACGGCGCTTCCTGACGAGGAGTACGACCAGGAGTTTCGCGTCGTCAGGCCCGACGGGACGCTGCGCTGGGTCCACGCCCGGGCGGCACCGGTCGAGAACGAAGACGGCGAGGTGTTCAGACTCGTCGGCATCGCGAAAGACGTCACCGAGCGTAAGGTGCGCGAGCAGAAGCTAGCGAAGTACGAGACCATCGTCGAGACGACGACCGACGGCATCTACTCGGTCGACGCCGAGGGGCGGTTCACCATGGTCAACGAGGCGTACGCGCGGCTGACCGGCTACACTCGCGGGGCGTTACTCGGCGCACACGCGTCGCTGGTCGTCGACGACGAGGCTCGCGAACGGGCACGAACCATCGCCGACACCGGCGGGGACACCGTCGTCGAGACGGAGATCGAAACCGCTGCAGGAGCGCAGGTTCCCGTCGAAGGGACCGTCTCTGCGGTTCCCGGGAGAGATCACGGCGAGTACCGACGGATCGGCATCGTCCGCGACGTCAGCGACCGCATGGCCCAGCAACGGGCGCTCGAGGAGAGCGAACGACGGTACCGGACGCTCGTCGAACACTTCCCAAATGGCGCAGTTGGACTGTTCGACGACGAGTTGCGCTACACGGTCGTCGGTGGGAAACTGCTCGCGGAGCTCGAGATCGAACCGGCGGACGTGGTCGGGACGACGGCCGACGAGCACTTCTCCGAGGACGTCGCAGCGGCGATCGAACCCGAGTTTCGCGCGGCACTGGCAGGAGAGTCGAACACCCTCGAGTTCGAGTTCCGAGAGCGCTACCTCCGGGTCCACACCCTGCCGGTCGAAGACGCGAGCGGCGAGGTCTTCGCCGGAATGCTCCTGGTACAGGACGTCACCGAGCGCGAGGAGAACGTACGGAAACTCGAGGCGTCGAACGAGCGCTTAGAGCAGTTCGCCTACGCCGCCAGCCACGACCTCCAGGAGCCGTTGCGGATGGTCTCGAGTTACCTGACGTTGATCGACCACCGCTACGGCGACCGGTTCGACGACGACGGCCGGGAGTTCCTCGCGTTCGCCGTCGACGGGGCCGACCGGATGCGCGAGATGATCGACGGACTACTTACCTACTCACGGATCGAGACACACGGCGACCCGTTCGACACGGTCGACCTCCACGAGGTGTTCGACGACGCGCTCGAGGACCTCCAGGTGAACGTCGCAGAGCGCGACGCGACGGTGACCGCCGACGTGCTGCCGACGGTCACGGGCGACGCTCGCCAGCTTCGTCAACTGTTTCAGAATCTGCTTCACAACGGAATTAAGTACGTCGAGAACGGATCACCACGAATACACGTCTCGGCAGAGGAGAGTGGACACGTGTGGGAACTGTCGGTCAGCGACAACGGCATCGGCATCGACGCGACCGACGCCGAACGCGTCTTCGACGTCTTCCACCGACTCCACAGCACCGAGGCGTACCCCGGGGCAGGGATCGGGCTCGCACTCTGTCAGCGAATCGTCGAGCGCCACGGCGGCGAGATCTGGGTCGACTCGACACCCGGAGACGGCTCGACGTTTCGGTTCACACTGCCGACTGCACACGACACGCCTCAGAACCAATGACCACGACACGAACCCAGACGGCCCAACCGATCGACATCCTCCTCGTCGAGGACAACCCAGGCGACGTCCGCCTCACCGAGGAGGCGTTCAAAGAGGGACGGATCGAGAACAACATCCACGTCGCCAGAGACGGCGTCGAGGCGCTCGCGTTCCTCCGAAAGGAGGGGACGTTCGACGACGCCCCTCGGCCCGACCTCGTCTTGCTCGACCTGAACTTACCGCGGATGAACGGCGACGAGGTGCTCGCGACGCTCAAGGCGGACGACGAACTCAAATCGATCCCGGTCGTCGTCCTGACGAGTTCGAAAGCCGAAGAGGACATCGTCACCTCGTACAAACACCACGCGAACGCCTACCTCACGAAACCGATCGATCCGGCGGCGTTCATCGAGACCGTCCGCTCGTTCGAGGAGTTCTGGTTCTCGGTCGTCCGGCTTCCACCGGTGGAGGACGGACGATGACCGAAGAGCCACCGGCCCACCAGGCAGACGGCGGGAGCGTCGAACTCGCGGAGACGGAGACGGCGGAGACGCTACAGATCCTCCTGATCGAGGACAACCCCGGCGACGCCAGACTCATCGAGGAGATGCTCCGCGACACCAGGGAACTCGCCCAGCGCATCGACCCACGAGGAGCGTCGAGCGGTGGCACCCCGCCGACCGTCCACCGCGAGACGCGCCTGCGCGACGGACTCGAGACGCTCGAGGGAGACGACGTCGACGTCAACGTCGTCTTACTCGACCTGAACCTCCCCGACAGCAGCGGTCTCGAGACCGTCACCACGGTCGTCGAGACCGTCGACGAGACACCCATCGTCGTCCTGACCGGCGTCAGAGACGGTGACTCGGGTATCCAGGCGATCCAGCGCGGCGCACAGGACTACCTCGTCAAAGACGAGGTGACGAGTTCACTGCTGACGCGAACCATCCACCACGCCATCGAGCGCAACCGACAGGAACGCGAACGCACCCGCCGGCGCAAGCAACTCGAGACGCTCAACCGACTCAACCGGATCGGCCAGGACGTCACCCACGCCGTCATCACGACCTCGACGCGCGAAGAACTCGAGCAGGCCGTCTGTGACCGCCTCGTCGCCTCCGACGCCTACCGCTTCGTCTGGATCGGCGAGGTGAGTCGCGGCGGCCAGGAGATCGCCCCCCGGGCGGTCGCCGGCGCAGAAGACGGCTACCTCGAAGAGACGACGATCACCATCGACGACGACGCGACCGGACACGGTCCCGCCGGGCGTGCGATCCACACCAAAGCGGTCCAGGTCATGCAGGACATCGCCGGCGACCCCGCGTTCGAGCCCTGGCGCGAACAGGCGCTCGAGCGGGGCTACCACTCGAGTATGGCGGTGCCGATCGTCTACGAGGAACTGCTCTACGGCGTGATGAACATCTACTCCGCGTCGCCCGCTGCCTTCTCCGAGTCGGAACGCGAGATCTTCGCCCGCCTCGGCGACATCATCGGCCACGCCATCACCGCCCTCGAGCGCAAGGACGCGCTGGTGAGCGACTCGATCCTCCAGCTCGAGTTCCAGATCGACGGCGTCGCCGACGCCCTCCTCGAGGCGACCAGAGCGACCGACGGCAGCGTCATCATCGAGAAACTCATCCGCAAGGACGAGACGCTCCACCTCTACGGGACGGCCACGGACCTCCCGCAGGAAACGTTCCTCGAGAGCGTCGAGGCGCTCGAGGTCGTCGAGGTAACCGACGTGCGCGTCCTCTCAGCCGGCCGGGACGGCTACGACTTCGAACTCGTCACCGCGGAGACGATCCCCCTGTTCGAAGAGATCGCGACCTACGGCGGCCGCGTCCACTCGATGACGTTCGAAGACGGCGAACTCAGACTCTTAGTCGAGGTCTCGCGCGCCAGCGACACCCGTCAGCTGATCGAACACGTCGAAGCCGTCTGTGCGGGCGCGAGTTACGTCGCCCAGCGAACCATCGACCGCACCGACTCGAGCGTCCTCGACCACGCCGTCCTCGAAGGCGACCTCACCGAGAAACAGCGCGCCGCCCTCGAGATGGCCTTCTTCGCGGGCTACTTCGACTGGCCCCGCTCGAGTACGGGCGAAGAGATCGCCGAACGCCTCGGCATCTCGCCGGCGACGTTCACCCAGCACCTCCGGGCGGCCGAACAGAAGTTCTTCCAGAGCGTCTTCAAAGGCTGACCGGAGACTCAGTGCACGAGAGCTAGCGGATCGGTGTCTGAAAATCAGGTTTGCAGAGAACAGCATCGCACAGCAGAGGCGTCTCAGGAGTGGGGTGCCTCTGCGTCGGCGAGCGTCGCGTCGCCACCGTCGCGGCCGGCGACGGCAACGATCACCATCGAGAGACCGGTCGCCAGCAGGCTCACGCCGACGACCAGACCGACGGCCCAGACCGCGTCACCCGGGAACGCAGCCCAGAGCAACGCCGCCAGAACGATCGAGACCGCGCCGCTGGCGGCGATCCAGCCCCGACCTGGCTGGCCCTCGAGTCGGGCCGCCATCCAGAGTTCGGTGATGCCGTCGACCAGCAGGTAGGCGACGAGCAACAGCGTCAGGCTCAGCAGGCCAATCAGCGGGTTCGCGAGGACAACGAGACCGGCGACGATTCCGACGACCGCCAGCGCTAGCTGCCAGACCCGGCCGGTCCAGCCACTGGCAGAGAAGGTGTGGACGCCGTGGACGACGCCGCTGACGACCAGCAACGCGCCGACGACGTAGCTCATCGAGAGTCCCGTCGCGAAGGGGAAGGCGATGGCGAGGATGCCGAGCAGGGCGATGACGCCGCCCGCGAGGGCGAGGGTTCGCCAGCGTCGCTCGAGGGAGAATCCCTCGGTTCCGGAGTCTACTGTTGTACTCATGTGTGTCACCACCCTTACAGAGGTCGTGTGAGGAGATAAACAGGTTTGTGAGGTTCGCGAGTAGGTCCGGAACGCGGACCGGTTCACTGGATTCGGGTGACGGCGGATATCAGCGCTCTTCGACGTGGCGAATCTCACAGGCGATGCCGCGCGTGCTCTCGACCATCTCGCGGCCGAACATCTCCGCGCGGGCGACGCCGAAGGCCTTCGGTCCCTCGACGAGTACCTCGTCGCCGACGCGGATGTCCTCGTCGGCGTCGACGACGCCCGGCGCGAGGACGCTCCCGCGGGGGACGAAGCCGTCGATTTCGACCCGCCTGGTCGGCGCGTCGCTCTCGGCCCACAGGCGCGCCCCCTCGAGCGTCAGCGAGAGGGTGCCGTACTGGGGAACCATCGTCGCGAGCTGGGTGTCGTCGGCGTCGCGAACCTGGAGGCGGGGGTACCGGCTGGTGGTCCGCAGGTCGACGTCGGCGAAGAGGGCGTCACCCGCACCGTCGCCGAGGAGGTAGTCGGCGATGGCGCGGACGGTGTTGTGCTCGCGCTCACGTTTGGGGTAGGCCGGCTCACCGGCGAGTTCCTCGGCGAGCGCGGCGAGCGACGCGTCGTCGGTCGGGTGGGCACCCTCGGCGACGGTGTAGGTGAACTCGAGACCGTCGACCTCGTCTTCGACGCGCTCGACGATCTCGCGGTAGCCCTCGTCGGGGACGTGGGCGATCACCCGCGAGTAGGTGTCGGCGGTGCGCTCGAGGTACCGACGGAGGACGCGGGCGACGAAGTCGACCTCGTCGGCCGACCAGCGGCCGGTGACGACGGTGTCGTAGTGCTGGGCCGGATACGTGGTCTCGAGTTCCTGGGGAACGACGCCGATGGGACTGGTGATCGAGACGACGTGGGCGCGCCAGCGGATGGCGTCGTGGAACTGGCGGTGGCTCTGGGAGTCGCTGTAGGGTTTCTTCGCCGAGCAGGGAACCAGCACGAGCGGGGCGTCGAAGCGGTTGCGGTAGCGGGTCGTGACGCGGTCGGCGTAGCGCTGGATCTCGACCCGGCGGAGGGTGTCCTCGGTCGCCGCGGTGAGCGGCGCATCCCGGAGGATGGGAGTTCGTTCCTCGAGATAGCTCCACTGGCTGTCGAGTTCGCGCATCGCGGCGGTGAGCCACTGGTCGTGGCGGGCCTGGCCCTCGAGATAGTCGCGCAGGCGGCCGTCGCGAATCCGCTGGCGGACGACCGCGAGTTCGGCGGCCAGCGCGTTCCGGTTGTGCTCGGCGCAGGACTCGCGGGTGAATTCCTCGCGGGGGACCTGACAGGCGGGACAGGCACACGGGAGTTCCTCGAGGTCCTCGAGGAAGTACTCGCCCTCGGTCGTGAGGTACTTGCCCTGCGTGCCCTTGATGGTGGCTCTCGAGGCGTCGACGGCGTCGACACCGGCGTAGGCGAGCAGGGCGACGTTGCGCGGCGTGGCGACCCCGGAGAGACAGAGGGCGGTGTCGGCGGGGATCGCCTCGCGGGTGGCGAGGACCGCCTCGACGAACGCGCGGCCGTGGCCGACGGCCGACCCCGCGTCGGCGAGGAGGTAGGCGTCGGTACCCTCGTCTCGAGGGTCTTCACTCGAGAGCACGGCGGCGCTCGGATAGTCGACGTCGGGGGTCGCGACGGCGAACGCCTCGCGGACCTCGGGGGCGGTGCCGCCGGGGAAGCCGCGGTGGGGGAGCACCGTCAGCGCCGCCGGGTCGCCCGCCGGAACCTCGCGCTCGCTCGCCCACAGGCTCCCGGCGTCGACGAGCAGGTCGTCGACGAGCGCGGGTGTGGTGCGCGGCGACTCGAGGCGGAGTTCGCCGAGGCGCGCGGCCCCGTCGCGCGCGTGGACCTCGAAGTAGTCGGTCATACCCACACTCGGACGGGGAGGGCGAAAGAGGCTGTCGATGCGGCGCGCGGACGGGTATACAGTACCACCAGCAACATCCAGCAAATCGTGCTCGAGGCGGAAACCAACAGTGTCGTCAAATGGGAGAAGGGTTTTATGATTGTGAGAATATCGTCCATATACCAACACATTCGTCATGAAACGACGTGAACTCCTCGCTACAGCTAGTGCTGGACTGATCCTTGGGGTGAGTGGCTGCCTCAGTAACCACGTGGATGTGAATTCAGATCGGGACAACGGAGGCAATCAACCGGAGGAGAAACAATTCCCTGAACAGCCGGAGACACTCGATACTGACGATGTGCGTGAATTCGTTGCAGCATACGAAGAGACCCATATTTACAATCATAACAAAAGTCCGTCGTCGGTAATCGAAGTCGACTGCGTCGAAGAGCAATCAGTGGTCAACTATACAACTGAAAAGGAGAAGTACGTGAGTATAATCGATTGTGAGTTTAACGAATTTAGAAGGGAGGGAGGAAATGGAACCGGAACTGGAGCGACCCCTCCTGCACTATATGCAGTCACACGGGAGCGGTCAGTACGGATCGAGCCAAGAATTGAACGATATTCCGACCCGTATATCACCGACGAACAAACGTCGAGAGATGCAACTGGAATCTGGCTCTCTAACTTCAGCCGACAGTCCCACACCGTATCGGTAAAAGTGGTCCATCGAACTGATGGGGACAGCCACATTCTCGAAGAAAAGTACGAGATGGCGTCCGAAAGCGGGTTACACATGATAGACATGATTGGTATGCCTGGAGCGTACGAAATACATGCAGAACTCGAGACCGGGGAAAGTGACGAAGGAATATTCAATCATGCTAACGAACAATACAGTATCTTACCATTTGCAGCAATCACCATCACATCAGGTGGACAGCTTATCGTTGATACCCTCGAATTCGCAGCAGAGGCAGATGATCGATCTCCGGTCGTGAAGTAGTAGCAGTGAATCTGTGAGCACGACTCGACTGCCACATTCCGACTACACGAAGTGCTCTTCGACCCCAAAGAGAAATACCGGGAGCATCGCCGGAGATACAGTCGCGGCTTCGAACAGGCAGGGATCGCTCGAGTGCGCAACGGAAACAGTCGGGGCGGACACTCAGCGCGCGCTACCGGCGCAACTGCCTCGCCTCCTCCTGCGTGACGTAACAGCCACAGGAAGTCTGAATCGTAAACGGACCGGTGGCGGTTACGCCGACGACCACGCTCTCACAGTGGGGACAGCGTGGCGGGTTCCAGTCGTCGCCACCCCAGCGGGCATAGTCGTCGTCGCTCATCGGCCGTCTCCGGGTGTGCGAGGTGGGAGGAGGGCGAGCAGCGGCGCTCGAGTGCGCAGTGAGAGACACACTCGAGTGACAGGGGTGGTGCTCCGAGTGACGGTGTCGTAACTCGAGAAACCGGCGTTTCGCGGGCTGTACGGTGCGTTTGCGAGCCTTTTATGGTCGCGTGGTTGGTAGGGAGTCATGGCTTCGGAACTCAACCTGAGTAGGAAGCCACGTCTCGGGTGGTAGTGACACCCGGGGCACTTTCTTGAGAGCGTGCCCCTAACCGGTGTGCGGCGGGCGCAGCTTCCACGGGCGAGTTTCACGAACAGATACATATAGTTTCTGGAAATGGTCGTCGGTGATGCGGGTAATGGGGTTGGTGACTGACCGACTCGAGGGTGAGAGCCACTCGAGTGTCCAAACAGCAACACATAATGCAACCGACCAATAACGGTCTGACAAGTACCAATGCGACGAGATACGAGGTGGAGCGGGTGAGTTTCGACCGCCGACGGCGGGAGGCGAGCGCGAACGAGAACGACGAAATGGGCCAGCGACGCACTCGAGCGCAGCCACAGACCCAGCGCGGGGCGCGGCCACACCAGTATCTCTCGAGCGTCCTGCGCCCCTCGCCCGAGCAGGCGGCCCAGCTCGACGAATTGATCCAGACGCGCGGGTTCGAGCAGGTCCAACGGTGGGGCGAACGCGGTGAACTGCCCGAAGGCATAAACACGCCGACAGGCGAGCAAGTGCGCGTCGCTCGAGCGCGCAGTCGGGCGGCAGGCGTCGAACTCGACACACCGAGTGCGATGCGCTCGGTGGAGGCACAGGCTGAGAGCGACCTAGCGGGCGAGACCGCGACGCCGGACGTGGTTCGGCGTGTGATCTCGCGACCAGGGAAGCCACTCGAGGGCTCTGTCCGCGAGGAGATGGAGGAACGGATGGGCGACTCGTTCAGTGACGTTCAGCTTCACACCGGTCCCGAGGCCGCAAAAGCCGCGAGCGCGCTCGAGGCACGTGCGTTTACGACCGGGAATCACATGGTGTTCAACCGCGGTGAGTACGACCCCGAGAACGTGGAGGGGAAGTATCTGCTCGCGCACGTCCGCCAGCAAACTGGTGGCCAGATCAGTATGCTCCCACAGAAGGGAAGTTCGCTCGTGATCGATCCCGATCCGGAACTCGAACGCGAAGCCGACGAAGTGGCTAGAAATGCACTGGAACGAGGAGACAAACCGATTATCACCCACTCGGCAGGGATTGGCATCCACGTCCAGCGGGCACCACCGCAGTCGAGGTTCGGCCGTGACGGCACCTGGGAACGGGACCCGAGCGAACTACCCGAGGTCGGCACAGCGCTCGAGATCGTCGAACGAATCGTCGCGACGATCGAAGCACGCGACCTGCTGTCAGGGCGGTCCGCCACACCGGATGGGGTCAGAAAGACGCTTGCGAAGCTACTCGAGAGCGGTGAGGTCGGGGTAGCGCAACTTGAGCAGTTCGAAGCGGACCTCGAGACTCTGCTCAAGGGTGGTGTGAAGGGTGTTGGACACGTTATCAACGACGACATTGCTAACAGTTCGCGGAACAACGTCGTCGGTGCGTTGTACGAATTCCACGTTGCGAGTGGATATGTACAGGGACAAGCGGAGGTGGACGCGATTGGGGAGACGAAGCGAACGGTTCGGTACGACGAACTGAGTGCGGCTCAGATCGACGAAATCGTAGACGAGTTCGCGGCAGCGGCAGTACCGGAGGAAATCGCTGCAGCGGATGGATCCTCGCTCGAAGCGCTTTCTGATGATGTGGTCGACGAGTATATCCGCAAAGCGGCGTTCCTCAGAGGGATTAACTCGAGAGCCGACCTACGGTTACGAATCGAAAGGGCGCTAAATCCGGCACGTGATGGAGCGAATAGCTTGACGAGTGAGTTCGACGTGATGACGACCGACGGATCGTATATCGAAGCAAAGTCCGGAAGGGTACGAGGTGGAGATATTCTGGACAAAGCGATTCGGTTCAAGGCCCACCAACTCAGTGGTGACGTCAGTGCTGAGGGGACCATGACAGTTGTTAGTCCGCAGGAACAAACGTTCATTCAAAAAGATAGGAAACCGAGAAGTGTGACACAGCTTATTGACGCCGTAGGGTTCCTCTCGTGGGACGTATTTGGAGGAGAACAATGACCGACGATCGGTTGTATATCGAGTACATCTATCGAGGTGGTACGGACAGTGAGTTGAGTGAGCAACATCGGAAAGCGATCGAATCGACAGAGCGGTACGAGTACGTAGGAGCAGGCATCCTGTCTACACAGTACGTCGGAGACGTCACAATAGAGCCATACATCGATGTACACGACCGGTGGTCGTTCGTACATGGTGGATCGCTTAGTCATACCACGCCCGATGGAGAACAGTGGGATCTGACCGACTGTCCGCTCATCGCGTATCGGTTCGACGAAAATAGGTTCCTGATCGGAGGGGACACTCATCCCTGGAGCGACAACGAACACGAACCGTTAGAAGCAGTTATCGATCTCGTTAAGCTCGGATACACTGCGACGGGTGACCGGCCTGTTGTGGTCTACGCAGAGACACCAGATATGCCACATATCGGCCACCCACCGTGTACTGCCCGATCTCTGGCAGATTGGAGACTAACTCATCTGTGCTGGCTAACGATTTTCACGCCGAATCTGGTCGACACGTATGGCCGTGAGACGTTGCTCTCCGCACCTGCCTGGCACGTCGAAGAACTCGAGGACGGGGCAATTCTCCTCGTCTGTCACGACGACCCAACCTGGGAGACGTCCCTCCAGCCGGTCGCAGACCACATCGGCCTTCCGACGCCCGAAGATGTATACCGGAACAAACGCCGCTAGAGATTCGGCCAATGGTCCCGAACAGGCCCGCATCGCTCGAGTGCGCTACCGGCGCAACTGCCTCGCCTCCTCCTGGGTGACGTAACAGCCACAGGAAGTCTGGATGGTGAACGGTCCCGTGGCGGTCATACCGACCACCACACTCTCACAGTGGGGACAGCGCGGCGGGTTCCAGTCGTCGCCACCCCAGCGGGCATAGTCGTCCTCGGTCATCGGCCGTCTCCGGGTGTGCGAGGTGGGAGGAGGGCGAGTCGCGGCGCTCGAGCGAGCAGTGAGAGACACACTCGAGTGACGGGGGTGGTGCTCCGAGTGAGGGTGTCGTAACTCGAGAAACCGGCGTTTCGCGGGCTGTACGGTGCGTTTGCGAGTGTTTTAAGTTCGCGTGGTTGGTAGGGAGTCATGGCTTCAGTACTCTCGCGAGTTGGAAGCCACGTCTCGGGTGGTGCAACACCCGGGACATTTCCCATGTCCGCTCGTTCTGGATGACGCGGCTTCCGTGAGCGTGTTGTATACTGGTTGACTTATAGGTATTGGTTATTGTCTCGAGCGCTGGCCACTCGAGCCGCCACCGGTGCTCGGTGTCCGAAAATGGCTCAGACCGGCGTTTCGACGCCGCTGATCTCGAAGCGTGCGCCGCCGGAGTCGCTCTCGGTCACCTCGATTTCCCAGCCGTGGGCGTCGACGATCTGTGAGACGATGGCGAGACCGAAGCCGGTGCCCTCGCTCGAGGTCGTGTAGCCCGACTCGAGGACGCGTTCGCGTTTGTCCTCGGGGATGCCGGGACCGTCGTCCTCGAGTGCGAAGCCGAAGCCGTTCTCGAGCGGTTCGACGGTGACGGTAACGGTCTCGCCGGCGTGTTCGACGGCGTTCTCGCGAGCGTGCGAGCGAGGGCTCGTGGAACCGTGTTCCACGGCGTTGCGAAGCAGGTTCTCGAGGAGCTGGCAGAGGCGTCCCTGGTCGGCGAGAAAGTGCGTGTCGTCGGCGATTTGGAGCGTCGCGTCGGCGGTCGAGACCTGTTCCCAGGCCGCCTCGACGGTGGCGCGCAGCGAGACGGGTTCGGGTTCGAGGACGGAGTTACCCTGGCGGGCGAGGGTGAGGACGTCCTCGATCAGGTGTTCCATCCGCTCGAGCGACTCCTCGACGTCGCCGAGTGCAGAGAGGTCGTCGGTCTCGGTGGCGAGCTGGACGTAGCCGCGGGCGACGTTCAGCGGGTTTCTGAGGTCGTGGGCGACGACGCTCGCGAACTCCTCGAGTCGCTGGCGCTGGCGTTCGATCTCCTGCTCGTGGCGTTTCTTCGCGGTGATGTCGGTGGTGGCACCGACGAGACCGCGGACCTCGCCGTCGGGACCGCGCCAGGGCACCTTCGAGGTGAGCGTCCAGCGGATCTCGTTGACCGGCGTCCGGTACTGCTCGACCTTCTCTAAGACCGGCGTCTCCGTCTCGATGACGCGGCGGTCGTCGGCGTAGGACTCCTCGGCGAGGTTCGGCAGGTAGATGTCGAAGTCGGTCAGGCCGACGAGGTCGTCCGGTTCCGAGAGGGTCGTCCCGTCCGGGGTCTCGAGCGGCGGCGTCACCTGTTCCCTGCTCGCGCGCAGGTGCCGGCCCTCGGTGTCTTTGGCGTACAGCGAGAGCGGCAGGCCCGCCAGCATCGAGTTCAGCATCGACGACTCGTCGCGGAGCGTCTCGAGTTCGGCCGGGCCGGGTGTCGGGTGGACGAAACAGGCGACCGTCCCGTCGTCGAGTTCGACGAACGTGTGTTCTCGCTCGAGGGCCGTCCCGTCGTTCGTCATCGTGAGCGGGCCGTGCCAGCGCTCGGCGTCGCCGGAGACGACGGCGAGCGGAGCGGACGGGAGTGGGCCGTAGACGGTCTCGAGTGACGTTCCACGGAGGGCCGTCGGGTCGCGGCCGACGAGCGCGGCGAACGCGGTGGAGACCTCGCGGAACACGCCGCTGTCGTCGACGGTCGCGGTGGCGTCGGTCGTCGTGTCGGCGAGCGCGCGCGTCGTCCGCTCGAACCGCTCGGCGCGAGCGGTCGCGAGCGTCGCCTCGAGTCGGGCGGTGAGGAGGGCGAGCGCGCTCTCGCTCGCGGCGTCGACGTGGGCGGTGATGGCGTCGTGATCGACGGGCTTCTCGGAGAAGTGGACGACCGGAAGCGAGGGGTGCTCGCGGGCGAGCGTCGAGAGCAGCGCGCGTTCGCCCGACGCGTCGACGAGGACGACACAGTCGGGCCGTGCGTCACTCAGTTCGGTTCGGGCCGCCGGAGCAGACACCGTGACGAGGTCGAACGGACTCGCACCGTCGCCCGCGTGCTCGAGGTGCGAAGCGAGCCGTGCTCTGCGCTCGCCGGAGGGACCGACGAGCAGGACCCTGGATCGACCTCGCGCGCGACCGGGTGGGGGCGGCTGCATAGTTGGCAGTACTCGACATGCATTCGAGAGGTGATCATATGAAAGGTGCGGCCCCGACATCGAACCGAGACTGGTGCCGGTGTGAGCGGACGTGTCTCAGGCGCGCTCGAGGAATGCCGCCCGTGCGGAGGTGTGGCCGCGGTTGAACGAGAGAATCTTGACGCGAACCGCGTCGGTGAGCGCGACGTCGTCGGGGACGTCCTCGACGAAGACGACGAAGCCCTCGACGCGGCCGACGGCGCGGCGCGCCCCCGAGTGGTGGTCGGTGAACTCCTCGATGCCGAAGGTGCAGACGTCGCCGACGTCGACCGGTGGCTCGCGCGCCTGCGCCTCGTGGTGGCGCTCGAGCGATTCGCGCGCCTGGGCGGAGCGCCCGCCGCTGCGGACCCGGCGGACGAGCCACGTAACCGCGATGACGATCAGAACGATTCCGAGAACGAGCGAGCCCGTCTGAAGCATACGAGAGCGAGGGCGGCAGGACCTCTTTGCAGTTCTGGTCGCCGGTCACTCGGTGGCCGGGCTGGAATCGGTGTCAGTCACTCGGCCGTCAGGTCGAGCAGTGAGACCGCGTCGGGGACCAGCTCGAGCGCCTCCCGATGCCAGCCGCGATGACCCAGCGTGACCGTCGCGTCGGGATTGGCTTCGACGAGGCGGGCGATACCGCGGGCGGCGGCCTCGAGTGCGGCGCGGTCGGGTTCGCCGGGCAGCTGGGCGGAGAGCGGGTAGGTCTTCGAGAGCGCGCGCGGGAACGGTCCGAACGGCGGGAGGACCCGCCAGGAGGTGTCGTAGGCGTCGTCGCTCGAGGAGGCGCCCTCGGTGAGGAACACGGAGTCGGGGAGCGAGAGGCGTTCGAGGCGGCGGTGGTGGCGCAGCACTTCGGGGCGGGCGGCGCTCTCGTGGGAGGTGTAGAAGAACGCGCCCTTCGAGACGGGGTCGGCGCGCTCGAGCTGGGCGGCGTGAGAGAGCAGCGCGCGGTAGCCCTCGAGCATGGCGGGGTGTGAGCGCGCGCGCTGGTCGACGAGTTCGAGGAGGGTGCCGGTGCGGATTGCCTGTTTGATGCGGCGAATCTCGGCGAAGGAGACGTGGAGGTTGTGGGCGGCGAGGGTCGCCTCGCGGCGGTCGTCGGGGAGCGCGCGGAGGTCGTCCGGGGTGTGCTCGAGACAGACCGGACAGGAGCAAGGGAGGTACTCGAGGTCGGTGAGGTGGCGGGTGCCGCTGACGGTGAGGTAGCGGTCGTCGCGGGCGTAGAGGGCGTAGGCGGCCGAGTCGAACAGGTCACAGCCCATGGCGACGGCGAGGGCGAACATCATGGGGTGGCCAGCGCCGAAGAGGTGGACGGGTGCGTCTTCGGGGAGACCGCGTTTGGCGGCGGCGACGGCGTCGATGGTGTCGGCGTAGCGGTAGTCGTTGAGCAGCGGGACGACCGCGCCGACGGGGAAGACGTCGAGACCGCTCGAGGCGGCGTGCCCACCGGCGCGCTCGCGGAGGTCGGGATAGGTCGATCCCTGGATGGGGGCGTTGACGAGCATCTCGCCGGTGTCGACGGTGGCGGCGAGTTCGAGGCGCTCCTGGGTGGTCTCGAGTTCGTCGGTGGCGCGTTCGCGGGAGACGTCGGGCGGGGTGGGGATGTCGACGGGGGTGCCGATGTCGGAGCCGATGTCGCGCTGGAAGGCGAGGATCTCTTCGGTGGTGACCGAAATTTCGCCGTAGGCGGCGAGCTGGAACGAGCCGGAGTCGGTGGCGATGACGCCGGGAAAGTCGAGCAGATCGTGGAGCCCCTCGGTGAGCGCGCGTTCGCGGAGGCCGTCGGTTTTCGAGATGATGTAGGAGTTGGTGATGAGGATCTCCGCACCGAACTCGTCGGCGAGGCGACGTGGGGAGATCGTCACCACGTTCGGGTTGATCACCGGCATGAGTGCAGGTGTCTCGACGGTGCGGTCGGCACTCGGGACGGACAGGTTCCCGATCCGACCACAGACATCGGTGTCGCGGAGTTCGAAGGTGGCGCCCATTGGGAGGTCGTTCGCGAGCGCGCCGGTAAACGTTCCGTTCTCTTCGTCACGCGTCGATGGATTCATCAGTGGCGGCACGCGCAAGGGTGGAGAGGATACCTGTGCGTACACCCCCGGAAACCCCCAGTGGAGTGAACGCTCTCCAGGGGAGAAATGTGAAAGACGGATTAGTGACCGTTGCGGGCGTTCTAACTGGGTTTTTCTTCGAGACAACGCTGTAACAGTCTCCTCGTTTTAGCCCCGATTTCGGTGTACTCCTGGACGCATGGTTTCACGACCACACACAATCGGTGTCGTTGTAGTCGCCGTACTCGTTGCCCTCTCGGGGCCCGCGATGGCCGGGGCAGCGGCGACCGACGACGCCGGAGACATGAGCAGTGTAACGTTCGAGAACGTCCAGGTCGGCACACTCGACCTGGATACCGTCACCGTCGAGAACGCCACGATCGAGGAACTCACGGTAGAGAACCTCGATATCGAGGACGAGGCTGAACTCGAAGAAGAACTCGACGCTGACGACGACGAGAACGAGACGGACGACAACGGCGTCGATGACAACGACGAGAACGATGTCGGCGTCGACGATGACGACAACGGCGTCGACGACAACGACGAGAACGATGTCGACGAAGAGATGGACGAACTCACCATCTCCGACGTCCACCTCGAGTCGCTCGCACTCGAAGGCGTCTCCATAGACGACCTCGAATTCGACGAAGACGAGAACGACGTCGGCGTCGACGACGATGACGAAAATGACGTCGGTGTCGACGACGAGAACGACCACGACGACAACGACGAAAACGACGTCGATGAGAACGACCTCGACGACAACGACGAGAACGACGTCGGCGTCGACGACGAGGACGAACACGACGACGCGGACGTGATCGACGAAGACGCAGACGAGATCACGATCGAGGACCTCACCATCGAGGAGATGAACGTCGAGCAGATGACCATCGAGGAGCTGAACGTCGAAGATGACGACGGCGTCCTCGAGGGCATCGGTGACTGGTTCGACGGTCTGTTCAACGGCGACGACGAGGCCGAGGACAACGAAACTGACGAGAACGGTGTCGACGACAACGACGAGAACGGTGTCGACGATAACGACGAGAACGACGTTGGCGTCGATGACGACGAGAACGATGTCGACGAGGACGAGAACGACGAGCACGAAACGCAAGAGATCGACGAACTCACCATCGAGACGTTCGACATCGACGAGGTCACCGTCGAATCGATGACGGTCGAGTCACTCGAGGAAGACGACGAGAACGATGTCGCCGCTGACGACGAAGACGAGAACGACGTCGATGACAACGGTGTCGACGACAACGACGAGAACGACGTCGGCGTCGACGACGAAGATGAGAACGACGAGAACGACGTCGGCGACGGCGAGACCATCGAGTACGTCTCCGCGAGCCAGATGACGATCGAAGACGCGACCGTGGGGACGCTGACGATCGGTGACGCCGAGGAACTCGAGGAGGAACTCGACGAGGATGACGAGATGGACGACGACGAGATGGACGAAGACGAGATGGACGACGACGAGGAGAACGACACTGACGACGGACAGCCAGTGATCGGCCTGCTCGGCTGAAGCGGTAACCGAAGTCGGAGCGACCGAACACGGCCCAGAACGTGATCTCTGGGCCGCCCCACTTCTTCCTGAACTTACTCGCCGAAGAGCCGGTAGTACGAGACGCCGAGGACGGTTCGACCGTCACGGATCTCGCCGGTCTCGAGTCGCTCGAGCAGCGCTTCGAGCGTCGTCGTCGTCACGGCGATGCTCTCGTTGTGATCGAGGTCGCGTTCGCCCGTGGGGCGACAGCCGTGTGCGACGAAGAAGTGCATCACGCTGTCGCTGACGCCGTTGGCGGGTTCGACGGTGGTGAGTGCCTCGAGCGTCTCGGCTTCGTAGCCGGTCTCCTCCTCGAGTTCGCGTCTCGCGGCGGTCTCGAGGTCGGCGTCGTCGGCTTCGGTGCTGCCGACGGGGAGACCGTAGCTGACGCGTCCGACTGCCTGTCGCCACTCCTCGATGCAGACGACCTCGTCGTCGGGGGTGAACGGCAAGATGGCGACGCTCTCGGGTTCCGAGAGGTAGTCGAAGTCGGTCTCCGATCCGTCGGGCAGGCGAACGGATTCGTTAACGATCTCGAAGCCCGGACACGTGTAGGCTACCCGGCGCTCGAGCGTCTCCCAGGAGAGGTGATCTGGCGGCATACCGGCCGCTACGGAGGTCTGGGTGAAAAACACCGCGTTCGGAACGCTGGACGGGCGAGGTGTGCGGGCGAGACCTGTCGCCGGCAGTTACCGTGTGCTACGACCTACCTTCTCACAGCGGCCGTGACGTACCTGCTGAATAACAAAGCCACGAACGGGTGAAGGTCGAGACTCAGAGGGTGATCTATGGACCAACTTACCGGATTCCAACGCGACCTCCTGTACGTCATCGCCGGAATGGACCGCCCATCCGGCCAGGAGATCCTCGACGACATCAACGCCTACATCGACCAGCCAGTGACCCACGGTCGGCTGTATCCGAACCTCGACGCACTCGTCGAGAAGGAACTCGTCGAGAAAGGCCAGCTCGACCGCCGGACGAACTACTACGCGCTCACCCCGAAGGGACGGCGCGAACTCGAGAACCGCCAGCAGTGGGTGAATCGACACGTCAACGTCTGAGCGGGCGCCTAACGCCTCCGAGACGGCCGAGCAAACGCCGCGACCACACCGCCGACGGGCGCTCGAGTCGGCGTGACTGGGCGCTGTTCGCGACCTAGCCGCACTGCTCACGGACTGACTTTTCGAGGGTGATGGACCGACTCGAGCGACGGCGCTCGGGTAGGTGACGGGTGGAAAACGAGCGCGAGAGCGTCAGCGCCGCGTGTACGAGGCGAGCGGGGTGGCCGGTGGCGAGGTGTCGGTCTCGTCGACGAACGGCAGTGCGTCGAGTGCGCCCGCGTCGGTGCTCTCGACGATCGCCTGGCCCCGATCACAGCCGTCTCGAGCGTGTTCGTACGCCTCCTCGAGTTCGGCCGCGTCGGCGAGCGGGCGCAGCGTGATCTCGGTTCCCGATGGAGCGAGACGCACGAGGAGGTACGCCTGTGGGTACGAACTGCTCGCGGGAGCGACGACCTGCCTGAGACCACCCGCTCGCCAGCAGGCGGGCCAGTGGACGTGTCCCGAGAGGACCAGCGAGACGCCACCTTCGCGCAGCACCTCGAGCACCGCCTCGGCGTTCTGGAGGCGGTAGTGCTCGCGGTAGCCGAAGGCGTCGGGAAACACCGAGGCGGGTGCGAGCGGGTGGTGGAAGACGACGACCGGCGTGGCCGCGTCGGCGAGCGTGTCCTCGAGCCAGGATAGCTGGTCGTCGGTGATGACGCCGCCGTGGCCCGCCGCGAGGATCGGGCTACTGGCGCTGTCGAGACCGATCAGGTCGACCTCGCCGGCGCTGACGCGGTAGGGAAGCCGACCGGGCGTGTAGCGAGCCTCGAAGCGCTCGAGCGCTGGCGTGTCGTGCTCGTCGAAGTGCTTCGGCACGTCGTGGTTGCCGGGGACGGCGACGAACGGAACCTCGGCGCGCTCGAGGAGTTCGTCGACGTGTGCGAACTCGTCGGGGTGGCCGTCTTTGGTGAGGTCGCCCGTGCAGACGACGGCGTCGACACCGAGTCCGGCCGCGTCGGTGAGGACACGCTGGAACCGGTCGGCCGTCCGGTGGTAGACCTTCGTCGAACCGCGTGCGGTCGGGGAGACGTGCGGGTCTGCACAGACGGCCAGGAGCGTCTCCGACTCGGTCGTCGGAGCGGCGAATCGGGCGAGCGGGTGTGTCGGGTCGGAGGTCGTGGGCGGAGACATCGGTCTCACTCGCCCCTTCGGCGGCGAGAGCTATGAAGATAGTGCCATTAATATATAGAAGAGGAGGTTGCTATATATTGTCATCGGGAGGACTCGAGAGTCCGGCGACGTGGCACTGCGAAGAAAAAACCGCGGCGGTCTCGCTCAGTCGTCGTTGCCGTTCTCGTCGTGGTCGTCGTAGCCGTTCTTCTCGTCCTCGTCGTGATCGTCCTCAGCGTGGTCGTCGTGGTCGTCGTCGTACTCGTCGTCGGGGTCGTCGGGGTCGTCGTCGTACTCGTCGTCGGGGTCGTCGGGGTCGTCGTCGTACTCGTCGTCGGGGTCGTCGTCCGGCGCAGGCTCGTCCGGCTCGTCTTCGGCTGGTTCCTCACCCGCCACCGGCCCGTCGACCGTCACGTTGAGGGCGAACTCGGGGTCGTCTCCTTCGGTCTCGAGATAGCCAGTCGCGTACGCCGTGTACGCCGTGCCCTCCTCGAGGTCGAGGTCGACCGTCGCGACCGCGTCGGCGTCGGTCTCTTCGACCGCGTCGGGGTCGTCGTCCATTTCGGCGTCGTCGTCGTGGTCGTTCTCGTCGTAGTCGTTCTCGTCGTAGTCGTTCTCGTCGTAGTCGTTCTCGTCGTGGTCGGGTGCCTCGCCGCCAGCGTCGGCTTCGGGACCGTCCTCACCCGCCGGGAGCACGTCGACAGTGTAGCTGCCAGCGGGGAGCGCGACGTAGTTCGTCGCCTCGCCGAAGGAGACGTTCTGGAACAGCGTCGGCGCACCCTCGCTGCCGATCACGTCGACCGCGGGCGCGTCGGGCGAGGCGTGTGCCAGGCGCACGAGCGCCGACCCCGCGTCGGTCAGCACGAGCGGGCGGAACGTGTCCGCCTCGAGTTCGCCGATGGCGGCGACCGTGTAGAACGCCCGGCCGAAGGAGACCTCGTCCTCGAAGGCGACCGTGTCGGGGTCGCCCGCGGCCGTGATCGTGATCGTATACGTTCCCGGTTCGAGCTCGAGATACGGCGAGACGTCGTCGTAGGGGACGTCTGCAAGCACCTGGTCGTCGTCGACGTAGACGTCGACGTTCGGTGCGTCCGGCGCGAAGTGGGCGACGCGGACGGCCGCGACGGCGTCCGGAGCCTCGTCCGCGCCGGGTGCGTCGTCCGCCGGTCGCTCGTCGTCGTCGTGTTCGCCCACCGCGAGTGCGGTCCCGCTCATCGCGACACCCGCCCCGACTGCACCGAGGGCTTTGAGCGTCGTTCGTCGTGATATCGTCATAGTGCAGGTCGAGGCTGGGGGTGTTCAGTGCAAAAATCGGCGAGTCAGTCACCTGGATTGACCCGGCGTTTATTCGGGCTACCATCCCACCACGCGAGCCTGAACCGGGTAAACGGTCCCGTACAGGCACCGAAAGTCGGGAGGCGAACACCGAATCGGTCTGCGAAACCGCTCTCGAGCGGGGGACGCGCCTCTCTGGTGAAAAGTGCGCTGTACGGCGACCGTACCGGTCGGGAAACGCTCACGTACTCGAGGAGGTCGGCTCAGACGTCCGCGAACGAGACCGTCGCGAGGTCCGCCTCGAGGTCGGTGACGTACTCGTTGAACGCCTCGACGAAGCCGACGACCCCTTCCGCGTAGCGTCTGACGTCGGGGGCCGCGGGTGGGCCGTACTGCGAGACGAGGTAGGTGCCGCCCTCGCCACCGACGCGGAGGTAGGCAGCGCGCTCGCCGTCCCACTTGAGTTCCCAGCGCGTCCCCGAGACGGTCGCCGAGTAGGTGCCGTACTCGCCGTCGAAGCGGTAGCACTCGACCGCCATCGCGTCGGCGACCGCGCGGATCTTGGCGACGATCCGGTCGCGTTCGGCGACGAGTTCCTCGGCCGTCACCACCGGGGGGAACTCGCTCGGCACGTCGGCGAGCACGCCGTCGAACGAGGCGACGTGGTCGTTGTAGGCGGCGACGAACGAGTCGTAGTCGGCCATCGCCGCCTCGAGCGCCTCCGGTTCCGGCGGCTGTTTCGTCGAGATGACGTACGTCTCGCTGCCCGACTTCGGTTTGTACCGGAGGTACTCGATGTCGCCCGCCTCGTACTTCAGCGTCCACGTCCCGCCGTCGGTGTCGAACGTCTCCTGGCCGTAGTCACCGCCCTCGAGCACGGCGAGTTCGCGAGCGATCTGGCCCGCGTGCGCGCGAACGTTCTCTACCACCCGGTTCCGGCGCTCGCTCACGTCGTCGAGACCGTCGATGTCCGCCTCGAGGTCGCGTCCGTCAGTCATACCGGAGTGAAGTGGCCGACGCGGTTAACGGTGCTGACTCGGGTCACGCCGGTTCTCGGTGACGACAGTACGGAGCAGGTACACGGCCAGGTGTGCGCAGAAAGAGGGTCCAAACGGTGCTGGTGGGGTCACCCCAACGATGTCGGTGGAGTTACAGGAAGCCGCCGAATCCGTTTCGAGCGGCGAGTGGCCAGCCAGGTGACTGGTGGGAATACGCGAACGTTGCCCCCTCGAGCGACCCCTGAATCCCGTCGATAACAAAGACAGCCCCGGTCTACCACCGTGACGATGACGTACTCGAGTCAGCGATGGCGGAGGCTACTTCGCCGTTCACCGGCGGCGACCAGCGCGTGGGGTGGGCAATGAGCGACGCGAAGACGGTCGTCTTCGGGTTCGACGCGCTCGACGGGCGCTACCTCGAGCGCTTCGCCGACTCGCTGCCGACGCTGACCGCGCTGCGCCAGGAGGGCGTCGACGCACCGCTCGAGTCGACCCACCCGCCGTGGACCGGGAGTGCCTGGCCGTCGATGTACACCGGCTGTGACCCCAGCCACCACGGCGTCTACGGCTTCTTCGACTACGACGGCTACCCCGACGATGGCCGCGTCGTCTCACGGACCGACGTCGACCGGCCAGCGATCTGGAACTACCTCTCGAGCGTCGGCGTCCCCTCGCTCGTGACGAACGTCCCCGTCACCCACCCGGCGGAGCCACTCGAGGGCGTGCTCGTTCCAGGGTACCTCGCCGTCGAGGACGAACCCGGCCACCCGCCGGGCGTCCGCGAGGAGATCGGCGACGCCATCGGTGAGACCTACCGCATCTACTCGCGGCACGAACTCAGCGACGATCCCGACGAGAAGTTCGCGGGTTACCTCGAGTTGCTCGACCTCCGCCGCCGGGTTGCCCTCGCGCTGCTCGAGCGCGAGGAGTGGTCGTTCGCGCTCTTTCAGGTCCAGAAGACCGACGCCGTCTTCCACAACTTCGACGACGAGGCGCGCTTTCGCGCGGTCTACGAGGCGGCCGACCGCATGGTCGGCGACGTCCTCGACACGCTCGAGGAGGACGTGAACGTGATCGTCTGCTCTGACCACGGCATCGGTCCTGTCACCGGCTACTCGATCTACGTCAACGAGGTGCTCCGGCGTCACGGCTACGTCGAAGCCGCGACCGACGGCGACGGCCGGCCGACGCTCTCGAGTCAGAAGCGCTCGCTGACCGGCGCGTCGGCGTCGGGAGCGAGTGCGAGTCCGCTCGAGCGCGTCCTCCTCGCCGCAGCGAGCGCCGCGAGCGACGCCGGGATTCGCCCCGCGAGCGTCTACGACGCGGCCGAACGGCTGGGTCTCGAGTCCGCACTGCTCCGGTTCGCCCCCGACGCGCTCGTGAGTGCTGCAGGCGAGCGCGTCGACTGGCGGCGTTCGCGCGCCTACTGCACCGAGGGAACGCGGATGGGGATCCGCATCAACCTCGCCGGCCGCGAACCCGCAGGAGTCGTCCCGCCGGACGCGTACGAGGACGTGCGCGCGGACCTGATCGACCTCCTCGACGGTCTCGAGACGCCTGACGGCGAGGCGGCGTTCGAACTCGTCTGTCGGCGCGAAGACGTCTACGACGGCCCACACCTCGAGCGCGCACCCGACGTGCTCGTCCGGCCGACGGCGATGAACCACAACGTCAAGACCGACCTCTACGGCCGCGAGTTCGTCCCCATCGAGGTCTACGACCACAAGGTCTGTGGTCGGTTCGTCGCCGCCGGTCCGGACGTGAACGCGTCGGCGTCGCTCGAGCGCCTCTCGCTGACCGACGTCGCCCCCACCGCGATGGCGCTGCTCGGCCAGCCGGTTCCGACGGCCATGACCGGACGCGTCCCCGAGGGACTGCTCGAGCGCCCCGTCGAGCGGGCGGCCTACGAGGGCGTCTCCGTCGGTGAGGGGGCGGGCGAGTCGAGCGCCGTTGACGACGACGCGGTGACCGACCGACTCGAGGACCTCGGGTATCTGTAATGGCCGACCGCGAGCGAGAACTCTCCGCGCTGCTCTCGAGCGCCGCGTTAGTGATGGCTGGCGGGATGGTCGGTGCGGTGGCGAAACTCGGCGAGCGGGTGGTGATCGGCCGGCTGCTCTCGCCCGAGGCTTACGGCGAGGTGAGCATCGGTCTCGCGATCTTGATCTTCACCACGACGCTCGCGGCGGCCGGCTGTACCCAGGGCGTCTCCCGGTTCGTCCCCCGCTACGAGTCGCTCGAGGACCGCCGCGGCGTCTGGGTGAGCGGAATGGCGGTCACGATGGCGCTCTCGCTCGCGTTCGCGCTCGCGATGCTCGTCGGTGCGGAGTGGCTGGCGTCGACCTTCTTCGAGAGCGAGCAGGCCGCGCCGTTCGTCCGCTGGCTGGCGCTGGCACTCCCGTTCGTGGTGGGCTTTCGCGTCGCCATCGCCGGGATCCGCGGCTACGAGAACACCGTCTACCGGACCGCCGCCGAGGACCTGCTCGATCCGTTCTTGCGCATCGGCCTGATCGCGCTGTTGCTCGCGCTCGGCATGGGCATCGTCGCCGCGGGCATCGCCTACCTGGTCGCGGCGGTCGCGACGTTCGTCGTCGCCCACCTGCTGCTCGCGCGGCTGATGCCCCTCTACGGCGAGTACCGGACGCACACGCGCGAACTCCTGGTCTTCTCCGCGCCGCTCGTCGTCTCGACGGTCGTCGGCGTCTTGCTCACCCAGACGGACACCCTGATGCTCGGCTACTTCCGCAGTTCCCTCGAGGTCGGTCTCTACAGCGCTGCCTACCCCATCGCGAGCGGCTTACTCGTCGTCCTCACCGCCTTCGGCTTTCTCTACCTGCCGATCGCCTCGAGACTCGATTCGGATGGCGAGCGCGACGCCATCGACGACATCTACGCGACGACGACCAAGTGGGTCTACGTCGTCACATTCCCCGCGTTCGTCCTGCTCGTCGTCTTCCCCGGCGACGTCCTCTCGGTGATCTTCGGGGCCGCCTACACCGAGGCGGCGACGATCCTGCCGATCCTCGCCGTCGGCTTCTTCCTCAGCGCCGCCGCGGGCCGCGACCGCGAGACGCTCTCGGCGCTCGGATCGACCTCCTGGATCGCCGTCGGCAACGTCGCGGGACTCTGTCTGAACGTCGTCGTCAACCTCGCGCTGATCCCGCGCTACGGCATCCTCGGGGCGAGCGTCGCCTCGGTCACCTCGCTGGTGGCCGTCCACGCGGTCATCTGCGGCGTGCTCGCGCTGCGCTACGGCATTACCCCGCTGTCGACGCCAGCGACCCGCACCTACGTCTCGCTCCCCCTGATTATTCTCCCGTGGAGCTTCCTGCTCTCGCCGTGGCTCTCGGTCACCGTGGTGACGGCCCTCCCCGTCCTCGTCCTCACCGGTCTCTGCTCGCTCGCCGTCGTCGCGTTCGTCGGCGGCTTCCAGCCCGAAGACGCCGTCGTGGTCGACCTCGTCGAGGACCTCGCCGGCGTCACCATCCCGCTCGTCCGCCGGTGGATTCCCGACGACCCTGCGGGCGGCTCGGTGCTCGCCGACGGCGGGGAGTAGCCACTCGAGCGTCGCCCGCGAAAAAGCAACCTCAGTCCCTACCGCGAGGTGTCCGCGTCAGCGCCGACGGCCGAGCCGGAGCCGGCGGTGAGCGCCCCCAGCAGGCTTCCCGCCGTCGCGAAGACGACCGGAATCGTGATCCCCGCCAGCAGGAGCGCCGGGAGGAGCGCAGGACCGCCGCTGGCGTCGCCGACGGAGACCTCGACGAGGAAGACGCCGACGGCCGACGCGAGGAGGTACCCCGGCACGACCGCGAGACCGGTGAGGATCCCCTCCGTCGCGTCGGTGACGCCGCGGTAGCGCGCGACAGCCAGACCCGTGACGAGCAACAGCCCCGGCGGGACGAGGTAGAGCGCCGCCGTGAAGCCGTCACCGCCGATGGCGTTCGCCGACCGGAGGAACGGCACGCCCTCGAACGCCGTGTCGACGAAGTGGGCGTTGTAGAACACCCAGCCGACGATCTCGTAGGTCGCCGGCTCGTCCGTCACGAACTCGAGACCGCGGTTTACCCACCCCTCGCGGACGTCGGAGCCGACGGCCGCGTACGTGATCGCGTAGCCGACGATCCACGCGAGGAGACCGGCGATACTCCCTTCCAGGACTGACCGGACGCGGGCTGATTGTGACATCGCTTCCGGCATCGAACGGGGGCAATAAAAATGTGTGTCAGACACCCATTAGCGGACTGGAAGGTCGGTGGGCGACGGCTCGCGGGAAGCGGAGAAGCCGGTGTGACTCGCTCAGAGCACGTAGCTCTCCTCGAGTTCCGCTGGCGTGATCACCTCGAGGTCGCCGTCCGAGACGAGTTCGTCGAGGTGGGACATGGCGGCCTCGAAGTTCGAGCGCGACTCGTCGCGCAAGCCGTAGTAGACGAGCGTCGTGATGCCGCCGTACTCGGCGGTCCACTCGAGGACGGTCCGGGCGTCGTCCGGCGAGGGGTCGTCCATGCGCGAGCACAGCAGCGGGTTGACGACGTAGCCGGTGACCGGGTAGCGCCCCGCGAAGCCGAGTTCGTGGTGGTCTTCGACCAGCTCGAGCGTCGTCTCGTCGTAGCGCCCGGACGGGTACGAGAAGTAGCGCGCGCCGTCGCCGTAGCCGTGGTCCTCGAGCCACTCGACGGCGTCTTCGATCTCTTCGTCCTGTTCGCGCGACTCGAGGGCGGTCATGTCGAGCCCGTGGGCGGCGTAGCTGCCGACCGTCCAGCCCGAATCGTAGAGTTCCTCGAGCTGGTCCTCGGTGAGGCGGTCGCCCTCGTGTTCCGGGTCCTCGCGGATACGGCCGGTGGGGGCGAAGACGGTCGCGTCGATGTCGTACTCGGAGAGGACGGGGTAGGCGTGGGAGTGGACCGTCTCGTAGGCGCCGTCGAACTGGACCATCACCTTCCCCTCGCTGGGGCGCTCGACGAAGTAGAGGTCGTCGACCCAGAGGTTGCCGCCGGGTTCGTCGCCGGTCCAGTAGATGATCTGGACCTCGACGATCTCGCTCAGGTCGGGGTCGCCGTGAACGCCGGAGATGCCGAAGTTGTAGCGCATGAGCGAGAGCCCACCCTGGACCTGCTGGCGGAAGTCGATCCGGTCGCCGTCGTCGTCGATCAACTGGATGATGGGCGCGACCGTCCCCTCGGCGGCGACGGCCATCCCCGGCACGGTGTCCGAGCAGTCGATCGGGTCCTCGAGTTCGCGGACGATCCGTGCCTGGTCGGCACCGCTCGGATCGAGACGCGCCGACTGCGAGCCCGTGTAGTAGTGGTCGGTGTCGGCCGAGACCGAGCCGACGGCGGCCTCCCAGTGCTCGAGGTCCTCGAAGTCGTCGAAGGAGTCGACCTCGATGTCGGGTTCCTCCTCTTCTTCCGCTTCGGGTTCGTCGTCGGTGATCGGATCGTCGTCGTGGTCGTCCGTTTCGTTCGTCGAGTCGTCGGGTTCGTCCGGTTCGTCGTCGCCGCCGAGACAGCCGGCGATGGCGAGCGTTGCGGTCGTCGCGGTCGCCGCGGTGAGGTACGTTCGTCGCTTCATAGCATACAGCCGATGCGAGAGAACAGACGTTTGTTATGTTTCCCAGACTGCGCAGTAGCGTTCCTGTTCGTTCTGCCACCGAACCTCCCACACCCGGCAATTGACACGTACACTGACAGGCTGCGTGGCACTGGCTGGCTACGCGTATCACGCGAATCGTCGCTGCCGGCGTTCAATCGCCGCTGGAACGGCCTGCCCCACCCCGACCACCGCCTGCTGCCCCGTCGTCCGCCAACTCGAGTGACAGTCAGTTCGACCATATAGTTTGCGTTGCAAAGTGACTTTGCTTGGGAAAGTACTATGTCCTAGTGCGGCCGAGAGGAGCACGATGGAAACGGATACACCCCCCGAGACGGCCGACGCTCGAGCGCTCGCGCCACCTCGCTGGCGGACGCGAGTGAACCAGACGTACGCGTTCACGGCCCGGAGCCTCAGAGAGGTCGCCGGGAGCGTGACGCTGCTGTTCTGGGTGCTCGGCTTTCCGCCGGTAATGTACCTGCTGTACGCCACCCAGAACAGCGACGCGCCGGCGACGCTGGCGGCGACGACTTCGGTCGGCATCGCCGTCTTCGGCGCGATATTCGTCTGTCTGTACCTCTTCGGCAACCAGCTCGTCATCGACGTCGAAGCGCGCCGGTACGCGGCCTACCGGACGATGGGAATTTCGGCCGCCGCAGACCTCTCGGGACGGCTCCTCGCGGGGCTGGTCCTCGGTGCGGTCGCGTTCGCGGCGACAGTCGCCACCGGCGTCGCTACCGGCGCGTCCTACGGTCTCCGGGGACCGGAGTCGGTGCCGATCGTCGTCCTCGCGGGGGTGTTGACCTGCCTCTTCTGGATGATCGTCGCGATTCCGCTCGTCCTCGCGACCTCGAACGAACGCGTCGCCGAGTGGACGACCACCCTCGTCGCGGTGGGCGCGTTCGCCCTCACCGGCTTCAACGGCGTCCTCCCCGAACTCTCGCCGCTCGAGGGAGAGGTGCTCAACCTCCTGCCGAACACGCTCCCGACGCGCCTGCTGGTCTACCACCTCGTTCCGGCCGAAAGCTGGGCCGACCTCGGAACCGCCCCACCGGTGATGCCTGCAGGGCCCGAGTACGTCGCGCTGCTCGTCAGCTACACCGTCGTCGCGCTCGCCGTCGGCGTCGTGCTCGTCAACCGCTCGCTCTACGGACGGGGGTGGTGGCCGTGAGTAGCCACGCCGTCGTCGCGACCGGCGTCGAGAAATCGTTCGACGGCGAGACCGTACTCGAGGGTGTCGACCTCACCGTCGAGGCGGGCGAGACGCTCGTGGTGATGGGACCGAATGGCGTCGGTAAGTCGGTCTTTCTCTCCTGTCTCGCCGGGAGCGAACGCCCCTCGAGCGGGAGCGTCGAGGTGCTCGGCCGGCCAGCCAACGGCCGACACGGTGACGTGAGCCTCCTCCTCCAGGACGCGCTGTGTCTCGAGCGACTCACCGGCCGGGAGAACATCGCGTTCTACCGCCGCCTGCGCCCAGGGTTCACCGACGAGTGGCGCGAGTACGCCTCGCGACTGGACATCGCAGCCGACCTCGAGAAACGCGTCGAGGACTACTCGGGTGGAATGCGACGCAAACTCGAGCTCACGATCGCGTTGAGCGTCGACGCGCCGATCTACGTCCTCGACGAGCCGACGGCGGCGCTCGACCTGGCGGTGATCCAGGAGGTCCACGCCCTCCTCCGTGAGAAACGACGCGCCGGAAAGACGGTCGTCATCGCGAGCCACCTCCCGATGGACGCCGACGTCGCCGACCGTCTCGCCTTCCTCACCGCCGACGGCATCGTCGCTACCGGCACGCCCGAGGCGTTGCTCGAGTCGGTGCCACCCGTCCTCACCACGGCGGACACGAACGCGCGCACGCTGGCTACCGTCGTCGACGGCGGCCGGCTGTACGAGAGCGACGGCAGCGTCCGTGGACTGCTGACGCGAGGAACCAGCGAGGACGAGGCGGATGCCATCGCCGAAGAACACGGTCTCGAGCGAACACCGGCGACCTACACCGACCTGTTTAACTACCAGACGAACCGTTCTCCGCCAACGAACGAGACGGCCGACCGAGGGCAGTGAGTCCGCACGCGCCACCGGCCACCCTCGAGCGGCTACCACCACCGCAACCGCAACCACCGCCATGACCGAACCAGACGTCGACAAAGAGCACTTACAGGAAGAACTCGGGCAGATCAAGCAGGCGATGGGGCTGGCCGAAGCCCACCCCTACTGGGTCCGGACGTGGCTCATCGAGGGCGTGAGCGTCGGCGTGCTCTTCCCGCTCTTTCAGCTCGGCCTGCGCGACGGCTTCGAGCCCTGGCTGCTCGTCACCCTGGCTGGCGTCTTCGCGCTCTACGTGCTCGTCTCCCGGTGGGCGAAGCGCACCAGCGAGGATCCGACGACCGGCGTCCCGAGCTGGACGACCTGGCACGTCGTCGTCTTCGCGGGAATCGGCGCACTGGTCGTCGGCCTGGGACCGCTCTTCGCCCAGTTAGACGAGGCGAGTTCACAGACCCTCGCGATGGTCCTCGGCGGCACCGTCGTCGGCGTCGGCTACATGTACATGGGCCAGATACTCGAGGGCTACGCCGTGCGGCGGGCCGATCGCAACGCGTTCTACGTCGGCGGCGCGTGGATCCTCGTCCTCACGGGATTCATCCCGCGCATCGACGCCGTCACCGGGTGGGAGTTCGCCGTCCTCGGTATCGGCATCGCCATCTACGGCATCGTCGCCTACCTCGTCCTCTCACGCATCTAACATGGAGTTCGACAAACTCGTCCACCAGCCGACGCGGCTCCAGATCTTCGCGCACCTCTACGCCAACGGTGAGACGAGCTTCACCGACCTGAAAGACGCCCTCGAGATCACCGAAGGCAACCTCGCGAGCCACATCGAGAAGATGGAGACCGCAGACTGCGTCACCGTCGAGAAACAGTTCGTCGACCGGAAACCCCAGACGACCTACCAGCTCACCGAGACCGGCCGGGACCTCTTCGAAGCGCACGTTCAGACGCTCGAGTCACTCATCGACAGCCTCGAGTGAGTGAGAGGCGGGCGTCAGGTGGTGGGTGTACAGGAGGCGACCCGAGAGGAGACCGGACGCGGGCGGGCCAGAGTGACTACTCACAGCCAGTCGAAAGCGAGGCTACGCTACGGGAACGTACGGTGTGTGCGCAGAAATGATACCGGTTCACGGTCGCCGAGGCGACGATGAAGTCGGAACTTAGTTGCGGACGACGTTCGTCGCGCGGGGACCCTTGGGGGCCTGTTCGATGTCGAATTCGATCTCGGTGCCTTCTTCGAGGTCCGGGCCGCCGATGTCTTCCATGTGGAAGAAAACGTCATCGTCTGCGTCGTCCGTCGAAATGAAACCGTAGCCGCCTGTGTCGTTGAAGAAATCAACCTTTCCGTTTGCCATTGCAGTAGTTCAGAGTTCGAGTATACGGATAAGGATTGTGAATTCGTCTTTAAATTCTGCGAATAAGTCACACAATGTTCAAACCGACCCAAATGTCGTGTCCATTCGTCTATTGCAGAGACTGGCCGAGCGTATTGTGTCCGATGTGGGACAATAGAGGAGAGATTTCGAGAGATACACAAGTAGTACGATCGGGCACTACGGTATCGTGTCACAAACTGCTGGCACCAACGGTCGGTTCGCTCAGTCGTCGCTCGAGTCCCCTCACTCGAGTCGGAAGAGACCGAGCGGGCGGTCCCCACCGTCGACGGTGGTCTCGTCGTCGGCGGACGCGACGACCAGCCGCCCGGGGTCGCCGTCCCGACGGGCGAGCGCGGACGCCTCGCGAATCGCGACACGCGAGCCGACGCGCTGGTCCGTCCGCGTCCCGAAGAAGCGTGCGTCCGCGTCGGCGAGGTGGGCGATTTCGGTCTCGTGCCGTCCGTAAAAGAGGTAGGCCGCACCGGCGTTGGGTCCGCCGAGGTCGCTGCTCGGAACCCCGACCAGGACGTCCGCCTCGCCGTCGCCGGTGAGGTCGCCTCGAGCGACGACCCAGCCGGGACGCTCCTCGAGCGGGACCGTCTCCGCGCGGGCTGGCAGCGGGTAGGTGTGGTGGGAGTCGAACGGAGCGGTGGCGGACGGAGCGCCTCGGGTCTCCGCAGCGCTGGCGAAACGGGTCGTGCCCGGCGAGGGGGCGACCTCGCGAAAGGCCGTACCGTCGGGACCGGTGATGATCGCCCGCCGGCCGGTGACCGTCTCCTCGCCGGTTCGGGCGTCGAGCCAGGTCGACCCGGCCGGTTCGACGAGCAGGTGGCCGACCGCGTCGGCGCGGCGGTCCACGCCGGCCGTGTCGGAGAGGCGACGAGGGCCGGGCGGGCCGTCGACGGCCCACCGGTAGGTGGCCGACGCACCGGGTTCGACCGTCTCAGCCGTGTCGAAGCCCCCGGGACCGTCGGGAGAGTCGGCTGATGGGGAGCCGGTGGAGTCAGCAGGTGGGGAGCCGAGACCATCGGCGTCGACGCGTACTCCTTCCGGGTGGAGCGAGACGCGGTTCGGAAGGTCGTTTCGCAGAGTGAGTTCGACGCAGTCGCCGACGTTCGCGCGCAACACGAGCGGACCGTCGGGACGGTCACCGCGTCGAATCGCCCCGACGTGGTCGGCGAGCGCGTAGCCGACCGGCGGGTCGGCGTCGCCCGAATTTGCGCCCTCGAGCCGTCGCTGGAAGGCGACGACCTCGTAGACGAGCGTGCGTGGGGCGTCCGGAGACGGGTCCTCCGAGTCGGGCGCGGACTCCTCGAGCGGGCGTCCAGCGCTCGGCGTCGTCGCCAGAAGAGCGCTCGAGGAAGCGACGCCGGCGGTCAGTCCAGCGAGGAGGCGGCGACGGGTCGGTTCGAGCGCGCTCGAGCGGGTGTGGTCCGGTGGGTCGGGTGGCTTTGGCGGTGACATCGGTGTGAACGGGGGCTGTGGGTTCGGGAGTACGTCCGAGGCGGCCGAGCAGACTGTGTCGGCCAGGTGGAGACGGTTCGCACCTCGGTGCCAGGGTAGTTATCTACGCACCCGTTGTCGCGCTGGTAGGCGACGCCACCGCTCGTGAAGCGGTGCGTACTCGAGCGGAGGACTGGTTCCAGGGGGTCGGTACTCGCAGTCGACGACGGCACCGACCCCACCTCGTGAACCGGCCGTCGCGCTGGAACCGAGCGGATCGTCGCTCGAGGACGCGTCCGGCTGCACGGCTCAACTGGTAGTGAGCACGTACGCGTACACGCGAGCACGATGTGAGCGAGGCACCGCCTCGGAACCGGGAGGTCGGTGTCGGCAGAGCAGGTCGCTCGAGACGAGGGCGATAACCAGTTTCGGTTACCCGTGTTCGGGAATACCTAACAGGAAGGCCGTAGTACATAACGATCGACTCTTACAATGACTACCATTGGTGGGTTTCAGGATCACGTCGCCAGGATCGACCTCGGATCGGGTGCCGTCGCGTACGAGGGCATCGACGACGAGTACGCGCGCAAGTACATCGGCGGGCGCGGTCTCGGCGTCCGCTACGTCTTCGAGCAGGGACCGGCGGTCGACCCGCTCGGGCCGGAGAACCTGCTCGCGTTCGTCAACGGACCGCTGTCGGGCACCCAGACGACGATGAGCGGGCGCATCGCCGTCTGCACGAAGTCGCCGCTGACCGGGACGGTGACCGACAGCCACCACGGCGGCTGGTCTGGCGCGCGCCTGAAGTGGGCCGGGTTCGACGCCCTCCTGTTCGAGGGCCAGGCCGACGACCCGGTCTACGCCTACGTCGAAGACGGCGAGGTCGAACTCAGAGACGCCTCCCACCTCTGGGGGCTGGGCGTCCACGAGACGCGTGAGACACTCGCCGCGGAGACCGGCGGCGAGTACGGCCAGGACCTCTCGATGATGGCGATCGGTCCCGGCGGGGAGAACGAGGTCCGCTACGCCTGCATCGTCAACGAGGACGACCGCGCCTCCGGCCGCGGTGGCACCGGCTGTGTGATGGGCAACAAGGGCCTGAAAGCCATCGTCGTCCGGTCGACGACGGAGATGCCGAAACCCGTCGACGAGGAGACCTTCGGCGAGGGCCACCGCCGGGCGATGGAACTCATCACGGAGTCGGACGTCACCGGCCCGAACGAGGGCGGTCTCTCGCTGTTCGGGACGAACGTCCTGATGAACCTCACCGAGGAGATGGACGGTCTCCCGACGAAGAACGGCCACTACACGAGCACCGAGAGCGCGAGCGAGGCGCTCTCGGCCGACCTCGAGGCCGAACGCGTCTCCGGGGAGAACGTCCGCGAGAACATTCTGGTGGACGAACCCACCTGTCACTCCTGTCCCGTGGCGTGTAAGAAGGAAGTCGAGGTCACCTACCGCCACAAGGGCGAGGACCTCAACGTCCGCATGGAGAGCTTCGAGTACGAGTCGGCGTTCGCACTCGGCCCGAACTCGATGAACGACGACCGCGACGCCATCGCCGTCATGATCGACCGCTGTAACGATCTGGGTGTCGACACCATCGAGACCGGCAACATGCTCGCGATGGCGATGGAGCTGACCGAAGCGGGGACGCTGACGGATCTCGAGGCGGACCTCGAGTGGGGAGACGCGGAGACGATGATCGACCTGATCGAGCGCATCGCCCGCCGCGAGGGCGACCTCGCGGACCTCCTCGCCGAGGGTGCCGACCGCGTCGCCGCGGCCCGGGACGCCGAGGCGAACTCGCTCGCGGTGAAAGGTCAGACCATCCCCGCCTACGACCCACGCTGTATGAAGGGGATGGGAATCGCCTACGCCACCTCGAACCGCGGGGCCTGTCACCTCCGGGCGTACACCCCCGCCGCCGAAATTCTCGGCATTCCCGAACCCGTCGACCCCTACGAGTGGGAGGGCAAGGGCGAACTCACCGCCGCCTTCCAGGACCTCCACGCCGTCTCCGACAGCTTCGACATCTGCAAGTTCAACGCCTTCGCCGAAGGCATCGAGGAGTACGTCCTCCAGTACAACGGCATGACCGGTCTCGACGTGACCGAAGACGACCTGCTGGAGGCGGGCGAGCGCATCTACACCCTCGAGCGCTACTACAACAACCTCGCCGGCTTCGACGGCGCGGACGACTCCCTGCCTGCGCGCTTCCTCGAGGGCGGCACCCCCGGCCAGGGCGCGAGCGACGGCGAGTACTGCGAACTCGAGGAGATGAAAGCCGAGTACTACGACCACCGCGGCTGGGTCGACGGCGTCGTCCCCGACGAGAAACTCCGCGCGCTCGGAATCGAGGTCGGTCCCGGCACCGGCGTGGGCGACGGCGCGGCGACCGCCGACGACTGAACGGGGCAGGTGACGACTGAGGCGGTGGAGGCAGCAGTGAGTGAAGGCCGTACGCCAGTGGGCTAGACAACGCCCGGCCATCCCGGTCAGTAGTAAAGAAATCGGCGCAAAACTTTGATAAGGATGTTCGCGCGCCCCGACCTGTACGCTTTTCAGACCGCACGGTGACCACCTCGCATGGACGAGATTACCCTCGGCGTTCCGGCACCGGTCCTCGAGTCGCTGCCCGACGACGGCGCGAACACCGCCGCCGACATGCAGCAGGCGGTCGCTGGCTGGGAGCGACGGCTGAACGGGGCGCTCGCCGACGCCGAGGACGAACGCGAGGAGACGCAGCTCGTCGCCCGCCTGGTCGACCGGTTCGAAGAGCGCCGCGAGCGCTTCGACGCGTTCGTCCCCGAACTCCGCGCCTGGGGACAGTCACCCGTCTACGCCATCGCCTGGCGAACCCTCTACGCCGACCTGATCGCCCAGCTCTACGCCCACGACGACCTCGGCGAGCGCCTCGAGCGCGAACGGAGCTACCGCCTCGTCGAGGACGGCATCCGCCTCCGCGACCGGTGACACCCCCGCTCCCGTCCGCACCGCCCGAGTGCCGACGTTTATGCGACTGGCGCGAGAACCACCCGGTATGGACGTGACGCTGCGCTTCTTCGCCACCTTTCGCGACGCCGTCGGCCAGAAAGAGGTGGGCCGCGAGGTCGACCCCGGGACGACCGTCGGTGAACTTCTCAGCGCGCTCGAGCGCGAGTACGACGGTCTCGAGGGCGAACTGCTCGCCGACGGCGAGATTCGCTCACAGCTGAACGTCCTCGCCAACGGCCGCGGCGTCCAGTACGGCGACGGCGTCGAGACCGAACTCGAGGATGGAGACACGGTGAGCGTCTTCCCACCGGTCGCCGGTGGCGCGAGTGACGCGGTGGTCCCGAACACCGACGGGCAGTGACGTGGAGACCATCCAGCGCGAGCGCGCCTACCGCGGCATCTCGCTCCGCCTCGCACGCGAGTACCTCGAGCGTCTCGGCGGCGATTCCACCGATGAGAGCCTCGTCACCGGCGATGGCTGGCGGGCGACCCTCTCGGCCGAGACCGTCTCGGTCGGTCCCTCGCTCGAGCTGACGGAGGTGACGGTCGTCTTCGAGGGCGAGGCGGCGGCCGTCGAGGCAGTCCTCGAGCGGTTCTCACAGAAGGCGATGCGTGCCGGTGGATGAGAACTGGGGGCACTGCACGATCGCGAGCGCCCCGGCCGAGACGCCTGCACGACTGCGACTGCCGGGAACTACCACGAGCCGCGCAGGCCGAGGCTATACTCGAGTGCGGTATCGACGTCGTCCAGCCGCTCGTCGGGAATGGACCCAACGACGGTTTCGATCCGGTGTTCGATCGATACCGTTCGGATCTGACTGCAGATCGCGACGGAGTCCTCTCGAAGGTGGCTCTCGTCGGCCGTCACGAGCACTTCGAACGGATACAACTCGTCGTCGAACGCCGTCGTGAACGGGACGACGATCGTCGTGGGTGCGTTCTCGTTCCCGACGTCGTTCTGGACGACGAGACACGGCCGCGTCCCCCGCTGTTCCGATCCCTCCGTCGGGTTGAGTGCGACGATCACGATGTCGCCCCGGCGGACCTCCATCTACTCCCACTCCGGCACGTCGCCGAGATACTCGTCGGTCTCCTGTGACACGCCAGCCAGCTCGTCGTGGAGCGCTCGGAGGTGGTCGGCGCGCGCGCGGTAGCCCGCGGCCAGGTCGTCTCGAGTGAGTGGCTTCTCGATGACGATCTTCCCCGACTCTTTGCGGATTTCGACCTCGTCGCCGCCACCGATGTCGAACTCCTCTCGCAGTTCCTTCGGCAGCGTGACCTGCCCGCGCTCGCCGACCCGTCGCCTCGTCACCTCGGACATACGTATTCATATCATATCCATACTCAAGAGGCTACCGGTCGGGCCGCTGCAGGGGCCGGGCGTAACGCTCACACGGACGGATCCACCACCCGCGACCGGAACGCTGAACCCTCGAGCCACCCAACACTCGGCCATCGGAGATGAGCGCAGAGATTCCCGAGGACCACCCCATCGTCCTCTTCGACGGCGTCTGCAACCTCTGTAGTGGCTTCGTCCAGTTCATCGCGCCACGCGACCCCGACGGCGAGTTTCGCTTCGCCTCCCTCCAGTCGGAGACCGGCACCCGCCTCCTCGAGCGCCACGACCTCCCGACCGACGACCTCGAGTCGGTCGTCCTGATCCAGGACGGAGACGCCTACGTGAAGTCGAGCGCCGTGATCCAGATCGCGGTGACGCTGGGCGGACTCTACCGCCTCGCCGGACCCACCCGGTTCGTCCCCCGCGCGATCCGTGACTGGCTCTACGACTTCGTCGCCGCCCGCCGCTACCGCTGGTTCGGCCAGAAAGACCGCTGTGAGATCCCGCCGGGGGATGTGGGTGCGCGGTTTCTCGAGTGAGTGGGGCGTGGGCTCGAGGTCGGTGTCGGTCAGTGTTCGCTGTACGCGTTCGTCGCGTTGTGCTCAAGCGCCGTTCAAAACAGCCACTCGAGAGCTTAACAGATAGCAAAATGGCCAGAAACTGCCAATCAGCATTAGTTACATATATATTGACCCCGTCAAAACGCGTAGTCAATAGATACAACCGCGGAGAATTAAACTAACATGGGACAATCAGGGTTACTTGACTTTACAGATTTACAAACCCAAGAGCAACTGGACCTGTTTGTTCAACAGAATATAAAACAAGATGAGAGCGAATCAGTCCGTGGAATCACATTCTTAAGTGACGATTCTCCATCAGATATTGTACGAGAAAATGAACTGGGGAATATTTCTGTGGAAGTTACTGAAAAGGATGAGTTTACAAAACTGAAGGTTATACGGACAGTAGAGCACTCAAAGTACGACGGGGGGTCTAAGGAATTTGTTGGGGACGTCTATATAATATCCAATAAAATCGAAAAAAGCCACACTGCATTTTCGATTTGTAACAAAGACATATTTGAAAAATGTGTGAAAGGGTACCTACCGCGACTCCCAGGGTTATCAACGTCTTATTTGACTACACCAGAGCTTCGTGGGGTTCTAGATGTGTTGGATGATCAAATTGCGGGAGACATCATCGTTGAGGAAGCAGTGATAAAATCCCCTAATTCGAAAACAGATATTCTCTATCTGAAAGAGCCATATTACAACTTATTTAACGCGAAAAAAGTCGACGAGGGTGATTTTTACGTTGACAAGATTAAATTCACTATAACTGGCCGTAGCTCGTTCTCTGGCTTTTTGTCAAGGCAGGGTGATACAAGGTATAGCCGTGGGTCCAGTGACATATACTTTGATTATTTGTTAGATATTGTTGGAGAAGCTCTGGTTGCAAAGGGGAGTATCTTCGAAGGGAAAGCTCGAGAATACGGTAGCAGAGATGCGAGCCGATTAGAAATTGAATATGAACCAGGAACGATCCGTGGGAAAGAAGCCAACTACGAGCTGATTGATGCTCTTGGCAATATGAGTTCGTCGTCTATTACCGTCTATCACAAAAACCCGTATATGCATGCCTCTGTGCTTGATTTCAATGATGGAACAACTGCTGATGTGTTTATAACTTCTGATAAAAAGATATCAATTATACCAGGTTTTGAAGCTTCTAAGGGATCTCTTTCGAGAATATGTGAGAGGATTAATTCACATTTTAAGGAAGGGGAAGTGGCGGAGGCAGATTCAGGTAACCCTGATTTTGATGACTTCTTTAGTGGGTGATTTTGAATGGCTGAACAACGCTTTTTAAAATGTACTCGCGATGCGGTGGAGGATTTTACAATCTATGATAAGAATTCAGATGTAGTTACTTGTTGGGAATACTTTTCATTGGCATATAGTAGTTATTTCCCAAGATTCGAATTTGATCGGTTTCCATCGTACAAATCAGGAGGTGAAGAATGGATGAACCCCGATTTTACAATATTCTTCGATGATCGATATGCAATTGCAGCGATCACACTCCACAGAGAGGGAGTCTGCAAAGCACCAAGCCTATTTGATGATTTGCTTAACCAATTATGTGAGATTGACGGTGATTTTAAATTCAAGGACGGTGATGGGAACTTTGCCAAACCCAAATCATATGATATTGCTCTATTGTCTGACTCTGGGCACTCCCAGACCCTTGGCCATAAGATTAGACAAAGCATTGATACAGATGATCTGGACGTTTCCGCGAATATTATTGTTCTTGAATTTGATTATTTGGAGGAAGCCCAGTCAAAGTATAGGTTTAAACGGTTGTCTGATCCATCGGATAACTTTAGAGACGACGTTCTACCAAATCGAGGAAAGATCAGCCAAAAGCTTTCAATCCAAGGTGGAACTTACGAAAATATTCAAATACCATTAGATGAAGATTTTACTGAGTTGAAAGCGACAGGTATGTTCACTAACAAACCAACATCAGACCTCTACTTAGCGTGTAGACTATGGGACACAGTCATAAAAGATGAGCTCACCGATGATGAGTGGGCAATTTGGAGAAAGGGAGACCCAAATCGGGCAATCCAAAAGGTTGTGTCGTGTGAAGAGCTGAGCAAGAAAATAAATCAAGAATATGTCCCTGAAGCAAATATATCGAAAGAAAATATAAAAGATGCGTTGAGGTTTATTGCTGTGGCAAAAAGGGCAGTTCAAGTCAGCGATGATGAATTTCAGGTTGATTACTCTAACTTGCGAGATAAGCGAAGAAAGCACAAGGATGCTGCAAGTGAGAGAAGTGATATTGAGGACCTTGCATACCTGCTTGCAAGTTGGCACTGTGAAGTAAAGGTAGGAAATAGTTTGAAGGAAATTGCCGACATAATCACTACTGATGATTTTAATAAAGCTGATCTTAGTGGTCTTGCAGGGGCAAATGTTATGGATTACTGATCCACATGGATGACAGTAGTTCACATAGACCGCGTGAGGATTTGTGTAATAGATATCAAGATGTAGTTGAGATTCAAACAAAGTCAATCAGGAACTTTGATGATAAAACATGGAGAGTGATGCGGGTAACAGGTCTCATTGTTGGGATAGGAATCGCTGCGCTGTCCTATGGCGGTAACATCGGGAATGGATTAGAAATATTGTCGCAAAGGCCAATTCAAATCACGCTTTCTATAAGTCTATTATTTTTTCTGGGGTCATTCGGTTTAGGTATCCGGAGTTATAAAAGCGCAGAATTCTCGACTGCACCAAACACGGAATTGGGCAACGTTATCAAAGATGAAATGCCAGACCCAGAGGAATATCAATCCACTGTCGTTGAAAGTTATGTCACCGCTATAGAGGCAAATAATACGACATTAAGCAATAAGAAGGACCGATTCCGACTTACTCTTGCGTCATTATTTATTGGGATCTGGTCTTTAGGAGTAGCAATTATGCTCGGGATATGGACTCCGAACTGTCCGTACGCATATGTAGCCGCAGGTCTCCTAAGCGGCGGAATAGTTGGATACTGTTCGCTATATCCAAATCCACTCTATCGGAGTCAAAAAGTGGATGGAGAACCAGAGAGATAGTCAAATTACAGAAGTCGGAGTACGGCATCCGCAAGAGGCTGGAGGTTGTCTGCTTGAGCCCGACGCTCATTGATCGCGCGCCACCCCCGTTACGCCGTGTGGTCCGTTCTTGTAGATCTGGTAGGAGTACCGTCAAGACTCGTATCGAGCTGTCACAGTGTGGCAGTGTGGCCAGGAGGATTACTGACGACACACCCGCTCTCGAGCGCCGGACAGCGTTAATTCGTAGATGAGGCCGCCGCAACACTCGCAGACGACGCGTCCGTTGAACGGTTCGATGCTCACGCAGAACTGCCGCTACTTACCAAAGAATTCGGGGGAATATTGCCAGTGGGCCGGCGCAGATTGCGAACACGGGAAGACGGTCGCTCTCGCTTCGCTCGAGCGCTGCGACTTCCCTGCTCGAATCTGCTTGGGTGCATTTTCCCACACCGCAGACTCGTCACTCCGTTCCTCGTGTTGCGGTGCGGGAAAAGTGGGCCGGCGCAGATTCGAACTGCGGTTACGGCCACCCGAAGGCCGAAGGATACCAGGCTACCCCACCGGCCCGCAGGTGGCCAGAAGGTGGGCGCAGGTATAATTCTTGCTTTGTGGCCCCAGGAGCGGGGTATGACAGCCAGCGACACACTCGAGCGAGCCACACCGATCCTCACCCCTACAGAACCGAACACGCCGACCTCGAGCGCGCCTCAGAACTGCGTATACCCCTGGGTATCGAGGTAGTGGTGGGTGATCGTGATCGCGTGGTCGGCGTGGAGGCGTTCGGGACCGAGGCGGACCCGGCGGTCGGCGGCGGCGTCGATGAGCGTCGCCTCCTCGTCGGTGAAGTCGCGGTGGTCGGAGAGGACGAACACCGGGTTCTCGGGGAGTCCGGCGTCGACGACGGCGTCGCCGTCTTCGTGTAGCTGGACGAGCGCGCCGTCGGTGGTGACCGCCTCGAGCGTCGCCTCGAGTCCGCGGCGGTAGAGTTCGACGCCGGGGCTGGGTTCGGCGGGGAGTGCGCCGATGGCTTCCGCGCGGTGCTCGAGGGCGGTGCGGACGAGTGCGGCGGTCGAGCGCTCGTCGGGGTGGAGGTGTCTGAGGGTCGCGCCGTCGAAGGTGATGGTGAGTTCGTCCTGGCAGACGAGGTGGACGCGGACGTCGGTGCGGATGCCGTGGGAGAGGACGAACGCGGCGGTGATCGAGCGACAGAGGGCGTCGAGGCGGCCAGCGCCGCCAGCGAGGTCGTCGAGCGAGAAGTCGGGGTCGGTGGGGACGTCGTGGCCGAGACAGACGAACTGGCGCATACGGAGGCGACGGCGAGCGCCCGGATAGGCGACTCGGTTTCGCGCGAGGGCGAGGCAGTGGGTGGCGAGCGCTCGAGCGGGCGAGCGGTGAGCTACCGGCCGAGCGAGGTGTAGCGCTCGAGTGTGAGCCGGGCGGAGGCGAGACCGGGTGTGCCGTCGCGGTACCAGACGGCGAGTGCAACGACGAAGAGACCGAGCTGGATCCACTCGTAGGTGCCCATCGAGTAGCCGAGGAAGCCGCCGGTGACGCTGTCGACGGACTCGTAAGTCTCGGGCTGGGTGAGCGGCCAGAGGAGGAACTCGGTGTCCGAAAAGTCGCCGACGAGGACGCCCGGCGGGAGGTCAGCCAGCAGGTGTGAGAGGTGGCCGATGGCGAACGCGGTGGCGACGTCGACGCGCCGGAGGCGGATCGCGAGCGCGTAGACGGCCGGGAGCAAGAGCGCGGCGAACAGCAGCGAGTGGCCGAGCGTCCGGCCGCCGGGGAGGACGCCGAGCGACCAGGCGAGCGGTTTGTCGATCAGGTCCGGTACCTGTGAGCCGAGCAACAGCGCGGCGAGGGCGAGCGCTTCGGGTGGGCGGCCGTACCGGCGGCGGGTGTAGAGCGTGTAGAGCAGGTAGGCGACGGCGAGGTGTCCCCAGGGCCACATAGTTGTGACGCGGGTAGTCACGACGGGGCGAAAGGTGTGTCGACTCGAGCGTGGCTCCGTGGCCGCCGAGTTCGATTCGAGAACGAGGGCGCTAGATTTAGGTTCCGGGACGACGGGTCTCTGGATAATGGCGACTCAGCGACGACTGCGCTACGTGTCCGGACAACTCGCGTGGATGGTCGGGACGGTGCTAGTGCTCTCGGCGCTTGGGTCGTACTCACACGAACTGTTCTTCGTGCTCTCGCTGGTCGGCCTGCTGATCGTGACCGAGCTGACCGCGCCGTTCAACGTGAGACCGGCGTGGCGGGCGCGCTTGCCCTGGCTGATCGCGCTGGGGCTGCTCGGATTCGCCTACGTCGTCACCCGGCGCATCGTCGCGCTGTTGCCGCCGGAGGTGGTGCCGTGGTGAGTGCCTGTGCGGTGGTGGGCCAGCCCACCGGCTCGAGACGGCGCGCGGGGGTGGGGGCGTGAGCCGACGTCTCCGGGAGTGGGTCGTCGAGGACGGCCGCGTCGACTGGCCGCGTGCGTTGCTGGCGGGGCTGGTGGTCGCCATCGTACTCTCGCTGGCGGTGGTCGCGAGCACGTCGACGACGGCGTTCGACCCCTACAACGCTGGCTGGGAGGGGATGACCGACTTCCGCGAGGAGGTCGAGAGCGACCCGGCCGTCGAGAGCCGCGTCGTCCAGGACGCCACGCAGTACGACCGCCTCGACGCCGCGGAGACGGTCGTGTTCGTGATCGCACCCGAAGCGCGCTACGACGAGGCGGACGCGACGCGGGTTCGCGAGTTCGTCGAGCGCGGCGGGACGCTCGTCGTCCTCGAGAACTTCGGTGAGCCAGGGAACGCCCTGCTGGCCGACGTGGGTGCCGAGGCGCGCGTCGACGGACGGGTGGTCCGTGACGAACGCCACTACCACCGGGGACCGGTGATGCCGGTCGCGACCGAGGTCGAGAACCACACCTACACGGCCGGCGTCGAGCGACTCACCCTCAACTACGCGAGCGCAGTCGAACCCGGCGAGGCGACCCCCCTCGTCCGGACGAGCGCGTTCGCGACGCTGACCGACGAGGACGGGCGCACCGAGTTCGACAGCTACCCGGTCGCGACCGTCGAGCCGCTCGGCGAGGGCGAGGTGGTCACGGTGGGCGACCCGTCGATCGCGATCAACGTCATGTACGGCGAACCGGACAACGCGGCGCTGCTCACCGCACTCTCGAGCAGCCGGTCGACGGTCGCACTCGACATCTCCCACGTCGCCGACGTGCCACCGCTGACGCGCGCGCTGTTGACCGTCCGGGCGACGCCGACGCTCCAGGTCGCGTTCGCTGCCGCCGGTGTCCTCGTCGTCGGTGGTCTCTCGAGCGGCCACCTCCGCCGGGTGCCGGCGCTGGTACGAGCCACAGCGAGGCGTAGACGGGAGGGCGTCGAGAGCGACGGCGCGTCGGCAGCCACACTCACCGACGACGAGCGGGTCGCGTTCCTCAGGCGTCGCCACCCCGAGTGGAGCGAGGCACGGATCCAGCGAGTCATAGGTGGAATTAATGAGGAGGGGGTTGAAGGGCGGCTGAGTGACGGCGCTCGCGTCCGCTCGCAGACGCGCGAGTCGGACGGCGAGCGCGTATCCGGGGGCAGTGCGGGAGCGACACCGAAGCGAGGGAGATACAACGAATGACAGACGACGATTCGACACACGACGACGGCCGCACTCGGACGGGAGCCGACGGCCCGCGAGCGATCTACGACGCCATCGAGGCGGAGGTCTCACAGGTCCTGATCGGGAACACGGACGCGCTCGAGCACCTCACGATTTCGCTGTTGACCCGGGGCCACCTCCTGCTCGAGGGCGTACCGGGCGTGGCGAAGACGACGCTCGCGACGCTGTTCGCCAGAGCCAGCGGTCTCGAACACGGCCGTATTCAGATGACGCCGGACATCTTGCCGGCGGACATCACGGGGACGCACGTCTACCACGCCGAGACGGGATCGTTCACCCTCCAGCGCGGGCCGATCTTCGCCGACGTCGTCGTCGCAGACGAGATCAACCGTGCGACGCCGAAGACCCAGAGTGCGCTGCTCGAGGCGATGCAGGAGCGCCACGTGACGATCGAAGGCGAGACGCTCGCGCTGCCGACGCCGTTCATGGTGGTCGCGACGCAGAACCCGATCGAGATGGAGGGGGTGTTCGAGTTGCCGGAGGCACAGCGCGACCGCTTCCAGTTCAAACTCACCATCGACGTGCCCGCGCGCGAGGACGAGCGCGAACTCATCGAGCGCTTCGACGAGAACCCGGAACTGGCACCCGACGACGTCGAGCAGGTGGTCGGCCGCGACGCGATTCTCGCGGCGCGCGAGACGGTGAAGGGCGTCCACGTCGCGCCGCCGCTGAAGGAGTACATCCTCGACGTGGTCGCGGCGACGCGCGAGCATCCGGACCTCGTCCACGGGGCCTCCCCCCGCGCGACGCTCGCGTTCCTCGACGGGGCGAAAGCGCGGGCGGCGATCCGCGGCCGGAAGTACGTCATCCCCGACGACGTCAAGGCGCTGGCGGAGCCGATACTGGCCCACCGGCTGGTGTTGAGTACCGAAGCCGACCTGAGCAGCGTCGGAGCCGACGACATCGTCGCCGAGGTCCTCGAGAACATCGAGCCACCGGGTGCCGAGACGAGCGCGGGCGACGCGACCGCGGTGAGCGACGGCGGCGGCGAGACGCGTCGGTGAGCCGACGGCGGGGTGTCACTCCTCGAGCGACCACCGACAGGTGACGAGCCAGTCGGCACGCCCGTCGCCGCGTGCGACCTCGAGTTCGACCGGGCGGCCGAGACCGACCGCGAAGCCGACGGCGAGGAAGGAGGCGACCGGGTGGTCGAAGCGGTCGACGTCGCCGAAGGCGCTCTCGCTGACGGCGACGGTCGCCCGGCCCTCGGTGCCGTCGACGTCCGTCTCGGCGCTGGTGACGAGTTCGAACTGTTCGACGAGCGCGTCGCTCAGTTGGCCGGCCAGCGGGGCGGGGGCGTGAGACAGGTCGCCGGTGAGCGCCCGCTGGAACTCCCCGAAGAGACCGGTGCCGGTCGTCTCGAGGACGAGGCCACGCGTCGTCGGGCCGGTGACGATGGGGGCGGTCGGGTCGACGGGAATCTCGTAGCCTGCGCGCTGGGGGACGAACAGGCGGGCGAGCGTCGTCTCCTCGTCGCCGCCGGGGACGTAGATGCGGTCGTCTCGGAGGCCGAGTTCGTCGGCGATCGCGGCCTCGTTGACCGCCATCGCGGCGTAGACACGCTCGCCGACGTCGGCGGCGACGACGCCCGCCGGTGAGAGGTAGTAGGTGAGCGCCGCGGCGAACAGTCCCGTCGCCGCCAGCGCGAAGAGGACATCCCGGCCGTCGACGAAGAGCACGCCGCCGACGGCCGCGAGTACGCCGACGGCCGCGAGCGCGTAGGCCGTCCGCCGGTAGCGTGACTGGCGGGCGCGGGCGTACTCGCGTCTGAGTCGGCGGTTCTCCTCGGTGAGGAGTTCGACCTGAGCGGCGAGTTCGGCCCGGGCGTCGTCTCGAGCGCCGTCGGTGGAGTCGTCTGCGAACGGTGTCTCGGCGGTCTGGTCGGGGTCTGTCGTACTCATTGTCGGGTCTCCGTGTCTGTGTCGCCGTCCCCGTCGGTGGGTGTGTTCTCCGTGTCTGTGTCACCGTCCCCGTCGGTGGGTGTATCGTCGCCTGTGTCGTCGTCCGCCTCGGAGACGAGTCCGAGCGCGACGAGTTCGGAGCGGTGGACGCCGTAGGCGGCGAGGGCGAACACCGAGAGCGAGGACGCCGCGGCGAGCCACAGCGGCCAGGTGGTGGCCGCGTACCACGTGCCGCCGACGAGGGCGGCGCTCGCGACGAGGGCGGCCACGACGAACCGTACCGGACTCGCGGTGACGCCCGCGGAGGCGAGAATGCAGACGACGAACGCACCCGTCACCAGCGCGAGCGAGAGGGTGTCGGTGCCGGTGGGGAAGACGACCAGCAGCGAGGCGTAGCCGACGGCGACCGCGTACGGCGTGCCGGCGACGTACCAGACGACGCCCGCGAGGAGTCCGGCGAGCGCGCCGACGGGACCCGCGACGAACGCGAAGGTGGCGGGGAGGACGACCACCGTCAGCAGGAGCTGCCAGAGCCACGGCGGGTCGGAGCTGAGCCGGCCGGGGTAGCGACGGCCCTCCGGGCGGGCGTCCTCGAGCGGGGTGGCGGGTTCTCGAGCGCTCACGGGGAGACACCTCCACGGCTCGAGAGGACGGCCGAGAGCCGGTCGGTCGGGGCGACCTCGTACGCCCGGACGCGATCGAGCCCTGCGAGGTCGCGTCGAAGCTCCTCGGCGACGACGTAACGCTCGTAGGCGCGGTCGGCGTCGGCGAGACCGCCGGGTTCGTAGAGGACGGTCGGGGCGATGAAGACGGCGACCTGGTCGCCGCGTTTGCGGGCGACTTTGACCGTCTCGCGCAGTTCGCGCGGCCGGGTGTCGTCGGTGAAGACGAGCGTCCAGGCCGACCCTTTCGAGGTTGGAAACGCCGTCGAGACGGCGCTGTAGAGCGGGTCGGACTCGATGCGCTCGCGGTAGGCCCGGCGGTCGGCGTAGAACGGCCGCAAGGTCGCGGCGAAGGGGCTGTGCTCGCCGCGGAGGGTCGTGAACGCGCGGTGGACGTCGGCGGGCGTCGAGCGCCGCCGGGCGCGTGACCAGGAGAAGCGGTCGTCGGCGTCTTCGAGCGGGGCGGCGGGGTCGAGCGACGGCGCTGGCTCGAGGTCGAGGAGCCGTCGGCGGACGGCCGCGTAGGTGGCTGGGGCCGCCGAGGGGTCGGTACGGGCCGTGATCCCGCCGTCGGCGACGGTGAGCAGGGCGACGGGGTCGCCGTGGGCGCGCGTGCTGGCGAGCGCCGCGAGGGCAGCCTCACGCAGGTACTCGAGTTTGCTCTCTCCCGGCGGGCCGACCGCCGTCGAGTGTCGGTGGTCGACGACGAGTATCGCCCGGCGTTCGGTCTCGGCTTCGAACTCGCGGACGTGTGGCGTGCCGAGTCGGGCGGTCGCCTTCCAGTCGATCCGGTTGGCGACGTCGCCGGGGACGTACTCTCTGATCTCTGCGGGTTCGATGCCGGAGCCGCGACGGCCGCCCTCGTGGTCGCCGTAGGCGCTCAACAGCTGTGAGCCGCCCTCGCCGACGTGGACGAGGCGAGGGCCGCGCGAGTCGACGGTGACCGACCCGCCGGAACCGAGGGGCAGTCGCTCTCGGAACAGGCCGTCCGTCGCCGTCACCGACGCGCCCGCAAAGCGGTGCTGGCCGGTGACCGGCCAGTCGACGTCGACCGTTCGCTCTGCGCCTCGCATCCCCGGGCGCAGTGAGACCGAGAGGTCGTCGATGGCTCTGGCGGCCGTCGGCAGGCCAGCCTCGACCGTCAGCGAGAGCGACGACGGCCGCTCGAGCGAGATCGAGAGCGCGACGGGGACCGTCTCGTCGGTGAGGAGGTCGGTGCGGGCGGGGACCTGCTCGACCGAGAGGTCGGCGGCGACCCGCTGGAGGTCGCGAGCGAACGCGTACTGGCGGGTGAGCAGCCAGGCGCCGACGAGCGAGGCGGCGACGAGGAGTTCGACGCGCGCGAAGACGACCGAGAGCGCGGCGAACACCCCGACGAGCGCGAGCATCGCCCACAGTCGGCGCGTCGGAAACATAGTCTCGCCAACCACCGGCCTGAAGTTTAATGTACTGGTTCGGCCGGCCGCGGGCGGTCAGCGGGGCGGCGACGACGGACCCGGCCGGGAGGCGGCCGCCCGGCGGCGCGTCTCGCGCCAGACGGCCGTCGCGACGAGGGCGGTGAGCAACAGCGGCCAGCGGTCGTAGCTCCGGTAGAAGCCGTCGACGGCGAAACGGTGACTCGAGAACGGCCAGAGGTACGAGCCGGAGAGACCGGTGGGGTTGTACATGAAGACGTCCGTGAAGAGGTGTGAGAGGGCACCGAGGAAGAACAGACCCAGCACGGGGAGGCGGTACTCCGGCGTGACGAGCGCTGCGACGAGCAGGGAGACGACGACCGCCGCGCCGAGGGTGTGAAACGCAGACCAGGAGAACGGGAGCGAGAGCGTCGACTCGACCGCCGTGGCGGGGAGCACGAACTCGAGGCGGTTGAGGTCGGGGAGGATCGCCCCGGCCATCGCGACGGTGACCAGCGCGGGGGTGATCGAGTCGACGTACCACGAGAGGGCGGTCGCGAAGATGTAGGCGACGAGGACGTGCGTGAGCAGGTCAGCCATCTAGTCACGCCTCCACGTCGCGCGGGGGTGCGAGCGGGTCGACCTCGAGAGGAGCGTCCGAATCCAGGCGAGCGGCCGGACGCGTGGGTGTTCGCGCGGTTCGAAGGCGAGCGCCTGGCGGTCGAACCGCCAGCGGTTGACCCCGCGTGCGAGCGTCCAGCAGAGCGCGACGACCGACACCGCGTACATGAACACCAGGTCCCAGTAGCCGGGATCGATTGGAGGGCCACGCAGCAGGGTGTGGTCGGGTGGCGTCACCTCGAGTGGGCCGGCCGAGACGATCGGCGAGTCCGGACTCGAGTCGGCGGGGAACGTCGGCGAGGAGTGGATCGACGAGTGGTTCGCACCGTCGAGGACGAACAGTCCGAACAGCCCCGCGAGGAGGGCGAGGACGACGAGAACGCGGGCGGCCGTCGCGAGCATACACACGCGTTCGAGTGGGGTGACGTTAAATATTAGCCACGGTGACGGGAGGACACGAGGCGCGCCGTCGAAAGATTCGACCTGCACGAGAATACTTTTTCACTACCGGCCGCGAACGAACGGGCGTGAACGACGCAGGGTCCGACCGTTCGGCGGCCGTCGCGACAGCCTGGCTCCTCTGTGTGCTGGCGGTCGCCGGTCTGGCCGTCGCCGGCGGCGCGGTCGGCGACGCGAGCGCGCAGGCCGACGAGGCGGTGAACGCGACCGGCGTGAACGAGACGGCAGAGGGCGAAGACGAGCCGATCGTCCGCCACCAGAACCCCGACGAGTACGCCGAGTCGGGCGACCTCGAGGGACTCGAGTCGGCGCTCGCCGAGAGACTCGCCGAGAGACTCGCCGCCGGTGCGCTCGACGCCGACGACGGCGAGTACGAGCTGGCACTCGAGCGCCTCGACGAGGAGTTCCTCGCGGACCTCGATCGCTACGCGGAGATCGCCGCCGAGACGGGCAACGACGAGTACGTGGCGGCCTTCGAGGAGGCGCGAGCGGATCAGGTACACCTGGTCGAGACGCTCCAGGCGTACGAGGAGACGTCGGACGCCTACGAGGACGCGCGCGAGCGCGGCGACGACGAACGGATGGACGAACTGGCGCGCGAACTCGACGAGCTGGCGGTCGAACTCGAGGAGACACGTGAGGGACTCGACGAGCGCTACGAGGGGCTCGAGTCGGGAGTCGGCGTCGACCTCTCCGGGGCGAGCGAGAGCGTCTCGTCGGTGAACGAACGGATCAGCGACGACCACGAGGAGATCCGGGCCGAACACTTCGTCGCGACCGCCCTCAGCGTCACCGTCGAGAACGACGCGCCGGCCGACGGCGTGGCGACGGTTTCGTTTCTCGAGCCGCTCGAAGCCAGCGGCGTCCTCCAGACGGCGGACGGGACGCCGGTCGCGAACGAGGAGATCGAACTCGCGGTCGGAAACGGGACGGTGGAGACGGAGACGGACGCCGGCGGCGCGTTCGAGTTCGTCTACCGGCCGACGACGGAGAACGTCTCGGCGACGAGCCTCGAGGTCGTCTTCGTCCCCGAGCGAACCTCGGAGTACCTCGAGAGTCGGACGAGCGTCGAGGTCGGACTCGAGCAGGCCGACGCCGAGGTGCGCTCGCTCGAGGTCCCCGACGTGGTGGCCTACGACGAGACGGTAGCGGTGCGCGGCGACCTCGTCGTCGAGGGGATTCCCGTCGACGGCGTCCCGCTGGCCGTCTCCCTCGACGGGCAGGAGATCGGTGCGGGCGAGAGCGAGGCGGGGACGATCAACGCGACGGGTCTCGTGCCGGCGTCGGTGCCCCACGGCGAGCGCGACCTGCGCGTCGGGTTCGACGAGTCCGACCGGGCGCTCTCGCCGGTGAGCGAGAGCGCGAGCGTGACGGTGCTCGAGACGGCGACCGACCTCACGGTCGACGCGAGGGAGACCGACGAGGGCCTGCGCCTCTCCGGACGGCTCACCGAGGCCGACGGCGGGGCGGGGATCGCGAACCAGACCGTCGGTCTCGTCGTCGACGGGGCGGCCGTCTCGAGCGTGACGACCGACGCGAGCGGGCGGTTCGACGAGACGGTCGCCGGGCCGGCCGACGCCTCGACGGCGTCGGTGGAGGCCGTCTTCGAGGAGTCGCGCTCGAACCTCGCACCGGCGAGCGCGGAAGCGACGGTCACGCTCGCGGGAGGCGAGGGGGCGACGCTCGCCGACGACCGTGGGACGCTCGTCGGGGCGGGGGTCGCCCTCGCCGCGTTGACCGGCGTCACGGTCGTCCTCTACCGTCGGCGCAGCCAGCGGGCGGCGGACTCGTCGAACCCGTTCGAGGCGGTTCGGACGGCGACGACGGCCGACGAGGAGGACGGACGCCCCTCGCTGACGCCCGCCTACCTCGCACGCGCCAGCGACCACCTCGCGGACGGCCACCCGAACGCCGCCGCCGAGAGCTGTTACGCGGCCGTCCGCTTCGAACTGTCCGAGCGACTCGAGGACGCGAAGGCGCTGACACACTGGGAGTTCTACGAGCACTACCGTCGGGAGCGGGCCAGCGACGGGCCGGACGACGTCGACCGACTGCGGGACGTCACCCAGCGCTACGAACGCGCCGTCTTCGCCATCGAGGATCTCACACAGGCCGAAGCGACGACGGTGCTCGAGCTCACGCGAGAGCTGTGTGGACTCGAGCGAGAGGAGCCGACGGCCCAGGCGAGCGCCGACGACTGACGAGTCGAACCGCCCGACAGTCGCGTGCAATTATCCATCCACATCGGATATCGTGCAAATAATAATCATCAATAGTATAGTTCCTCACGTACCAATATATTATTTATAGCCCACTAGCAATAGTCCAGACGATAGCAGACGGATATGAAGGACTTTGGGACCGTCAGGCGCCGATCGACATTTCCAATGTCCACAACATATCCACGAACCTACCTACCATGACCGCCCAAAGCCACGGTACGACCGCGCCGGAGATCGACTCGTCGCTCGCCGAGAGTGACGGTGAATCGCCAGCGTCTCAGCCCTCGACTCGAGCGGCGAAGATACGAGACGCAGACAGCCTCCTGAAAGGACGAGACAGCGAGACCGACCCGACGATCAGCGTCGTCATGCCGACGCTCAACGAAGAGGAGGGCGTCGGCGAGTGTATCGAACGCGCCAAACACGCCATCGCCGAACTCGGGACCGAAGCCGAGATTATCCTGAGCGACAGCTCGACCGACCGCACGCCCGAGATCGGCCGCGAGATGGGCGCGATCGTCGTCGAACCCGACGCCCCCGGCTACGGCTACGCCTACCGCTACGCCTTCGAGCGCTCTCGCGGTGAGTACATCGTCATCGGCGACGCCGACACCACCTACGACTTCGAGGCCATCCCCCAGCTGCTCGAGCGGCTGGAAGCCACCGACGCCGACATGGTGATGGGCTCTCGCCTCGAAGGCGAGATCCTCCCCGGTGCGATGCCCCCGCTCCACCAGTACGTCGGCAACCCCTTCCTGACGCGGTTTCTCAACGTCTTCTACGGCGCCGGCGTCAGCGACGCCCACAGCGGCTTCCGCATCATCCAGCGCGACTCACTCGAACAGCTCGACTTAAAGACCACCGGCATGGAGTTCGCCTCCGAGATGATCATGGAAGCCGGTGCCCAGGACATGCAGATCGAAGAGGTCCCCATCACCTACCACGAACGCGAGGGCGAGGCCACCCTCGAGAGCTTCAAAGACGGCTGGCGACACGTCCGCTTCATGCTCGTCAACGCCCCCGGCTACCTGTTCTCGGTCCCCGGCGTCCTGCTCGCCACCTTCGGCGCACTCGTCATGGCGCTGGCGGCGACCGGCACCTCCATCGGCGGCGCCACCTTCGGCATCCACTCGATGATCGCCGGCAGCCTCTTCGTCATCGCCGGCTACCAGGTCACGAGCCTCGGCGTCTTCGCCAGTGCCGCGAGCAACCCCATCCGCAAACCCGGCGACCCACTCACCCGCAGACTCGAGTCGCTCTCGCTCGAGTCCGGCGCGACCCTCGGCGTCGCGATCCTCGCCGCCGGCGGTCTCTACGCCGGGCTGTTGGTCTACCAGTGGATCTCGAGTGGCTTCGGCTCGGTCGCGTTCACGATGGGGTCGCTGGTGGCGTTCACCGCGATCGTCATCGGGTTACAGACGATCTTCTCGTCGTTCTTCCTGGGTGCGGTGAAGGCCTGAGGCGGCGGCGAGCTCGAGTGTATGGATCGTTATCAGATTCGAGTGACTAATTCCGAAGTAATTATACTTGCCAAACCACACACGATGAATACAGTTGTAGCTAATCGATGGGGCTAATAAATAAATTTGGAGCCAAGCTGAAAATCGAGTTTCTCTCTAAGCTCGTAGACACTGTTTCCGGTGCTTTGATGATCGTGTTTCTGGCCCGGTTCTTAGACACGGGCCAGTACGGACTTCTATTTCTCGCGATCTCAGTGTTCACTATCGCAGGTCTGTTCGGAGAGTTTGGCCTCGCAAAATCGGCGGCACGATATTTGACAGAATATAATGAGAAGGACAGAACACAGATACGATACATTCTCTCATCGTCGCTAAAAATAACCATAGGTGCACTGACACTGGTCTCAGTAGTGATCGTCGTTGGGCATGAACTGCTTGCGGACGCATTAGGAGAATCCGATCTGATTCTGTTACTGCTACTGGCACCGGGATACATCATATTTCACGGGTTGATCACATACCTACGACGGGTCTTTCAAGGGTTCCAACAGATTAGGGTGGGTGCTCAGATTCAAGCGGTTCGTGGCCTACTGAAACTACTCTTCGTAGGTATCTTCGTAGTGCTTGGCTATGGTGCGGTCGGTGCACTCATCGGACACATTTTGGCCTTCGCAGTAACGGTCGCTCTTGGGTTCGTTGCACTCTACTACCTCGTCTATCCCGAGTACGAAAAGACGGAGAGTCCTGAACCTGGACTTCTAAGAAGGATGTTAGAGTACAGCGTTCCGATATCGTTTACAAAGAGTGCTGATAAAATCGTCAAAGAGGTCGACGTCGTACTCATAGGACTGTTTCTGAATCCTGTAGCAGTAGGGTATTACGTGATAAGCAAACAAGTTGTGACGTTCACACAGCTGCCATCTGCAACGTTGAGTTACACACTATCACCAGTATACGGTGAGAAGAAGTCTGCGGAGTCGATAAAGCGCGCTTCAGAACTGTACGAAGAAACGCTAATATACACGCTAATGATGTACGTTCCGGCCGCGCTGGGGATCATCATCGTTGCTGATCCGATGGTAACACTTGTCTTCGGTACCGAGTACGCTGGCGCAGTCACGGTATTGCAGATCCTCTCATTATTCGTCATCTTCCAAGCACTCACGAGAATTACCAGCGGTGGGCTGGACTACCTTGGTCGAGCGACCGACCGCGCAAAAGTCAAATCCGTATCTGCTATCGGAAACATCATTTTGAACATAATCTTCATCCCACAGTACGGAGTGGAAGGTGCCGCAATCGCGACAATAGTGACGTACGGATTCTATTCCTTCGCAAATGTCTACATTATGCATACAGAGCTCACGTTCAGATTCGGTTTCCTCGCTCGACAAATCGCGTTAGTACTGCTCATCTCTGGTACAATGGCAGGGGTTGTCCTCTTCGCAATGTCATCTGTTGCTGGGCTCGTGTCGTTGATTTCGGTCGTCTTACTAGGAGTGGCAGTCTGGGCCGTTCTTTGTACTGTCACAGGGTTACTAGATGTTTCAGAAGTCCGTGCAGCCTTCGGATAACAGACTGAGACGTCAGTCGTCGAGATTGATCTGGTCAATATGATCCCACACGAACGTGACCCACTCCCGTTTCTCGTCAGGCCGTGCCGTGTACGTCATTGATGTCCCAATCTCGTACTCAATACCGAGTTGATGTATCCAACCGCTTGGGAGGTGAAGAAGAAATGTTTCCACATCGACTCCAGAGTCTCTACAGAGGGATTCAACGTACTCTCGGGCGATCGATGCGTGTTCAGTATCGTCGAGGAAAATTCGTTCGAATCCCGTTTGAAGATCTCCAAATATGATACGGGAGACTTGCAAGAGGAAGAACGTCGGGTCGACGAGTGGGTTTCCACGAAGTACAGCGTGTTCCCAGTCGATTACTGTCGTGACAGTATCCTCATTAGCAAAAATATTTTGTGGATGAAAATCACCGTGGACGGGTGTATAATACAACTGTGAGTGAGAGTCAATGGACGGCGGTGACACCTCGAGTTCCTCGACAGTAAGCTGTTGAGCGAGGTCATCTACAGAGAGGGTACTCTCGTCACATCGGTAGTCCCGTTGAAATGCAGTGATCCACTCAGCACCGATTTCGAGCACCGTTCGAAACGTCTCGGGGCAAGAATCGAGCCGTGACGATAGTGGCGTCCCTGAGGCAGGTTGTTCGACCCGAGCCGACCCAAACCGAGTCTCGATCGTCTCCCCATCTGGGAGATTAGTGGTGGTCGAAGATTGAGTTTCTTTCAACGAAGTGAGAACTCGCCCCTCACGTTCTGATATTTCGCCATGCCGAGTTCGATTAGGGACTTTGACCACCTTTTCGAGAGAGCCACTCTCGAGATGTAACAACGCTGCACGCGAACGACCGTGAGAGAGGATGACGTCTTCGCTTTCGACGAGGGAGCTGTCGCGAGTATCTATAGAAGTATCGTTCGAAGCAACGACAAGGTACGAGGGATAGCAGTGTTTGAGAAGCCCGGTTTGATCTCCGACAAGTGATAATCGACGCGCGATTCGGTAGCGAATATCTGCATGATTGCGATACCGAGAGGTCAACCATCTAATTGGTTCGTGGCTACTGGCATTGAAGCTATATTGTACATTAGCCACAGTTGGAAGGTGTGTGTAACAATCAATCACTGTGAAACCTGCGGACCGGAGCGTTTTTTCGTAGCCTCGGGGAGTAGCGGACAGCGATTTAGAAAGGCGACCAAAGCGAAGGGATGCGTTTGATGTGTCCCCGATACCAAATTGCCCTGCAATACCTGATGTCGTCGGCCATCCAGGCAGATTAATTATCAGAGATCCATCGTCTTTCAGCAATGTTTGTAACTCTGCAATCCGTTCTCGCATCGGTTCCCCAGTACACCACTGAAGCCACTCTTCACCGGTAGCAACGATGAGATCGAATGAATTCGGAGAGAAGGGAAGCACATCAACAGGAGCACAGACAGAATGTATCCGATCGTGACAGTCAAAATCCGATCGGTCGGTGAGAAATTGCAGTCGATTGTCCCGAGGATCGACAGCGTACACAGCCTCACACAGTTCTGCCAAGAGAAACGAACGGGTGCCGAAGCCAGCGAACAGGTCGAGACACGTTCCACTGATGTGCTCAGAGAGGAGCATTCGCCAGTCGAATCGGCGAAGGTCATAGGGATCGTGAGAAAGATGATATGCATCTGGTGCTACGGTCTGTTCAGAGGTCATGGAAGAACTCACATGGTTGCTGGCAGTCATTGGTGAAAAACTAAGCCCCAGAAATTAGGATGGGGAACATACCATAATAAACCAGAGATGGCTGTTTTTCGAGATAAATCGTTTATCATCTCATAACGAACCGCTTGCTTCCGTAAGTATCCGACAAAATGATTTTGCGAGGTGGTTTCTGTCAGTCGTGTAGAGTTTAGAACACTATTCTCGTGACCAAAGAGGTGGGACATTGTGGCTATAATGGGGACAATACCATAACTAGTTTTTGTACTCAGCCGAAAGGTTGGGGACCCAAGATCGCTCTTCAGTGGGAGATCGTTGATACTGAGGACGATGACTGCCGAACTGAAGAGAACAAAGCCACCGTATCAGCGGTGTTCGATACGCACTAACGTGTTAGATGCGGTGATGGACGACATGATCAGAACAAAACACCGGTATTCACAGTCGTCAATCGTACTACGGAAACTGGGAAGAAGTGCTCAGACGTGTCATCAAAGTACGCAGTGAAAGGCTCTGGTGAATCGCCATACTGCGTCGAATTGTAGTGTCTCGCAGTCATCCTGAAGGCGGCTAATAAGCTTGCCACCGCCCGATTCCTTGAGCGGCGCAATCCCACCGAAAATCGCCGCCGCCTAGTGATTTACCAAAGCCAAATAAACAAATGCGACACTGGAGGGTAGTCCAGAAGACTTTTAGAAATACAGATGTCTTTCCGGTAAGATTATTTCACCAACGGTTGAACAACTTTGCTATGATCGTCCGACTTGGGTTCATAGCTATTTCACTCTTATTCACGGTTACTATTATGGGTGTTCATTTCACAGAACAACTGTATCCCTGGATGGGGATATTTATATTTTTTTCACTCTCAATTATTATTTTCCTTTCTCGCAGCCTTCAACCAGTGGTAGGAGTTAGCACAGTTATTATTGTTGCTCTGTCACATAGACTAGTATCGTTTTATCATCCGGCGACGCTATCTGGACAAGATCCAGACAAGATAGCTGCTGCAGTGAACAGAATAATACACACTGGTAAGCTGTCATCGATAGAGGGATTAAACTTCTACTCCGGGGCTCCACTTTATTTTCTCAATTCTGTAGGGATCTCTCATTTTATGGGTTTGGAAGCACAGTATTCGGCTGTCGCATACGTACTAATTGTAACTATTATAACACCATTAGCTGTCGCAGTTTTAGTCCAGTCTCTGTCGTGGTTGCCAGATTCTGCAGTAACAATTGCTGCATCCATCTCAGTGGTCTCGACAGCAAGCTCAATAGATTCACTGTGGCCGATACCTCAACAACATGCAGTGGTCCTATTTTTCATTACATGTGTATTGTTGTTGATTTACCACAGATTTGACGCGAACGATAAAACCATACCAATCCTATTAATTCTCAGCCTTGCATCAATTGTGGCATCCCACAAGATTGGAGGATTATACACACTGGCAGCGTTACTTGGAGTGCTGGTAATTGGGTTAGTAAACGAAAAAGAGTACATATCAAAATATCGGATGCGAAAACACCAATCACAGAATACAGCACCTTTACTGATATTAACCATCTTGTCGACAATATTTCTGTTAATAGTTTGGACATATACTACAACCCAGATTCGGCCTGTTGCGACATTATTTTTACAAACAATAATCCATAATCCCGGACCAGTATCAGGCGCAGTACTTGATTCAACTGCAGCAGAACCGACGACAAGCGGGATAAGCGGAATTATTATCCGACAGGGTCACTGGTTGATATACCTGCCCTTCGTTTCAATAGGGTGGGTCATATTATGGAGAATGGATAAGTCACCAGTTTTGGCAGGGATAGCAGCAGCAGTTGGTTCACTGTTCATTATCACATTCATAGGTGCTGTATCCACTCGACGAATGTTATTGTTTGCTGAGCCAATATTCTCAATTCTTTTGGTCGTATTAGTATTTGCAGGAATTTTCTCGGCACGGAAAGGAACAACGACGGGGAGTATACTGCTTCTATTTGTCATCATATTTGCGCAGATCAGCGCCCCATTAGCTACTCTTGACCATCCACAGGAATCGCGTCAGTACTTAACGCATGGAGAGTGGGAAGGAAAGAAATTCGTAGCTGATCACACAAGTGGAGAGGTCTATGCAGATTATTATTATGCAAGGCAGAATGTAGAGTATTTTGGGGAAGGAGTATCGTACCGACCAGGGGGTGCTGACCCTACGCCAGATGGATTCTCCCAACTAGGACCGGACATTCTAGCTGGAGATACGCATGAACAAGGGTACCCGAATGTGTTGATTAGAACGAACGTAGACACTGTAATGTTCGGTGGACATTGGAATCTTGAATGGAATCCAAGTCAAGAATTCGATAATTCTACTGATTACAGTAAGGTGGTCGACAATGGAGAAGTTAGCTTATATCACAAATCCAATGATTCATCAGCTAGAATCAGGAATGGTTTATAACTCTTCTACACCGACCGAACTAAGAACCCGCCATTTTATTGTGGCTCTTTGACTTGATAAAGCCAAATATCCACATACGGTACCGAGAGTCAGTGACCCAGAACCACTAATTAGAGGATTCAATTAATCGCCACAGTGGTCCAGTGGTGGACCCAGTAGTCTGCGTTGTCAGGGCGGGGTTCATCCGGCACCGAACCCGTATACACCAGCCACTCAAGGCGGATATCGTCGCCAAGCGTTTCGGGTGAGATACTGTGTCCGTGATACACCGTCTCTCCATGTGGTACCCGAATAGGTAACCGTTTCATCTCTCGCCAGTCACCAAACGATGACTGATCAGCTGACCACTCGCGTTCGACAACCACGACAGTATACTCGACAGTCTCGTATTCGTTATTCTCAAGCACCAAGTGCAGTTCGTGGCTGTCCCCCGGAGTGAAATCGCGAGGAATATTACCGGCAACGTATTCATCGGAGGCGGTTTCCGTTACGATCCCAACAGTGGTGAGGTGCTCGCCGGACTGAGGCGTACTAACGACGTATCCGACACTTCCGGCAGCGAGTACGATAGAAACAATGAGTGCAAACGTCAGCGCTGAGTCGATGGACGCGGTGGGCCTGGATAGTTCGTCCCGTGCCCGATTTACCCATGCTCGGTACGGTACAGAGAAGCGGTAGTCTGGGGCCAACAATCTCCGCCTGACAGTAGCGACGAGAGAAAAGATGACGACGACGAGGCTGAGAGAGATCACCACTGGTCTCGGTTCGAGACCCCACGGGGAAAAGCTGACTAGCAGAACGACGAGTGGAACGAGGACGAGACTCAGGCCAAACGAGAGAACGATTCGCTCGAGGCCGGTGATACCAGATGTTCGGTGGGTGTGCTTGGTGGAAGATCCAGCAGCACTCGTTTTGCTGGACTGGGTAATGTCACGCGCTGGAAAAAGCGCTGCTGTGAGTACGTACCCTGGAACGAAAATGACAAACAATAGCCCAGCGAGAATCCGAAGTGGCGTCTCTCGAAGTAGCGGTGCAAAAATAAAGACGTTTACGAGAACCACTGACACGAGGGTGGCCACAATATCGGCCGGTGCGTCCCGTAGTTGACGGGGAAGGAATAGCCAAAGAGACCGACTGCTACTCATCAGATGTCCAGTAGCACTCCCCACGGTAAAAAATATCTGAAAGGCTTTGGTGAATAGCCACGCAGTGTCGGGAGTGTTGTGTCAAACATTTTATCATATTTCAGTCAATTCTTTTGTCATTTATGAATTCTTTAAGTGTGATCATGACAGTTTCAGCGTGAAACCTTGAGCGACGTGATTCCCAGTGATAAGTCGATGCTATCTATTGATTCACCAGAGGCAAGTAAATCAATTCAGTACGACGGTTCATTGCATTAGCACCTACAAATAGCCAAGGCTTTCGAGATGTTTTCGACTATGTTCATCGATGTTCCCTTTTTCGTTTTCGACGTACGAAAGCGGTGTGTTTTCGTCGTCCATCTGAGTAATGTGATCAGCGACGATATCCGGGTGCTCAGCTGAGAGATCGTGTTCTTCAGTGGGATCGGCGACGACATCGTACAATTGCGCAGAGCCATCCGACCCCTCGATCGTTTTCCACCGGCCATCTCGAATGCTTCGGAGTGTGCGATCGTACCGACGGATCGTCTCAGGGAGTTCACCGAGATGTGCGTCCATTGACTCCATCGACGGTTGGGGTGCTCTGTACTCGCCGATGACGTACTCGCGGTATTCTTCGCGGAGGAAGCTCTGGGTCGAGATTGTTTCTGTAGATGGTAGCTCTATGCCAGCTAAGTCTAATAGCGTCGGATAGAGGTCTCGGACTTCTACTAGTTCATCAACAGTCGTTCCCGACTGGAACACCTCTGGATAGCGCACGAACAGTGGAACGTTGAGCAGCGTATCGTACAGACAGTACTGGTGGTCCATCAGATTGTGGTCACCAATGTTTTCACCGTGGTCGCCAACGACGATCAGGCACGTATCCTCCAGTAAGTCACACTCGCGTAACGTTCGATAGATACCGCCGACCAGTTCGTCGACGTAGGCGAGTTCGCCCTTGTACAGCTGCAAGAGGATGTTCAGCTCTCTGTCCGTCAGTTCCGAGTGTCCAGCGATGTACTCCCACGGATCTTGGTTGATACGGTCTACTTCTTCAGGAGTGACATCGTCGGGCAAGAACTGTTCCAGATAGCGATCCGGTGGCCAGTACTCGAGGTGGGGCTCGAGATAGTTTACGAAGAAGAAAAACGGGTCGTCAGTGGGCTCACGGTTTCGGAGCCACTTCGTGACTCGTCTGGTGGTGTTCGCACCACCCATCTGGCGACTTTTCGAGAGATATTTCCCGTACGCGGCGTTCACGATCGTCTTCGGCAGTTCTCGGGGAGAGACCTCAGAGGTGAACGCACGAATCATCTCCCGTTTCGAGTTGGCTTCCGAGACCGACGAGAGATCGGCATCCGTCCAGTAGTAGTCCCACTTCATCGAGAGGTTATCGAAGCCGCGGTGGAAGCCGAACTTCTTGCTCACCCAGACGTTCCCAGAGATGCCGACGGTGTCATAGCCACCGTTGGATAGCTGTTCAGCAAGTGTCGGGACGTGAGGGTCAAACCGTTTGGTTCCGGCGTGCGTATTGTGGTCGCTGGTTCGCTGGCCAGTGAACAGTGAGGCGTGTGATGGGAGTGTCCACGGTGCTGTCGTGAACGCAGAAGTGAAAGAGACACCCTCTTCAGTGATTGACTCGAGGGTTGGCAGGTGTCCATCGTCGATAAGAGAGAAGACAGTCTCTGCCCTCGCTGTATCGAGAACGATTAGAATGATATTTGGCTGCATCTTCACAGAGATACGATCGATATCATATTGAATGAATCTTTCCCTTCACAAACATAGTTTCGAAGTTGATTAGAGATATGATTTACACGCGAAAATTCGGAACAGTATGGTCGGTGGCTCGGGCTAACTGGTAGGCAGTGGTGAATCGCACATCACGTAATTACCGAGCGGAATGTGCGAGCGTAAGCTTGTGCAGCATTCTTACCTGAAAATCGTTCGATCCGCTCGTTGATAATTGACGTCATGTTCTCGCTGTAGGACTGATCGGACAGGGCTTGGGATAATTCCCTCCCTAATGCACGCGGTGACTCAACGGGAACGAACGCTGGGTAGTCTTCACCGAGAGCATCGACAAAAGCAGGGATATTCGATGCTACAATCGGTACCTGATGGGCCATCGCCTCGAGCATGCTGATGCTGAATCCCTCTGCCTTGGATGGGAGAGCGATGACGTCGGCGTGATAGTACACACTTTGCGGATTATCTACGAACCCTACGAAGTGGACGTTATCGGCAATTCCGAGTTCGATCGCTCGATTTTCGAGTCGCTGTTGGCGTTTCCCAGTTCGCCCAGTTAGCACTAACTGTGCGTCGGGGATGTTGTTGAGAGTGTGTTCAAAACCTTCGACGAGATCGATCCGTCGTTTTTTGGGATCGAACCGTGCCACGTTTGCGACGACCGGCGCGTCCGGGTCGAGGTCGGCAGTCCACTCGAGGTCGTCCCAGGGAATGGCGCCCGCTTCACGGACGGCCTCGACATCAATACAGTTGTAGATGACCTCCGTATCGGCGAAATAGTACCAGGGAAGTGATCGGGCGACGGAATCGGACACGCACACCGCGCGATTTGCGAATGGGGCCGTCAGTACGTCAGGGAGTTTCGCGGTCAGCGGCCGCATTTTGTAATTCGTGTGGACGGTGTGAACGACCGGGATGCGATGCAGCCTCGCAATCGGCCGACCGATCAACGCAGCGCTGATCATGTGCGTGTGGACGACATCATAGTCGTTCTCGCGAAGGTGCTTATCAAATGCCCGTGCAGCACTAACGGACAGCATGTCCTCGGCTAGGCGTTCGACGGGAATGCTCTCGGCTTCGAACTTTTCGACGAGTCCGTCGCGTCCGCCGAGATACGCGACCTGGAGGTCGACGTCGTCGGGGAGGTGGCGCGCGACCTGATAACAGACCCGAGGTGCCCCACCGGAGCCGAGTTGTCCGCTGAGCAGTAACACGTTCATTGAATAGGTAATGTCGAGAGAAAATAAAAAGCATGTCGACTTCTCCTACTGCCGTGTCAGTTTTGGTGCGAGGGCTTTGGTGAATCACTAGACGGCGACTTTCGATGAGAAATTGCGCCGCTCGAGGCGCCACACTGGGACGATCGCGACGAGAACCTCGAGGAATCGGGCAGTGGCAAGCTGATTAGCCAATCTCTGGACGACCACAAGACAACACAACTCGACGCAGTATGGCGATTCACCAGAGCCGGTGCGAGTAAATTTTCTTTCCGATGAAAACGGTTCTCCGATCCCACAGCTTGACGTGATGCCAACCTATCGATCTTTCGCAACACTCATGGTATTAGTAGTAAATTACATTTCCAATGGCTAAAAAAACCGTCCTCGTTGGCCTCGATGGACTTGGATGGGACATCTTATCTCCGATGGTTGGCGCGGACCGGCTACCGACGGTGTGTTCACTTCGTGAGGAAGGGACCGGCGGTGACCTTGAGAGCACCCATCCCCCGTGGACGCCGTGTGCCTGGCCCTCGCTGCAGAGTGGTCGAAATCCTGGGTCACATGGCGTGTTCGACTTCTTCACGAGGGATGGTTACGAGAAGCGTCTCATCGATCGCCGGGACGTCGACGCTCCGTATCTACCCGACGTCGCCGAAGCCGAGGGGAAGTCCGTCATAAGCATCAACTTCCCGGTCACCCACCCAGTCCCGGAGTACGAAAACGGTGCTGTCGTACCCGGGTATCTCGCGACGGAAGACGCCGAGTGGCATCCGGAAGGCCTCCGAGCCGAGTACGAGAGCGAGTACGGTAAATACAGGATCTATCCAGAATATGGTACCGGAGAAGACGTCGTTGAGGAGTTCGTGGACGTCGCCCGATGCCGACGAGACGTCGCCACGTTTCTGGACAGCAAATTCGACTGGGACTTACTGGCCGTCCAGTTTCAGGTCACTGATTCCGTGTTTCACGACGTCAACGACCCCGAGAAGTGGTACGACGTCCTCGAGGAAGTGGACGGCTTCGTCGGCGACATCGTCGGTCTCGCCGACGATCCCAACGTCTTCGTCGTCTCCGATCACGGTATGGGGAAGTATGACTGGACGTTCTACGTGAATACGTGGCTCGCAGAGGAGGGCTACTGCGAGACGACCGAAGGGGAACCGGAGTATCTCCAGATGAAAAAGGAGGAGCTGAAAGCAGAAGACGGTGCCGAATCAGCGAACAGCTCGGCGTTGACGAGCGTCCTCCGCACCGGGGTGTCCCTCTCCTCGAAAGTCGGCCTGGGTCCACAGCGAATCCACTCGATTCTGAGTACGGTTGGCCTCGCCCCGCACGTCACCCGGCTGCTTCCGGACAACGCGCTCCTTGCCGCGCAGAATGAAACCGTCGACTGGGAACGATCAGATGCGTTCCAGATCTTTTTCAATAGTTGTGGGATTCACCTCAACAAAGCTGGTCGAGAACCGGCTGGTACCCTCGATGACGATGCTTACGAAGCGCTTCGGGAGGAACTCATCGAGAAACTCGAGGCGTTAGAAGATCCGGATGGCCAGTGCGTGTTTTCCGCCGTCGAGCGCAAAGAAGCGGTCTACGACGGGGCTCACTTCGAGGACGCTCCCGACATCGTCCTTTTTCCGCGCGAGTACCAGTACGACGTCAGTGGATCGATACTCGGTCCCTTCCGTCGAAACGATCATATGAACCACCGGCCCCAGGGAATCGTCGTAGCTGCGGGACCCGACATTGAACCAGTGGAACTGGTCGACGCATCGATCGTCGACATCGCACCGACTGTGGCCGCGACGATGGGGTTGCCGGTCGACACCGACCGTGACGGAACGGTCCTCTCCACGACCGACCGAGAGTACGAAGAAGACACCTGGGACGAGTTAGTCGACGCGAGTTGGGGCGAGACGTCCTACGACGAATCGGCAGTCGAAGAACGGCTCGCCGACCTCGGATACATGGAGTAGTCTATCAGCGTCTCGCTTCGATCTCTTCGTAGATCCGGTTCGTCCGTTCGGCAACTCCGTCCCACGAGTACTCTGTCTTGGCCAGTTCGTACGCGTTCGCCGCCCACCGATTCCGTTCGCCGGGATCAGACAGCGCCCGGCGAAGCCCCTCCGCGATCGAATCGGGTGACTTCAGCGGTACTAGGTACCCGGTTTCCTCGTGGTTGACGAACTCTTCGATCCCCTCAGCTTCGGTCGTGATCACGGGCGTCTCGGACGCCCAGGCCTCGAGCAAAGTCAACGGGTGCCCTTCCCAGATCGAGGGGAGGACGAACACCGATGCGCGGCGGTAGTACTCAGGAATCGCCTCGTCGGGGACTCGGCCCTCGAACGAGACGCGGTCGGCGATGCCACGTTTTCTGGCCAGGCTGCGCAAGGTCTCCTCCTCGGGGCCGGAACCGACGATCACGAGGTCCGTGTCGGGGAGTTCCTCGGCAACCTGTGCAAACCCATCGACAAGGTCGTTCACCCGTTTCCGGGGAACGAGACGACCGAGGAAGAGGATTTCGTCGCGCCGTTCGACATCGGTGTTGAAGCGTTCTAGGTCAACGCCGTTGGGGACACACGAGAAGTGGTCGTGGTGGTTCCCAAGTAGGTCTAAGTGTTCCTGATTGACCGAAATGACGTGGTCGTAGTTGAAAGTAAGCACAAGTTGGCGTTCGATCCAGAGCTTTAGCGAGGCGAGCGGTGAGTCGTCATCACGGCCAATACCGGTCGTCAACGTGGTCCCGTGGACGGTTAGCAACGTCGACGCGTCGGTCAGCGCACCGGCGACTCGAGTTGGGACCGCTGGTAAGAACGTGTGTCCGTGGACGATGTCGAACTCCTCAGTGAGCAGTTGGGGAATCGGCGTCGCCATTGAGGTGGCGCGACCGATAGGGTTCCAGTACTCCGTCGTCGGTTTCAGTCGGTGGAGTCGGACATTCCCATCGGCGTACGTCTCGAGTTCGGTGTAGGACTCGCCGTCTTTCCGCAGTGCGCGGGTATAGATGTCGATTTCGTGATTAAATTCTTTCGCGAGTGCGATCGAGAGCTCCTCAACGTGGATCGGCCCACCACCAGTTTCTGGCCACCAGTCATCCTGTATCATTGCAATTCTCATTGACAGTCGACGCCTCCCTTTCTGAGTGACTGGTCCAATTGTGAAATGTGATGTGTGATTTTGGGAAATGCATGTGAGTCGGTCGGTTGTTTTCCTGTGTAATCGGATACAGTCACACAGAAACCAAGTATTCCAAGAAACCTTACAACTCGATTAGAGGTTTGCCCGAATAGTTGTGGTAGGGAGAAGAATAACGCCGGTGGTATCTTTCTCATGGTGCTATCAATCTCAATACACTCATATGAGCATTTGCATACATACAAGACAGATGTAGAATCTATATGTTTTATACACGATTGAAGTGAGTACCCTGCTATGAAGATTGCGTTCGTCTCCAACGTCGTCTACCCGTTCGTAACTGGTGGTGCAGAGAAACGAATCTACGAGATTGGGACACGACTCGCAGCAAGCGGTCACGACGTGACGATCTACGGGCGTCACTTCTGGGACGGTCCCCAAGAGATGGATTACGAGGGACTAACGCTTCGTGCAGGTGCACCAGAACGAGACCTCTACACGGAGGACCGGCGCTCGATTACCGAGGCACTCGACTTCTCGGCTCGGATGCTTCCAACGCTACGAAAGCACATCGACGAACACGACATCGTCGTCGCCTCCGTTTTCCCGTACTTTCCCGTGATCGCCTCGAAGTTTGCCACACTGAGGAGAGACGTCCCACTGGTTACGACCTGGCACGAAGTGTGGCTCGATTACTGGGACGAGTACCTCGGTACCCTCGCACCGTTCGGAAAGGTCACCGAGCGAGTCACCGCACGGGTCCCCCATCATCCGGTCGCCGTCTCGAGCGTGACTGCCGACCGGCTCACACAGATCTGGCCGACGTCAGAGCCGATCGACGTCGTACCGAACGGGATCGATGTCGAAGGAATCAGAGCCACACCAGCCGCAGAAGACGGCTTCGACGTACTGTTTGCTGGGCGCTTGATCGCGGATAAGAACGTCGACATTCTGCTCGAGGCGTTCGATCGAGTGGCGAGCGAGCACGATGTAACACTCGGTATCGTAGGTGATGGGCCGGAACGCCAGCGACTAGAAGAGCAGGCCAGCCGTCTCGAGAACACCGACCAGATCACGTTCTGTGGCTTTCTCGAGGAATACGACGACGTGATCGGACAGATGCACGCTGCATCGGTCTTCGCCTCACCCTCGACCCGAGAAGGGTTCGGTATCGCCTACGCAGAGGCGATGGCAGCGGACTGCACGGTGATCGCAGCAGAGCATCCGGAGTCTGCAGCGGGAGAAGTGATCGGGGACGGGGGATTCGTCGCGAAACCGACGGTCGAACAGGTGGCACAGACGCTCGTTCGAGCGATTAGCGGTGAACGGCCACCCGTGGAGCCGGTCGACCGGGCAGCCCAGTACGACTGGGACCGTGTAGCAGCGCACGCACTGGAAACGTATCGAGCGTCACTGGCGTGAGTTAACACCCGCGAGACGCCGAACTCGATTAACAACGGATCCGAAAAGACCACAGCAGCCGCTCTTCAGGGCATCATCGGCCACGACTATTCGCGGATGGAGATTTTTCCCATGGAGTTAGATTTATGTTCGCACGAATATATATTTCTGCTATTGATGGGGAAAACTTTCCGTCCAGAACAGCGACTCGTCGTGTCGTGTAGCCGGACGGACGAGGGGGACGAAACGGAGCGCGTGGCGCTCCTCGAGGGGGATCTCGACTGGGAGCGCGTTACGGAACTCACACGTGTACACGGCGTGAGCGCGCTCGTCTACGGGAAGGTGAACGAACACGAAGCGCGGGTGCCGGACGACGTACTCGAGCGCTTGCGAACGCAGGCGCGCCACGTCGCCCAGCGAAACCTGCGGATGCTGGGCGAGGTCGCAACGCTCTCAGCTGCGTTCGCGGAGGCGGGCATCCGGGCGATTCCGTACCGAGGACCGGTCGTCGCCCAGCTCGCCTACGACAACGTCGGCCTGCGGACGTTCGGCGACCTCGACTTTCTGGTGCCCCACGAGGAGTTACCGGCGGCGAGGGCGTGTCTGCTCGAGCGTGGCTACGAGCCGCGGTACATCCTGCCGTCGACGATGGAGCTCACGCCGACACAGGAGTGGGCGTACATCCGGTTCGCGCGCGACTATCCGTTCACACACGGGAGCGAGCCGTTCGAGGTCGAACTCCACTGGCGGGTGATCTCCCAGCACTTTCCGACGGCGATCGACCTCGAGATGGTGTGGGACCGGCGAGAGACGCTCACCGTTGCAGGGACCGAGGTGCCGGTACTCTCGGCCGAAGACCGGCTGTTGATGCTGTGCGTCCACGGGACGCGCCACGAGTGGGAGCGCCTGCAGTGGATCTGTGACGTCACCGAGTTCCTCGCGCGCTACGAGGTCGACTGGGACGCGCTCGAGCGGCGCGCGGGCGAGCACCACTGTCGCCGGATGGTCTATCTCGGCCTGGCCGTCTCGAGAGAACTCCACGGAACGACACTCCCGGCTGCGGTCGAGGAAGCGATCGACGCCGATCCGGTCATCGCAGACCTCACCGAACACGTCTGTCGAAACCTGTTCGATCACACCGGCGGGTGGAGTACGGACCTGCGTCGCTACCAGTCGCGGACGCTCGAGCGCAAGCGGGATAAGGCGAAACTCTGGCTCAGCTGGGCGTGTAAGCCCGACCGCGGAGACATCGAGACGGTGGCGTTTCCGAAGCCGCTCGTGCCGTTGTACGTCGTGGTCAGATGGCTGCGCTTCGCGAGCGCGGCGGTTCGCCGCGTCCGACGCGACCGGCGTTCGACCGACGAGCGGGTGGAGGTGACGTGATGAGCGGCGACGGGGCGGCGTCTACGGGCGAACCCACCCTGAACGAGAAGTTTCACGCGCTCGTGCGCGTCGCGAAGTACCGGCCGAAGCAGGCCGCGCTGATCCTCGCGTTGAGCATGGTGGCGGCGCTGTTCGAGGGCATCGGCGTCAGCTTCATCGTCCCGATCATCGAGATCGCCCAGGCCGACGGTGAGGTCGCCGAGGAAGCGACGGGCGTGGTGGCGTACTTCGTCTCCCTCTATCAGTTCGTCGGCGTCGAGCTGACCCTCGAGACGCTGGTCGGCGGTCTCGCGCTGGTGATGGTGATCAGGTATCTGACGAACTTCCTCGTGGCGTGGCTGCAGGCGTCGCTGAGTACGAACTACCTCGGCGAGCTTCGCCAGCAGGCCTACGACCGGCTGCTGGCGGCCGAGATCGCCTACGTCGACGCGGAGGATACGGACCAGGTGACGAACACGGTGATCACCGAGACGGTCCAGTCGGCCCACGTGATCACACAGCTGTTGAAGCTGCTCGAGGTCGTCTTCTTCGCGGCCATCTACATCACGGTCGCACTCCTGCTCTCGCCGACGCTGACGGTGGCGACGGTCGTCGTCCTCGGCGTGATCGCCGTCCTGAGCCGCGTCGCGCTGCGGGCGGGCTACGAGATCGGTGAGGAGGTCGCGCAGGCGAACGAGCGGATTCAGGGGCTGGTCAACGCCGGGACGCGCGGGATCAGGGAGGTGAAGCTGTTCAACATGACCGACGACGTCAGCGGCGAGTACCGGCGGACGATCGACCGCTTCGTCCGCACGCGCATCGGCCTCCAGCGCAACCAGGCGGCGCTGAAGAACGTCAACCAGCTGCTCAACGCGCTGGTCGTCTTCGCGCTGATCTACGTCGCGCTCGCGCACCTCTCGCTCTCGTTCGCCTACCTCGGGGGCTTTCTCTTCGCGATGTTTCGTCTGGCCCCGCTGGTCAGTACGCTCAACAACCTGCTGTACGGCATCGACGGCGCGCTCCCCCACCTCGTGCGGACCCAGCACCTCATCGACGAGATGGAGCGCCACGAGGAGTCGAGCGGCGAGCGGGCGGCACCGAACCCGATCACCGAACTTGCCGTCGACGACGCCAGCTTCCACTACGCCAGCGGCAACGGCGTCAGAAACGTCTCACTGCGCGTCGAGCGCGGCGAGACGGTCGCGCTGGTCGGCCCGTCGGGGGCCGGAAAGTCGACGATCATCTCGTTGCTGACTCGGCTCTACGATCCCGACGAGGGATCGGTGCGCGCAAACGGCGTCTCGCTCTCGGAACTCGGTCTCGAGTCCTGGCACGACCGGGTGGCGATCGTCCGCCAGCACCCGTTCCTGTTCAACGAGACCCTGCGCTACAACGTGACGATCGGCAACCGGGAGGCGAGCGAGACGGACATCCGCCGCGCCTGTGAGGTGAGCCAGGTGTCGGCGTTTCTCGAGGAGTTGCCCGACGGTCTCGAGACACGCGTCGGCGACGACGGGGTGCGCCTCTCGGGGGGCCAGCGCCAGCGCGTCGCCATCGCGCGGGCGCTGTTGACCGACGCGGACGTGCTGATTCTCGACGAGGCGACGAGCGAACTCGACTCGCCGACCGAGGAGGCGATCGTCCGCGGCATCGAGGGACTCGAGCGCGAGTACGCGACGGTCGTCATCGGCCACTGGCTCTCGACGGTCCAGGGGGCCGATCGGCTCTACGTGGTCGCCGAAGGCGCGGTCGTCGAGTCGGGCAGCCACGAGGAGTTGCTCGCCGCCGGCGGCGAGTACGCCAGGCTGTACGACGCCCAGATGGAGTCGGTGACGGTGCCGTGACCGCGAGGGTGTGCGCCGTCGCACCGGCGACTCGAGGGGAGCCACCTCGAGTGCGGCGACGGGTGGCCGGAGCAGAAACAGACAAGTGTTCTGACGGGAATAGTGTGAAACAACCGCAGCGCGGGGGGCTATGAACTACTACGAAGCATACGGGATGACACTCGAGTCGGCGTTCGAGATGCCGGAGTTGCCGAGGGCCGAGCGGGTGGAGACGCCGGACGTCGAGATTCGTCGCGGCGAGGTCGAACCGGTCTCGGAGTGGGTCGAGGGGGAAGGCGGCCGCCGGATCCAGGCCGACGGCGACGTCTGTCGGCTCAGCTACGAGACCATCGGCTCGTTTCGCGTCGCGAAGGGGCGCGAAGTGGTGTTCGACCCGGTCTCCGAGGAGATTCCGACGATGAAGCTGTTCCGTCGGCTCATCCAGAACGAGATGATGGGCGTCCTGGCCCACCAGCGCGGCCTGCTCGTACTCCACGCGAGCGCCGTCGCCGTCGACGGCCGGGCGGCGGTGTTTCTGGGACCACGCCGGGCCGGAAAGTCGACGACAGCGGCGGCCTTCCACACCCACGGCCACACCCTCATCGAGGACGACGTGGTGGGGATTCGCTTCGACGAGGACGGTCCCGTCGTCGTCCCGGGCGTCCCCCAGTTACGGCTGCTCCCCGACGCGGCCGACGCACTCGCGGTCGCGAGCGCGCCAGCGCCGACGACCGACGACGGCTCCGGAAAGCGCTACGAGCGCGTCGACCCCGTCCCCGAGCCGGTTCCCCTCGCGGGCTGTTACGTGCTCGAGGAGGGTGAGACGCTGGAACTCGCGCCGGTTCCCGCGCGCGAGCAACTGTTCGGGCTGATCGCGAAGACGTACGTCGCCGGACTGCTCGACGAGACGGGGACGACGGCGGCGAACTTCGAGCAGTGTTCGACGGTCGTCGAGACGACGCCGGTACAGCGACTCTGCCGCCCCAAGCGCCACGAAGTGTTACCGGCGCTGGTCGACCTGGTCGCTACGGATCTGGAGGCGGCGGCGTCCGACGGAATCGGGCACCGGCCAGCGTGAGGACGGCGCCACAGGTACGTGACCCAGGCACAAGATAAATGGGTGTTCGCTGTGTTCGTCAGGTGGCGACGAGCGCACGGTGGTGGAGTCGGTCGTAAAGTGGCGACGAGTCCACCAGCGGGCCCCTCTCAGAGGGAGACGACCGAGCCCACCAGCGGGGTGATCTCGGAGTACTCGTCGTCGCCGTTTCCGACTTTGTTCTGCTGCGTGATCGATTCGACCGAACCGTACTCGGTGACTTCGGGAGCGACGTAGCTACCGGATGGCTTGTGAGACATCGGACTAACTTACAACGTATTTGGCTATAAAACTTTTCCCTTTGATTACAATTTCCAATGGATATATCCCTCAGATCCTATTTTCGACCGTATGTATTAATACACGAGACGGAGCCATCCGGCGGCAGACGCCACCGTACGGCGCTAATTCACTCGCCTCGCCCTCGAGAGTATGTGTCGGAGAGATAGTACAGACGAGGTGACTTGTTCCGGAGTGGAAGGGGCGAGCCGGTCGGTGGAACCCACAGTACTGGTTCCTGCATCGACACAGATCACCAGCGTCACGGCCGCATCCCGCTGCCTATAAAAATTGTCCCTGGATATGTTGGGAGAGGATCGCCGAACACGATCGATTCCTCGAGTACATGTGTGAAATATTAATACAGCGGGCGAAGTACACCTGCCAAGACATGACAGACACATCCGTCAGCGAGTCGACGGTCGTCGCCGCGGGGGACCACCTGACGACGGAACTCGAGGGTGAACTCGTGATCCTCGACGCCGACTCGGGGACCTACTACGGCCTGAACGAGGTCGGCCGCCGGATCTGGGAACTGATCGACGAACCCCGGTCGGTCGCCGACATCGAGCGACGACTGCTCGAGGAGTACGACGTCGAGCGCGAGCAGGTCGCAGCCGACGTGCGCTCGCTCGTCGACGACCTCGCCACGAGGGGACTGGTCAGCCTCGAGTGAGCGGGTTCGTCGCCCTCTACCGCCCGGGCGAGACGGTCGAAGAGAGCGAACTCGAGCGGCTCACGGCGACGCTCGCCCACCGGGGACCGGGGAGACCGACGCGCTGGCGTGAACGGAGCGTCGGTCTCGGCCACCAGCACCTCGAGACCACACCGGAGGCGCGTTACGAACGTCTCCCTTACGTGGACGAGCGCCTCGCGCTCACGGCCGACGTCCGCCTCGACAACCGTGGGGCGCTCCTCGAGCGCCTCTCGCTGTCGGGCGATCCGGCACGGATTCCGGACGGGGAGGTGCTCGCGGCGGCCTACCGGCGGTGGGGGCGACGCTGTCCCGAACACCTCGTCGGCGCGTTCGCCTTCGCCATCTGGGACCGCGAGCGCGAGTGGCTCTTCTGTGCGCGCGACCAGCTGGGGATCAAGCCGTGTTACCTCCACCGCTCGCCCGGCGTGGTCGCCGCCGCCACGACGCTCCCGACGCTGCTCGAGGTGGCCGGTCTCGAGGCGACCCTCGACGAGCGTGCGGTCGGCGACTACCTCGCGGGCCGCTTCGCCGACCGCGAGCGAACCGTCTTCGCCGAGGGAGGTCGCCTCCCGCCGGGGCACTCGCTGACGGTGACGGCCGACACCTGCGAGCGCCACCGCTACTGGTCGCTCGCGGACGTCGATCCGCTGCCGCGGCGCTCCCGGGGCTACTACGAGCGTCGCTTTCGCGACCTGTTCGAGGCGGCCGTCACCGCGCGCGTGCGCACCGCCGGACCGGTGGGGTCGTTCCTGAGCGGCGGCATCGACTCGAGTTCGATCACCGCGCTCGCGGGCCGACTCCACGAGCGGCCGATACACGCCGTCTCGGCCGTCTTCGAGGAGGTGACCGCCTGTGACGAGCGCGCGTTCGTCGACGCCGTCCTCGAGACCGGCGCGTTCCGCCACCACACCGTCGCGGGCGACCGAGTTCCGCCGCTGTCGGCGCTCGAAGACCTGCTCGAGCACCACGGGCGTCCCTACTACCCGTCGCTGTGTATGCTCGTCCCGCGACTCTACGAGACGGCCGCCGGCGCGGGCGCGAGCGTCGTCCTCCACGGCTACGGCGGCGACCAGACGATGGGGTCCGATCCGCGCGGCTACTTTCGCGACCTCGCCCGTCGGGGCCGACTGCTCGCGCTCCGGCGGGAACTGCGCGGCTACTGTCGGCGCAACCCCTGGCTCGAGCCGCGAGCGGTCCTGTACCACGACGTCTGTCGCCCGCTGGCGCCGACGCCGGTCAGGCGGGCCTACCACGCCCGCTTCGAACCGGGCCACTACACGGACGCGACGCTCGCCCCCATCGAGCCGGCGTTCGCCCTCGAGAGCGGACTCGAGGGGCGACTGCGCCGCGACGCGCTCACGCCCGAGCCTCGCACACAGGCGGCGCTCAGACGGCGCGCACTCTCGCGCGACGAACCGGCGTTCAACCTCGAACTCAACGACGCGATGGCGGCCGCGGTGGGCGTCGAACCCCGCTACCCCTACTTCGACGTGCGCCTCGTCGAGTTCGCGGCGGCGCTGCCGGCCGGCACCACCGTCTCGGCGGGACGCGACCGGACGGTCGTCCGCGACGCGCTCGCCGACGTCCTCCCGCGCGCCGTCCGCGAGCGCGACGACAAGACGGAGTTCTCCCCGAACGTCCTCCGGACGACCCGCCGCTACGAACGCGAGCGAATCGAGACGACCCTGTTCGAGTCGACGCCACGCACCGATCCCTACCTCGACTTCGCGGCCCTCGAGCGCGCGTTCGCCCGCCTCGAGCGCGGGGACGCCTCGGTGAGCGACGCCCGGGGGCTCCTGATGGCGACGACGCTCGAGCGCTGGTGTGAGCGCTACGGCCCGGAAACGACCGTATAGATTTATATCCAGAGAAGATAGTACAGGAACGAGGGATGACTACGATGGGGAACTACGAGTCACCAGTACTCGAGGTACTCGGTGACGTGGAGGCGGTAACGCACGGCAATCACTTCTCGGCCGTCGACGGCAACTCCGGGACGACCGGCAACCGTGGACGGGGCAACCGCGGGCGGTAGTCGCCCCCGGCTGTGATCGTGACCACGGACGCGAGCGACCGCTGGGTCTACGAGGTCTACGGCCGGCGCGTCGAGTCGACGGTCGAACTGCCGCGACTGGCCGGACGGCGAGCGCCGGCGACGGACACCACACCGGACCTGACGGTTCGACGCGGCCACCTCGCGAGGACGCCCGAGACGCTCGAGCGCCGACTCGAGTGCGTCTACACGGACTCGGCCGGCGAGGTCGCCGCCTACCGGGACGGGCGGACGCTGTACTGGCTCGCCCCGGGAGTCGCCACCCTCCGGGTCGAGGCGGAGCGGGTCACGGTGGATCCGGCTCCGGAGGCGACGGCCGAGGCGCTCGGGCGACTCGTCACCAGCCCCGGGCTTCGCAGCGCGCTGTCGCTCGCCGGCGCGTTCGTCGTCCACGCGAGCGCCGTCGCCACGGACGGCCGGGCGGTCGCCTTCACCGGTCCGAGCGGACGGGGGAAGTCGACGGCGGCCGCGGCGTGTCACGCCGCCGGCTACGAGGTGCTCGGCGACGACGCGGCCGTCCTCGAGAGCCACGCGGGGACGCCCGTCGTCGTCCCGGGCGTCCCCGTCCTCGAGACCGGCTCGACCACCGTCGACGCGAGCGGGCGGACGAGACCGGACGTGCGCCCACTCGCGGCGGTGTTCGTACTCGAGGAGGGCGACCGGTGGCAGGTCACCGAACGCGAGCGCCGGTGCGCGGCCGTCGACCTGCTCGCCGCCTCGGACGCGCTGTACGCGGCCACCGACGCGGCCCGCGCCGGGGCGGCGCTCGAGACCGCCGGTGCGCTCGCGAGCGCCGTGCCGGTCTACCGGCTGGTTCGCCCGCGCTCACACGCACGGCTGGCGGCGCTCCCGGACGTCGTCGAGGCGACGCTCGAGGACGTCGCTGGATCGGCGGTGTCTCCCAGAAAGGGGTGATCGGATGACCCGCCCCGCGCGGGTCGGATGGGGCGTCGGGAAGCGGTTCAGACGGTGGTGATCGAACCGACGAGCGAGGTCAGTTCGGTGTACTCGTCCTCACCGCTGCCGATTTTGTTCTGTTGGGTGATCGACTCGACGGATCCGTACTCGGTCACGTCCGGCGCGACGTAGGGTTTCTTTGAATCAGTAGCCATCGAGTTGGCATTCAATACAGTAGTCTATAAGTATATCTCTTGGTTAGTGGAATGTATCCGGTGGATCGGCGGCGGGTGGCTCTCGAGCGTCGGCGACGGTCTCGTCGTACCAGGCCGACAGCGAGAGCGCACGCCAGAGCGAGCGGGCGTCACGGCTCGTCGGCTCGTCCGTGAACCGCTCGTAGGCGGCTCGAAGCTCCGCCTCGTCGAGGTAGGCGGTGAGCGGGCCGGGGTCGTCGGCGAGCGTGCGGAGTCGGTCGTCCTCCTTCGCGAGGGCGTTCCAGAAGCCTTCGTTCATCGCCGTCTTCCAGGGCCGCCACTGGACGGTCTCGGGGAGGAGTCCGTCGAGCGAGCGTCGGATGATCGAGCGCGTCCAGCCGTCGTTGAGCTGCTGTGAGCGCGGGATCGCGAGCGAGAACTCGAGGAGGCGGACGTCGGTGAAGGGGTAGCGCTGTTCGACGCCGAAGGCGGCGTTGGCGACGTCGCTGGTCTCGAGACTGGCGCAGACGCGGCCGCCGGTGAGCGAGTCGTACTGCCAGGTGCGAGCGCGCTGGCGAAGCGCCGAGGGGGAGTCTCGCGCCTGTGCGACGCGCTCGTCGAGACCGAGGCGGGAGACGAAGGCGTCGTCGAGCGTGGGGTTCTCGGCATCGGTGAGCACCGGCTGGCCGCGGGCGCGCGTGCGCCGACGCAAGAGGGCGTCCGGGACCATCGGTTTGAGCGCGTGACGGACGAAGAGGTGACGCGCCGGTGCGTCGAGGATGTCGGCCATCGCGGTGAGTTCGCGGTGGAGGTGGCGCCACCGGCCGGTGCGAAGGAGGTGGGGGAGCAACTCGAGACCGTAGTTGACGGCGCTGTCGCCGAGGGCCCCACAGAGGACGACGTTGACGCCCGCCTCCCGGACGTGTTTGGCCTTCTCCCAGCGCGCGAAGTGGAGCGTGTTGTGCGGCGGCTGGTCGTAGTGGTCGAACACCCGCTCGCGGTCGACCAGGACGGAGACGTCGTCCGCGAACAGATACTGCGAGACGATTCCCTCGCGGTCGACGACGGACTCGATGAACTCGCGTTCGTCGCTCGAGGGGGCGTCGTCGAAGACGTTCGAGAAGGTGTACAGCGGCTGGTCGGCGGGGAGGAGGTCGCGGGCGACGACGGTGATCGACGAGGAGTCGAGACCGCCGCTGAGCGCCGCGCCGACGGGACCCGGCGAGCGGAACCGACAGCGGACGGCTTCCTCGAACAGCTCGCGAAAGCGTCGCTCGTAGGCCGCGTCGGAGGCGAGCGTGATCGTCCGCGTTGGATCGAGGTCCCAGTAGCGCCAGCGCTCGAGACCGTCGGCGTCGACCGAGAGTGCGTGTGCGGGCGGGAGCCGGCGAACCGCGTCGTAGAAGGTGCGCTCGGTGTCCTCGTGGAGTCCACAGAGGAAGTCCGCGACCCGCAGGTCGTCGACCGCAGGCGACACCGATGGGTGTGCGAGCAGGGCCTTCTGCTCGGAGGCGCAGGCGAACGCCTCCTCGCTGGCGGTGTAGTAGAACGGTTTGACGCCGACGTGGTCGCGCGCACAGAAGAGCCGGTCTCGCGCCCCGTCCCAGATGGCGAACGCGAACGCGCCGAGGAGGTGTTCGGGACAGCGCTCGCCCCACTCGCGGTAGGCCGCCGCGAGCAGCTCGCTCTCGGTGAGCGGCTCCGAGGGAGAGAGCGAGAGCGACTCACGCAGTTCCCGGCGGTTGTCGAGGCGGGCGTCGGCGGTGACGACGAGGTCACCCGAGACGTGCGGCCAGCGCTCCCTGTGGGCTTCGGGCGTCGCGATCAGGTGCTGGTGGCCGAGACCGACCCGTCCCTCGAGCCAGGTGTCGCTTCCATCGGGACCGCGGTGGGCGAGGCGCGCACACAGGTCGTGGACGTCCTCGGGGGAGACGACGCCCCCACCGCGGTCGAAGACGCCGACGATGCCGCTCACGACTCGTCACCCTCGTTGAGCGGTGGCAGCGGCTGGTAGCGCGAGAGGTCCTCGAGGTCGCCGATGATGATCGCGTCGCCGTACTCGATCCAGCTGTGGGCTTCGAACGTGCCGTCCCCGTTCTTGTCGACGCCGATGCGGTGGACGACGTCGCCGTCGAGGTCGTAGAGACGGAGCAGCGTCTCCGTGCTCAGCGAGCGCATCAGACAGGTCCGGTGGCCGGGGAGCCGTGCGTCGGCGGCTTCGACGGCCCAGGCGACACGGTCGGGCGTCGGCGAGCCAGGGACGAGCCGCGAGAGGACGCCGGCGGGAGCTAAGAGCAGCCGCCTGAACGTCGCGAACGGCAGGAGAAAGACCCCGACTCGCGTGAGCAAGAGGAGCCAGACGGCACTCACCACTCTGGCTGCGTCGCCCGGCGGAAGCCGGAGGAAGGCGACGACACGCCGGCTCACGGCACCACCCCGGTCCGGTTCCGACGGTCCCGCCTCTCCACGACAGTACATGTCTTCGTCACGGCGTTCACTCACTAATATTATAGTATCTGCTGGGCTATAAACGTCACCGTCGGGCGTAGACGAGTGGTACCACCCCTCACGAGCGTGCGTATGGGACGAGGAGACGGGAAATACCCCCTTCAGGCCCATCGGACGACGCGATACGCCGCTACAACTAATTACTGTTGGCCCGTACACCGACTGTGACCTTCACGACAAATAATCATAATAATACGCATTTACTATCCTGAAATATATTATAGGAAGAACATCCAAAGCATTATAAATCTAAGAATAGAGAGGGCTGTTGGAATGATCGATGCAGTAGAGAAGCAGACCGGAAGCGAAGCCGTGCTCGCGACGCTCGAGCACTCGAGTTGTACGTTCTGTGACGACGGTGTGCTCGTCCGTGACGTCTACAAAGGAAACGACGCGGTCGTCTGTGCGAACTGCGGTGTGCCCGGCGCACAGGTGTGGTAAGCGACTGTTTTGGAGGCGGGGGTTTCGACGACCAGTGAGCGTCCAGGTTAGGCGGGAGACGGGACTGGCCGCTCACTCGAGGTAGCCAGCACAGACTTCGCGGATGCCGCGTTCGAACTCGATTTCGGGTTCCCAGCCGGTCTCCTCGTGGAGTTTCGTGTTGTCCGCGCAGGTGTCGTGGACGTAGACGGAGTCGGGGATGGGGTTCTCGACGTAGGTCGGCTCGACCGCAGCGTCGAGCTCCTCGTTCAGCAGGTCGACGACCTGGTTGAACGAGTAGCGCTGTTCGGTACCGACGTTGTAGACGCCGTCGAGACGGTGTTCGGCGGCCAGAATCAGCGCGCGAACGACGTCGTCGACGTGGGTGAAATCACGTGTCTGCGTGCCGTCGCCGTAGAGGACGGGTGACTCGCCGCGAGCGATGTCGTCGGCGAACTGGGCGATGACGTTGGCGTACTCGCCTTTGTGTTCTTCGGCACCGTCGTAGCCCTGGTAGACGGAGAAAAAGCGCATGCCAGCCATCGTGAGTCCGTAGTGGTTCGAGAAGTACTCCGCGTAGCGCTCGCGGGCGAGTTTCGACGCCTCGTAGCCGGTGTTGACCGCGACGGGCATCTCCTCTGGCGAAGGCGTCGTCTGGCTGCCGTAGATCGAGGAGGTCGAGGCGTAGACGACCGTCTCACAGCCGTCCTGGCGGGCCTGATCGACCGTGTTGACGAACCCCTCGACGTTGACGCGGACGCCGCGTCTCGGGTCCTCTTCGTGCATCGCGTACGACGAGAGCGCCGCGAGGTGGAAGACGACGTCGACGTCCGTCGGCAGGTCGTCCTCGAGTACGCTCGCGTCGACGAACTCGACGCGGTCGTCGAGGTTCTCCGGCGTTCCCAGATAACAGTCGTCGACGACGACCACGTCGTTGTCCGCAGCGAGCGCGTTCGCGAGGTTCGAGCCGATAAAGCCCGCGCCACCGGTGACGAGGAGGCGACAGTCGGAGAGAGTCATACACCCACCTGCGCTGACGAGAGTGGTATGTGTTTCGGTTATTCAACATCACGTCGAAAGATACCCGTTCTCCGGCCACAATCCCGGGGCAACGGTGGACACACTGGTCGCCGACGCGGCCGGCGAACGGGAGTACGACACTCGCGGTGGCGACTATCGCTCGCGCACCGACTCGAGTTCCGCCCGAATCTCCTCGAGCGTCCGTTCGACCGCGGCGGGCGAGGGGGTCTCCTCCGGGGCAGGGTCGTCGGTGACGCGGGCGAGTCGGGTCGCGACCTCCTCGGGCGTGTCCGCGTCGACGAGCACCTCGAGACGGCGTTCGAACTCGAGTTCGTCGATCTCGCCGCTGGCGTAGCGCCCCTTGAGGACCTCGAGTGCATCGACCGGGTCGGCGTGCATTCCGGTGTGGGCGCTCGAGCCGGCGGCGGTGTGTTGCCGCCGCTGCCCGTCGGTTGCGGTGTGGTCGGTGCTGGCGCCGGAGTACAGGAAGAAGGCGACGAAACCGACGATCAGCAACGGGACCACCAGCGGGAGGACGAACGGGAGAAACGAGAGGAGGACGAACGGCGACGAGCCAGCCGCGAACAGAAACGGCACGAGCGAGGTGAGGACGACGAGGAAGACGACGAAGACGACGGCGAGAACGAACACGAGCGGGAGCCACGAACGGTGCGTTTCGGACGAACGATTCGGCGAGTTCATACGAGAGGTACTGAGGGAGGGGTGAAAAATACTCACGAAGGAGAGCGAGTCGGCGGTATCGAGGGTAACCAGCGCAGTGGCTCCGTCTGGATGAGTAGTGTGACGACGAGCGGCGTCGCTCGCCGGTCGTCGTCGATGAAAATCACGTGCGTCCCGTCACGGAGACGGGAGACGTCGCCTTACAGTCGGGTGACGTTGGTCGCGCGCGGACCTTTCGGTGCCTGTTCGATGTCGAATTCGATCTCCGTTCCCTCTTCGAGGTCCGGGCCGCCAACGTCTTCCATGTGGAAGAATACGTCGTCGTCCGCGTCGTCCGTCGAGATGAAACCGTAGCCGCCAGTGTCGTTGAAGAAATCAACGTTGCCTTTCGCCATTGCAAATTGACAGTGTCCCACCACACGGATAAGGGTTTTGATACTCGTCCACTGCAGCCACTCCACACCCCAAAATTTTTCACAAATGGAGAGTGTAGCGGACAGGTGGCCACAGACAGTCGACAATCCGTCGTGTGCCGTTTCTTTCCTCGGAAATTCACCGCTCGAGCGACAGTTCGGACAGTTCCGACCCGAGACGGTGCCCGGAGAGCGCCACCGCGCCGAGTAACAGCCCTCTAGCCATCGGCGGGAGAGACGACGGCCGCCGTTACCGTCGGTCGTCCGTCCATACTGGACTGACCAGTGAGGTACGCATACAATACAGTACGTAGACATATTATCCCACCCGTGAAACCGCTGGCCGTCTACGATGACGACGACAGACGATACCGACGGCGGCTACGGCAGACGGACGGTACTCGGTGGCCTGCTCGCCGCGGGCGGACTCGCCGGGCTATCGATGCTCGAGAGACCCCTGACCGAGAGTGCACAGGCACAACAGCCCACACAACGACAGCCGGTGACGATCACGGCGAGTCCCGCGACGACCGCGAGTGCAGCGACGTACACGATCACGGTCAGAGACGTGGCCGCTCGAGACGGCCAGTCGAACGTCGACCAGGTCGCCCTCGACTTCCGCGGCACGGGGATGGACTTCAACACGGTCGACCGGGCCGACGTCACCCTCGTGAAGAATCCGGCGACCGACCCGACGCCGCTGGTCGTGACGAAGACCCGGACGGCACTGGCTGGCGAGCAGCCCACTATCGGGATCAGTCGCGCGTCCGGACAGCCGCCGCTCACGGAAGGCGACACACTCAGAATCGTTATCTCGGGCGTGGAGAACCCCGCGAGCGCCGCCCAGTACGTCGTCGGCGTCCGCCTCAACGAGCTGGCGACCGGCCAGCGTGCGGGTGCGCTCGACGCCCGAACCGGCGCGTTCACCATCACCGACGAGACCGGGACGATCACCGGGACGGTCACGAGCGACGGCGAACCGGTCACCGGAGAGGTCACCGTCACCGACGAGGACGGGACCGTCCTGGGCGTGACGACGCCGGACGAGACCGGTGCGTACGAACTCGAGGGCATCCTCCCCGACACGTACGACGTCGTCGCCTCCGGTCCCGGCTTCGAGGAAACCACCGTCATCGGCGTCGACGTGAGCGAAGGCGAAGAGACCGCCGCCGAGATCGACCTCCTGCCCGAGGAGACGGCGATCGACGTCGAAGCGATCGACGTCCCGGAGACGGTGGCCGTCGGCGACACCATCGACGCTGACGTGACGCTCACCAACGACGGCATCGAGACCGGGACGGAGACGGTGACGGTCGACCTCGTCGAAGCCGACGGCGACGTGGCCGACTCGGTCACGGTCGACGTCACGCTCGGACCCGGCGAGTCGACGACCGTCGAGACGAGTTTCGAGACCGACGACCTCGATCCGATGGAGTACGGGGTGCGACCCTCGACCGAGGAGACCGTCGACGCCGAGTACCTCACCGTCGTCGAAGAGCCGGACGCCATCGCGGTCGAACTCACCAGCGTCGACAGCCCCCGCGCAGTCGGCCAGGTCGTCCGCGCGACGGCGGTCGTCTCGAACAACGGCCAGCGCATGGCGACCCAGTACGCCGACCTCAGCATCGGCGGCCAGCCAGTCGACTCCCGGACGGTGACCCTCGGACCCGGCGCGTCGAGTACCGTCGTCTACACCGCGAGCACCACCGGGCTGGCCGCTGGCGCACACGACGTGCAGGTCCAGGCCGGTGCGGCGAGCGACAGTGGCCGCCTCGAGTTACACGAGCCACCCGCCGTCGGCATCGCCTCGGTCGATGCCCCGCCAACCGTCCGGCGCGGCGACCAGGTCGCGATAGCGGTCGAACTCACCAACACCGGCGACGTCGTCACCACCCAGAGCGTATCGGCGGTCGTCCAGGGACGCACCGTCGCGACCCGCAGCGTCACCCTCGGTCCCGGCACGAGTCGAACGGTCCGCCTCGCCTGGCGAACCGGCACCCTCCGCCTCGGGCCGTACGAACTCACCGTCGTCACCGAGAACGACGAACGCGAGGTGAGCCTGACGATCGTCAGATAGCGCAGGACACACCGACGGACGACTCAGATCGCGCGTGCGTACCGCACCACTCGCTCGTCACCGTCGAACGACTCCACCCACTCCTCACCGGCGACCGCGAATCCCTTCGCCTCGTAGAACGACCGCCCGATCCGATTCTCCGGGGCGACCAGTACCTCGATACGAGCGGCTCCCGCCTCCCTCGCGAGTGCGAGCGCTCGCTCGAGCAACGCCGAACCATACCCCTCACCCCAGTGAGCCGGGTCGACGTAGATACTCGAGAGGGAAGCAACGTCCCCATCCAGCTCGATCGAGCAGTAGCCCCGAACCTCGTCGACGTCGGCGACGAGGTACGTCGTGGCTGGCCGCTCGATCCCCGCCTCGATCCGCTCGGGCGCGTACCACTCCGCGAGCGCCCGCCGGATCGCGTCCGCCTCGAGAAAGTCACTGTAGGCAGCGTGCCAGGCCGCCTCGGCGATCGACCGAATCGCCGGTACGTCCTCGGCTCCTGCACGACGAACCGTCAGCGTATCGTCCATACGCCGACCGATTGCGACCACAGTGAAGAACCTGGTGGCGGTGTGCACCTGAGTGACACTGGTGCAGACAGCACCGGCCAGTTGGGAGGTCGTATCGTCCCGTCGACCCGCAGCGGACGGCCATCCGCACGACCGCTCGAGTGTGCCGGTTGTCGGTAGTCGGTCGGTCGGTAGTCGGTAGTCGGTCGGTCGGTGGTCGGTAGTCGGTAGTCGGTCGGTCGGTGGTCGGTAGTCGATAGTCGGTCGGTCGGTCGGTGGTCGGTAGTCGATAGTCGGTCGGTCGGTCGGTGGTCGGTAGTCGGTAGTCGGTCGGTCGGTGGCTGACCCGACGAAACCGCCTCTCACTCGAGTCCCCCTCGTTCGTTGTGACCCTTAATGTGAGCCAGCACGTACCACAGGCATGGATGCGACACTCGACGACATCGGATTCCTCGTCGGTTCGGACCACCGTATCGGGGTCCTCGACACGCTGCTGGAGGGGGCGTGCGACCGGGACGATCTGCGCGCCGCAACTGGGGCGTCGTCGCCGACGATGGGACGGATCCTCACCGATTTCCAGGACCGCCACTGGATCGAACGGGATGGACGGCAGTACCAGCTAACCGGACTCGGCACGTTCGTCGCGACCCGGTTCGAGGCGTTTCGGACCGCGATGGCACAGCAGCGTCGCCTCCGCGAGGTCTGGTCGTGGCTGCCCCACGAAATCGAGGGGTTCAGCGTCGAGTTGGTCACCGACGTAGCGGTCTCCCAGCCGGGACCGGGATATCCCTACGCGCCTGTCGAACGCCTCACGGAGTTCATCACGACGACGGAAACGATGCGCGGCTTTGGCATGGCACTCCTCAAGTCGGGGAATCTGGAACCGTTTTTCGACCGCATCCTGGATGGCCTGGCGTGTGAATACATCTATCCGCCAGCCGTGTTCGAAGGTCTCCTCGAGTGGGACGAGCAACTGGTCCTCGATGCGGTGAGACGCGACAACTACACCGTCTTGTTACACGACGGGCTGCCGCTCGACCAGCGGTGTGGAATCTGCTTGTTCGACGACAGCGTCAGTATCTGCTGTTACAACCCGGAGACAGGGGCGTTACAGTCGCTCGTCGACACCGAGAGCGATGCGATGCAGACGTGGGCAACGACCCACTACGAAGCGCTCCGAGCCGAGGCCCGACCGCTCGACGACGCAGCCGACCTCCGCTCGAGCGACTCGGTCCACTGATCGGCGCCACCCGGCTCAGTTGATCGCTCCCGCGCCTCCATCGCGTCTGCGTTCGCACTCTCGGGTCGTCTCAGCCCCGACAGCCGCGCTTTCACGGCGTGAAATATTTCACTAGACAGTTATACGTCTGTCTGCAGCGTACGACGCTCCTGGTGTACGCGTATGAACGATCACGGCAACCACTCAGCCGGCTGGCAGCTCACACAGAGTGCTCCCGAGGCCTACGAACAGTATCTGATACCGCCGATGTTCGCACCGTGGGCTGACCGACTCGTCGAAACGAGTGCGGCCCACGAAGGGGACCGGGTCCTGGACGTCGCGTGCGGGACCGGGATCGTAGCCCGGCGTGTAGCGACCGAGGTCGGTACCAGCGGCTCCGTCGTCGGACTCGACATCAACGAGGGGATGCTCGCCGTCGCGGCGGAAGCCGCCGCCGACAGCCAGCCACCGATCGAGTGGCGACAGGCCGACGCGACGGACCTACCGTTCGCCGACGCGCGCTTCGACGTCGTCTGCTGTCAGCAGGCCCTCCAGTTCTTCGACGACCCTGGCGCGGCACTCGAGGAGATGCGACGAGTTCTCACACCGAGCGGGCGCCTCGCAGCGAGTGTCTGGCGACCGCTCGAGTACCACCCTGCGTACGTGGTGTTGGCCGACGCTCTGGAGCGTCACATCGGTGAGGACGCCGGGGCAATGATGCGCTCTCCGTTCCCCTCGTGGGAGCAGGCGGACCTCCGAACGCTCGCTCTGGACGGCGGGTTCGACGACGTATCGGTCACCATCGAGATCGGGTCCGTGCGCTATCCGTCGGTCGAAGAATTCGTCCGCCGAGAGGCCGCAAGCTCACCACTGGCCGACCGACTCGCGGCCAGTGACCGAGAGACGCGGGACGAACTGGTTCAGGACGTCGCGACTGCGCTGGACACCTACACCGACGACGACGGTATCGTCTCGCCGATGGAATCGTACGTCTGCACCGCAGAGCGGAGTGTCGACGACGTACACGAGACGTAGCGTGCCATCCGTCCGGTCCCGAACGATCACCGGTACGACGGTGCCGGTCTCGAGTCGTTCCACTTCTTACGCTCACGGCGACTCGCTTCGCTCGTCGTCTCGTTCGCGAGAGAAGTGCCGCCTCCCGGATTTGAACCGGGGACAGCTCGATCTTCAGTCGAGTGCTCTCCCAGTCTGAGCTAAGGCGGCTCAACACTCACTCGGTCGATGGGACAAAAAAGGATTTCGAATGCCGTGCGCGGTCAGCGCTCGAGTACCCTCGTCGAAAAACGGCCACGAACACCCACAGAAAGTTGAACATACACCAATGGTAATTCGATACTGTGTACGGGTAGCCACCGTCCACCCCCGTCGCGTGTTGGAAGTTCAGATATTCAAGACACCCTTTTCCGCTCCGGAGAGTAATTGTGGGTTATGGAAGCGCTTGCCACGAACAGCCAGTCCGACGAACTCACGGCGGACACGATTCTCGAGCTTCTCGCGAACCGCCGTCGGCGCTACCTCCTCTACGCACTCCGCGGGCGGGACGAACCGATCGAACTCTCGAGACTGGCCGAACAGGTCGCCGGCTGGGAGCACAACGTCCACCCGGACGAGGTCGCGAAGAACGACTACAAGAGCGTCTACGTCTCCTCCGTCCAGTGTCACGTCCCGAAACTCGACGACGCGGGCGTCGTCGACCACGACGAGGACAACCACACCGTGATCCTCGCGGACAACTTCGGCCAGCTCGAGGAGTACCTCCGCGTCGTCGTCAAAGACGAACCCGAGAACTCGACGCTCCACGCCGCGTTACAGGCCGACTCGGGCGACAGCCTGATCGGCCAGCTTCGCGCCCGGCTGAAACACTGACCGACCGCCGAGCGGCCGTGGCACGCGCACCCTCCTTTTCGGTCGCGAACGCTCGAGACCGAGACTCGAGCGAGGAGTTCGTGACCAGGGCAGGACTCGATCGCGGCGTATTCGAAGGCTCGAGTCGGCGGGAGGAAATCGCCAGACGGGGCGGCGATCAGTGTGTAAATCGTTGCAGTTGTTACTATATCGGTTCGCCGGAGCCGGTGGAAGGAGACAGGGCGTATCCACCTTCGAGCCGTGGCCATTGCACTGTTCGATCCGTGAAAAGCACCGAGTCGGCTCAGTTGACGCTCTTGGACAGTTCAGCCCCCGCTTTGAACGTTACAGTGTCAGATGTGTTTCCGTCGTCGACGAGGTGTAAGTACGAACCGTCGAACGGTTTACAGACACAGTATACGTCACCACGAGAGGATACTGTGTGAGCGATCTGTTCGGCGAGGTCGTCCGGGAGTGCCCCTACCTGCTCCGAATCACGGAGCGTCCCGTCGAACAGTTGTGACCCCGTGGGCGACACATCGTCGGGCAACAGGCGCTTGATCGTGTCTCCAGTAACCTCGCTACCTGTCGCGAGTGAGAAGTCGACGAAGACAGCCTTCCCCGCACCCCCTCCCCGCCCCTGCGTGGCGGTGAGTACGGTCGTAGAATCCTGATATAGACACGAACTATCGATTACCCAGCCACACGAGTAGATGTACTGGTCGTTGTTTCTGTGGCGTTGGACGTGCAGTAACGCTGGGAACGGGCATGGGCACCCGTTCGGTTGCACGAGTACCTGACAGACGATCGTCGACGTGGACGACGCAGGCCCGTGTTCTCGGCCCCACTCGTCCAGGTGATCGACGGTGGTTTGGCGCCCGTCGGCTGTGACCCCGATCTTCGACGTCTCGTCGGTCGCTACTGGTGGTGTGTTGATAATGCCGACTCCGGCGGGAGAGTGAACCACTTCGAGGCTACCGTACGTGTGAACCGGTCCAGATATCGCCGTGGTGGAGTTAGCACCCCAACAGTATACCTGATTCTCTGTCGATAGGTCCCCTCCGGAAGCGTTCTGTTCACAGGACGCATCTTCGTCGTCGGCGGCGGCCATCGAGGTCGGGCTTCCTCCCCACGCGTATACGTGACCGTCCGTCTCGACTCGGCCAGTGGCGAACTGGATAATGCGCTCCGGGGTGAGCAATTCCTCTAGTGTCGGCCCATCACGCGGTACCCGCGCATCTGGAAGTGTAACGATCGCCTGTTCGCTCAACACCGCTTCTCCTCCGAGATACTCGTACATCGAACGGATCTCGTCGTCACTCGCACCAGTGAGCGATTGTAACCGTTCGATTGAGCGACGGGGATGCTCATCGGAGTCGTCGTCATCCCCAGTCGGTTCTCCGCCAACGCTGGTTCTTCGTTTGTTCGAGCGGACCGAGTTGTAGTCTTGGGCTTTCGCTGTGGACGATGTGTTCGTCATCCACGCTTCGAGTTCAATCTCTCCCGAGAGGAACCGTTCTTCGACGCGCAGACTGGGGGAAAATCGTAGGGTGTCCCCGGGTGTAACGGCGAGTAGGCGATCGTCTCGAACCCCACCAAACATCGCTGCAGGGGATGCGCCCGTATTCGTTGCAGCAGAGGCAACACGGTCGAGACAGCCACTCGTGCACCCGAGAGCGCCGAGACCCATCGCTGTAAGAACGTGGCGACGACTGATGTTACCGTGTGACACAGTTCGTGCGCCACTATTCGGTCTCCGTGGATTCATGATCGGATCTTAAAAGCGACATATTATTATAAACTTTCCTATGATTCGTGTCGTAATTCTGTCTCGGTGGTTGTGTAGTCGTTCGTTCTGTGAATGGTATTCAATAAGCGGGTTCGGGCGGGTTCGAACCGAAATCAGACGTGCTCGCTCCGCTCGCGCTGCGACTTGCAGGGCTCGAACCCGCACTCGCGTCACACACCTGCTGCTCACGACGTGTTCGCAGCAGGTGTAGTGGGCTCGGGCGGGTTCGAACCACCGACCTCGGCCTTGTAAAGGCCGCGTCATAACCAACTAGACCACGAGCCCGTACTCGAGTGAAGCAAGTCCGTCCGAATAACCTTTACCTTCTCGAGTCGGAGCGTCGGTAATGGTCAGCGAGCGCGCGTGGTCGACGGTCCTGGCGCTCGTCTTCGTCGTCGCCGTGGGACTCCTCCTCGTCGAACTCTCGGTCGTCTCCGCGCCGTGGACCGACGAGCGTGCGACGGTCGAGCTGGTCGTCGACGGCGAAACAGTAGCAACGGTCGACGCCGCGGTGGCGGACACCAGCCGCGAGCGCTACGTCGGGCTGAGCGACCACGAGTCGCTCGAAGACGGCGAGGGAATGCTGTTCGTCTACCGCAGCGAGCGCGAGCGGACGTTCGTAATGCGCGAGATGGACTTCGACATCGACATCGTCTTCGTCGGGAGCGACGAGCGCATCACCGACATTCACCACGCGCGCGCACCCGGACCCGGCGAGGACGGCGAGGACCTCGAGTATACGGGACGAGCGCAGTGGGTGCTCGAGGTGCCCCGCGGCTACGTCAACGAGACGGGCGTCGGCGTCGGTGACGAGATCGTGATCGTCGACACCGAGTGAGACGGGGCTCGAGACGAAAGCGAGGTGCAGCCGGTATCGGCCACGGGGGCCGTGGTGAATCGCTATACTGCGCTTGATTTGGCTAGTTGACGGCACGCTTGATGTTGTAGACGACACACATCAGGACGATTTCACGGAACTCGCGGTACCAA
>NZ_JANZXN010000060.1 GCF_025629245.1 Natronobiforma cellulositropha
CGGAGTATGTATCGTCTACACACTCACACGTAACGTGGTCAATTCGGCGACTCCGATCGATTCGACCGATCGAGCGTCACCGAACTATCGAGGCTCACATCAGATTCCATCTGTACGGCGGACCGCAGGGGTGGAATCCTCATTTCCTTCGGACGTATTCCTAAGCCACGACGAGTACTTAAACCCATCGGACTCACGTCCAGGACGGTGGAGCGGGTTGAACGCCCCACCAATCACGCGTTCTTTGCATTCACATCCGAGTGGCCCTATGTATATAAGGCCGTCGGATCGAGTTCCCCTCCGAAAACCGCATCCGGAGAGGAGTTTCGCGTACCAAGTCGTACGCCCCGTTAGTATATAAGGGCGTCGTCTTGAGGTCACGAAATTATCGTCGACCCGAGGGATGTGTGCCTACCTCCGTGCCGGGTTCGGCCAGAGGGGACGTGGTTGCGTTCACCACGTCGTTCGCATTATAACCGAGGCACGGGTGAGTATATAAGGCCGTCGAACGAACTGGCCTCCGGAAGTCGCTACCATGGCACGGTTTTCCATCCGGAATGCGAACCCGTTGCACACCCTTCGAGATTTCCGGCTCGGTTCACAGAGACGGGTGAGCGAACACTACCCAGACCCTGCCGAATCTCGACAGGGTGGCCACTCGAGCGGTCAGGAGTGTCGCACGGGCGGAGGTCGATCGGTCATCCCGTCCTCGCAGACACGGTCCGATCGGATGATACCCGCGCGTTCGCACACGAGGGTGCCCGCGCGTAAGAACCTGTCTCTGTGGGTGTGTCCGAACATCTTCGTCTGGGCCGGGACGAGCCACCGATGGCACTAAATCGGGTGGCTGAGAAGGTGGTGGTGAATGGTCCGGGACCCGTTCGTATCGCAGCAACAACCGGATGCAGCCGAGATCTGCGCTGCACTCGACGACCCAGACTGTCGAGAAATTATCCGCCAGCTCGAGGAACCCATGACGGCAGCAGAACTCACCAGCCACTGTGACATCCCCCAGTCGACGTTGTACCGCAAACTCGAGTTACTCACCGACTCGACGTTGCTCGAGGAGTCGACCGAGATCAGACGCGACGGCCACCACGCGAGCAAGTACGAGGTGAGCTTCGACGAGATACGACTGTTCTTATCGGAGGAACGAACGCTCGGCGTCGCGGTCGAGCGGCCGGCCCGGACGGCCGACGAGCGCCTCGCGGAACTCTGGTCGGAGGTCCGGCGCGAGACATGAGTCCACACGACACCATCGGGACCGAGATCGCCATCGTCCTCGCGATCGTGAAGACGCTCGTCCTCCTCGTCGGTGGGCTGATCTCCTACTTCGCGTTCAAAGCGTACCGACGGACGCGCCAGCGAGCGCTCGGGTTGTTGGCGACCGGGTTCGGTCTGGTGACGCTGGGGCTGGTACTCGCCGGTGTCAGCTACGAACTGCTCGAGGTCGACCTCGCCGTCGGCGTCTTACTCGAGAGTCTGCTCGTACTCGCCGGGTTCCTCATCATCGCGTACTCGCTGTACGTCCAGTAGAGAGGAGGCGGACGCCTCAGGCGTCGTAACCCGCGTCAGCCATGACGTGGGCGAACTCCTCGGTCTCCATCGCTTCCTCGTAGACGATCGCCGTCATCATGCCGCCAGGGTAGTTGCCTTCGTTGGTGACGTGGTGGACCTTGTGGCAGTGCGCCGGGTAGATGCCGGGGTCGGCGTCGGCCTCGAACTCGAGCGTGTAGCGTTCTGCAGGGCCGATAGTGACGACGTCCTCGTCGTGGCGGGCCGCCTCGGGAATCTCGCCGCCGTCTTTGGCGACGACCTGGAAGCGGTGGCGGTGGGTGTGGAACGGGTGTGACTCGTAGCCCGCGTTGACGACGTGGAGCCTGACGGTCTCACCGGCGTCGACGAGCAGCGGCGTGCCGAGTTCCGGGTGGAACGTCGAGGGGGCGCTCCGGCCGTTGATGGTGTAAGCGTCGGAGCGGCGGTCGAGCGAACTGTAGTCTGCGTCGGCGTCACCGGCGTACTGGCGGTGGAGCCGGGTGTCCCAGTCGCGAAGCGTCAGGAAGTACTCCCTGTCGACCGGCTCTGCGTCCTCTGGAATCACGTGGAAGATGCCGAACATCCCCATCTCGAGGTGGGTGTCGGTCTGGACGTGGCAGTGGTAGAAGTGTGTGCCCGGAACGTCGGCGTGGATGGTGTAGGTCTGGCTGTCGCCGGGTGAGACGTCGAGGTGGCCGGCGGTGTCGGGTGCGCCGTCGTCGTGCCAGGATTTGTCGACGGCGTGGACGTGCAGCGTGTGGTTGTGGTTGTGTTCGGTGTTCTCGTAGTGGAGTTCGACGGTCTCGCCCTCGGGGACGCGGTAGACGGGGCCGGGGACGCTCGGGTCGCGGTCGTCAGCCTGCCAGGCCCAGACTTCGGGGAGGACGACCGGGCCGCTCGGCGCGTCGGCGGTGACGAGTTCGTGGCGGGCGGGGACGGTCCGGAGCGTCGACTCGAAGCCCTGGTCTGCGAGGTCGACGATTTCAGGCGGCGACGTGTACGGGTGGTCGGTGAGCGGTTCGTCCGCGTCGTCGTCGCCGTCGGGTTGCTCGGCGGTGCCAGCGGGTTCGTCGTCGCCGTTGCTCGTCGAGAGACAGCCCGCGAGTGCACCGACGGTCGCGACGCCAGCCGTTTTCAACACCGTCCTGCGGTCGATACCGGAGTCGAGCGGAACACGAGTCATAGTACACTCGAGTGTTCGAGACCCCACATCAAGACCCGTCACGACGGTTCCCACCGGGTGGGAAGCGCGAGAGACCGCATAAAAAAGCGAACACGGACGGGCAACGGCGTCCTACCGGTTCAGCGTGTGAATCGCCCGGCCGAGGGCGTTCTCTGCGGCCTCCATCACCGCTTCCGAGAGCGTCGGGTGGGTGTGGACCGTCGCCGCGACGTCCTCGAGGGTCGCCCCCAGTTCGATGGCGAGGGCGAGTTCGGCGATCAGTTCCGAGGCGTGCGGGCCGACGAGCTGTGCGCCGAGGACGAAGCCGCTCTCGCCGTCGGCGACGATCCGGACGAAGCCGTCGGTGTGGCCCGTCGTCAGCGCGCGTCCGCTCGCGCGGAACGGGAACTGACCGACGACGGGGTCGAATCCCTCCTCCTCGGCCGCCGCTTCGGTCAGCCCGACGGTCGCGATCTCGGGATCGGTAAACACCGCCGCGGGCATCGCCTGGGCGTCGATCGCCGCGGGTTCGCCCGCGATCACCGCCGCGGCGACCTGCCCCTCCATGCTCCCCTTGTGTGCGAGCATCGGCTCACCGGCCACGTCGCCGACGGCGAAGATGTGCGAGACGTTCGTGCGCGCGCGGTCGTCCGTCCCGACGAAGCCACGCTCGTCGGTCTCGACGCCCGCCGACTCGAGCGAGAGCGAGTCGGTCACCGGCACCCGCCCGACGGCGACGAGGACTTTCGTGGCGTCGAACTCGAGGCGCTCGTCCGCCTCACTCTCGTCGGTCTCCGCCGTGGTCCCGCCGTCGGCTTCGGTCTCGGTCGCCTGCCCGGCGGGTTCGGTGACGACGCGGATGCCGTCGGTTCCCGGCGGGTCGTACCACTCGGTCGCGGTCCGGCCGAAGTGAAAGTCGACGCCCAGTTCCTCGGCGCGTTTTTTCACCGGCCGGGCGAGGTCCGCCTCGTACTCGGGGAGGGCCCGCTCGAGCATCTCGACGACGGTGACGTCGGTGCCGACCCGGGCGAAGACCCCAGCCAGTTCCATGCCGATGTAGCCCGCGCCGACGATGACGAGCGACTCTGGCACCGACTCGAGCGAGAGCGCCGCCCGCGAGTCGAGGACGGGATCGTCGTCGAACGAGAAGTTGGGGATCTCGAGCGGGCGAGAGCCGGTCGCGACGACCGCGTGCTCGAACCTGATCGACTCGGAGCCTTGCCCGTCGCCGCCGTGTGAGACGCGGACGGTGTGTTCGTCGGCGAAGTGGGCGGTGCCCTCGACGAGGGTGACGCCGTTGGCCTTACAGAGTTTCTCGACGCCGCCCGTCAGCTGTGAGACGACGCCGTCTTTCCAGTCGACCATCTTCGCCAAGTCGATCGCTGGATCGGCGTGGATGCCCATCTCCTCTGCGTGGCCGGCGTCGTAGGCGAGTGCGCTGGCGGAGAGCAACGCCTTCGACGGGATACAGCCGTGGTTGAGACAGGTCCCGCCGTAGGCGTCCCGTTCGACGAGCGTCACGTCGAGATCGAGTTGGCCCGCGCGGATCGCCGCCACGTAGCCCGCAGGGCCAGCGCCGATGACCAGTACGTCCGTTCCGGTTTCGATGTCGCCGACGACCATGTACGTCAGTGGCCCGGCCAGCGGTAAATAGACGCAGGGACCGCCGCCGGAGAGTCAGCCCAGGTGACGCTCTCAGGCCGCGTCAGCGAGACCCAGTTTGCTGAACCGGCCAGCGGCGAGGAAGGCGAGGGTACCCCCGGAGAGTGCCGTCACGAGCACGCCGATGCCGCCGAACGGCAAGAAGGTGAGCGCGAACGCCGCGACGACGACCCCGGCGAGAAAGAGGACGGCCATCGCCCGGCGGTCCCACTCGAAGGCGTGTGCGACGCCACCCGCCGCGGCCGCCAGAACGACCGCGATCCAGCCGTAGACCTCGAAGCCGTACACCACGGTTCCGTCGATCACCGCCCACGGGAGCATCGACCCGGCGAGGACGCCGACGAGACACGCGACCATCGCGGCGAGACCACGGTCGAGCGACGGCAGGTCGTCCTCGCCAGCGTATTCGTCGGTCCGCTCGTCCTCGAGTGTCGGGTCGCTGGCGCTCGAGTCGCCGTCCACCGCGTCGAGAGCACCGGGGTCGTCGCTCGTCATACCCGACACATCGGAGAGGGGACGGGTGAAGGTTGCGACACTCGAGCGGGCGAACCAACGGGTAACGAGCGAGCGAGGGGTGAACGGACGCAGGGACGGGAGACCAGCGCCCACCGGAGCACGAACCGGTGGGCTCGAGCGCTCGGCTCGCTGGCGAGTCGCGGAGAACGTGGACTGCTGTCGTGGTAGCCGCGTGCGGCCGTACCGTTCGCCGTCGGCTACCTCGCCACGTCCAGAGCGGAGTGAGCGGCCCGTCCGTCGGAACCGAGACGGCGGGAACGGCGAGACAACCGTGAGGTGCCGCCGATCACTCGAGCAACAGCAGCTCCGGCTCTCGCAGGTGAGCCGCGACGGTGTTCGTGAATCCGGCAGCCACCGCGCCGTCGAGCACCCGGTGGTCGAACGAGAGCGACAGCGGGAGGACGTCTCTCGCGACGACCTCGCCCTCGTGGACCCACGGCCGTTCGTCGATCGCCCCGAGCGCTAAAATGCCGACCTCGGGGTAGTTGACCAGCGGCGTCGCGAAGCGCCCGCCGAGCGCGCCGACGTTCGTGATGGTGAACGTCCCGCCTTGCATCTCCTCGAGCGAGATCGAGCGGTCTCTGGCCCGCGCGACGAGTTCCTCGAGTTCGGAGGCGAGCTGGAGCAGCCCCTTCCGATCGACGTCCTCGACGACGGGGACGAGCAGCCCGGCGTCGGTCGCGACGGCGACGCCGAGGTTGTACTGGCTCAGCTGAACGATCTCCTCGTTCTCCTCGTCGAGCTGGCTGTTGAGCAGCGGATACGCCCGGAGACCGGCGACGACGGCCTTCATCACGAACGGCATGTAGGTCAGCCGGATGCCCTGCTCGTCGGCGTGCTCGGCGAGTCGCGAACGCGTCTCGACCAGTCGGCTCACGTCGACCTCGTCGGTGTGGGTGACGTGCGGCGCGGTGAACGCAGAGCGCTCCATCTGCTCGCCGATCGCCTTTCTGACGCCGCGATAGGGGATTCGTTCCGCGCGCTCGCGTGTGCGGGCGTCGTCTGCCGCTCGAGCGCTCACCCGCTGTGCGTCGGCCGCCTGCGCGGCCTGCTGGGTCTCGGCGTAGGCACGAACCGCCTCCGGGGTGACGAACGCCTCGCCGTCGTGGCTCTCGTCGGTCGGAACGGCGTCGAGGTCGACACCCGCCTCGCGGGCGAGTCGCCGGGTCGCCGGGGCGGCGAGCGTCCGCTCGCGGTCGGCCGGCTCGTGGCCGGTGGCCGACGCCGGAGACTGCTCGTCGGTGCCGGGAGCGGTATCTGCTGGAGGTTCCTCGACAGACGGCTCCTCGGTTTCCTGTGTCGGCGCTCCCTCGTCGGTCTCACGCGCCGATTCATCCTCGTCGGCCGCCGCCGCGTGAACGTCCGCCTCGGTGAGCCGACCCCCGGGACCGTTCCCCTCGAGTGCGGTCAGGTCGACCCCCTCCGCACGGGCGAGCCGACGGACGCGCGGCGGGGCGAAGACCCGGCCCGTGGGCGTGGGTGTCTCCTGTGCCTCCGCAGTCTCGTTGGCGGCATCGGGTTCGCTCGCACCGTCGGCGGCATCGGGTTCGTCGACTCCCGGTGGCTCGCTCGAGCGGGCGGTCTCGGAGTCGCTCTCGGCCGTCTCCGCGGTCTCGCCCTCGACGTCGAAGGTGACGATGACGGTACCGACGGGGACGACCGCGCCCGCCTCGGCGTGGAGCTCGCGGACCGTCCCGTTCACCGGCGAGGGAATCTCCACCAGTGCCTTGTCGGTCTCGACCTCGGCGACCGACTGGTCCTCGCTGACGGGGTCGCCCTCGTCGACCAGCCAGGAGACGATCTCACCCTCGGCGACGCCCTCGCCGACGTCGGGGAGCGTGAACTCACGGGCCATGTTAGAACGCCACCGCCTCCCGGATGCCGTCGACGATCCGCGCCGGTTCGGGCAGGTAGTAGTCCTCGAGCGCGTAGAGCGGGAACGGCGTGTCGAAGCCGGTGATGCGTTTGATCGGGGCTTCCTGGTACAGCAGCGAGTGTTCCTGGAGCGTCGCGACGAGTTCCGCGCCGAAGCCGCCGGTTTTGGGCGCTTCGTGGACGATGGCCGCCCGCCCCGTCTTCTCGAAGGAGGCGACGACCGTCTCCTCGTCGAGCGGCGAGATGGTCCGTACGTCGACCACCTCGACGTCGATCTCGCCCTCGAGTTCCGCGGCGGCCTCGAGTGTCGGACGGGTCATCGCCCCCCAGGTGAACACCGAGATGTCCTCGCCTTCCCGGCGGACCGCGGCCTCGCCGATGGGGACCTCGTAGGAGCCGGTGGGAACCTCCTCGCGGAAGGCCCGGTAGATGAGCTTCGGCTCCAGGAAGATCACGGGGTCGGGGTCGCGGATCGCGCTCGTGAGCAACCCCTTCGTGTCGTATGGGGTGCTCGGAATCACGACCTTGAGTCCGGGCTGGTGGGCGAACATCGCCTCCGTCGACTCCGAGTGGTGCTCGGGGGCGCGGATGCCGCCGCCGTAGGGCGCGCGGATCACCATCGGACAGGTAAAGCGGCCGCGCGAGCGCGTACGGAGGCGCGCCGCGTGGGAGACGATCTGGTCGAACGCGGGGTAGATGAAGCCCAGAAACTGGATCTCGGGGACGGGCTTCAGGCCGTAGGCGGCCATCCCGATGGCCGTGCCGACGATGCCCGACTCGGCGAGCGGGGTGTCGATCACCCGGTCCTCGCCGAACTCCTCGTAGAGACCCTCCGTGGCGCGAAAGACGCCGCCGTTCTTGCCGACGTCCTCGCCCATCACGAGGACGTCCTCGTCGCGGGCCATCTCGGTCGCGAGACCGTCGCGGACCGCCTGAACCAGCGTCAGTGACTCGGTCTCGGCGTCGGCCGCCGTCGCGTCTCCGGTCTCTGCCTGTGCGCCACCGCCTGCCTCTGGGTTTGCGTGACTCGCCATGTTATCCCTCCAGGAGCGCGTCGTCGCCGTGTGTGTCGCGAACCGAACCGAACCACTCGAGTTGTGCACGCAGCCGTCTCGGCATGTCCGCGTAGACGTGCGCGAAGATTTCCTCGGGGTCGGGCCGGCTCTCGTTCTCTGCGCGTTCGATCGCCTCCGCCACCTGCGCTTCGATCCGCGCCTCGAGCGCCTCGAGTCGCTCGTCGTCGAGCATCCCGTTCGCGCGCAAGAACGCCTCCATCCGCGGGAGCGGGTCCTTCGCCTTCCAGCGGTCGACCTCCTCGTCCTGGCGGTAGACCGAGGGGTCGTCCGCGGTGGTGTGTGCGCCGAAGCGGTACTGGACGGCCTCGATCAGCGTCGGGCGCAGTTCGCCGTCGTCGGGGTTGCGGGCCTTCTCGAGGGCGTCTCGGGTGACGTTGTAGACCGCCAGCGGATCCATGCCGTCGACCTGAATGCCCTCGAAGCCGTAGGCGGTCGCCTTCTGCGCCAGCGTCTCGCTCGCGGTCTGGCGCTCTCTGGGCACCGAGATGGCCCACTGGTTGTTGTTACAGAAGAAGACGGTCGGCGTGTCGAACACCCCGGCGAAGTTGAGTCCCTCGTGGAAGTCGCCTTCGCTGGTCGCGCCGTCGCCGAAGTAACAGAGGAACGCCCGGTCCTCGTCTCTGAGCCGTGACGCCCACGCCGCGCCCACCGCGTGGGGAATCTGCGTGGCGATGGGGACCGCCACCGAGAAGACGTTGACGTCCTCCGGGATGTAGTTGCCCGACTCGTGGCCCATCCAGTAGAGGAGGATCCGCTCGAGCGAGAGACCACGCAGGAGGATCGCCGCGTGTTCGCGGTAGCTGGGGAAGATCCAATCGTCGTCGGCCAGCGCGAAGGCGCTGCCGACCTGGGCGGCCTCCTGGCCCGACAGCGGCGGATAGGTTCCCATCCGGCCCCCGCGCTGGAGACTCACCGCCCGCTGGTCGAGGTGTCTCGCCAGCGCCATCGCCTCGTACATCTCGAGGAACGCCTCTTCGGAGAGGTCGGGGACGCGTGCGCCCTCGAGCACACGCCCGTCGTCGTCGAGCACCCGGACCCGGTCTCGCGGGTCGTACTGTACCGTACTCATTAGTGAACACCCCTGCGCATACATCACATTCTATCGCTCGGGTTAAAGGAGTTTCGTGGATTGTGAATCATAGGTACCTATCCCCCACATCAGACCACTATTGTCCACCCATGTGCAATTCAGGTGATCGTTTGTTTCATCGTCCGGTGAGCGACGCGCTGGCGACCTCGCTCACTCGCTCGCCCGGCGCGCCGCTGCACGCGCCTGCTCGAGGCTCTTGCCCTCGCGGAGGAGCGCGTCGACGAACAGTTCGCCCGCCCTGTACGACGAGCGGACCATCGGGCCGCTCGCACAGTACAAAAATCCGAGTTCCTCTTCTGCGACCTGCCGCCAGGTGTCGTACTTCTGTGGGTGGTCGTAGCGGCGAACCGGGAGGTGGCTCCGTGAGGGCCGGAGATACTGCCCGAGGGTGACCACGTCGACGCCGCGCTCGCGGCAGTCGGCGAGTGTCTGGTAGACCTCGTGGTCGTACTCGCCGTGGCCGAGCATGATCGAGGTCTTCGTGTAGATCTCCGAGTGGCGGTCGACGTACTCGAGGACGCCCAGACTCTGTTCGTAGCCCGCTCGGCGGTCCCGGACGGGGAACTGCAAGCGCTCGACGGTCTCGACGTTGTGGGCGATCACGTCCGGACGGGCGTCGACGATGCGCTGGACGAGGCGCTCGTCGCCCTGGAAGTCCGGGATCAGAACCTCCACCAGAATGTCGGGGTGGCGGCGCTTGATCTCCCGAATCGTCTCCGCGAAGTGGCCCGCTCCCTGGTCGGGGAGGTCGTCGCGGTCGACGCTCGTCAAGACGACGTAGTCGAGACCGATCTCGGCGACCGCTCGAGCGACGTTCACCGGCTCCTCCGGGTCCGGCGGCTCCATCCCACCGGTCTCGACGTCACAGAAGTTACAGCCTCTCGAGCAGCTATCACCCAGCAGCATGAACGTCGCGGTGCCGCCAGCGTCATCCGCTGCCGACGGCCGGTGGCCGCCCGACCAGCACTCGCCGAGGTTCGGACAGTTGGCCTCCTCACAGACGGTGTGGAGACCGTACTCGCGCAGGGTCTCTCTGATACCGACGAACTCCCGGCCCGCGGGAGGACGCATCTTCAGCCAGTCGGGTTTGCGTGCGCGAGACACAGCAGACGTTCGGTCTCGAGGGTGAAAAACGCTGGCGGTCGGCCGAGGAGAACGCTCGAGGAGACGCACCCGCTGCGAACCGACACCAGCTTTACGCCGGCGAGGGGCGTACGGTCTCCGATGGCTCCGGTGCTCGAGCGCGGCGACCCCGACTGGCTCCACCTCGCGGGTGACGAGCGCGTCGTCTGGGAGAGTCGCCCGCACGTGGTCGCGATGGGGAAAGAGGTACCGATCGCGACGGCGCTCGTCCTGGTCGGCTTCGTCCTCGCCCTCTGGAGTGCGACGAGTGGGGTCTCGAGCCTGCTGACGCTGGCTGGCGTCGTGCTGATCCTCGCCGGTGGCGTCCTCGCGCTCGTCCGCTACGTCTACTGGACGAACACGCGCTACGTCATCACCACCGGCGAACTCTACAAGAAACGCGGTGTCGTCTCGCGGGACGTCGTCCAGTTCCGTCTCGAGCGGGTCCAGAACACGAGCCTCGAGCAGTCCGTGCTGGGGCGGCTCCTCGGTTACGGCGAGCTGACGGTCTACACGGCTGGCTCGGGCGAGCCGGAGCTGACCTTCGAGCGGGTACCCCAGCCCGGCAAGGCGAACCGGATACTCAGCGGCGAACTGGGCGGGAACGTCGAGGTAGATCGCGATCCGTCGACGGCGCGCTCGTGAACGCGTCTCGAGGCGTCAGGGGGTGGCGTTGTGAGCGTGTTCTCGAAGTGCCTCGAGTACCTCGATAGTGACCGGTGCGGTGCCGTCCGAAGTGAGGAGGCTACTGTCGAGCGCGTCGGCGTCGAACGGCGTGAACGTCAGGTCCTCGATCGGTTCGTACGAGTCGTTGAGGTCGGTGACGAGTTCGTCGAGGAGGGTCGCGATGGCGACCTGTTCCCCCAGTTTGACGGAGTAGATGTGGTCGGTCGGGTAGTGGACACCTGCCCAGAGTCGCCCCATCCCGATGTTCTCGGCGAGCTTGTCGATCTCTCCGTGAACGGTCAGCGTGTCCGTGTCGTTCTCGTCGAGTTCGTCCCGGCCGCCGTCGCCGTCGGGGACGTAGATCGTCTCGAAGTCCGGTAAGTCGAGGAGATCTGAGTCCTCGAAGAAGGCCTTGACGATCGTCGAACAGGCACCACCGATCGCCGAGTGGCCGCTCGGATACGCCGGGTGTGCGGGCGATCCCTCCCGATAGGTGAGCGAGAGGTAGCGGTAGATGGTGTTCCAGCCCTCGACCGCCGTGTGATCGTAGACGGTAGAGTCGAAGACGAGGTCAGACATCACGTCGTCTGGATCGTCGAGCTGGACGGTCTGGCTGGCGACTTCCGGGCGGGGGCGTCGGTGGACCAGCCACTTCTGGTACCAGGCGGCGTTCAAGGCGTTTCTCGTGACTCGAGCGAGCAGGTCCAAGAGACCGACACCCCCGTAGTTGACGTACTGGAGGACGGTGTCGCTGTCGACGTTCGGCAGTCCCGCGTCGAACTCCGCGCCCCACTCGAAGAGCTGGAGGGCCGGAACGACGTACGGCACGTACGCCGGGTCGACCCTGACGTACGCCGCCAGGTCGCGCCCAGTGGTGATCCAGCGTTCCTCGTCCTCCTCGAGGTCGTTCGCGCCGTCTGGATCGCCGTCACCCGGTTCAGAGCCGCTCGAGATACCGGAGCCGAGAATCATCATCGAGCGCTGGCCACGGTGGTTGTTTTCGAACATGTCTCTGCCCTCTTCGAACGGACGAACCTTGGGATCCATCGGCACGTTTCCGAGGGACGCACGCTGGATCAGGAACTGGCTGAGATACGGGCCGGAGCGGGCGTGATCGGAGACGCCGCGGAATGGGTTGTCGAGGTCGACCCACTCGGGATCGAGGTCGTAGGTGACACCGATCAACGTGTCGGTATCGTCCTCGTAGTCGTCGTAGAGACTGTCGTCGGTGTACTGTCCGAGAGTGACGTCACGGAACTGCTCCATCCAGTACAGTTCGACCAGTTCGGCACCGAACAGGTCGCTGTCGAACGACGGCGGCGCAGGCATCGTTCCCATCCAGGAATCCATTCCATCGGTCGGGAAGTGGTGACCAGCGGGCGGGGAAACGAGCCGTCGCTCTCCGGCACCGAGGTCGATGTCGTCGTAGTCGCCGTCGTTCTCGAGGATATCGACGAACGCGTCGTACACCTCGACCTCGATGCGGTGGGTTTGGGAGCTTCCGCCGAGTCCTTTGAGATACGCGCCATAGTAGTACTCCTGGCCGTCGTCGGTCACCGAAATCGGGTCGTCGTTCGACTGGTCGTCGTACTCGTCGAGTTCGCGGATGAGTTCGTTCGCCGCGTTCACCCGATTGTTGTACGCTTCGTCACGCCGAGAGCCGATCGCTCGCAGTTCGGTCTCGGAAGCGGACACCGATGGGACACCGAGTGTCGCGAGCGCCCCTGCACCAGCGACACCCTGTAAGTAGCCGCGTCGACCGAGTAACCGTTCGATACCGCCTGCAGAACTGTCATCAGACATGCAACAGCGCCAACGAACCTCAGTGATAAATAATTTCTCGATGGTTGACTTATTTTAACGTGGCAGAAATATAATCTGACATGTGGTTGTCTGATTTGGCTAGACCGTCTTCCCGGGTTTAGAGAGAGAATAATACGCCATTCGACAGTTTAGATAGTAGACAATATTATAATTTTCTCGAGAAAGTGAGGTCGGTGTGCACTCCGGTACTCGAAGTGGACCGATGCATTCGTACGCCGGACGAACCCGACTCGAAACGAACGCACGAGGTGACCAGTCGGAGTCAGCCTGGAAGGAAACGCCTTTGCTCCCCCATCCCCCGGTTCAGCCTGATGGAGGTCGCCGAGGTTCTGCCCGAGTTTGCTGACGCCTTCTCGTTCGAGGAGTTCAACCGGATGCAACGCGAGGCACTGCCCGCGCTCTTAGACCGCGAGGGGAACGTCGTCGCGAGCGCGCCGACCGCGTCGGGAAAGACCGCGCTCGCCGAACTCGCCATCTGCAAGGCGCTCGCCGACGGCGGCACCGCGCTGTTTATCGCCCCGCTCCGGGCGCTGACCAACGAGAAAGAGGCCGACTGGGACCGCTTCGAAGCCCTCGGCTACTCGGTCTACGTCGTCACCGGCGAACGCGAGCTGAACCCCCGCCGGGCACGCCGGGCCGACATCCTCGTGATGACCCCCGAGAAACTGGATTCGGCGACGCGAAAACACGACTCGAGACGCTACGACTTCGTCACGAGCGTCGACGTCTGCATCATCGACGAGGTCCACCTCCTGGATGCCGACCGGCGAGGCTCCGTCCTCGAGGTCTCGATCTCGCGGCTCAGACGGCTGTGTGCGCCACGGATCGTCGCGCTCTCGGCGACGATGCCGAACGTCGAGGACGTCGCCGCCTGGCTCGAGTCACCCCCGGAGTGTACCTTCGAGTTCGGCGACGAGTACCGCCCCGTCGACCTGAACCCGGGGGTGAAGACCTACACCCACGGCGAGAACTCCTTCGCCGACAAGTACCGCCGGCTGTATCGCGCGCTCGACCTGGCCGAACCCCACCTCAGGGAGGACGGCCAGGCGCTCGTCTTCGTCTCCTCGCGCCAGGACACCGTCCAGGCGGCGAACAAGGCCAGAGACGAGATCGCCAAGCGCGACGTACCGATGGGCGCACGCGGCGACTACGACTTTCACACCGAGAGCACCGACCTCGAGAACGAGACGCTCAGAAACGCCGTCCTCGACGGCGTCGCCTTCCACCACGCAGGTCTCTCGAAGAACGACCGCGACCTCGTCGAGCAGTGGTTCAAAGCGGGAAAGATCGAACTGCTCTTCTCGACCTCGACGCTCGCCTGGGGGGTGAACCTGCCCGCTCGCTGTGTGATCATCCGGGATACGAAACTCCACGACCCGCTCGAGGGCGAAGTCGACATGAGCCCGCTCGACATCCTCCAGATGCTCGGACGGGCGGGCCGGCCCGGCTACGACGACGTGGGCTACGGCTGGGTGATCTGTGACGGCGCGGACGCAGACACCTACCGCAGACTGCTTCGCGAGGGCAAAGAGATCGAGTCCAGACTCGCCGAGAGCCTCGACGCCCACCTCAACGCCGAGATCGCGATGGGCACCATCACCGATCTCGAGGACGTGATGGACTGGCTCGAGACCACCTTCTACTACGTCCGCGGGCAGTCGAAACCCGAGGCGTACGACTTTCCGAACCTCAGAGAGCGGGTGCGTGACTGTCTCGAGCGCCTCGTCGACGACGGCTTCGTCGAGACCGGCGCGGACCTCTCGATCGAGGCGACGCCGCTCGGCGTCCTCGCCTCGAAGTACTACCTCAGACTCGACACCGCCGCCGAGTTTTTCACCGTCTGTGAGCGCTGTAACGAGCGCGGAAGCGACGCGCTGGCGGCGAGTGACCTCCTCTGTGCGGTCGCCGCCGCGGGCGAGTTCGACTCGGTGTCGGCACGCCAGGCCGAACGCGACGCGATCAACGCCGTCCTCGTCGGCCAGGAGACCGGCGACCTCGACGCCGGCCAGCGGAAGGTGCTCGCCATCCTCCACAGCGGCGCGAGCGGGACGACCCCCGCCGAACTTCGCAGCGACGCCTGGGTGATCCGCCAGAACGCGACCCGCCTGCTCTCGGCGCTGCGGGCCTTCCTGGTGCGCTTCTGTGACCCCCACGCGGCCAACCTCGCCCGCCGGGTCGAGGCGCGCATCGAGAACGGCGTCGCCGACGACGCGGTCGGCCTGACGGCCATCGACGGGGTCGGTCCCGGCCGGGCGAGTAAACTCGCGAAAGAGGGCCTGACCACCCCCGGCGACGTCGTCGAGGCGGGTGTCGCCGACCTCGTCGCGGTCGGTCTCGGCGAGGGCGTCGCCGAACGCGTCTACGAGGGCGCACAGTCGCTCCCCGCGGTCGAACTCGAGTGGGGAACCTTCCCCGAGACGGTCGCGACCGGCGAGAGCGCCGTCCACGAGGTGACGATCCGAAACGTCGGCGAACCCGCCCAGGCCGGGATTCGCGTGACGGTCAACGGCGTCGAGATGACGAGCACCAGTAGCTACCTCAGAGACGAGGAGACGGTCCCCGTCGGCGTCTTCGGAGCCAACGAAGACGAACTCGAGTACACCGTCAGCGTCGCCTTCCCCGGTGTGCCACTGGTGCCGGTGGCGGAGTCACGCACCGTCGACGTCCGGTAACGACAGTCGCGCGAGAGCCGTCGTGCGAGAGCGCGGGCCGTCGTCCCGCTGGCGTATATCAGTCTCACGAGAGGCGTGTGAGAATCAAGTGCCTCGACGGTGCAGCGCCGTGTATGGACACACCGGAGAACACGCTCGAGCGACCTATCGATTCGATCGCGCTCGGCTTCGCACTCGCGAGCGCGTGGGGGCTCGCCGTCGCCGTCCTCGGCTTCGCCTCGAGACACGGCTGGGGAACGCGCTGGCGAGCGCTGCTCTCGGACGTCTACGTCGGCTTCGAGCCGGGACGCGGCCGGACGTCGGCGGGCGTCGCGTGGGCCGCCGCCGACGGCTTCCTCGGCGGCGTCGCCGTCGGCTGGCTCTACAACGTCTTCACCCGCTCGCGTGCCGACTCGAGCGACGCGCCGGTTCAGGAGACCGCCTCGAGCACCGCCGCAGAGAGCGCCGCGGGATCGTCGACGACGACGTCCGCTGGCGCGTAGTCGACGCCGTCGTGAGCGTCGATCTCGTAGGCGATCACCGTCGCCCCGGCGGCGGCCGCAGCGGCGAGACCGTGACTCGAGTCCTCGATGGCGACACAGTCGCCGATCGGAACGCCGACGAGGTCGGCGGCCACCTCGTAGATGTCGGGTTCGGGCTTTCCGGGACCGTCGATCCCCTCGGCGCTGACGATCGCGTCGAACGCGCCGTCGAGGGCGAAGCGCTCGCGGACGAGGTCGATCCACGCCGGTGGCGAGGAGGAGACGATCGCCGTCGACACCGCTCGAGTCTCCAGCTCGGTGAGGAGGTCCGTAAAGCCGGCCAACAGCGAGACACGCTCGCCGTAGAGGTCGCGGGCAGCGTCCTCGAAGATCGCGAGGAACTCCTCGCGGCTGACCGCCGTCCCGTAGGTCTCCTCGAGATAGTCGTAGATCTCGCGGTAGTTCAGCCCCGTCACCTCGGAGACGGAGACCTCGTGGTCGGGGACCACGGTTGGCAGGAGCTGCTCGCGCTCGAGTTCGACCCAGTAGTCTTCGGAGTCGACGATCACGCCATCCATGTCGAAGCAGACCGCGTCGTGTGTCGCCTCGAGAGCCGTGTGCGTCGCCATTGGTCACGGTTCACCAGCGGACAGTATAGGTGTGTTCCCGACGGCGACGACCACTCCCGAATCCGGTCACGAGTGACGGTCAGAGGTGGACGAAAACGCACGAGGGCGCGCCGAATATTGGAGAGAGTTTCGAGGTAGTACCCACGGAGCTTCGAGAGAGTCGAGCGAACCTTCCATACAGTTGTGACGGAGTTCGAAAAATCCTCTTAGGGGAGACTCGAGTCGGATGGGAGTGAGACATGAGACAGACACGAACGCGGTTCGCAATCGTTGCACTGGTCGCACTCCTGACGCTGGTCGCTGGCGCGGCCGGTGGCGTGAGTGCGCTCGACGGAGACAGCACGCTCGCACAGAGTGACGAGATGAACGGCGACGACGATATGATGGGTGACGAGATGAACGGTGACGACGACATGAGTGGCGACGATGAGATGATGGGCGACGACATGGGCGGCGATGACGAGATGATGGGCGACGACATGAACGGTGACGACGAGATGATGGACGATGACGACGACGGACTCCTCGGTAACGTCGGCATCGTCGCCGCGGGCCTGCTCGTCGTCGTCGGCATCGTCGGCGTCGTCGCGGTCCGATCGATGGGGAACTGAGAGGCGACCATGGCCGGCACCCCCTCACAGCTCCCGGATCGGTGGCGGCTGCTCACAGCCCTGATCGGCGGGACGGCGGCCACCGCTGGCTCGTTCGCCTACGCCGGACTCACCCCGGCGTTCGTCGGTGAACCGGCGTCGGCGTTCGTCGTGGACACGACCCCCGGTATCGTGATTACCACCGTCCTCGAGACGCTGGGCCCGCTCGCCCAGCCGGTCAGCTTCGCCCTCGCCCTCGCGGTCATCACGGCCCTGCTGAGCGCAACGGCCCTCCTCGCGCTCGAGATCGAAGTCACGCTCGAGCGCCAGTACGTCGCGGTTCCGGCGACGGCACTCGGCGTCTGGCTGGTGACGGCTGGTCTCACCGGGTCGACGACCGGATCGCTCGCGGCGGCGGTCCCGGCGGCGGCAGCCGTCGGCATCGTCGAGTTCGCGAGCGCGAACGACCCGCTGAGCGTCCGACGGGACCGAACTCCCGACCGGCGGAAGCGGGCGACGCTCCAGGCGGGCTTCGGCACGCTCTCGCTGTCGGGACTCGCCTACGTCGCGGGCCGACGGCGGACGCCCGACTCGAGCGTTCCCTACCTCGACGGTGGCGTCGACGCCCCGCTCGCAGAGCGGCGACTGCTCCGGGAGGCCGACCGCGAGTCGTTCGACTTACCGGACGCACCGGGGCTGGTGAGCCGAATCGGCGAGTTCTACACCATCGACATCAACACGATCGATCCGATCGTCGAGTCGGCGACCTGGGAGCTGTCGATCACCGGAGCCGTCGCGACCGAACGCACGATCGACTACGACGAGTTGCGCGAGCGCCCCGCCGAGCGCTTCTTCAGCACGCTTCGCTGCGTCGGCGAGGGACTCAACGACCGCGAGATGGACACCGCCGTCTGGACCGGCGTCCCCCTGGCTGACGTCCTCGAGGAGGTCGGTCCCGAGGGCGAGTACGCCGTCGCCCACGCCACCGACGGCTTCTGGAACACGATCACGCGCGAGGAACTCGAGCGCTCCTACCTCGTCTACGGCATGAACGGGCGGGTGTTACCGCGGGAACACGGCCACCCGGTTCGCCTGCTCGTCCCCGGCAACTGGGGCGAGGTGAACGTCAAGTGGCTCACCGAGATCGAACTCACCGACGAGGACCGTGACGGCTACTGGGAGGAACGCGGCTGGGACGGCACCGGCGAGGTGCGCACCGTCGCGAAACTCTGGTCGGTCGACCACCACGACGACGGAACGGCGACCGTCGGCGGCCACGCCTACGCCGGCCGACGCGGAATCGACCGCGTCGAGGTCTCGAGCGACGGTGGCGAGACCTGGACCGACGCCGAACTCGGTCCCGAGTTCGACGCACCCGACGTCTGGCGACAGTGGCGACACACGGTCGACCTCGCAGACGAGCCGCGCGAGGTCGTCGTCAGAGCGGTCGACGGCGAGGGGAACCTCCAGCCGGAAACGGAGTCGGAACCGGTTCCCGACGGCTCGAGCGGCTGGGTGTCCCGGGTGATCGAACCGTGAGCCGGGAGACGCTCGAGCGATCCGACGGCGAGCGTACCCGGGCGTTCGAACGGACCGCCTGGGAACTCTTCGGAACGGGCACCGGCAGCGACACCCGGTGTCGGCTCGTCGCCGAACTCGAGGCGAACGGCCCGCTCAACGCGAACCAGCTGGCGAGCGCGCTCGAGTGTGACTACACGACGGTTCGTCACCACCTCGAGCGGCTGAGCGAGACCGGGTTCGTCGTCACCGACGGTCCCGAGCGGGGCTACGACGTGCGGTACCGACTCGGCGACGCGCTCGCGAGGAACTGGCCGTGGGTGGACACACAGTGGCTCGAGTCGACGAGTAGGTGAGAGATGGAGTGGAGCACGCCGCTGGCCGCCGCGCTCGTGTTGTCGGCGGCCAACCTGCTGTTGCTGTGCGTGCTCGTCGCGGTCTGGCTGGGAAACTACCGCACCTTCCGGCGGCGCGAGTTGCTGGCGTTGTGTTGTTTCGCGGTCGTCCTCGCCGGTGAGAACGCCGCTGCGCTCGTCTTTCACCTCGGCATGAGTATGTTCTACGCCGAGACAGCGGGGGCGCTCGCCGTCGCGACGACGCTGCGAGCGCTACAGTTCGTCGCGCTCTGCTTTCTGGCGTGGGCGACGCTCCAGTGAGCAGTGACGAGGGTCGGGACGCGTGAGAGCGTAGAGACGAGACGGCGTCACTTGAGGGTGACGTAGGCGAGGAAACACAGCGCGACGAACTGGAGACCGCGCAAGAGCGCGACGACCCCCTGGACGGTCGGATCGGAGGCGTAGAACATCCCCGTCGAGAAGAAGAAGTAGATCGCCGCCGCGTTCTCGAGCGCGAGGACGGCGCTGAACGCCAACAGCCCGAGGACGAGCGGCGTCTTGAACCGGCGGTAGTTCTGGAGCCAGACGTACGTGAGGACGACGAGCAACGCGAGATTGGCCCCCGAGAGAACCGCTGCGGCGGTGAGTTCGGTCGACATCGCCATCTCACTCACCCGCCTCCGTGTTCGCGTCGCTCACTCGCCGGCGAGACACCCGCGAGCGCTCGCTCGGTGGTGCCCATCCGGGCGTCGGTTCGTTCGGTGCAGTCGGGTCGGTGCTGTGCGCTCTCATGCGTGCTCAAGTTTCTCCGTGATCGCCTCGAACTCCTCCCAGTGACGGGTGAACTGATCGGTGAGGAAGTACAGTTCGCCGTAGGTCTGGCCACCCGTCTCGACGACGTTGTGATCGACGAGCATCTCGAGGTGGTGGCGGACGGTGTTGTACCCCAGGTCGAGTTCGGTCGCCAACTGGTTGGCGTTGCGCGGGCGGTCGTCGAGGGCTCTGATGATCCGTGCCCGGTTCTCACCGCCGCGTGTCCCGGCGATGAGGTACCACAACGCCTTCTCCATCGATCTCCATCGGCGATTCACACGGTCACCTCAAAAGTGTACGTATTGTGGTCGCAGAAACGAACCCCGACTCGAGTGCGAGCCGGACTGGACCACACCGCTCGCGACCGCACCGCCGCGGGTTTATATACGATGGCCGGACCAGCGTCGCCATGCTCGACGACTCGATCAGGGTCCTCGCCGGTGACTGTACGGTCATCGCCGACGGGGCGAGTAGAGAGGAGTACCGCGGCCGCGTGACGACCGTGGTCAAACCCGACAACACCGTCCTCGTCCACGACGTCGACGGCTACCAGCCCGTCGCCTGGCTCACCCGTGCCGACAGCATCTCGAGTACGAGCGATCCGAGCGGGTTCAGCGTCGTCGCCCACAAAGGCGAGCAGACGCTCCGCATCGCCGCCCACGACCAGGACGGCTTCGGCCAGTATCCGGCGTCCCCGGCCGGAACGCCCGTCGGCGACTGCCCCGACTGTGGCGGGGCGCTCGTGCGTTCGTCGGACGTCCACTGTCTCGACTGTGGCGAGCGCTACGGCGTCCCGAGCGACGCGACCGTCCGCGAGGAGCGCTGTGGGTGTGGTCTCCCGCGGATGCGCGTCGAACGCGGTCTCGCCTTCGACGTCTGTCTCGACCGGCGCTGTGAGTCACTCGACGAGACCGTCCGCGAAGCGTTCGACCGCGAGTGGGCGTGTCCCGAGTGCGGTGGCGACCTGCGGATTCTGCGGCGCGGCGGTCTCCTCGCCGGCTGTGAACACTACCCCGACTGCGAAGCCGGTTACGTCATCCCTTCGGGCCTGCTGGACGGCGAGTGTGGCTGTGGACTGCCCGCCTTCGACACCCCGAGCGGGCGGCGCTGTCTCGACGCAACCTGCGAGGAGATCCTCGAGACCCCCGCCGTCGAGCGCGGCTGATCCCGAACGCGGCCGATCGCAGTCCCTTTGTCTCGAGCGGCCGAGCGACGCGTATGGGACATGGACTCGAGGGGCGGTTCGTCAGCACGGACGCCCACACAGACGGCGTCGTCCACGTCGCGGGCGACGCCCGCCAGCGCTTTCACGACGCCCGCGGCTACGGCTACCCGCTCGAGGGCAACGAGATCGCCCTCGCCCCCGTCGAAGCGGCCCACCTCCTCTACCGGGGCGACCTCGAGTCGGTGGTCGTCGACGACGAGCCACTCGGTTTTCGCGAATTCGTCGCGCGCGAACCCGGTGTCGACTTCGGCGTCCGCTTTCTCGTCTACGCCGACCTGCGCTCGCGCGGCTTCTACCTCTCACCGGCGACCGAGCCGTGGCTCGAGTCGCCCCCGGCGAGTGACTTCGCGGTCTTCCCCCGCGGGAAGGGACCGCGAGACGGCGCGGTCGAGTACGCCCTCCGCGTCGTCGGCGAGCGGACCGACCTCCCCGCAGGCGACCTCCGCGAGGGCGTCCTCGCCGTCGTCGACGAAGAGGGGGAGATCACCTACTTCGCCGTCTCGCGCGAGGAGATCACGGGTACGAGCGACGACAGCTTTCCGGCCGACGGCCCGTTCGAGGCGGACTTACTCGCCGACCGGGTCGTCGTCTGGGAGCCGCCGCTCGCACTCTACGAACGGACGTTCTACGGCCAGCCACTCGAGGGACGGGAGTACGACGACCCGACGCTCCAGTGTTCGCTGCTCGAGGCGGCCCACCTCGCAGAGGCGGGCGTCCTCGACCTCTCTGTCGAGACCGTCTCCGAACGCGGGCGGGCGGTCGAGGGAGCACGCTTCGAGCGCCGCCTGGCGGTATACACCGCGCTCCGGGAGTCCGGCGTGGTGCCGAAGACCGGCTACAAGTTCGGCGCGGACTTCCGGACCTACGCCGACGTGGAGTCGGTCGAGAACCTGGGCCACTCCGAATTCCTCGTCCGGGTCCACCCCGCCGAGTACGTCTTCGAGCCGCGTGCGCTCGCCCTCGACGTTCGACTCGCCCACGGCGTCAGAAAGACCATCGTCTTCGCGCTGGTCGACGGCGAGGAGATCGAGTGGTGGTCGCTCGAGCGGCTGACGCCCTGAGTCGATGGCTCTCGTTCGTTACGATCTCCGTCGGGGATTCCCGCGCCTGTAGGCGCGAGAGGATGTCACACAGATCACTCACTCGAGCAACTCCCGATTCCGGTCTGTGACCCACTCGAGAACCTCGAAGACCACGTCGAGGTGGTATTCGGTCTCGAGTGGCGGCGGCTCGACGCCGGACGCGTCCGGCGGTGGATGGAAGTGGGCCCGAGTGGCGTCCGGTCTCGGGTGGCGATCCCACCGACACTGCCAGCGTCCCTCCTCGTGACGCTCGAGATAGTGGACGGTGTAGTCTCCGCCGACGAACCAGTGGACGTCGAGGCGAACCTCAGTCACCGACGCCGGATAGCGCGTGTCGTCCAACTCGAGTTCGAGCACTCTCGGCGAGATGGAATCGGGGCGGAACGCCCACCCGGATACGAGGGGGTGGGTCGTCGCCCGTCGAGCGAGCACGTCGAGGGTCTCGACGTCGAGCGGTCCGCTCGGCGCTTCGTCTCGGCCGCTCACGGTTCAGACCCGCGCTCGCCCGTCGTTCGACGATGCCAGGCGCTGGACGGCCCGTTTCAGGAGCGGAACGTCCCGGCGGATCGTCCGCCACTCGGTGAGGTCTTCCCACCGCTCGTGAAGCTCGTCGTGGCCCTCCGTCGGGTCGTCCGGAACCGTCACGGCGTCGGGACCCGGGACCCCGTATCGCTCCTGAAGCGCCCGGTCCGTCTCGAGGAGGTCCTCGAGCCGGGCTCGAAGCTCGCTCTCGTCGTGTTCCCGAACGAGCGTTTCGACCCGCTTCCACCGAACGTACGACGGATTGCGTCGGTATCCCGCTGGCCGCGAGTCCGTTCGCTGTGCGATTCCCATCTCGACGAGTTGCTCGAGCGCCCCTCGAGCGCCGTTTTCAGAGCACTCGGCCCACTCCGCGAACTGCCGTGCGGACACGGCGTCGGCCGTTCCAACGAGCACGTCGTACACCCGCTGGAACGTGGTCTGGTCGCCAGTCCACCGCTTCCGGGGATCCTCGTGTGTGCGGCCGGCCATGGCCGAACTTCGGCCCGGGAGCGCATATATCTTTACCAGGGCACACATATCTGTATCCGTTGTGAGCGCTACGACCGCTCGTCCAACGCGACGTGGCCGAGTCGGACCGAGACCTCGACACACGAGTCGGTGCGTGAGAACACCCCTCGGTGGCAGAGGTCTCGTCAGCAACCGTCTGCGAACCGACCCGGCTACGGCAAGGCTATCGCCCGCGTCTCCCCCAATCGTGTGCCGAAGACCACCTCCTGTCCACGTCGTCGGTGATGGGTCGTGTTTAGTTAGGCGAAAACCAGCCGACCAACCGCCGCTGGGTGGGGCTGAAAGGGGCGACGCTCTCGAGGTGTAAGACGACGCAAGAACCGCAGGACGAAGTCCGAGGATCGCAGCGAGTCGCAGCCCTCGAGAGCGTCGGGGCTTTCTGGGCGTTCGCAGCCAACGAATCGGCGGATCGAGCTAAAGTAAACACCACCCGGTGATGAAAACGAACCCTTTTTGCGATTCACGGCGGGAGTAGGTGACAATCGATGACAGGCGACACCGACGACGAGACCCGGCCCGACGGCGCCGTGGTGTGCAATCCTGACGGCCCTGTCACTGGTATCCGAGTAGCTCTCCAATCATCTCCAGCACCATAAATATTGGAAGGGCGATCAGAAAGATGTAGAGGAGGAATACTGCGGGCAGCATCTCGACACCACCGCTCACGAAAAAGTCTACTATCAGGGTATATGCAATGATGGCGAGTAGCCACTCCTGTTTATTCATGAATATTTATATTTAGATGACTCCTTTACCGTTTTCGATCTGCTACAGTGACACCACTCGAGCCCGACCACGATACGTACGGTTCACTCTCGGAGTCGCGAAAACGAACCCTTTTTGCGCTTCACAGCGGGAGTAGGTGACAATCAATGACAGGCGACACCGACGACGAGACCCGGCCCGACGGCGGGACCGTCGACGCCGAGGGGGCAGACGAGGTCGCCCTCGACCCCTGGGGCTCCTCGAGCGTCTCCGACTACCGCAAGCTCTTCGAGGAGTTCGGCATCGAGGAGTTCGACGAACTGCTCGAGGCGGTGGCGAACCCCCACTACCTGATGCGCCGGGGCGTGATCTTCGGCCACCGTGACTACCGGCCGGTCGCCGAAGCGATGCGCGAGAGCGAGCCGTTCGCGGCGCTCTCGGGTTTCATGCCGACGGGCGACCCGCACATCGGCCACAAACTGGTGTTCGACGAACTCATCTGGCACCAGCAACAGGGTGGCGACGCCTACGCGCTCATCGCCGACCTGGAGGCCCACTCGGCGCGCGGACTCTCCTGGGCGGAAATCGACGGACACGCGCGCAACTACCTGCTCAGCCTGCTGGCGCTCGGCTTCGACCCCGAGGAGGGGACGCTCTACCGCCAGTCCGAAGAGCGCGAGGTCCAGGACCTGGCGTTCGAACTCGGGGCGGAGGCGAACTTCTCGGAGCTGCAGGCGATCTACGGCTTCGACGGCGAGACCGACGTCTCGCACATGCAGTCGGTCGTCACCCAGATGGCCGACATCTGCTACCCACAGCTCGAGGAGCCAAAGCCCACCGTCATCCCCGTCGGGCCGGACCAGGACCCTCACGTCCGACTGGCCAGAGACCTCGCCTCGCGGATGCGGTTCTTCGGCGTGACGACCGCCTACGCGAGTTTCGAGGCGACCGACGAGGAACTCGACGTGCTCGAGACGGCCTACGACGCCCGCGAGCACTACGCCGACGACCCCGAGGTGCCTCGCTGCGTCGAGGCCGCCGCGTGGCTGGCCGAGGCGGACGTCGAAGATGGTCCCGCCCTCGAGTCGGTGCTCGAAAAGCTCGAGAACGCCGGGATGGAGCCGATCCGGCCGCGGACGCGACTGCTCGACCGGCGGGCAAGCGAGGCGGCGTTCGAGGGACTGATCGACGCCATCGAAGGCGAGAAGCGCGTCTTCGAGGGCCACGTCGACGCCTTCGACCTCGAGGCGGCCGAGGCCCGCGCGCTCGCCCGCGAGGTCGAACTCGAGTACGACGGCTACGGCTTCCGCGCACCCTCGTCGATCTACCACCGGTTCATGTCGGGGCTGACCGGCGGAAAGATGTCTTCCTCGATTCCGGCGAGTCACATCTCGCTGCTCGACGACCCCGAAGACGGTTACGAGAAGGTGAAGTCGGCGACCACCGGCGGCAGAGAGACCGCCGACCTCCAGCGCGAACTCGGCGGCAAAGCCGACGAGTGTCCGGTCTACGAACTCTACGCCTACTTACTCGCCGGCGACGACGACGCGTTCGCCACGGAGGTCTACGAGGAGTGTGTCGGCGGCGAGCGCCTCTGTGGCGGGTGTAAAGAGCAGGCGGCCGTCCTGATGCGCGAGTTCCTCGAGGACCACCAGGAGAAACGCGCCGAGGTCGAGGAGTTACTCGAGGAGACGGGAATCGAACTCGAGTCGCCGCGACGCGGCTGAACGGGGCGAGTCGGCCGGTATGATTCATTTTCGGGGATAAAGATTTAACACCTGGTTCGGGGAAACGATAGAGGATGAAGCCGGATCGTTCCGGCGGTTCGAACCGGGCAGCGCTCGTCTGCGCCGACGTCCTCGGTGCGTTCGGCGTCTCCCAGACGGACCTCCCCGTCGGAGACGAGCGCCGCCACGCGGCGTCGCTCGAGGAGACGCTGGTGAGCGCGCTCGAGGACGCCCGCGACCGGACGGCGTTTCTCCGCCAGACGATCTGTCGCTCGCCGCGCGGGGTCGACTGCTCGGCACGCCACGCGACGGCCGACCTCGAGCGCGAACTGGCGGCGACGTTCGACGCCATCGGCTGGACGCTGACGATCACCGACCGCGAGCGAGGGCTACACGTCCGCGCGAGCGACGGTGCGACGAGTCGGGAGACCATCGCCGTCTACCCGGCGACGCCGCTCGAGCGGGACAACCTCCCGGCGGTGCTCGCGGCGGTCAACGAACGCCTGCTGTTCGGCGTCGACGCCGAGTTCGTGTTGCTCTCTGCGGGTGTTGACCGCTGGCGGGCGGCGCTGATCGAGACCGACCAGCTCGAGCGGCTTCGCGCCAGTTACGGCGAGCGGATCGCGGCGTTCGAACGGCCGCTGGTGCCCGAACACGACCTCGAGGCGTACACCGAGGACATCTCGGGCACGGCCGACGAGACCGGGCCGTGGCCGGCGTGGGCGCTCGAGCGCACCCGGCGGCGGTCGGTCTCGACCGGGAACGAGCCGACGGGGGAGGCTGGCGACCGGACGGCGGTCTCGAGCGGCGGGGCGTCGGATACTGGCGGCGTCGACACACCGACGACGGTGTCGCTCATCGAGGAGGCGGAGCCCGACCGCGAGCGCGCCGCGGGCGGGGCGAGCGTGCGGCGAGTATCCGCGTCGGGACGCGAGGGCCAGGAGGCGACGGCTCGAGCAGCCAGTGCGAGCGAGGCGGCCAGCCGCCAGCGCGACGGGTACGAACTCGTCGGCGCGGCGAGCGTCTCGCGAGTCGACGGTACCGTGGACACACCGAGCGCCGCGAGCGAGAGCCGTCGCTCGAGCGAGCGAACCGGTGAGACACGGATCGGCGGATCGCCGACGAAGGTGCGCTCGAGCGGAGCGAGCGGCGACGGGCAGGAGACGAGTGATGGCGCTGTGGACGCGCGAGATGGTAGTGATGGTGGGAACGCTCGAGATGGTGACGACGGGAACGCTCGAGCGGCGGTGGTCTCGAGACGGGAGCGTCGGGAGACGAGCACCGAGGGTTTCGGAACGCTCACCGGCGGGGTGAAGACGGCCCGTGTCTCGAACGACGCCTTCGGGGCGGACGTCGAGACGCCGACGGAGGACGACCGTTACCGGGCGCTCGGGGCGGCGATCGGCACCGGCCGGAACGTCTCGGTCAGGGGGCTGCTCTACGACGAGGAGTTCCTGCCGACGCTGCCGGCGATCGAGCCACTCGAGACACGGATCGAGTACGACGACGAGTTCGATCCGGGCGCGCTCCCGGAGGCGAAAGCCGTCGCCGAGGAGTCGGGATTCGTCTGGGTCGATTCGGGGTCGTTGGAGTCGACGCGGATCTCGAACGGGTGAGAGCAAGCGAGCGCTCGCCCGGCGTTCAACTACCAGTGTCACGTACGCCCTCGAGATGACCGAACTGACCGTTCACGAGGAGGCGACGCCCGAGGACGCACGCGAGCAGGTGCGGGGGTTCGTCGACGTCGGCGACGAAGTCGAGGTGTACCGCGAGGTGATGACCCGCGAGAAGAACAACCGCATCTCGGGGACCGTGGCCGCACTCGAGGAGGAGTTCCTCGGCGTCGAGACCGACCCCGGTGACCTCGAGAGCCTCGAGTACGGCGAGGTCGACCGACTGGTGCTGGTCTCGCGCGAGTGAGCGGCGCGGGCGACACCCGCAAGGTTTTTCGCTCGGCGCTGCGCGGGGTGGGGTATGGCACTCGAGTCCCGACCCCGTGCCGGTGTCGACCGTGAGCGACGGCCAGTGACGACGGGATTCGACTTCGTTTTTCCCCGGTGAATCCGGGGTCGGTGGAGCCGCGAGCGCCCACACCGGGCGGACGCGGGAAACCGACCGACTCGAGCACTCGGCTACGCCCCGAGTATCGGAACCGCTAACTGACCGACACACACCACTCAAAGTAAGCGAATGCAACTTCCCGACGCACAGGCCGCAGTCCTCGAGGCTGCGAGCGCAGACGAGGCACAGACCGTCGACGCCCTCGCTGCGGCGACCGACCTCCCGCCGGAGACCGTCACCGGCGCGGCCTTCGAACTCGAGGAGGCCGGGTTGGTCGCTGTCAGCGAGCGCGTCGAGGAGACGCTCACCCTCACCGAGGAGGGCGAGACCTACGCGAGCGAGGGGCTGCCGGAGATCGGCCTCTACGAGGCGGCGCGCTCGGCGGGCGCGGACACCGAGGCGATCCAGATGGGCCAGGCCATCGGCGCGTCCGGACTCGAGGGACCGCAGGTGAACATCGCGCTGTCGAACTACGCCAGGAAGGGTTACGGAGCGATCGAGAGCGGCGAGATCACGGCCGACCCGGACGCGGAGCCGGCGGCCGACGCCGAAGCGACGGCGCTCGAGACGCTCGCGAACGAGGGCGACGAGCCGGTCGCACTCGACGCACTCGGGCTCGACGCGGACGTCCTCTCCCAGCTCGAGCGCCGTGAGTTACTCGAGCGCAGCGAGACGACCGTCAGGGCGGTGACGCTCACCGAGCTCGGTCTGACGGAAGTGATGGCGGGTATCGAGACGGCGGAGACGGTCGGGCAGGTCACCCCGGAGCTGCTCACGGGCGGCGAGTGGCGCGAGGCGGAGTTCAGCGCCTACAACGTCGAGGCCGACGCGGCGCGCCTCGAGGGCGGGAAGGTCCACATCCTCCGCCAGACGGCCGACCGGGTCAAGGACGTGCTGGTGGGGATGGGCTTCCAGGAGATGGAAGGCCCACACGTCGACGCGGACTTCTGGATCAACGACTGTCTGTTCATGCCCCAGGACCACCCGGCGCGGACTCACTGGGACCGCTTCGCCTTAGAGCAGCCGACCGAGATCGGCGACCTCCCCGCCGAACTCGTCGAGCGGGTCGAACGCGCCCACCGTGAGGGTGTCGGCGCGGACGGCGAGGGCTATCACTCGCCGTGGGACGAGGACTTCGCCCGCGCGCTCGCGCTGCGTGGACACACCACCTCGCTCTCCGCGAGGTACCTCTCGGGGTACGAGGTCGGTGAACTCGAGCCGCCCCAGCGCTACTTCAGCGTCGAGAAGGTGTACCGGAACGACACGCTCGATCCGACCCACCTGCTCGAGTTCTTCCAGATCGAGGGCTGGGTGATGGCCGACGGCCTGTCGGTGCGGGACCTGATGGGCACCTTCGAGGAGTTCTACGCCCAGTTCGGGATCACGGACATCGAGTTCAAACCCCACTACAACCCCTACACCGAGCCGAGCTTCGAGCTGTTCGGCACCCACCCGACGACGGGCGAACTCGTCGAAATCGGTAACTCCGGCATCTTCCGTCCGGAGATGCTCGAGCCCCTCGGCGTCGAGTGTGACGTGATGGCGTGGGGGCTGGCGCTCGAGCGCCTGCTCATGCTGATGTACGGCTTCGAGGACATCCGTGACATCCACGGAACGCTGTGTGACCTCGAACTGCTGCGGAACACGGAGGTGACCTACTGATGCCAACCGTCGACGTCGACCCGGAGGAACTGCGCGCGCTGACCGGCCAGGAGGGAAAGAGCGACGAGGAGTTGATCGACGACCTGTTCGCGCTCGGTCTCGAGTACGAAGGTGAGACCGAGGAGGGCGCGTTCGAACTCGAGTTCGCCCCCGACCGGCTGGATCGGCTCTCGGTCGAAGGGGTCGCCCGCTCGCTGCGCTATCAGTACGGTGACGCCCGTGGCGTCTACGTCCCGAAGACGAACTCGCCGGAGTGGACCATCGAGGTCGACGAGGCGGTCCCGCCGGAGCGCCCGTACGTGACGGGAGCGGTCGCCCGCGGTGTCACCCTCGACGAAGAGGCGCTCGAGTCGCTGATCCAGCTCCAGGAGAAACTCCACGCGACGATGGGCAGAAAGCGCGCGAAGGGCGCGGTCGGGATTCACGACCTCTCGATGCTGAAGGGCGCGTCCGCGACCGAGGGGAGTCCGAGCGTCCGCTACACCGGTGTCGAACCCGGCGGCGACCGGTTCGTCGCGCTCGACTCCGACGAGGAGCTGACCCCCGAGGAGGTCCTCGAGCGCCACCCGACGGGCCAGACCTACGCCGGTCTGGTGCGCGAGAACGAGAGCGGGCGCTACCCGGCGATCTACGACGACCTGGGGCTGTTCTCGTTCCCGCCGGTGATCAACGGCCGCCGGACCGAGGTGGGAACCGACTCGCGGGACCTGTTCGTCGAACTCACCGGCACCGACCAGTGGACGATCGACAAGATGTGTGTGATCGTCTGCTACGCGCTGGCCGCCCGCGGGGCGACCATCGAGTCGGTGACCGTCGAGTATCCGGACCACGACCTCGTCCGGCCGGACCTGTCGACGAAGACCAAACGCGTCACCCACGAGCGCATCGAGACGATCCTGGGGATCGACCTCGAAGTGGCGGACGTGATCGATCTCGCCGAGCGCGCAGGTCTCGACGCAGCGGTGCTCGCGGACGACGGCGAGGACGAGGGGACGAGCTACGAGGTGACGATTCCGCCCTACCGCGTCGACGTGCTCCACCCGCTCGACCTGATCGACGACCTCGGGCGCGCCTACGGCTTCAACGAACTCGAGCCACGCTATCCCGACGTGGGGACCGTCGGCGGCCGCCACGAGCGGACGCGACTCGAGGACGCCGCGCGGACGGGGCTGGTCGGTCTCGGTTTCGAGGACCTGCTCAACTTCCACATGATCAGCGAGACCGAGAACTTCGAGCGGATGGGCGTCGACCCCGACGACGACGTCTTCGGCGCGGGCACGCCAGCGAGCATCAAAGAGCCCTACAGCGAGGATTACACGATGCTCCGGACCTGGGTGTTGCCGTCGCTGCTGATGGTTCTCGAGAACAACACCCACCGCGCCTACCCGCAGGATCTGGCCGAGGTCGGCTTCAGCGCCCGTGTCGACGGACGCGAGAACACGAAGGTGCGCGAGACGCGCCACGTCGCCGCCGCCCTCGCGCGCCACGACGCGGCCTACGAGGACGCGAAGGCGCGGCTACAGGCGATCGTCGGCCACTTCGGGAAGACGGTCGAGACGCCCGCGAGCGAACACCCATCGTTCATCCCGGGCCGGTGTGCATCCGTCGTGATCGACGGCGAGGAGGTTGGTGTCATCGGCGAACTCCACCCGGCCGTCCTCGTCGAACACGACCTCGAGGTGCCCGTCGCGGCGTTCGAGTTCGACCTCGCCGCGCTCGAGTGAGCGCAGCGAGACTGGCCGGTCACGGGCCGCCAGAGGGAGTGAGTGAGCGACGGGCGACTCGAGACGGAGGAGACGGAATCGGAGCAGGTGTCTCTCGCGTGAGAGCACGGCCGTAGGCGACGCTCCGGGTGGCGAGAGGCGCAGACCGGACAGGTGTGTTCAGAATTCGTGTTCTACCTCATCCTTGTCCGCCTTCTGGATGATGATCTTGTCCTCTCTGACGCGGACGAACACTTCGTCACCGATCTCCATGCCTGCAACGGCGAGTTCGTCCTCGTGGAGGTTGAGGTGTACGTTGTGGTATTCTCCGTGTTCGTCCTTCGCACCGCTTGGACTCAACTTCTTTTTCCGTACCATCGCGGTATTCTACGAGGAACTTCGCTGTAGGATATACTTAAGTGTTTTCTACGCCACAGCAAGCGATAACCGACGGTCACCGTCGGCCGAGGGCGGATTCGCGCGACTGAGACGGTATCTGAGCTACAGATGGCGCAGGGTGTACACTTAAAGATACCGGCAGCAGGCGTCTGTTTTCAGGGATATCTTTATGTCACACCATGTGCTGATGTGGCATGGAGGGCCAAAACCATGGTACGTGAAGATGGTAAGCGGAATTTTGCACTGCGCAGATCGAACGGTGACGAATCGAGCGTGTTCTCCGGGAACACGCCGAGACAGGCCGCGCTGAAAGCCGCTCGGCGACTCGAGCCCGGCTCGAGCGAGGACGAAGCCGAGCGAGTCGAACTCAGGCTGCGAGAGAAGGGGACGAGCAAGGTCCACATCTACGACGGCTGGGCGTGGGAGGAGACGGCCCCCGACGACAAGCCCGACTGGATGCCCGACGACATCACCGAAGCGAACGTCTCGAAGAAAGGAATCGAACACCTCGAAGAGTGACTGCTGGGAGCTATTTTGCAGATACGGATTCGGTAGCGGCGCGCTCGTGGGTCGTATAGCGGTACGTGTGCGAGTGCGAGGGAACGCCCGGGCCGACACCGACAGGTCGCAGCGGACGACGCGAGTGCGAGCACGCGTAGCAGAGACGAGACGCCGGCGAGCGCTCGAGGCGGGCGTTGACGAACGGCCGAAAGTACCCGGGTCGAGGAGGCACCGAGTCGCCGTTCGGATCCTACAATCCATACTAGGACATACTGATTTTTTGGCTCGAGTATCGAACACGGTATTTTTTAGCGTTTTTTAAACCACCACCGTTATGTAGGTACGAATGTACAGATGGTACCGTGATATACGAATGAACGTCGAGAATTTATCTGTATTCGTGGACAAAAGCGTTGTTGGTTCCGAGCTGTCTGTCGCTGACGGGCTCGAGGGGGTGAACGGATGATCGACAAGAAGTGGATCAACCTGTTGCTCGCGACGGCGATGTTCAACCTCGGGTTCGTGATCTGGTTCTCGTTCGCGCCCTTCACGGGTGAGATCGGGACCGAGTTCGGACTCACGACCGCCCAGCTAGGTCTCGTCGCGAGTCTGGCCGTGATCGCCGTCCCGATCGGTCGCATCATCGTCGGCCCGCTCACCGACCGCTTCGGTGCGCCGAGAGTGGCCTGCGCGACGCTCGTGCTCGTCGGTACCTTCTCGATCATCAGCGCGTTCGCACAGACGTACGAGGTGTTCACCGCCTCGCGCGTGATCGCCTCGCTCGCCGGGATCACCTTCGTCATCGGCATCCAGCACGTCGCTCAGTGGTTCGAAGAGGAGAACCTGGGCCTGGCTGAAGGGATCTTCGCGGGTGTCGGCAACGCCGGGGCCGGTCTCGGCGCGTACTTCACGCTCCCGCGCATCTTCGGCGAGGGATACAGTGACCCCATCTTCGCGGCGAACTGGCGAGCAGCCTTCTTCTACACGGGCGCGCTCGCGATCGTCCTCGGTATCCTCTACCTGGTGTTCGGCCAGGCAGCGAAGACCGAAGAGCGCCGACTGGCTGCCAAGGAGGGCGTCACCCTCGAGCAGTGGCTCTACATCGCGACCCGCCACGCCGCGGTCGTGCTCGCAGCCGCCTACATCATGACCTTCGGGCTCGAGGTCGCGATGAACGGCTGGCTCGGTACCTACTACCGCGAGGGCTTCAGCCAGGACAACCTGGTGATCGCGGCGACGTTCGCCGCCACGTTCTCGATCGCTGCCGGGCTGCTCCGTCCACTCGGTGGCTACATCAGTGACGTGGTCGCTCGCAACGAGAAGGACATCCTGCCGTGGTTCGAGGGACGCTACCGCGAGCAGTGGACGTTCGCGACGATGTCGTGGGTCGTCATCGCGCTCTTCGGCATGACCGCGGCTGGACTGACCGGCAACGTCTACCTCGCCGTCGCCGCGGGCTTCCTCGTCGGCGTCGGCTGTGCGTTCTCCGAGGGAGCCATCTTCGCGCAGGTGCCCGCCATGTTCCCGAACAACTCTGGCACCGTCGCGGGCATCGTCGGCGGCGTCGGCACCGTCGGTGGGACCGTCTACCCGCTGATGTTCGCCGCACCGTTCCTCCCGAACCTCCACGTCGGCTACGCACTCGTCGGTCTCACCATGATTCCGATCCTGCTGCTCACCGCGTGGGTCTTCCAGCCACACATCGCCGAGCGTTCGACCGAAGACGGCTGGTTCATCGACGAGGCACCCGCCCAGCCCACCGGTGGTGTCGCCGCAGACGACTGAAAACCGGGCCAGAACGCCGGATTCCGGTCTCGAGCACTCGAGCGCGCCGCCCTCCAGCCACTCGTCCGACGGCCTTTTGCCCTCGAACCCGGTAGTGGCCTTCAATGACCGTCGTTACGCTGGGACCCGAAGGGACCTACTCACACCGTGCCGCGCGCGCCGTCGCCGACGGAGACGAGATCGTCTTCCGCCAGTCGGTGACCGCCATCGTCGACGCCGTCTCGAGCGGCGAGGCGGCCCGCGGCGTCGTCCCCATCGAGAACAGCATCGAGGGCAGCGTCACCGAGAGCCTCGACGCCCTCGCCGAGTACGAGGTGGCCGTCGTCCGCGAGGTCGTCACGCCGATCAAACACGGTCTCCTCGCGCAGGGTCCCGAGTTCGACACCGTCGCCAGCCACTCACAGGCGCTCGCCCAGTGTCGCACCTACCTCGAGACCGAGTACCCCGACACCGCCTTAGAGGCCGTCGCGAGTACCGCCCAGGGTGTCGAGTACGCCCGCGAGGATCCCTCCATCGCGGGCATCGGCCACCCCGACAACGCCGGTGACGGACTCGAGGTGCTCGCCGAGAACATCCAGGACCAGTCCTCGAACGCGACGCGCTTTTTCGTCGTCGCCCCCGCGAGCGAGCGCGCCGACGGCGGCGGGAAGAGTTCGTTCGTCGTCTACCCGAACACCAACTATCCGGGGCTGTTACTCGAGTTGCTCGAGCCGTTCGCCGACCGCAACATCAACCTGACGCGCGTCGAGTCCCGTCCGAGCGGCGAGCGTCTGGGCGATTACGTCTTCCACCTCGACGTGGAGGCTGGCCTGTACGAAGAACGCACGCAGGCGGCCGTCGCCGACATCGAGGAACTCGCGAGAAACGGCTGGGTCCGCAGCCTGGGTTCGTACGACCTCGAGCACGTCGTCGGGTGACCGACGCGGGGATGGAGCCGACAGCCGGCGTTCTGTCGTCTCCGTCCGGGCAGAATTTATGTGCGTCGCCGACCTACGGACGAGTATGCGACGCAATCCGTTCGACGAACTCGAGGAACTGCTCGACCGCGTCAGCCGACAGGTCGAAGAGGGGATGGCGAGCGGGACGGGCCTGCCAGTACCGGGATCGGTGGCCGTCGACGTCGCCGACTACGACGAGGAGTACGTCGTGACCGCGGATCTACCGGGCTACGAGACCGACGACATCGAGCTGACGCTCACCGAGGGCACGCTGCGACTCGAGGCCGAGCGCGAACGGGAGACGGAGACGGCCGACGAGGAGGGTGCAGACCGGTACATCCGCCGCGAGCGGACGAGTCGGTCGATCAGCCGACGGTTCCGGCTGCCCGAGCCGGTCGACGAGGAGGGCGTCTCGGCCAGCTACACCAACGGCGTGCTGACGGTGACGCTGCCGAAACACGAACCCGCCGAGGAGGAGTCGAAACGGATCGACATCGACTGAGTACGACGGCCGACACCGACCGAGCGCGACGGCCGTCACGGCGGCGGCCGCGATGTGGGAGTTCTTTTATCGCACCCGCGACAACGGGAGGGCATGAGCTACGACCCGCAGGAACTCGAGGCCACGTGGCGCGAGCGCTGGGCCGAGTCGGGGCGCTACGAGGCCGACCCCGACGGCCGGGACGAGGCGACGTTCGTGACGGTGCCCTACCCCTATCCGAGCGGCGGGATGCACATCGGACACGCCCGGACGTACACCGTCCCCGACGTCTACGCGCGCTACCGCCGCCAGCAGGGTGACAACGTCCTGTTCCCACTGGGCTGGCACGTGACGGGAACGCCGATCATCGGCGCCGTCGAGCGCCTGAAGAAAGGCGAGGAGAAACAGCTCTCGGTGCTCAGAGACACCTACAACGTCCCCGAGGAGACGCTTCGCGACCTCGAGACGCCGATGGGCTTCGCCCGCTACTTCATCGAGGAACACTACAAGAAGGGGATGGTCGACCTGGGACTCTCGATCGACTGGCGTCGCGAGTTCACCACGAACGACGAGCGCTACTCGCGCTTTATCACCTGGCAGTACGAGACCCTCAGAGAGCGCGGCCTCCTCGAGAAGGGTCTCCACCCCGTCAAGTACTGCACCGAACAGGAGAACCCGGTGACGACCCACGACCTCCTCGAGGGTGAGACCGTCGAGTACCAGGAGTACACGCTGGTGAAGTTCGAGGATACAGGCGGCGAGGAACTCGTCTTCCCGATGGCGACGCTGCGCCCCGAGACGGTCCGCGGGGTGACCAACGCCTACGTCGACCCCGAGGCGACCTACGTCGAGGCGACCGTCGACGGCGAGCGCTGGGTGGTCGCCGAGGAAGCCGTCGAGAAACTCGAGTTACAGGACCACGAGGTGACCGTCGAGCGCGAGACGACGGGGGCGGCCTACGTCGGCGAGCGCATCAGCAACCCGGTCACCGACGACGAGGTGTTGATCTTGCCCGCCGACTTCGTCGACCCCGACAGCGGCAGCGGCGTCGTCATGTCGGTGCCCGCCCACAGCCCCGACGACTACCTCGCGCTGCAGGCGGCGAAAGCCGACGAGAGCCGCCTGCGTGAGTACGACGTCGACCCCGAGGCGGTGGCCGCCATCGAGCCGATTCCGATCCTCTCGGTCGACGGCTACGGCGAGATTCCCGCGAGAGACGCCGTCGAGTCCCACGGCGTCACCGACGCCGCCGATCCCGACCTGAAAGCCGTCACCCAGGAGGTCTACAACAAGGAGTTCCACCAGGGGGTGTTGAACGACGAGTACGGTGAGTACGGCGGCGAGATCGTCGAGGAGGTCCGCGACGACCTCAAGGCACACTTCCAGTCCCAGGGCGCCTTCGACGCGATGTACGACTTCCCCGAACCCGTCATCTCGAGAGCGGGCGGGAAGGTCGTCGTCTCCGAACAGGAGACCTGGTTCCTCCGGTACAACGACGCCGCGTGGAAGGAGAAGACGCTCGAAGCGGTCGCCGACCTCGACGCGATCCCCGAGAACACCCGCGAGCAGTACGAACACACCGTCGGCTGGCTCGAGGAGTGGCCCTGTATCAGAAACTACGGGCTGGGCACGCCGCTGCCGTGGGACGACGAGTTCGTCATCGAACCCCTCTCGGACTCGACGATCTACATGGCCTACTACACCATCGCCCACCGACTGGCCGACGTGCCCGTCGAGGACCTCACCCCCGAGTTCTTCGACACCCTCCTGCTGGGCGAGGGCGAGGACGAGACCGCCCTCGAGTTGCGCGAGGAGTTCGACTACTGGTACCCCGTCGACTACCGCTGTTCGGGCAACGACCTCATCTCGAATCACCTGACGTTCTTCCTCTACCACCACGCCGAACTGTTCGAAACGCCCCAGTGGCCCCAGGGGATCACCATCATGGGCATGGGCTTACTCGAGGGCGAGAAGATGAGTTCCTCGAAGGGCCACGTCGTCCTCCCCGGCGAGGCCATCTCGACCTACGGCGCGGACACCGTCCGCTTCTTCCTGCTCAACAGTTCGGAGCCGTGGCAGGATTACGACTGGCGCGCAGACGAGGTCGGCGCCGTCAGGGACCAGCTCGAGCGCTTCTGGAATCGCGCGGTCGAGATCATCGAGCGCGCAGCAGACGAGTCTGGGGACGAGGACGACCTCGAGCGCGTCGACTACTGGCTGCTCGCGAAGCTCCAGGAGTGTGTCCGCGAGGTCACCGCGGCGATGGAGCGCTTCGAGACCCGCTCGGCCAGCCAGACGGCCTTCTACCGCTTCGAAGAACACCTCAAGTGGTACCGCCGACGGACCGACCTCGAGCGCCCCGGGGCACAGTATACGCTCCGGACCGTCCTCGAGACGCGCCTGCGCCTGCTGGCTCCGTTCGTCCCCTTCCTCGCGAACGAACTCCACGAGCGGCTGACCGGCGAGCCTGCAGAGGACGTCCCGTGGCCCGCGGTCGTCCCCGAGTTCGACGAGCCGACGGTGATCGAAGAGGAGCGCCTCGTCGCCTCGCTCGCCGACGACGTCCGTGACATCGTCGAGGTGACCGGTGACGACCCCGAGACGGTCCGCGTCTACGCGCCCGCCGCGTGGAAACGCGAGGTGTTCGAGACCGTCGTCGAGGAGGGACCGAACCAGGGCGCGGTGATGGGCACCGTCATGCAGAACGAGGCGCTACGCGAGAAGGGCAACGCCGTCAACGCGCTCGTCTCCGACCTCGTCTCGTTCGTCCGCGAGCGTGACGAGGCGACGCTCGAGGTCCTCGCCGAGATCGACGAGCGCTCGGTCTACGCCGACGCCACCGACTTCCTCGCCGCCGAGTTCGACGCCGACGTCGAGGTCTACGCCGAAGACGGCGACCCCGTCGACCCCGCCGGAAAGGCCGCACACGCCCAGCCGTTCCGCCCGGCGATCCACCTCGAGTAGCGTTTCACCGAGTGAAGAAGGCGGCGGGCTTTATCGCCGCCTCCGTCGTGCGAGTGAGTATGAGCGCCGCGGCCGTCGCGGACGGATCGACGAGTGACCCACCCTCGAATCGCACCAGCACGCGATGAGCCGGGCCGACGAGCGTGTCGAGCGCCGCGACCGAGACCGCGAGCGGACCGCCTGGGGGCTGAAGCCGGGAGCGCGTCGGCCCGCACTCCCCCACCCGTTCTCGATGACCTGGCGCGACGGTCTCTTCCTCCACTGGCCGGCCGACCCCGGTGCACTCGAACACCACGTCCCGCCCCCGCTCGAACTCGACACGCGAGACGGCCGGGCGTGGCTCTCGATCCTGCCGTTCGTCCTCGCTCGAGCCGGAATCCGTGGCTCGCCCGGGTTCACGCGGCTGTCGGTGCCGGAACTCAACGTCCGAACCTACGTCCGCTTCCGGGGCGACCCTGGCCTGTTCTTCTTCAGCGTCGACGTCGACAGCGCACTCCTCGCGAATCTGGTCGGCGGGCTGAGCCGCCTGCCGGTCTCCCGCGCACGGATGCACGTCGAGGGCGACGACGAGCGGGTGGCGTTCTCGAGTTCACGGCCGGGAAGCGAGGATGAGCACGACTGGACCGGCGCCAGATTCGCCGCGACCTACCGCCCCGATGGGCGCGTGTTCTACGCCGAACCGGACTCGCTCGAGTACTGGCTCACGGCGCGCCGACGTCTCTACGCACCCGGTGGCCGCGGGGTGTTGAGCGCGGAGGTCGCCCACGCCCCCTGGCCGCTGCGCCCCGCGGCGGTGACGGTCCACGAGAACACGATGTTCGCGGCCAACGGTCTCCCGGAGCCGAGCGGGGAAGCGCTCGCACACTACTGTGGCGAACTCGAGCTGACGGGGTCGGTTCCCCGGTGGCTGCGCCGGCGGTGACGCGAGCGGGTCACGTGCCGCCGAAGAAGTCGAACGGGACCCCGTCGCCGGACTCGAGTGCGCGCTCGTAGACGACGTGTGCGGTCGCGACGTCCTGGATCGCGAGACCGGTCGAGTCGAAGACCGTGACGCCGGTCTCCGGCGTGCGACCCGCAGCCTCGCCGACGACGACTGCGCCGATCTCGGCGTGGATGTCCGCCTCCTCGAGTACCCCCCGACTCCAGGGAACGTTGATCTCCCCCGAGTGGGTACACTGCTCGTAGTCGTCGATGACGAGCGTCGCCATCTCGAGGAGGTCGTCCGCGAGTTCGTGTTTCCCCGGGGCGTCGGCCCCGATGGCGTTGACGTGGGTGTGGCCGGTGACGTCCGCGAGCGAGACGATCGGTTCGTCGACCGGCGTCACCGTCGAGAGCACGTCGCAGTGGCCCGCCTCGGTGATCGACCCCTCGCGAACGTCGAACTCGTCGCCGAAACGCTCGAGGAACGCGGTGACGCGCGCCTCGTCGAGGTCGGAGACGACCACCTCCTCGATCGATCTGGCCTCGCTGATGGCCTCGAGCTGGGTGTACGACTGGACGCCCGCACCGACGATGCCGAGGCTGGTGGCGTCCTCGACGGCGAGGTAGTCGGTGGCGACCGCTGCGGCCGCGCCGGTGCGTTTCGTCGTCAGACTCGCGCCGTCGAGAATCGCGAGCGGGTAGGCGGTCTCGGGATCGGAGTAGATCATCGTCCCGAGAACCGTCGGCAGGCCGTGGTCGGCCGGGTTGTCCGGGTGGACGTTGACCCACTTCAGCCCGGCGGCGTCCCACTCGCCGGTGTCGAGGTAGGCGGGCATCGAGCGGAAGTCGCCGTTGTACTGGGGCAGGTCGACGTAGGACTTCGCGGGCATCTGAGCGCGGTCTCGAGCGGCGGCGGCGAACGCGGCTTCGACGGCGCGGATCACCGCGGCCGTCTCGGCGTGAGCGTCGACCGCGTCGCCGTCGAGGAGGAGTGTCTGCATACGCGGAGAATGTCGGGGTTGCTACTTAGTTCGTCACGTCCGCTCGAGTGTCGCGTACTCAGCGGGTCTCGAGCGAGAAAAACGGAGATTCGGCGTCGAAAATGCGGTGGTCGAACGGAACGGAGAGCGTGATCGGTGTGGTGGTGGGTGCTCGGGTGCGGTTACATCATGCCGCCCATGCCACCGCCCATGCCGCCCATGCCGCCCATGCCGCCGGGGGCACCGCCGGGACCGCCCGGTGGCATGTCGCCGTCGTCATCGTCGTCTTCGTCGACGCTGCCGCCGACGAGGTCGCCAGCCGCGATGACGTCGTCGATGCGAAGGAGCATGACGGCCGCTTCCGTCGCGCTCTCGATCGCCTGGCTCTTGACGCGCAGTGGCTCGTAGACGCCCTCTGCTTCCATGTCGATCACGTCGCCGGTGTAGGCGTCGAGACCGGCGGCGGTCGCCCCGCCGTCGTGTTCGCTGCGGAGTTCGACCAGCGAGTCGATGGGGTCGAGTCCGGCGTTCTCGGCGAGCGTCCGGGGGACGACCTCGAGTGCGTCGGCGAAGGCTTCGACGGCGAGCTGTTCGCGGCCGCCGACGGAGTCGGCGAAGTCACGGAGGGCGAGTGCGAGTTCGATCTCGGGTGCGCCGCCACCGGCGAGGACCTTGCCGTCCTGGATGGTGGTGCGGACGACGCCGAGGGAGTCGTCGATCGCACGGTCGACCTCGTCGACGACGTGCTCGGTGCCGCCGCGGAGGATGATCGTGACGGCTTTCGCGTCCTCGACGTCCTCGACGAAGACGCGCTGGTCGCCGCCGACGTCCTTCTGGGCGACCGAGCCGGCGAAGCCGAGGTGATCCTCGGTGAGGTCGTAGACGCCGTTGACCGGCCGGGCACCGGTCGAGCGGGCGAGGCGCTGGATGTCCGATTTCTTGACGCGGCGGACGCCGAAGATGCCCGCCTCGGCGAGGTAGTGCTGGGCGAGGTCGTCGATCGCGCCGTTGACGAAGACGGCGTCGACGTCCAGGTCGACGAGCGTGTCGACCATGTCCCTGATCTGGGCTTCCTCCTGGTCTAAGAACTCCTGGAGCTGGTCTGGGTCGGTGACGTTGACCTCGGCGTCGATCTCGGTCTCTGCGACCTCGAAGGCGTCGGAGATGACGGCGATGGTGGCGTCGTCGACGAAGAAGGGCATGTTTTCGGAGACGCGCTCTTTGTCGATGATGACACCCTCGACGAGTTCGGAGGTGTCGATCGCGCCGCCGACGGCCTTCTCGACCTGGACGTTGTCCGTGTTGATGCCGTCCTCGTCGGCGACGGCCTGGATAGCGTCGACGACGAGCTCGGCGAGGAGATCTTTCGCGCTCTCTGCGCCCTTGCCCGTCATCGCGGTCGCAGCGATCTGGTGGAGGATCTCCGAGTCGTCTTCACTCACGTCGATGGCGATCTCTTCGAGGACATCGGTCGCCTGCTCTGCGGCCTGACGATAGCCCTGAGCGAGCGTGGTCGCGTGGATGTCCTGATCGAGAAGTTCTTCCGAGCGCTTGAGCAGCTCACCGGCGACGACGACGGCGGAGGTCGTCCCGTCACCGACTTCGTCCTCCTGGGTCTCGGCGACCTCGACGATCATGTTCGCCGCCGGGTGGTCGATGTCCATCCGCTTGAGGATGGTGACCCCGTCGTTCGTGACGACGACGTTACCCGCCGTGTTGACGAGCATCTTGTCCATCCCTTTCGGGCCGAGCGTCGTCCGCACCGCCTCCGCGACGGCTTTCCCAGCCGTGATGTTCATCGATTGTGCATCCTTGCCAGACGTTCGCTGGCTCTGCTCCGAGAGTACGATGAGGGGCTGGTTGCCCATCTGTTGCGCCATAGTCAAAGACAGATTGATTGTTATTCTATATAAATCTTCCCCTATTGGACACAGGAAACCGCCGGACGCAGGCGAGTCGACGGTTCACACACCACTCCCCAGGAGACTGTTTATCACACACATATGCCGGAGCGAGCCACTTCTGGATACACGAGCCTCGTGGCTCATCACCGGCCGAACGTGCGGACGACCCGAAATCCGAGACACGGCGAGCGCGAAAGAGGTGGTGGCGAGGGGTGACGGCCTACGAGTCGCCGCCGGGGTAGCGGTGGGACTCGAGTGCCTGGTACTTCATCTCGTTGTGTCGCTCCTCTAAGAAGGAGTAGACGGTGCCGTGGGGAGCGCCGTCGAGGAGCATCTCGGCGGCGGTTCTGGCCGTCTCGACCTGCGGTGGGGTGCCGATGATGCCGAGGGTCGTCCCGTAGATGACGACCGACGCACCGCTGAGCTGTTCCATGAGTTCGCGCGTCCGACCGCCTTCACCGATGAGCCGCCCTTTCTGGCGTTTCACGTCGTTTTTGTTCCGCGAGGCGGCGTCGATGTCGACCAGGTCGAACAGCATCATATCGTCGACCAGCAACGTCAGTGCGTCCTCCGGCGAAAATCCGCGGCCGATAGCGCGGACGATCTCGGGCCCTTTCAGCCCCTTCACCGGATCGCCGACCGCCTCGACCGCCACGGAGCCGTTCTCCGAGTCGATGTCGAGACGAACTTCGGCTTCGGTCTCGATTTCGCGCATCGTCTCCCCACCCTGGCCGATGAGCACACCGATGCGGTCCTGCGGTATCTTCACGTGCTGCATACACTCGAGTACTCACCGCCGACGGTTAAGGCCTTGGACCGCCGGTTCGCGCGTGCGGATCGAAGACTCGTCACACCCCCTCGAGTACCGACCGGAACGTAAGCGACTCAGAGCGGGTATCGAGGAGGGCAACCGTCCGGTGGTCGTCGGGAATCGTCGGGAAGTGCCCACCGGGGTTGGCGAGCGTGGTCCGGCCGACCTCGCGGCTGACCCGCTCGTGGTGGTGGCCGTAACAGACGTAGTCGAACTCCTGGCGCTCGGCGAGTTTGTCGACCGCCTCGAGGTCTTCGCCGTGGACCAGAGCGACGCGAAGGCCGTCGAACTCGAGGTCGGCGACCCGGCCGTGGAGTTCGCTGGCGCCGCCGAGGGCCTCGAAGCCGGACTCGAGTCCGGCGACCTCGCCGTCGTTGTTTTGAAAGGAGCAGATATCTATTGGTAGATCGACGTGGTATCTATCACCAAGGAGAAGACCACTTTATGGCAGATACCCAGCCCGCGATGACCTATCCGACTGAGGGCCAATACCAGCGGTGGAAAACACGGGCCGCCGAGATGGACATATCTGTCAGTGAGTTTATGCAAGCGATGGTCGAGGCCGGCATGAAAAAATTCGACGCAGACGCCGTCGAACCTGACGAATCTGCTCGCGAACTCCGCCGCCAGCGCAACGACCTACGAGACGAATTTCAGGCCACCCGCGAGCGAATCGAGAAACTCGAGCGTGACCTGTATCGCGGCGAGCGCCGGACCATCATCGAGTACGTCCACGAAAACCCTGGCACTACCTACGGCGAGCTTCAACAACACATCATCAATACCGTACCGTCGCGCGTGAACCGCTTGCTCGACACGCTCGAGGGGGAAGAAGTTCGCGCCGACGACGGGGCCTACTATCCAGTCGACGACGGTGGTCGCAGTGGCTAAGTCCGTGACGCCCACGGGGAATATGGGTGTTTACAAGCACCTCGACGATGTTCCAGAACGCTACCGGTTGGCGAACTTCGCCAGCGAGTACGACGACCGAGACACATGGGCAGCGTACGTCGCCGACTGCCATGCCAATCGAAGCGAGTACGTCGATCGGATGCTTCGCCGGTTCGAACGCCGGTGGAAGGCGCACATGGTCGACCGGGGACGGCACCACGCACTGGCGACGCCAGCTGACATCGAGGCGTTCTGTGCGGACCTAGTTGAGCGAAACACGCTCTCGACTTCCTACGAAACGTACTGGTTGCGCATCGAAGCCTTCTACCAGTGGCTGCAGGCGCACCCCGACCATCCCCACGTCTACCACCCGGTACTCATGGCCGCTGCCGTACACCCGAACGCGGCGACGCTTTGGGAGTACCGTATCGAGCGAACGGGGGTGAGCAACCCATGACCCGCCACGAAGCCAATACTGACGCGAACACCGACATGGAGATGGACGCTAACACGGAGGCCGGTACCAGTCAGGCTCGCAAGCAGCTGGCAGCCGCGTTCGGACGCGACATCGATCCGCTCAAACCGTATGCCGTGACGTTCGAAGAGACAGATATCGACCCGTTCGACGTATTCGTCGAGGAAGTGCTCGAATCGAAGAACCTGTCGTCGTCTACGGTCGAGCGCTATCACACCTACTTCGACGAGTGGCGTATGTTCATGGCCGAACAGGGGCGCTATCCAGCGTGTCCGAACGAGGGGCACGTCCGGACGTTTATCCACCATGAGCTACACGAGCAAGGGCACAAGCCTAGGACCGTCCGTGAGAAGTTGCAAAAGCTGAATCGTGCATACGAGTATTGGCAGACCGATAGCGCACTCCCGCACCCCCAGGAGTTCAATCCGTTCAAGCTGGCACGCGAGAAGGTCGATCTGAGCCGCCAGACCAAGAAGCCGCCGCATAACATCCCGCTGACGGACCTTCGCGAACGGGTTCAGTCGATCGGCCATGTCCGTGACCGAGCGTACGTCGTCCTCCCGTTGAAGCTCGGCCTACGTGCCAGTGAACTCACGAACATCCAGCTGCAGGATGTTAGTTTGGCCCATCCCGATATCCGTGCGCACTACCCAGAACTCGGGATGCATCCTCGCCTCGAAGATCGGGAGAACGCGATCTACGTGCCTCCGAGCGGCGAACGTGAAGGGAACAAATCAGAGCTAGGTCGGATCCTGCCGCTCGACGACGAATCCCGGCGGGTACTCGTTAAGTGGCTGCTGATCCGCCCTGATAACGGCCTTCCGTGGGTATTCTTGACGAAACAGGCACACACGAAACCCGAGCATGACGGTGTGAACGACGTCTGGAAGGTGGTTTTCCGGCCGGAGTACGACGAGACCGACGAACACCGCGCTGTGACGTCGCATTTCGGCCGCCACTTCTTCAGTACCTACTGGCGGGTGAAGCAAGACGCGCCGCGCGAGGTCGTGAAATATATGCGCGGGGACAAAACAGATCGGGCAGCATCTAACGGTCGTGAGGCGATCGACGAGTACCTCCACACGTTCTACGACGATGTTGAGCAGTTTTATCGCGAGAACGTGTTCAAGCTGGATCTGTAAGGTGGTTCAATCTAATCGGCTGTGTGAAAATCCGGGGTAGCACGGAGGAGTTGTCTGCTAAATCGAGAGGGGGCGCGAAGTTTTTGGATGAATGCTGGTGGGTAGAAGGGAGCAAAAGATCGACAGTCATGCAAGTAGGAGATGAGGCGGGGCCAAACCGCAGGACACGGGCCCGTACGCTACGAAAGGATTTTATCCAGCCTGCTTGAATGACTGTTCATGGGAGACGAGTTCCGGTGCGTCGACCTCTTTTGTGGTGCCGGTGGTTTCTCGCTCGGGTTTCAAAGCGCAGGGTTCGATGTCGTCGCGTCTGTGGACCGGAACGAGGCCGCTCTCGAGACATACTCGCACAACTTCGACAACGTGGCTACGTTCGAAACTGACATCCGGAACTTTACGCTCAATATGTTCGAGGAGCATTCCGGGTACGACGCTCGGGACATCGATGTCGTCATCGGTGGTCCACCGTGCAAGGGGTTCTCTACAGCTGGGCGGATGGACCCCAACGATCCCAGGAACGAACTCGTCGTTGAATACGCGAAGACCGTTGCCGAACTGGATCCCGAAGTCGTAGTTCTTGAAAATGTTACTGGCTTCCTCAACATGCATGGCGGCCAGTACCATGAAGAACTCCGCGAGACGCTGAGCGAAATAGGCTACACCGTCCAACAACCCGAAGTGCTGACCGCCGCAGACTATGGAGTACCGCAGTTGCGTGAACGGGTGATCATCGTCGCTACGAGGGGCGGCCGCGTAGAGGTTGCCTCGCCAACGCACAGACCCAGAGAGGGGCAAGAGCCGCTCCGTGGCGGTGAGGATCTCGATCCGTACGTGACCGTCGAGGACGCCGTGGGCGACCTGTCGTTCTTGCGCTACGGACAGGAGGCGACCCAATACAAACTCCGGCCCCTAACGGACTACCAGCGCGAAATGAGAGATGGGGCCGACGAGCTTTACAACCACAAGGCGCCCAACCACGGCAAGACGGTCCGCGAGCGGTATGACCAATTCGACTATGGGCAGGAAATGAGCGAACTGGACGAACAGTACCAGACGAAGAAACACTCGATGAAGCGGTGGCACCCAGAGGAGCCGGCACCGACGGTGACAACGCTCCCCGAGGACTTCGTCCACTACGACCGGCTACGAATCCCCACTGTTCGAGAGGTTGCCCGTATCCAGTCGTTCCCCGACTGGTTCGAGTTCAAAGGCCCGCGGACGACTGGCGGGCAGAGGCGGCGAAACTCGGTACCGCAGTACACACAAGTCGGGAACGCGGTCCCGCCAAAATTTGCGGAGGCAATTGCGGATCGAGTGGCGGACCATCTGACAGCCCAGCGAATTATTCCGGGAACTTGATCTGGTCTTCCCCGTCCCTCGTGCTGATCGCGGCCTTGTCAGCGAGGTACTCGCGGAAGAAGCTCTGGGCGTTCTGGTCCTGAAACGAGAGGTCGAAGTTACCAGGTATTACCTCGATACCGTCCCCGCGCTCCAGTTTGGTGTCAATGTCGACGGCCTCGGCTATCCGCCTGATGTCGGCCACCAGATCCATGGCGACTACCTGATCTTTGCCCTCCGCAAGTCGGAGTCCGCGGCCGAGCTGCTGGAGAAAAATCCGTCGGCTGTGGGTCACCCGGAGGAACACGATGATGTCCACCTCTGGGATGTCGACGCCTTCGTTCAGCATGTCGACCGCGGTCAGCACTTCGGCCTTTCCGCGCCGGAACGCTCGGAGCCGCCGTTCGATCTCTCGGTTGTCGAGGTCGCTATGGAGTGGGCGCGCCCCGAAGCCACCCTCCCGCAGCCGGTCGGCCATCCGCTTTGCGTAGTCGATCGATGGACAGTAGAAGATCGCCCGTCCGGTGTCGCTGCTCTCCCAGACGGACTCGAACTCGTCCATGATTTTGTCGTCGCGCTCCTGAATGAACAGCCGCCTGTTGAGGTCGCGGATGGTGTAGTTCTGTGAAGAGCGGTTTTGGACTGCCTCCCAGTCGACGTTGTCGCAGTACAGCCGGTAGTCGACGTCGGTGAGGTACCCCTTCCTGAGCCCCTCGATGACGTCGATGGTCAACTCGTCCCGGATCGGTCCGAAGAGTCCTTCAAGCGACCGTTCGTCTTCGCGCCAAGGCGTCGCCGTCAGGCCTAGCAAGAACTCCGGATCGGTCCTGTTCAGCACCCGTTTGTACGACGGAGCAACCGCGTGGTGTGCCTCGTCGACGACAACGATGTCGTACTTCTGTGCTTCTTCGGCGGGAAACCTCTCCGTACTGGCCAGGGTTTGGAACGTACCGACGTCGATTCCACCGTCGAAGGCTGGGGACTCGTTTCCGTACCACAAATGGGTACTAACGTCCTTCGGGAGATGGTTCCACATGGATTCTTCGAACTGTCGGACGAGAGCCTTCTGGTCTGCGAGGACCAACACGCGGGCGTCGGGACGGCCACGGAGGACTTCGCTCAAGAAGCTACCCGCAACGAACGTCTTCCCGAGCCCGGTTGCGAGCGAGAGGAGCGCCTCGCCGTAGCCATCGTGGTAGAGCTCCAGCAGACGTTGGATTGGCTCTCGCTGGTAGTCGTAGGGTTCGTAGTCGTTTTCTGGCCACCGGGATAGCGACTCGTAGTTCCTCAAGAGATCGTTGCCCTCCATAATCCCAATGGAGTAACCAGCTCCCCTCAGTTCGCGGAGCCGTTCGTTGGCTGTGTCAGATAGGCGGGTGTTCGTGACGCAAACACCCTCGTCAACGCCATAGAACTCCATGGCACGCTTCACGTCGTTGACGATCCGCTTGCTGGCCGACCGCTCTACCGCAGACTTATACTTCACTTGTGCGACGATCTCGCGCTCGTCGCTCGAAGCCACTACGTCGGCTCCCCGATCGCCCGGTCCGCCTACCAGTGCCACGTGCGACCACCCGCTGTGGTTGAAGAGGCGGCCCACGGCGCGCTCCAGACACCTCCAGGAGCCTCGTTCGATTCGCTTCGTTGAGAGGAATCCGTCTGGATCGGCGGTCATCTCAGGAGGAGCCCGTCGCCTCGGCTTCGAGGAGCCGTAGGCTCTGCGCTGCGCGGTCGACTTCGATCCGCCTCGCCGCACGGGCTGTGGCTGGATCAACCTCTGTCGCCTCTTCGGCGAGCATGATCACGTCGCTCAGGTACGCACGGAACTTGTCAACAGATCGTTCCTTCAGCTTGTCCGTGCCGAGTTTGGCGTACGACTGCTGCCATACGGCACCGTCGAAGAACTGCTCGGGGTGGGCCTCGAAGTAGCGAACCAGTTCGCGGTGCGAAGCGTACTCAAGGTACGCACTCGACGCGAGTACTTCCTCGACTGCTTCCTCCCCCAGGTTCTCTTTGAGCCAGATGTTTTCCCTGACGTCGTCTTCCACGTCGCTGTCGACATCGAAATCCTGAAGTTCGAACTCCTCATCCGCGATCCGGTGTTTTATATGCCGGAGTTGGTCCTGAGCCCGCGACGCCAGTCCTTCCGGACTGACCCGGCTGTCGGAGCAGTACTTCGCCTGTAATTCCGCGAAGAGGTGCGTGTGCCGCCAGTGGCCGGGGTTGTCCATCTGGTGACGGTACGTGTAGGCAGCTTCCATCAGGACGGTCGTGATCGGGTCGTGGCCGAACTCGGTGAAGAACTGGTCACCGGGATCGTACCTGATCGTTCGTTCATCGTAGGAATCGCGAGCGACGTCCACAGGTCCGTCCTCGAGCTCACCATCGATCAGACGGTAGACGTTGAACTCGATGTCGGGTTGGTCGATATCATCTAAGCCGTATTTCCCCGAAAGCGACTCGTCACGCTCGTACTCGGGTTCCGTCTCCACTCCGTCCCCAACCCCCGCATCGTCGGTAGCCCCTCCATCGCTGTCTGTTCCGGTCTCGGGTTCAGTTGTTGTGGTTTCCCCCCCGGTGACCCCGTCTCCAGTGGTATCGGCCGATGGGTCGATGTTAAACCCAGGCCCAGAACTGCCCCCGCTCGAGTCACCACCTCCTCCGTCGTCGCCAGCCGAGTCCGTTTCGCCACCAGAACCAGTGGTGGGAGCCGTCCCTGAAGAACTCCGCATCGCACGTTCTGCTCGCTCGACCAGCTCCCACCACTTCGAGTCGTCTTGGTATTCGTCTTCGCCGTCCCAAAACTTCTCTGCCCACTCCTTCGGACGGGAGTTGTCCCCTGTTACGTTACCGTCCTCGTCGACCTCGCCAGGGACGAGCCGCTTTTTGCCGACTTCGTTCCCCGTGCGGTACCCCTTGTACAGCTTGCCGATGGGGGACCGGTTCGGCGCAAAGCTATCGTCTCTGTTTGGCCTCAACGGTGCCTCTCCGCGAACCGCTTTCCGGACCTTCTCCCACCTTGGGTTCGACTTCTCGAAGGAGTCCTTCGTGTTTGAAACCGGAACGAAGTCGATGTGGAGTTCGCCGACGATCCGGCCACCCCAGTGGAGCGTGTCGAGTGGGTATTCCCTCTCCATTACGCCGTTGGAGTTCTCCCACTTGAACAGCGACTTGTCGTGCTTTTCGATAACTCGGCCATTGCGGATCAGGTCGATGCCGAATCGTTCTTCGTCGAAGAACCGCTGGATCCCGACCCACCCCCACACGACTTGCTCTCGGTGGACGACGTCGCCCCCGTCGTTGCACACCATGCACTCGGGCTCGTCCGGCAGCTCTCCGCCTATGAACGGGTCCGCCAGCCACGACCAGCACTCTTTGCAGTAGAAGCCTTCGCCGACCTTCTCTTCGATTTGTTCCATCGCGGGGTACTCTTCGCCACCGATCTCCACGCTGCGCTCTTCGCTCCACGTGCAGGCGGGACGGGGGCTGAGTTCGTCATTGTTCAGGACGATCTTTACGTTCTCCCGCTCGAGTACGGGAGTGTACCAATCTCCGAGCTTCTCGGGCATCTTCCACTTTCGACGGAGCGTTCTCGCCATCTCGTTGAGCCTGCCGATCCGAATCTCCGTCCCGTGGTCGGACGAATCTATCTTCTCCTCGTACTCGACGTCGACCTCGAAACTCCCCTGTCCCTTTAGCTTGCGGAAGTCGATCGTCGCGACTGCCCAGTTGTCGTCGCCCGTGCGTGTCGTCCGGACTTTCGTCCGATTACCAAGTCGGGCGGTGGCAATATTGAACCCCATCCCGAAGAGCCCCATTTCGTCGAGCGGGTCTTTGCCCGAATAGCCGGCCCTGAGGTTGTTTCGGAGGGCTTCTTTGGACATCCCCGGGCCGTTGTCTCGTACGACCACTTCAGCGTTTTCGTAGTCATCCTTGTACTCGTGGATGGTAGGTGGCTGGATCTCGATTACGAGAGTTTCTCCACCGTCAGAACTGTGACCGCGCCCCGGCGTTCCCTGAATTCCCTCGTCCAGAGAATTGTCGATGAACTCGGCGAAACAGCGCGCTGCCGACAGGTCAACCTGACCCAGCATCTTCAGGACTCGCGGTGTCGGCGTAATATCGATAGTTTCTGTTGTTTGGGATGACATACTGTTATGTCAATACCCAATGCCGCGGGGGGACTTAACGGGTTCCCAACCGAGGTGGAAGTGGACGTAGTCAGCACTTGAATAGACCGTCGCCTCGCCGCTGATCCCGCCATCGGTGAGGAACAGTTCGGCGTCGACGCGAGCGACGCCGTCGGCGATGTGGACCGTCTCGACGGCGACGCCGGTGTGCTGGAGCCCCGAGACCGACTGGTGTTCCATCGCGTAGTCCGCTTCCGATGCCTCGACGAACGCCCTGACCGCGTTCTCGGTGAGCGTCGACGGCGGCGAGGCCTCCGTATACGGACACTCGTTCGAGAGCGCGTCGAGCGAGGGAGCGGCGTCGGTCTCGTTCGAGGGCGGATCGCTCGAGCGGGGGCCGTCGGAGAGACAGCCAGCGAGGGCGGCCGTCCCGACGCCAACGGCCGCCAGCACCTGTCGGCGGTTCATACAGTCGCAAATGAGAGCCGCCGGTAAATGCTTTCAGGAGAACAGAACAGCGGGTCCCGACGGTCACGAGGGGTGCTGGTGGACGAGGCGCTCGCCGACGATTCCGGGCACCGGCGTCGCACAGTCGCGACAGCGAAAGCGCCGCCCGGTGGTCGTCGACTCGACCTCGAGGTCCTGTTTGAACCGGAGCGGGGCGCCACAGACACACCGGTAGCTCGCGTCTGCCATCGTCACGACCTACTCCCGTCGACGAGATAAACCGTCTGCAGGCGAGCACGCACGCGTTTTCGCCCTCGGCACTCAGCTTCTCGAGGGATCGGGCTCCGGCTGGGTGACGAACTCGAGGAGTTCGTCGCCGGTGACGTCGACGCCCTGGCGGGCGAAGAAGTTCGCGACGTTCTCACAGTCACGGATCAGGAACTCGCGGCTGTTGGGGTGGTGGACGGTGACCCCCTGGCCGAGGTCGATGACGACGAGTTGGCCGTCCTGGAAGACGACGTTGTACTCGCTGAGGTCGCCGTGGATGAGTCCGGCGGCGTAGAGACGACGCATGTACTCGGCGAGCACCTCGTAGGCGGTCTCGGGGTTCTCGATGTGGAGTTCGCCGAGGCGTTTCGCCCGGCCGTCCTCGTCGCCGAGGTACTCCATGACGAGGACGTTTCGCTCGGTGGCGATCGGCGTCGGTACGCGCACGCCAGCCTTGCGGGCGCGCTCTAAGTTCGCCGACTCCTTTTTCACCCACGCGAGGACGACGTCCTTCTTCTTCCCGCCGAGACCCTCGAAGCGGGGGTCGCCCTCGAGATAGTCGCGCATCTGTCGGAAGTTCGAGGCGTTGATCCGGTAGACCTTGACGGCGACGTCGGTGTCGTCGGGACCGAGCGCGTGGTAGACGTTCGCCTCCTTGCCGGTCGAGAGGGGGCCGCCGAAGGCGACGACGTGGCCGTCGTGGACCAGTTTGTAGAGCGCAGCGAAGGTCGCGTCGTCGAACACCGACTGCTCGACTTTGAACTGATCGGCGTCTTTGATGCGCTTTTGGAACTGGTGGAACTCGCGGTCGCGCTCGCGGGCGAGGCGGTCGGCCTCCGTATCGGAGACGTCGATCGCTTCCCACTCGTCGCCCGGGATATCCCCACCTTCGGGGTCGAGCAACTCGAACTCGTTTCCGGTGTCCATCTACCACCTCTAACGGGGCGAGCGGCTAAAGGTGTGGGTGTCGGGGCGAACCGGTCGGAAGCCAAACCGGTCGCGTTTAAGCGCAGGCGTGCGAACCCCCGCTAATGCCCGTCGCCGACGAGGAGAACCCCTATCTCGAGGAGCCACCGACCGAGTTCGAACCGCTCGAGGATATCAGCGACGAAGCGGCCGAACGGCAGGCCGACCGGCTCCGGGAGGCGGTCCGCGAACACGACCGCCGCTACTACGTCGAGGGCGCGCCCACGATCGCCGACCGGACCTACGACGCACTGTTCGCCCGCCTGCGGGACCTCGAGGAGGCGTTCGGTCTCGAGACGCCGGACAGTCCGACCCGGGCGGTCGGCGGCGAACCGCTCGAGGCGTTCGACACCGTCGAGCACGTGGCGCCGATGCTCTCGATCGACCAGAGCGGCGAAGCCGAGGACGTCCGCGAGTTCGACCGCCGAGTCAGACGAGAACTCGAGGCGGCCGGGATCGAGGAGGTCTCCTACGTCTGTGAGCCGAAGTTCGACGGCGTCTCCATGGCGTTCGTCTACGAGGAGGGGCGACTCGAGCGTGCGGTCACCCGCGGCGACGGCCGCGAGGGCGACGACGTGACCCAGAACGCCCGGACGATCGGCTCGGTTCCCGGACGGCTCCACGACGATCCGCCCGCCCGCTTCGCGGTCAGAGGCGAGGTCTACATGCCCAAAGCCGCCTTCCAGGCGCACAACCGCGAGCGGATCGAACGCGGCGAGGAGCCCTTCGCCAACCCGCGAAACGCCACCGCGGGCACGATTCGCCAGCTCGACCCCGCCGTCGTCGCCGAGCGCCCGCTCGAGGTGTTCTACTTCGACGTCCTCGACGCCAGCGAGCTCGCCGAGACCCACTGGGAGGAACTCGAGACCTTCCCCAGCTACGGCCTGCGGGTGACCGACCGCGTCGAGCGCGTCACGGAGATCGAGGACGCCATCGCCTACCGGAATCGCCTGCTCGAGGAACGAGACGACCTCCCGTTCGAGATCGACGGCGTCGTCATCAAAGTCGACTCGCGGGACGCGCGCGAGGAACTCGGCCGGACGGCCAGACACGACCGCTGGGCGTTCGCCTACAAGTTCCCCGCCCGCGCGGAGGTGACGCCCATCGTCGACGTCGCCCTCCAGGTCGGCCGGACCGGACGGGTGACACCCGTCGCACTGCTCGAGCCGGTCGACGTCGGCGGCGTCACCGTCTCGCGGGCGAGTCTCCACAACCCCGAGGAGATCGAAGCCAAGCGTGTCGCCGTCGGCGACACCGTGCGCGTCTCGCGGGCGGGCGACGTCATCCCCTACGTCGAGGAGGTCGTCGAGAAGGGACGCGAGAACAGTTCCGAGAGCTACTACCAGCTCCCCGAGCGCTGTCCGGTCTGTGGGAGTCCGCTCGAGCGCGACGGCCCGCTCGCCTACTGCACCGGTGGGCTGGCCTGTGACGCCCAGCGGCGGCGCTCGATCGAGTACTACGCGAGCGACGCCGGCCTCGACCTGGAGGGTCTCGGCGAGCGAAGCGTCCGCCAGCTCGTCGAGGCGGGTCTCCTCGAGAGCGTCGCCGACCTCTACGAACTCGAAGTGGCAGACCTCGAAGCGCTCGAGGGCTGGGGCGAGACCAGCGCCGAGAACGTCCTCGGTGAGATCGCAGCGAGTCGCGAACCCGACCTCGAGCAGTTTCTCGCCGCGCTCGGCATCCCGCACGTCGGTCCCGCCACGGCGCGCGAACTCGCCCGCGAGTTCGCCTCCGTCGAGGCGGTTCGCGAGACCGCCCTCGAGTCACCCGCCGACCTCGAGTCGGTCGACGAGATCGGCGAGACCGTCGCCGAGGCGATCTCCGAGTTCTTCGCGAGCGAGGGGAACGCCGCGGTTGTCGACGCGCTCCTCGAGCACGTCAGCCCGCAGGCGAGCGAGGGGAACGCCGGTGGCGACGCACTCGAGGGGGTGACAGTCGTCTTCACCGGGTCGCTCTCGGAGCTGACCCGCAGCGAGGCGCAAGCGCTCGTCGAAGCCCACGGCGCGAACGCGACGAGCAGCGTCTCCGGCAACACGGACTACCTGGTCGAAGGCGAGAACGCGGGGACCAGAAAGCGTGAGGACGCCGAGGCGAACGGCGTCACGGTGCGCTCGGAGGCAGAATTTCTCGAGGAACTGTCTGCGCGTGGGATCGACCTCGAGGCGGCCGGGCTCGAGTGAGCGGACTACCGTAGCGGCCGGGCTCGAGTGCGTGAAAAACCGATCCGGTGTGGCACGGAGAAGTCGCCCGAATTTTCAGAGGTCAGTCCGGTTGAACCGGGCGATGCCGATCGCCGTCGGCACGACGACCCAGCACAGCAGGATGACGAGCGAGAACCAGTCGCGTAAGAAGAAGGGCGTACGCTCGAGTTGGCCCTCGAACGCGAGGACGGCTATATCGATGTCGACGGCCGACGTGACGAGCGAGAGGATGTTCGTATAGGACATGCCAGGGTCGAGGTAGTAGAGAAAGAGCAGGAGCTGATAGGTGTATTCACTGTCGGGAAGGTATCCCAGACTGATCAGCGTGAATCCCGCGATGAGGGCGAGGTCCCAGAGGAGATAGAAGAGCAGGAAGATCGAGAAGAGAATCGCCGCGGCGGCCGTCGTCGAACGGACGGTCGAGGAGACGGCCACGGCGATGCTCGTGTAGGCGACGGCGTAGATGATCGAGACCAACAGCAGGCCGCCGTATTCGGCGACATCGAAGCCACCGAGTACGACCGCGACGATCACAGCAGCGAGGGCGAAGCCGATGATCAGCGAGAGTGAGAGCACCGCCGAGCGCCCGATTACCTTTCCGAGGATGGCGTCGGTGCGCGAGTGTGGCAGCGAGAGCATGATCTTGATGCTACCCGACTCGCGTTCACCGGCGATGGCTTTCCAGCCGAGGAGCAAGGCGATGAGCGGGATAGCAGGCCGTGTGATGCCGCTGAGGTACATGACGAGCACTTCGGTCGTCGCCCCCTCTGCGGCGATGTCCTGTCCGAAGTACGCGAGCACTCCCACGACCAAGGCGATCACGAGGAAAAACAGCGCGCTCAGCCCCCAGAAGGTCCAGGAACGGACCGCGTCCCGGAAGTCCTTGATCGCGATCGCCCGGACGCTCGAGAACTCGACGCCGCTCATGTGCGCACCTCCTGTTCGACCGTCTCTCCCCTCGAGCGTGATCCCGAGGTGTAGGCGTGGAAGACGTCCTCGAGCGAGGACTGCTCGGTCGAGAAGTCGACGACCTCGACTCCGGCGGCTTCGACCTCGCTCAAGACGGCAGTCTTCGAGCCACTCGTCTTGACGAGCAGCGCCGGTGGCTCGGTGTCCTCGCCGGTGGCGCTCGTCACGTCGGGCAGCGAGCGGACGCGCTCGAGGGCGTCCTGGCTGGCGCGGTCGACGACGACCCGGAGCGTCGAGCCACCGCCGACGGAGTCGCGCAGGCCCTCGACGGTATCGATGGCGACCATCTCGCCGGCGCGGAGGATGCCGACGCGGTCACAGACCGCCTCGACCTGTTCCATGATGTGACTCGAGAAGAAGACGGTCGCGCCGCGGGCGGCCTCCTGGCGGACGAGGTCGCGCATCTCGCGCGCGCCGTTGGGGTCGAGACCGGTCGAGGGTTCGTCGAGGATCAGCAAGTCTGGGTCGCCGACGAGCGCCATCGCCAGCATGAGTCGCTGGGACATCCCCTTCGAGTAGCCACCGGCCTTCTTGTCGATGGCGTCGACGAGGTCGACGCGCGTCAGTAGTTCCTCGGGGTCGTCGTCGGTCCCCTTCGAGTCGATGGCGAACTCGAGGTGCTGGCGGGCGGTGAGTCGGCTGTAGGTCTCGACGCCTTCGGGGAGGACGCCGATCCGTCGCCGGATCTCGCGGCTGTCGGTCTGGGCGTCGAGACCGAAGACGCGGACCTCACCGGCAGTCGGGCGGGCGAAGTCGAGGAGGATGTTGATCGTCGTCGACTTGCCCGCGCCGTTCGGCCCCAGAAAGCCGAACACTTCCCCCTCTTCGACCTGAAACGAGAGGTCGTCGAGCGCGAGCGTGTCGCCGAACCGCTTGGAGAGCTTATCGACCGATATGGCGGTCATGGCTGCACAGTCACGTCGGCCCCCGATAAATTTTGTCACTCGAGAACGATGATCGGGTGAGAGAACTCACCGAGCGACACCGGAGATACACGTCGACGGCAGGCTCAAATGCATCGAGGAGCTACACCGGGGCAGATGAACGCCGAGACGGTTCGCGAGCGCGCCACAACCCTCCCGCGCGAGCCCGGCGTCTACCAGTTTCGTGCCGACGGGACCACCCTCTACGTCGGGAAGGCGGTCAACCTCCGCTCGCGCGTGCGCTCCTACGCCGACCCGCGCAGCGGGCGCATCCGCCGGATGGTCGAGCGGGCGAGCGAGATCGAGATCGCCGTCACCGACACCGAGACCCAGGCGCTCTTGCTCGAGGCGAACCTGATCAAACGCCACCAGCCGCGGTACAACGTCCGGCTGAAAGACGACAAGTCCTACCCGATGGTCCAGCTGACGGCCCACGACGCCCCGCGGATCGAGGTGACGCGCGACCCCGACGAGGCGGCGACGGTCTACGGCCCGTTCACCGACCGGAGCCGGGTCGACACGGTGGTGAAAGCCCTCCGGGAGACCTACGGCCTTCGCGGCTGTTCCGACCACAAGTACACCGGACGCGAGCGGCCCTGTCTCGACTACGAGATGGGGCTGTGTAGCGCCCCCTGTACGCGTGAAATCTCGCTCGAGCGCTACCGCGAGGACGTCAGCCGGGCCGAGCGCTTCTTCGAGGGTGAGACCGGCGTGCTCGCCGAGCCGTTACACCGGGAGATGGAGGCTGCGGCAAGTAGCCAGCAGTTCGAACGGGCGGCGAACCTCCGGGACCGACTCGAGGCGGCCGAGGCGTTCCACGGCGAGGGCGGCGAGGCGATCCAGTCGGTCGGCGGCGAGCGGGCGGTCGACGTCCTCGGCGCGTCGCTCGAGGGCGAGCGCGCGACGGTCGCCCGGCTACGCGCCGAACGGGGCAAACTCGTCGAGCGAGACCGCCACACGCTGACGGCACCCGCGCGCGGCGAGGAGACGCTCCCGTCGGTGCTCGCCGCCTTCCTCGTCCAGTACTACGCCGAGCGCCGGCTGCCGGACGCCATCTTACTCCCGGAAGGACACGGCGACGAGGAGGTCGCCGCCTGGCTCGCGAGCGAGGGCGTCGCGGTGCGGATTCCCGGCGTCGGCCGCGAGGCGAAACTGGTCGAGCTGGCGCTGAAGAACGCCCGCAGCAGCGTCGGCCGCCGCGACGAGTGTGGCGCGCTGGCCGACGCGCTCGGTCTCGAGTCGGCCCGGCGGATCGAGGGCTTCGACGTGAGCCACGCCCACGGCACGGCCGCCGTCGGGTCGAACGTCGTCTTCGTCGAGGGGGCCGCCGAAACCGCCGACTACCGCCGGAAGCGCCTCACCGACCAGAACGACGACTACGACAACATGTGCGCGCTGCTCGAGTGGCGCGCCAGACGCGCACTCGAGGGGCGAGACGACCGGCCCGACCCCGACCTGGTGCTCATCGACGGCGGGGCGGGCCAGCTCGAGGCCGCGCGGGGAGCGCTCGAGACCGTCGGCTGGGACGTCCCCGCCATCGCGCTCGCGAAGGCCGACGAACGGGTCGTCACGCCCGAGCGCGAGTTCCGCTGGCCACGCGACTCCCCACAGCTACACCTCCTCCAGCGGGTGCGCGACGAGTCCCACCGCTTCGCCGTCCAGTACCACCAGACGGTCCGCGACGAGGTCTCGACGGCGCTCGATGCCGTCCCCGGCGTCGGCCCGGAGACCAGAAAGCGCCTGCTCGGGCGCTTCGGCAGCGTCGAGAACGTCCGCGAGGCGAGTCTCGAGGAGTTACAGAGCGTCTCCGGCGTCGGTGAGCAGACGGCGCGGACGATCAAAGCCAGGCTCTGATCATCCGCCGCGACAGTCACTGACATCCCGGGACGGAGCTAAGGCACTCGAGAACCTCTCTTCGCGTGTGGCAGACGACGACCCACTCGACGACTTACTCGAGGAACTCGACGCCCACGACGACCTGACGCGGACGGAACAGGCGGTCTCGGTCCGCATGGAGCGACGGCGCTACGGCAAGCCGATGACGATACTCGAGGGATTCGACCTCCCTCGCGCAGACGTCAGAGACCTCGCCTCGGAGCTGAAGCGCTCGCTCGGTACCGGCGGCACCGCGGAGGAAGGGCGCATCGAACTCCAGGGCGACCACCAGCGTCGCGTTCCCGAACTGCTCCGCGACCGAGGGTTCACGGTTCGTGAGTGAGCCCGGTCTCAGAACTCCTCTGCGGGCGGCGCGACACCCTCGTTACCACCGAGGTCGAACTCCGCGCGGACCTCCCGGAGGCGGTCTCGAATGTCCGCCGCCAGTTCGAACTCGAGGTTGCCCGCCGCCTCCTGCATCCGGTCCTCGAGTTCGGCGGCGTATCTCGCGGCGTCGTCTTCGTCCTCGAGGTCTCGCCCGGAGATGCTCGAGGTGTCGGTCTTGCTCCCGGGGAGGTCGCTCTCGCTGACGGCCTTCTCGATGGTGGTGGGTTCGTAGCCGTGGTCCTCGTTGAACTCGCGTTGGATCTCTCGGCGGCGAGCCGTCTCCTCGATGGCGAACTCCATGGCGTCGGAAACCTCGTCGGCGTAGAGGACGACCTCGCCGTTGACGTTTCGCGCCGCCCGCCCCATCGTCTGGACGAGCGTGGTCTCAGAGCGTAAGAACCCCGACTGGTCGGCGTCGAGGATCGCCACCAGCGAGACTTCCGGGATGTCGAGGCCCTCGCGCAGGAGGTTGATGCCCACGAGCACGTCGATCTCACCGAGTCGGAGCGAGCGGATAATCTCGTGGCGCTCGAGCGTGTCGGTCTCGTCGTGCATGTAGGAAACGGCGACGCCCGACTCCTCTAGGTACTCGGTGAGGTCTTCGGCCATCCGTTTGGTGAGGGTGGTCACGAGAGTGCGCTCCTCGCGCTCGACGCGTCTGTCGATGCGGTCGATGAGGTCGTCGATCTGTCCGGTCGCCGGTGAGACCTCGATCTCGGGGTCGACGAGGTGGGTGGGCCGGACGATCTGTTCGGCGACGCGCTCTGAGTGGTCGCGCTCGTAGTCACCCGGCGTGGCGCTGACGAACAGCGCCCGGTCGAGTTTCTCCTCGAACTCTTCGAAGGTGAGCGGCCGGTTGTCGTAGGCGGTCGGGAGGCGAAAGCCGTTCTCGACCAGCGAGTCCTTGCGGGACTTATCGCCCGCGAACTGCCCGCGGACCTGCGGGAGGGTGACGTGGGACTCGTCGATCACGGTGAGAAACTCCTCGGGGAAGTAATCGAGCAGCGTGTAGGGCGTATCGCCCGGCTCGCGGTCGTCGAAGTAGACCGAGTAGTTCTCGATGCCCGAACAGTAGCCCGTCTCCTCGATCATCTCGAGGTCGAACGTGGTCCGCTCCTCGATACGCTGGGCGGAGAGTAAGTCGCCCGCCCGCTCGAAGTACGAAATTCGGGAGTCGAGATCCGAACGGATCTCCTCGGTGGCTGCCTCGAGCCGTTGTTCGGGGATCGAGTAGTGTTCTGCCGGGTGGACCAGCACGGCTGGGAGTTCGCCTTTGACCTCGCCCTCGAGCGGGTCGACGGTGAGCATCCGGTCGATCTCGTCGCCCCAGAGTTCGACGCGGACGGCGTAGCGGCCGTACATCGGGAAGATCTCGAGGGTGTCGCCGCGGACGCGGAAGGTGCCCTGGGTGAAGTCGACGTCGTTGCGCTCGTAGTTCAGGTCCACGAGCCGTTTCAGCAACTCGTCGCGGCCGACCTCCTCGCCGGTCTCGAGACGCATCGCCATCCCCTCGTAGTTGCGCGGATCACCGAGACCGTAGATCGCAGAGACGGAAGCGACGACGATGACGTCGTCGCGGGTGAGCAGCGAGCGCGTCGCGGAGTGGCGCAGCCGGTCGATCTCGTCGTTGATCGAGGCGTCCTTGTCGATGTAGGTGTCGGTCTGTTCGACGTAGGCCTCGGGCTGGTAGTAGTCGTAGTAGGAGACGAAGTACTCGACGGCGTTGTCCGGAAAGAGGCTGCGAAACTCCTCGTAGAGCTGGGCGGCGAGCGTCTTGTTGTGGGCGATGACCAGCGTCGGTTTCTGGACTTCCTCGATCACCCACGAGACGGTGTTCGTCTTCCCGGAGCCGGTCACGCCCAGGAGCGTCTGGCGTTTCGCGCCGTCGTCGAATCCGTCGACCAGCTCGTCGATCGCCGTCGGCTGGTCACCCGCTGGCTCGAACGGGGCGTCGACCGCGAACGACGTCGCGGCGTCCGGTCGGTCTGGCTGGAGCGGACCTCGAGTGTCACTCACGATAGCCCGGATACGGACCGGAGGCACTTGACAGACACGCTCCCGGACGCTCACGACGGGTGACCGGTCGGGTCTCGAGCGTCGCGCGGCCGGACGGCGACTACGCGTAGAGGTAGATCAACAGCGCGATGATGAGCAACTCGCCGCCGACCAACAGCACGACGACGAACCAGTCGGTGTTGCGCCGGGCCCACTCGGCAGTGCTGGCGGCCAGCGACCTACGTCGCTCAACCTCGAGGGCGGCCGACTCGTCCGCCCGCCGCTCGCGTCCGACCGTCCACCCCGTCTCGGGGTCGAACGAGGCCGGAACGTGCGCGCCGAGCAGGTCGTCTAACTCGAGCGGCGACACCCCCGCCAGGGCCAGAATCCGCCGGAACGCCGGACAGCCCTCGAGTGAGCCGTCGGTCGGTCCCTCGACGTATTCGGTGTGGGTGGTGTCGCCGTGGGGTGTCTGCATCTCGATGGCGATGGTGCCCTCGGCGGTCTCGGAGACGCCGACGACGACCAGTTCGTCCTCCGCGTCGTTGAAGTAGGCCTCCTCGACCCGGCGTTTGAGCGCCTCGTCGACGCCCGCCGACGGCTCGGCCGTCTCCTCGAGCGTTCGCTCACCCATACGAGTCGTGGTACGGGAAGAGGAGAAATAAGCACTCGGCCGTGTCTCGAGCGGCGGCCAACTCACTTGTGTGCGGCCGTGGAGAGACCAGCCATGGCACCCGACCAGACGAAACTCACCCAGTCACGCCACGCACTCGAGGAGGCCATCGAGACCGCAGACGATGGCGTTCGCGGTCCCCTCCGCGAGACCGGCGCGGCGTTCGCCGAACTCGTCAGTGAGGGTCGACACCCGGACCACGCACTCATGGACAGCCACCTCAACGTCCTCAGGCAGGCGAACGAACGCGCCACGGGCGAGACCGAGACGCAGATCGAACGCGCGCTCGAGCACGCCGAAGCCTACCGCGAGGAGTTGCCGCGGGTGTAGGGGTGCTCGAGGAGGGACAGAGGCAGTCTCGAGGGGAAACAGCCACCGAGTGCATTCGACTCGTCCCTCTGCAACCAGTATGGTTTCAATCGCCTCTCGTTTGCATTGGGAGCAATAGATTCAACTATACTCGAGTGCACAGGTTCATACGTGCATGAGAGCGCACGAACTCGAAGACGGGGCACCGGGCACCCTCGTCCCTTACGGAAGACGGCCGTACTACAGGCCGGACCCGCTCCCACCCGCAGAGGGCCTCGCGCTCGACGACGACTTCTTCGAACTGCTCGCTGAGGCGACGTTCTGGCTGGGCAAACTCGCTGGCATCAGCCTCGAGCTCGACTTCCCGCCCGTTCTCTACACCTCGTTGCTCCGGAAGGAGGCGATGGAGTCCGCCGAGATCGAGGGTGCAGACATCGACTACAACGCCCTCTACAGCCTCGAGACGCGCCGTCTGGACCAACGTGACGAAGCGGCCACAGCACCCGTCACAGGTCACGCGAGCACGAAAGACACGCAGGAAGTGCTCAACTACGAACAGGCCGTCAGAGACGGCATCGACACGCTCGAGGGCGGCGGCGAGCTATCCGTCGCGCTCCTCCACGACCTCCACGAGACGCTGCTGACGGACGTGCCGGACGAGCGGGTCGAGACGGAGACGATCGGCGCCTACAAGACGGTCCCGAACCACCTCGGGGACTTCCTGCCGCCGGTTCCGGGGGCGGTCGAGGGGCTGATGGACGCGCTGGTGACGTACTACCGGACCGGTGGCAGCTACCACACCCTCGTCGACATCGCGCTGTTCCACTACCAGTTCGAGACGATTCACCCCTACGGTGACGGCAACGGCCGACTCGGCCGGCTCCTCATCACGCTCCAGTTGTACGACGGCGGTCTCCTCGAGCGGCCGACCCTCTACCTCAGTGAGTACTTCAACCGGAACAAGGTGGCGTACGTCGAGCGTATGGAGGCGGTTCGGTTCCGCGGCGACTGGGAGCGGTGGCTCTCGTTTTTCGTCACCGGAGTCGCCCAGCAGGCCGAGGAGTCGGTCGAGCGCACGCTGGCGCTGGACGCGCTTCGACGGCGCTACGAGCGCGAGTACGGTGGCTCCCAGTACGCGACGAACCGGCTCGCGTGTTCGCTCTTCGAACACCCGTACGTGACGACGAAGACGGTCGCAGACGCACTCGACATCGAGCGCTCGACGGCCTACCGTGCGGTGGGCGCACTCGAAGACGAGGGTGTGCTGGAGGAAATGACGGGGAACGACCGAAACAGGGAGTACCGGGCCAGGGAGATCTTCGAAATTCTCGAGCGACCACCCCAGACGTACTGACTCGGCTCGCGAAACCACATCACGCGGGCCACTCTCCTACTCGAGGCGGTCGAGGATCGCGTCTCTCTCGTAAGAGAGCGAGAGCGCGCGCGAGCGCCCCCGGCCGTCGATGTCGGCGTAGTCGGCGTCGATGAGGTTGAGCTGGTCGAGTTTGTTGACGATCTCGGAGTAGCGGGTGTAGCCGAGGTCGGTCTCTTCGTGGAAGGATTCGTAGACTGCGCCCGCCTGGTCGCCGTCGTGGTCGGCGATCACCTCGAGTAAGGCGCGTTCGTTCTCGCTCAGCCCCGCGAGGCTCCGCGAGAGGTTGACGTACTTCGAGGTCTCGTAGGCCTTCTCGACGTCTTCGGGTTCGACGACGCGACTGGCGCGCATCTCGGCGTTGAGACCGGCCCGGCGGAGCAGGTCGATACCGACGCGGAGATCGCCGCTGTCGGCGGTGAGCGAAGCCACCCGCTCTAAGACGTCGCCGGAGACCACGTCCTCGTGGAAGCCGCGTCTGACGCGCTCGCGGAGGATCTCGACGATCTCCGGCTGGTCGTAGACCGGGAAGTAGACGTCCTCGGGGCGGAAGACGCTCTGGACGCGCGAGTCGAGTTCCTCGATCACCTCGAGTGTGGGGTCGGAGGAGACGACGATGACGCCGATCTTCGCGCCGGGGTGTTCCTCGTGGGCGCGCAACAGCGAGTAGAGCGTATCGGAGGCCTCGTTCTCGTAGAAGAGGTAGTTCACGTCGTCTAAGGCGACGACGAAGACGCGGTCTTCCTCGATGAGTTTCTCGGCGATCTGGGCGAAGAGTTTCTTAAAGGAGATGCCCGAGGAGGGCGGTTCGTAGTCGAAACAGCCCTCGAATAGCCGTGAGAACACCGAGTAGCGGGTGGCGTTGACCTGGCAGTTGACCCGGATCGTGCGCACGTCCTGGGTCTGCATCGCGACCTCGCCGAAGAGTTTCTGGATCGCGGTCGTCTTCCCCGTCCCCGGCGGGCCGCGCACGAGGACGTTGAGCGGTCGCGACCCGCGGACGGCCGGACGCAGTGCGTAGGTCAGCCCCTGCATCTGGCTGTCGCGGTGGTGAAACGTCTCCGGGAGGTAGTCGATCTCGAAGACGTGTTCGTCCCGGAAGACGGACTCGTCCCACGACAACATCCGATCGTCGGGGTCGCCAACCATCACTTTCACCAGGCTTGCGGAGCTACTTAGTTGTTTGCGCACTACGGCCGCTGAGCGTGCGTGTACGGGCAAAAACGGCGAGCGAAAGAGACGACACGTCCGCGTCGGCGCTCGAGCGGGGCCGCCGGTCTCGGACGGCCATAATTCCAAATATCCATACATCTGCAGAATAACACTACAGCCAGCACAGAATGACGTACCTCACCAGACGTCGACTGCTCGCGGTCGCCGGTGGGTCGTTTCTCGCCGCCGGGACCGTGCGGCCATCTGTCGTTCGGTCGACACAGCGCTTCGACGGGGCGACAGCAGCGTGGCCCGGGCCACACGGCGGCGCTCGAGGGACGGCCGCCGTCCCGTCTGCGACCCCGACCGACGTCACCGTTGCCTGGGAACGAGAGTACCAGGCACCGTCGATCTACGCCGTCCCGATTGCACTCGGGGCGGGGACGCTGTCCGTCGGCGACCGCGAGGCACTGGGCGCGCTCGAGTCGGCCACCGGTGGCGAACGGTGGTCGTACGCGTTGCCCCATCCGTTCTCACAGTCGAGGTTGGAGCTGGGAGGCTCACTGAGAAACAGCGTCCGGCTCCCGCCGTGGATCGCCGACGACCGCGTCGTCGCCGTCTTCGACACGAACATCTGCGCGCTGTCGCGCTCGAGCGGGCGCCTGCAGTGGCGGGTTCGGACGAACACGGCGATCGATTCGCTGCTCGTAACCGGTAATACGGCGATCTTCGACGCCCGCCGCTCCGGAACGGAGGCCCTGTGGGCGCTCGATACCGAGACGGGCGCCGAGCGCTGGCGGTACACCGACGACGGCGACCACAGGATGGCGATCGGCGCGATCGACGACCGCCTGTACACGGTCCGAACCGACGCGGGCTGGGTCGTCGCCGCCCACGACCTCGCGACGGGCGCGGTCGAGTGGCGCCGGACGCCCGAATTCGAGGGGCGCGCGCTCAGTCCCAGGCCGCGCGGTGCGGTCACCGAGGACGGACTGTACGTCGGCGGGGGGTCGCTAGTCGCGTTCGACCACGACGGGACCGAACGGTGGCGAGGGTCGTTCGGGACCGCGTTCGGCCGCGCGTTCGCCGTCGCCCACGAGACCGTGTACGCGGTCGACGACGAGGCGGGCGAGGTCGTCGCACTCGAGGCAGCCACGGGCGACCGGCGGTGGTCGACGGGCGTGTCGAACCCGGCACGTCCCGGCGGCGTGAGCGCCGACGCCGAGACCGTCTACGTCTCGACGACCGACGGCTTTCGGGCGCTCGCAGCCGAGAGCGGCGACGAACGGTTTCGGTTCGACGAGGCCCCGACCGCGAGTGCGAGCGGGCCCGTTATCCCGACGGCCGAGCGCCTCTACCAGTCGGTCGGCGACCGGGTGTACGCGCTGGAAGGAGCGGGAGAGACGGTGGGAGACGGTGAGGAGGGGACTCGAGTATGACCGCGAAACCGACTCCGAGTATCGATTTCGAAAGGCTGGGCGGGGCGATCACGCTGGCTGGCCGGTTCGTCGGCGTCTGTATTCTGGTGGCGTTCGCGTTCTCACCAGCGCTGGGGATTCTCGAGGCGGCGCTCGTCCGCTGGGGACTGCTCCTCCCCGACTGGGCGGCCCTCGTCGCGTACACCGCCGTCGCGGGCGTCGTCACCGTCGCCTACCGCGGCTCGATCGACGACCTCACCGTCTTCTGCGTGCTGACGTTCGCTGGCTGGCTCGCCGCCGGCGTCGCGTTCGGATCGTACCCGGTCGAATCCTCGTGGCTGGCGATCGCCCGCGAACTCGCGCTCCTCGTCGGGGTCGCTTCGCTCGCCGCCGCGGTCGCGTTCCGGAGCGACTGGCGAGCGTGGATCAGATAACGGCCGGGGAAGTCGGCGTCTCACTCGAACTTCTCGAGCAGCCGACCGTAGAAGTTCGGCTCGTGCGCGCCACCGCCCTCGTGGGCCTCGCGGGCGAGTTTCTCGACGATCAGCTCCGGCGTCGAGCGCGCGAGGTGGTCGCTGACCGGCGAGCGGTTCACCCGGAGTTCGCCGTCGACCAGCCCGACCGCCTCGATGCCGTCGACCGAGACGTCGACGGTCGCGACCGCCGAAATCTCGCCGGCGAGGTGGGAGACGAAGACGCCGGTCGCGCCGTTTTCCGAAAGCGCCTCCAAGATGCCCGCGATGATCTTCGCGCTCGCCCCCGGTTCCGTGATGCTCTCGAGTTCGTCGACCAGGACGAGACTGCCGTCGCCGCCGGCCGCGAGGTCGGCGAACTGGCGGACGGTCGACTCGAACGCGCCCGCGTCGAGCGTCCCCTGGGTCTTCGCGTGGTAGTGGAGGTCGTCGAACCGGCACAGGCGGACGTCTTCGGCTGGCACCGGCAGCCCCATGTGTGCGAGGACGACGACGCTCGCGAGCAAGTCGAGCGTCGAGGTCTTCCCGCCGCTGTTGACCCCCGAGAGCAGCGTGACGCCGGACACCTCGTAGTCGACCGGATCGATCGACGCGAGCGGCTCCGAGAGCAGCGGCGAACGCCCGCCCTCGATGGCGACGCCGGTCTCCTCGGTGAAGGTGGGGAGCGTACACCCGAAGTCGCGGGCGAAGCGGGCGAGCGCGAGTTCGACGTCGACCTCGAGTGCGGCGCGGACGAGTTCCTCGGCGTCCCCGCGCTGGTCGGCGAGCGTCCGCGCGAGGTCGCGTTTGAGGCGGGCGGCCCGCCGGTCTTTCGCGGCGGTGAGGTCCTCTCGCAGGCGCGAGATGGCCGGCTCGTCGCGTTCGACCGGAAACGTGGGTTCGTCGGGGAAGGCCACCCGGGCGAGTTCCGCCTCACCCGCGTCGAGGTCGAGTGCGTCGACCAGGTGGTCGCGGGCGGCCTCGACGGCGTCTGCGTACTCGTCGGCGAGTTCGCGAGCGAGCAGCGAATCGACGCCCGCGCCGCGTTCGACGAGCGAGAGGAGGTCCGCCCCCTCGATAGTGACGTCCTGCTCGCGGATGGCCGCCCGGAGGCGGTCGTTCGCGAGCGATTCGGCGGTTCCGGCGGCGGCGTCGAGGTCGTTGGCCGCGACGGTGAGCCGGTCGAGTTCCGCGTCGCCCGCGACGGTACCGTCGTCGTCGAGCCTCGAGAGGGCGTCCTCGAGTGCATCCAGGTCGCAGGCAGTCTCGATATCGGCCGCCCGGTGGACGGCGACGGCCGCCTGCAGGCGCTCGCGGTTGCGCGAGAAGAACGCGAGCGGGCGCTCGGGGACCACCTCGACGGGGTTCTCGAGCGCGTCAGGGAGTACCTGGACGTCGCCCTCGACGTCGACGCCCGCGAACGCCTCGTCGAGGGCGACGACGGTCGCGTAGCCACGGGCGAGTTCCGCCAGGCCGCGGGCGTCCTCGACGATTTCGACCGAGAGTTCGGGGACCGCCGCCCGGGCCTCGCTGTAGCGCTCGGCGTCGCGCGTCGCCAGACAGCGCTCACGGACCTGGACGTCGCCGGCGGGGTCGAGCGGGGAGAGACCCGCGAGCGCCTCCTGTACCGCGGGCGTCGGCTCGCGCTCGAGTGCGTCCTCGACGAACGCCTGGACCTCCTCGATGCGCGAGGCGCGACTGCTCGGGTAGAACGTCTCGAGGCGCTGGGCGCCGTAGCGGGTGACGGTTCGCTCCTGGAGTAACTCGAGGAGTTCGCGGTAGACGGCGCGGGCGCGGTCGGTCGCAAGAAAGCCGCCCGGATCGTCGTGCTCGCGTCGGATCGCCCCGCGGGCGATACGTGCGGCGTGGCCCTGCGTGATCCCCGGTGCCTGCGCGAGCGTCGCCACGTCACCCTCACGGAGAGCGCGCGCCGCGCCGTCGAGGTCGGCGAGCGCGCGTGCGGTCTTCTCGCCGACGCCCGGAATCGCCTCGAACTCCACCTCGGACTCCATCGCCATGCTATCGAGCGAGGTATTCAGCCGAGACGAGAAAAAGCTCCCGTCCCTTTAGTCCCGACGCGTCGTAAGAGCGGGTATGCATTCGACGGCGCTCGCCTACCACGAGCGGACGAACCACTCGCCCGAGAGCGTACGCGAGGGCGGCCACCGCCTCGACTTCGAGAACAAGCCACGCGCAGCGAAAGTCTACCGCGGCCTCGAGCGCGTTACCCTCCCGGAGCCGACACCGCCCACGACGCCAGCGCTCGAGGCGGTCGCCGAGTCGACGCCGAACGGCGTCTGTGGCCGGGACTCGAGTGTCGACCTCGAGACGCTCGCGACGCTCTGTCACTACGCGAACGGGATCACGACCGAACTCGAGCGCTACGGCGAGCGCCACCGGTTTCGCGCGGCAGCGGCGACCGGCGCGCTGTACCACGTCGACCTCTACGTCGTCTGTGGCGACCTCGGCGAGGAGGCGGGTGACGCGCTCGAGGCGGGCGTCTACCACTACGACCCGCGGACGGACGCCCTCGACGTGCTCAGACGCGGCGAGTACCGCGGCGTGCTGGCGGCGGCCTGCGACCACGGCGGCGTCGCGACCGCACCGCTGTCGGTCGTCGCCACCTCGACCTGGTGGCGAAACGCCTGGAAGTACCGCGAACGGACCTTCCGCCACGCCTTCTGGGACTCGGGGACCGTCCTCGCGAACCTGCTCGCGAGCGCCCACGCGCTCGAGTACCGCGCCGACGTGATCACCGGCTTCGACGACCACACCGTTGCCGACCTGCTGGGTCTCGACCCCCGGCGCGAAGCGCCGCTCGAGGTGGTTCGCGTCGGCTCCGGTACACCGCGCGCCGAGTCACAGCCGACAGTCGAACCGATCGACCCCGAGACGGAACCGCTCTCGGCGAACGAGCGCGAGTTCCCCCTGATCTACGAGACCTGGGAGGCGGGCACACTCGAGGAACACGCGGTCTCGGCGTGGCGTGAGGATCGGCCCGCCGGGACGATCACCACCCGGCCGCCGGCGGCGAGCGACGGCGAGCGCATCCCGCTCGAGCCAGTCGACCACGAGACCGCCTCGAGCCGGCCACTCGGCGCGACGGTCGACCGGCGTGGCTCCGCCCGCGAGTTTACCCGCGAGCCGATCAGCTTCCGGAAACTCTCGACGGTGCTCGAGCGTGCGCTCCGGGGGACGCCGATGGACGTCAGACGGCCCGACGACGTGGCGCTGACATTCGTCGACGCCTACCTCGTCGTCAACGCCGTCGAGGGGCTCGAGCCCGGCGTCTACCGCTACTGGGCGGTCGACGGCGAACTCGAGCGCCTGCGTTCGGGGTCGGTCCGCGAGGAGGCGGGCCACCTCGCACTGGACCAGCGACTCGGTGCGGACGCCGCCGTCACCGTCTACTTCCTGGCGGACCTGCCGAGCGTCGTCGACGCCCTCGGCGAGCGTGGCTACCGGGTGGCCCAGCTCGAGGCCGCGCTGGCGGCGGGACGGCTCTACCTGTCGACCTACGCCCACCGCGACCTCGGCGGGACGGGGCTGACGTTCTACGACGAGGTCGTCGGTGAGTTCGTCGCCCCACACGCGAGCGACGCGGCCCCGATGTTCTGCTACGCGCTGGGCCACCCGGCCTGAGACGCTTGCGAGGTCCGGCCTCGGGGTTATCCCGTCGGCGCGCCGAGGACAGGTATGGCACTCACCCGACTGCTCGGCTCGAAGGCGACCCGGAGTCTCACCGTCCTCTCCGTGCTCGTCGAGGCGAAACGGGCGTTCGACCACGGCCGACGCGTACGAGCGGCGGTCTTACTCGGCGTCGCCGCGGTCGCCTGGAAGTGGGCCGTCCTCGGGATGGCCGCCCAGGGCGTCGTGAAACTGCTGCGCCGGTAGACACCACAGAGACACAGCCAGAAGAGCGAGTCGTGCGGTTCGGAGCGTCCACCGACGGTATCCGGTGGTTCTGTGCGAGAATACTCAGTGTAGCGAATACTTATTTCCGGGCGCGAGATACGCAGAGACAGGATGAACCGCCGGTCCATACTGGCTGGAACGGGAGCCGCCGCCGGGCTGGCTGCCACCGCGTACGCCGTCCCCGGAGTCCTCCGCAGGAGGCGTACGTACCGGATTCGAGACGTGGCGATCACCGGCTCGACGGGACCGCTCCGTCTGCACGCCGACCTCGAGTCGGCGACGGTCGAGACCGACTCGCCCGGCCGACTCGAACTCGCCGTCGAGAACGCGAGCGAGGAGCCGGTCGCCATCGCGAACGGGCCGGTGTTGCCGTTCGGCGTCCTCTACACGGGTGAGACGGTCGCTGACGGACTCCTCCTCTGGTCAGACAGCTACGCCGACAGCCGCAACGTCCAGACGGCGGACACCGAGGTCCACTCCTGGCACGACCTGCAAATTCGCCGCTCGCTCGAGCCACACGAGGTCGTGAGCGACACCTACGTGATTCACGCAGACGCCGCCGGGATACGCGCCGGTGCGTTCGCCGTCGACGGCTGGCTCGAGTACGGACCGGACGGTGATCCGGGCGCACCGGGTTCGTTGCGGCCGCTCGAGTACCGTCTCGAGTTCGCTCTCGAAACACGCTGATACTCGACCCGCGCCCGGAGACGCGCACACGCAGCCTCACCGCTCGAGCGCGGCGACCCAGCGGTCCTCACCGTGGACCGGACAGAGCCGACGGTGCTTCTCGGCACACCGCTCGTGCATCACGAGACCACACTCACAGCGTCGCAGGTCGGTTCGGGGTTCGATCTGCCGTCTGCACAGGTTGCACGCAGGCATGGCTAGGCCCACAGCGGCGACCACTATAAAGTTCACTATTAATCATTATTTACTCGTGCGTAGATGTCTGATCGAACCCCCGCTCGAGAGTGAGAGGGCGTGTACGCCGGGCTCGAGCCGTGGTCCGATCACTCGAACAGCGCGGCGACGAGGCGTGCCTCGGCCTTCCGGAGGTGTTCGCTCACCGTACTCGTCGAACACTCGAGCGCCGCGGCGACCGCCTCGTGGTCGGCCCGCCGCGGCGTCTCGTAGTAGCCGAGTTCGAAGGCGACGCGGACCACCTCGAGCTGGCGCTCGGTGAGCGGACCGCTCGGATGGCCGGCGCGTCCGTGGAAGGGACCGAGTTCGAGCACCGTCACCCCGACGCCTTCGGGCGGGTCCTCGAGTGCGTCCGCGAGGTCCGTACGACTCCCGACGACGGTGAGTTCGATCGAGCCGTCGGCGAGGAAGGCGACCGGCAGGAGGACGACCAGACTGTCACGGGTCAGGTGCTCGCGAACGTGGCCGACGGCCGGCGGCGCGCGAAACCGGACGTAGGCGTAGACGCCCTCGGCGTCGACACTCGAGAGGTCGAACGCGAGCACGTCCGGGTCCGACTCGAGGACCTCGCGGACGAGTTCGTCACTCGCCTCGACCGAGAGGGTGTACGTCGGGACGTCGCCCGCCTCGACGCCGCCGGCGAGCAGAGAGACGGCGTCGACACCCTCCGTGGCGGCGAGTCTCGTGATCGGCGTCGTCTCGTCGACGGTGGCGAACGGGGAGAGGCGCACGCGAGCGTACTTCACGCGAGACAGTGCGCGGGCCGATCGTATAAACTACCGGTGTGGACCGGCACCAGAACCAGCGTCGAGGCGACTCGAGAGACGCCCATGAGCGAGTCGATACCGACGCCCGAACGGCTTCCGGTGATCGGAAACGCCCTGGCGGTCGGGCGCGACCCCTTCGCGTTCGTCGAACGGGCGGCCCGCGAGTACGGACCCGTCTTCCGGGTCTCGATCCCCGGCCACTCGTTCGTCTGTTACGCCGACGCGACGCTGGCAGAACGGGTGTTCGTCACGGAACGAACGCGCTACGGGAAGGATCCACGCGAGCGAGACCTCCTCGGCGAGTTACTCGGCGAGGGGCTGCTCACCGCCCGCGGGGAGACCTGGCAACGCGGCCGCGAGCAGGTCCAGCCGGCGTTCTACCCCGGGCGAGTACAGGCCTACGGCGAGGAGATTCTCGAGATCGCCGAGCGAACCGTCGCCGGCTGGACCGACGGCGAGCGCGTCGACGCCTACGCGAGTTCGACCGATATCGCGCTCTCGAGTATCGCCGCCACGATGTTCGGTCTCGAGCGCCTCGACGAGGCACGGCTGCTCGGCGAGGCGGTCGACGCGATCACCGCCCGGTTCGAACCCTCGCGCGTCCCCGTCGAGGTGCCGCTCTGGGTGCCGACGCCCGCCAACCGACGGTACCGACGCGCCGTCGAATCGATCGACGGAATCGTCGAGCGCCTCCTCGCGCGCAAGCGCAGCGGCGACCGGGGAGGAGACGACGACCTCTGTTCGACGCTGCTGTCGGCCGCCGACGACGGCACGCTCGAGGACGACGCGGTGCGAGATCACCTCGTGACCGTCCTCCTGGCGGGCCACGAGACGACCGCCGTCGCGCTGACGTACACGCTCGCACTGCTCGCGCTCCATCCGGCCGAACAGGCGCGAGTGCGCCAGGAGGTTCGCGAACCGGAGACGCTCACCCCGACGACGCCACTGGCGCTCACCGACCGCGTGGTTCGCGAGGCGCTCCGGCTGTATCCGCCGACGTACCTGCTCTACCGCCAGACGGTCGAGACGGACACCGTCGCCGGCTACGAGATTCCCACCGGCACGCGAGTCGTCCTCCCACAGTGGGCCTACCACCGCGACGAGCGCACCTACGACGAGCCACACGCGTTCCGTCCCGACCGCTGGCTCGAGGACGGCCCGGAGCGCCCGGAGTACGCCTACATGCCCTTCGGCGGCGGCGAGCGCGCGTGTATCGGCCGCCGGTTCGCGCTGCTCGAGCTCCGCCTGGTGGTCGCGACGGTCCTCCGGGCGGTCTCGCTCGAGGCGACGGCCGAGACCGCCATCGAACCGACGCCGGCGTTGACCGCCCGCCCCGCCGGTCCCGTCCCGCTCCGGATCCGCCGGTGACAACGCACTTTTGGCGACGCGGGCCGAAGACGGCCCAATGACTACGGTCGAGGCGAAACTCGAGACCGCCCGCGAAGACCTCGCGGGGTACGACGGCGTCCTGATCGCGTTCTCCGGCGGCGTCGACTCGAGCGTCGTCGCGGCGCTCGCCCACGACGCCCTCGGCGAGCGGGCAGTCGCCTGTACCGCCAAGAGCGAGACGCTCCCCGAAGCCGAACTCGAGGACGCGCGACGCGTCGCAGACGAGATCGGCATCCGCCACGAAGTCGTCGCGTTCTCCGAACTCGAGAGCGACGCGTTCGTCGCGAACGACGGCGACCGGTGCTACCACTGCCGGACGATGCGCCTCGGGAAGATGCTCGAGCGCGCCCGCGAACTGGGTATCGAGACGGTCTGTGACGGGACGAACGCCGACGACCCGAGCGCCGACCACCGGCCCGGACTGCGCGCGGTCGAGGAACTCGACGTCTACTCGCCGCTGCTCGCCCACGGCATCTCGAAAGACGAGGTGCGTAAGATCGCGGACCACTACGGCCTCTCGGTGGCCGACAAGCCCGCGATGGCGTGTCTCTCCTCGCGCATCCCGACCGGGCTAGCGGTCACCGAAGGCCGCCTCTCGCGGGTCGAGCGGGCCGAAGCCTACCTCAGAGAGCGTGGATTTACCGGCTTTCGCGTCCGCGACCACGACGGTCTCGCGCGGATCGAACTCGCCCCCGAAGAGATCGAACGCGCACTCGAGGTCGCGTTCGTCCGCGAGACACGCGAGGCACTCTCGGCACTCGGGTTCGAACACGTCACCCTCGACCTCCACGGCTACCGGACCGGCAGCGTCAGCCCCGCGAGCGAGCCACTCGTCGAGGACGTCTTCAGCGTCGAGTACCCGAAGAGCGACGACTGAACCGGCACCGACGACTAACTGACGGTTTTTACACACGTTCCCGAACGGAGAGGACAGTGGCCATAGCCAGTCGATACAGCGATGCGAACCGCGAGACGGGAGCGACCTCCTGCGGAGGTGTCGACCGAACGGGGGAGAAATCGAACAATCACACTACTTCGACGAGGTCGTCAGCCGCACAACTCGCAGGAAGTAAAGAAATACGAAGAGTGTGGAGAAATATTGCGCCTTACCATACGATCGTCACCCCAGGGTGCGTACCGGTCACCGATGGCTGATGACGTCCCATCGGAGTGGCAACAGGACCAGCGCCGGACGTACACCCCCGCAGACAGCGACCACGAACGCCAGTACGCGATCTACCTCCACGACTCCGGCGACCTCCGCCTTCGAATCGCCCCCGCGTCGCTCGACGGCGACGACGTACCAGGATACACACTCCAGGCGACCGCCTACCCCGGACTCGAGTTCGCCGAGACGGTTCACGTCAGACAGGTGCTGACGTTCGACCGCTGTCTCTCACTCGCCGTCCGGTTCATGGACCTGTTCTCGGCCGCCTACGACGGTCCCGGCAGTCTCGAGGACGCCCTCGAGTACGCCTTCGACCGGACGAAAGCGACCGGAACGCAGGACGCCCCACCGGGCGTCGGCGTCGAGGGTATCGACGAGCGCCGCAGCTAGGCGCTCGAGACGAACTGAGAGAATCTGGTCCCCTACGCGTCACAGCCACACGACCACGGGACGTCGAAGCACACTCGAGCGAATGCCGTGGCTCGAGGCGGGCGAACGTCCCGCGTCCGCATCCGGCCGAGCCGCCCCGCTCAGTCGTCCGACGGCGCGGGACTCGAGACCGCGTCGGCCGCGCTCTCGGTCTCGTCGAAGGGGTACCAGGCCTGTTTGTTGTCGGTCATGTACGGCGCTTCGAAGTCCGTCTCCGCGGGTTCACAGAGCTCGACGATGGTCTCGGTGCCGGTCGCCTCGACCCACTGGCGGAAGCTCTGACCCTCCTCACGGTGGGCAGCGAAGGCGTCGAGGATGCTCTTGATCGCAGCGGGTGCCTCGTCGGCCGGGACGCGCTGGGCGACCCACTCGACGAAGGCGGGGTTCTCGCCGATGCCGCCGCCGACGCCGATGTCGAACGCCTCGACCATCTGGTCGTTCTTGCGCGCACGCATCCCCTGGAGACCGATGTCGGCGGTCATCGCCTGCCCGCAGTCGGCCGTACACCCCGAGTAGTGCATGTGGATGTGCTCGACGTCGTCGGGGAGGTCGACGTTGGCGTGGAGCCAGCGCAGCATCCGAGCCATGCGCGCTTTCGTCTCCGTCAGCGCGAGGTTACAGAACTCCGTCCCGGTGCAGGCGACCGCACCCCGGTCGAACGGGTTGGGCTCGGGCTGGTACTCACCGAGTAAGGGCTCTGCGAGTAAGTCCTCGAGACGGTCCTCGGGAACGTCGGTGATGATGAGGTTCTGACGGCGGGTCAGACGCACCTCACCGGAGCCGTACTCGTCGGCGAGGTCGGCGAGTCCGATGGCGTCCTCGGCGGGAAGCCGGCCGACCGGGACGCTCAGCCCGACGTACTTCTTGCCGTCGCGCTGGTCGCCGACGCCGACGTAGTCGCCGCGGCCGTCACCTGGCGGGCGGCCCGCGTTGTAGGTGTACTCCTCGCGGAAGTCCTCGCCCGCCGTCTCGAGGTCGAAGTCGACGTACTCCTCCTGGAGGACCTCGCGAATCTTCTCGGTGCCCCAGTCGTCGACGAAGAAGCGAGCGCGGTTCTTCGCGCGCGTGGTGCGGTTGCCCTCGTCGTGGTAGAGCTGGACGAACGCGCGGCCGACCTCGTAGGCCTGCTCGGGCGTGACGAAGATGTCGAGCGGACGGGCCGCACGCGGCTGGCGGCCACCGGTACCGCCACCGGCGCGGACGTTAAAGCCCTTGACCGTCTCGCCGTCGATCTCTTTCCGGGCAGCCTCGAACCCGATGTCGTTGATCGCGTCCTGGGCGCTGCCGTCTTTCATGCTCGTCACGCTGATGTTGAACTTCCGGGGCATGTTCGCGAGCGCGTCGTCGCCTCGCAGTTCCTCCTGGAAGCGCTCGAGCAGCGGCAGGGAGTCGACGTACTCCTCGGCCTTTCCGGCGAGCGCACAGCCGGAGATGTTGCGCATCGTGTCACCGCCGGCGGAGCGACTCGAGACGCCCGCCGCTTCGAGGTGCTCCCAGACGGCCGGTACGTCCTCGAGTTTCAGCCAGTGGAGCTGGACCGACTGGCGCGTCGTGAGGTCCATCCAGCCGTTGCCGAACTCGGGGTTCTCGGCCGGGCCGGTCGCGTAGTCGCGGGCGACCTCGGCGATGGCGCGGAGCTGTCCCGGTGGGAGGAGTCCGTTCGCGTTGGTCAGGCGCATCATGAAGTACGACTCCTGGCCGGTGCGCTGGTGGAACAGTCCCCAGAACTTGAAGCGGGTGAACCACTCGTCGTACTCCTCCTCGGGGATCGCCTCGAAGCCCTCCTCGGCGAACTCGAGGATGTGTTCGCGGACCTCGTCGCCGTAACACGACTCTTTGTACTCCTCTTTCTTATGCACCATCGCAACTCACCTCAGACCCGATTGGACGGTCGTCGCACATACGCCCGAAATTCGATGCGTACATAGCAAATTTCACGGTACAACCTCACGAGAGTGTTCAATATAACCCTAATCGTTTACAAATAGCCGTTTCAGACGCCGATATCCGCCGCTCCGTCCGATGTATAAGGACGTATTATCCTCTCGAAGGTGTTCTTCGGCCAGCGTGGCGGCACAGACGGTGGTCGGAACTGAACACGTATCGATCGGACAGTGAGCGGCCGGCCGGGAGTCGCGGGGTGAGAGCACTCGCCCGCGACGGGTGAGAACGGAGACGCGGACCGGGCGCGTCAGTCGTCGGCGGGAACCGCCGTCCCGACCGGCTCGAACTCGCTCGAGCGATAGAGGGAGGCGGCGAGCGCGAGCGCGAGGATGCCGAGGGCGAGGTAGACGACGAAGCCGTGAGCGTAGCCGTCGACGCCGTAGACGTCGACGAACAGGCCGAGAACCGGCGGGACGACGAAGCCACCGAAGCCACCGAGACCGCCGACCAGCCCCGACGCACCGCCGACCGCGTCGGGAACGTAGGTCGGGAGGAGCTGGTAGATCGCGGCGCTGGCGATACCGAGACCGGCCCCGAGGGCCACCGTCGCGGCGATGGCGAGCGTGAGGTCTCGAGTCGAGACGAGTGCGAGCGTCGAGAGCGCGACGAGACCGAAGCTGACCATCGTCGTCACCTCGCCGCCGACGCGGTCGCTGATCGCGCCACCGCAGACGCGAAACAGCGGCGAGAGCAGCGTGAAGGTGAGCGCCGTGACGATGCCCGCCGTCTGGAGGTCGAGTCCGTAGAGGTTGTGCCAGTAGGAGGGGTACCAGACGGTGAGCGCGAGGTAGCCACCGAAGGAGACGAAGAACATCGCGGTGAGCAGCCACGAGCGCCGGATCGTCGCGGCGTGTGTGATCGACTCGAGTGCGTCACCGCTCGGGAACAGTTCCTGGCCGTCTGCGGCGGCGCGCCGTTTCGCCTCGTCGTCGTCGAGACCGCGCTCTCGGTACTGGAAGTACGGTGAGTCGACGGCGAAGACCAGGAAGATCGCCGTCCCGACGAGTAAGAAGACGAACCACGCGGCGTAGGTGCCCGTCAGCCCGAGCGTCAGGAGGGCGAACGGCGCGATGATCGTGAAGATTCCCGGCGAGGTCGTGCCGAGTCCGGCGAAGACCGCGAGCATCGTCCCACGGCGCTCGGAGCGGTACCAGTAGGAGATGTCGACGATACCGACCGAGAAGGCGGCGATACCACAGCCGCTGAGCGAGCCGAAGAGGAAGATCATCGGGTAGTGGACCATCGAGAGATTCGGGTAGGCCGTCAGTAAGATCACTAACAGGCCGCCCATCCCGACCGCGGAGAGACCGAGGAGGATGGCGAACGGCTTCGTCGAGCCGACGTCGTCGACCCAGGCGCCGAACGGGATGCGAAGCAGCGACCCCGTCAGCTGTGGCGCGGCGACGAGCAAGCCGAGTAAGACGCCGGAGAGCCCGAGGACGGACTCGAACTCGGCGGCGACCGGCCCGTAGACGACGACGCCCGCGAAGCCGACGAAGTAGGCGAACGTCAGCGCCGAGACCGCCCGGCGCTGGCTGCCGCGTATCGGCGCATCCCCGGCGGCCGACGGGGTGGTTGGCTCGCTCATCGTTACGCACTCACCGTCGCCGTCGCACTCGCGTCCCGTTCGCGGACCGCCTCGAGACGAACCGCACACTGCTTGAAGTTCGGCTCCCTCGAGCGGTCGTCGACCTCGGGGACGGTCAGGTCGTTGACCGCCGGGTGGTGGATCGGCAGCCAGACGACGCCGTCGGGGATGGCGTCGTCGGTCTCGACCCGGGCGAGGATCGACGCACGCCGGGAGGCGACCCGCGCGTAGGTCGCCTCCCCTTCGTCGAACTCGGCGACGACCGAGCGTGCGGTTGCGGGGCTGACGCGTGCGACCGGCGGCTCGGTCTCACGCGTGCGGACGCCGGTGTTGTAGGCGTCGGCGAGTCGCGCCGTCGTCAGCGTCAGCGGGTACGCCTCGGACGGCGACTCGGGCAGCGACTCGGCCGTCCCGCTCGAGAAGCGAGCGCGTCCGGACGGCGTCGGGAACGACCAGGAGCCGGTCGCCTCGTCGTAGTAGCGGTAGCCGCCCTCGCTCGTCGGCGTCGGAGCGGGCCAGCGAACCGCGAGTTCGGCCTCGAGTCGCTCGTAGCCGATGCCCGAGCAGTCGGCGGGCGTCCCCTCGGTGAGCGAGAGGAACTCCTCGTAGATCGGTTTCGGCTCCGGGCGCTCGGTGAAGAGACCGGGGACGAGGCGGTCGGCGAGTTCACCGATCAACTCGAGGTCCGTCGAGATGCCCGAGGGCGTCTCCGTCGCCGCACGGACGCGCGCGACGGTCCGCTCCATGTTCATCACGGTGCCTTCGGACTCGCCCCAGGTCGCCGCCGGGAGGACGACGTCCGCCAGTTCGGCCGTCTCGCTGTGGAAGGCGTCCTGGACGACGAGGAAGACGTCCTCGAGTCGCTCGCGGGCGGCTGCGGCGGCCGGAAGCCCGGCGGCGGGGTTCGTCGCGACGGCGTAGACCGCCTCGACCTCGGTGTCGATCGCCTCGACGACCCCGACCGGGCCGGGACCGCTGTCGTCGGGGAGACGCTCGAGCGGGACCCCCCAGGTCTCGGCGACCACCGCGCGGTGAGCCGGGTCGTCGAACGGCCGGTGGCCCGGCCAGGTTCCCTTCGAGGAGCAGACGCGCGTGCCCATCGAGTTGGCCTGGCCCGTCAGCGAGAACGGCCCGGAGCCGGGTTTCAGGTTGCCGCTGGCCAGACAGAGATCGACCAGCGCACCGGCCGTCGCCGTCCCGTTGACGCTCTGGTTGACGCCCATCCCCCAGTAGACGAGCGTCGGGTCGGCCAGCGCCGCGGCGAGTCGGTCGACGTCGGCGAGCGAGACGCCCGCCTGCTCGGCCGCCGCCGCGGCGTCGGGCAGCGACTCGAGGAGGTCGTCGAAGCCCTCGGTGTGGGCGTCGACGAACGCGCGGTCGACGTCGCCCCGGCCGACGAGACGGGCGAGAATCGCTCGTGCGAGCGCCAGGTCACCGCCGGGTGCGGGCGCGACGTGGTGGTCTGCGACGTCCGCGCTCTCGCTCCTGACGGGGTCGACGACGAGCAGTTCACACCCCTCCTCGGCCGCGCTCTGGCGGATCCAGCTGAACATGACCGGGTGGGCGACCGCCGGGTTCGCCCCCCAGACGAGGTGCGTCTGCGCCTCGGGAATATCGTCGTAGGTCGGTGGCGGCGCGTCGCTGCCGAAGGCGTCGTAGTAGGCCGCGACGGCGCTCGCCATACAGAGAGTCGTGTTCGCGTCGTAGTAGCGCGTCCCGAAGCCGCCACGAGCGAGTTTCCCGAGCGCGTAGGCCGCCTCGTTGGTCTGCTGGCCGCTGCCGAGGACGGCGACCGCATCCGGGGACGACTCGAGTGCCGCGCCGAGCCCCTCGGCCGCCCGCTCGAGGGCGTTCTCGAGCGTCGTCGGGACGAGTTCGCCGTCGCGCCGGACGAGCGGTCGGGTGAGCCACTCGCCGTTCGGGTCGGCAGTCTCGCGGACGCCGCGCTGACAGGCGAGACCGCGGTTGACCGGGTGTTCGGGGTTGCCCCTGACGAGGTCGAGACCGTAGCCGCTGTCGACGGCACGCTGGACGTGTCCACAGCCGACCGCACACCGCATACAGGTCGTCGGGACGAACTCACCCACGACGATCACCCACGCGGCCGTCGACCACGGATGGAGGTCGACGGATGCCCAGCGATGCAGGGATAGTGTTCAGATTCGTGCCCATATTCACGGTACAGTGTGATAATTTGGAGTGGTAAAACACTGTCCGTTGTATTTCGTCCACTTGTGGACGGATTTCGAGGAGAGGTCGAGGATATGAGGATAGATAGGAGGTGTATAAGGGCATACAATGGCCGAGGAACGGCCCTCGAGCGACCGAACGTCAAGCCGAGAGCAGCAGATCTGTGCTATGTGACGACTCACCACCCTCGACAGCCGGGTCACGTCACAGCGTGAGCGCGCGGGTGAGTGACCGCCGTCTCGAGTGGCGCAGAGCGGACGTGAAGAACAATGAACCGGGTCGCGCTACCGGCCAGCCCACTTCAGGAGCAAGAGCGTCCCCTCGAAGAGGGCGATCATGATGAGCGCCACCAGGATGGCAGCCATCAGCGTCGGGTCGAACGTTCCGAGGAACGCCAGGCCGAAGAAGCCCGCCCAGAAGTACAGTCGCTTCTCGGCGAGCCACTCGCGCGTGGTGACGCCCATCATCACCGCGAGGATGATGAACAGCGGAATCTGGAAGACCACGGCGAGAAACGCCGTGAGCGTGATGATCAGGTTGAAGGTGTCACCGAGGGCGTAGTGGATCTCGGCGCTGCCGTCGGCGTAGTAGGTGAAGTATCGGAAGAGAATCGGGAGGACGAACCGGAAGGAGACGAACATCCCGACGAGCGCGAGCACGAGGCTCACCGGCACCGCGGAGAGGTAGTACTTGCGCTCGTGGGGGTAGAGTCCCGGGCGCATGAACCGGTAGGCCTGGTAGACGAGCGCCGGGAGCGCAACCAAGACGCCGAGCAGTGCGGCGACTTTGATCCGCGTCATCCACAGCTCGAGCGGGTGGTAGACGTGGGGCCGGGTGTCCTGCTCGAGCAGCGCCGACGGAAGGACGTGATCCCAGATGAACGTGATGGCCTGAGACGCCCAGAGAATCCCGATCGTCGTCGCCACCGCCGCCATCAGCGTGACCACGGCCAGCCGCTTGACCATCTCCTCGATGTGGTCGGCCAGCGGCATCTCCTGGTCGTCCGGCGGCGTCGAGATTCCGCCGACGTCGTCGTCGGGGTCCGGATACTCCGGATCGTCGTCTGCGGGACGGTCGCGCGCGTAGCCGTCGCCGTCGGTCTTCGCCTCGCGGCCGCTCGAAGCGCTGGTGGTGTCGGCGGCCGCACTCGAGTCGTCCGCGTCGGCGTCGTCGCTCGAGTCGTCTCCCTCGGATTCCGGGTCAGCGTCGGCGTCCGTGTCGGAACCCGAATCGGCCGCGTCCGCGGAAGGAGCATCGGACTCGTCGGCGTCGTCGTCGCTCGAGTCGTTCCACCGCTCGGAGAGCGGTCTGCTGTCGGCGTCTTCGCGTTGCTCCTCAGAGCCCTCGACGTCCGCACTCTCGTCCGACTCGGGCGGCATCTATCGACATATAGATAGGCCGCTGGTTATAGGCCTTTTTCTTACGATCAGGGTTCGCCGGCGAGAATTCCCCCTCGACGGGGCCACCACCGGCAACCGCTACCGGTTGCTCGTCGGTGAGGACGGCTGTATGCGTACCTGAGTACTGGCGCGCGACGCGGCCGAAACGGGGCGCAAAAGTGGTTGACTCGAAAGGTTGATAACTGAATATAAGTAACCCAGAGACATCGAATGAGCTCTGCCCTCGACGAAGACACTGCCAAAGCGATCAACAGCGGCCGTGAGAGCATCGGCGCCCTCGTCTCGAGCGCGCAGACGCACGGGCAGAAGATATTCATCGTCTTCGTCATCGGCTTTCTGGGCTCCTTTTACGCCCTTCGGCTCTGGATCTGGGACTTCCTCGAGGCGACCGCGAAGGCCCAGATGGACCAAAACGTCGCCGAGGTAACGGACATCATCACCCGGACCCCGTTCGAGGTGATCCTCTTACAGGCGAAGATCGGATTGATCGTGGGTGCGATCATCGCGATTCCGGCGCTGCTCTACTACTCTCGGGACGCGCTCAAGCGCCGCGGCTTCACCTCTGCAGTGCCGATTTCGCGCGCCTACGTCGCCGGCTTCGTCCTCACCTCGTTGACGCTGTTCTGGGTCGGCATTATCTACGCCTACGCCGTCTTCTTCCCCTACGCGTTCGACTTCCTCGCCGCCAACGCGGTCAGTGCGGGGGTCAAGCCGAGTTTCGGCATCACCCAGTTTACGGAGTTCATGGCGCTGTTGACGTTCTCGTTCGGCCTGGCAGCCCAGTTGCCGCTGTTCATGGGCGCGCTCGCCTACACCGAGGTCGTCCCCTACGAGACCTTCCGCGATAAGTGGCGTCACGCTATCGTCGCGATCACCGTCTTCGGCGCGTTCTTCTCGCCGCCGGACCCGTTTACGCTCATCATGTGGGCCATCCCGCTGGTGATCCTCTACGTCTTCAGCCTCGGGCTGGCGAAGGTGTTGACCAACACCCGACGCCGCGGCGCGGCCGAAGCCATCGGCGGGACGACGCTGATGAAACGCCGGGCACTCCAGTCGGTCGGCGCACTCGCCGCCGCCGCACTCGTCGCGAGCGCCGCCATCTGGGCGGGCCTCTTCGACCTGCTCGACGAGGAGGTCTACCCGCTGCTCCCCGAGTACCTCCAGCCCGGCGGGCCGACCACACTCGAGACGCTCGCGGCCGACCACGGCGCACTCGGCGCGCTCGCGGCGGGACTCATCGTCGCCGCCGGGGTCGCGTTCGTACTCATGCTCGTCTACACGGTCAAGGTCCTCCAGAGTCCGGTCCACCCCCGGATCGACGACGTCAGAAGCGGCGACCCGGAGGCGATCGACCTCGACGTACTCGACGCGGGCGCGATCGAGGCCGTCCCACCGCAGGCGTTCCTCGCGATGGACGAAGACGAGGTGCTCGGCCACGCGCGGACGGCGATGTACGACGACGACCGCGAGAAAGCACAGGCGATCCTCGACCGCTACGACACCCTACAAGCGCAGGCGGCCGAACGCGAGGAAGACGCCCAGGCGGCCGACGCCGATGCCGGTGGCGCAGAAGGCGGCGACGCGGCGGCCGAGGCGGCCGACGCCGAGGAGGAGTCGAGCCTCTTTGCGAGCACCGCCGCGGACGTCGTCGACGCCTTCACCGAGGAGGAGACGACCGAAGACGACATCGGCGGCTACGCCTACGACATCGCGTTCATCTTCCAGAGTCTCACCTCGAAGATGTTCTACCTCGTCGGCCTGTTCATGGTCGTGATGGGCGGGACGTTCATCTGGCTCTACAGCGGCGGGTTGCAGATCATCCTCGAGCAGTTCGCCTCCGGCATCCCAGAGGAGTACCTCGTCGAGGTCGCCAGGCAGAAGGGTGCCGACCTCGATGGCACCGAATCGACGAGAGAGCTGATCGACCAGAGCGGCTTCGTCATCGCGCTCCACCCCGTCGAGGTCCTCATCTTCGAGGTGAAGGTGAGCCTGATCGCCGGCATCGTCTCGATCCTGCCGCTCTCGCTGTACTTCGCCTGGCCCGCGATGAAAGAGCGCGGTCTCGCCTACGGCGACCGGCGGACGTTCATCGTCTGGGGTGGCTCGATGCTCGTCGGCTTCTTCCTCGGCACGGTGATCGGCTTCCTCTTCATCGCCCCGGCGCTGATCTCGTATCTGATCTCGGACGCACTCGCAGCGGATATGATCGTCTCCTTCCAGATCAGTCACTTCGCCTGGCTGGTGCTCTTTACCACCGTCGGCGTCGGCTTCCTGATGAACATCGTCGTCACGATGGGGCTGTTCCACGTCGGCGGCATCGTCAGCTACCGGACGATGCTCGAGGGCTGGCGCTTCGTCGTCGTCGGCATCTTCACCATCTCGGCGTTCGCCAGCCCCTCGGGGATCATCACGATGCTCATCTTCGCGGTTCCGCTCACCATCACCTACCTCATCGGTCTCGCCCTCCTCTACGTGCTGACGGCGGGCGGACGGCTCTTCGGCGGCGGTGGCGGCAAGCGGCCCAGTTTCGAGACCGGGCTGTTCGGCCGGTGAGTACTCCGAAGGGCTGTCGTTAAGCCGTCGGCGTTCGAACCGCCCGCCATGCCGAAGATCAGCGTCGAAATCCCACAGGAACTGCTCGACGACCTCGACGACCACGTCGGCGACGACGGCAAGTTCGTCAACCGAAGCGACGCGATCCGTGCCTCGATCAGGAAGACTCTCGACCTGCTGGACGAGATCGACGAGCGCCACGACCGCCTCGAGTCGGACGAGAACTGAGCCGGACGAGACCTAGGGGTCGAGTCGCGTCGCGAAGCCGAAGTTGGGTTTCACGTCCTCGATTCTCACGGTGACGGTCTCACCCACCTCGGTGTCGGGGACGAACAGACGGTAGCCCTCGACGGAGGCGATGCCGTCGCCCTCGGTGCCGGTGTCGAGAATCTCGACCTCGAGTTCCTCGCCTTCCTCGACGGGGGCGGTGAGCCGGCCGATGCCGAGGAGGTAGATCTCGGAGGATTCGTCTCTCGAGGCCTTGGGGCTGGTGGCGAGGACGTGGTCGAACTCGTCTTCGAGGTCGGCACGCAGGGCGTCGACGTCGGGACCGTCGAACACCTTGACCGCGAAGTTGCCGCCGGTGGCGAGCAGTTCGAGGGCGGTCTCGAACGCCAGTCGCGCGAGGTGGAGTGAGCGCGCCTGGTCGAGGGAGTACTCGCCGGACATGTTCGGTGCCATGTCGGAGACGACGACATCGACGCTGCCGCCTGCGGTGTCGGTGACGCGCTCGCGGGTGCGTTCGTTCGTCATGTCGCCGCGGACGGTCTCGATGCGGTCGCCGTAGGACTCGTCGAACTCACGGATGCGCTGGAAGTCGACGCCGACGACGCGCCCCTGGGGACCGACACGCTCGGCGGCGACCTGGAGCCAGCCACCGGGGGCCGCGCCGAGGTCGACGACGGTGTCCCCGCCGGAGATGAGGTGTTCTGCATCGTCGAGCTGGCGGAGTTTGTACGCCGCGCGGCTCCGGTAGCCCTGCTGTTTCGCCCGGTTGTAGTAGTCGTCCTTTCGAGTCATTGGAGCGTCACCACACGTCGGGGTACGTCTCCGTGTCGGATCGTCGATACCGTCGTGTTCATACGTCGGTTGACGCAGTCGACCCGGAAATGTACGTCGGATGAGGCGGGACACGTCGAACGACCCGTGTGGTGTCGGATCGGCGTGGAGTCGGGGTCGCAGTCAGTCGGCGATCTCGGCGTCTCGTGCGGCCGTTCGTCGACCGCACGGTGGCCACCTCGAGTCGAGGCGAAGCGGCCGCGCGGAACGGTCGTCAGCGTCTCCTCGATCGAGCGTCCTGAAACGAACGGACGTCGGCGAAATTCGGGAGACGACACGCCGGTCGCCCACAAAGGGTGGCTTTTTATGGCGACCCTCCGTACCCCGACGCATATGTTCAAGGCCATCGTGAGCGCGGAAACGCTCTCCAGCGCGCTCGACTCGGTGAGTGTGCTGGTCGACGAGTGCAAGATCCACCTCGAGGAGGACGGCTTCACGATTCGCGCCGTCGATCCCGCCAACGTGGGGATGGTCGATCTCTCGCTCGACGCGGCCGCCTTCGAGTCCTACGAGGCCGACGGCGGTCTCATCGGCGTCGACCTATCGCGACTCGAGGACATCGCCGGCATGGCGGAGTCCGGCGGACTCGTCCAGCTCGAACTCGACGAAGAGACCCGCAAACTCCACATCCAGATCGACGGACTCGAGTACACGTTAGCGCTGATCGACCCCGACTCGATCCGCCAGGAGCCGGACATTCCGGACCTCGACCTGCCCGCCTCGGTCGTCCTCGAGGGCAAAGACATCAACCGCTCGGTGAAAGCCGCCGACATGGTCTCCGACCACATCGCCCTCGGCGTCGACGAGGGCGAGGAGTTCTTCTACGTCGACGCAGAGGGTGACACCGACGACGTCCACCTCGAGCTGACCACCACGGAACTGATCGACCTCCAGCTCGGTCCCGCCCACTCGCTGTTCAGCCTCGACTATCTCAAAGACATGAACAAGGCGATTCCCGCCGCTGCCGAGGTCACCCTCGAACTCGGCGAGGAGTTCCCGATCAAGATCCACTACGGCTTCGCCGAGGGACAGGGCCAGGTCACCTACATGCTGGCACCGCGCATCCAGAGCGACTGACGACGCGAAAACGACGCCACCGTTCTGACCCCGCAACGATCTCGAGTGACGACGCTCGAGAGTGCGTCGGGGAACAACGCTCGAGAGTACGTCGGGGAACAACGCTCGAGAGTGCGTCGGGGAACAACGCTCGAGGGCTACGGGGCGACGCGAGCGCCGAGGTGCTCGCGGAGGCGCTCGAGCGTCCAGTCTGCATCTTCGAAGAAGAACAGGTGTGAGCCGTCGGTGCGGACCTCGAGACGGGCGTCGGGGAGCTTCTCGGCGAGTAAGCGCCCGTTCGCAGCGGGGACGATCCGGTCGTCGCCGCCGTGGAGCACCAGCGTCGGACAGCGGACCGACCAGAGCGAGTCGGCCAGGTCGGCGTTCTCGAAGGCCGTGAGCTGGGCGAGCGCCGCGAGGTCGGCTGCGTCCTGCTCGAGTCGCCACTCGAGGAGCTGATCGATCAGGTGGGGGTTGCGGTTGGTGAACGCCTCAGAGAACGCCGGGCGCTGGCGCTCGCGGAGCTGTCGGCGGCGGGTCCTCCCGCGCGGCGTCTCGAGGAGCTGTGCGCGGACGTCGGGTGGGATCGGAACGGCGTCGACGCCGCCGTGGGTCGCCCCACAGAGGGTGAGCGACGCCGCTCGCGTGTACTCGAGGGCGTAGCGCAGCGCGAGCGTGGCACCGAGACCCGCACCGACGAGGTGGGCCGACCGAACGCCGGCATCGTCGAGGACGGTCTCGAGGTCGCCGGCCAGGTCGTCGAGCGAGGGGGCGAACGCCCGTCGGACCAGCGGGCCGGCGAGCCGTCGTGGGAGGGCACGGACGACGCGCGAGAGTCCGTCCTCGGAACGGCCGGTCCCGCGGGTGTCGGGGGCGATCACGTCGAACTCGGCGGCGAGCCCCTCGCGCACCGGTCGCCACTGCCAGCGCCCGGCGCCGGCCGTCTGGAGGAGCACGACGGTCTCGCCGTCGCTCGGATCGACGCCGTCGCGTTCGTAGTACAGCTCCACTCCGTCGGAGGTCGCCCACGGCATACGCCGACAGACGCGTGCGAGGAACTTGAACTCGTGGTCGGCCGGGTGGCCGCTCGAGACGACGTGTTTAACACCGATGAGTGAGAACCGGGCCAGCCATGCAGCGACTCCACGCGCGCTACCCGTTTCTCGAGGGGGCGCGCGACGCCGTCGCCACCCAGGCGGTCGATCTGGTGACCGTCGTCGAACAGGAGCGCCCCGTCGTCGAGCGCGCCCGCGAGCGCGTCGTCGCAGCGCTCGAGGAGGGTGACGTCGGCGAGCCGAGTCGCGACCCGCGAACCGAACTGCTCTCGTACCCGGTCGCACGCGTGCTCGTCTCGCTCGCCGACCAGCGCGTGCTCGTCCGTACCTACGCGCGAGCGGAGGCGGCGACGGCCTACGAGCGCTTCGTCGCCGACTTCGAAGACACCACCGAGCTCAAGAGCGTCGAGACGAGCGGCGTCACGCTCGAGGAGCTACTCTCGGAGTTCGACCTCGAGCGAGCGGTCCGGGAGACGGAGACGGGCTACCAGGTCGGCGTCGGCGCCTACCTCCCGCTGGCGGGCGACCTCTGGGAGTCCGAGTGGCGGCTGGTCAACCGCGCGCTCGAGCGCGGCGAGGTGCCCGTCGACGAGGACGAACTGCTGACGCTCGTCCGCGAGGCCGTCCGCGAGCGCGTCGAGGAGGGGCTGCCGTTCGACGTGCCGGAGCCGATCGCCGAGGCGCTCACGGACGACGTCGAAGAGATTCAGGAGGTGCTCGCCGAACTCGACCTGACCCGTGAGATCGACACCGTCGTCCCCGACCTCTTTCCGCCGTGTATGACGGCGCTACTCGATGCGATCCAGAAGGGCGAACACCTCCCGCACCACTCGCGCTTCGCGATCACCGCCTTCCTCGCGAGTATCGGCATGAGCACCGACGAGATCGTCGAACTGTACCGCGTCAACTCGACGTTCGGCGAGGAGATGACACGCTATCAGACCGACCACATCCGCGGGGAGAGTTCCCCGACCGAGTACTCACCGCCCTCGTGTGCGACGATGGTCTCCTACGGCGACTGTGTGAACAAAGACGACCTCTGTGAACGCATCCCCCACCCGATGGCCTACTACGAACGTCGCCTCGACGAGACCGACGACGACGAACTCGAGGACTGGCGCGAGACCGTCGAGAGCGAGGAGGCGTAGCCTCGCCGGGAGAAAGCGGACGAGAGAACCGGCGGGCGCAGCTCAGACGGTGTTCTTCGCGTCGGTCTCAGCCTCGTCGGTCTCGAGACCGTCTTCGGGGTCGTTGAGCGTGTAGGCGAGACCGACGCCCATCGCGGTCATCAGGAAGATGAAGCCGACGATGGCCCCGACGAGCATCTCACCGCCTTCGGCGTCGAGGACGCTCGCGTTCGCGTCGCTGTACGTGACGCCGATCCAGTACATCGCCGCGAGCATGATGAGAACGGCACAGACGGCGGCGACGATTTCGATGATCCGCTCGCGCTCGAGCATTGGCCCTGAGTTTCTCCGGACCCACCAAAAGGGCTTCGAACGGCGTCTCTGCGGCCAGGACGACGCAGGCGAGAGGGGTATGCTCCTCGAGCACCTAGAGTGGTCGTACAGCCAGACCACCGCTCGAGCGGGCCGGTCGCCGGCACGTGTCGAACCCGGCCGCTCGGAGTCCACTACCATGACGCACACACAGCACACACACGCGTCACCGAAGACCGCGTTACCACTGCCGCCAGACCGCCAGTTAGACGAGCGCTCGCGCCGGGCCAGAGCCGAGCCGATGGCCGTCCTCGCCCTGGGTGACGGTCTCTACGAGGTCGAGTCCGAGGAGGAACACACCTACCTCGTCGACATCGACGCCGGGCGCTGTACCTGCCCGGATCACGTCTTCCGGGGCGTGCGCTGTAAGCACGTCCGCCGGGTCGCGATCGAGATCACCGACGGCCGCGTGCCGCCACCGGGACGTATCGTCCGCGAGTGCGCCGAGTGCGCTCGCCCGCTGATCGTCGAGGAGGAGACGCCAACGCCGGTCTACTGCCCGGCCCACACCCTCTACCCGGGCGACGCCGTCCGCGACAGAGAGACCGGCGACCGCCTGACCGTCGTCGACGTCTCGCCGCTGCGGGCGGACCACGTCCGCATCCGCGAGACCGAGTGTACCGTCTCCGAGTACGGGTCGAACGCGAGCTACGACCCCGACGTCCCCGTCGTCGGCGCGGTGTACCCCCACGCCCGCGTGGCGCGAAACGGCGTCGTCCCCGACTCGCTGAAGGTGTACGTCTTCCCGCGCCCACGCCTCGAGCGGGTGGAACAGCCGATACCTCGGGAGTCACAACCGGTCTGAGGGGACCACAGTCACGCCCGCACGCTTATTATCGCCCGGTTGAAAGGCCGAGGGCATGGCAGTGATCGAAGCGCTCATCGGAGTGCTCTTCGCCGGTGTCGGGGGATTCGTCGTCTGGCAGGGATCGCAGTCGCTGCGGGCGTGGAACTACGTCCGCGCCGGAGAGCCGATCACGGTCCACGAAGCCACGCGGGCGAGCGGTCCCGTCGAAATCGAGGGGACGGTTCGCCCCCACGAGGAGCCGCTCGAGTCGCCGTTTCACGGCGTCGACTGTGTCGCCTACAGCTACACGATCGAACGCCGAAAGCGCGGCGGGAAGAACCGCTCGAGCGGCTGGCGAACCGTCGAGAGCGGGAGCGAGCGCCGCCCATTCGTACTCGAAGACGGCCGCGAGACGGCCTACGTCGACCCCGAGGGGGCGACGCTCTCACTCGAGTCCCACCGGACGCGCTCGATTCCGAACCAACAACGCGCACGGAGCATCACCGGCGTCGCCACCTCGGTCTTCGGCGGCCGCCGCCGCTACACCGAGAAGCGACTCGAGGTCGGCGAGTCGGTCTACGTCTTCGGAGACGCCGAAGCCCACCCGCGTGAGGTCGACGCCGACGTGGCCATCGAGGCGGGCGACGCGCCGGTGTTCCTCGTCTCCGACGCCTCGGAGGGAGCGACCCGGCGGCGACTCCTGTTGAAGGGACTCGGTCTCGGAGCGTTCGGGTCGATATTCCTCGCGGTCGGTCTCTGGCTCGCCGCCGGGAGCGCGCTGGGAGCGGTGTGACTCACTCGAGTAACTCCGCCGCCTCCTCGACCTCCATCAGGCCCTGTTTCACCGCCCGGAGGACGCGGACGACCTCCTCGTCGGGGCCCGTATCGGTGCGCTGGCCGACCTGGTCGAGGGTGACCTTCTCGCTCTCGCCGACGAACTCCGGGAAGTCGGTTCCCTCGGCGATGGCGGTCTCCTTCTTGACGCGGTAGTTGCCGCCGTCGGTGTGGTGGAGGTCGCCCGGGTGGAAGAAGTACCAGTCCTCGCGGTCGAAGCGGACGGCGATGCGGGGTTTCGCGCCGAAGTTCTGGGCGAAGTAGATGAGCGCCTCGACCTCCTCGCCGGTGAGGTAGATGGGCTGGCCCGCGCTCGATTTCGCCTCGATGGCGTAGAAGACCTCGCCGTCGCCGGCGAGGACGTCGGGCAGTTCGCGCGTCGTCGCCGCGCCGCTGGCGGGTGCACGCATCACCGCGAATCCGGCCTCGTCGAGGCGGTTGACGAGTTCGCGCTCGCGGCGGCCACCCTTCGCGTGGGACATACCCGTCTCTCGCCACCGGTCACTAATAAACGAGGCGGAGACGCGGGGGAGCGAGGCGACGGTGAAAAGCGAGCGACCGCGAGGGGCACGGAAAAAACTCGAGTTCAGCCCAGCAGGTAGCGCAGGACCGGGCGCTCCCTGACGAGCCGGTGGGCCTCGAGGATGCGGTCGACGCCGAGGATGCGTCCGGCGGCGAACGCGCCCAGTGCGAGGAACACCGCGGCGTAGACCAGTTGGCTGTTGACCAGCCCGTTGGCGACGTCCCAGCTACCGAAGTAGAACATCACCATCTGGATGGCGGCCCCGAGTGCGGCCAGACGGACGAACGCCCCGGCGACGAGCGCGACGCCGATGAGCACCTGGCTGACGGGGATGATGACGTCGACGGCGGCCATCATCGTCCCGCTGGCGGCCATCGCGCCGAAGAGCCCGCTGGCTGGACTCGCCGGGTCGACGTTCGCGAGGTAGCCGTAGGCGCTGAACTCACCGACCAGCTTGCCCCAGCCCGCACTCAGCATGACCCAGCCCATGACGAGGCGGAGACCGACGACCGCCCACGCACTGAGCTGGTGTGGGGTTCCCTCGAGCGTTACGCCACCGATACGGCTTTCCAACCGGTTGATAGTCGTTGCAGACATGATGGTATCCTCTTACAGCTATTGCTTGGACACGTGACCACGTATATACCCAGAACCGTTCCCACCCGTCGAGAAACAGTATACGAGAGTGGACAGTCAGACAGTGTCACGCCAGGTCGGCGGTGAGGATGGGAACCGCCAGTGAACCCGGCCACGGGCCGGGAGGGGGCGTCTCGAGCGCTCGCGGGCGGAGTCACCAGAGCGGGAGGAACATCGCTAGGTCGAGTTCCTCGGGGGCGTACTCGAGGACGAGATAGAGGTTGAGAAACTGGACGGCGTTGAGACCGGCGTGGGCGAGCGTCGGGACGACGAGGTTCTCGGTTCTGACGTAGAGCGCGCCGAAGACGAGCGAGCCGACGAACATGACGGCGAGGGAGACGGCGACGGCGAGCGTCGAGGGTGCCCCCAGCGCGTAGACGGGGAGGTGGACCAGCGCGAAGACGACGCTCGCGACGACGACGGCACCGTAGCGCGAGAAGGTGGCGTAGAGGCGCTTCTGGATGACGTTTCGGAAGAGAAACTCCTCGGCGGGGGCGTTGAAGAGGAAGACGAAGACGATGAGATAGAGCGCGAGCGGCGGATCGGCGCTGACGACCTCGAGGATGCTGTGCTGGGCGGTGGGTACGTCGAGCGCGTCGGAGACCAGCGTGACGAGGACGACGAGGGCGACGACAGCGAGGACGCCGACGACGACGTAGCCCCAGTCGCGCAGCGTCGGCAGGCGGAGGTCGAGGTAGTCCCAGCCGTGGCCCGTACGCACGAGGTAGAACGCCCCGACCGCGGCCATCCCGACGAAGTTGAGCGCGAACATCGCGAGAAACGCACCTCTCGAGGCGTCAGCGGCCGAGTCGGCGAGTGCTGGCTCGAGTGCGAGCGCCGGGAGGACGGCGAGCTGTGCGCCGAGGAGACCACCGACGGTGAGACCGACAGCGACGAGCAGCGACCAGAGCGGTTCGTCGACGGGCGGCTCGGTCGACTCGGTGGCGGCTTCCATGGCCGGGCGTACGAGGGCGGCCACCTTGGGCGTTCTCACTCGCCAGCGACCAGCGGCGCGTCGACGTCGAACAGCTGCTCGAGCAGCCGCCGGTTGCCGACGCGGAGGTGGCGGTTGACGGCGGGCTGTGAGACGCCGAGCATGGCGGCGACCTCCTCGCCGGTGGACTCACGCGGCCAGTCGAAGTAGCCCGCGAAGTAGGCGGTTTTGAGCACCTCGAGCTGGCGGTCGGTGAGCGCGTCGAACAGCGAGTCGATCAGGTGGCCGCGGGTGTGTGTGCGGCGGCTGACCGTCCGGCGGCGGATGAGTTCGACCGTCGGGTAGCGCTCGTCGAGCATCTCGAGGAACTCGCGGACGTCGGTCGCCGTCGAGAGGTCGACGACGGTCTCGACGCCGGCGGGGGTGGCGACGATCGAGCGCGGGGTCGCGCCGTGGCGGACGAGTCGCGAGGCGAGGACGTCACCCGAGACGGTCGCCTCGAACAGCGTCTCCTCGCCCGATTCGGAGATTCGCTGGAAGGAGGAGACGGAGACGAACTCGTCGAGAACCGCCTCGACGGTCTCGGGTGGGCCGTCGGCGGTGAAGAAGAGCCGGGTTTCGTCGGCCGCGTGCGCGGGCAGACCTTCGAACGAGAGTCGACAGTCGGCCGCCCGTGCGAGGCGCTCGAGGAAGGTGCCCGAGTCGGTGATGGTGACGGTGAGTTCGAGCGCGGTATCGGTGTGGAGGGCCTGTCGCGCCGTCACCGCGTTGATCGCGTTGGCGATGCTCTCGCCGAGTTCCTCGAAGACCGTCCGTTCGAGGTCGCCGAAGGCGTCCGGTTCGCTCGCGTAGACCGAGAGGACGCCGTAGACGTACTCGTCGAAGGCGAGCGGGACGCTGCACACCGAGTGGAAGCCGCTGGCGAGTGCGGCGGTGCGCCAGGGGTCGCCAGGGAGGTCGCCGACGACGTTCGAGACGACCGTCGAGTCTTCGGTGCGTGCGGTCTGGACGGCGGGTTCGCTCGAGGTGTCGAGCGTTTCGAACGAGACCGCGTCCAGGTACGCCCCCTCGGCACCAGCCCAGGTTCGAGGGGCGAGTCCCTCCTGGCCGGCGTCGGTCGCACCGATCCAGGCGAAGTCGATGCTCGGTTCCTCGACGAGGCGTTCACAGACGGTCCGTTCGATCTCGTGGCGACTCGTCGAGCCGACGAGCGACTGATCGATCGCCCGGATGATCTCGGTGACCTGGATCTGGCGTTTGAGCCGGCGGTTCTGTGCGGCGAGTTCGGCGTCGCGCTCGCGGAGGCTCGACTCGCTCTCGAGGCGGTCGAAGGCGGCTTCGGCGGTCGCGACGAGCGTCTCGACCAAGCGTCTGGTCTCGTCGTCGACGTCGGGTGCGGGCGCCGTCGCGACGAAGACGCCGTGGACGCCCATCGGGACGACCAGCCCGCTGCTGTCTCCGTCGACGAGCAGGGGCGAGGAGCCGACGACCGTCTGTGAGCCCGTCGCGAAGACGTTCCAGACGACCGAGTCTGCATCACCGACGGCGATCGGTTGCAGGTCGTCGGCGACCTGTGGGGAGGCGGCAACCGGCTCGAGTCGGTTGCTCGTCGCGTCGAGGAGGTAGATACAGGCACCGGTCACCTCGAGAGCGTCGTCTGCGGTCTCGACGATCAGGTCGGCGACGGCCTGCTCGGTCTCGGTGTTGAGGAGGCTGTGTGTCGTCTCGTGGAGCGACCTGATGGCGAGTTCGCGCTCTTTGCGCTCGGTGATGTCCTGTAACGCGCCTCTGAGCGTGACGAGCTCCCCCTCGGCGTCGGTGATAGGCACGCCCGTCGTCTGGACCCAGCGCTGCTCGCCGCTCGCGGTGAGCAGGCGCGCTTCGATGTCGTACGGTTCCCTGGCGGCGATGGCGGTCTCGACTGCCGTCCGAACCCGGTCGCGGTCGTCGGGGTGGTAGAACTCGAGACCGCGTTCCACGTCGAACGGCTCCTCGAGCGGCACGCCGTGGATGCGGTAGAGTTCGTCGGTGAGCGTCCCCTCGTAGGGCGGGTCGGTGGTGAGGTCGAGTTCCCAGCCGCCGACGTTCGCGATCCGCTGGGTCTGCTCGAGGAGGGCAGTCGTGCGCTGGAGGTCCTGTTCGCGTTCTTTCCGGTCGGAGATGTCCTGGACGGAGCCTCTGAAGGCGACGAGGTCGCCGTCCTCGTGGATCGGTTCACCGATCGCCCTGACCCAGCGTATGCCGGCGTCGGTCTGGAGTCGCGCCTCGATGTCGTAGGCGGTCTCGGTCTCGACCGCCTCGCGGAGCGTGGCGTCGACGCGCTCGCGGTCGGCTGGATGGTAGGCTTCGACGACCGACTCCCGTTGGAGGTCGGCATCGCGGTCGAAGCAGTGGATACGATACAGTTCGTCCGTCCAGGTCATCGCCGGCGGGTCACGCCGGAAGTCGACCTCCCAGCCGCCGACGGTCGCCAGCCGCTGGACCTGCTGGAGGAGGTCGGTCGTCCGTTCGAGGTCGCGTTCGTGGCGCTTGCGTTCGGTGACATCCTGGATCGAGCCGCGTAGCGTGGTGACCGGACCGTCGTCTGTGACCGATGTAGCGATCATTCGCACCCAGCGGCGCTCGCCGTCGGGCCGGGTCAGGCGTGCCTCGAAGTCGTAGTCTGCACCGGTCTCGATGGCTCGGTCGATCGCCGTTTCGATGCGCTCGCGGTCGGCGGGGCGGTACTGTGCGAGCATCTGCTCGAGCGTGGCGTCGGTTCCCGACCAGCCGTGGATGCGTGCGACTTCGTCGGTCCAGACGACGTCGACGGCGTCGCCGGCCGCCTCGAGCTCCCAGGCACCGACGTTCGCGAGGCGCTGTGACTGGGTGAGGAGGTCCCGAGTGCGTTCGAGTTCGCGTTCGTATCGGGCGCGTTCGCTGATGTCGCGGCCGATGCCGACGAGGACGGGATCGCCCTCGGGACTCTCGAGCCGAGACGCGACGAACTCGTGAGGGATCGACTCGCCATCGGCGGTCAGAAACGGGGCATCGATGCGGGCGGATCCGTCTTCGAACACCCGTTCGATCGCCTCGACGACCCGTGGATGGTCTGCAGGTGGAAAGAACTCGAGCGGAGACATCGAGTCGATCTGTTCGTCGGTGTAGCCGACCGTCTCGTTGAAGGTCTCGTTCCAGCGGAGCGCCTCGCCGCCCTCGTCGAGGATGTAGAAGACGTCGTCGAGCGTGTCGATGATCTCGACGGTGTAGTCGCGGTAGTCTTCGAGTTTACGGCGCTCGAGTTCGTAACTCACCCACCGCGTCAGGAGGTCGGCGAAGACGAAGTCGCGACGCGTGAACGGCTCGTCGCGTGGATCGGGGTCGACGAAACAGAGCGTCCCGTACAGCTCGTCGTCGACCTCGAGCCGTCCGCCGATGTAGCAGGCGATTCCCCACTCGGAGTAGCCGGGGTCGGCGTCGAAGCCCTCGGAGGCGGCGTCGTAGATGCCGAGAATATCGCCAGACGTGATCGTCTTCCGGCAGAACGTCTCCGAGAGCGGTGACGTGCCGAGCTGAACGAAGGTGCCGCCAGCGGCCAGTTCCACCTCGTACCGGTCGGTATCGGGATCGATCTGCGTGAGGACGCCGTTTTCGACCCCGAAGTAGCGACGGCCCAGGTCGAGGAGGCGTTCGATCTTCTCGTCGCTGCTCGCAGCGGCGTCCGAGGTGATCCGGTAGAGTTCGCGGCGGTAGCGCTCGCTCGCTTCCGAGCGGTGCTCGTGGCTGCGCACGTCGTCGACGAGGTCGCCGACGGCTGCGCAGAGGTCGGCGAGCGGGCCGTCCTGCGCCGTCGCGAACTCCACGTCCGACTCACCCGCGTTGAAGCGCTCGAGACGGTCGGTGAGCCGTTCGATCGCGCGGCTGTCGACGCCGTTGGCCGAGTCGCTCACGGGACTACACCCGGGCGTGACCGATCGATCGGGTCTCGACGCGGTCGGGTGGGACTCGAGCGTGCGTTCGGCCGGTCCGTCGGCGTCGCCTGCACCGGCGCGTACACGTCAGGTGGCGAACGTCGAGCTGCGTCGGGGAACACGCGTGAGGGGGATGCGATCATGTCGGCTCGTACGGCCCGTACGCTATTGAGAGCTACCCACGACCCCGGGGGTCGACGGCAGCCGACTCGAGACCGTCGGCCACGGGGGTTATACACGTAACGACGGCTACGCGTCGGTGCTACGCAGATAACGGCCAGTGGGATGGGGGCGGGGCCCGTAGAAACTCGTGATGACTGCCACCACGATGTCCGAAGCACACGAGTCGGTTGGAACGCGCGTCGTCGAGGCGATCGCCGAAGCCGCAGGCACCGATCCGTTCTCGCTCGAGCCACCGCTTTACTACTCGATCGACATGGAAGCGCTCGAGCGGCTGTTCCGCCCCGGGACCGAGGGACAGGTCAGCTTCGAGTACAGCGGTCACCACGTCGTCGTGGGGAGCGATGGCACCGTGACCGTCGACGGCATCACCGACGAACCGCGATGATCACCGAGCAATGTTGACAGACGACACCACAGAGACGAACGCAGAACCGATCAGAGAACGCTACGAGGAGTACGAGGTCGGCTCGACCAGAGTCGCCGTGATCACCGATCCGGAGAACGAGTCAGCCTGGGTCCTCTCGAACGTCACCCAGCGGATCGTTCCATGAGCCGGCTCGAGCGGCGAGGGGGATCGAAGGTGAACGGGGACGGCCGACGAAAACGGTGAAAGATGCCTGCACCGAACGACGACAGTTCGCACCGAGAGACGGCAGACACGCAGTCGGTTACGGTGCTCTTCGTCGGTGGCGACGGCGAGACGCTGCCGCTCGAAGACGCCAGTGACGAACACGTCGACGTACATCGCGAGTCGACGGTCGCGGGCGCACTGAGACAGGTAGACGAGACCGACTGCCTGCTCGTCTCGACGCAGTTTCCAGCCGAGGAGACGGATGAACTGCTCGAGACCGTCGTCGCCCGCTATCCCGACCTCCCGATCGTGTACGCGCCGGCAGCGACCGACGGGCGTCACGCACGACACCTCGAGCACCAGCTTCGACGGGCCGTCGAACACCGGCGTGCGGCCACCTGGACCGAACACGCCCTGACGGCGCTCCAGACCGTGACCGACGCGGTCGCGATCGTCGACCGCACCGGAACGTTCGCGTTCGTCAACCGCGCCTACGCCCACCAGTTCGGCTACCGGAGAGCGGAGTTACACGGCAGCTCGTGGACGAGGATCTACGACGAGGACGAGGCCGAACGGCTCAGTGTGACGGCGATTCCGGCGGTCGAAGACGGCTGGCGCTGGAGTGGTCAGTGTACCGGACGACGACGTGACGGCGAGACCGTCGTCGTCAGAACCGCGATCGTCGGTCTCGACGACGGTGGACTCGTCGTCACCGCAGACGAACACAGACACGGCTCGAGCGAGGTGGCGGCGCCAGCGGCCGACGAGCACGCCGAAGAGCGCTAGTCGTCGGCCGCGGACGAAACCCGGCAGCATCGGAAGTGGCCCCTATTTACTGCCGATTCATTATTGAAATAACAATATTTTGCAGAAAGATTATTGGTTCGTCGCCAGACAGTGCTCCAACACGAGTAGCCATGCCAGCACACACAGACGAGACGCGAGCGCTCGAGCGAGCGTCCGGCGGCGACCGGGCGGAGTCGGTCAGTACGATTTCACGACGGCGGCTCTTACACACCGGGGCGGCCCTGGGTGCGGGCGGCGCACTCTTCGGCGGCCTGCCGGGGAGTGCGACGGCTGACAGCCACGACCACACGGACGGGGTCTCGGTGCTCGTCTTCTCGGTCACCGACGGCTTTCGCCACGCCAGCATCGACTACGGGAACGCACAGCTCGAGTCGCTCACCGACCGCATCGCGACGGTCGCGGGCGTCGACGAGGTGACGATCGACGTGATCGACGATCCGAACGGTGACGCGAGCGCCTTCCCAGACGATGTCGACGAGCTCGCGGCCTACGACGTCGTCGTCTGGAACAACACGACCGGCAGTCCGCTCGAGCACGCCCAGCGCGAGGCGTTCGAGGCGTACATTCGCGACGGCGGCGGCTACGCGGGCATCCACGCGGCCGCGGACACCCACTACCACTGGGACTTCTACAGCGACCTCGTCGGCGCGCAGTTCGAGGACCACCCGCCGGTCCAGGACGGCGAAATCGCCGTCACCGACCGGGACCACCCCTCGACGCGTCACCTCCCCGAGCGCTGGACGGCCGAAGACGAGTGGTACGACTACGACCGGAATCCGCGGGGTGACGTCCACGTGCTGGCGACGCTCGACGAAGACAGCTACGACGGCGCGGGGATGGACGGCGGCCGCGCGGACCACCCGATCGCCTGGTGTCACGAGGTCGACGACGGCCGCGCCTGGTACACCGGCCGGGGCCACACCCAGGCGGCGTTCGACGAGGAGGCGTTCCTCGAGCACCTCCTCTACGGCATCTGCTGGGCGGGCGGACTCGTCGAGGGTGACGCGACGGCCACCGTCTGGGACTCCTACCAGCGCGTCGAGATCACCACCGACGTGACGACGCCGGTCTCGATCGAAACCGACCCCAGCGGGCGTATCTACGTCGTCAACCTCGACGCCAACGTCCTCGCCATCGATCCGGACACCTTCGAGACGAGCGTCGCGCTCGAGCGTGAGTTCTACAGCGCGGCCGAAGACGGCGGCCACGACCTCGCGTTCGACCCGGAGTTTTCGGACAACGGCTACGTCTACTTCTACTACTCGCCGACGAACGACGCGCTCGACCCCGACGCAGACGATCCCTACGCCGTGCTCTCGCGCTTCGAGGTCGACCCCGACACCGGCACGTTCGACGAGGCGAGCGAGGTCGAACTGTTACGCGTGACGACCCAGCGCGAGACGAGCGGCGGGATGTGGGGCGGCGCGGACTACCACCTCGCCGGTGGCGTCGAGTTCGGTCCCGACGGCAGTCTCTACCTCACCACGGGCGACAACGTCACCCCACACGAACACGACGGCTTCGCCCCCATCGAAGAGGGGAGCGACCCCAACTGGATGGACGCCCGCGGCACCTCGGGCGACACCGCAGACCTCCGGGGGAAGATCCTCCGCATCGAGCCACACGAGGACGGCAGCTACTCGATTCCCGACGGCAACCTCTTCCCCGAAGACGAGTACGCCGCCGAGATCGACGCCGGCACCGTCGCCCCGGAAATCTACGCGATGGGCTTTCGAAACCCATTCCGTCTCGGCGTCGACGACGAGACCGGCGCGCTCTACGTCGCCGACATGGGTCCCGACAGTTACGAGTGGGACACAGACCGCGGCCCGATCGGCCTGCGAACCTACAACCGGATCACCGACCCCGTCAACATGGGCTGGCCGTTCGCTCGTCTCGAGTACCCCTACGCGGATTTCGATTACAACACCCACACCTCGAGCGGCTACTTCGATCCCGACGGGCCGACCAACGACTCCGCGCACAACGACGGTCTCACCGACCTCCCACCGGTCGACACCGACTCGACGCTCGCCTACGTCGCCACCGACTGGCAGACCTACCTACATCCACCCCACGACGGTCCCTGGGAGACACCCGACGAGGTGCCCCACCCCGAACTCGCCGACACCGGCGTCATCGGCGGTCCCCTGTTCAGACTCGACGAGATCGGTGACGGCGGTCTCCCCCCGTACGTCGACGGCAAGTGGCTCATCGCCGGCTGGAACTCCGGCTCGCTCAAACTCATCTCGACCGACGCCGACGGCGACCTCCTCGAGATCGAACCCTTCCTCTCCGGAATCGGTCTCGAGAGTCCGAACGACTTCGCCGTCGGTCCGGAGGGGCGGCTCTACGTCGCCGACTGGGGCGAGGAGTTCGAGCCGACCAACCCCGCCATCTACCGCATCGAACACGAACCCGAGGTCGTCGTCCCCCAGTACGACGAGGAGTTCGTCCTCGAGGGCGCGACCGACGGCTGGGTGGGCGTCTCACCCGACTCAATCGCCGGTGAGACGAACCCGACGCTGCCGGTCGAGGTCGGCGGCGAGTACCGCTTCGAGTGGACCAACGTCGACGGCATCCCCCACAACGTCGCGATCCGCGACGAAGACGAGGAGGTGTTGCTCTCGACGGACCTCGTCTACAACGAGGGCGCGACCCAGGAGGTCTCGTTCACCGCGACCGAGGAGATGGACCACTACCTCTGTGAACCCCACCCGTCGACGATGCTCGGCGACCTCTCGATCGGCGACGGCCACGACGACGAGTTCGACGACAACCTCGGCGACCCCGTCACCGAGATCACCGTCGACATGGCCGACGGCAACCGCTTCGAACCCCAGATCGTCCACGTCGAAGAGGGCGCGACCGTCACCTGGGAGTTCGTCGGCGGCTGGCCACACGATACCGTCGCCTACCACCCCGACACCTACGGCGACCAGCGCATCCCCGACGGCACCGACCCCTGGCAGAGCGACCTCCTGAGCCAGGAGGGCGAGACCTTCGAACACACCTTCGAGGACGAGGGCGTCTACGACTACGTCTGCGTCCCCCACGAGGAAGCCGGCATGGTCGCCACCGTCGTCGTCGGCTGGCCCGACCCCGACGGCCAGCCAGGCCTCGAGTCACCCTCGATCGACATGCCGTCGGGCGCACGCGAGGAACTCGAGGCGCTCAACGCTCGCGTGAGTGACGTCCTCGAGGACGGACCCGCGGCCGACCTCGACGTCAGCGGCGACGGCAACCCCGCCCAGGACCTCACCGGCGACGGTCTCTACGAGGACATCACCGGCGACGGGAACCTCGGCTTCAACGACGTGGTGACGTTCTTCGAGGAACACAACAGCGACGTCGTCCAGTCGAACGTCGAGTACTTCGACTTCAGTGGTAACGGCCAGGTCGGCTTCAACGACGTGGTCGCCCTCTTCGAACGGCTGTGAGGCGTTCGAGCGTACGAGACTCCCGTCTCGGAGTGTTCGAGTCGATCTAAGCTCGAGCGGGAGGGACCCACCCTCTCAGACCCGCTCGCGTGCGCCCTCGGAGGAGCCGACCACGAACCGCCCGGAGGCCGGATGCAGACCGGCGTCACCGGACGGTGAGAGGGCCACCTCGAGAGAAAATGACAACACAGTAGTACTCACCCAGGAGAGGAGAAAGGAGAGATGGTACCCCAGACAGACGAGGCCCGGCTCACCGAAGCGGAGGTGTACGCCGTCGTCCACGCGGCGGTGAAAGACGCACTGCTCGACGCACTCGGAACGGCGCTGCTGCTCGGCTTCTCACTCGCGTTCCTCTGGGTCGGCACCAGCGCCCTCCTGACCGAGCCCTCCACGGCCCAGGCCGGTGTCGGGATCGCGACGGTCGCCCTCTCGGTCGTGCTCGCCGCGATGGCGCTCGACTACCTCCCGAAGATACGGGGGTGAGACCATCTATGGATACAACGCAGATTACTCGCCGCCACCTTCTCGCGGTGCTCGGTAGTACGTTCGCAGCAGGGTGTGTAGATTCACTTCCAGTCGGTTCAACAGGAGTACCGCTTGGAAGGGCCGTGGTGAATCGCCACACTGCGGTTTATTTTACTGTTTGACGTCATGCTTGATATTGTAGACGACGCATAATCCGAGATGAGGAGGCGTTGGTGGACACAGCCGTTGCCTCCTCATTCCTCTCGAAAAGATGCCTCGAGAAGCCGCCGCTGTCACGTGGTTCTCCGCTTAGCTAAAGACGGATACTGGACGCAGTAATCCGTCCGGCGACAGTAGTGCTTGCTTGCGGTTTCGCGGTCGAAAAACGTCGCGTCCGTCGCTGCATGACCGGACGGCTCGTGCATCTGCGTCCCAAAATCGTGGAACGATTTTGTGGGCTGCACAAGAGCTGCGCTTTCGTGAACGCCGATAGGCGCAGCAGCACTCGCCAGACAGCGATCTTGATCTTCTCAAACGCTTTTACTAACGTGGAGTGGTGAGGGAGACCGACCGCGTTGAGGCCTATTTCCGCCAGTATTTGAGGCATCTCGCTCAACAAGTCGAGCGATTCGCGGTAAGATTTCTTCAGGTAAATCCGCAGACAATGCAGCGAAACGACGGCGAATTCGCCTCGGCCACTACCAGCACTTTTTGCCAACCTCACGACCTTCCCAGTGAATCGGGAACTCTTGGACATGAACTATTAGCCGTTTTTCCGCTTCAACTCCCTAGATTTAATGGTTTGACTCGGCGCAGTCTGGCAATGCACCAGAGTCGAAGGAAAAGGATCGACGATCGTCAAAGCGCCTCTGGTGCCAGTCACAGACCCAGTCAGTGGTTCGCGCGGCGCCGCCGTCGCCCGAAAATGGAATCACTTTTAGAACCCCGACGCTGGTATGGGGCCGTCTGACTGCGGACTGTCACCTACAGGTACACGTGGCGTCGGTACACCAAGTACCCGAGCAGGGCGACGTGCGCTGCGACCAGGACGATGTCTCTGAGCCCCACTGTGACCTCAAACGAAAGGGTGTAGGCGAGGCTAAGGAGTACTGCTCCGAGTAGGCCGATCCAGCCGATAGGCCGCCGCTGGTACATCGTCACCGCTATCGCGAGGAGGACGAGGCCCGGAACGCCGTATGCGAGCGTCGCCCCTTTCAGTGGTTCTGTGGTCGGATCTGCGACCGCTGTAATCACCGCGATAGCGACGGCGAACACGGCGATCCCACCCAAGCAGAGCGATCCAACTGTGACGTCCGGTGGCGGTGGGCTGTCTCCGTTCTTCTGCACCAGCTTCTCCGAGAGTGTCCAAAGGTGTGAGGTCATCTATTGGTAGTAGTGATTATGACGTTTGTAGCTTTTCTTCGTAGACCTATATTTTCATCATTCTATCGGGTTGGGTAACGAGAGGTAGCGTACGCCCTCCCTTTCTCGCTGTGGCCTACTCGCAGGGGAACACGATGTACCAGTTCTCCGTGTTCCCGAAGATGTCCTCCTCTTCGTACACGTAAGCGTATCTGTACTGGCAGTCGTCAAGGTCACTTTCGAGCGAGAAAACCTGGGCATCCTGTCATCGACCGGCGTCACACGCCTCGTCACTGGGTGCGTATCCAGCGTCTCGTCAGCTTCGTGTGATTGCCTGGCGGCTCCGTCGATGTCGGTTACTTACTTTTTTAGGAGAGTGTCATACAATTCGCCGGCCGTGATGAATCGCCATACGGCGGTTGATTTCACTGTTTGATAGCACGCTTGATGTTGTAGACGACATACGCCAGGACAATTTCACAGAACTCACGATACCAGAATCGCGCACGCATGGCGTCGCCTAGCGTGCACTTAATCACCGAGAAGACAGTCTCAGATAGGGCTCTCTGGCCGTAGAGAGCCTCATCGATCCGCGCGTTGTGTGCGTGATCGATGGGGCGGAACCCTCGATACTTGATCAGCGGCCTCACGCCCTCTGCTCTATTTTTCGCGTAAGCGCTTCCAGCTGTAGCCTTTGTCCGCAGCGAGGCTTCGCAACTCGCTCACGTTGCGGCGAGCGAGTAGACAGCCGTTCCGTCCTGGTCGGTCTTCTGGAGGACGTCCAGAGCGACGAGTCGCTCGAGGTGGTCTCTCGCCGTGTTCTCGGCGACGTGAGCCTCGTCTGCGATGTGTGAGCCGGACGGGGCTGTGAAACGGAGTCAGCAACTGCCTGCACCCTGTCAAAGGCACTCGTGTGCACCTTCCACGCGTCGACGCCAGCGGCCTCTTCAGTCACACATAGAGAGAGGCCACGGCGCATAAATCTACTCCAGACGCAAATAGTTGCGCTGGCTGTGGACAACCAGGACTCTACAGCGCAACGTGAACACGCCGTAGACGATGCAACCCGCAGCGAGTAGCGGCCCGAAGCTCGAGCGCAGAACCGGCCCTCGAGCTTACGTCCCGTGGTCCCACGAGCCCATGTACTCGCGCTGGGTCTCGGTGAGCGAGTCGAAGGCGACGCCATCGGCGGCGAGTTTGATCTCCGCGATCTCCCTGTCTAAGTCGTCGGGTACGTCGTGGACGCCGGGACCGTACTGCTCGCTATTCTCGAGCAGTTCCCTGACACAGACGGCCTGGACGCCGAAGGACTGGTCCATCACCTCGACGGGGTGGCCGAGCGAGACGGGCGCGGCGAGGTTGACGAGTCGCCCCTCGGCGATGACGTTCAGGCGGCGGCCGTCGGCGAGTTCGTAGGCGTCGACGCCGTCTCGAGCCTCGTACCGATCGACGGCGAGGTCGGCGAGCGCCTCGAGATCGATCTCGATGTCGAAGTGGCCCGCGTTCGCCAGTAAGACGCCATCTCCCATCTGTTCGAAGTGCTCGCGGACGATCACGTCGCGGTTGCCGGTGGTGGTGAGGAAGACGTCACCGACGGCGGCGGCCTCGGCCATCGGCATGACCTCGTAGCCCTCCATGTGCGCCTCGAGCGCGCGCCGTGGCTCGACCTCGGTGACGACCACGTTCGCGTTCTGGCCGCTGACCTTGCTGGCGACGCCCTTCCCGCAGTAGCCGAAGCCGGCGACGACGACGGTCTTACCCGCCCACGAGAGGTTGGTGGTCATGGCGATGGAGGCGAGTGAGGACTCGCCGGTGCCGTGGACGTTGTCGAACAGCCGCTTCATCGGCGTGTCGTTGACGGCGAAGACGGGGTACTCGAGTGCGCCATCTGCGTCCATCGCGCGCAGGCGGTGGACGCCGGTGGTCGTCTCCTCGGCCCCGCCGACGATGCCCTCGATGAGTTCGGGGTACTCCTCGTGGATCATCGCGACGAGGTCCATCCCGTCGTCGACGGTGACCGTCGGCTCGTGGCCGATGACGGCGTGGATGGCCTCGTAGTACTCCTCGTCGTCGACGCCGCGTTTGGCGTAGCTCGTGATCGAGTCGTGGGCGTCGAGCGCCGCCGAGACGTCGTCGTGGGTCGACAGCGGGTTACAGCCGGTGACGGCGACCTCCGCACCGCCGTCGGCGAGCGTCTCCACCAGAATCGCGGTCTTCGCCTCGACGTGCATCGCCATCGCGATGCGCTCGCCCTCGAAGGGCTGGTCGGCGAGAAACTCCTCGCGGACGTGCTCGCAGATGGGCATGTGCTGGGCGGCCCACTCCATCTTCCGGCGGCCCTCCGCTCGAGCCGTCTCCACGTCCGATAGCTGCTCGCTGATCGGCGGATACGCCTGCGTGTCGGTCATGCCCGGAGAGACAGCGACCGCGCTCAAAACGGTACCGGACTCGGATGGCCGGGGCTGGCCGTCTCCTACTGACCGAAAAACGCACCGCAGTTCCACACGGACGCCGACGGACGGGGTGCCTCGAGTGTGTCCGTCGGTGGTCTCGAGTGAGTGTCGGACGGTGCCTTCGCCGTCTCAGGCGTCGTCCTCACCGCTCTCGTCGTCTTCGTCGCTCTCCTCGTCGTCCTCACCGCTCTCGTCGTCACCCTCGTCTTCGTCACCGCTCTCCTCGTCGTCACTCTCGTCAGCCTCGTCCTCGTCGTCCGCCTCACCCGGCGGTCCGGCGTGTGCAGGCGGGCCACGGCGGTCGTCACCGTCGTCGTCATCCCCCGGTGGTCCCGCGTGGGCGGGCGGGCCGCGTCGGTCGGCGTCGCCCTCACCGGGTGGGCCAGCGTGGGCCGGTGGACCGGCGTGGGCCGGTGCGTTCCCGGGGTTGTGCTCGAGGACGAACGACGCCACGGCGATGCCGCGCGGTTCGTCACCCGTCTCGAGCTGGGCGACGAACTGACTGACGAGCGCACCGAAGTTCTCGACTTCCTCGGCCGCCTCGAGCGTCGCCGTTGTCTCCGCGCTCGCGTTCTCGTGGCTCGCAGTGAGCGCGACGGTCACCGTCTCGCTGGGTGACTCGAGGGTGACCTGTCCGTTTGCGTCGGTCAGGTACGACCCCGTGCCCGCGTAGGAGTCGTTCTCGTCGACAGCGACCTCGAGCGTCGCGTCCGCGACCGGTTCACCGTCGGTGACGGTCACCACGACGCCATCCGTCTGGGAGACGGTGATCGAGAGGTCGCGCTCACCCTCGAGTGTCACCGTCCGCTCGCCGGTTGCGTCTCCGGCGGTCGCCTCGAACGTGACCGTGCGAGTCTCGCTCGGCGGCTCGAGCGTGACCTCGCCGTCGGCGTCGGTCTCCCCGACGAAGACGGTCTCGCTCGAGTCGTTCGTCGCGGCCGTCGCGCTCACGCTCGCGTTCTCGACCGGGTCGCCGTCGGCCGTCACCGAGACGATCACGAGGTCGTCAGTCTCGGTAACGTCGACCTCGAGCGTCGCGTTGCTCGCGTCGGCTGCGGCTCCGGTCCCCGACAGTGCCAGGACACACAGCACCGCCAGGGCCACTCCTGCGCTCAGTAGTCGGTAGCGTCTCATCACGGCTCAGCGTTCACGGTCTCGAGGATAAACCCCCGCCGTGGTTCGCCCCGTTCGAACGGGTCACAGCGGGCGGAGAATCGTTTAGAGCGTTTATCAGGCGCGCAGGTCGTTCAAGAGATCGTGAGTGTCACGGTTGCCGATCAGTCTCGGTCGACGCAATCGACTGGCTTCACTCGACGCGGTCGGTCAGTGCGTGGGCGTGCTCGCGTGCGCGCTCGAGCACCGCTTCCTCCTCGAGCGTCAACACCTCGCGCTCGCGCATGAGCACCTGTCCGTCACAGACGGTGTGGCGAACGTCGGCGGCGGCGGCCGCGTAGGCGAGGTGGCTGACGAGGTCGTGGGCGGGCGTCAGGTGCGGTTTCTCGAGGTCGACCACCGCGAGGTCGGCGGGCGCACCGGGTTCGAGGCGGCCGCTCTCGAGACCGATGGCGTCGGCGCTGCCCCGGGTGAGCATCTCGACGACCGCGGGGGCGGAGACGGCGCTCGCGTCGTCGGCGGCGAGTTTGCCGATCATCGCGGCGTCGCGTGCCTCGTCGAGCAGCGAGAGGTCGTTGTTCGAGGCCGCGCCGTCGGTGCCGAGACCGACCGTGACCCCGGCGTCGAGCAAGCGCTGGACGGGAGCCATCCCGCTCGCGAGCTTCGTGTTCGAGGCCGGACAGTGGATCACACCCACTCCCGTCTCGGCGAGGAGGGCGATCTCGGTCTCGTCGACGTGGACGCCGTGGGCGACGAAGTCGCCGGACTCGAGCATGCCACGGTCGGCGGCGTACTCGAGCGGGCGAACGCCGTGTTCCTCGACGATGGGGTCGACCTCGTGGACCGTCTCGTTCGCGTGGTAGTGGATCGGAACGCCCGCCTCGCGCGCTTTCGGGACGTACTCCTCGAGATAGGTCTCCTCGACGGTCGTCAGCGAGTGGGGCATGAACGCCGTCGAGATGCGCCCGTCGGCCGCGCCGTCGAACTCGCGGGCGACCGCGAGGCTCTCTTCGGTGTCGGCGCGCGCGTCCGCTTCCTCCTTCCCGACCGTGATCGTCGCGTGGCCGAGTCGGGCGCGAAGCCCCGACTCCTCGACTGCGGCCGCGATCGACGGCACCTCGAAGTACATGTCGGCGAACGCCGTCGTCCCGGATTTGATCATCTCGAGCGCCCCGAGTTCCGTGCCGACGCGGATGTCCTCGGGGGTGAGCGCCGCTTCGGCGGGCCAGACGTCCTCGCGGAGCCACGACTCGAGCGGTTTGTCGTCGGCGTAGCCGCGTAAGAGCGTCATCGCGACGTGACAGTGGCCGTTGACGAAGCCGGGGGTGACGAGATCGCCGCGCGCGTCGAGCACCTCGTCGCCGTCGGCTTCCAGGTCGGGACCGATCTCGAGGATCTCGCCCGCGTCGGTGTCGATCAGTACGTCCGCCGTCTCGACGGTCAGGTCGGGAGTGAGCACCTGGCCGCCGACGACCGAGAGCGTCTGCATGGCGGGCGCTTCGCCGCCTCGGGGCGTCAATCTGGCGACTCGCGCTTTCGCGGCTCACACCGCCAGTAGCCCGCCCGTTCGGCGACGGTGTAGGCGAGCGAGTCGAGCACCGCCCGCGTCTCCCCGGGAACGTCGCCCGACAGCCCCGCCTCGTGGACCTCGACGAAGAGCGTCGGCCGGTAGCGCTCGAGCGTCTCGCGCGCACCGCGGAGGACGGCGGGGGCCGCCCCCTCGACGTCGACTTTTACGAAGTCCGGCGGCGGCAGTTGGGATGCGAGGTCGTCGAGGCGAACGCAGGGAACCTCGAGAACGGTCTCGACGCGCGCCCCGAAGCGGCGGGCGCTCGCCGCGTCGAACCCGGAGAGTTCGGGCAGCGAGGAGACGTAGAACGGGCGGGTGGGTGGGCGGCCGCCATCGCGAGTGGCGACGCCTCGAGCGTCGCCGACGCCACAGGGGACGACCCGAATCTGCGATTCGAGACCGTTCAGCCGGACGTTGGTACGGAGGCGCTCGAGTGCCACCGGCGAGGGTTCGACCGCCACGACCTGCCGCTCGTGAGCACTGCTCGCCAGTGCGAGCGCGTAGATACCGACGTTCGCCCCGAGGTCGAAGACGACCGCACGGGGGCCGCAGGCGGCGAGTTCGGCGAGCATCGCGTCGCTGCGGTGGCGGGTGAGGAGTTCGTAGCTCCGGATCGGCCCACCAGCGGTGTCGGCCCGGCGAGCGAGGAGTTCCTGTTCGTAGTTGTAGCCGACGAGTCGGTCGTAGGCGGCGTGGCCGAGCGCGAGGGCGCGGCTGCGAACGCGGCGGGCGAACGCGAGACGGCGGCGGTCCACACGGGAGCCGACGGCGAACGCACCGATTCGAGTTTCGGCGCGTCTCAGCCGGTGAGAGCCTACTCTCGAGCGCCGGGAGGCTCCCGAAGGCGTACCCGTCCCGGCGTCGCCAGTAGCGTCGTGTGCCGACGGCCAGTCCCGGCGGCGGACCCAGAGCACGTCTACGAGGAGATCGCTCGCACGGCGCTCGAGACGGAACTCCGCGGCGTCCGTCGGCTCGCGGGTGGAGCGCTCGCCGACACCTCGCTGCTCGAGCTCGCTGGCGACCCGGCGCGCGTCGTGTGCAAGCGCGGTGGAGCGAGCGTCTGGAGCGGCGACGTGATCGAACCGCTCGTCGTCTCGCTCGTCGGGCGCGAGAGCGCGCTTCCGGTCCCGACGGTGCTCGCCAGCGGCGCGGTTCGGTGGCCGGCGGGGGCCAAACGCGGGCGAGCGACACACGAGCGCTTCGCGTGCTACTCGGTCTGTGTGGGGCGCACACCAGAGCCGTACCGCGACCTCGAGCCGCCCGTCCTCCGTCGCCTCGTCGTCGACGCCGGGCGGCTGCTCGGCGCGCTGCACGCGGCGAATCCGGGCGGCTTCGAGGAGGTTGGGGCGCTCGCGCGCAGTGAGGGTGGACTGTGTCTCGTCGAGCCGTGTGGGTGGCACGCCCTCGATCCAGGGCCACTCGGCCGGGCGCTCGGGGCGTGGCTCGGCCTCCCGCTCGCCGGTGAGGAGGGCGCGCGGCCCGTTCTCGACCACGGCGACTACCGCCCCGGAAACGTGCTGGCCGACGAGCGCGGGGCGATCACCGCCGTCCTCGACTGGGGCAACGCCCACGTCACGACGGCGGGCTACGCGCTCGCGCGCGCCGAAGCGGGGTTCGTCGACCGCCACCGGGTTGGACGAGGGGGGCGACGGCGACTCAGGCACGTCTTCCGAGCAGGCTACGCCAACCACGCGCCGCTACCCGACGGGTTCGAGCGCCTGGCACCGCGGTACAAGGCGCTGTGGCTCGCCCAGTCGCTGGCGAACTACGCACGGGTCGCCCGCAGCCGGGACGGGAGAACAGCCCTGCGCCGCCAGCTCGAGTCGGCGCTCGAGCGCGCCCGACACCTGCACCGATGACGCGAGTCAGCGGATTTATCGGTGGCTCGAGAGAACGAACGGGCATGAACGATCCACTGAGAGGGGAGCGTGCGTGGCCGCCGTTCGCGCTCGTGCTGGCGGTGGTCGCCGTCTCGAGCGGCGTCGTCGGGTGGTACACCGCCGACTCGGCCGCCGTCGCGCTCGGTGCCACGGTCACGGCGGCCGCGCTCGTCGCCGTCGGTGTTCGCGCCCCGGGCGCGCTCGCAGCGGCGTGGCGCGAGCATCGCCCCTACGTCGGCTTCGCGACGGGCCTGTTCGCCGCGGGTGCCGTCTTCGGCGTCCTCCTCTTTCTCGCGGGCGTCGACCTGGTCGACGTCTTCCTCGAGTTACTCGAAGAGGAGTTCGGCCCGCTCGAGGAGGGCGAACCCGGAGACGAGCTGGCGCTCGAGGTGACGGCGGGCTTTTTCATCGCCCAGAACACGCCGCCGTTTCTCCTCTCGATCTTCGGGGCGGTGACGGTCGGCGTGCTGACGCTGGTAATCATGGTGATCAACGGAATTCTCGTCGGAAACGTCGTGGTCTCCGTCGGCGGCGACGTCGGTTTCGCGATCGTCATCGCCTCGATCGTCCCCCACGGCATCTTCGAACTGCCCGCGCTGTTCGTCGCCGCAGGCGTCGGCTTCCGCCTCCTCCACCGGTTCGTCCAGCGGGTCACCGGCGCGCGCGAGGCGTTCGTGACGAAATCCTCCCTCTACCGGACGGGCGTCTTCGTCTGCTTCGCGTGGCTCGTCCTCGTCCTCGCCGCGTTCGTCGAGGCCTACGTGACGCTCTGGCTCGTCGACCTGCTCTTCGGGAGCTAGCCGAGGCGAGCGCGCAGCCACACGAACGGCCGGACGAGCGCCGGACGGTACGCCTCGTGGGGATCGTACGCCGCGAACGCCAGACTGTTCCCCATCACGCTCACGCTCGAGCCAGCCATCGCGAGACCGGCGAGCGCGGGGTTGAGCAGGCCGAGCGAGGCCACCGGAATGAGCGTCGCGTTGTAGGCGAACGCCCAGAAGAGGTTCTGACGAACCTTCGAGATGGTCGCCTCGGAGACGTAGACGGCCTTGAGCACGTCCGCCGGGTCGTCGCGCAGCAGCGTCACGTCGGCCGACTCGATGGCCACGTCGGTGCCCGAACCGATGGCGACGCCGACGTGGGCCGCCGTGAGCGCCGGTGCGTCGTTGACGCCGTCGCCGACCATCATCACGCGCGTGCCGTCCGCCTGGAGGGTCTCGACGTGGTCCGCCTTCTCCTCCGGGAAGACCCCCGCACGGACGTTCGCGGGGTCGATACCGACCGACTCGGCGACCGCGCGGGCGGTCCGCTCGTTGTCACCCGTCAACATCACCACCTCGGTCCCCCGTCCGCGGAGCGCCGCCACCGTCTCACGGGCGCTCTCGCGCACCTCGTCCGCGACCGCGAGCACGCCCACGAGGTCGCCCTCGACGGCGACCAGCACCGCCGTCTTCCCCTCGCGCTCGAGGCGCTCGAGCGTCGCCGACGCCGGTTCGGGGTCGATACCTGCCTCCGAGAGCAGTTCCCGGCGGCCGACGAGGACGCTCCCGCGGTCTGTCTCGGCGCGCACGCCGTGGCCGGGGACGTTCTCGAACGTCTCGAGGTCGCCCACCTCGAGACCGCGCTCGCGAGCCCCCTCGACGACGGCGCGCGCGATGGGGTGTTCGGAGCCGGATTCCGCCGTCGCTCCGGCGGCGAGGGCGAGCGACTCGAGCGGTTCGGCGCTCTCGAGTGTGCTCGCGCCGCCGTCGGCCGCCGTCTCGCCGCCGTCGGGTTCGGCGCGTACGGCCACGACGTCGGTCAGGGCCATCTCGCCGTGGGTCAGGGTGCCGGTCTTGTCGAAGACGACGGTGTCGACGCCGCGGACCTGCTCGAGGACGTCGCCGCCTTTGAAGAGGACGCCGTTGGTCGCCGCGAGTGTCGAACCGACCATCGTCGCCGCGGGCGTCGCGAGTCCGAGCGCACAGGGACAGGCGATCAACAGCGCCGAGGCGAGGACGACCACCGCGAACTCGAGGACCGGCACGCCACCGGCGACGGGACCGCCGCCGACCGGCTCGAGCAGCGGGAGCCAGGAGCCGACCCACGCAGAGACGCCGTAGAACGTCTCGGGAAACGCCAGCCAGAGCAGCGCCCAGACGGTCGCGTTGACGATCACCGCGGGGACGAAGTAGGCGCTCACCCGGTCGACCAGCCGCTGGATCTCCGGCTGGCGTGACTGGGCCTCCTTGACGCGCTCGACGATCTGCTGGATCGCCGTCTCGGAGCCGACGCGGGTCGCCTCCACCAGCAAGAGACCGTTCTCGTTGATCGTCGCACCGACGACCTCGTCGCCCACTCCCTTCTCGACGGGCACCGACTCGCCGGTGAGCATCGACTCGTCGACGGCGCTCTCCCCCTCGAGCACCACGCCGTCGACCGGAATCTTCTCGCCCGGACGCACCCGGAGGTGGTCGCCGACGCGGACCTCCTCGAGCGCGAGCGCGACCTCCTCGCCGTCGCGGACGACGGCCGCCTCGTCGGCTTCCATCTCGAGCAGTTCCCGCAGCGCGTTACCCGCGCGGGCTTTCGAGCGGACCTCGAGCCAGTTGCCGAGCGTGATGAACCAGAGGATGAAGGCGACGGCCTCGAAGTAGAGCCCGCCGGTGACGACGCCGAGGAGGACTGCGCTGCTGTAGACGTAGCCCGCCGAGGTCCCGACGGCGACGAGCGTGTCCATGTTCGCCCGGCGGTCGTGGGCGAACGCCCGGTACGCCCCCCGGAGGAACTCGCGGCCGAGCGTCGCCATCAGGAGCGTCGCGAGGGCGAACTGGCCCCACTGCGCCCAGGTCGCGTGGTGGAGGACGTCGAAGACGCCGAACAGCATCGCGATCATGACCGGGACGAACGGCAGCGTCAGCAGGCCGCCGCCGATCACGAGACGGCGCTGGCGGGCGAGTTCGCGCTCGACGGCGCGCTCGCGGCCGCTCTCACCCCCGTCTGCGGTCTCCTCGCGAACGAGGTCGTAGCCCGCCGCCTCGATGGCGTCGTAGATGGCGGGGAGCGAGGCGTCGGCCGGGTTGTAGGTCACGCGTGCCTCGTCGGCCGCGAAGTTCACGTCCGCGCGGACGACCCCCGGCACCGACTCGAGCGCCTCGCCGACCGCGGTCGAACAGGTCGAACACGACATCCCGAGGACGGCAACCGACGCCGACACCGACTCGGCCTCGTAGCCCGCCGCCGCGATGGCGTCGTAGATGTCCTCGAGCGAGGTTCGCTCTGGGTCGTAGGCGACGACCGCCTCGTCGGTCGCGTAGTTCGCACTCACCTCGGAGACTCCCTCGAGTGCCGAGACCGCCGTCTCGACGCTCCCCGAACAGGTCGCACACGACATGCCCGTAATCTCGAGGTGGGCGCGTCTTTGGGTCATACCAGATACTACGGGCTACCCGTTCATGCGAGTTGTGCCTTAGAATGTTCGGGTGGTTCACTACGAGTTTTCGAAAATAAGTCGAATGAGGGGTTTTGGTCTCACCTCGAGAGCGTCACGGCCGCGCTCGGGGCGTGACACACCGTCCACACGCCACGAGGCGGACTCGAGCGGATGGAAAGACAGTTCCCACCCGCGCCCGAACGGTCGGCAAATGCGAATCGCCGTCCCCAACAAGGGCCGCCTGCACCAACCCACGATCGACCTCCTGGAACGGGCGGGACTCCACCTCGAGAACGGCGCGGACCGGAAACTCTACGCCGAGACGGTCGACCCCGACGTGACCGTCCTCTTCGCGCGCGCGGCGGACATCCCGGAGTACATCGCAGACGGCGCGGCCGACGTCGGCATCACCGGTCTCGACCAGGTCAGAGAGAGCGCGAGCGACCGGATCGAGAGCCTCCTCGACCTCGAGTTCGGCCGCTGTCGCCTCGTCCTCGCCGCGCCCGAAGACGGCGAGATCGCCACGAGTGCGGATCTCGAGGGAGCGACCGTCGCCACCGAGTTTCCGACGATCACCCGGGAGTACTTCGCCGACGCGGGCGTCTCCGCGGAGGTGATCGAGGTGACCGGTGCGACCGAACTCACCCCCTACGTCGACATGGCCGACGCCATCGTCGACATCACCAGCACGGGGACGACCCTGAAGGTGAACCGGCTGGCAATCGTCGACGAGGTGCTCTCGAGTTCCGTCCAGCTCTTCGCCCGCGAGGACGTCGTCGGGGACGCCAAAGTCGGCGAGATCGCGACCGCGCTCTCGTCGGTGCTCGCCGCCGACGGCAAGCGCTACCTGATGATGAACGTCCCCCAGGACCAGCTCGAGGCGGTCCGTGAGGTGATCCCTGGACTCGGCGGGCCGACGATCATGGACATCGCCAACGGCGAGGGCGAGGCGGTCGCCGTCCACGCCGTCGTCGACGAGCGCGACGTCTTCGAGACGATCACCCGCGTGAAAGAACGCGGCGCGAGCGGTATTCTGGTGACCGAGATCGAGCGCTTAGTCGAGTGAGCGCACGCCCGTACGGCGTGGCGCCGAGCCGTCGAGCGGGGCTGGCTCAGCCCGGTGCCTGTCCGAGCAAGTAGACGAGGTTGACGATGGTGAACCCGACCAGCAGCGCGACGGTGTAGTAGATCACCGTCACGAACACCGTCAGCTTGTGGCTCAGGTCGTAGACGACGTAGATCAGGACGTAGGCGACGACGACGGTGATGGCGGCGGTGATCGCCGGACCCGCCTGCTGGAGCATGAGCGCGAACAGCCCCAACACCGGCGCGACGCGAAACGCCCGCCCGACCGAGACGTCGCCGAGGACGTACCTCGCGGCGACGTGGAGCGTGACGCCGTAGAAGAGTGTCGCGAGCACGAACGTGCCGAGGTAGGCGAAGACGCCGCCGGGTGCGGGTTCGACCACCTGAGCGAGCGACGGCTCGAGCGCCCCCACCGAGACTACCGTCGGGCCGACTGCGAGGAGACCGCTCGAGCCAGGTGCCATACGTCGGCGCTTCGCACCGGGGAGGTTTGTGCCTACCGATACGCCTCACTCGAGTGCGTAAGGTGCCCGCTCGAGTCCGGACGGGAGACTCACTCGAGTGGACGGAGACGGCCGGTGCGGGTGCGCTCGAGATGGCACTCGCGCTCGTAGGCGGCGTGTGCAGTCGGGAGAACGAGATGCCCACGCGAGTGAGCCGGCGTCGGCGGTGACGCTACTCGAGTAAGCCGAGGTCCTCGAGTCGCGAGACGATCTTGTCGACGGCGTGTTCGGCGTCGACAGGCTGTTTGCCGCCGGTGATGACGAGTTTACCGGAGCCGAAGAGGAGCGCGACGACCTCGGGTTCGTCGAGGCGGTAGACGAGACCGGGGAACTGTTCGGGTTCGTACTCGATGTTCTCGAGACCGAGACCGATGGCGATGGCGTTCAGGTTGAGGTTGCGCCCCAGGTCCGCGGAGGTGACGATGTTCTGGACGACGATTTCGGGATCGTCGTTGACCTGAATCTGGAGTTCGCGGAGCTTATCGAAGACGATACGGAGACTCTCGTGAACGTCGTCGGTGCTCTTCGCACCGGTGCAGACGATCTTCCCCGAGCGGAAGATCAGTGCAGCGGATTTGGGGTTCTGAGTGCGGTACACGAGGCCAGGGAACTGTTCGGGGTCGTAGTCGGCCCCCTCTAAGTCCATCGCAACGCTCTGGAGATCGAGTTCCTGCCCGATGCCGGTCGACGCCACCACGTTTTCGATATTGATGGTGTCCTTCGGATCCGTCATAAGTCGCTTAAAAAGACGTATTTAAGGTTTATAAAGCTTAGTGCTGTCGTCTGATCTATCCGGTACTCTGATCGTCCGCGAAGGCGACCAGCGCGCACCCGCCGGTTCGCAGACCGGGTGTACACCCGCCCGCGCTCGAGAAAACGGTAGGCTCATACCTCGCGCGCGGCGACGGACGTGCGTGTATCTGCTCGAGTTCGGCGGTGAAGACGACGCGTTCGCCGCCTGTGAAGCCGCGAGTGCCGCGAGCGGCGTCCGTCGGATCGCCCCCGGACTCGCCGTCGCGCGCGGCGTCGTACCCGAGCGCGTCCGCGGACTCGCCTACACCCAGCGGGCGAGCGCCCTGCTCGGACGGACCGACGCCGACGTCGAGAGCGCGCGGGCGCTGCTCGAGACCGCCATCGCCGACACCGACCGGACCGGTTCGATCGCCGTCCGCGCCGCCGACGTCCACGGCTCGAGCGGCGTGAGTACGGCCGCGGCGGAACGGGCGCTGGGGAGCGTGCTCGTCGAGCGCGGCTTCAGCGTCGACCTCGAGCACCCGGACCACGTCCTCAGGGCGGCGTTTTCCGTCGGCGAGATCGACGGCGAGTCGGTCGCCGTCTGCGCGCTCGGCTGGCTCGAGACCGAGAGCGTCCGCGACTTCGGGACGCGCGCGCCAACGGACAAGCCGTTCTTCCAGCCGGGAAGCATGGACCCGCTGTTCGCGCGCGCCGTCGTCAACATCGCCGGGGCGCGCCCCGGGGCGACGGTGCTCGACCCGATGTGTGGCACCGGCGGCGTACTCGTGGAGGCCGGACTCGTCGGCGCGACCGTCCTCGGCACCGACGCCCAGGAGAAGATGGTGACCGGCGCACGGACCAACCTCACACACTTTCTCTCGGGGAAGTCACCGACGGGCGTCCCCACCGGGGCGTTCGCGGTCGCCCGCGGCGACGCCACGCGCCTGCCGCTCGCCGACGACGCGGTCGACGCCGTCGTCTTCGACGCCCCCTACGGCCGTCAGTCGAAGATCGAACGCCACCGACTCGACGACCTCGTCTCGGGGGCGCTCTCGGAGGCGCGCCGGGTCGCCTCGCGGGCGGTCGTCGTCGCCGACCGGTCGTGGGAGAGTGCGGCCGAGGAGGCGGGCTGGGAACTCGAGGCACGCTTCGAGCGCCGGGTTCACCGCTCGCTGACGCGCCACGTGCTGGTGTTGACCGCGAGCGAGTGAGTCCTATCCCAGCGCGGCCTGCGTGCGAGCGGCCACCCAGTCGTAGCTGGCGGCGGCGACGCCGATGGCGAACGCGAGAGCGAACGCCAGCGCCTCGGAGTCGAGCGTCAGCGTCGACTCGAGTGACGGCACCGTGAGCGTCCCGACGAAGACGAGCAGCGCGAGCCAGCTGGCGAGACCGAAGCGCAGTACGTGGGTGTAGGTGAGCGCGGTCTCGGGCACGACGACGAGCGCGAGACCGACGAGCGTGCCGGGAACGAACGCCAGCGCCGCGAAGGCGACGAGCGGAAGGTCGGTCGTGGCGTCGAGGACGGTCCCCGTGGTGAGCGCGAGCGCGAGCGCACAGACGAAGACGGTGGCGACGCGCTCGAGCGTCTCTGCGGTGGGCATACCTCAGCGTCGAACGTCGGTGTAAAGAACTTGTTGGTCACCGCGAGCGCGGGTGCGCGCGGCAGGTGGATGGACTCGAGTGGGGCCGGTCAGTCGAATGGACTCGAGTGGGACGATCAATCGAATGTACTCGGTGAGAGCGATCAGTCGGCGGCGCTCTCGAGGACGCGCTCGCGGAGGCGTTCGTCCTCGTCGGTCTCGACCTGGAGGTCGGGGACGGGGACGGGCGAGCCGTGTTCGTCGATGGCGACGAAGGTGAACGTCGACTCGGTGGTCTTCTCGGTCTCGCCGGTGCGCGGTTCCTCGCGCCAGGCGCGGAGGGCGACGTGGACGCTCGTCTGACCCGCGTCGTAGACGTAGGCCTCGACGAGGGCGGTGTCGCCGATCAGGACGGGGCGCTCGAAGTCGAGTTCGTTCACCCGTGCGGTGACGCAGGTCTCTCCGGCGAAGCGCATCGCCGACATCGCACCGACCTCGTCGAGCCACTTCATCAGGTTGCCGCCGTGGAGCGTCTGGTAGTTGTTCGCGTGGTTCGGCTGGACGCGAAACCGGTTCCGAATGCGCGTCTCCGTGAGCGTGGGCATGAGCGACCGTTCGCCCCAGGAGAGATAAATCGCCGCGGTATCCGGCCGGGTCGTCGGGCCGAGTGTCGTCGGCCGGGTTTATCGTCGCCGAATGCATCAGTGCGAGTAGTGGTGACCAGTGAGTTCTGACGAGGGAGAACCGACGGCCTACGGCACCGCTGAACGCAACGACCGTGGACAGCTGACGATTCCAAAACAGCTGCGAGACGACCTCCAGCTCGACGGCGGAACGACGTTCGAAGTGCGCCGCGAGGGTGGCGAGATTCGGCTGGTGCGGGAGGTACCCGAACTCGAGACGGTGACACGGGGCGGCGAGTGGGGACGGGAAGCGTTTCGCGACGCGGGCGGGGCGACGTTCAGTAACCGTCAGTGATGCTACGTACTGAGGTGTGAGCGACGACACGCTGGCGAGTGGGCGGCGAGTGAGCGGGTGCTCACGCCTCGCGGCCGAGTTCCGCCAGCAGGCGCGAGACGTGGACGCGGTCGCTCGTCCCCTCGAGCATGACGAACTCGACGTCGGCGGCGAGACGGTGGATGCGCGCTAAGTCGGCTCCCTGGTAGCGTTTTCGCGAGACGGCGAGGATCTCCTCGAGCACCTCGCTGCCGCTCAAGCCCTCGTCGACGAGCAGGCTGTCGAGCGTCTTGCGGGCGTCGGTAAACTGGCCGGTCTCTGCGGCGTCGAGCATCGTTTCGACCTCCTCCGTGAGACCGACCGCGCCGATAGTCTCGTAGGCGCTCTGCATGGTGATCTCGTCGGTCTCGAGCGCGGTCGTCTGGGCGGCCAGAATCGCCCGCCGGAGGTCGCCGTTGGCGTAGCCCGCGACGAACTCGAGGCCGTCGGCGTCGTATGGAACGCCCTCGCGTTCGACGATCCGCTCGAGGACGGTCGCGATCTCGGCGCTCGAGGGGGCGCGGATCGAGACGGGGAAACACCGCGAGCGGATCGGCGGGATGAGTTTCGAGGGCTGGCGCGTCGCGATGACGAACTGCGTGGTCCGGTGGTGTTGTTCCATGATCCGGCGCAGCGCGTGCTGGAAGTCCTCGCGGATCCCCTCGGTGTTGTCGAGTAAGATGGTCTTGTAGGTCCCACTCGAGGGGGCGTAGCCCGCCTGTTCTTTGAGGACGTGGGCGATCATGTCGCGTTTGGACCACTCGCGTTTGTACTTCTTGCGCTGGTCGGATCCGCGCCGGTACTGCTTCGAGAAGGCGGTCTGGCCCTGGAGGAAGTGTGAGAAGCGGGGGTCGTCTCTGATCTCGGCTTTCGTCCGGTCGAAGAAGTCGGCGACGTTGAGTTCGACGAAGTCGTTGTCGACGTCGTCGTGAGCCTCGCGGGCCAGCGCGCGCGCCGCGGCGGTCTTCCCGCTGCCGGGCGGTCCCTGGAGGATGAGGTTGATCGGTTCCTCGACCGCCCGTGCCAGGTACTCGCGGGCGTCTGCCTGTGGCAACTCCGCGAGCGTCGGCGCGTGCGTCTCGGTCCACAGCGGCGCGTCCATCGTCGCCGGATAGGGATGGGGCGGGTAAGAATCGGTCGGTTACTCCTCGGCGTCGCCCTCGTCGTCGGTCTCCTCCGCAGCCCCGAACTCCTCGCCGATGGTGACCGTCGTCTCGATACGTTCGCCGTCCTCGTCGGTGAACGCCGTCGCCTCCTCGTCTTCGAGCGCCGACGGTTCGCCCTCGTAGGCGACGACGGTGACGGTCTCACCGTCTGCGAGTCCGTCGAGGTCGAGCGTGACGTTCTCGTGTGCGCCGGGACCGAGCGCATCGGAGGTGGCGAGCGGCGAGCCCTCGTCGTCCTCGACGGCGAGGAAACCGTCGGCCGGGAGGGTCGCGTCGAGGCGGAGCGCGTCGCCGTCGGCCGCGAGGACGCGCAGGTCGGGTTCGGCGTCGTACTCGAGGTAGACCTCACCGAGTGAGCCGTCGTGGGCGGTGTAGACGCCGTAGACGTACGCGCCGGGGTCGGTGCCGTTGAGGTCGACCGAGAAGGTGAGTTCACGCGTCTCGTTGGGCTCGAGTTCGGGTAGCTGGCGTTCGTAGAGTTGGCCGCCGAGGCGGACGTCGACGTGTTCTCTGATCTCGGCGTCGTTGGGGTTGTGGACCTCGGCAGTGATCTCGAGCGTGGTGTTGACCGCCGCCGTCTCGGGGGCGTCGACGGACTCGACGGAGAGCGAGGTGGTCGCGTCGGCCGAGATGTCGTCGCTCATCGTCACCGTCGCGGTGTCACTGACCGGGTAGCCGTCGTCGACGTACGGGCGGTCGTGGTCGTCACCCTCGGCGGCCTCGCTCTCGTGGACGAAGGTCTCGTTCTCGGTCGCGTCGTGGTAGACCGTCGCCGTGAGCGCGCCGAGCATCTCGAGGTCCTCGTCGCCGCGCTGGTCGACGACGACCTCCTCGTGGCTACCCGACTCGAGGTACGCGGAGACGCCGACGACCTCGTGGCCATCGGCGACGACGACGAAGCCACCGTCGGAGAGTGAGACGTTGTCGACGACGACGCTCGTCCCGTCGCCGGTCTGGTCGGCGAACGCGATCGAGGCCTCGGGCTCGTCGGCGACCTCGGCACCGAAGAGCATGGGTGCCTGGCCGACGACCGTCCCCGCCGCGAGGACGATAGCGACGGCGATCAAGATCGCGCCGATCCGTTTTACCGTTCCAAACCGTTGTGTCGTGCTCATTGTGTCGCAGATAGCCGGGTATTACCAGACCCTTCGAGGGCCAGCGACGTAAACTCCGTCCTCCGTTTCTGACACGACCCGGACGATAATGCCGAATTGGGTACCGTTCACACCGTTCACGGCAACGTGTTCTCGAGGAACACATCAGTTCGTGTGTAGTTTCCCGGCATCCGTCCGGAGTGGCAGCGAGGTGCCCACCGCGCGATTCGAAGCCGGTTTAGCCCTCGCCCGCCGACACCGTCACAGATGCCACTGCGCGTGACGTTCCTGGGGACGGCCGGAGCGGTGCCGACCACGGCGCGAAACCCGAGTTCGATCTTCGTCGCTCGAGAGGGCGAGGAGCTGCTCTTCGACGCCGGGGAGGGCACCCAGCGCCAGATGATGCGCTTCGGAACCGGCTTCGCACTCGGCCACCTGTTCGTCACGCACCTCCACGGCGACCACGTCCTCGGAATTCCCGGCTTGCTGCAGACGATGGACTTCAACGACCGCGAAGCGCCACTCGAGATCCACACCCCGCGTGGGACGCGCCGCGAGATCGAGTCGCTCGTGAGCCTCCTCGGGAACCGGCCGACGTTCCCGGTCAGAGTCACCGAGGCCGCCCCCGGCGAGGTCGCCTACCGCGCCGACGAGTACGAGGTCCGCGCGTTCGCGACCGACCACGACACCCGCTCGGTCGGCTACGCGCTCGTCGAAGACGACCGGAAGGGCCGCTTCGACCGCGAGCGCGCCGAGGAACTCGGCGTCCCCGTCGGCCCGCAGTTCTCGAGACTCCACCGGGGCGAGGCGGTCGAACTCGAAGACGGCACCGTCGTCGACCCCGACGAGGTCGTCGGCGAACCCCGCCCCGGCCGGTCGCTCGTCATCACCGGCGACACCCGGCCGACGGCGGCCACACTCGAGGCCGCGGAGGACCCGGACCTGCTGGTCCACGACGCGACCTTCGCCGACGACCGCGTCGAGCGCGCGAGCGACACCGCCCACTCGACCGCCCGCCAGGCCGCCGAACTCGCCAGCAGAGCGGGCGCGAAACGCCTCGCCCTGATGCACCTCTCCTCGCGCTACGCGGGCCGGGCCGACGCCCACCTCGAGGAAGCCCGCGAGGTCTTCGACGGCGAGGTGTTCGTCCCCGAAGATGGCGAGACGCTCGAGATACCGTACGCAGACGGCGAGGCGTAGACTACACTTACGGTGGTCGCGGGGTGAACGGATAGTAACGTCCTCGAGGAGACGGCGGGACAGAGAGCAGAACGCCGATCGACTGCTTACGGTTCGAAAATGGTCGGGTCGGCTCTGGTGAACCACTAGACGACGGCGACTGTCGGTGGAACATCGCGCCGCTCGAGTCGCCACACGGGGACGATCACGGTGAGAACCTCCTGGAATCGGGCGGTGGCACGCTGATGAGCCGGTCTCTGGACAACTGTAAGACAACACGACTCGACGCAGTATGACGATTCCCAGAGCCGTCCTAATTGAACAAGCGCCGTCCGAGAGCCACACTGATCGACGAGAAAGGGCGCCTCAGAGAGGCCGTGTTTCTCGCGGAGTCCATGCAGGAACGCAGCTACCGGATCAGTGCCGTGGCGACCGAACAACTGGGCGTCGAGCATCAACTTCGTTCCGAGGGCTATTGGGGCGTACAACCACAACCACTCGCCGTTACTCTTGACAGCAGGCTTCGAAGAGTCGTGATGGATCACAGCACATATGTGTCAATCATCTATTATTCGGTCCGATGTGTCGATGTCTGACGAGACTTTATACTGGTTGGGAACCCCGCATGAGATATGAGTAGTGATTCGAAGGAATCCGCGGGAGGCGACAAACAGAACCAGTCCCCTGAGACGGATGGCACCGCATCTGCGACTGACACGCCCAGGACACAACCGCTGTCGATAACGCTTCCAGACGGGAGTGAGAACGTTGCTGACGCGATCGTCACCCATAGAGAGATGCTGACTGATCCCCACGAACACGGGTTGGCAACTGCTGAGGACATCTCACATCTTTCAGAGGCTATGGAAACATTCACGGGTAGATTAGAAAAGACCACCCAGCAGTACGACGAGTCTCAATCGCAGATCGACGACCTCCAACATGTCGTGGAACAACAACAGCAACAAATCAACGAACTGCAATCGGTAATCATTTCACTCGCAGATATTCTGGGGACCGAAGTAGAGTGGACAACGTTCAACGATACATAGGGGGAGCCGCAGGCGCCACAGGAAGTCGTCTACAACGTCGAGCGAGCCATCAGCGATAGTAGCCACTGCAAGTCAGTGCATACCTGATCGCCAGACGGGTCGGCGATGGGTGTGTAAATCGTTGCAGTTGTTACTGTAGTGAAATCAACCGCTGTATGGCGATTCACCACGGCCTATTTATCAAATGTCCCCTGGGTGGGAAATCGACACCATCGTGTCAGCCCGTCACACCCGCGGCGGATTTATACCCTCCTCACCCCTATCGCCTCCCGTGAGCACACGAACGAGTGCGCTCGAGGCGACCGTCTTCGGCGTCGACATCCAGAGCGGGGACGTCCGCGGCGACGCCCCCTCCTACGCGCTGGTCGAGTTCGACGGCGAGACGCTCGAGCGCGACGTCGTCTCCCGGCGAAAGCTCCGCCGACGGATCGAGGCGGTCGAACCCGCCATCGTCGCGACGGACAATATGTACGAACTCGCGGCCGACAAAGACGAACTCGTCCACGTGCTGGGCTCGCTCCCGACGGAGACGATGCTCGTCCAGGTGACGGGTGCCGAACAGCCCGAACCGCTCTCGCGCGTCGCCAAGCGCCACGGCATTCCCTACGGGAAAGAGCCGATGCGCGAGGCTGAAGCCGCCGCCAGACTCGCCGCCCACAACGTCGGCTACGAGGTGTCGGCGTTCACCGACACTACCGAAGTCAAGGTCTCGCGCGGGCGCTCGACCGGCAAAGGCGGCTGGAGCGCGGATCGCTACACCCGGCGCATCCACGGCTCGGTCAAACGCACCGCCCGCGAGGTCGAATCCGCACTCGCGACGGCGAACCTCGAGTACGAGCGCGAGATCCGCGAGGCCTACGGCGGCTACGCGAACGCGGTCTTCACCGTCGAGGCACGCCCGGCCGACATCCCGGTCTCGGCGACCCGCTCGGGCGACGTGCGCATCGAGGTCGAACGGGTCCGCCGCGACGGCATCGAGTTCCGCCCGCTCGCGAAACGCCTCGATCACGTCCTCGTCGGCATCGACCCCGGGACGACCACGGCGGTCTCGATCGTCGGTCTCGACGGCGAGGTACTCGACGTCTGGAGTTCGCGCACGAGCGACACCGCGGACGTGATCGAGTGGATCGTCGAGCGCGGCCGCCCCGTGATCGTCGCCGCCGACGTGACGCCGATGCCCGAAACCGTCGAGAAGTTCCGCCGGAGCTTCGACGCCGCCGGCTTCACCCCCGAGCGTGACGTCCCGATCGACGAGAAACAACACCGCACGCGCGAGCACCCCTACGACGACGACCACCAGCGCGACGCGCTGGCCGCCGCGCTGTTCGCCTTCGACGCCCACGAAGACCAGTTCGAACGCATCACCCGGAAAGTACCGCCGGGACTCGACCGCGGCGAGGTGATTGCCCGCGTCGTCGCCGGCGAGGAGAGCGTCGAAGCCGTCCTCAGAGACCTCGACGAGGACGACGGGCAGGACGAGGAGACGACCGACCACCAGCCACGCGAACTCACCGCCGAGGAGAAACGCATCCGCAACCTCGAGCGCCAGGTCGAGCGTCTCCAGTCACACGTCGAGACGCTCGAGGGCCGCATCGACGACCGGGACGAGCAGATCGAGGACCTCGAGACCGAACTCGCCGTCACCCGCCAGGAGGAGCGCCGACGGGTGCGCAAAGACCGGGAGGTGACCCGCCTCGAGCGCCGCGTCGAGACCGTCGAACGCGAGCGCGACGAGGCTCGAGACGAGGTCGAGGCGCTCGAGGGGAAACTCGAGCGGCTGAAAGAACTCTGGAAACTCGACCACTCGAACTTCGCCGACGTCTCGGCCAAACGGGCGGGGCTCGTCCCTGTGAAAGTGATCGAGAAGTTCACCAAAGGGGCGATCCGCGAGGCCCACGAGGGCTACGGACTCGCGCGCGACGACGTGGTCTACCTGCGCGACGCCAGCGGGGCCGGCCGCTCGACGGCGAGGAAACTCGCCGCGTTCGAGCCACGGGTCGTCCTCAAAGACGGCGGTCTCTCGGAGGTCGCAGACGAGATCCTCTTCGAGGCCGAGATTCCCGTCGGTCCCGCAGCCGACGTGGCGATGCAAGAGATCGACGAACTCGCCGTCGCTCGCGAGGACGACGTCGACGCCGTCATCGCCGACTGGCGCCAGCGGGCGGCCGCGCGCAAACGTGACCGGAAGGCCGCGATGGTCGACCGCCTCATCAGCGAACACCGCGCGGGCGACAACGAGGCCTAGCGCTCCGGCGCGGTCTCGAGCGGCGAGAGCACCGCTGGCACCTCCTCGAGTTCGACCTCCGCCGCGAGGTCGTCGGTCTCGTCGACGGGACCGTTGACGAACAGCGCGTGGCCGATGAAGGCGATGGCGACGACGGCGAACAGGGGGATCGCCACCTCGAACGCGACCGGCGTCACGAACGCGACGAGCGCCCCGAGGACCATGCTCGCGGCGATCGCGACCAACACGAGATCGTAGTACTGCAGCGAGTAGACCATGCTACTAGTACGCACTCGAGCGATAAAGAACCGATGCTCAGGCGAGACGTGATAATCTCCCGAACTAGCGGTCTTCGACGAAGACCCGTGTGGTGTCGCGACTGAACAGCGTCCGTCTCGAGAACAGGTAGCCGACGGCCGACACCGAGAGAACGGTGGGGACGACATCGACTCGAGCGAGGCTCCAGAAACCGCCGAGGGTGAACACCAGAATCGAGAGCGGCCAGGCCCATGGCCGTACCGTCCACAGCCCGTAGACGGCCACCGCGATGGCGAGGAAGTACGACGCGAGTACGAAGACGACCAGCGCCAGGAACACGACCCGGAGGAGCGAGGGCCGTCGGAGGACGACCGTTTCGACCAGTTCGACGAAGAAGTAGAGCGCGAAGAAGCCGACGACGAGCGAGGCGAGCGCACCGACGCCACAGACGAGGCCGATCCCGGGCGGGCGCTCGGGACCGACGACTGTGCTGGAGGGAGGCTGACGGCCCATACCACCAACGTGTAGATAATCGTAGAAGTGTGTTCGGGTTTCGCTCGAGCGCCCACAGACGACTAGAACATACCCCAGGAGGCGAGCACGCTGCTGACGAGTCCCTTCACCACCAGGCCGAAGCCACCGAGGATCAGCGCCATCCCCGCGGCGATCAGGAGATTTTCGGAGGCGATGAGCGCGATGCCGCCGACGATGGCGAGGAGACCGACCAGGCCGAGCGGGCCGAGTTTGTCGTACATACCGCGAGTGAACGCTCGAGTGAGTAAAACGCGCTGGTTTCGAGAGCGGGAGGCGAGCGCGATCACGGAGACGAAAAAAGATAACACAATTCGAGTACAAACGGCCCGGTATGAGTCAGGACGACGGCAAGTGCACGGACCTCAGAATGCCAGCCGAGAGCGAGGTCTTCGCGACCGTCACCGCCATGCTCGGGGCGAACCGCGTCACCGTCCGCTGTAGTGACGGGAAAGAACGCACCGCGCGGATTCCGGGGAAGATGCAAAAGCGCGTCTGGATCCGTGAAGACGACGTCGTCCTGGTCGACCCCTGGGACTGGCAGGACGAGAAGGCCGACATCACCTGGCGCTACGAGAAGGCCGAGGCGGACCAGCTCCGGCGTGACGGCCACGTCCAGTGACTCGAGCGCGCTCGAGACACCCACTCGAGTGGCGCACACTCGAGCGACCCGTCCGTCCCGTACAGAGTCCGAATCGCTCAAGTATCGGGGACGACTACCCGTAGCCGTGTCGAAGCAGGTCCAGGAGGTCGAGACGCTCTTCTGTCACGAGACCGGCGGCGACTACCTCGTCGTGGTGATCCGAGACGGGACGCGACTGTTTCGCGCGAAACTCGGACTCGCCGAGACCGAGGCGGGGCCCCGGCCCTCGAAGTTCCGCGTCAAACGCGGCTCGAGCGAGGAGCCACGCCAGCCCAACGAGTTCGTCGACCTCGCGCGGATGGCCGAACGCATCCGCATCTCCGAACAGACCTCCCGGGCCGGACGCGCCGAGTTACAGGCGATGCTCGACGGCTACCAGCTCGAGGCGAAGGTGGTGCGGACCTGTCGCTACTGTGCGTCGGCGGGGTCGTACTCGCCGGTGACGACCGAGACGGCCGTCCGCGACGGGAGCGACTGGATCTGCACTGACTGCGCCCGACGCGAACTCGAGCGCCAACTCTCCTACGTCGGCGGCGTCACGGGCGCGGCGAAAGATCGCCTAGAGGAGCTGATGCTCGAGGTCCAGGACTTAGAGCGGATCGTCAACCTCCTGCAGGGCAGACTCGACCCCGACCTCACGAAGTTCGATACGATCAGCGCGACCGTCGAGGACGTCGACCCGGTGCGCGTCGACACGCTCGACCTCAACCCGAAGCTCCAGGCGCTGCTCGAGGACCGCTTCGAGACGCTGTTGCCGGTCCAGAGCCTCTCTGCGGAACACGGTCTCTTCGAGGGCGACGACCAGTTAGTGGTGAGCGCGACGGCGACCGGGAAGACCCTCGTCGGCGAACTCGCGGGCATCGACCGCGTCCTCGAGGGGAAGGGGAAGCTGCTGTTTCTCGTCCCGCTGGTCGCCCTCGCCAACCAGAAGTACGAGGATTTCGAGGCGGAGTACGGCCACCTCGTCGACGTGACGATCCGGGTGGGGGCGAGTCGGATCACCGACGACGGCAACCGCTTCGATCCGGGTGCGGACGTGATCGTCGGCACCTACGAGGGGATCGACCACGCCCTGCGTACCGGCAAGGAGATGGGCGACATCGGCACCGTCGTCATCGACGAGGTCCACACGCTCAAAGAAGACGAGCGGGGCCACCGCCTGGATGGACTCATCTCGCGGCTGAAGTACGTCTGTGAGGAGCGGGCAGCGAGCCACGAGGGCTACGACGGCGCACAGTGGGTGTTCCTCTCGGCGACCGTCGGCAACCCCGAGCAGCTAGCGGCGGCGCTCGAGGCGACGCTGATCGAGTTCGAAGAGCGGCCAGTGCCCATCGAGCGCCACGTCACCTTCGCGAGCGGCGAGGAGAAGGTGCGCATCGAGAACAAACTCGTCAGACGCGAGTTCGACAAGGAGTCCTCGAAGGGCTATCGCGGCCAGACGATCATCTTCACTAACTCGCGACGCCGGTGTCACGAGATCGCCAGACGGCTCGAGTACAACGCCGCACCGTACCACGCCGGTCTCGATTACAAGCGCCGAAAGCGCGTCGAGCGGATGTTCGGAGAGCAGGAACTCGCGGCCGTCGTGACGACGGCGGCGCTCGCGGCGGGGGTCGACTTCCCCGCCTCGCAAGTGATCTTCGACTCGCTGGCGATGGGGATCGAGTGGCTCTCCGTCCAGGAGTTCCACCAGATGCTCGGGCGTGCGGGCCGGCCCGACTACCACGACCAGGGGATGGTGTACGTCCTCGTCGAACCCGACTGTTCGTACCACAACTCGATGGAGATGACCGAAGACGAGGTGGCCTTTACGCTCCTGAAAGGCGAGATGGAGTCGGTGATGACGACCTACGACGAGGACGGTGCGATCGAAGAGACGCTCGCGAACATCACCGTCGGCGGCCGACGGGCGAAACGGCTCAACGACCGGATGCTCGGCGACGTGCCGACGAAACACGCGCTCGGAAAGCTCCTCCAGTACGAGTTCATCGACGGCTTCGAACCGACGCCGCTCGGGCGCGTCATCACCGAACACTTCCTCAACCCAGGCGAGTCGTTCGCGCTGCTCGACGGCATCCGCAAGGACGCCCACCCCTACGACCTCGTCGCCGACATCGAACTGCGCGATGAGTACTGAGGCGGACGCGACGGCCAGCTCGGGCTCGCCGTTCGAGTATCCGGCCAGAAACATAAAGGGTGAGCCGTGCGTTGTGACCTCCAATTACCGGGTCTCCCGGCCCGGGTGGCCACCCGATGGAACCGACAACACCCGACGCGATCGAGCCTCCGGCGAACGTCCTCTTCGTCCACGCGGGACCGACGGATTCGACGACGTGCGAGCAGCTTCGAACGGTCGACCTCGAAGGTGACCTCGCGGAACTCACCGTCTCGTTCTCGAGTGCGAACGTCGAGACCGATCGCTCCTACAGCAATGGCCGTCCGTCGAAGCTGGGGCTCGTCTCGATCGGCGACGTCCTCCAGTCGGGATCGTCCGGCGAACCGGACTTCACCGGGCCGATGACGACCGACGTGGTCGACGATCCGGGCGACCTCTCGGCGATCGGCCTCTCGGTGAGTCAGTTCTGTGAACACTGGGGCGACGGCGACGAACAGCTCGTGGTCTGTTTTCACTCGCTCGACGCCGCGCTCAGACACAGTTCCCCGAAGGCGGTCTTTCAGTTCACCTACGTCCTGTTGAATCGCTTCTCGAGCGTCGGCGCCCACGCCCACGTCCACTTCGATCCGACGGCGTTCGACGACCGGACCGTCGCCACGTTCAGTTCGCTCTTCGACGCGGTCGTCTGCGACGACTCGGTCCAGGGGTCGCTCCCGGAGGCGACCGACGACGAAGTCGCCGCGGTGCTCGAGACGTGGAGCGACGCAGACGAGGCCGGCGACGGTGACGTTCCGCTCACGGAGACGATACAGCCAGCGTCGGAGGCGACCGACGACGACATCGCACGCATCCTCGGACAGTGACGGCGTCGAGATCAGGGGACGAACCCGATACCGAACACCGCGAGTAAGATCACCAGCAACGCCCCTGGCAGGCCAGCGACCGCCACGATGACGAGCGCGACCGGCGTGACGGCGACCGAGACCCCGAAGAGCGCACCCGCGAGGTAGAGGGTGAGCAAGCCCACGACCGCGTTGACGACGAACGGTTTGACCGTCCTGATGATGCGCGTCGCACCAACGAAGAAGGCGAGGACGAGCAACAAGAGGACGACCTCGAGGGTAGTGACCATACTCGGGGCGCTCACGGCGAGACCAAAAACGTTCCGTCGCAGAACGAAACGCTTTACCCGTCGACCACCAAAGCGTGAGTACGGGATCGTGGGTTAGCTTGGTATACTTCGGGCCTTGGGTGCCCGTGACCTCGGTTCAAATCCGAGCGATCCCATTCATTCTGTCGCGAACAAACTCGTGAGCGACGAATTCATTATATCGCCCGGTTTGAATCAGGGAAGAGCTTGCTCCGACCGTGGTTCAAATCCGAGCGATCCCATACTTCTGCTGCGAGCAACTCCGCGAGCAGCGGGAAGTGGACGAGGGCGGATTTCTGAGCCTCGGGAGTCGCAGTGCTCGAGCACACTGGATCCTCACAGGCCGCTCGAGCGAGTCGAACCGAAGTAACGCCACACGAACGCTCGATGTCCGAAGAGACACAGTTATCTTCCCCCTCTGGTAACGATGTGGCACATGAGTACACTCACCAGTTTTCGACACGAACTCGAGGTGAACGCATGCGCGTCGTAGCCAAGTTCGGCGGGACGAGTCTCGGCAGCGGCGACCGGATCAACCGGGCGGCCGACTCGGTCGCTGCCGCTGTCGAAGACGGCCACGAACTCGCCGTCGTCGTCAGCGCGATGGGGTCGACGACGGACGATCTCCTCGACGAGATCACGTTCGAGGCCGACGAGGAAGACCGCTCCGAGATCGTCAGCATGGGCGAGCGAATCTCGGTGCGGATGCTGAAGGCGGCGCTCACCGCCCGCGGCATCGACGCGCGCTTTTTAGAGCCAGGGAGCGAGGGCTGGCCGATCATCACCGACGAGTTCGGCGAGGTCGACGTCGCCGAGACGCGAAAGCGCGCGCTCGAGGTCGCGGACAGCTTAGACGACGCCGTCCCGGTCATCACGGGCTTCCTCGCCGAGGGGACCGACGGCTCCGTGACGACCCTCGGCCGCGGAGGCAGCGACACGACGGCCGTCATGCTCGGCAAGTACATGCAGGCCGACGAGGTCGTGATCGTCACCGACGTCGAGGGCGTCATGACCGGCGACCCGCGGGTCGTCGAGGGAGCACGCAACGTCGGCGAGATCTCGGTCGACGAACTCCGGAACCTCTCGTTCCGTGGTGCCGAGGTCGTCGCACCCTCGGCGCTCTCGTACAAAGACGGGACGCTCGGCGTCCGCGTCGTCCACTACCAGCACGGCGACCTCCTGACCGGCGGCACCAGCATCGAAGGCGAGTTCGAGAGCCTCGTCGACATGCGCGAACGGCCGCTGGCCTGTCTCACCGTCGCCGGGCGCGCGATCAGAAACCAGTCGGGCGTCTTCCAGTCGCTGGCCTCGGCGCTCGGTGAGGCCGACGTGAACGTCGACGCCGTCGCGAGCGGTCTCGACAGCATCACCTTCTACATCGACGAAGACGAGGCCGAGCGCGCCGAGAACATCCTCCACCGCGAGGTGATCGCCAACGACGCCCTCTCGAGTATCACCGTCGACGCGCCACTCGCCGTGGTCCGCGTCACCGGCGGCGAGTTGCCGAACCAGCCGGGCATCATGGGCGACATCGTCAACCCGCTCGCGGACGCTCGCATCAACGTCCACGACATCATCACTTCGGCGACCAGCGTCGCACTCTTCGTCGGCTGGGACGACCGCGAAGAGACCCTCGAGATCACCCAGGACCTCTTCTGACGGTCCCCAGGGTCGACGTCACCCCAGTACCGGCGAGCGTCACGTTCGCGCGAAACGGGTACTCGAGCGCACGGTCAACGAGAAATTACACCCGCACGTTCGCGGGTAAACCGACTGCCAGCGCCGGGGTGAAAAGAAGTCACCGTACTGTCGGCTCCGTGGCGAGACGGCCCGGACGCGGCGCACTTTCTCCACGAGTAACCGGGTCGTAACCAAGGGGGACCTCGTCGAGGAACGGGTGAGAGCCCATGTCCACTCATCCGACCGTACGCGAGGTCTTCGCGGACGTCGAACCCGATCCCGACGCGGTACTCGAGGCGTTCGGTGCCGAAGCGCCCGAAGACGTCCTCGACGACGAGTCGACCGACGCGAGCGCTGCCGAGGAGTCCGCAGCGGTGAGCGCTGCGACCGACCGACTGTTCGGCGACCTCGAGAGCGTCTCGCTCGACGCACCGACGGACGCCGACGGCCCGGACGACGGGAGCGCACCGCTCGAAGGCGACGTGTTCGTCAGTGACCCGACCGTCGTGGTCGAAGACGGCGAGCGGCGGGAAACGCCACCCACCGCGGAGACACAGGCGACCCACTCTGCCGACGGATTGACGCTCGTTGGACCGCCGCCGACGCCGGTCAGAGTCCGGACCGACACCTTCGGCGTCGACGTCGCTGAGGCGTTCGACCCGGTCCGTGGGGCGTAGGCCGAACCCCCGGCAGTGAACGGTTCTCGATGACTAGTTCGAGATGGCCTGCTGGGCCTTCTCTCGTAGCGTCGGGTCTCGCTGTGGCTCGCTCGAGAAGCGCCGCTTCGCACTGGCGCGCAGTCGCGCTCGCGCCGAGGTCGTTTCGGGTTCGTCACCGACGAGCCAGTCCGGAAGTTGGTTCGTAATCTCTGCGCGTTTCTCCGCTTTGAGAGTGCTGTAGCGGCGAAGCACCAGGCCGAGACCGATGAACAGGCCGGCGTCGAGCAGTTCGCGCTTGAAGCGGTCGGGGTCGTTCCTGACGGCGATCGCTTTCGCGAGCGAGAGACCACCGATCACGAGGTACAGCGTCGAACGCTTCGACGGGTCGCCGCCGAGCAGCCGTTGTAGCGCCATGCGCACCGTCGTACCACGCCCCCGCTGAAAGGTGTTAGCCCGCACGCCGTATCGTGCGACAGACACCCACGGCGGAGTGTCTCGAGCGCCGGACCGAAGACCGACGGCTCAGCGACCGCGAGCGAGTCTGGTTCCGGTCCGCTCCGGGAGACCGACGCGCTCGAGTTCGCGCCTGACGGCGTCGACGTCGTAGGCGACGCGTCTGAGGTCGACGGTCAGCGCGTCGAGGTCGACGACCGCGTAGGCCGCCCGCGGGTCGCCGTCTCGAGGCTGGCCGACGCTGCCGGGGTTGACGACGATGCCCTCACCGTAGCGTTCGGCGTGCTGGACGTGGGTGTGGCCGAGGACGAGGACGTCCTCGTCGGTGAGCAAGCGAGGCGAGAAGTCGTCGGGGTAGGTGTAGCGGTCCGGGTCATCGGGGTGGCCGTGGACGAGGCGGAGGCGGCCGTCGAACTCGCGGCGCGTCTCGGGGAGCGACGCGAGCCACTCGAGGTGTCCGGGCTCGAGACAGGTTCGGGCGTGCTCGAGACCGGCGCGTGCCAGCCGGTTCAGTCTGGCTTCGCCCGGCGAGACGACGGCGCGGTCGTGGTTGCCGCGGACGGTCACGACGGCGCGCTCGCGGAGTTCCTCGACGCACTCGCGTGGCCACGGGTTGTAGCCGACGACGTCGCCAGCGCAGGCGAGGGCGTCGACGGAGGGCATATCCGAGAGCACCGCCTCGAGCGCGACGCGGTTGGCGTGGATGTCGGAGAGCAAGCCGACGCGCATACGCGAGTGAACGGGAGCCAGCGGTATGTATCCGGGGCTCGCTCGAGGCGGAGTGTGGCTCAGTCGTCGCCGTTGTCGACGGCGAGGTCGAAGCCGTCGTCGGTCCGTGAGACGGCCGCCGCACAGACGGCGTGGTCGAACTCGAGACCGAGCGCGTCGGTTGCGGTCCCGGCGGCGTCCCCGAGGTCGAACGCGAACGCCTCGGGCGTGTCTCGCTCGTAGGTCGCGACCAGCGTCGGCTCGTCGACAGTCTCGACGAGGATGGCGTCGGCGCGGACGGTGCCGATCAGTGCGGTGCCGTCGGCGTCGAGCGTCGCGGCGATGCGCGGGGTGTCGTAGGCGTCTTTCTCGTAGTCGAGTGCGAGCAGGCTCGAGGCCAGCGCGTCACGCGCCGGATAGCCGAGTTCGAGTTTCTCGCTGATCGGGTCGACGTGTGAGCCGTTGCCGAAGGCGACCGTCTCGCCCGTCGGGGTGTCGACGACGCGCAGGCAGTTGTAGGCGACGTAGGGGTTGTCGGTCTCTTCGGCCGCGGCCGTGGGACCGACGGTGAGCGTCCGGCCCTCGTCTCGCGTGGTCACAGCCCGGTTCGGGAACGACCGCGAGGAGACGCGGTAGGCACCGCCGTCGGGACTGACGACGAGAAATCGTCCGATGTACATACTGGGTCGTCGGGCACTCGGGGCTAAGTTGGTGTCGATTCAGTGGGACGCGACCGGCGAGTACTCGAGAGACAGCGAGGTCCGGAGGCGGCCGTGAAAACGACGGCCCAGACGGTGAACAGCAGCCACCGGACCGCCGCCGAAAAACGACAGCGTTTAGTGATCCACCGCCATCTTCTCGCGTACAGTCCCGTAGGGTAGCGGCCAATCCTCTTGCCCTCTGGAGGCAAGGACGCTGGTTCGAATCCAGCCGGGACTACTCTTCGCGCGTTTCACCTCGAGTTCGACCATGCCGCCGTATTGCATTCTCGAGTGGAAACGAAGGGGTCTGGTCGCGGTCCTCGCGTCACCAGAAACGATATTGGTCGGTCGTTCGTAGACGGGATATGAATCGCCGTGCATTTCTCGCGACCGGGGCGTTGACGACCGCATCCGTTCTCGCCGGCTGTTCCGGGAGCGACGACGGGGTGACGCTCGTCTCGCTCGACACCGTCTACGAGTGGCACCAGAACGACGAGGCACAGTTCATCGACACGCGGGGGCAACTCCAGTACAACGCCAACCACATCGCTGGCGCACACCTCAGCACCGCCCCGAACGGCGTCGCGAACGACCCGACGGCCGAGTGGGACCACGGGACGAAGATCGTCGCCTACTGTGACTGCCCGCACTCGCTCGCGCTCCAGCGCGGCGAGACGCTCATCGAAGACGGCTTCACCGACCTCAACGCCCTCGAACCGGGCTACCCCGCCTGGCAGGAGGCGGGCTATCCGACCGAGAGCAACGTCGTGGCCGACGTCGCCGAGTACGATATTCGAGGGATGGCCGACCCGGCAGACGCTGGCGAGTACGTCTGGGTCTCCGACCCCGACGGTGGACAACACGAGGTCTCACCAGTCGAATCCGACGGCAGCTACCAGCTGACCTTCCGGTTCGCAGACCTCGAGGACGAGTCCGTGCTGCACGTCGAGACACCGTCGTACGCCGGAGAGGCGACCCTCGAAGCGCTCACCGAGGACGTCGTCACCGAGCGGACGCTCGTCTAACCTGGCGAGATCAGTCGTAGACACCTGCCCGCTCGAGGTCGCCCCGCTCGCGAAGCACCGACGGCGTCCGACACATCCCTGGCGCGCCGGTCACCTGCGGAACCGTACAGTTGTTACAGCTCTCACAGAGCGCGCGCGTCGTCGGAGCGACCGGCTGTCCGGCTCTACACCCGCCGTCCAGCAAGCGAGCGCCCAGGCGTGGCTCGGCGTAGAACGGCCGGGCCATCCCGACCATGTCGCAGGCGGGGTCGCCGCCGGTCTCGCCGAGCAGGCGGTCGATCTCTCGACGGCTGCGAATCCCACCCTCCGCGAGGACGGGAACCGACACCGCCTCGCGGACCCGCCGACAGAACTCGGCGTTCCACGGTCCCTCGAGTCCGTACTGGACCGACTGGACGCGGTTCGCCGCCGCGACCAGCCGCCTGCGCCAGGGACCGCCGAACGCGGCGTCGTAGCCCTCCCGGAGCGACTCGTTCGCCCACGCCCGTCCGGGGTAGCGCCCTCTGACGATGCTCATGTCCCACACCACCGAGGTCTGGACCGGAACCAGCGCGTCGTAGCCGATTCGCTCGAGCCGGCGGGCGAGTTCGACCCCGTCGGCGAGCGAGAGTTTTCGGCGGACGACCGGCGGGGCGGGCGTCTCCGCGGGCACCTTCGTCAGCAGGGGCACGTCGCCCGCCCGTGCGCGAATCTCGTCGTGGACCAGCGCCAGAAACCGGAGGCGGTTCTCCGGCGAGCCGCCGAACTCGTCCTCGCGACGGTTGTAGAAGGGCGAGAGAAACTGCTGGACGATGCCCATGTTCGCCCCCGAGAGGTGGACGCCGTCGTAGCCCGCCGCGACGCAGTTCGCCGCCGCCCGCCCGAAGTCAGCCGCCAACTCGTAGACCTCCTCGGTCGTCAGGACGTGCGGGCGGTAGTGGAGGAAGCCCGCCCGGTCGAGCGCGCGAAGCTGCCAGGGCGGACGCGAGACCGCGAGCTGCTCGAGTTCCGGGTGGGTGCGTCGGTACTCGGCGTGCCAGGTCTCCATGCTCCGGAGACCGCCGTGTTCGAGCTGGACGACGATCTTGCTCCCGTGGTCGTGAATCCGCTCGGTGAGCGCGGCGAGCGTCTCGACGAACGCCGGATCGTGGACACGGGTCATCCCCGGGGCGGCACAGCCGCCCTCCCCGCAGACGATGGTCGCCCCCTGACAGAGCAGGCCGACTCCCGACGCCGCCGCCGGCTCGAGGTCGTCGATCAGCGTCTCGACGGTGTCGGGTCCGGTGCCCGCACACTCGAGCAGCGGTGCTCTGTAGAGGCGGTTGTCGATCCGACAGCCACCGATCTCGAGTGAGTCCTCGAGTGACGTCATTGGGATGGGTGACGACGGGTGCGTACAAGAGGGTGGCGTCGGCTCCCACCACGCGCAGGGAACCGGTCCGTACTGCCACCAGAGCCTTCCGCTCGCCGTCCGAACGCCGATCCATGGCACGATCCCCGAGCGAGTACGAGGACCACCTCGAGCGGAGTCGAGCGGTCTGGGACCAGCGGAGCGACAGCTACGGACGCAGCGAGCGGGAACTCGCGGCAATTCGCGAGACGGCGATAGACCACCTCGGTCTCGAGCGCGGCGACCGCGTGCTCGAGGTCGGGTGTGGGCCGGGCGTCAACCTCGCTCGGCTCCGGAGCGACGTGGGCGAGCACGGCGCGGTCGTCGCCCTCGACTACAGTCCGGAGATGGTGGCGGACGCCGATACACGCGTCGAGGGCCACGGCTGGGAGAACGTCGAGGTCCGTCTGGCGGACGCCACGCAGGCGACGTTCGACCGGGGGTTCGACGCCGCGCTGGCGACGCTCTCGCTGAGCCTCATGCCGGACGTCGAGGCGACCGTCGAGACCATCGCCCGGGCGCTCGCCCCCGGCGGCACGCTCGTCGTCTTCGACCTCCGGCCGGTTCCCTCCGGCCCGGCCAGCGTCGTCAACCCGCTGGTACGTCGCTTCCTGCGCTGGTACGCCAACTGGAACCCCGACGGCGACGTCCTGGCGTCGCTCGAGGCGGCCTTCGATGAGTGTACGGTCGTCGAGACGTACGCCGCCGGCATCGGCTACGTTGCCGTCTGTCGGTCGGGCTGACGGCGGGGCGCCTCACTTCTCGACCTCGAGCAGCGCGACGCGTTCACAGACGAGTTCCTCGAGCGTCGCGTCGGTCGCCGTGCGTTCGGCGGCCGTGATCTCGAAGAAGGAACAGAGGCGCGTCTCGTCGGTGTGGGCGAACGGAGCGTCGGATTCGAGCGAGAGCGCCGTCTCGAGTGCGTCGCGTGCGCCCGCTTCGTCACCGCCCGAGAGCAGGATGGCCGCGGGCGTGCGCCCCTCGGAGACGCCCATCTCGAGGGCGCGGTCGATCTGTCTGCGCCCGGCGGCGTAGAGCAGGATCTCGACGGCACGCTCGCGGGCGACGTTCTCGCCGCGGGCGAGCGCCCGGTCGGCCAGCGCGACGGCACGCTCGAGGTGGGCGGGACCGGCGACGTAGCGCGCGTCGAACGCCTGCACCGTCGTGTCGTACGCCTCGCCGACGGCCGCGAGCGTCTCGATGAAGGCGTCGAGGTCGTCGATCTCGAGGGTGCAGTGGAGCAGGTCCATTCAGAAATCACCCAGGTTCGACTGGCTCTCGTCGGGGTCTGCGTCGGTGCGTTCGGCACCGTCGCTCGCCTCGCGCTCGCGGTCGGTCTCGAGGACGACCTCGCCGTCGTCCGCCGGGTAGCGCGCCTCGACGCCCTCCATCGAGGGGTCCTCGCGGCCGGCGTTCTCGAGGATCGTTTCGGCGGTCTTCTCGCCTCGCAGCGCCCCGAGGACGAGTCCCTTGTCCGCCTCGCGGAGGTCGGCGGGCGTCTCGATGCCGACGGCGGCGAGCGCGCGGGCACGCTTTCGGCCGACGCCGCGGACGCCGACGAGTTCGAGGAGGTCCTCGCGGACGCCGTGTTCGACCCGGGCGCGGGCCTCGCGGACGGCGACCGTCCACTCGCTGTCGATCTCGGCGGCGAGTGACTCCGCCGCCCCGAGGAGCCACTCGGCGGTGTCGACCTTCCCGCGGAGGTCGCCGGGACCGATCCCGTAGCGCTCGGTGAGGCGGTCCTCGTCCGTTTCGCTCGCCCAGTCTGCGAGCAGTTTCCCGGTCTTCAACGCCGCGAGCCAGTCTTCGAAGCGCGCGCTCTCGAACTCGCTCGGGGCGTCGCCGAGCAGTTCGCGCTCGCGCTCGTAGTAGAGTTCGCCGTAGGTCTCGTCCTCGCCCGAGCGCAGGTAGAGCTGGTACATGTCGGGCGTCCTCGAGACGAGGTGGTAGCAGCCGAGCGCCGTCGGGCGCTCTGCGGCCGCCTCGAGTCCGTGGACGATTTCGGCGGCGCTCATCGGATCGAGGTAGAGCCGCGAGACGGTGTGGCCGAGCCCCGTCGCACGCAGCCGTTCGGTCCGACTCGAGCGCGCCGCCAGATCCGCCGCCGAGGTGAACGCGCCGTCGCCGCCGTCGGCGTCTCCGTCTTCGTCCGCCCCCTCTCGCTCGCGCTCGATGAAGTCGTTCGAGACGAGGTACTCGATGACGCCGTCGGCGACCGTCTCGAGTCGGCCCGTCTCGGTCGTCTGGGTCGCGTAGAGCGTTTCGTCGAGGAACTCGAGGAGACCCTGGCGGGTGCGTGCGAAGCCGGAGGCGACCGTCGCGAGGACGTGAGTGCGCAGCGCGGGTTCGGCGGCGAGTTTCGAGCGGACGGGGTCGGGTTCGGCCCAGACGTAGCGCTCGAAGAGTTCCTCGCGCTCGTCGTGGCCTTTCGCGAGGAGGACGGCTTCGCCGTAGGGGTCGAGTCCGGGCCGGCCCGCCCGGCCCATCATCTGGTGGACCTCGAGCACCGAGAGCGGGGCCATCCCGCCCGCGCTCGGGTCGAAGCGCCGCCAGTCGCGGACGACGACCCGGCGGGCGGGTGTGTTGACCCCGGCGGCGAGCGTCGGCGTCGCACAGATCACCTTCAGGAGGCGCTCGCGAAACGCCTCCTCGACGAGCGAGCGGTGTTCGGCGGCCAGCCCCGCGTGGTGGAAGGCCGCGCCGCTCTCGACGCAGGTCGCCAAGTCGTCGCTCGTCTCGGCGTCGCTCACCTCGCGAATCTCGTCGGCGAGCGCCGCCAGCTCCGTCCGCTCGACGTTCACCAGTTCGCGGTCGGCGACCCCCGAGAGGCGTGCCGCCGCCGCCTCGGCGTTACGCCGGGAGTTGACGAAGACGAGCGAGGAGCCACCCTCCGCGAGAATGTCGCGGACGAGCGCGGCCTCCTGTCGCTCCGCCCCCTCGACGGGAACCTCGCGCGTGGTGCCGTCGCCGAACTCGAGTGAGTTGCCGTAGTGGACCCCGGTTCGGAGGTCGATCGGCCGCCACGTCGAGTGGACGAGCGCCGCGTCGAGCCAGTCGGCGATCTCACCGGCGTTGCCGACCGTCGCCGAGAGGGCGACGACCTGGAGCGCCGGGTTCAGGTGGCGCAGTTTCGCGAGCGTGACCTCGAGTGTCGGCCCACGGCTCGCGTCGTCGATGAGGTGGACCTCGTCGGCGACGACGCAGGTGAGGTCGGTGAGCCACTCCGCGCCGTTGCGCACGAGCGAGTCGACCTTCTCGCTCGTGGCGACGATGATGTCCTTGGTCGCGAGCCAGTCGCTCGTCGACTCGTAGTTGCCGGTGGCGACGCCGACGGTGACGCCGAACTCGCCGTAGGCGTCGAACTCGGCCCGTTTCTCGCTCGCGAGCGCGCGCAGCGGGACGATGTAGAGCGCCTTGCCGCCGCTCGAACCGGTCGCCCCGCGTTCGACCGCCGAGAGCATCGCGAGGGCGGCGATCATCGTCTTCCCGCTCGCCGTCGGCACCGCAGCGACGAGGCTCTCACCCTCGAGAATCCCCGCCTCGACGGCCTCCGCCTGCGGCGGGTAGAGCGACTCGATGCCCATCTCGCGGAAGTGCTCGAGTGCGCCGGGTGGCAGCCCCGACAACTCCTCGACGTTCATTGCCATCCGTTGGGTCGTGACCCGGTTTAAGCTATCGTCTCCACCCGTACTCGAGACCAGCGGCTCGCTGTCGTACTCCCCACGCCGACGGTCGCGAACACCCACCGACGGTGGCCACCCGGACGAGCGACGGGGCTTTCACGAGTGTCGCACACTGTACTCGCTGTCTGTCCCCTCCTCACTCCCGGTCGTCGAGGCGCTCGTGGAGCCGCTCGACTTCTTCCTCGAGTGTCGCGACCCGGTAGCGCAGTTCTTCGTCGGCCGCGCGGGCGCGATACGCGCGGAGGATGACCATCACCGACCCCGCGAGGAAGGCGAAGAGGACGAGGAAGGTGACGCCGACGGCGATCAGTTCGGTCATCGTGGTCCCCTCCTGGAGCGGGAAGACCGCGTACTCGAGCATAGGGGACGTGTGCGCTCGAGCGCGTAAACGGTGTCGAAAACGTGGTGAAAACGTCTCGGACAACGCGCCGAAGAGGTCTCGAACACGCGGCCCAGCGCAGTCGTCAGGCCTTTGGTCGGCTCGCGCCAACGCCCAGGTATGCGAGTCGAGTTCGACGAGGACACCTGTATCGGGATGTACCAGTGCGTCGCCGAGTGGGACGCCTTCGAGAAGGACAAGTCGGCGGGCAAAGCCGTCCTCACGGGAGCCGAGGAGGTCGACGACGGCGTCTTCGCGCTCGAGGTGCCCGAGGGGGCGGAACTGGACGCGAAGTTCGCCGCGCGGACGTGTCCGGTCGACGCCATCGTCCTCTACGACGACGACGGCGAGCAGCTGATTCCGTAGCCCGTCACTCGTGTCTGAGCGCCTCGATGGGGTCGGTTTTCGCCGCCTGCCAGGCGGGGTAGAGCCCCGAGAGGACGCCGACGCCGACGCCGACGGCGATGGCGATGGCGATCCAGTCGAGCGGGTAGACCATCGGCCACTCGAGCAGAGAGACACCGAGGAAGCCGACGCCGAGGCCGAGGAGGACGCCGAAGACGGAGCCGATGAACCCGAGGATGACCGACTCGACGAGGAACAGCTGCAGAATATCCCGGTTTGTCGCGCCGACGGCTTTCATGATGCCGATCTCGCGGGTGCGCTCGGTGACGCTGACGATCATGATGTTGGCGATGCCGATCGAGCCGACGACGAGAGCGATCGCGGCGATGCCGGCGATGAGGATCGTGAGCTGGTCGACGATCTCGGTCACCTGCTCGATGGCGTCGTCGACGGTCTGGACGGCGATCTCGTGGTCGCCCTGTTTGAGCTGGCTGGCGTCGGCCTCGTCGGACTCGAAGTACTCGAGGATGGCCGTCTGGACGCCGTCGACGGATTCCGGGCCCTCGGCGACGACGACCAGCGACGAGTAGGCGTGTTCGGTCGTCTCGCGGGGCGTCTCGATCGTCGTCGTGTAGAACGGATCGGTCGGCACGTAGAGCATCGGCGACGAGCCGAACCCATCGGCCTCCTCGACGACACCGACGACCGTGACGGTCTCGCTCGAGCCGTCGGGCAACGAGAGGGTGAGTTCGTCGCCGACGCCGACCCCGCCGTCGAAGAGCTGCGCCGCGTGGGCGTTGATCATCGCCTCGTTCGCGCCCGCGGTGAACGCCTCGCCATCGACGATCTCCTCGGGCAAGAAGTAGCCGTCGGTCGTCGCGGTCACCCCGACCGTCCCCGTCACCCGGTCGCCGCCGTGTGCCGTCTGCGTGACCGGGATGCTGGCCGTGGGCGAGACCGACGAGACCCCATCGAGCGCCTCGAGACGTTCGACGTCGTGTTCGGTGTAGATCGCCGCGTCGACTTCGATCACGCCGAAGCCGTCCGCGGGGGTCGTCTGCGTCCAGACGAGCATCCCCGGTTCGTCGAACGACTCGAGGTCGCCGACGATGCTCGCGGTGAACGCACCACCGAGAACCATGAACGTGATGACGGAGGCGACGCCGATGATGACGCCGAGGGTCGTCAGCGTCGAGCGGAGTTTGTGCGAGGCGATCGACCGCCAGCTAATCCGGAGGCTCTCGGGAAGGTTCACGCGTCACCACCGGCGCTGGCCACGGAGTCGTCGCTCGACGCGCCCGCAGGGTCTCCCGAGCCGAGGTCTTCGATCGTCTCGATCCGGCCGTCGAGGACGTGAACGATCCGGTCGGCGTAGGCGGCGGTGTTGGGCTCGTGTGTCACCATCAGGATCGTGGCGCCCTCCGCGTGGAGCTCTTCGAACAGCGACATGATGCGGTCGCCGGTGGCGGTGTCGAGGTTGCCCGTCGGTTCGTCGGCCAAGATGAGCGTGGGGTCGTTCGCGAGCGCGCGGGCGATAGCGACACGCTGGCGCTGCCCGCCGGAGAGTTCACTCGGTGCGTGGTCTACCCGGTCTTCCAGCCCGACGCGTGCCAGGAGCGTCCGTGCGCGCTCGCGTCGCCCCTCGACGGTGGGCGCGAACAGCATCGGGAGCGTCACGTTCTCGGCTGCGCTCAGCCGGGGCATGAGGTTGAACGTCTGGAAGACGAACCCGATCTCTCGGCCCCTGAGCCGGGCCCGCTCGCGCCCCGAGAGCTCGGCAATCCGTTGACCGCCGAGTTCGACGGTACCAGCGTCGGGCGTATCCAGACAGCCGAGAACGTTCATCAGCGTCGACTTTCCGGAGCCACTCGGTCCCATCACCGCGGTAAACGACCCCGCGGGGAGCGTCAGCGAGACGCCGTCGAGGGCGTGGACCGGCTCACCGCCCAGTTCGTAGGTCCGACGGACGTCCACTGCGGCCACAGCAGGGGCATTAGGCTCCGACTCACGAGTCATTGCCGAAGAGTTCAGATCGGATACTAAAATATCTTGCTAAATCAACACGTCTGCCGTGAAACGGCCGCTCGAGACCACGCCGGCGCGAGCTTACGCGATCTTCTCGTACTGTTCGGCGAGCTTCTCGGCGGCCTCGCCGAGCTGGTCGCGCTCGAACGCCGAGAGGTCCCACTCGACGATCTCCTCGACGCCGTTGGCTCCGAGTTTGACCGGGACGCCGAGGGCGACGTCCTCGTGGCCGAACTCGCCCTCGAGTGCGACGCTCGCGGGGAGCACCGCGCCGGTGTCGCGCAGGACGGCCTCGACCATGTGGGCGACGCCGGTGGCGGGACCCCACTCGGTCGCGCCCTTCTTCTCGATGACGTTCATCGCGCTGGTCTGCAGTTCCTCGAGGAGTTCGTCCTTTTCGTCGTCGGAGAACTCGGGGTCCGTGCCGTCGACGCGGACTTTCGAGAAGACCGGCACCTGTGCGTCGCCGTGTTCGCCGAGGATGGTCGCCTCGACGTTCTGGACGGGGGCGTCGTAGCGCTGGGAGATCACGTAGCGAAATCGCGCGGAGTCGAGACGGCCGCCGAAGCCGATGACCTGCTCGCGCGGTCGAGTACCGGTCTCGTAGAGGTGGCGGTTCAACAGGTCGACCGGGTTCGAGGTCGTGATGGTGATGAAGTCGTCGTTGTACTCGGCGAGCGAGGAGCCGATGTCCTCCATGATCGGCGCGTTGTCACCCGCGAGGTCGATCCGGGTCTGTCCCGGCTGGCGTGGAATACCCGCCGTGATGACGACGACGTCGGAGCCCTCGGTGTCCTCGTAGCCACCCTGTCTGACGACGGTGTTCGAGTCGTAGGCCACGCCGTGGTTCGTGTCGGCGGCCTGTCCGACCGTCGTGTCCTCCTGAGACGGGATGTCCACGAAGACGAGTTCGTCACAGATGTCCCTGAGTGCGATGTTGTAGCCCGCTGCGGCCCCGACCGTCCCGGCCGCACCGACCACGCTAACTTTCGTCATACCACGTAGAAATCCACCCGGTGGCGCGTTAAATCCGTCGAAACCTTCGTGAATGCGGGGTTCGACGATCAGTAGGTCGACGATCGTCGAAGTGGCCACCACTGCGGTGGGCGCCAAGGGATCGCGGTCTCGGCCAACACCCCGCCGGTAGGGTGTGGCGACGAGTGTAACCGCCAGCCAGCGGAGATGCGAAGCGCTATACCCGTCACTGTACGTGGTTTCGATAGCTGAATGTGCGCTCGTGACGACGACGGCCGACTGCCCACACTCGAGTGGAACCAGCCGGAGACGGCCGTCCTCCGGTCGTTCGCGAGGCTCGTGCTCACACCCGGCGTTCACACGAGACACGTCCACCCTGGGGAGTCGTTCACGCTGTTTCCGCCGCCGGAGTCGGCGACGAGCGAGCGGATCGGAGACTGGAGTGCCTACGATCCGGCCGACGTGACGGCGTTCGTGCCGTTTCCAGAGCAGTTCCGGGCGGGCGGCCACTCCGCTGCGTACATGGAGACGGCAGACCTCAGCGATGCACCGACCGACGCGAACGTCGCGTTCGTCACCCACTACCGGGCGGAGGCGAACCCCGAGACGAGCGAGCGCCCGCCGGTTCCCGGCCACGCCCACCGACGAATCGTGACGTTCGCGTTTCTGTCGGCGATGGGCGTCGCCACCCCGGCACACACGTTTCACCTCACCGAAGAGTGGATTGCCGTCGAAGGAATCGACGGCGAGACGGTGGTTCGTCTCACGACGCGAGCGGCCAACAACGTCGACCGCGACGAGTTCCTCGACCAGCTCGCCGCACAACTGCTCGCTGGAAACCGGGACCTCCACGAGGGGAACGTCTTCGTCCGCGAGGACGGCAGCGTCTACTGTGTCGATCTCGATCACGGCGCGGTCAGACACACCCACTGGGAACAGGTCGAACGGGCCGCGACGATGGCCGCAGATCTCGCCGGAGCGATCGACGACCAGCGAACCGCGCCCGCACTCGAGGTCGGCCCGGGAGACGTGGTGGACCGGACACAGCAACTCGCGAGCGCGCTCGTCGAGTACGGGGTGGTCCCACCCATCCGCCGCGGACTCGAGGACTACGACCGGATCCTCGACGCGGTGGGGTTCTCCGAGTCGGTCCACTGTGAGCACATCGCGGCGAACGTCGAGTACCTGAACACGTACGAGCAGGCCTGACGGAGACGCGGCGGTACACTTATGCGAATTCGCCGAGGAATGTACGACGATATGGTTCGAGTCGCCATCTACAGCACGGCCGCGGCCGACGTCGTCGCCTCGCCCGAGCACCGCGACTGGCGACTCGAGGCGGTGTGGGAAGACGGCCAGTGGACCGAGGGCACGTTGCCCACCGACCCAACGACTCTGACGGGTGCGGAGGTACTCGAGCGCTACACCGGCCCGACGGTGTTCGCGTTCGACGCCTCCGAACTACCCGATTACCTCCCACCGCTGCCCGAGGGGTCTCAGAACGACACCACCGGTGTGAGCGGCCAGCGCCGCCACTCTCGTCGATACGCGCTCGACACCAGGCGGCAGAACGCGCGCCGACGGAACCCCCGTTCTCGACACCGCGCACAGCGGTGAGTACGAACGCAGACGCCGCCTCGAGTTACCACCTCTCGAGTCGGAGGGTCGCTCCTAAGCCGGACGCCTCCGAACAGCGGAGTGAGCAACATGCGCGTCAGTGTCATCGGCGGCGGCGTCGTAGACGGAGAGGAACGAGCCATCGCGCAAGCGGTCGGCCGCGAACTCGGCGAGCGCGGCCACACCGTCGTCTGCGGCGGCCGGGGCGGCACGATGGCGGCCGTCTGTCGCGGGGCGAAGGCAGCAGGCGGCGAGACGGTCGGCATCTTACCGGGGACCGACCCGGACGCCGCGAACCCGTACGTCGACACCGCCATCGCGACCGGTCTGGGCCACACCAGGAACGCGCTCGTCCCGCTCAACGGCGACGGCGTCGTCGCCCTCTCGGGCGGTCCCGGCACGCTCACCGAAATCGGCTTCGCGCTGATCTACGGGCGGCCGGTCGTCGGTCTCGAGACCCACGAGGTTCCCGAGGTCGAAGCCGTCGAGACGCCCACCGCGGCGGTCGACGCACTCGAGCGGACGCTCGAGTAGCTGATCTCGCTCGAGTCGTCTCACCAGCGGCCGCTTCGCAGCCTTTTCGGCGCTCGAGTCCCTTCACTCCCCCATGAGCGACTTCGACAAGGAGGCCGAACGCGAGAAGCTTCGCAAGAAGTACGAGCGGGACAAGGCCGACCGCGAGGCCACCCAGCGGATGAGCGACCTGCTGTTGAAGGGGGCGACGATGACCAACACCCACTGTAACGTCTGTGGCGACCCGTTCTTCACACAGGACGGCGTCACCTTCTGTCCCTCCTGTCACGGGGGACCGGAGGGTGTCGAGGCGAGTGTGGGAGACGCCGACGCGGCCGCTGCCGAGGGGAGCCAGCCACGGAACGCGCCGAGTCAGGAGCCAGCATCGGCCCAGGAGCCAGCGCCGACACAGTCCCCCGAGACGGCAACGGACGCGAGTCCCGAGCCGACGGGCGACACCCCGACTGAGACGGACGACGGCGAAGCGGCGACAACCACACCAGCGGCGGCGAACGACGGCACAGCACCGACCGAAGCCAACGGCGGCGCAGCGACGACGGAGACGGCGACGGCCGACGCGAACGCCACGACACCACCCTCACCCACCGCGAGCGCTCGAGCGAGCACGCCCGACCCCTCGCTCGAGCGGCCAGCGCTCGAGGCTGGCGACCTCGCCGAGGCCCACGACGCGCTGACGGGGGCACTCGAGCGCTTCGCCCGCGAGGCCGCGACGACCGACGATCCGCGCTACGCCAAGGAGTGTCTCGAGGCCGCACGCGAGGCCGCAGAGGCGCTGGCAGCGTTGCGGTGATCGGCGGCGAGCGCCCCGTTCTCGTTATCCGCCGCGGCTACCGGTGTAGCCGCTCGCGACGACCTCGCGGATGCGCTCGGCCGTCACTTTCCCGACGCCGTCGGCCTCGCGCAGTTCTTCCTCGTTCGCGGTCATCACCGCCTCGACGGAGCCGAAGGTCTCGAGCAACGACCGGGCGGTGACGGGACCGATGTCGGCGATCGAGGAGACGACGTACTCCTGCTGTTCGCCGAGGGTCTTCGCCCCCTTCTCGCCGTGGACGCTCACCTCGCGGCCCTCGAGTGACTGCTCGCGCCCGGCGATCACCGCCAGCAGTTCCGTGGTGTCGGTCTCGCCCTCACTCCGCAGAATGCTCGCACCGAAGTCGACGGCCAGACTCGAGAGCGCACCCCTGATCGCGTTCGGGTGGATGTCGCGCTGTTCGTAGAGACCGTCGCCCTCGACGATGACGACCGGCCGCGAGTAGTGACGCGCCATCGCGCCCACCTGCTCGAACAGCGAGCGCTCGCCGTCGACGAGCGAGTCGACGAAGTCGGCGACCGACTTGCGCTCGACGACGACCCGATCCGAGAGCACGTAGTCGCCGACGGCGAGCGTCTCGAGACGGACCCGAATCTCCTCGCGCCTCGAGAGGTCGCGGGCGATGTTCGCGTCCATCTCGCGCTGGTCGGCGACGATTTCGACCGTCTCGCCGTCGGCACTCGGTGGGTCGACAGGCGACGAATCGGTGTCCCCGTCGCCATCTTCAGCAGCACCGTCCCCAGCAGTGCCGTCCTCAGCAGTGCCATCCTCCGCAGCGCCATCGGCGGTGCTGTCCGCAGGACGGTCTCCATCCGGCCCACCGTTCCCATCACCGGGAGCGTCGGCGAACGACTCGAGTCCGGGTTGCATCGAGGACCCGGCCCTCGGCCCGCCGCCCTCGCCGTCGGCGGCCGAGGCGAACGCCGCGAGCGACTGCTGGGAGGCGTCGAGTTCGGTCTCGAGGTCGCTCGCGATCCCCTTCAGCGCGCGGAGTTCCTTTTCCATCTCCTTCTCGCGACGCCGGGAGATCCAGAAGTAGGCCTCGTCGCGAGTGTCCTCGGCGAGGAGGACGACGACGCGGCCTTTCGACTGGCGGCCCGTCCGGCCCTTGCGCTGGATCGACCGGATCGCCGTCGGCACGGGTTCGTAAAAGAGCACGAGGTCGACCTCGGGAACGTCGAGACCCTCCTCTGCGACCGAGGTCGAGACGAGCACCTCGAACTCGCCGTTGCGGAAGTCGTCGAGTACCTCCTGTTGTTGGGTCTGGGTCATCCCATCCGATCCCTCGCGGTCGCCCTGGCCGACGAACCGGCGGGCGTCGAAGCTCTCGTCGAGAAACGCCGTCAGCGCCTCGGCGGTGTCGCGCGACTCGGTGAAGACGATCACCCGCTCGCCGCCCTCGAGTCCGAGTGTCTCGGCCAGCAGCATCCGGGTCTTGCGGTACTTCGGGTGGAGCTGGTCGAACGCCTCGATCCGGCGCATCGCCTCTCTGACCCGGGGGTCGCTCACCAGCCGCTGGCTCGCCTTCGAGGCCCCGGCAGAGCGCGCCTGATTGCGCTGGCGCTCGAAGTACCGTCGCGCCGCCTCGACGCTCTGGGTCTCGACGACGGTCACCGCCTGGCGGAGTTTCATCACCTCCGCGTGGGCGGACATCCCCTTGTAGCCCTCCGACTGGTCGTTCGAGATGAGTTTCTGGAGTTCGGCGCGCATCCGGTTGAGGTCCTTCTGTGACTGGTCAGGTTTCGTCGAGCGCGCCACCCCGAGTTCCTTGAGCCGCTCGAGACGGTCGGTGACGACCTCGTTGAGCGCGTCGCGGATCTCGATGATCTCGTCGGGGAGTTCGATACGCTCCCACTCGACCTCGGTCGAGTAGGTGAACTGAGCGACGTCGGCGTCGTCTTCGGTCATCACCTCGACCTCGCGCAGGCCGAGGTTCTCACAGACCTCGAGAATCGCCTCCTCGTCGCCGCCGGGCGAGGCGCTCATGCCGGTGACGAGCGGGTCGGTGGCGTCGGCGTGGTAGCGCTCGGCGATGTAGTTGTAGGCGTAGTCGCCGGTGGCGCGGTGACACTCGTCGAAGGTGAGGTGGGTCACCTCGGCGAGTGAGATGCGACTCCCAACGAGGTCGTTCTCGATCACCTGCGGGGTCGCCATCACGACCGTCGACGCCTCCCAGAGGGCGGCGCGGTCGTCGGGGCTGACGTCGCCGGTGAAGACGACGATCTCCTCGTCGGGAACCGCGAGCGCCTCGCGGTAGAAGTCGGCGTGTTGCTGGACCAACGGCTTGGTGGGCGCGAGCATCAGCGCCTTCCCGCCGACCTCGTCGAGGCGGCGCGCCGTGACGAGGAGGCTCACCGTCGTCTTCCCGAGTCCGGTGGGGAGACAGACGAGCGTGTGATCGTTCGCCGCCGTCCCGGCGAGTTTTAGCTGATAGAGGCGACGCTCGAGGAAGTTCGACTCGAGCAGCGGGTGCTCGATGGGGGGCGGCGTCTCGTCCGTCGCGGCCATTGGCCACCGGTTCGCGGCGGTCGCGGATAAGGATTCGTGTAGCGAGGTGAAAGTGAACGCGCGGGTAACGGTGCAGCCAGGGCCGAGGAATTGTACAGTAATTCAGAGAATATGTTAAATATACGGTATGACATATACTCACCGTGAGTGACAGAGTGGAGATTGGAGACAGTCAACGGAAATCACCGTTCTGACCCGTCGTGAGGCGATATGCACACACCCACCACCGAAGAGATCAGGCGGCTGTACGAGGACAGCCACCAGTCGCTTCTCCGCGATTCCGACCGTCAGAACCACCGCAGTATTCGGCACGGCTACTTCGACGAGGACACCGAGAGCGAGGCATCAGCCGCCGACAATATGCGACGGACGCTGTCTAGCCTGGTTTCACTCGAAGAGACGGGCACCGTCCTCGATGTCGGCTGTGGATTCGGTGACGATGCGACCTGGCTCGCGAGCCACGACGGTGTCGAGGTGCTCGGGATCAACATCGTCGAGGAACAACTCGAGGTTGCCCGGTCGCTCGCACGGGAACGCGGGGTCGGCGACCAGGTCTCGTTTCGGATCGACGATTTCCACGAGATGGCGAGCGTTCCCGACGACTCCATCGACGTGGTCTGGTGCGTCGAGGCGCTGTGTCACGCACGAGACGACGCGCTCGTCGTCGAACAGATCGATCGGGTCCTCGACGACGGTGGCCAGGCCGTCGTTGCGGACCTGTTTCTCACGGATCGGTCACGGGCGAGCGAGTCGTCGGTCGAGACCTATCGCGAGGAGTTAGGAACGAATCCCGAACCACTCGAGACGGCCGTCGAGGCGTTCGACAAGTGCGGGTACGCGGTACGGACGCGTGACGTAACCGGGGCTATCGTTCCGTCCGCGAAGCGAAACTATCGGTACGGGCTGTGGGGCCACCCCTATTATCGGCTCCGGGGTGTGTTGACACGCTCACAGACGGACCGACGGTATGCGTCGACCGCTCGAGGGATGAAGAGTCAGTACCGGGCGATTCGCGACGGGTCGCTCCTGTACGCGATCGTCGTCGCGACGTCTGCCTCGTCGCGGTAGAATTCACTCGATGATAAACAAGTACGACCGAACGGCCGCCCTCGAGAAGAGTATAGGACTGCGAAGTAGTCACCAATACAAATAAGCATTCCGACAGACCCAAACCAGCAGTACTCATGGAATATACATTACCGAACCGCGTGCCGTGGACGAGACAGACGACGACGTTCACACGCAGGCACCTTCAGCAGTTGAGTCGGAGCAAGATGATCGTCTTTCTCGCCGTGGTCTGGCCCGTTCTCTGGTACTTCCTGACGATGGAGTTCTTCATCGACGTGCCAGCCGACGCCGACGTCGGACCGATCAAAGCGGCCAACGGGATGAACTATGGACTGTTCGGTGCGTTCACCGTGACAGTGGCGGTCTTCGCCGGGGAGTTCGCTCGAGACCTCGACGGGGAGCGGTATCGGAAGTTCCGGACGATGCCGGTCTCGCCGTCGGCGGACCTCGTCGGCAGGTTCCTCGCCGGGTTCCTGCTCGGCGTCGGTTCGTATCTCATGACGATCGGTGTCGCGTACGCACACGGCGGGTCGTTCGGCGGTCTCGGTGTCCAGACAGTCGCCGTGATCGCCCTGACGCTGGCGCTGTTCTGCCTGATCGCGATGGCCCTCGCGATGGGGCTCGCGATCGTGATCACGAAGCCCGAACACATGACGACGATCGCAGTCGTTGCCGTTCTGATGGCGTTCTTCGTCACCGGCTACAACGGGACGGCACCATCGTTGATCGCACAGAATGCGGAGATGGTCAACTACCTGCCGAACTCGCTGGCGACACGGATGCAGATCGCCGTCTGGGCGGGTGCAGAGAACGTCGAGTTCATGACACCACCGGAGGCACCGGTCTCGGCATCGTACGCCGGTATACTCGCCGGTTACGCTGCGGTCCTCTCGGCTACATCGTTCGCGATCATCAAACAGTTCGGCTACGGGGGGGTCCGCCGATGAGCGAGAGTGTGCGTACGGTTCTCGAGGCACACGGCGTGAGAAAGCGCTTCGACGAGAACCAGGTACTCACGGGTGTCGACCTCACGATACTGGAGGGAGAAATCCTCATGTTGATGGGATCGAACGGTGCCGGAAAGTCGGTGCTGACGTCGTGTTTGACCGGGAGCGTTCGACCCGACACCGGACGCATCGAACTCTTCGACGGGCTGTCCCCGAGAGATGCTCGTCCGCTGTTCAGCATCATGATGCAGGGGCGGATGGCCGACCCCGACCTGACCGGCCACGAGAATCTCCAGTTCTACGGGAGTTTACACCCGAACGGCACGAACTCGTGGCAAACACTCGTCGAGCGACTCGAACTCGAGAGTGAACTCGACCGGCCGGTCGCAGAGTACTCCGGTGGAATGGAACGGAAACTCGAGATCGCAATCACCCTCAGCGTCGACGTACCGTTGTACTTCCTCGACGAACCCACCGCAGAGCTCGACCTGGCGATGATTCAGGAGCTTCACGACATCGTCCTAGAGCAGCGGGACGCTGGGAAGACTATCGTGGTCACGAGTCACGCACCGCTCGATGCACAGATCGCAGAGCGGATCGCGTTCCTCAGAGATGGGGAAATCGTCGCGGACGGACGACCGGAGGCGTTGTTCGAGAGCGTTCCACCCGTGCTACGTGTGCGGGGGGCCGTCCCGCCAGCAACGAGTGTCGTCGGTGAGCGTTTGTTCCAGCGCGGTGACGAGGTCCGTGGCTTCCTTCCGGACGAAGACGCGCTCGGCCGGGTACGAGACCAGGTGGACGAGCGTGGAAACGACGTCCTCGTCGAGATCGACCGTCCGTCCTACACGGACCTGTTCAACTACTACACGTACGTGCAGGAAAATGCCAGGCCTGTTGGAAAAAACGCCGTGCAGTGTACAGACGGCGGTCAGTGACGAGACCGGTACTATCTAGCACAAGCGTACCTGACGCGAGAGAACATTCTGACAAATTGGATAAAAAGTTAATATGTGCGAGTGAGAACACATTGAGTGGCCAACGGGAATTGCTATGAAATCTGGCTACTGGTGATATCTGCGTGTGCCAACATAGCACGTCACGTGGCCACACAACCGATAGAGCAACCATGAAATTCGAACTAAGCGAAGACAGTAAAGACGAATCGGTTCCCGTGTCCGGAGGACGGTGTTCCAGTAGCAGCTCTACGTGCTGCTGTTCGCCGTCATAACGGATCAGACACAACCACACATATTTAAGACAGATGAGAGTAGAATTAGATGCGTTGCGAAGCCTGTCGAGTTACCAGTACACTCCACGAGCTTTCGAACCGGGTCTGGATCCGTACTCGGAGTATCGCCAGCAGGAATTCTCGAACGGACACCTGGCCGAACTGTTTCACGAGAACACGAAGTACCGCTCCTACGACGACGAACGGATCGGGTTGGCTGTCCAGGCGTTCATCGAGGATGAGTCGATGGTGTACGCCACTTCGAAGATCGGTCCCGACTATCGCGGGTACGAACGGGTCGAGCTACCGGACCCGGACCGACTCGAGACCTCACTCGACGGGGTTCTCGAGTCACGGCGGAGTGTCAGAACGTACACCGGGGATGGTCTCACGAAAGCAGACCTCGCGACAGTTCTCGGCCGGAGCCTCGGCATTACCGGCGAACAGTCGCTCACCGAGGGAGACGAGAACCCACCGACACAGCGGTTCCGCGCCTATCCGTCAGGTGGCGGTCTCTACCCCATCGAGTACTACGTCGTCGTGCCAACCGTCGGGGAGGCGTTCGACGCTGGAGTGTACTACTACACGCCGACGAAACACGTCTTGCGTGTGTTGTGGCGAGGAGGCGAAGACTTCGAAACGCGTGTCTCGGAACTGTTTCTCACCGACGATTCGCTGGACGTGACCGATGCAGGTGCGATACTGTTCATGACCGGGTCAATCCGCCGGTCCATCGCAAAGTACGGGGCACGGGGATACCGCCTCTTGCTCCAGGAGTCGGGCCACGCCTGCCAGAACGTACTCCTCGCTGCGACAGCGCTCGGTCTCGGAGCGGTTCCGCTCAGTGGCGTCGACGACCCGGCCGTTGAGGAGTTCCTCGATATCGATGGCGTCGACGAGAGCGTCGTCTACACGGTCGTTCTCGGCCACCCGCGTGGTGGAAAGAAATGAGCGGCGACCCGATCACGCAGGTCACCGAGGAACTCACGTATCCAGCGTTCAATCCGGCGTTCGTTCCGGTACAACTCGACCCAAACACCGTTCACATTCGCATCGGTCCCTGGACAGGGCCGGTGTACACGCTCTCCGACGCCGACGGTGACGCACAGCTTGCGAGGCTCGTCGAGCAACTCGACGGCGAGCAACACGTCGAGACGATCCTCGAGTCGTTCGACGAAGACGACCGCGTGAGCATCGCGTCCCTGCTCGTCGACCTCCACGAGAAAGACGTGGTCCTCGACCAGTCGCAAGCAGACCCACGCTACGCACACATGCCGCTCCGCCGACGGTTCGCCAACCGAGAGCGGCGACGACTCGAGGAACTTGATGTTCTCGTCGTCAACAGCGGAACGATGGGAGCGCAAATCGCCACGGACCTCCGGGAGTTCGGCGTCGGGGAAGTGGCCGCGCTCCAGCCAGTCGCGAGCGCGAGTGACTCCCGCATCGAAGCGTGTGCAGACGAGATGTTCGACCCGGAAGCGCTCGAAGCAGCGGTGTCGGGTGCCGACTTCGTCGTCTACGCCGGTGACCGTCCACGGCCACAGCTCACCGACACGATAAACCGCGTCGCTCACGAGACGAAGACCGCCTGGAGTAGCGTCCAGATCCACGGGTTCGACGGCATCGTCGGTCCGACGGTCTTCCCCGGTGAGACGGCGTGCTATCGCTGCTTCGAGAAGCGACAGCTCTCGAACGTGGTGAACAACGTCGGCTACGAGCGCTACGCCGAGTACGTCGACGACGCAGCGGACGCCGTCCAGGCGCGCGTCCCGGGCTTCAGTCGGCTCCTCGCGGGGTATCTCGTGCTCGACCTCGCGAACGTACTCCCGTTCGGCACGGGCTACACGGCCGGGCGCGTCTTCGTCGTCGACGGGATACACCTCTCGGTCGAGTGTAACGATGTCCTCAAATATCCCCGCTGTGAGGTGTGTGGAAAACCACGAGGGGAGTCGGTGAGTCAGTTCATCACCGTCGATGACATCCGTGACGCCGGCAACTGGGTCGGGACCGAGGGACGAAAATGAGATGTATCGAACACGTCCACCCCGTTCCGCCGCAGTTCTATCGGGCCGTCGGCGAGAAGACGGGCGTGTTGAACACCCTGTTTTTCAAAACTGTCGACCGCGGAGACCCGGTCGCCTATCAGACGGCCACATCACGGTGTGACCTCGAGTATCTCCTCGAGTTCGACGGTGAGCTCGACTTCGGCGTGAGCGGAAAAGGTGCAAATCTGGGTGCGTCACTGACGAGCTGTATCGGCGAGGCGCTAGAGCGGTTCTCCCTCTGCTGGCCCGACACGGACACCATGCGGCGTACGAGTTACGACGAACTGGTGAGAACCGATCGGGCCGCCGAGTTCGAGTATCTCGACGAGTTCAGCGACGAGTTCCGGGAGCGGTTTCTCGCGCCGTTTTCGCGTGAGACGGAGCTACTGTGGGAGCCGGGCGTCGATCTCTTGACCGGCGAGAACGTCTACGTGCCAGCTGAGTACGTCTGGAACCGAGTCGGGCCACTCACATCGGAGCCGACGCACCTGCTTGGCTCTTCGAACGGCGTCGCCGCCGCACCGACGCTCCAGGAGGCGGTTCTCTGGGCACTGCTCGAGCACGTCGAACGCGACGGCATCATGCGAACCTGGTGGACCCAGACGGTGCCGAACCAGGTCGACGTAGACGCGTTACCGTGGTTACGCGAGGCGATCGACGAGCGGCTGCCGCGGGCGGATCTCTCGGTGCGGCTGTTCGAGTGCGAATCGATCGTCGACGTTCCCGTCTACGGGAGTGCTCTGGTGAGCGAGCGAGACACCTATCCCACGTTCGTGATGGCGGGAGCAGCGGCGCTCGACCCAGACGAAGCGCTCCGAGAGGCCGCACTCGAGGCGATGCAAGGGTGGCCGTACCTCCACGACATCGCGGTGCAGTACGACGCAGCCGAGATCCAGATCGACGAGGTCGTCGACGACTTCACCCAGAACATCGTCTACTATGCGCACCCGGACAACTTCGACGACGTCTCGTTCCTGCTCGATGGGCCGCTCACGACACCGACCGAGCCGAACGAACGAGCAGTCCAACCTGACGAGGAGTGGACCGCGGGGCAACAACTCGAGTATCTCCTCGGACTGCTCGAGGACGCAGGATGTACGCCGATCGCGTTCGACGTCACGGCGCCGGACGTTCGCCAGTGTGGGACGCACGTCGCCCGGGTGTTCGTTCCCGAACTCGTTCGGCTGATACCGCCCGCTGCGGTTCCCGCTCGCCACCCCGCCTTCGAGGGGGTCGAAATTACGGAGAAGCCACATCCCTATCCGTAGCGCACGGCTCGAGCGATCAGGTGGACCAGTCGGAGACGTACAGAATCCAGGCGAGGTTGTACCCGAAGTGGACGAGCGCTGGAACGAGTACCGATCCCGTCTGGAGGTACGAGAAACAGAGGAGAACACCGAAGACAGTCTTGAACACGATTTCGTGTCGGCCGAGGTAACTGTGGTACAGTCCGAACGCGAGCGACGAGACCACGACGTAGCCGGCCGTCCCGATACTCGAAACGAGCGGTGCGAGACCCTCACGGAACAGCAGTTCCTCGGCGAATGGAGCGAGAAGGCCCGGGAAGAGCAATTCAAACGACTGGTCACCACGGCGAATCGGCCGCTTCGTGTAGTAGCGCCAGACCAGCGTCGTCGCACCGTATATGGCTGCTCCGGCCGGAACCGCGAGGAGGTACACCAGTTCGAACCCCACCTGGACCTGTTCGGTCGTGAGTACGTAGGTCCCGCCGAGTCCGAGGATAAACGGGGCGTAAATCCAGTCGAAGTGCGTCTCGAGCAGCGACGGGTCGAGGCGTGAGCGCCACGAGCAGACGGTGTAGACGACGGCCAGGTACGCCGGCAGCAGCAGCGGCAGCGACACACCGACGATGAGCCAGAACGTTCGCATCCGCAATACCCATCGGCGTGTGACGGCTTCAACATTCCTATCTGATCATTGGAGTGAAAGATTTATCCGAAGACGTGGTTGTGAGACGCAGTGTCCCCGGAGTCACCAACGCTGGCTGTCGTCCCGAACCGACCCTCGTTCGACGAGTCAGTGCAGATCACCGGAAGCGGGTTCGATCCAGCGATACCGGTGACGATCCGTGCGTGTATGTACCTCGCCGGCGATCGGTGGGAATCCTGGGCGACGTTCGAGCCATCTCGAGCCGGCCGGGTCGACGTCTCCAGGCAGAGACCACTGGCGGGAACGTACGACCGGGCCGACGGCGCCGGGCTATTGTGGTCGATGCGACGGACGGGGCAACGTCACCCACGGCCGGACCGAGCGAACGGACAGAACGGACGAGGATACGAGCGCGAGACGACCGTCGAGGTGAGCGCGACGCAGGGCGGTGAACCACGAGCGAGCGCCCGGTTCACCCGCGTATTCGGAACGCGCGCTGACGTCCGAATTCGTGCGGTACGCGACCCCATCGTCGCCGACGTGTACGAGCCGACGGAACCGGGACCGCATCCCACCGTCATCGTACTCGGTGGCTCCGAAGGTGGGCTACCCGACTGGAAGCGACCCCTGCTGCTCGCGCACCACGGCTACGCTGTCGTCGCACTGGCATACTTCGGGACCGACGGACTCCCGGAGACGCTCGAGCGAATCCCGCTCTCGTACTTTCGAGACGCTGTCGCGTGGATCGGTGCCGAACCGGGCCTCGAGAACGATCCCCTGGCCGCCGTCGGCGGTTCGAAAGGCGGTGAACTGGCGTTGCTACTCGGCGCTCACCTCCCAGAAATCACCACCGTCGTCGGCTACGCACCCAGCGGGTACGTCCACCAGGGTCTCGGTGAGTGGTCTGAGAGTGGGTCGTCGTGGACCGAAGACGGGGCGGAGCTACCGTACATTCCCTACGAGACGGGGAGTCGGTGGCTCGCTCGGCTCGGCTGGTGTTGGCTTCGGAAGCGCCCGGTCGCACTCTGTCCAGCATACTGCCGGGGGCTCGAGGGTATCGACGACGAGCGCCGTAGGGCAGCGACGATACCCGTCGAACGAACCGGTGGCCCAGTTCTCGTCGTCTCGGGCGGTGACGATGCCGTCTGGCCCGCCGGAACGTACACCGCCGACATCGAAGCCCGGCTCGAGCGACACGCGTACGACCACCCGTACGAGCGGGTCCACCTCGAAGCGGCAGGACACCGGTTTCCCGTCCCCTACGCACCGACGAGCGAGACAACCGGAGGAGAACTCATTCCCCGCGTTCCGATCGCGACCGGCGGAACGCCACGGGCGTGTCACGATGCCGCACAGGTCGCCTGGGAACGCACGCTCGCCGTTCTCGAGCGAGGACTGCGCGGTCAGAGGTCCCCGGAGCGCACCACCTAGTGATCAGATGAAACCGAGCAGAGAGAGACCCGTTACGGAGGCGACGACCAGAAAGAGCGTCCAGGCCCCGATGCCGACGGTCATCCAGACGGCGACCGATCGTGCTCGAGCGCCGAGCATCATTGCAACGACGGCGGCGATGTGGGTGCCGGTCAGGACCGGCGCAGACAGGGCGAGACCAGGCAGACCGAAGCGCTCCCAGAGCCGACGGGCACGTCGGAACCGCCCCGACTCCTCGTCATCGTCCCCGCCTCGTCGACGCTGCCACCACACGGTGACCCGCTGTTGAAACGCGATGAGACCGTACGCCGAAGCGGCGTTACCGAGGAAGGCGAACACACCGACGAGAACCGGATCCAGCCCGAGTCCGATCGCTGGTGGGACGACGACGAGCACCTCGAGCAACGGAATCGACGCGAGGACGAAGACGACGACGTACTGCCAGCTCCCACTCTCCCCACCGAGCGCATCGACGACGCCGTTTCCCTGTCCGAAGAGGACTAGCAGCGCGAACATCGGTGCAACCGACCAGAGCGTGGCAGTGTTGACGACGCTCGAGTGAGAGCCACCGCCAGTACGTCCCAGTGTCATTGCCAACAGTATTATCCTGAGGTAACCTATACGTTATCATTCATCGACAAGATACTGCGTCAGCCGCCCCGGGGCTCGACCCCGAGGCACTCCGCCTCGAGCCGCCTGTTGACAGCAGACATCCGGTCGTTCGGGGTGATTGGCGACGGGCAGCCCCCAGCGGTTTGTCCCCTCGAGTCGTAGACCTCGCCATGGCATCCACCGTCGACCGGTCCACGAGTCGCTTGCCGGACCGCCGTGGACTCGCTCGAGCCGTCGGCTTCGTCCTCCTGGTCAACGTCGTCGGAGCCGTCCCAGGCGTGCTCTCCTCGCCCGACACGCCCTGGTTTCGCAGCCTCGAGAAGCCCTGGTTCTACCCGCCCGAGATCGCCTTTCCGGTCGTCTGGACGCTCCTGTTCACGCTCATGGGGGTCGCGCTCTGGCTGGTCTGGGAGACCGACGCGCCGGGGCGAAGGCTCGCACTCGCGGTGTTCGTCGCGCAGATGGTCTTCAACGTGGCCTGGACGCCCGCGTTCTTCTCGCTCGAGGCACCCATGCTCGCCCTCGGCGTGATCGCGGTCCTCTGGGTGCTCGTCGTGGCGACCATCGTCGCCTTCGGCCGCGTCGACCGCCGGGCCGCCGCGCTGTTGGTGCCGTACCTCCTCTGGGTGAGTTTCGCGACGGTGCTCACGTTCGAACTCTGGCGGCTGAACGCCTAGAGGAACGCGAGGGCGAGCCAGGCTGCGACGGCGGCGTAGATCGGAATCGTCAGATTGTCGTCGACGATGAACTCGCCGAGGCGAAGCTTCACGCCGTCGGCGACGGTCGCTCCGAGCGCCGCCGCGAGGACGGCGAGCGGGTAGGCGCCCAGAAACGGCGCGGCGAGCAGCGCGGAGACGACGAACATCGTGAGGAGCACCCTGGGACTCTTGACCCGCCTGAGCGAGTTGTCGGAGACCGCGCCGCTGATCGGATCACCGAGAGCGAGCATCAACATTGCCGGCAGCGCGATTTCGGGTGGGAAGACGAGCACGACGACCGTCATACTCAGCATGTAGTAGCCGTAGCCGGCGAACTGTTCCTGCTCGTACTCGCGGGTGAGTTTCTCGTAGAGCCACCACTCGAGACCGACGCGAAGCCGCAGGAACTCGAGGACGAGGACGCCGACGGCGAGTGCGACGAGCAGCAGCTGAAACCGCGCCCAGGTGAGCGGCCACTCGAGGTACTGCGCGAGGAGGTAGAGCGCGACCAAGCCCGACCCGCTCGCGTGGACGAGCCGTCGTTTGAGTTCGTCGGCCATCGACTCTCACCTCGGAGGGGGCGGCCTTCAGTTCGTCGGTTGTACCGTCAGCGTTGCCTACAGCACTCGTTCTGGGCCGATACTCGGCCCGAACTCGTCACGCGTCGATCGGCTCACCGCTTCGCCAGTGGTCGATGATGATTCGCTGTCGTTCCGTCGTCAGTTCGTCCGCTCGCCAGTCGTCGAGTGCTCGCCGGAGTCCGTCCGTATCGACTGTACCGTCGTCGTTGGTGTACGGCTGCCACCACTGTGCATCGGCGACCGGGTCACCGGTCTCGTACGAGTCGATGATCATCAGCACCTGGTCGAGGGAGATTTCACCGGCGTGGTAGTCCTGTATCGCCGCATCACTGTGGTCACTATCTGGGACGACGTGGTCGTCATCGGTGTAGGGGTCCCACCAGCTCGTGTCCAGGTCTTCGACCTCGATAGTGACCGTCGCCGTCTCCCGGCTCCACCCGACGACGGGTGTTCGAAGGCCTCCCTCCATCGGATCGAGCGTTCCTTCGACGCGAAGGGAGACCTCCTTCGTCCCCGGTTCGTCGAACGTGACAGTGTGGATCGGCGACTCGCCTTCGTGTTCGACGTCGCCGCTGAACTCGTAGGCGCTGAGGCGACTGTTCTGGGCCCCGCCTATCGGTTCGGAGTCGGACGCGTCGAGAGTGACCGCTTCGCCGACTTCGACGGTCGACGGAGCCTCGAGTGCTGGAACTGGCCACTCGTACGAGACGTCCTCTCCGACCACGGCGAGGTGAGCGTTTTCCCACCCGATTGCCTGGTTACCGTCGAGTTCGTAGACGAGCGCGAACACCGTGTAGTGACCGGGTTCAGTCGGCGAGATGGAGAGCCTGCGACCCCACTCGTGTTGATACTCATCGTGTCGAGTAGAACAGAGCGAGAAGTCGCCAGGGTCGCGGATGAATTCGGGGCAGAGCTCCATTTCAGTTCTGAACTGCCCATCGTTCAGAACTCTGGCATACGTCTCTTCGCCGGGTTCGAGCAGTGACGGACCACCGATTTCGAGCGTTTCGATCGGGCCCGACTCGTCCGCTGCGCTCGAGCCCGACGCCGCTGAAAGCCCGGCTACGGTGGCGATGCTCGTTCCTGCTGCACGGAGGAGTGTCCGTCGACGGACGTGTTCTAAATCGTCTGACATCGACAGTACAGTCTGTGCGTTGACACATATGTGTTTATATTACTGAATGTATCATAGTAGTGTATTTCGAAGAGAGCGGACAGTCAGGTCCCCGTACTCGAGTGAGATATAGTAGCCACTGCAAGTCAGTGCACACCTGATCGCCAGGCGGGCCAGCGATCAGTGTGTGAATCGTTGCAGTTGTTACGATAACAGCAACTCGGCTGCCGGTGTGGGTGGGTTAGCCCTCGAGTTCGTCGAACGAGAGCGACCCCGAGCGCAGCGCAGTGAACGTCTCCGCGAGGTCGGAAATCGGGAGGCGCTTCTGGGCCGTCGAGTCGCGCTCGCGGACCGTCACGGCCTCGTCCTCGAGACTCTCGTAGTCGACGGTGACGCAGAACGGCGTGCCGACTTCGTCCTGGCGGCGGTAGCGACGCCCGATGTTGCCAGCGCTGTCGTAGGTGACCGAGAGACCGCGCTCGCGTAAGGTGGCGGCGATGGTGTTCGCCTCGGTCTCGAGGTCGTCGTCGCGCTGGAGCGGGAAGACGCCGACGAAGGTGGGCGCGACCGTCGGCTCGAGCGCGAGGTAGGTTCGCTCCTCGCCGTCGACTTCGTCCTCGCTGTAGGCGTGGTGGAGGACGGTGTAGAGGGTGCGGTCGACGCCGAAGGAGGGTTCGACGACGTGGGGGGTGACGTGCTCACCCGCCTCGGTCTGTTCCTCGAGTGCGAAGCCGGTCTGCTCGACGGGAATCTCGTGGTCGTCGTCGCCGACGGCGACGGTGACGGTCTCGGCGTCGAACGCCTCGGGGTCGGTCTCGGCGAGTTCCTCGAGTGCTGCGACGACCGCTCCGGCGTCGCCGCCGAAGGTCGGGCCCAGGTAGCTCATCTCGGGGTCGACGACGGCGCGCTCGACGGTGCGAGGCTCGTCGTACTGCTGGAAGACGGTGAAGCGCTCGTCGGCGTGCTCGCCGTGTTTCGAGAGGTCGTAGTCGCCGCGGTGGGCGAAGCCGGCGATCTCGATCCAGTTGCCATCGATCTCGCTCTCGGCGTCCCAGCAGTCGGCGGCGTAGTGGGCGCGCTCGCCCGCGAGGTGCTGGCGGTACCGGAAGCGGTCCATGTCGACGCCGACGCGCTCGTACCAGGTGCGCGAGACGCCGAGGAAGTAGGCGATCCAGGGGTCCGTGATGACCTCGTCGGCGACGGCTTCGCCGACGGTCGTCTCGAGGTGGCTACCGTCCGCACCCTGCTCGCTCGCCGGGTAGAGCGTGAGCGGGACGTCGGCGACCGCCGAGAGGTCGGGGTCGTCGTCGGCGGGGTCGACGAACAGCTCGAGTTCGGCCTGGGTGAACTCGCGGGTGCGAATAATCGAGCGGCGGGGGCTGATCTCGTTGCGGTAGGCGCGGCCGATCTGGGTGACGCCGAAGGGGAGGGTGTTCCGGGCGTACTCTTTGAGGCGGGGGAACTCGACGAAGATGCCCTGGGCGGTCTCCGGGCGGAGGTAGCCGGGCTGTGAGTCGCCGGGACCGATCGAGGTCGCGAACATGAGGTTGAACTCCTCGATAGCGACCCCGGCGAGACCGGCACCGCACTCGGGGCAGGCGAGTTCGTACTCGGCGACGACCGCTTCGACCTCGGGGATCGGGAGGCTCTCTGCGTCCTCGTAGTCGGTGTTGTCCTCGACGAGGTGGTCGGCGCGCGTGCTGGTTCCACACTCGGGACACTCGATCAGCATGTCGTCGAAGCCAGCCAGGTGGCCGGAGGCCTCGAAGACGGGTTCGGGCATGATCGTCGGCGCGTCGATCTCCATGTTGCCCTCGCCGAGGGCGAAGCGCTCGCGCCAGGCGTCCTCGAGGTTGCCCTTCAGCGCGGCACCCTGCGGGCCGAAGGTGTAGAAGCCGCCGACGCCGCCGTAGGCGCCCGAGGACTGGAAGAAGTAGCCCCGGCGTTTGGCGAGTTCGGTGAGCTTCTCGCTCGTGGTCTCGTCACTCATACAGCGCCTCCAGGAGGTCGATGTCGCAGACGATGCCGACGAGCTGGTCGCCGCTGACCATCGGGATCTGTTCGATATCGTGTCTGATCAGCAGCTGTGCGGCCTCCGTGACCGACTTCTGCGTCGAGACGGTGACGACGTCCTCGGTCATGAACTCGCGGACGGGACCGGAGGGGAGTTCGACGTTTCGCGTCGGCAGGTAGCGGCTGCCGACGCCTTTGATACCCTCCCAGGACCACTGTGAGTCCTGGTCGGCGAAGTTGTCGCCGGTCTCCTCTTCGCCCTCGACGATCCGGGCGACGTCGATGATGTCGACCTCGGTGAGCACGCCGCTCATCTTCCCCTCGTCGTCGAGCGCGACCGTGTACGGGACGTTCGCGTAGGAGAGTTCCCGCTCGGCGACGGCCAGCGGCGCACCCTCGTAGGTCGTGTTCACGTCGGTGCTCGCGACCGACTCGACGAGTGCGTCGGTCTCCTGCTCGCCGGTCGCGACCGCGTGGATCACGTCGGTGACGGTGACGATGCCCTCGAACTCGCCGTCGACGACCGGGACCCGGCGGGCACCCTCCTCGACCATCAGCCGGGCGACCTCCTCGAGCGTCGTCTCGGCGGTCGTCGTCGGCACCTCCGCCATCAGCATCACGAGCTGGTCTTCGTCCGGCTGTTCGATCAGGACGTCACGGGAGACGAGTCCGCGGTACTCGACGCCGTCGTCGGTCGGTGAGACCACCGGAACCGAGGAGAACGACCGTTCCTGGAGGTACTCGAGCACGTCGCTTCGGGTACCGGGGAGTTCGACGGTCACCACCTCTTCGCGGGGCGTCATCGCGTCGGCAACGTTCATATCCCTCCCGTACGGCTAAAATGTGTATAAACCCAGTGTTTCCTGGGTTCGCCACCGACGCCGAGCGCACGCACCGCTCGAGTGTCACCGGGTCTCACCAGGTGTGTCCGGGTCGGCGGCCGCGCCATCGATTCGACGAGTTTATACGTCGGTATGGTATATCACCGCATATGCCATCAGACACCAATTGTCACACTGGTGCTCCTGCCCCCACGGTCCCGGCGGCCGACGACACCATCGTCGCCTCGATCGACGCCGCAGGCGTCGGCGAGGAGTACGTCATCGCCGACATCTCCGCCGACGGCGCGTGGCTCTCGATGAACGCCGCCGAGGCGCCGGCGCTGCCGGCCTGGCGCTAGTTCTCCCGCCTCGAGCGATGGACGCGAGCGGCCGACACCGCGAGACGGAGACGGCGGACACTGCGCCGGAGCGTCCGCACAGCGTGTCGAGCGCCCTCGGCTCGCTCCTCCCTCAGTCGGTCGTCAGCCGTGCGGTGAGCGTCTCGATTCACCGGTGGTACAGCGCGGATGCCCCTTCCTCAACGGAGCGAGCGGAGTAGGGAGGGGAGGAAGCGCGTCAACACACGATAAAAATCACGCTCTCAGGCAACCCGACTCCCAAACGCATATAATACACCGGCCTGTATGTGAAATTGTGATGGGGGTCAAACGAACCGTCCCCGTTAAGCTCGACGTACCCGACGAGCGACGGGATGACCTCCATACTACCATCGAACAGTTCAACGACGCTACCAACTACACGGTGCAGAACGCCCGCAATGACGACGGCTACCTTATCCTCAACAAGTCGAAAATACACGACCGGGTGTACTACGACCTACGGGACCGAACCGACCTTCCCGCGAACCTCTGCGTTCGCGCTTACTCGAAAGCTGTCGAAGGTCTCAAATCGACGGTCGCCGAGTGGAAGAAGGGCAACAGTCGTCCACTCCCTCAATTTTCGGAGTCGTCCGCTGTCTACGACAAACGGACGCTGACCATCAAGGACCGCACGGCGACCCTCTCGACGGTCAACGGGCGGGTTGCCGTCGAGTACGTCCTCGGTGACTACCAGCGGTCGTATCTCGATGACGACGACTACGAGAAGCGGATGGGAACGCTCCACTACCGCGAGGATGAATGTGCGTTCTACCTTCACATCGTCCTCTTGAAAGAGGTCGAACAGCGAGAGGGCGACCGCGTAATGGGCGTCGATTTGAACGTGAAGAACGTCGCCGTAACCAGTACGGGGCGGTTCTTTGATGGTGGCGAACTACTGTGGGGTCAGAACCACTACTTCCGAGTCCGCCGGAGCCTCCAAGCCAAAGGCACTCGGTCCCCAAAGCAGGCACTTGCGCGACTGTCGGGCCGAGAAAACCGCTTCGTCTTGGATCGCCTGCATACCATTTCTCGGCAACTCGTTGAAGAAGCTCGGTCCCACGACTGTTCGTATATCGCCGTCGAGCGACTAACCCACATCCGCGAGAACATGGATAACGGGAACGACCGCATCAAGCGTCAGATGCACAATTGGGCGTTCCGCGAGCTACAGGAAATGCTTGAATGGAAGGCAGCCGAGTACGGTATCTCGGTCGAACCCATCCCACCCGCGTTTACGAGTCAGACGTGTTCGCGGTGCGGCCACCAATCGTCTACAAACCGTGGTTCGGATGGGTGGTTTTCGTGCAACGAGTGTGGTCAAGAGTACGACGGTGACTACAACGCGGCGAAGAACATCGGGTTGAAATTGCTAACTGTACCCGAGGGCAAACGTCCCTCGGGGTTGAGCCACGGTCAACTGGCTCTAAAGTCCGGGACTTTGAACCTGAGTGACGACAGCTCGTCCGCCGAGTTTCGGCCAGAAGGGGAGTCCCACGGGCAAGCCCCGTCCTCAAACGCGAGCGTTAGCGAGCGTTAGGGCGGGGTAGTTGACACCGACCGCGAGTGCTACGAGCGGGGCGAACCCGTCGAGATCACCGTCGAGTTTCGCAACCGCCTGCCGGTCGCCGTCGCGCTCACGACACCCAGACGGCGGCGCTGGGGCTGGCGTGTCGACGGTGAACTCGAGGCCACCGACCGCCGCCGGTATACGCGCGCCGACCCGGCCGCCTTCCGCTTCGCCGGTGGCGAGCGCAAACGGCTGTGCGTGACCTGGAACGGGCGACTCGAGCGGACGCGAGACCGCCACGAGTGGGTGCTTCCGGAGCCGGGTGAGCACGAACTGGCGGCGTTCGTCGCGACCCACGAGGACCGGTACCAGCCGCGGGATACGACGACGATCACGCTCCGGTGAGCCGTTACCTGGTGGGCGTCGCGTTCACCGCGAGCGCGAGTGCGGTGACGCTCACGAAGGAGATGGCGATGCCGACCAGCGCCGTCGGCGTGAGTCCACCCTGAAAGATCCCGATGACGAGCACGGCCAGGCCGACGAACATCCCCAACAGCGGCAGGCCGAACGCGACGGTGGTCTCGTCCATAGCCGTGGTACGCCTCCCAGCGACGTAATCCCTTCACGCGTTCTCGCGCGGTGTGAACGGACGCAGTCTCGGACACACTGCCTGTCTCCTGTCTTCACCGGTGTCTGTGACAGGCCGCGAGGTGCTCGCCGTCGCCGTAGACGGGGTCGACCTCGTAGTGGGGGCGTTCGCGCGCACAGATGCTCTCCTCGGCGAACGACTCGAGCAGTAGCTCGCTCGCCTCGTGCCAGCGCGCCGTGCGGGCGTCCTCCTCGAGTCCCTCGAGTTCCGCCGCGGAGACGAGCGAGAGCGCCGTCTCGACGAGTTCTCCGGCTTCGCCGTCCGGCACGCCTTCCGGGAAGAAGCGCTCGCGTACCTCGGCTGCGGGCGCTGGCTCGAACGTCCGACGTTTCACCGCCCGCACGAACCCGCGCGTCGCCTCCCACTCGGCGTCGCCGAAGCCGTAGCCCTCGGGGGCGATCAACACCGGACAGCGCGTGCGAAACCGACAGCCCGAGGGCGGGTCGACCGGACTCGGCACCTCGCCCTCGAGCACCCCGCGGGTCCCCGACTCGCGCGGGTCGGGAACGGGAATCGACTCGAGCAGCGCCTGCGTGTAGGGGTGTTGGGGGTTCTCGAACAGCTCCTCTTTCTCGGCGAGTTCGACGACGGTGCCGAGGTACATCACGGCCACCCGGTCGGCGATGTGGCGGATCACCGAGAGGTCGTGGGCGATGAAGAGGTAGGTGAGACCGAACTCCGCCTGGAGGCGTGCCATCGTGTTGAGCACCTGCGCCTGGACGGAGACGTCGAGCGCAGAGACGGGTTCGTCACAGACGACGAAGTCGGGGTCGACCGAGAGCGCCCGCGCGAGGTTGACCCGCTGGCGCTGGCCGCCGGAGAACTCGTGGGGGTAGCGGTGGTAGTGGTGGGCCTCGAGTCCGACGTCCTCGAGCAACGACTTCGCGCGCGCCTCGCGGCCCTCGCCGTCGAGCATACCGTGGGCGACCATCGGCTCTTCGACGATCGTGCCGACGGTCATCCGCGGGTTGAGCGAGGCGTGGGGGTCCTGGAAGATCATCCCCATCTCGGCACGCTTGCGCCGGAGCGCCTCACCGCCGAGGCTCGCGAGGTCCTCGCCGTCGAAGCGGATCGTCCCCGCCGTCGGCTCGAGCAGCCGGAGGACCGTCCGCCCGAGCGTGCTCTTGCCACAGCCGGATTCGCCGACCAGCCCGAGCGTCTCCCCGCGAGCGATGGAGAAGGAGACGTCGTCGACGGCCCTGACGCGCTCGTGCTCGCGGCGCACCGGCGGGAACGACCCCGGATCGACGCGCAGCCCCGAGAGTAGCCCCGACCCCGTCGTGAAGTGCTTCTTCAGCCCCTCGACCTCGAGTAGGGTTTCGCTGTCACGCTCGGCGGTGGACGAGTCGCTGCCGGTCGGCGTCTCGCCGAAGCTACTCACCGCCCTCACCTCCGGGCGGACGCTCGACCTCGCGGTCTGAGAGCGCCGTCGCGTGCTCGAGCGGCGCGCTCGCCTCGTAGCCCGACTCGAAGACGTCGTGTCTGAGACAGGCCGCGCGGTGGGTCTCGCCGTCGGCGCTCGTCGCTACCCGCCGGGGGTCGGGGTGGACGCGCTTGCAGGCCTCCCGGGCGTAGCGACACCGGGGGTGGAACCGACAGCCCGAGGGCGGGGCGATCGCACTCGGCATGACGCCACGGATCGACTGGATCTCCTCGACGGTCAGGTCCGGCCGGGGCATCGACTCGAGCAGCGCCTCGGTGTAGGGGTGAGCGGTCTCGTAGAAGAGGTCGTCGACGGGGGCCTGCTCGACGATCTCGCCGAGGTACATCACGTTGACGCGGTCACAGATCTCGGCGACGACGCCGAGGTCGTGGGTGACCCAGATGAAGCTGGTGCCGTACTTCTCCTGGAGGTCGTCGACGAGGTCGAGGATCTGGCCTTCGACGGTGACGTCGAGTGCGGTCGTCGGCTCGTCGGCGATGATGAGACTCGGCTCGCAGGCGAGCGCCATGGCGATGAGGACGCGCTGGCGCATCCCGCCGGAAAACTGGTGGGGATACTCCTCGTAGCGCCCTTCGGGGTCGGGGATGCCGACCTCGCGGAGCATGCGGATCGCCTCCTCTCTGGCGACACGCTTCGAGAGACCGCGGTTGAGTTCGATGAACTCGCGTAGCTGTCCGCCGACGGTGAACACCGGGTTGAGCGACTCCATCGGGTCCTGGAAGATGACGGCAATCTCGTTGCCCCGGATCTCCCGGCGCATCTCCTCTTCGGAGAGCATCTCCGGGCGTTCGCTGAGCGAGCCGTCGGCGGTCTCCTCGAGTCCGAAGATGGTTCGGCCCTTGTAGGTGATCTCCCCGGCGACGATCTCGCCGGGACTCTCGACTAAGCGCAGGAGGCTCATCGAGGCGACGCTCTTTCCCGCGCCGCTCTCGCCGACGAGACCGACGATCTCGCCTTCGTGCACCTCGAAGGAGATGCTGTCGACGGCGCGGACGGTGCCCGCTTCGGTGAAAAACTGGGTCGTGAGGTTCTCGACGCGGAGGAGTGGGTCTGTCATGTCAATCGTCGATTCGTGGATCGAGGGCGTCCTGGAGACCGTCACCGAAGAGGTTGAAGCCCATGATGGTGAGCAGGATGGCGACGCCGGGCCAGATGCTCAGCCAGACGTTCGAGTGCATGTAGCCGTGGGAGACGCTGAGCATCTGTCCCCAGTCCGGCGTCGGTGGCTGTGCGCCGTAGCCCAGAAACGAGAGCCCGGCGACGATCAGGATCGTCACGCCGATCTGGAGCGTCGCGTAGACGAGCACCGGCGCGAAGCTGTTCGGAATCACGTGGCGGCGGATGATGTCTCGGTTCTTCACCCCCGAGGCGCGGGCGGCCTCGATGTAGTCCATCTCGCGGACGCTCAACACTTCGCTCCTGATGATGCGGGCGAACACCGGGATGAACGCGATGCCGACGCCGAACACCGCGTAGATGATGTCCGGACTGCCGCCGCTGACGAACACCGTGAAGACGATGATGAGGATCAGCGGCGGGATGGCGTAGACCGTCTCGACGGCGCGCATCAGCGCGTCGTCGACCTTCCCGCCGTAGAAGCCGGAGACCGCGCCGATGATCGTGCCGCCGACGAAGCCGATCAGCGTCGAGACGACGCCGACCGAGACCGACACCTGCGCGCCGTAGACGATTCTCGTGAAGTAGTCTCGCCCCGCCGGGTCGGTGCCGAGCGGGTTCGCCATCGATCCCTCGGCGTGGAACGCCGGCGGGACGTTGCTCTCGCCCTCACCCGGCGGTGGAATCCGTTCCGGGTGGTCGAAGATCGGCAGCCACTCGGCGAACGTGAAGTCCTCGAACGCGCCGAAGGTGAGCCGAGCGAGGTTGCTGTCGACCATCGTGTACGCCGAGACGAGGAAGACGAACGCGACGATGTAAAACCCCCACCGCGCGGTGGTATCGCCCATCACCGTCGACACCGTGTGTCGCCAGCCGTAGTCGACCTCGGTTCTGGATCCGGTGTCGGTCTCGAGCTGGGATTCGCCGACGGCCATCTCACTCCTCCTCCCCGTAGGTCACACGGGGGTCGATGTAGGCGTAGGAGATGTCCGTGATGATGACGCCGACGACGAACATGGTGCCGATGACGATGGTGATGCCCATGATGAGCTGGTAGTCGAGCTGCTGGATCGCCTCCAGGAACAGCCGTCCCATCCCGTTGATGTTGAAGACGTACTCGATGAGGACCGCCCCGCCGAGCGCCGTCGAGAGGTTGAGACCGACGATGGTGATGATCGGCAACTGGGCCGCCCGGAAGGCGTGTTTCCGGAGAATCGTCCGCTCTGGCACGCCGTAGGCGCGCGCGAGTTTGACGTACTCACCCTGCAGGGAGTTGATCATCTGGGTGCGCTCGACGCGCATCAGCGTCGCCATCTGGAGCGTCCCGAGCGCGATCATCGGCAACAGCAGGTGTCTGACCGTCTCGAGTGCGTGCTCGCCGTAGCCGCTGTGGCCGTAGGTCTCCGGCGGCCACCAGGGGTAGACGAGTCCGCTCGAGGGCAGCCACCCCAGCGTCACCGCGAAGAGGAGGATGAGCATGATGCCGATCCAGAACGACGGGGTGCTGACGCCGACGAGGGCGACGATCCTCGAGACGTGATCTTCGGGCTGGTTGCGCCGTTTGGCGGCGAGGATGCCGAGGGGAATCGCGGTCGCGAGCGCGAAGGCGTAGGCCGAGACGACGAGCAACAGCGTCGGGCCGATGCGCGCGAGCATCAGGTCGAGGACGGGCCGGTTGCGGTGGATGCTGTGGCCGAAGTCGCCCTGGAGGACGCCGCCCATGTAGACGAGGTAGCGCTCGTGGAGCGGCCGGTCCAGGCCGTACCGGCGTTCGACGGTCCGGATGAGTTCTTCGTCGACCTCCTGGCCGTGGAGCATGAACCGGACGGGATCACCGGGTGCCAGGTTCGCGAGGACGAACGTGATGAGGGTGACGCCGATCAGGACGGGAATCGCCTGGAGCAGCCGGTACAGCGTGTAGCGGAGCAGTCTCATGGCAGTCTCGAGTGTGGTATCTGTGGATGGCGGCTGGCTCGATCCCCGGCGTGCGGATGGGGATGGCGGCTGACTCGAGCCGCGGCGTGCGGGTGCGGGCGGCTGGCTCGAGCCGCAGCGCGTGTGTGCGGGCGGCTGACTCGAGACCCGGCGTGTGCGCGCAGACAAGAGCCGGTTCCCGTTGCACCGCCGGGTGGGCGAGCGCGCGACCGCCTCGCTCGTCGGCCATCAGGCCGTCTGTTGTGAGTTCGTACCGGTCCGGCTACCCAGCGCCCTGGAACCGGAGACGGATACGGCGTCACAACACACATTCTCAGTCCTCGACCCAGACGTTGCCGTCTTCGGAGACGAGGTGTGGGTTGTACTGCATCTGGGGGTGGACGTGGACGTCCATGACGTGGTCCTGGGTCGCCATCGAGTTGTGCTCGGTGTAGGCGGGCATCGCCGGAAGCTCCTCGATGATCTCGGTGATCACCTCGGTGTAGAGTTCCTCGCGTTCGTCCTGGTCGGCCGACTCGCGGGCGGCGAGGATGTTGTCGTGGAAGTCCTCGCTGCCCTCGTAGAAGTGGCCCTGGTTGATGCTCTCCTGGCTCTCGTGGAAGTTCGAGTAGAGGTACTGGTCGGGGTCCGGGCCGCCGGTCCAGCCGACGACGTACAGCTCGTAGTCGTCGGGATCGCCGTCGCTGTAGATGGTGTTGTCGAGCATCGTCCCGAAGTCCATCGTCTGCACCTGCATGTCGTAGCCGATCTCGCCCATCCGGGTCGCGACGCGCTCTGCGAGCGCCGCCCGCTCGTCGTCGGGCGCGATGAACGTCGGGTTCCAGTCGTCCGGGGCGTGTTCGTCGAGCAGTTCCTGGGCGGTCTCCGGGTCGTAGCCCGGATAGGTCTCCTCCCACTCCTCGATGGGGAAGTCCCACAGTTCGTTGGTGATCCGTGAGGTCGGCGTCACGATCGGAATCGCCGCGTTGTTCAGGAAGGTCTCGACGTAGTCGAGCATCGAGAACGAGTGGGCGATCCCTCGGCGGACGTTCGGATCTGCCGTCCCCGCCCCCTCGTTACAGTTGAAGTAGATGTAGGCGACCGACGGACTCTCGGCGACGTGCAGCCGGATGTCGTCTTCGCCCTCGAGTTCGTCCCAGTCGTCGTTCGGCACGTCGCCGATGGCGTCCGTGCCACCGGCCAGCAGGTCGCTGACGCGGCTGGCGTCGTCGACGTTATCCTCGAAGCGAACCTCCTCGACGTAGGGCAGTGGCTCGTCCCAGTAGTCGTCGAAGCGCTCGAGTTCGACGAACTCGCCGTGGGCGAAGTCGACCCACTGGAACGGTCCCGACCCGATCGGGTTCTCGTTGAACGCCTCGCGGTCCTCGGTGCGGGTCTCCTCGGGGACGATGCTCACCCCCTGGGTCGACAGCTCCCACGGACCGTAGGGATGGGCGAGGTCGACCTGGAGCTGGTAGTCGTCGATTACCTCCGTCTCCTCGACCATGTCGTAGATGCCGATGTTCGGCGTCTCCTCTTCGACCGGCGCGGTGAACGAGTGAGCGACGTCGCTGGCGGTGAGTTCGTCGCCGTTGTGGAACTCGATGCCCTCGTGAATCTCGTAGAGGAACCGCGTCCCGTCGCGTTCGACCTCCGGGTAGTCGACGGCGACTTTCGGCTGTAACTCGAGGTCGTAGTCGTACTCGTAGAGACCGTCGTAGATCAGCGTCGCCACCTGCATGCTGTAGGCGTCGTTCGAGACGACCGGGTCGAAGTCCTCGGCGCGCTCGAGTTCCTGCGTGTAGAGCAGCGAACTCGCCATCGCGGCCTCCTCGTCGTCCGGTTCCTCGCGGTCGTAGTCGTACTCTTCGGGATCGAGAATGTCGTCGCCCTCCTCGGCGTCGCCGACGTCGTCGGTGTCGGCCGGGCCGGCACCGTCTTCCTCGCCGATACACCCCGCGACGAGTCCCGCCGACACCGCGACACCGCTGGCGAGCACCCGCCTGCGCGTCACACCCGAGAATCTGCGTGCCATCGTACCGGAGTCGATTCGGCCAGACGCACTTTGTTATCCGCCGCAATACCGACCCCAATGGCTCGAAACCGACCGACGGGGTGCGAGTAACGAGAACATTACTCGCACAGGTCTGTGAGTCGTCCCACAGATCCGGGCGAGAACGCGCGAACCTGGCGTGTTCGTCGGTCGGCCAGTCTCGGGCCGTGTCGTTCCGTCTCGGTCTCGTGCGAGGACGAGTGTGGAGGGAGACGCAGCGGCGAAACTCGAGCGAGTGAGCGAGCGCGGCGTGACGGTCGCCGAGACCGGAGCGCTTTTTCGGTCGTACCGCAATGAGTGTCCGTATGAACTACAGGGAGGTCGAGTCGGTAGGCACGTACGTCGCCCGCCTCGAGACCGGGGCGGACTGGCGCACAGAGATCGAGGCGCTCGCCGACGCCGTCGACGCCGACGCCGGCTGGTTCAGCGCCCTCGGAGCCGTCAGCGACGCCGAACTCTGGTTCTACGACCAGAACGACCTCGAGTACTACCCGATCGAGGTCGACGAACCGCTCGAGGTCGCGAGCTGCGTCGGCAACGTCGCCCTGCTCGACGGCGAGCGCTTCGCCCACACCCACGCCGTCCTCTCGCGGCCCGACGGCGAGGCGCTCGCGGGCCACCTGAACCGGGCGACCGTCTTCGCCGGCGAAGTCCACTTCCAGGCGTTCGCCCGGCCGCTCGAGCGTGCCCACGACGAGACCACCGACCTGGATCTCTGGCTCTGAGATGCGAGACGAAGACGCCGCCTACTTCGAGCGACTCGAGGAGCGACTCGAGGAGGCGATGGACCTCGCCCAGCGCGCCCGGGCCCGCGGAGGCGACCCCGAACCGGAGGTCGAGATTCCGATCGCCCGCGACATGGCCGACCGCGTCGAGAACATCCTCGGCATCGAGGGCGTCGCCGAGCGGGTGCGCGAACTCGAGACGCAGATGTCCCGTGAGGAGGCCGCGCTCGCGCTGGCGGAGGACTTCGCGAACGGGACCGTCGGCGACTACGAGACGAAAGCGGGCAAGATCGAAGGCGCGGTCCGGACGGCGGTCGCCCTGCTCACCGAAGGGGTCGTCGCCGCACCCATCGAGGGCATCGACAAGGTCGAAATTTTGGAGAACGACGACGGCAGCGAGTTCGTCAACGTCTACTACGCCGGGCCGATCCGCTCGGCGGGTGGCACTGCCCAGGCGCTCTCGGTGCTGGTGGCCGACTACACCCGCGCGCTCGTCGGGATGGAACAGTACGTCGCCCGAACGGAGGAGATCGAACGCTACGCCGAGGAGGTCGCCCTCTACGACACAGAGACCGGTCTCCAGTACTCGCCGAAGGACAAGGAGACGAAGTTCATCGCGAAGAACCTCCCGATCATGCTCGACGGCGAGGCGACCGGCGACGAGGAGGTCTCGGGCTACCGCGACTTAGAACGCGTCGACACCAACTCCGCCCGCGGCGGGATGTGTCTCGTGATGGCCGAGGGAATCGCGCTGAAAGCCCCGAAGATCCAGCGCTACACGCGCGAACTCGACGAGATCGACTGGCCCTGGCTCCAGGACCTCATCGACGGCACCTACGGCGAGGAAGGGAGTGACGACGGAGCCTCGAGCGAGGAGGGCGCGGCCGAGGAGGGGGCAAGCGAAGACACCGACGAGGGAGCCGAGACCGAAGACGGCCGGCCGAACGGTCCGATTCGTGTCGAGGAGTCGAAGAAGTTCCTCAGAGACCTCATCGCCGGCCGGCCCGTCTTCTCACACCCCTGTGCGAGCGGCGGCTTCCGCCTGCGCTACGGCCGGGCGCGAAACCACGGCTTCGCGACCGCGGGCGTCCACCCCGCGACGATGCACATCGTCGACGACTTCCTCGCGACCGGCACCCAGATCAAGACCGAACGCCCCGGCAAGGCCGCGGGCGTCGTCCCCGTCGACACCATCGAGGGACCGACCGTCCGCCTCGCCAACGGCGACGTCCGCCGGATCGACGACCCCGAGGAGGCACTCGAGGTCAGAAACGGCGTCGAGAAGATCCTGGACCTCGGCGAGTACCTCGTCAACTACGGCGAGTTCGTCGAGAACAACCACCCGCTCGCCCCCGCCGGCTACGTCGCCGAGTGGTGGATCCAGGACCTCGAGGCGGCGGGCGCCGATGTCCAGGCGATGGCCGACGACCCCCGCATCGACCTCGAACACCCGAACGCCGACGCCGCGCTCGAGTGGGCACGCGAGTTCGACGCCCCGCTCCACCCCACCTACACCTACCAGTGGCACGACCTCTCGGTCGACGCCTTCTCGGCGCTCGCCGACGCCGTGAGCGAGGGAGACGTCGACAACGACGGCGAGACGCTCGTCCTCGAACACACCGACGAGACGCGCGCGGCGCTCGAGCGGATCGTCATCGAACACCGCCAGCGCCCCGACCGGCTCGAGGTCGACGACTGGGAACCGTTCGCGCTCACGACCGGCTGTGAGATCCGCGAAGCCGTCGGCGACGGCGGCGTCCGCCCGGTACCGATCGAAGACGGGACGGATGAACGCGGATCGGAGGCTGGCGTTCGCCTCGAGCGCACCTGGGAGGAGAGAGACCTCTCGGAACGGGCGCGCACCTGGGCCGACGGCGAGAACGCCATCGAAGCGGTCAACGAGGTCGCCCCGTTCACCGTCCGCGAGCGCGCGCCGACGCGGATCGGCAACCGGATGGGCCGCCCGGAGAAGTCAGAGCGCCGGGACCTCAGCCCGCCGGTCCACACCCTCTTTCCCATCGGCGAGGCCGGTGGCGCCCAGCGCGACGTCTCGAAGGCGGCGAAACACGCCCCGACGATGAGCGACACGCCGGGCGTCGTCGAGGTCCAGATCGGCCGCACCCGCTGTCCCGAGTGTCACACCGAGAGCCACGAGAACCGCTGTCCCGAGTGTGGGAGTCGGACCGAACCCGACTACCGCTGTCCCGACTGCGACCACCGTATCGAACCCGACGACGCGGGCCGCGTCGAGTGTGGCCACTGCGACTGCGAGGCGACCTGCGTCGAGACGGCCGAGGTCGACATCCACGGCGAGTACCGCGAGGCGCTCGAGACCGTCGGCGAGCGCGAGAACGCCTTCGACATTCTGAAAGGCGTCAAGGGGATGATGTCGACCAACCGGATCCCCGAGCCGATGGAGAAGGGCATCCTCCGGGCGAAACACGACGTCTCGACGTTCAAAGACGGCACCGTCCGCTACGACATGACCGACCTGCCGGTGACCGCCGTCCGCGCGAGCGAACTCGACGTGACCGCAGGCCAGCTCGAGGCGCTCGGCTACGAGGAGGACATCTACGGTGAGCCACTCGTCCACGACGACCAGCTCGTCGAGCTCAACGTCCAGGACATCGTCCTCTCGGACGGCGCGGCCGAACACGTGATGAAGATCGCCGACTTCATCGACGACCTCCTGGTGCAGTACTACGGACTCGAGCCCTTCTACGAGGTAGAGGACCGCCAGGACCTCGTCGGCGAACTGGTGTTCGGGATGGCCCCCCACACCTCCGCCGCAACCGTCGGACGCGTGATCGGCTTTACGAGCGCCGCAGTCGGCTACGCGCATCCGTTCTTCCACGCCGCGAAACGCCGCAACTGTGATGGTGACGAAGATTGCGTCATGCTCCTCATGGACGGTCTCCTGAACTTTAGTATCAGTTTCTTGCCAGATAAGCGCGGCGGGCGCATGGACGCACCCCTGGTGATGTCCTCCCGCATCGACCCCTCCGAGATCGACGACGAGGCACACAACATGGACGTCGTCAGCCAGTACCCCCGGGAGTTCTACCTGGCCAGCCTCGAGATGGCCGACCCCGGCGAGGTCGAAGTCGAGATCGCCGAGGACACCCTCGGGACCGACCGCGAGTACACCGGTTTCGAGCACACCCACGACACGACCGACATCGCGATGGGACCGGACCTCTCGGCGTACAAGACCCTGGGGTCGATGATGGACAAGATGGACGCCCAGCTCGCACTCTCGAGGAAACTCCTCGCCGTCGACGAGACCGACGTCGCCGAGCGCGTCATCGAGGGCCACTTCTTACCCGACCTCATCGGCAACCTGCGGGCCTTTTCCCGCCAGGAGACGCGCTGTCTCGACTGCGGCGAGAAGTTCCGCCGGATGCCACTCACCGACGTCTGTCGCGAGTGTGGCGGCCGGGTCAACCTCACCGTCCACCAGGGCTCGGTCAACAAGTACATGCAGACCTCCATCACCGTCGCCGAGGAGTTCGGCTGTCGCGAGTACACCAAACAGCGACTCGAGGTGCTCGAGCAGTCACTCGAGAGCATCTTCGAGAACGACAAGAACAAACAGTCAGGAATCGAAGACTTCATGTGACGGTGCGGGCGCTCGAGGCGCTTTACTCGTGCGCGCCGAACGATCCGCCGCCAGCAGACGCGTTCTAGATACTGGCCTAGCGCCTAGACAGCCTAGTCCCGCAACCTAGAAACTGCGCCTAGAAGCCTCCTGCTAGCCGAATTTCCCACATTCCGCGAAACGCTTATCAGGATTGCACCCACAGCACAGGTCGCTGGGGAACCAGCGTCCTATGAACGACCGAGAGACGAGCCGACGAGCGGTAGCACTGGCACTCGAGCGCGAGACGACGATCCGAGAACCCCGCGAGCGAGGACACCGATGGGGTTGAGAGACAGGTTCGGCGGAGCGGTCGCCGACTGGCTCGAGTGGGCGCGCGCCGAGGCGGTGAGGCGGAACCGACCGTTCGAGGTCGATCCGTTCGACAGCAAGGCGACGTTTCGGGTGGGCGAGGCGGTCGCGGGCGTCGTCCGGGAGTCGGTCGAGAGCGAGCGCGCACACGACGTGCTCTGGCACGAGTACCGGGACGAACCGTTCGTCGAGCGGGCCTACCCGGACGCTCGCGTCTGTACGGTCGTCCTCGACCTGCGCGAGGCGGGGTCGTTCGACCCGGCGGCCGACCACTTCGCCGTCGTCGACGCGGCGTTTCGGCCGAGTCTCCCCGGCACCGAGGCGAAGCGCTACGTCTACATCGAGGAGGCGGGACGCTACTACTACAACGACGGGGGACGGGTGTACCTCCCGGCTGACGCCTGGGAGACCGTCGGCCGGTCGGCGAGCGAGTGACACCCCCGGTTTATCGGGTTCCGCGGTGTTGGATCGCTATGCCCCAGACAGGCGAGACACCAGCGAGAAGCGGCGAGGAGGAGGCGCTCGAGGAGGTCCACGAGCTACACTTCGGTCAGTCGGTCTACGACGAGGAGGGGACGGAACTCGGGAAGATCCGCGGGTTCGAACGCGGCGGCTTCTTCGTGACGACCCGCGAGGGTGCAGCGGCGCTCTCGGTCGAACACGCCCGCGCGGGCCAGGGCTTCGGTGAGGCCGAGCTGATGTGGCGCTGTACCGAGTGCGGCGAGATGGGCGCGATCGAAGACGGCCTCCCCGAAACCTGCCCGAACTGCGACACCGAGAAGGAGAACCTGATGTACTGGACCGAAGACTGAGAGCGCACCAGCGAAGAGCGGCCGCCGTCGGGGAGAGCGAATTCGTTATGGTCGGCGCGGGCGCAGGACTGGCCATGGAGATCGTCGTCTTCGGCGCGGGGAGCCTCGGCAGCCTCGTCGGGGGGCTGCTCGCCCGCGAACCCCGACACGAGGTGACACTCGTCGGCCGCGAGGACCACGCGGCGGCGGTCGAGGACGCGGGCCTGCGTCTCGAGGGCGCGCTCGAGGCGCACGTCTTTCCGGCGGCGCGGACGGACGCTACGGGACTCGAGACCGACCTCGCGCTCGTCACCGTCAAGGCCGCCGATACGCCCGAAGCGGCGCGGACACTCGCGACGGGGCGCTACGGCGCCGTCTGTACGCTCCAGAACGGGATGGGGACGGCGAGCACCCTGGCCGAGGCGCTCGAGCCCGAGACGCCGGTCCTGGCGGGGACGGCGACCTACGGCGCACGGCTTCGATCACCGGGCGTCGTCGAGTGCACCGGTCTCGGCGAGGTCGTCGTCGGCGCGCGCGAGGGTGGGCCGTCACCGGTGGCGACGCGGGTGGGCGAGGCGCTCGCATCAGGCGGTCTCGAGACGGCCGTCGCCGACGATATGCCCCGGCGGCGCTGGGAGAAACTCGCGGTCAACGCCGGGATCAACGCGGTGACGGCGCTCGCACGCCTCGAGAACGGGACCGTCCTCGAGCCACCGGCAGCGGCCGTCTCGCGGGCGGCAACCCGGGAGGCCGCGCGTGTCGCACGCGCCGAGGGCGTCTCGCTCTCGAACCGCGAAGCGCTGGCGGCGCTCGAGCGGGTGGCGACGGCGACGGCGGGGAACACCTCCTCGATGCACCAGGACGTGCTGGCGGGCAGGCGGACCGAGATCGACGCCATCAACGGCACCGTCTGCGAGCGCGCCGACGAGTATGGACTCGAGGTGCCGACCAACCGGCTGTTGACCGCGCTGGTCCGGGCGTGGGAGTCTGAGCGAGGAGCGCGTTCACCTGAAGACGGCGCCCCTGCCACCAGAAACTAGCTCTCGAGACCGTCTGTGCAACAAGAGTTAAGCGTGCGCTCGAAGGCCATAGGACATGATCGTTCCGGTGCAAACCGAGGCGCCGACTCGAGAGACGTTCTGGGGGCTCAGCGGTGTCGAGGAACTCCTCTTTTACTACCTCGCGGCGGTCGCCATCGTGGTCTTCCTCTACGGGGTGTACGCGCGCTTCGCCCGCTACACCGACGGGGCCGAGGAGCCGATCGAGCGACTCGACCGCCTCGGCGAGCGGGTACTGACGGCCGCGAGACTCGCGTTGACCAACGAGAAGCAGTTCAACCGCGACCTCTACGGCGGGCTGATGCACGCCTTTATCCTCTGGGGATTTCTCACGCTGTTGATCGCGACCACGATTCTGGCGGTCGACTTAGAGGTCTGGCAACTACTGCTCGGCCAGGAGTCGTTCTGGGTCGGTGACTTCTACCTCGCCTACCAGTTCGTCGTCGACGCGATGGGACTGCTGTTCGTCGTCGGCGTCGGCATGGCGATCCACCGCCGCTACTGGGTCCGAGAGGGCCGCCTCTGGGGGAAACACACCTCGCGCGAGGACGACCTGTTCATCTGGACGCTGTTCGCCCTCGGCGTCGGCGGCTTCCTCCTCGAGGGGCTTCGCATCCTCGGGACCGGCTACCCGGCCTTCGAGGTGGTGAGCTTCGTCGGCTGGGGAACCGCGCTGGCGCTCGAGGGCGTCGGCGTCGATCAGGGACTCGCAACCTCGCTGCACTGGTGGGCCTGGTGGTCACACGCCCTGCTCGCACTCGGGTTCGTCGCGTGGCTGCCGTACGCCAAGCCGTTTCACATGCTCTCGTCGTTCGCGAACGTCGTCACCCGCGACGAGAAGAACGGCCGCCGGTTACCAGGGATTCCGACGGATCTCGAGGCGACGAGCGCCGAGTCGGTCGACGACTTCACCTGGAAGGAGCTGCTCGACCAGGACGCCTGTACCAAGTGTGGGCGCTGTTCGGCGGTCTGTCCCGCGAAGGCGTCGGGCCGCCCGCTCAACCCGCGGGACGTCATCCTCGACCTGAAATCCTACCGCGAGGGACTCGCAGAGGGCACCGAGGGCGAGCGAGCCATCGTCGCCGACGGCGGTGCGGTGATCGACGCCGAGACGATGGAGTCCTGTATGGCCTGTCTCGCCTGCGTCGACGCCTGTCCCGTCGAGATCGAGCACCTGAACTCCTTTACGCGGCTCAACCGCCAGCTCGTCGACCAGGGTGACGTGGACGCGGGCGTCCAGACCGCCTTCGCCGACCTGATGGAGCGGGGCAACAGCTTCGGAGCGTCGCCCGACGCCCGCGGGGCGTGGACCGACGACCTGCCCTTCGAGGTCGCCGACGCCCGCGAGACGAGCGTCGAGTACCTCTGGTTCGTCGGCGACTACCCGAGTTACGACGAACGAAACGAGCGGGTGGCGCGCTCGCTGGCGGCCCTCTTCGAGACCGCCGACGCCTCGGTCGCCATCCTCTACGAGGACGAACGCGCCGACGGCAACGACGTCCGCCGCCTCGGCGAGGAGTTCCTCTACCTCGAGCTCGCCGGCCAGAACGTCGCGTCCTTCGAAGCCTGTGAGTTCGAGACGCTCGTCTGTACGGACCCCCACGCGTTCAACACGATTCGCAACGAGTACCCCGAGATCGACTTCGGCGAGTGGGCCGACGACCCGATGATGCCCATCGAGTTCGACGGCCGCTGGAACGAGAACGGCGAGATCGACGTCCTCCACTGGACCGGCGCGCTCGAGCGCCTGCTCGAGACGGGCGCCCTCGAGCTATCGGGGACGGAACTCGACTACACCGTCACCTACCACGACCCGTGTCACCTCGGGCGATACAACGGCGAGTACGAGGCCCCACGAACCCTGATCGAGGCGACCGGCTGCGACCTCGTGGAGATGCCGCGCAACCGCGCCAACTCGTTTTGCTGTGGCGGCGGCGGGGGCGGCGTCTGGATGGAGTTCGACGAGGAGCCACGCCCCAGCGAGGAGCGCCTGCGTGAAGCGCTCGAGGACACCGCCGCCGGGAGCGCCGTCGAGAAGTTCGTCGTCGCCTGCCCGATATGTACCACGATGTACGAGGATGGGCGGAAAACGGGCGGCTTCGAAGACGAACTCGAGATCGTCGACGTCGCGGAGTTGCTGGTCGAGGCGCTCGGGGTAGAAGAGAGGGCGGGACTCGAGTGACGGTGGGACTCGGGTGATGACGGACGGTTGGGGCCGACTCGAGTGAGCTTCGGCCGGTCTCTGGAGGAAAAGGATTCCGGGTAACTATCGCGAACTGGTGTACAATTACTTTCAGAGGCTCTGGTGAATCGCCATACTGCGTCGAGTTGTAGTGTCATGCTGTCGTCCAGAGATGGCTAATCAGCTTGCCACCGTCCGATTCCTCAAGGTTCTCGTCGCGGTTGTCCCAGTGTGGCGCCTCAAGCAACGCAATTTCCCACCGAAAGTCGCTGCCATCTAGTGATTCACCAGAGCCGAATTCTTTAATCTCGTGGCAATCGAGACGCTTCAGCTCTTCAAACACCTTAGCTTTGACTTTCTCAGTACGCTCCTGTGTAGCACTTTGTTGATGGAGAGCCTTCTCGCGATTTCGGCTTCAACACGCCAGCGTGAGATTATTTGTCGAAGGGGTTTTGATATCTATTTGCGGAGTAGCGTTAGCAACGGAACACCGTATCAACAATCTCCGCCAGAAGAGCGTTCCTATAATATACTTGGCGTGATTGCGATAATAGTCCCTGCGGCCTTGTTTAGACGTTCGAAATTGGCCTCCTGAGCCCCTGGCTAGTAAGTTCTAGGGTTCTAGCAAGAGCTGCTACTTGTCGAGGTTACTAGGAAGTGAAGCG
>NZ_JANZXN010000007.1 GCF_025629245.1 Natronobiforma cellulositropha
CCAGATGGCGGTCTGGCGAGTGCTGCTGCGCCTGTCGGCGCAGTTGCACGAGCCATCTGGTCATGCAGCGATGGATGCGACGTTTTTCGACCGTGAAAACGCCAGCAAACACTACTGCCGCCGGACGGATTACCGCGTACAGACGCTCAAAACAACCGCACTCGTCGATACAGCGTCACAAGCTGTCCTCGACGTTCACTGCACGACCGAGAAACGTCACGATACGCAGATCGGCTGGCAACTCGCCCGCCGCAACGCGGGCGAGTTGCACAGCCTCGCCGCAGACAAAGGATACGACTGGCAACGATTACGTGATAAACTTCGAGAAGAGGGCGTCAGACCGCTAATCAAGCATCGAACGTTCCGCCCCATCGATCACGCGCATAACGCGCGGATCGATGAGGCTCTCTACGGCCGGAGAGCGTTGTCTGAGACCGTCTTCTCGGTGATCAAGCGCACGCTCGGCGACGCCGTGCGTGCGCGAAGTTGGTACCGCGAGTTCCGTGAAATCGTCCTGATGTGTGTCGTCTACAACATCAAGCGTGCCGTCAATTAACCAAATCAAGCGCCGTATAGCGATTCACCACGGCCGTCAAATTCAGTATCGATCACGCGTGGAATTTCTCCGCCGTCGACAGTCTTTCGGAAGGATCTCCCCGTTCCAACTGGCGAGCCTGTATACGTATCGACCAGTTCGCGAAGTTGCTCCATCTCGTCAGTATCGTCCTGTTCTCGTTCTGTCTCGAATGTCGATTGCTGACCATCGTCTGGACGGTGTCTTTTCACCGCTTCAGCGACTGGTCGAGCCTGCCGATCAATGGAGCTTCCGTTGAATGTTCTCAGGATCGACTCGTTCGTTTCAGCATCGCTCACACTCTCTATCGTCTGTCGTACTGTTCGAAGGAATTCCTGTGCAATTTCGTCCCCGACGATTTCGTCGACAGACCGTTCATCTGCAGTCACCGCAGCTGCACCGCGGCGTTCAAGCGTAGCGAGAGTCTTCTCTGTAGCTTCGTCAGCGACATCGTAACTAGGAAGTTGCCGGAGTCGTGCACCGAGCGCTCGGAACTCACTTGCCCGACGAAGCAACCGTCGTCCATCTTCACCCAGAAGTAGTCCCTGTGGATCCGATGGAAGAGTCACGAGGTGGTAGAATTTCGCTTCTTTGTCACCGTTTGGGTTTCGGAGAACACGACCGATCCGCTGGATGAGCGACGCGTTGACGCCCCCTTTCGAGAGGTTGATCGCAATTTCTGCGTTCGGGAGGTCGACACCCGTTCCGAGGACGCGTGCCGGACCGACGATAATCCCCGACTCTCTGTCTCTGAAATCCTTTATCTCGTCGAACTGTTCCGATGAACCACTGTCCGGTGTGTAGACGAAATCCTCTCCGTAGCGTTTCCTCAGTACGTCACCGACCTGTTGAGCCTGTTCGTAGCTTTGCACGAGGACAACACACTGCTGCTCGGGGGCGTGACGGGCCACCAGTTCGACGAGTGTTTCGACCGGTGGGAACAGCTGCCATCGCTTCGGTCGACGTGTGAACGCATCCGTCGCGAGTTTGTCGAATTCAGATGATGCTTCACGAGCATTCGCCCCCTCTTTCGACTGGCTAAACGACCGAAGATCAGTGAGTGTCTCGAACGTCTCTGGGACGGTCGAGGGCAGGTCTCCATCGAGGTCACCGACGCGGATTTTGTGCTTCTCACCGTCGTAGACGTCCCTGATCGAGGCTGTGGATTTGACCACCTCTTCCTGAGCTGTCGAAGTTGCCGCGTGAGCGTAATATACGTCCCACTCGAAGTCGGCGACGACACCTGCGTCTCGTGCTTCGTCGACGGAGAACCGCTTGCACTCGTGAGAGGGTGTCATAGAACGGTTACCATACCAAAGAGCAGGGTGAACGCTGAGGTGGAATGAGTTCAGCGACCCTGCAAGATGAGCCTTGGATAGACGAGTTCTTTAATCTCGTGGCGGTCGAGACGCTTCCGCTCTTCGAGTATCTCGAATTTGATTTTCTCAGAGAGTATGACGTGTTCGCCCCCACTTGTCGGGGGCGAACACGAGCCCATCATCCGCCAGCGTTGTTCAAAGCCTTTTTCCACTGCTACTACAAAGGTATCTACGGGCCTCGTCCGGTCACCCGAGAACTCCAGAACACGGCTGTCTGGGTGAGTTGTGGCTTCGATCGACCGCCGTCGAGAGACGCGGTCGATCGCTTCCTCACGGATCTCGGACTGGTCGTTGACGACGTGTTCAGTCGCCTCGTCGAGCAGGCCGCCGTCCGCGGCCTGCTCGACTTCACCTTCCGAATCGATTCAACCGATCTCGAAGCTCTCGCGTGGAACGATGACGCGTCGTGGAACTACGACCCAACGGCTGAAGAGTACTACTACGGATTCGGCCTCACCATCGTTTCGGCAGGGCCAAAAATTCCGATTGCGGCGGAGTTTATGCAGGCGAAACAGGCCTCGAAGGAGACGGCGATGCGCGTCACACGTGACGCGCTCGCGGTTAAACACCCGACTTGGATGCTTGGAGACAGTGCTTACGACATCCTCGATTGGCACGACTTCCTGCTGGAAGCAGGAGTCGTGCCGATCGCCCCGTACAACCCACGAAACACTAGCGAACCGCTCGATATCGAATACCGTGTCGAAAACCGAATCAGCGAATTTACCGAGAAGGTGACGCTGAAGCGTTCGAGCCTCGCTGAGACCTACAAGCGTAGAACACAAGTTGAGCGAACGTTTGGAGCGTGTTCAGACTGCGGCCTCGGGACGCTTCGCGCCCGAGGCCGCGTCCATGCGCGGGTACAAGCGTACCTCGGACTGTGTCTTCGAGTGATCGTCGCCATCACGAACTACGAACTGGGTGAAAACCCGGGCCGAACCAAGCTCGTGGCATGAGATGAATTGTATGACACCCTCCTCGTGAAGGTGTTCCTCTAGCATCCGTTTGACCACTGAATCACCTTGCCACGAGGTGTCAATCGACCCGGACATCGCGAGAACTGCCTCGCTCTTTTGAGCCAACTCCTCGAGCACAGTTCGCCATCCGCCACTTCGCCCTCCACGTTTGTACTGATGAGCTTCGTCGAGGATAACGAGATTGTATCCACCCAGCGTGTCCATCTGGAGGAGGTCGGGAGCCGTGCGGAACTCGATCGATCCCCACGAGGGGAATCGCATCGTGTTCCCTTCCACGCGAGTTCGCTCGCGCGGGATGTTGAGATGCTCGTCGAACTCGCTCTGCCACTGTTCGAGGATCAGTTCCTGACCGGCGACGACGAGAACACGGGCATGAGCCTGATCGACGGTGACCGAAAGGTACTGACGATAATCGGTTTCCTCGAGGACATTGTCATCTCCATTTTCAGAGAAGATCGTCGTTGCGTCGTCAGGATGCAACTGGCCATAAAGGAGGGCGACCGCAGCTAACCCGAGGACGGTTTTTCCAGTCGCCGTCGCCATATCGACGTAGCCCTTGCAGTCGTGTTCGACCCACTTTCGGAGTGCCTCGCGCTGGTGGTCCCAGAGTGGCGTCGTCATATGCGGTGCTTCGAGCCGCTCGAGAAAAGACTCCGTCTGAGCGACTGCGTTCCACGCTTACGCCACGCTCTACGCACGCGTGAACAACAAGCGCTACACCTTGGCGGTGCGCCGTCTCACCGACGGCGACACCGCCAGCGACGTCCTCGCTGAGTTCCTTGGACTGCTCAACAACTTCGAGTTCGACGTCAAAGCGGTCTATCTCGACAGCGGCTTCTACGACGGCAAGTGCCTCACGTTACTCCAAGCGCACAATTTCGCCTACATCGTTCCGATCATCAAGTGGGGCAGCAAGATCAAAACCGAACTCAACCAGGGCTGGAGTCGTGAGATCTCTCACGATCTCACGACGTCCTACGGCGAGCACGAGTGGACCGTCGAATTCCCGGTGATGATCGACTGTACCTACAAGAATGGCCGATACGGTGAGCATGGAGTGGCGCGTCACGGCTACGCCGTCGACGCGCCGTTCATCGACGAACCACGACAGGCTCGATCCCACTACAGCAAACGCTTCGGGATCGAAGCGAGCTACCGCCTTTCCGAGTCAACGCTGATCTCGACGACGACGCAAGATCCGGTGAGACGGCTGTTATTCGTCATGTTGAGTCTGCTGCTCCAAAACGTCTGGCGGTACTTGCACTGGGAGTACGCGGCGACGCCCCGCCGTGGCGGGCGTCGCCTCTGGTGGTGGCCCTTCGAAGAGTTCATCGACATGGTAACTCGGGCAGCGTGGACGGTCCTCGCGGTGCGTCGGGCCGTCCCCGCAAATCGGCCACCGGATGATCGGTTCCACCGGTAACTGGAGACCGAGTTCGCCCTGCCGATCAGTGGCAACCCTGTCGCGTCGGCGGCTGATCGCCGCCGACTGCGACGATCTCCCGTTTCTTGCCGTCGGTATAGATCTACGGAGCACCAAATCGAGCTCTGGTTCGTCGGTAACTCATGCTCCAGCGTCAGTTAGATGAGGATGCTTTGTGAGGTACTGATACTGCGGTGGACGAGGGTTACCCCACGTCACCAAACCGAGTCTTCATTGTGGGGTAACTGCGAGTACTTCAGTATCCCTTCTCATTTTCCTCCGGTAATCACGTGAGTCGCTCGAGTGCTTTCCAGTGTTTTCGAAGTGTGTTCGGAGAGATGTTCGCGAGTGAGGCGACGTCACGCTGTGTGGGCCACATACCGTGTTCACGTGCTGCAGTGTAGACGCAGGCCATTGCGAACGCCTGTGGACGTCTTCCGATCGAGAGACCGTTCTCCTCGGCCAGCGTAGCGAGGTCGTAGGCCCGCTGTTGGATCTCAGTCGAGACCTCGAGGCGACTGGCCATCGTCGGAATGAATGCACCCGGGGTAGGCGGCCTGGCCGGTAGTCCGAGCTCGGTATTCAGTACGTTGTAGGCGTGTTTCACACGGGAGTACTCGACGCGGGCACAGGTGACGACTTCTTCGAGGGATCGTGAGAAGCCGTTACATCGACAAGCACCGTAGACGCTCGCGGCCGCCATGCTCTCGATCGACCGGCCTCGAAGGAGGTCTTCGTTCTGAGCGCTCCGGAAGAGCTGACACGCCTGCTCACGAATCGTCTTCGGAAGCCCGAGCGCGCCTGTGATCCGTCGTACTTCTCCCAGGCCTACCGCCAGGTTCTGTTCTCGCTTCGATCGCCACTGGGCTCGACCATGCTCTCGCCGCAATCGGTTTAACTGCCGACGCTTTCGCTGAGAGAGGCGATTCCCGTGACCATCCGTAAACCGACCGATCTCGCTCGAGAGCCCACGATCGTGCCGGCCAGCCGTAAGCGGCGCTCCAGCTCGGTTCCCTGACTCACCCTCGAACGTTCGCCAATCTGGCCCCCGGTCGAGGCGGTCCTCCTCGAGGATCAGGCCACACTCGTGGCAGATCGTTTCGTGGTTCTCTGTGACCGCCCGCCCACCACAGTCCGGACACTGGTCTGTACGTAACGTCGAACGCTCCTCGTCGATCGTCTGCTGATAGTTGTCACTAGCTGCCATGATTCATTTGAGGGAACGCATCACTTCGCGACGCCCCTCAACCCTACAGGGGGTGAAAAATCCCACGGGGCGGACAGGGCAGGAATACGTGGACTCTGCCTACTAGAAAAGGAGCGCGAACACCTCAATGTCTGTCGCAGATGACTCCGTACCCTCCGAGGACGGTTTCGACGTACTCCTCCATCCAATCTCGACGGGCCTTGATTTCTCGCTGTCCTCGTCGCGTGACCGAGGAGACGTTCGTTCGACGCTAACCGATTCGGCGTGCTTTCGGACGCTCGCGGTCGCGATGCTCGGAATGTGCAACGCGTCTTCCGGTGCGCGAGGAACCCCGACGACGCAAGCACCGAGCGGAGTGAGGCACGTGGTTCGAACGACGCCTGCGTCTCGCCAGGCGCGGACTCGAGCCCGCCAGGGACTTTCGGTGTCAACAGCTCTGCTCTGACTCACGATGGGTCGGTTCTCGAGGTCGCTGTCGAAGCACGCGAGAACGCTGCGAAGCCGAATACCTTCCTGAAGCCACACAGTCTCGCAAGGAGTATGTACAGGAGCGCCTCGATCGTCTCTCGACGAAGGTATCGGACCAAGTTAGACGCCGTCCTCGCGAAATCGAACGACATCGACGTCGATCGGAAGCGTCTCGAAGTCATCATCAGCACCGGCGATGAGTGTCGCATCCCTCTCGTGGGCGAGTGCAACGCCATGAGCGTCCGCGAATGAGATGTGACCATCCGCTTTCACCTCGGCGGCAAGTCGCCAGTCAGCTCGTTCGAGTTGAATTCCCACCGCTCGAGCGCACGGAGATCGCGATCGGCAGTGCGAAGTGAGTCTGTCGTGGGTTTGTCGTCAATTCCTTCGAAGCGAGCGATAAGAGAGAGGACTTCACCAGCGTTGGTCTCTGTCAGCAGCCCATCGACAGCCCCGTCACGAACGTCTCGAAGATACGCTTCGACGACGCTCCGACCTGGCTCGTCGTAGAGGTATGCGATGATCGCTTCGGTGTCAAAGACGTACCGGTCGCTCATTCATCCTCCGAGTCAGCCGGTCGGAGTCGGTCAGCACGGGCCGCTTCGCGCCGGTGGTCCTCGTGTTTCAGTTCGCGAACCCGGTCGAGTACCTCGCCACGCTCGCGGTCGGTGTCGGCGTGAATCCCACCTAACTCCTCGAGTGAGGGAACCGGTTCGACGATGATTCGTTCGTCCTCCTCGTAGATGAACACCTCACCAGGGGTGTCGATCCCGAACTTCTCTCGGAGCGTCTTCGGGATCGTCGCCTGTCCCTTCTGCGAGACGCGTACGACCTCTGGGTCTCGAGTACTACCCGACATATTGTGTTGTACTACGAAATCGTCGTACTACTATTTGTCGGTGAGAAAACCCTCCCGGCTCATCCAACGTCCTCACTCGGTGGAACCCAACCCTGCTGAGGCACCATCTACCTCGTCGAGGGAAGAAAGATCCATCTCATCGTGGACATCCGGAAACAGATGCTCGAAGAATGGATCGTGCGTCCGGCCAACAGTCAGCGCTGGCTCGAGCGCATAGATAACCATCATCGCTTCGGTCTCGCGAACGTCGATATCGGTCGCGAGCATTCGTTGGGTCGTCTTCGCCGCGAAGTGAAGCCCTGCACCCCGTAACGCAGCGATGAGCTTCCCGGCACCATACCGATCCATGAAGTACTCGACGTCCTCGTCAACTTCCTGGAGTGCGAGTGCGTGCAGGACCGTTGGCGTGATGACGATGGGGACGTACTGCGCGACGATGATGATCGGATCGGCCATCAGTTGCTGCGGACGTGTCGAGTCATCCCGATCGACGAGTCCGAGGTCGACCAGCTGGTCGACGTACTCGTAGGCAGTCGATTTCGACAGCTCGAGACCGTCCATAATCTCCGGCGGCGAAACGGGTCCCCAATAGCAGACGTAGACGTACACACGAGCCAGCGCTGGCTGATTGAGGAGGTGAACAACTGCTTCGAGGCGAGGTGCGTTCTGAGCAAGCGCTGCCGGGTCGAGCGTCTCTTCATCTATGATGTCTGTCGGTGGTGGATCCAACGCGTCGATTCCACCATCAGGACGAAAACGATCCGTATCAGTCATACTCATTTGTTCGAAGTCCATGTACTTCGGACTGCCGCCGACCCTTCTCGAGTTTTCTGTACGCTTGGATATTAATTCGAATTCTGCAACTCCGGTGAATCACTAGACGTCGGCGACTGTCGGTGGAAAATCACGCCGCTCGAGGCGCCACACGGGGACGATCGTGACGAGAACCGTACCTCCCGAAAAGGCTCTGTACCAGGGCGAACGCGATCTCCCGGGACCTGGTCTCGAGTATCGATCGGTTCGAGGATGGTCAGCCCACCGTGACGAGCGCTCAGTTCGTCAACCTCAGTAGCGGAGGGTGCGGACATCGACGGGGACCGAACACGATCGACATCACCCTGGAAACGGTGAGGAAGTGACGGTCAGCCCGTCGTGAGGTCGTCTAGCTCCGTGAGGCTGAGCAATGACCAGGAGTCGTCGAGTTGGTCCTCGAGTCCGTCGACGAACCCACTTCTCGAGAACAGCGCGAAGCGTTCGTCTCGGTCACTGGGGCCCCAGCGTACGTTCGCTGCCTTCTCCTCGAGGGATGCCACCAGCGCGTTTCCGACCGGATCTGCGGTCCACTTACACTCGGCGAAGAGGATCCGGTCGTCGTTCGGCGCGAGCCCGACGATGTCGATCTCATCTTCCCCGTACCACCAGCGCCCGATCTCCCCGTAGGGATCGAACGCACCGCGTCGAACTCCCTCCCAGACGGCTTCCCGACACACGTCTTCGAACGTACTCGCAGTGTGGGTCGGCAAATCGGGCGCAATGGTCCCGTCGTAGACGATCTCCGGCGCTTCTTCGATACTCGAGCGGTTCGGCTCGACGTACCGGAACCAGAATCGGAGGTACTCGTCCGCAACGAGGTACCGGGACCGTTTTGATTTCTTTCTCGACGCAGTCACGGGGACCTCCCGGCCGACGAGTCGGAGCTGGCGAAGCGTCTGCAGGTACTTCGAAAGCGGGCCCGGGTCGATCCCCGTCGCACCTGAGATCTCGTTCGGCGTCGTGTGCCCCAGCGCGATCGCCTCGAGAATGCTCAGATATCGAGCCGGGTTTCGGAGCTCCGTCCGGAGCAAGAACTCCGGCTCGTTGTACAACACGGCAGTCGGCGACAGCACCTGTGATTTGACGTTCGCCGCGAGCGACTGCTCGTAGTCGAACAACGTGAGGTACATCGGCGTTCCACCGGTGACCGAGTACGAGCGAATCGCGTCTGCCGTCTCGTATTCGATGACCTTCCGCGCCTGCGTAAACGAGAAGGGACGCACGTCGAGCTGTGCCGTCCGACGACCGTACAACGGACTCTCGTGGCCGAGTACCTCCGATTCCATCGTGCTCACACTCGAGCCACACAGAACCAGCATGGAGTCAGTCTCTCGGAGTTGCTCGTCGACGAACCCCTGAACGTAGGACGGAATCGAATCGTTCTCCCCGACGAGATACGGGAACTCGTCGATGACGACGACCAGGTCTTCAGTGTGCAGCCTCTCTCCGAGGTAGTCGAACGCCTCGTCCCAGCCATCAATCCGGGGGACGCGCTCGTCGAAATACTCCGCAACCTGGTCGACGAATTTCTCACGCTGGCGACTCTCGGCTTCTTGCGCCGCCAGGAAGTATATGTGTGGGCGGTCAGCACAGAACTCCTTGAGTAGCTCCGTCTTACCGACACGCCGCCGCCCGTAGACGACGAAAAAGTCCGCGCCGGGAGACTCGAGCGCGGACGTCAGTGCGTCGAGCTCCGCTTCTCGATTGTAGAAGGTCATACGTTGGGTAATCATTATCTCGATAATGACTTATGTGTTCCGGGGATGGAGCTTCTCCAGTAGCGTACACACCAAGAAACCGGGACAAACGAGAGCGGACGCTCTCGTGAAGGACATTGGTGATGAGTCAGAGAACAGTTCGAATGATTTCTTTCAGGACGTCTCGTCCGAACCTGCGTGGGATTTTCCGGCGACGTTCGAAACATCCTCTATTAGTAGAGTCGTACAGAGAGAAACCACAGGTCGTTAGCGCACGTTGTCGAGTTCCGTTGGAAGACGACGAAGGCAGGTTTCGAGAAAACTCAGCGGTGCTTCTGCCTCGAGAGATCCAGGTTCGTGGACGACCTCTCCATGACTCTCGACCTGGAAGTGGGTCGTTCCCAGGTCCTCGTGGTCATCGTCTTTACGCCAGCCCAGGCTCACGGTGTCATCAATCCACTGAACCCGCTGGATGTCACTGCCGGCTCGTGGCCGCCACATCACCTCGAGTTTCGCCTGTTGTCGTGGAAACTCGCGACCGAGAAACATCTCGACAGCAACCTCTGCAACAATCGATCGAGGACGTAATCGCGAGGGACGATACTGCACACTCGAGAGCCCGGGTTCTTTCTCGATCCGTTCTTTGAGTCTACAAAGCCCTTCACGCTGGGTGAATCCCCGACCACCAGCAAGAAAGATCATCACTCCTCTCTACCCTTCCTGCGGAAGCACATTCGAACCCTGGCCCTCGAGACGGGGTTCTGCATCCAGCCTCGTTAGCGAGCCCTTGAGGCTGATCGCCAGCTGCAGCGACTCACGAACCTGGACGTTGTACTCCCACTCGTCGACGATCTCGAGACGCTCACGGCGATCCTCGGGCGAGAGCTCGTCGCTGCCGATACTGCGGCGAAGTTCCTCGAGCGAGTCGACCTCGTACGTGGCTTGCCACGAGTCGATTTCGTCTCCGATCGCTCGAAGCTCCTCGGTGAGGTCGTCGAGGGAGTACTCTTCAGCGAATGATCGAACCTCACGAAGGAATTGCGTAACGTCGTCGGGCTTGTAACACGTCCCGTCGGCTGTCTCCACCGCCTCGAGTTCGCCGTGATCGACTAACCGGGTAAGATACTTCACAGCGGTGTCCCTCGAGACGTCCGCCTCCTCGGCGATCCACCCTGCATTCTGGGGTGTCGTCCGCGTCAGCGCAACGTGACGGACGCGGTCCGCTGCATCCATGTCAGCAGGCCACTCGCGAGCCTGATCGGTCATTGGTCCTTCTTGGGCGCCGACACACTAATAATTTGGTATCGGCGCGCATTATATCTCATTCTCTAATTGGCGGGTAATGACGGTGGTGCATGTATCACTCGCCCTACGTTCACTTCGTCACTGTTGGAATCCTCGACGTCACAGTCGAGATCGTTCCAGCGTGACGCCTCAAGCGAGGTGAGTACTCATCGAAAGTTGCTGGCGTCTATCGATTTACCAAAACCAGTGCAAAGCGATGTTGTCCGAAAATCGTGCTCGTGAGGCCGTTACCCTGAGATGACTCCTCGTCCACCGTCAATCAACGTTTTGACCCCTAGCAAAATTGTCACCACAACGTATCGAGATGAGCGCTATCCTGAAGCTTATGTATTTATGGGTCGAATGAATGTCATCTCAGTGTATGCGTGTCTCTTACCAACATACGAACGTCCACAGCGGAAACGAGTCGACACTGCTCCGATTTAGGACTGCAGACGGCACGCGTGCGTGTATCCTCGTCGACGCCGGAGACGGTGTCGACCTGGATTCGCTCCTCGCAGACGACGAGTATCTGAACGCGGTTTTGCTCACTCACGCCCACATCGATCACTACCTCACGCTCGCACGAAACGTTCGCCATAGCGCGCCGGTCTACACCTCAGAGGCAACGGCGACGATTCTCGAGCACGCCTTGCCGGAAGCACAGAAAGACAACGACCTTGGTGACGTCTCGGTCGCGCTGGATGCACTCGAGCCAATCGACGAGTGGGTACCAATCCTCAACGATCTCGAGGTTCGTCCGATCTCAGCGGGTCACACACCCGGCGGGGCTGGATTCGTGATCCGATTTCGTGACGAAAGTGTAGGTGATGACCTCTTGAGTGGCGAACAGCACATCCTCGTCACTGGTGACTTCACTCACCGTCCGTGTACTGTCTTCCCGGGACTCGCGACATCGTATCCGTTCGAGATCGATTGCCTGCTTCTCAACGTCTCGACTGACGACTCGTACACGACATCGCTCAACGAGTCACTCGAGACGGTTCTCGAGCGAGCGTACGCTGGGTCGCGTGTGGTCGTGGCCACGAGTTCACTGACCGGCGTTCATTACGCGACGTTGCTGGCTCACAGTACAGAGACACTGGACCGGGACCTCCCGATTACCATTGTCGGGCAGGCCGCGAAACTCTACAACGCACTCGAGTGTGACGCACCTGGCGTCGACACGCAGGAGGTTTTCGATCGGGTTGGTGACGTCCTCGAGGACGGTGGTGTGACGATTGGAGGGCCGGAGACGCCGACGACGGGGAGTGCACGTCGACTCTTCGAGGCGATCGACGACGATCCGGCGGCGGTGTTCGTCCAGCTCTCGACGGGGGACGGCGACGGCTTCTCAGACGTTCGGTGTACGACGAAATCGTTTAGATTGTGTAACCATCCATCTCTCGAGACGGTCGACAGACTCGTCGACGAACTGGTTCCGTTGGAGGTCGTCATCAAGCACGCCAGTGGGAACAGACTCAATCAGTTACAGCGTCGCTTCGACCGCTGTTTTACCTGGGGAACGAACGACGAGGACGTCCACCGCCTCTACGAGGATGGGCAGTGGAAGGCACCAGGGTGGATCGCCGAGACCACGGCTCAACAAATCCGCAGACGTCAGTGGGAGGCACTGCAGGAGCTGTCGCTCGCGTCTGAGGCATCACTCTCTGCTAGTCAGCGCCAGCAGGTCGACCTTGAGGCAGAAGGCATCGACCTTGAGGCGCTCGAGACGGTGTTCTCACGGACATCACCTGACCCGTATCCTCAGTCCACACCTGATGCTCCTGGAGATGGTGATGACGAAGCGGATGTGGAAAACCCAGAGGAACGAGCAATCGAGGAGGAACTGCTCGCTCGTCTCGATGCGATCGACGCGAAACTCGAGCGCTCTGAGGAGACAGTCCAGGCTCGCGTCCTGAGTGGGGGAGAAGGTGAACAGTTCTTAGAACTGCTCGAGCGGGCTGATCTCGAGCCTGGAGCTATCGTGGAGCTCACGATCAGGACGTCTTCCCGGCAGTAGCCCGAAGGTGGCGTTCGCCGAAGAGATCGCAGACTCACACGGTCTCCAGTGACTGTCGCCGTGAACGACTCACCGCGACCGGAATCACAGTACGTCGATTCTGAAACTCTCTACCCTCGAGGGAACGCTACCTTCCGGTCAGAGCGTCCGCAGTCACAACCACGTTGCTGTGTGAGATCGAAAGAATTAGTCGTGGGAGATCGGTTTCGGTGGTCGTATCGAGACCGATGACGGTTGCTTCGAGGCTCTCGGCTGCGAGAGCGGTCTCCACAGCATCGAATGGGTAGTACTCTGTCTCGGTTGGATCCATTTGAACGCCGATGAAGGACGTCGTCGGAGCGACACCGATCAACTCAACCGTAGACAGTGGTGGCCACTCACACAGTGCCTGTTCCACGTGTCGGACGATCAGTGGCCGGTCGTCGACTGGACGAATCGATGTTGCCATCTCAGACACGTGCAGCCACCTCCGACTCGGTCTCATCGCGAAGAATAGCATCGATCTCACCCGTTGAAAGCTGCCAGCAACCATCCGATCCAGTACACTCGAGTTGGCTCACGACCTCGTCTTTGAACGCCACGTAGTGCTCGAGGGCGACGCCTTCGTCGTCAGTGTAGTCCAGCAGGATCGCGAGCGCGAGTTGTGCTGGGCCGCTTCCGTTGTAGCCCCACTCGAACCCACCGGGACTGTGATTTCGAAGCTCGAGGCTTCGCTCTGGCGAGAGTTCGTCGTTCGTCGCGAATCGCTCGACGACTGGCCGCCCGTGACGTCGGTGTCCGGTGTACGCGATAGCCGCAGTCGTTTGCTGGCCGTGCAGTTCCTTTGTCGGTCGGTTTTCGGAAATTCCACTCATATTCATACAGGAGTACGCTCTCGAGTACCCCCGCACCCTCCAGGGGTGAAAAATTCACAGGCGAGAGATGAGTGGCTGTGCTACTCGATCAGTGACTCACCATCCGCGCGATGCACAGCTTTCACTCGAGCGCATGCTTCTGCTGTCACCGTCACCTCTGTGATTGACGTGGAGAGCGTCAATGGCTCGGGAAGACGTGTCTCGAGTTCTCTCAGTTCCTGTTCGACCTCGAGGAGCGCTTCGTGAAGGTCGTCAACGAGGGTCTGACCGCCGTCGAGTTCACGCTCCGGGTGATACCCTCGGTCGCCGTACTCCGCATCGGGAACTGGATCGTCGATTCCGAGTGCGCGATCCAACCCCGGGACGTCGTATGGGTCCGGATCGGTCGGTGTCATCGCTTGTGTACCTCGTTGTCGGTAGTCGTACCAGCCAGCCCGGAAACTGACCTCGCACGCTCGAGTGACCCAGCGTGATCGTACCGTGTGACTGGTGCGTCGTCGACATCCTCCTCACAGACCGTGAAGCGCTTCCCCCAATGATCGCGTTGCTCGAGCATCAGTAGTCCTCCTGGGCAGCGTCTCGAGCGTCTGCCTGCAGATGTTCATACCGGACTTCACAGCTGTCCGAACAGAACCGTCCAGCGTATCCTACCTGATCGCGAGTGGGTCTCGGGCAGTTCGGCATCCGATAGTCGCTTCGTTCGGTCATTTGGCGACACCTCGACTCGAGTTGGTTGTTGCCTCCGCATCCGCTGCTGGCTCTCTGTCGATTGATTTCATAACTGTCTTCGAGGGGCTGTACTCGAGCCCCCGCAGCCCTGCAGGGGGACAAAAAAACTGCTCGAGGGAGTCAGCGGTTTACTTCTACCTTGCCGACATATTTCTGGAGTCCTACTGAGTACAGGTCACACAGTTTTCAGAGTACCTTCAAAACATCAGTAAAATGTTAAAATTGTCCTGCTGACTACAGAGGATGGATAAAGCAAACCGAGTTCGCTAATTCCGAAGGTCTTGAGGTGAATAAGAGGACAAGCAGATACGCAAACCGAGTAACTCTACTTGTGACCCATTTAATAGATATCTACCGCAGCACTCGCAGTTCAGCTTCTCCCATCCCTGACAGTGAACGACCGATCCCGAATGCTAAAGCGAGAAAGTCAGCTGCGTCAGAGCCCGGCTCAACGTCGTAATCTATCGCTGTCTGCTGGTGTTTTATCCAGCCTTGGAAATCCTCCGGGAGTTTCTTTCTACTGAAGAGTTCTGGGGCATCTGCCCACTCGACTTCCCGAACGTGAGGGTGGTTATAGTTACTTTCCGGTCCATGAAAATCACCGTTCCAATCGAATTCGTACTCCCCTTTGATATATCCGACTCGATACACCATGTTCCGGCCCAAATACAGGAATAATGGCGTTCCGATTGGCCAATCACGGAATCTCACCAGCTGGGAGGCTCTGTTGTCCGCTTTGTTTTCTGAGCTTCCTTCTTTCAGGTATCCCTCTTTAATGTCATTCTTTGATAGGTTCTTGATCTGTTTTGTCTTGAGCGTTTTGTGAAATGGGTGGCCGTCAGCATCGAGGAACGAGATCGCTACCTTACCCGCGTCTACGAGATCTCCAGCGAACTCATACCGTTTGTTGAATCCCGGACCCGATCCACCATCTTTCCAATGACCTGCGTTGACTTTTGCAATTCTCATTACAATCTATACTTCTCATTCCTTCGTATGTATTGGTTACGGTTGATGTTGGTTGATCAGGGTTGATTTGGGTTGAATTCGGTAGTTGGGTATTAGATTATACTTGACCAAGTGATATAAAATCTTCATTTATATGCTTAGCGATCACCATCTCGCTCAATTAACCTTCATGCCGTGTATCCTGCACAGCGCTGCGAATATTTCCTGAAATTGGCAGGTACCCAAGAGATCACTAAGCACGCGTAGTGAGCGTGTGGTTCTCCGACTTCGGCGTGAAACAAACGGGATCGCCTTGCTGAACTCATCCTCAGTATTCTGCACGCAGTTCCTGTCAAATTTGAAGGCGCACAACAGAGCCAGTGCACCTTGAGCAGCCATACGGAAGGTCGGGAGAACGGACAGGAAGATCGCTTACTGTCCCGAGCTCTGCAGCGAGATGTGCACTGATGCCACCGTCGCGATGCACTGTAATGAGGGCGTCGTCAGTGCTGATCCCTAAGTGGCTCACGATGTACTCATGAAGGAGCGCCGCGAGATGTTCGGTCTCGGGTGCTGCAGTACCCGTGTATCGATACTCATTGGATCACCGGACGAACGTCCCATCTGATGCAGGAACTTGTCGGGCCCGAATCTCGAGATCGACGCGTCTGAGATATTTGCAGCCACCGTCTGGGTGGCGCTGTTCGAAATTAGGGCAGGTACAGGTCTCTTCGTCGACGTTGACTTCGTACGTGGCACCGCTTTCACTGTGGACCTCGTAGCGAGGTCCCTGGCTGCCGAAGTGGACATCCATGTCTTCGGTCATCTCTCGACGGGTTCGTGGGTCGTCGATCGAGTAGCCACCAGCCTCGAGTGTCGTCGGTGGTGCTGGTGTCTCACAGGCTTCGGCAAACTCATCGCGATGAGTTCGTTCTTGCCCGCACTTCCTGCAACGCCAGTACCGAGTTCGGTACTCGTATCCGTCGGTAGGGGTAAGATCGTACGGTGTTGCTTCCATGCCTGGCAGCCACTCGTCGACGCCGACGAGTTCGTGCTCGTTCAGGTGGGAAACGTCACCCCGATAGTGACGACCTCGATCGCTCGTCTACTCGTGGTCGGGTTGGTGTTCGCGATGCGACTCGCTCTGGATCGGTTGGTCTGTACTCATTGATGATCTCGAGGCATGTTTACGCCTCACGCCTGTTGGCGCGCAAAAAATGACTTGTCGCGTCTGCTGTTGCAGTCCAATTTCGAAAAGAGCGGAGTTTTTCTGAGCGGGTGAAGAGTCACCCCACAAATTCGACCCTACAAAATCTGTGGGGTAACGGCACTGAGAGTCACTGCGAATCAGCTCGAGAAACGTTTGAACAGGTGGTGTGTGGGTCGATCGCTGATCAACCCAGTAAGCTACAGAAAGCCCTGGGTTTCAGCGTTCTGGCGAAGCGATTCCAGATCCAGCTCACCACTCATGTGTAAATTCTCGAGCGTCGAAAGAGACGCATCGATCGGTACATCGATTTCGTATTCGTAATAGATCCCACCACCTCTGCCTTCATTTCGCTTCGTTCGATCGAGGATACCGAGCATTGAGAGTTCAGCGAGATGATTATGGAAGGCTCTCCCACCGAGAGGGTCGCGGTTGGTTGCAACTGCGAGGTCATGATACTGCTCATAGAGCTGTTGTTTTTGGAACGGAACCTGCGAAGGATTGGCAACTGTAGAGGTAACCACAGCTAAGAGTGTGAGGTGTCCGTGGGAGGTCAACTCCTTCATGCTCTCTTCGATCCGTTGCTTCTCGAGCAGTTTTTTTGCCTTGCGGACGTGATCTTCGGTGACAACTGGGTCGTTTCGTCGCCGAGCTAGATCTCCTGCCTCGAGAAGCAGATCGAGTCCCTGGCGGGCACTGCCCTTATCTTGCGCGGCGAACGCTGCACACAATGGGACGACGTCGCCTTCGAGGATCCCGTCTTTGAATGCTAACGCTGCTCGTTTTTCGAGGATATTCTGGAGTTCGTTTGCGTCGTATGGTGGGAAGTGGAGCTCACGTTCGCAGAGGGTATCTTCGACACGTGGATCGAGCTTCTCACGATATTTGAAGTCGTTACTGATTCCGATGATCCCTATACGAGCATATTCGATTTTCTCGTTGCTGCGTGCACGGGGAAGCTGATAGAGAATTGAATCGTCATCGCCGATGTAGTCTACTTCGTCAAGGACGATCAGCACCATTCCACCGATCTGATCGAGTTCTGCCCAGAGCTTTTCGTAGACGGCATTCAGCGGGTAACCCGTGCGACTGATCTGTTCGGATGAATCACGGAACGTATTGACGAGTTCCACAGCAACCCGATAACTACTGGTCAGATCTTCACAGTTGAGATAGGCCGTCGTCACTGTGAGGTCATCGTACTGTTTAGCATCCTTCTCGAGATGGTGAAGGAGATACTTCGTGACGGCTGTTTTCCCCACACCTGTCTTTCCATAGAGGAAGACGTTTCGAGGCTGTGAACCGTTGATGACGGGTTGGAGATATGCTGTGTACTGCTCGAGTTCATCGTCTCGTTCCTCGAGCGATTCAGGCTGATAGTCGTCATGAAGGACGTTTTCATCCTCAAAGATAGCTTCAGATCGCTCGAATAGTGTCATGAGTTCTTAACTCTCTACCTCTTCAATAAAACCACCGGTGCGAACGTTACGAACGATTCGTTCGTTTCGATCGATAGTAGAAGAGAGAGACACCACTGGTTCAATCGTTTCATGGCGCGAGAGTACCTCACTACTGCCATTTCGCCTAATGGGAGTCTAGTGACTGGGCTAGATTTATTATAGATCGGTGATAACCAAATCCGTATTGCTAGTTCCCCAGTAACGATTGAATGGGTGGTGTGTTCTATCTAATATCTTTTTCTGGGGATGGGTTTTAATGAGAACCGTCACGAACGCGCTTCTATCTACACCTAACGTTTGAATAGGTGGTGGGTGTCGGACTGACATCCAGAGCGTTTTCCCGGTGGAAACGTTTGAATGGGTGGTGTCTCTCTCTGTGTCTCTTGCTACGCTTCTGTATAGTCTCGTGTGGCGGAGGAATCTGTAATTCCGTTACGATTGAATGGGTGGTGTCTGATCGCAAATTGCGAAAAACAAGTCGATAGGGATGCGTTCTTTGATGGATGTTTCAGGAACAAATCGAGAGAGATCCGCTTATAGGTCTCTGTATACGGCGCTGTCTAGATGAGGAATTGAAGGACGAGCAGGTCGGAGCGAATTTTGGACATGACGCTCGCAAACCTGCTCAGAGACACCTTGGACGTGGATTCTCTTGAGGCTTGGGAGAACGAACGCACCCCGACGCCCGTCAGGGTGTTCGGGGTGCGCCTGCATTCGCTTGGATTATCGGTGAGAGAAACGACCGCCGTCTTGCGATGGTTGGGCGTTGAACGTTCACACGAAGCCGTCTGGGCGTGGACGCATCGGCTGGCTGATCGCCAACCAGACCCGCAGACGGTGAAGCCGTCGCGGGTCGCCGTTGACGAGACGGCGATCCGCGTCAACGGCCAGTGGCGGTGGCTGTATGCGGCGATCGACGTCGAAACTGAACTCGTGCTTGATGCTGAAGTGTTCGGTCGTCGGGGAACTGATCCTGCTGCAGCGTTCTTACATCGAGTGAACGAGAAACACGATCTCTTTGGGGCAGTGTTTCTCGTCGATCAGTTTGGCTATCGGACTTCCCTTACCCGGTTTGGGCCAACTGTCAGTTCGGCTATACCGGTCGAAACCCCGTCGAAAAGTGGTGTCACACGCTCAACATTCGGGGCGACTGTTTCCATGACTTCTGGGTGGTCAGTCGTCGGAGTGCCCACAAATTAATTGCGCAGTTCGTATATTACTACAACCATCAGAGACTGCGTCAATCGCTCGATGGACGGACGCCAGCTGACGGGGTGTTGAACTAGACAGTGCCCGTCACTCTGTTTCTACAACAATTCGATCGGTTCACTCGTTCTCGAGGGCTGCATAGATCTCAGTGTGTCGACGTCCGTCAAGTTTCCCCATCTCGAGGGCAATCTCGTGACGTTCTTCGTCACTCTCGGCGGACTGATAGCGCTCATATAGCCGGCGAACTTTGTCATCGACTGCCGCCGAAGAGTCAGTACTGGACGCCATTTCTCTGGGTGAATGTACTCGTCGTGCCCCTTTATCAGTTGCGGCGAGCACACGCTCGGAAGTAGATGACTGCTGTCTCGACATCAACTGCTGCTTCATCGGTCGCGAAGCGATGCAACAATGCACGTATTTCATCGCCATAGTCGAACGTATATCCATTCAGCATGTAGAAGACAACAGTCGTTCGGAGTGCAGTTCGCTTGTTCCCATCAACGAATGGATGATCTGCAACGAGCAATCGCATTAGGTTAATTGCTTTTTCATGAAGCGTTTGCGGAACTTCGCCAAAATAGCCCACTGATACATACTGGAGTGCAGATTCAACCGCCTCCTCAGATCGAACTCCGGACTCTGTATCGTCGCCTTCCTCAACAACCTGTTCATGGAGATCAAGGATCAGTTCGACGGACGGGTAGACGACGTCATCGCTCACGCTCCCAACTCACTCACGCCACTCGATAACCGTTTCTGATGTGGGAGCCCTTGTTCAGTCCCCCCATTTGTCATCTTTATATAATATCGAGAGAAGTATCTCGGTTCCGAACAATCACGTAACGACAACGAATGCACAAGTAGTGATACGACCCCTCCTGATTGTTCTCCCAGTCTCAGCGAAAGCCCGGCAGCGCAACGACCGCAGGTCGTGAGCAGCCCGGAACGTGGAGGTGGGTGGGGCGGCGGGCAGTGGGTGATCGGGCACCAGCAAAAAAAGGGCACACAACCCGGCTACTCCCACCACCGGCCGCGTTCGGGGAACTCGAGTCTGGACCAGCCAGTCACGGCAACCGACGGCCGTCCCTGATACCAGCTTCGCGAGACGTTTCGGAACCGAACGACCTCTCCCTCGCGCACCGACGACTGCCGACTCTTGCGCCAGATCGTGAACTTGATCCGCCCGCTCTCGTCCTCGAGGAGACCCACCTGTTGAATTCTGTGATGGGATGGCTCCCAGAGTTGACACACCGTCCCAGCGATGCTCACCTCCCGCCGTGGTACCTCCCCAACCTTCGCGATCGGGATCACCGTCCCCGGCGCGGTCTCGAGTTCCTCGACGACCTCGAGAATCGCACTCATCAGGTCCTCACCATCGACGACCCGCTCGGCTAACCGCCGGCTGATCGCCGCCCGTGTCCATCCCTCGTGTTTCTGTGCCAGCCGCATCGCCTGCTCGTTCACCACTCCCAACTCATCTCGTGTGAGTAGCTCTCGAGGGTCCGCACGATCCGGATCTGCCCACGGATCCACGCTCGCCGCTCGCTTCCCGAACTCCTCACGTCGCGCCCGAGAAGCCGCGCTCACCGCCCGCCGCGTCCGTCGCTCACGCCCTGTCTGCGTTCCGAATTCTCCTCGTGCGCTGATCCGCTCGAGTTCCTCTTCTCTCGCCCGGATCCGCTCTTCCTGGGCCAAGGTCACACCATAGATCCGATCCTCGCTCGTGTCGACGATCCCCGCTGGATGGTTCGCATCCACCTTCGCCTGAATCTCCAGTTCCACCGTCGCTCTGAGCTCCGGCGTCTCGTCCACGTAGGCTTCGTACTCCTCTCGAGCCGCCTCATGTTCGTATGCCTGTTCATCGACCGAAACCAACTTACTGACCGAGCTCTTACTAGACATTGGAATTCCTAGTTCCGAAGGCGCTCACTCGGCGTCTTTTTCCGACACCACGACCCTCCAGCCGTGGCTGTCTCCATCGACCAACTCATCTCACACCTTGCACGCTTTCGCGAGCGCCTTCGCCCGTCTTGACGGGCGCTCGCGAAGCGCTCTCTGAAGACCACACAACCAGAACCGCGCGCCGTCTCACCGAGCGAAGCGAGGTGAGGCTCGAGGCGCTCGCGAAGCGAGTGGCTCGTAGACCCGCCCGGAGCGAGCGTCCAGCGGAGTAAGCCCTTCGTGTCCGGCCCGGAGTGCGGGGTCGTGTCCAGGGCGACTGTCGTGAGCACGTCCGCCGGCGAAGACGGTGGACGCGCACAACGGCACCAAGCGCTGGAACGCGAAAGCCCGCGAGGGGCGCAACCGACGGGCATAACCCGCTGGCGTCGAAGGCACACGCCCGGAACGGGCGCTCGCGGTGCGGAGAGCGCCCGCACGCCCGGAATGGTCGGTCGCGAAACGGCGAACGGAGTGAGCCGTGGGCGACGCGACGGGCGGCAGCGGCGAGCGGGGCGGACCCTCTAGAACTGGCCGATCAACCACTCGGGTGGGACTGAAATCACGATTGGTCCAGCGTGACGCCTTGGGCGGCGTGATTCCCAGCGCCGAGTTGATACGTATGGTGATTCACCAGAGCCGCTCAAGAGGAAATGTAATTGATTACCTGTGTGGCCACATCCTCGGTCCGTTCGTCGACCAGAGAAGTCATATGAAATTTTACCTCTGACGCACTGTTGAGGGTTACGAGCGACCACGGGAGGACGTGACTCCGTTCTCCGAGTGGCTCGCCTTTGTAGTCGTCGTCGCGGAGCGTGAGTGACTCCTCATGGTAGGTCTTCGTGGAGATCAGGACGGTGATCAGCTGTACGCCGTGGTTCGGGAACTGAGGTGCTCCCAGAACGAGCATCGGACGACCTTTGTCCGAGAGCGGATCGGTCCCCCAGATAATATCACCGCGTTCAAGTTCATCGAATGCTGTCACTTCACTTCCTCCATCTCGTCAGTTTTCAACTCCTCGAGATGCTCCTCACCGTACTGCTCGTCTGCAGTCTGGTAATGCTGGTGAAGCCGGTAGGCGGCTCGAAGCCGCTCCTCGTCGTCTGTGATCGCCCAGTATGGGCGCTTGTGCCGTACAAGATCTCGTTCCTTCAGTCGCGAGAGGATGGCACTGACAGCGTCCGAATCTAGGTCGAGTTGGTCAGCGATCGTCATCGCCTTCCACGCCCGGTCGTCGTTCTCATCGAGGAACAGCACGATCCGTTCAGTGTCGTTTCGTTCCTCGAATTCATCGTCGTCGGCGTTCTCGAACTCGTCGATATCGATGGTACCGCTCGACATAACGTACTGTTGGTTCCGTGGTTGCATAGCTATTTTGGGTGTTTGTTACAGGAGGATAATACCTACATCAACCACATAGCACACAATCGAGTCGACCTCATTCCCCATGGCTCGAAAAGGCTCGCTGCTGGAAGTACAATCGATGGTGAGTGGGAAGAGGGAACTCACGAACTGGGATCTGACCCGAAGGCGATTCTTCACGTACACGACTACGATCCGATCACTTACATCGAAGATCTCGATTGGGCACTCGAGTACTGGCGAGGAAACCGAGATCCGATACCGACGACGAAACCAGCGAAGTGCCGTGCGTGCGTCTACAACGACATCTGTGATGACTCCAAAGCGTAGGCTCATCGAGAATCGTCGACACCGAACGATTCACCAGACCACTATGAGGGAACACAGAGAGTTCGCCCGTAAGCGAGGATAATGGTAAACTTGATCCTCACGGAAAGTCTGGAAAGTCGCCCGGTCGCTGGATTACGTACGCCGGTTGTCGTGAATACCCTTCGTCGATGGCACCATCGCCGGAGAGCTTCTGCAGTTCTGTCTGAGGAAACGGCTCGTCGAGTCGCTCGCCATCGGTGACGACGAACGTGGTCGTGTCCAGCACGTCGTTGTACTCACCGTAGATATCATCGTCAGTGATGTGCGTGATCAGTTCCTCAGCCTCTGCTGAGTGCTCATCCGGATCGATGACGAGCTTCGAAATGTAGCCCTTGTGCGTCACGTCGCCGTCCATTCGGTAGTAGACCGGTAATCGGCCGTGTGCATCGAAGCCGACTTTAGCCGACTTCCAGGCCTTGCTCGAGCGGTGAGTCACCGCGTCGTTGGACTCGAGTTCTGTCACTCGTTGTTCGTGGTTGCTGGCGAGAACGGCCACGTCCGTCCGTGAGTGCATTTTTCCTTGCAGACCGGTCGGGGACGATTGCGTTCGACGACGGGTCTTAGAACGGTCTCGCTGTTTCGCTCCCTCGAGATGTTGCATCATCTCTTCGACGGAGTCACTCGAGTGGTCAGAAGCAGAGGCCCCCGGTTCGTTAGTCATTCCTATAGTGAAAGATCAACTGTCGTGTAATAACTCCTCTGACGCGATTGTGTGAAACTATCGGCTCTCGAGGTACGGAGACATGGGTTCACCAATGCTGGAGGGAGTTCTCGTAGGCACGCCAGCGACGTCGACAGAGCAAGGTCGCTCGTTGGTCGAGGAGTACGCCCAGGCGAGGAGCCCAATTGAAACGGCGGTGCGGCCCCACCAGTAGCCCGGTCACGCCGATCGGCTCACTCTCCCTTCCGGCCAGTGAACGTTCGAATCCGTTCCCACACCGGGGGACTCTCCTGGGAACTGTTTCGCTGGTCCCCGAGCCGATGCTCGAGCTGTCGAATTCGAGCATCGGACGCTCTGAGCACGTCGCGAAGCGCCTGGTTCTCCTCCTCGAGTTCCGCGAGTCGCTCGCCCTTGCGCTCGAGGTCGGTTTCGAGGGCGGAGACGCGCGTGCGCAACAGCTGGTTCTTCTCGGCCAGATACGCCGCTCGAGTGCTGGCAGCCTCCTCAGTACTCGAGTCGGGCCGGGCTCGAGTCTGATGCCCAGTATCGGTGGAGCGCTCGTGGCCCTCCGTCGAATCGGTCTCGGCTCTGGGTGGTTCGTAGATGTCGGTCGTATTCGCAATCGCCCGTTCGACCGTCTTCTCACCGTAGGTCGACCCATCCGCGTAGTGGACGTCGTCCCACTTCTCGCGCATCAATCCCGACTCCCGAAAGAGTCGGTCGATCCGGGTCCGATCACGGCCCGTCCAGAACGCCAGCAGATAGCACAGCGCCATGTCGGCTTCCGACCCACTCGCGTACCCCTGCGTGCTCCCTCGCCACAGCCGCTCGAACTTCTCCCCGTTTTTCGCCGCCCGCGCTCGCTCGAGCAACTCCTCGTCCTCGAGGTCGAGTGACGGTGGCGAACCCGAATCAGTATCGGACCCAGCGTCGATCTCTGTGGACCGGTCTGGACGCTCGTCGATAGCAACGTACTCCGCGTGGACCGCCTCGAGTGCGTCCTGACGCGCTCGAACCGACCGTGGCGCCCCCTCGACGTGGTCGGCAGTCACCGTGAAAAAGCGCGCCTGGTCGTACATCTCGACCGACCCTCGCCGGTTCCGACCCCGTGGCAGGTCGCCCTCGAGAATCACGTGGTAGCCCGTTCCCGATGGCGACACCTCGGTGAACGAGTCCAGTCGGTCGATGATCTGCTCCGCTGGCCAGAGCGCAGCCCCCGTCTCGGGGTCACGGCAGTCGTCCAGGTCGACACCGACAAACGGATCCACCGCGGTGAACACGAAGCCGATCCCATCCGCGGCGTCGGTCGACGCACACGCCAGTGCCGACTCGAGGTCGGCCCACGTCCCGTCGTCCGTCGTCGACGCGAAGCCACCGGTCGACGGATCGACCGGGACTTTCGTTTGCTTTCCACCGCGCGCTTCGGCTCGCCAGCAGATCCACTGTGCACGCTCGGCGAGTGCCTCGGGAATCGCCCCCACGTCGATACCAGCCGCAGTCCGTGTCGTCATGATTTCCTCCATCGGTGATGGCTCCCCGAGCCATCGGGAGCCAACGAAACACGACCGCTCGAACACTCGAGCGCCGCTCCGACGGGGCCACCCGTCCCTATACTGGTCGGTCCAAGCGGCCGTCCTGGCTGGACAGGCACCCACGGCGGGCGAATCGTCCCTGGACGAGCCTGTCCAGGCACCGCCGGTCGGAGCCGAGTGCCTGGACAGTGGTCGGACGGAGCTGGACGGCGGCCGGACGTGGCGGAGCGCTGGTCAGCGGTGACTGGGGTACGGTGTGGACTCGAGTGGATCATGGCTGTTGGTCGGACAGTCGGATGCCCTGGTAGGTGAGCGAGAGTCCCGCGTAGCAACGGATACGCTCGCCATCGCGAGTGGGACGTGACTCCTCGACGGAGACGTGCTCGCTCAGTTTCCGGCCGAACCAGGACTTCGCGTACGGGTCCTGGCCGTGGGTCGCCGCCCACGCCAGGTAGACCTCGTAGAGGTCGTCTTTCGGAATCTCAGCACCCGGTTCCTCGCGGACGCACTCGGCGACGAACGTGGTGAAGTCGACGGGGTCCGAAGCGTCATCGGCAGTACTCGAGTCACCGGTGTCTCGAGTCGGAACATCTGGATCGGCGTCGGCAGTACTCGAGTCGGCGTCAGAATCCGGCGTTCCGGCCTCGAGTGCGGGGAGGCTCGCGGTGCTCGGTGAGAGAGGCGAGTCAGCCGGGTGGACGGCCTCACCGGGAGCGGGGTGATGGGCGTCGAGGAGCGTCTCGAGCGGGAAGAGCTCGCCATCACGGTAGGAGCGAACGTCGCCACTCTCCAGGTCGGCGACGACGATTTCGTACGGGCCGTGGGCCGCCGTGGACGGATCCCACTCCCGGTCGGGGACGAACGGCCGTCTGATGGGGACCCACTCGTGCTCGAAGTCCTCCTTCCGGTCGTAGACGTGGCGCCTGTTGTGTTCGTAGACGACGTACTCCTCGGCCGCCCGGTCGTAGCTGTAGACGCCGGGGACGTCGCTCCGCGAGAGCGAGTCGAACGAGGCGATGGTCGCGAACACCGTTCCCTTGCCGTCGCTCAACACGTATCCGTCGTCCTCGAGCGTCCAGACCGACCGTCTCGAGTCGCCGACGACCGGCCGGACGGCAGTCACTCCTTCGCGGGCGTTCGCACCGCCCTCGAACGTAATGTGGGTGTCGGTCGTATAGAGGCGCGTCTCGCCCGAGTCGAGGTCGTTGACCGGCGACGAGACGACGTTCTCGAGGCGGGCGGCGGCTCGAGTGGGGTCAGCGCTGTCCGACGCCGCGACGACGAACAGCGGGACGTGTCCAGCCTGCTGGGCTCGCCTGCAGTTACGGAGGAGGGCCTTGTTTAGACGCCTGAAATCTACTGCTTCAGTCCATCTCTTCGATTTTGAGATGGTATTTTGACCGAGGCAGGGGTTTCCTGGGGCCGCTATATATGCCAGCTCGTCCGATCTGGCCATTGGACACCGGATNGGAGGAGCTTTACCGGTTTGTCGATCGTCGTCAGTTCGACCTCGATGTCGAAGAGAGACGTACTGTCCGGGTGGATCGCCCGACCATCGGGCTTCTCACTGCCGTCCTGGGTGAAGACCGTGACGTCGAACCCGTGTCTCGAGAAGGCTGTCTCGACGAGCGCGAGCAGTTCGTCGTGCGTGTCGCTCCCAGCGGAGCGGACCGTACCCGTATCCGGTTCGGTGACGGACGCTCCCTCGTCGGTCAGCCGGACGACGAGGTCGTCGGTACCGTCCTCGAGTGTGACCTCGAGCAAACGTGAGCGCCGACGGATCGCAGCGAGGTCGTCGACTGGCGGCGGTGGTTCACCAGCGGCCTCGTATCGTGTTCGGAGCGCCTGGTCGACGGCCGGGACGGGAACCCAGCCGTTCTCCGCGCGGACGGACCGGTGAAGCTGGACCGTCCGAACGGCACTGGCGAGTGCGACGTCGAGGTCAGCGGTTGAGAGGTCGAACACCTCACAGACGGGGTCCGGCGTCTGCGTATCCGGCAGGCTATCGGCAGCGGTACCGTACTCCGTGGCCACCCGCTCGTGGATCCGCTCGAGTCGGGCCTGAAACTCGCGCTCCTCTCGAGCGGTGAGCGGGTCGTCGCTCTCGGGGTGGCCGGGTGGGATCGGGAGCGGGGCCAGACTGAACGGCGCTGGTCCCGTCTCGCCGAACGTCGGGCTCGGGAGGCGAACGATCCACTCGCCTCTGGGAAGCGAGCGAATCCGGTTCGCGAACGCGGCCGGGTCCACGTCCTCGTGGGCCATCGCCTTCGCGATCTCGTCGTCGACGGCGATCTTGCCGATGATGGGGCTGCCGACGTCGTTCAACACGTTGAGGTAGACCTCACGGCCACCTTTGACCGAGAGCTGTTCTGGAAACTGTAGCGAGAGACCGACGGAGAGGCGAAAGCCACGGCCCTTCTCGAGGAGTGTAGCCATCACGTCCGAGACCGCCAGACTCGAGGCCTCGTCGATGAGCAGGTTCACCACGTAGTCGTCCGGGTAGGACTGGACGTGGTCGGCGCGTTCTCGTAGCGCGTCGTAGAGCTGTGTGAGAATTACGCCGGTCAGCACCTTGGCCGACTCGTCGCGAAGGCCGCTCAGATCGAACAGGATCACCGTCTGCTCGTCGAGGATCTCGCGGAAGTCGAAGCGAGCCTCGGTGTTGTTGAACACGCGCCGGAGGTGCTCGTCCTGAGAGATGTAGTCGAGTCGGTTGCTCACACCGCCCATAATCGCCGCGAATGTGGTCGGGTCGAGTTGCAAGGTACGCTCGAGTCGCGAGCGGACCTGCGGGTCGCTCGAGCGCGGAAGCGCGGTCTCGTCGGGGTCGGGAGGGCCAGCCTGCCAGAGCTGGTCGACGGCCTGCTCGAGGTGGTCGTGAGCGAAGTAGTCCACACTCTCGCGGTAGCGGCCGTTCTCGCGGCCGTGCTCCTCGTCGTAGAGCGCTTTGATCAGGTACTTGATGAGGTTCGGCGCGACGACCGCCCGTTCGTAGCGCTCCTCGCTCATCACCATCTTCAGGATCTCGCCGTAGTGGTCGGCCCGGTTCTGGACGGCGTCGACGCGCCTGACGCCGCTCTCGAGTGCGGGTTCGAGGTTGAAAAAGGCGAAGCCGGGCAGGACGTCGGGGATCGGAACGTGGAGGACGTTCGCCTCGAGATCGTCCATGCCGAACGCACGGGCGTGAGCGCGCATGTAGTCCTGACAGAGTCCGTCGCCTTTCGCGTCGATCAGGATGATCGGGCCGTCGGTCGCCTCGTAGAGCGAGAGTTTGTCGTTGGTCAACGCCTTCGACTTCCCGCCGCCGGTCGTCGCTGCACGAACGTAGTGCGTCGGCAACAGCGACGGCGGGATCCGAACCGGGTCGGTCTCTGGCGTGGCGGTCTCGTCGAGCGCGTAGCCGATCGCCATGCCCTCGCGAAATCCCTCGAGCAGGTCCGGGTGTGGGCGAGGGAGCGGCGTCCGTGAACGCTGTGTTGCCCGGACACCCCGGCTGCCTTCGACCGTCAGATCCACCGACGAGGGGACGACCACCACGTTCGCGAGCTCGTCACCGTTCACCACCAGGTCCGGACGGCACCTCCCGCTCCCGGTCTCGATCCGCCCCTCGAGCACGCTCTCCAAGATGGGGCGCGTTCGTCTCGCCTTCGCCAGAAGCCCCCGGCCGTGGACCTGGCGACTCTCGAGTTCGTAGAACGGGCCGTCGAGCGAGTGCAGCGACTGGGCGAGGTGCTCGAGGCGGGCCTCGGTGGAGCGGCCACCGTCGTCGGTCGGAATCGCCACCGCACGGACGTTGGCCGTGAACGTCCGTTTCGGGTGTTTGGCCCGGATGCGGTCGATTCGTGCGCGGGCGTCTCCACCGACCAGATGCTCGGGTTCGTCCGGATCGACGGCGTCGGTCTCGAACAGCGGGCCGACGTAGCGCTGGCCGAACGTGTCGCGGCCCGTCCGGAGGTCTTCGATACGCAGTTCGGCGTCGGCGACCCACTCGGGTTTGCGCCGCCAGACGACCTGGAACACGACCGGATACTCGAGGTCCGTCAGGTGGTCGATCAACGTCGCCAGCGGTGGCCGGTCGGTCGCGTACTCCGTCGAGTCGGGCGTCGCGACGGCGAACGGCTTGAGCGTCGTCATCCAGTCACGTGCCCGCTCTGCCCGCCCGTACCACTGGATGGCGATCGGATCTGTCGACTCGAGAGAGGTCCGTTCCGTGGACTCGAGAGGGGCCTGGTCTCGGGACTCGAGGCGGCTCTGGTCGTTGGGCTCGAGAGGAGCCTGGTCTCTGGACTCGAGGCGGCTCCGGTCGTTGGCAGGGTCCTCGGCCGTGCCAGCGCCACCACCCCTGTCGTCGGTTCGGGCCGACACGGCGGAGGCGAGCGTTGCCCCGAGATCGAGCTCACAGCGTGAAATCTCGAAGGTCCGGGGATAGATCGTCCGGAGACACTTCTCGAGCGTCTCGAGGTGGGCTCGCTGGTCGACGCCGTAGTAGAACGCCACCGGTTCGTCGGTCCCCTCGCTGATCGCGAGGAACTCGAACGTCGGCGGTGACGTATCGGTCAGTGGATTCAGCCGGTTCGAGAGGCTGTGTGCCTCGGGGTTGGACAGCCGGTGGAGGCTCTCGAGGGCAGCGGAGACGTCCGCCATGCGAAGCGCTTCCGAGGTCGGCCGGACGCGAAGATAGTCAGCCACGCGGGGGGTCACCTCCATCCGGTCTCGTGCGGACGTCCGAGTGGGACGGCTGTGCCGAGTCGGCCGAAGGCGTCTCGCCTCGCTCGAGTGGCCGTCGCGAGGTGCGTTCTCGGCCGCCGTGGCTGTCAGGCGCTCCGGGGTGGGTGGGACTGCCGAGCAGATCACCGTCGGGGTGGTCACTCGAGAGACCGGGGAGCGAGTCACGGTCCTCGGACTTCGGATCGAAGTCGATCACTCGGGTCTCGTTCTCGAGGGCGCGTACCTCGAGTCCGCGCCACTCGCCGTCGATGCCGACGAGCGCCTCGGAGTAGCCGACCGACTCGCTCCCGGGGACGGCGTCCTGGACGAAGCGCATCTGAGCCGAGTTCAGGCCGAACTCCTCGGCCCAGTGGGCGTCCATGCCGTCGAGGTGGTGAAACTGCTTGATCGCACACTGATCGAGGATCGCTTCGGCCTCCGGGTGCTGGAAGAACTCGTCGACCGTCTGTGTGACCAGCCGGATCGAGAGGTCGTGGTGACGGTGGTGGCGGAAGACGATCTCGAGATACTCGAGGCTCGCTGCGTCTCGCATCAGGTAGCGGGCTTCGTCGATGACGAACACCACCTCCCGATCGGTCTCTTTCGCTCGCTCGTAGACGAGCGTGATCAGCAGCTGCATGACGAGACTCGTACTGCCACCGAGGCTCCCCTCCTGCTGGGCGAGGTCGAGATAGATCACCTTCTCGTCTCTGATGTCGAACTCGGTCTGGCGGCCGAGGTTCTCGTAGCGGCCACCCGCCGCGAACGAGCGGAGCTGGTCGATCAGCCAGGTCGCATCCGAACGGATCTTCGTCGCCTCCTCCGCCGTACGGACGACGAACGAATCCGGCTCTGAGACCATCTCCTCTAAGACGTCGAGGACGTCACGCATCGTCGGACTCTCGTTGTGGTGGGTGGCGATGTCGTCAGTGATCCCCTTGCGTGCGTAGGCCGTCTCGATGGCGTTCTCGAGCGTGGGGCGCTTATCACCGAGGCGGATCCCACGGAGCGCGAAGAAGTTCGCGAGGAAGCTCATCACGCTATCGAGCTTCTCGCGGTAGGGGCTGGCATCGTCGCCCATCGCTCGCTGGACTCGCTCGGGCGTCGGCTTGAGTTCGAGCGGGTTGAGACCCAGGTCGCCACCGACGGTGATGCGCGTCCCACCGAGTGCCTCCGCGACGCCCGCCCAGTTGTTGAGCGGCTCGAGGATGATCGCCAGCCGGTCCTCGCGCTGTTCGATCGAACGGACGACGTTCTGCTTCGCGCCGAACGACTTTCCGGATCCGGGGTCGCCGACGGTGAACATCGCGTAACCGTTCTCTCGAGCGAACGGGTCGATCACGACCGGGCTCTCGTTCTTCCAGTGGGTCCCGAACTCGACACCGCCGTCTTCGAGGATGGTCGCGTTGTGCGGTGACGCCAGCAGCGCGCCGACGGCACCGCCCAGGGCGATCGCCTCACGGCCGAAGGGGTTCGGACCGGTCGGTGCCGCCGCCTGAAGGGCGAGGTCTTGCTTACAGATCGCCGTCTTCGGTGAGAGTCCGGCGGGCTGTTCGCGCAGGCGGCTCTTGACGGTGCGGACGGCCTCGCGAAGCTCCGCTTTCGTCGCCGCCCTGATGGTGACGAACGTCGCCTGGTCGAACACCTGGCTGCCGTTCTCGACGGCGGTGTAGGTCGCAGCCGCCTCGCTGGCACGCTCCTGGAGGTAGGCCCCACGGACGCTCCGCTCGAGGTCGGCATCGACCTGAAGGTCGTCGGCGACGCGCTGGAGTTCGTCACGTGCTCGCTGGTGGTTCTTCGGCGTGAGGTGAACCGTGAGATCGAACTCGACGTCGGTGAGTTCGAACAGCTCGTTCAGGTAGCCGTCTTTCGGGTAGTCCGGATACTCGGCGACGTACAGCGTCGACGTCCACTGCTCGTCGAGTCGAGCGGTCCGCGTCTCCCACTCGATTGCTGCGGGGGCGATCGTACTCCGGTGGCGATCACCGAGTGCCTCGAGAATACGGCCCTCGACGACGCCGCGTTCGAGTGCGTCGGGCTCGAGGACATCCTCGAGTGAGACCTCCTCCTCGTCGGTCCGCCAGCGTCGAACACCCAGCACACCGGCGACGAACAGGACGACGAGTACCACGAGCGCGGCGTGCGTCTGTGTGAAGCCGCCACCGAACAGTTCGGAGAGAACCCTGGACAGGGTGCTGGCGTGGCCTTTCGCCGTTACAATCAGATACTCGGTCGCTGTCGCGATCGGGTACTCAATCGCCGTCGCGATCGGGTACTCAATCGCCGTCGCGATCAGGTACTCAGTCGCCGTCGCGAGAGGTGTGTTCACAGTCGCGGCCTCGAGAAGTGTGCGACCAGCCATGGCCGGAGAGAGCGTCGGATCAGTCATCGTCGCTCCTCCGTCTGTGGCCGAGAATCGGCTGTTCGCGAACCGCATCCGTCGCGTCGTCGTACTCGTACTCCTCGCCCGACCAGAACGCCATCGAGAGGAGGAACAGTTCGACGGTCTGGAGCCGACGCGCCGACCAGCCCGGCTCCTTCTGGACGAGTTCGGTCTGGATCGTCCGACAGCGCCGGTCGAGATTCGCGAAGAGTTTCGCTCTGATCTCGGCGTCACTCAGATCCTCACGCCGAGTCACGAATGGGTTGAACAGGAAGCCGACGAACGGAAGCCCGGTCAGGTTCTCGGCCGGAGAGCGTTCGTCGCGATAGCGGCTGTAGACCTCGAGCGGACTCACCTCGGTTCCGATGAAATATCGCAGCTGCTGGGTCCCTTCGAGGTCACGCGGGCGTTGCTCGCGATACTCACGCAGGAGTGACTCGAAGACCGGGTTGCTCGAGACGTCGTCGTCGGCCAGCCGGTCTTCGATCCGGGCGATCAACTCGTCGACGGGGAACGGGCGGGTCGTCACGTGGACCGTCAGTCGGAAGTCGAGTTCCGTGTTGGCGAACTCGGCTGCGACCGACTGTGCGTGCGCCCAGTCGCCCGACATCGCGAAGTCCATGTTACCGGGGTCGATCTCGAGGAGGGCCACCATCGAGCCGTCGGTCCGCTCGAGTGCGTCCACGCCCGGCCACGCGCGTTCGACGTTCGTCAGATCCTGCGTACGTTCGTCGGGAGCGAACGGCGTGTAGTTGATGAGCCCACCCTCGTTGGCTGTGGTGTCCTGCTGGCCGTGTGCCTGGTCGTGTCCATCCGGAACGTTGTAGGTCACCCGCGGGCGTGTGCAGTAGTAGCGATAGAGATCGAGTAGCCACGTCGAGGCGGGAAGGTGCGAGGGGCTGGCGTACACTGCGGCGACGCCGACGACGATACCGCAGAGGACGAGCGGCAACACGAGCGCATCCACACCCGTGAGCCCACCGAAGAGTAAACCCGCCACCGGAAATCCGAGCAAGACGTAGACGTCGCCCTCGTCGACGTTGACGATGGGGACTCGCGCCCCGTCACCGAGCTCGTTCATGATGCGTCTACCGGCTGCGTTTCTGTCACTCATTGTCAGTAGTACCCTGGATCGTTCTCCGTTCGACGGTACGCCGCGACGCCGTACTGTCCGTGGGCGTCGGGTGCGACGTTGTCGTGTGTCGTCCCGCGAGTGTGGGGTGAACTCGAGCGGCGGTCGCCGTCACCCCACTGTGTGGCGAGCGTCTGTGCGGCCGTGTGGCCCGCCGCCGCCTTCGGTCCCCAGGTCGCGGCGGTCGTCGCCACGGCTGGCCCGGCGACGTACGCAGCACCAGCGACGGTGCCAGCGGTGAGTGCGACTCGAGTCGTCCCGCCAACGATGCGCGTGGTGAGCGGGCTGGCGTATCTGAACAGCTTCCAGACGAGTACGAGCGCGAGAACGGGGAGCAAGACGGCAACGAGGTAACTGAAGAACGCGCTCGCAGGAGCCAGCGACGAGTCGGGCCCGCTCGAGAACAGCAGTTCGTACCCTCTGAAGAGGATGGCCACCGGGAGCGGCATGATCGCGAGCGGGACGAACTGGATACACAGGCGTCTCGCGATCTGTGAAACAACTGGGAGCCGACCGTACGCCAGAGCGAGCGCGAGCGGCATCGCGTACAGGTAGATGTAGAGGAGAATGTCGCGGATGAAAAAGAGCGCCTGCAGGATCCACATCGCGAGACCACCGATCGACGCCATCAACAGCGCGAGCATCGGGTTCGTGATCGAGACCTCGAGGAACCGAACAACATCGTTCATGAGAACGTCCAGACTCGGGACCAGAGCGAGCGAGAAGCCGTTGACGAGGTAGAGTGCGAGAACGGCAACCCAGTACCACGTGACGATTAAGAAGGTACCCACCCAGGCAGAGCGCTGGGCTTTCCGCGCCTCGTACGAGCTACCGACGTTGAATATCCGTATCGTATGACGTGCCTGGACACTGATAACGAGAAGCAACAGTGCCAGCAGTACGATCTCACCTCCGACGAGTGCTGCGTAGAGACCAATCCATGGCTCGTTCGTCGGGGTTCCAAATACGAAGGCACCATCCGTCTGTGGAACAGGTGTTCCGAAGAAGGCCTGTGTCAGTTCACTGTATCCCTGGGTGAGCCCCTCCTGGAACCACTCGATGACGGTGTCGATCGCGTCTTCGAACCAGCGGCGGCCGTACTCCGCGAGCGAGAACGGACTCACACATCCACCCCAATCTCACAGTCAACCAGGTCCGTTCCGGTGTACGAGACTCCGTACTGTTCTACGATGGGACGGTCACTCAGACGAGTTTTTACGACGACCTCGAGTTGGCCGTGGGTAGTCCCTTCAGAACAGGTGACGCCATCGTCAGCAGGGGAGAAGGGTCTCGACTGGCTGTAGAGTGTAACGGTTTCTCCAGGATAGACGGGGAGATCGTCTGCATGTCGACGAATCGTGCTCTCTGTATCGTATATACCGCTCCAGGGGAACGTATCGGGTGTTGGACGGGGAACGTCACCAGCAAACGACAATTCAGTTACTGCGTCGGGACCTGTCCCAACGTTCTCGATCGTAACGATCGCCTCCGTTAGAATATCGTTTCTGGTCGCCCTCTCGAACATCTCGTCGGGGTGGTTTCGTCCCACCCGGAGGTCGACGATTCGGACCTCTGGCTCGATAAAAATCGTCGTACGAGCGACTTCCTCGCCCCCCCCCCCTCGAGCGCGATGAGTTCGTAGGTTCCGGAGAGGTAGCTGGTGCCGAGGGTTACCGTCTCTCGGCGGACACCCGCAGGGAGGGTTCTGGTCGCGAGGAGCGTACCGTCGGGACGGATCACCGAGAGCTGCTCGAGCGCCGAGTCGTCGACATCGACGACGAGATCGGTCCCCTCGACGGCGACGGTCTCGAACACGTCGGGTGTGGACGAGGCGAGACAGCCACCGATCACCCCGGTACTGCCTGCGGCGAGACAGCCGAGAACGGCTCGTCTGGTTACGCGGCCGGATCGCCTGGTCGTGTGGTCGGCTCGCCCAGATCTGTGGTCGGCTCGCCTGGTCGTGTCGGCTCGTCCGGATCTGTTGTCGGCTCGCTTGATTGTCTGGTTGGACCGTCTGAGGTGTCGTCGTGTCATGGGTACCTCTCTTCGTCGAACTCGAGGAACGAGCCGAGTTTCAGACCGGCGTAGAGGGCGACGAGAAACGGAATCGAGAGCCAGAAGACGCTGAACGCGAGCGCGAACCAGCCGCCTGCCGAGGCCAGTGGGTGCCACGCGACGCTCGCCCGTGCGCTCAGATACGCTGGGTCGTGAGTACGCCAGGGCCCGGGATGGTACTCGACGGTGTACGAGCCGGGTTCGGTGAGCGTCGTCGTCGCCACACCCGAGGAGTTCGTCTGCAGGCGTCTGTCACCGACGGTGAGGTACTCCTGGCGGGTGTCGTGGCCGATGGGGATGAACCGCGAGACGACGTCGTGTGAATCGTGTCGCATCACGATCGGCTCGCCCGTCGTGGCATCCCGGAGTTCGACACGAAGTGTCGCCAAGTTGTCCGTCCGGTCGACGACCTCGGCGGTGAGCGTACTGTCACGGACCTCGCGTTCGCCACCGCCGTCGGGCTCGAGTATCGTCGCACTCACGCCACGGACGATTCCCTGTACCTCGAGCGCATCGCGGTCGACCTCGTCGTAGCGGATCGCCAGCCCGTACGAGCGCGTGTACGACTCGGGGACGACGTCCACCGTCACGTTCTCGTGGATGGTCTCCGCTGGTGATGGACTCTCGACTCCCCACACCTCCTCGATCACCGGCCCATCACGAATCGGATCCGCTCGCGGGCCCATCTCGGACGGATACGCCCGGACGTACACCGGACGAGCGTCCGAAGCGACGGTGTCGGTCCCGTCGCTCGAGGCGTGTACGAGCGTATCCCAGTCAGTATCGCGTGCGGTGTAGTAGCGCCAGACGCCACGAACTCGAGCCTGCCCGTCTTCGGTGAGCACGTAGCCGTGCCACGGCTGAGACTGGTAGATCGCGATGCCAGCGCTTCCGTCGGGGTACTCGGCGTGGTACACCGACGCCGTCAGATCGTAGACGTCGACGGAGACGTCACTCGAGACGGTCGTGGTGTCCTGAAACGCCACCCTGTCGATGACAGAGTCCTCGAGCGTCCCCTGCAGAACGCGGCGTTCGTAGCGGACCTCGATGTCCGCCTCGAAGGTGAGCGTCGACGGGCCTCGGCCCTCGAGTGCGTACGGCACCGTCGGAGTCGCCTGGCCGTCGACCGCTGCGATCACTTCGCCGTCCTGTTTCAGACGGGCACCGGTGATCTCGTGCTCGAGGAGGTGCCACTCGATCGTCTGGTGGGGCAAGGCCTCGTCGTCGGGCAGACGGACGCGGTAGTCGACGAACCCGCGAAGGTCTCCTTCGGGTGCGACGTAGCGAACGACGTCGCGGTCGTCCTAGTGGACCCACGTCGACGGCTGGATGGCGAAGACCGTCGCGTGGGCGTCGGCGATCACACCCGAGTCCGTCCGGTCTGCGTGTTCCGGATAGCGGGCGGTGTCGTGGCCGCCGGGGCTGAGCGACTCGAAGTCGAGTGCCGTCCAGCGTTCAGCCGTCTCCGGCGGCTCACTGAAGGTGACGTCGGTACACGAGACCAGCGTCTGCATCGCCGTGAGCGAGCCATCACTCGAGCACTCGTTCGGTTCTTTCGACCAGAGGGTCGCCGTTTCGTTCTCGTCGAGGTGGTCGTCGGAGGACCAGAACACCGGATTTGGGCTGGCGGGTGTGTTCGCTGGCTCAGTCGATGTGCTGGTGCTCGCTGGTTCGGTGGATGTGCTGATGCTCGCCGGTTGGGTTGGGGTGCTGGTCCCCACGGCAGTCTCACCCGAACTGGCACCATCGCCACTCACACCGATGGCGACACTCGAGGTGAGACCGACGGCGACGACGGCGAGACAGAGGGTGAGCGAAACGAAGTGCATGGCGCAGACGGGTGTGATCACCACGGGACCAGGTCGACGCAGTCGGCCAGCGGTAGCCCCATCGCGGAACCGGCGACCGTATACAGCGGCCCGAGCACGAGGAGAATCACCGCGGACTTCAGTGCCGTCCGCTTGTGCTGTTTCAGCCCCTTCTTCTGGTCCGGACTCATAGTGAACATCTCGGCTAAGGAGTCCGCCTGCCAGACGACGACCAGGCCGACGAGACCGATTGCCGTCGTGATCTGGAAGAACCCGGAGATCATATCCGGCAGCTGCTCGGCTTCGCAGACGATGCTGTCCTGGGCGGTCACCGGTTCGACGAGAACCACAGCCAGGAAGAGACAGCCGAACGCAATCTGGCGAGACAGACGCCGCCAAACGCTGGCGGTGTCGAACCTCGGCGCAGCCGCCACTCGTCTCGACTCAGACATCTCGATCACCTGCAAGCGCACAGGACAACGGATCGAGAATAACGACGTCTCCCCCCTCGAGTACGGCAGGCCGCGCCGTACTGTAGTCGTAATTCATCGAAGTAATTCATAACTCAGATCGTATAAAATATTTCGATTATATTTTGAATATAAGACATAGAGAGATCCAGGCGTGTGGAAAGAAGAGACTGCGTTGAGATATTGCCATTGTGGAAGGTGGTTGCGTCGGACAGGAAATGGCGATACGAGAGAAGCACAAAGTGCAGGCGGCGCAGTGTGGAGATGAGAGAGTGAAACCGTACACAGAAGTTACCCCACAGAGTGATGTGAGTAGACTCCGTGGGGTAACTATGGGTGACGACTGCCGAGAGAAGCCCCCGGCTCCAGACCTCCCCGCGTACGTCAGGGAACCGCTCGAGAAGCAGTCACCGGACCGGCTCGAAGCGATCGCAGCGTATGCGTCGGCGCTAGCCGCCTGGAAACGAGACGAACGTGAGCGCGAACTCGAGCAACGACGTACTGAGGAAGCCGTCGACGAGGACGAACTGGACGAACTCGAGCGACGGGGCGTCTCGACAGATCCGGCCGACTACGAAGGTGTTCCCTCGAGCGGTGCGTACGTGACCATCAAAGAGACGAAACCCGGTTACCGGTACTACTACTGGCAGTGGCGTGATGGTGAGGAGTGGCTGAACGAGTACATCGCCCCCGTACAACCGAAGGGGACAGAGAAAAGGTGAGAGAAGGAGGGGAGGAGGAGGAGAGACCGTGTGTATGGGAGATGAGTGGAGGAAGTGAGGGATGGATGAGAAGGGATGAGAAGGAAGAGATGGTGAACACACACACCCCTCAGTGCCGCTGTATAGAGTGCGAGGGTAGGTGGGGTGTCTGGGAGTGATCGTGGCTGTGGTATAGCGTCGAATACTAGCGATCGTCGTCCGTCCGTGAGAGTGTCCTCAGGACCGTTTCAATGGTTTTCTTTGCCGTTCTCAGTGTGGTTGAGTATTCGTCTGTCAACGATACCATCTAGGTACCTCATCAGAACCGCTACGTTGCTCTACACTAGTTTCTACTCTATTCCACTCTAGTTTCCATATTCCACATTGATTTCCATGGTAGCACAGCCTAGCACAGTCTAGTACATTCTAGTATATTCTAGAATCGCATATTCTAGTATCAGTGAAAACAGCTCCTGGAACAAGAAACTTTAAATACAATACCTTCGTAACAGTCCATTAAGTTAATCGAACGCACTAGTGTTCGATGGTCGATCGAACGCATCCCGCATCGACTCGAAACGTATCTCTTCTCCAATCAGTTCTCTCCGAACTCTTCTCACGTATCCTGCTGTAGAATAGTCTCTCGAGGCGTCTCGCTACAGTTCTTGTGTACTGGCCGGTCCAGCCACCGCTCGACACCTCACTTTCCCCTCCACACACCTTCGCAGCTATACAGCGGCACTCCGGGGTGTGTGTGTCTCGTTACAGCGGCACTCCGGGGTCTGTCTCTGCACTGTTCACCCCATTTTCTTCCCTTCTCTCCATTATACAGCGGCACTCCGGTGTCTCACCACTCTCCCCTCCCGTACAGGTTCTGCCGACCCACGCTCGAGCGTCTGACGTGCGTCATACAGCGGCACCGAGGGGTGTGTCTTAGAGCGTTCGACCGTGAGGGACAGTGAACAGCGTCGTTCGTCGCTCCACCGACCGGTGGTCTGACCGTCGCTCGAGGATCAATCTTCAATTATCAGCCGGGTTCGAAAACCTAGTCTTCACCCACCATCGGCCGGGTCGTGGGTTCGCCGATTTCCACCTCGCTGCCGGCCGACCGCAACACCACCCTATACAGCGGCACCGAGGGGTGTGTGTTCCTGCATACAGCGGCAACACGGACCCACGAACACCGATAGTAGCCTGTCACAACCGACTTCGCTAGATATACAGCGGCAATATGGTGTAAAGAGTTAAGTCGTGTTCACGTAACAGTGATGCAAGAAGATGGCTGACGCGCACGACTATTTCGCTCAAGAGAACGAAATCTTCCGCAACAAAGATCTCTTACAGGTGTCTCACCTCCCCGAAGGAGACCGAATCATCGGTCGCGAACAGGAACTCACGAACCTCGCGAGCGCGATTCAGCCAGCGCTCACCGGCAGCACACCCAACAACGTCCTCGTCTACGGCAAGACCGGTACCGGAAAGTCCCTCTGCTCTAAGTTCATCACCACACAGGCGATCTCTCGAGCCGCCGAAAACGACGTGACGATCGGCGTCGCCTACGTCGACTGCCTCCAGGAGTCGACCGAGACGCAGGCCGTCCAGTCGCTGGCACACCAGCTCAACGACCGCGCCGAAACCGATATTTCGATTCCCCACTCGGGGCTGAGCACCTCCGAGTACTACCGGCGACTCTGGCGCATCCTCGACGCTCGCTTCGACGCCGCACTCGTGATTCTCGACGAAGTCGACAAGATGGAGTCGGACGACATCCTCATGCAGCTCTCGCGAGCGGTCGAATCCGGGAAACTCTCCTCGAGTACGATCGGCACGATCGGTATCTCCAACAAGATCCGCTACAAGGAGTCCCTCGACGAGCGCGTCAAATCGAGTCTCTGCGAGCGCGAGTACGTCTTCCCACCCTACGACGCGACCCAGATCCAGGAGATCCTCCACTCGCGTTCGGACGCGTTCCACGACGACGTCCTCGAAGATAGTGTCATCCCGCGCGTGGCCGCGCTGGCAGCGCGCGAACACGGCGACGCCCGCAAAGCCATCGACATCCTCCGCTTCGCCGGCGAAATCGCCCAGGAGAAAGACCTCGAGCAGGTCACCGAATCCTGCGTCAACCTCGCACACGACCGCGAAGAGACCAGCCGGCTGGCAGAGCTCATCTCGAAGTCGCCGAGTCACGCGAAACTCGTCCTCGAGTCGATGGCACTCCTCGCGAAACAGCCCGACCGTACCGACGAGGCGGTCCAGACGACCGAAATTTTCGACCTGTACAAACGCCTCTGTGACCGCGACGACTCCTCTCACCTCAAACTACGACGGGTCCGCGACATCCTCTCCGAACTCGAGTTCCTCTCGATCATCGAACAGGAACGGAAGTGGGCCGGGAAGGGAAAGGGCAACTACATGGAGAACCGTCTCGTCGACGACCCGGACGTCATCATCGCGGCGTGTGAGGAGTCCAGTCGCTAATCTTTCGGTGCCATAGACGGATCGAGGCGGATGGCCCGCACGCTCGAGATGGTACCGACTGCTTCTGCAAGATGGTGCCGGCTGCTTCTGCAAATGAGTACGTGTCCGCGAACACGAGTACGCGTCCACGAGCGAGTGAGAACTATGTTTGAAACATGCCGATGTCCTTCACGACGTACACGAATGATGACTGAAATTTAATAGAAACTCTCATATATAATTTCCATTGCTTACTGCATATGGATAGTTTCTGGAGGACGACAGTTACGATCCTCTTTTCGATATTGATGATGACGTCGCTTGCAGCCCCGGCTCTTGCTGGCGGTGGGTTCGATACTACGGATTCAGTGAACGGAGTCGCAGGTTTCGGTTCGGGCGCTGGCATTGGCGACATTCCGGTCAGCAGTCCCACTGCAACTTCGGTGACTGACCACTCGAACTCGAGTGGCGCGACCCCGGTAGTCTCGTCCCAGAACGGGACTACTGAACCACCCGAACGAGACCCAGTTTCCGCTGGTCTGCCAGCGGTCGAGAGATTGTGGCTGACCGAGGCGGCGCTGCTCGACCTCGAGGAGAGCACGAATCGGTCAGACGCCGACTACGCTTCGGTTGCGGACTCGTTGAACGCATCGCTCGAACACTATCCAACGGCGCTTCGCGTTGACGACCGTCGTGCGTTCGACCATCAGGCCGACGCGCTCCATCAGTTGTCGAGGGAAACCGGAAACGGTGACGACGATATCGTGAATGCTTCCTCGCACGCAATTTTGTTAGCGGGTGAAGACACCGCTCGGCTCGCCGTCGAGGAGGCAAACCGATCGCTGGCATGGTTCAGAGACGATCTCGATCAGTGGGCAACCGCCGATATCGAGCGGGCCATTAGTGACGGCGAGCGGGCACTCGAGCGTGCTGATGCTGACCTCGAGAGCGACCACGCGTACGATCTCGAGCAGGAGATTCAGGCACGAGCAAATGCGATCGATCATTACCGCGAGGCAGTCCACCACGCTGATCGGGCGCACGACCGTCTCTCGAGGGCGGCTGACCCCGACTTCCGGGTGTCTGCTAACCAACCCGTCGACGTGAACGGGACGATCTTCGTGAGCGTCTCAGGAACCGTCCGCGGGCCGCAGGCCACCGACTTCGAGACGCTCGAGGCGAGTGTCAGTGGCGAGGCGATCACCAACAGTTCGCTCCACGACCGGCGAGGATACGGGACGTCAGTCACCAGTACCGTTCTGGTCGAACTCGAGGGCATCGACGACGAGAACGTGACGATCGACCTGGCGGCCGTTTCTACCGACGGTGACGAGCCGTTGACACGGTCGGTGACGATCGACCTCGACGAGGCGTCGGTCCACTCGGTTCGCAACCCCAACAAATCCTACACCGAGCGCGTCGTCGACGACGAGAGTGGCGTTGCCGTCGACGTCACTGGTGACGGTCTCACCCCCGGTGACGTAACGGTGCGCGACGAGACGCCCGCAGCCGACGACGCATTCCGGGCGGGACCGATGGTCCGCATCGAGAACCGCACGGCGATCGACGCGGCCGAGGTGACGATCCCACTCGATGACGGCGTCGACCCCGCGGCGAACCTCTCGATCTACACCTGGGATCCGACGAGTGACGAACCCTGGACACCCGTCGAGACCGAGATCGACGTCGAAACTGGCGTCGCAATCACCGAGGTGGACGCGTTCTCGTACTTCTCGGTCTTCTACATCGATACGTGGACGGACGCGACGACCGCGTCGGCAATCGTCGACGACGACCACATAATCGAGGAAGGCGCCGGCGGCTTCGACCTCGTGGACCTGGTGTTCGTCGTCGACGCAACGCAGACTGACACCGAGGACGCACTCACGGACACGACGGAGACGGCGAGCGTGCTTCTCGACGCCCTCGTTCCGGAAGACCGCGCTGGGCTCGTCACTTTCGGGACGAACGCGACCCTGAACGAATCGCTCACGAGAGATCACGGGACCGTCCGAGATGCACTCGAGGGTGCGGCAGTTCGCAACGAATCGCCGTCGCTCGCGGCTGGGATCGAGGCTGGCGCCGCCGAACTCGACGCCCAGGGTCGGTACGACGAGCGCGAACTGATCGTCCTCTCGAGCGGGGCGACCGACAACGAGTCGGCCGCCCTCGCTGCTGCGGACGCGGCTGCGACCAGCGGCGTTTCCGTCAACACGCTCGGTGTCGGGCCGACCGTCGACGAAGACGTCCTCGAGGCGGTGTCCGAGGCGGGTGGCGGCGACTACGCACGCGTGTCCGATCCGGCGGACCTGCCACGTGATCTGCTCGGTGCGACCGGCCAGGCGGGATGGACGAACGAGAGTCTGTGGGACCTCTCCAGTGGCTGTTCGTTCCAGGAGAGTCAGGTTCTCGAGGGCGAGCAGGCGCTCTACTGTAACAACGTCGAGACGGCAATCTACGAGCAGGTGACGATCGACACCGAGGAAGAGTACACCGTCGCCGGAGCCTACATCACGGATCGCGAGTCGGTCGGGGCTGGCATCCGGTGGGGACTCGGCAGCGGGAACGACGTCGACCTCGGCGTTCGTATCACCGACTCCGGCATCGAGTGGCGACGGACCGACGACAGCGATCCCGAGATCGAAACTGGGGTGAGCAGGGATAGCTGGGTCCGCTTCGAAATCGCCTGGGACGACGGCGAGATGCTCTACCGGGAGTGGGAACCCGGGGAGAGTAGGCCCGACTGGCAGGCGAACACGACCGCGTTCGAACCGCTGCAGTCGCAGTTCACCATCTCGACGGGAACTGGCGCGTGTTGCGGCCGCGAGATCTATTTCGATGGCTTTAGCGAGGACGTCGTCCTCGAGCGCGTCGGCGAACTCGACGTCTCGCTCCGGGATACCAACGGCGACGGCATTCCCGATGCGGTCGCTGACCTCGACTTACGGATGCCAACCGGCGAACCTGGCGTCGTCGGCCAGCCACTCGAGCTCGACCCCATCGCGGTCGACACGAGCGGTGATGGAATCCTCGACACCGAGACCGTCGACGTCGACTACCGCGTGCTCGAGCGAGACAACGAGACGTACCTCGAGGCGAGAGTCACGAACGCCACCCACAATCCCGGACGGATCGACACCACCGGTGACGGATTGACCGACGCCGAGCAACTCCGTGGATGGAACATCTCCTACACGACGGACGTCGAGTCCACAGATGGCTTCATGGGGGCGATTGCGGTCGAGGAGGGTGAAGAGATCGACCTCGAGTCACTCGAGGCGTTCTTCGAGGAGGACACTGTCTACGCGAACCCGCTGACCAGCGACACGAGCGGTGACGGTCTCGCGGACATCGACGAACGACTCCTCGGAACGGACCCGGAGCGAACCGACACCACGGATGACGGAATCGACGACGCTCGAGCCGAGCGCTTCGGCGCGGATCCGACGTTGTTCGACAATCAGGGCCCGGATATCGACGTCTACTACTGGGCCTGGGCGAAGCCGCGGGGCAGTCTCACGACCTACTACGAGGTCAGCTTCTTCGCTGGAGATCCCGCTGGTCTCGAAGTCGCGGAGGTGCTCTACGAGCAGGAGGTTAGAACGACCCACGACCTCGAGGGCGAACACGACAGCGCCTCGAGTGAGTTCGAGACGGGGGCGTTCAATACGGTCACCGATGTCTTCAGCGGCACGCAGGTACACGTCGAAGCGACCGACAGCCACGGAAACGTCGGGCATGAACCGGCGATCACGCGCCACGATGTCTTCGGTGAACTTGCCAGCGAACTCGCAAGCGAGGGATTCGGTGGGGAACGACTTGCTGGTGACCTCGGGACGCTCTCTGGCTTCTCCACCGGCGCGGTCGAGACCGCGGAGTTCTTCGAGGCGCTGTTGACCGATCCGCTCGGCATGTTGGCGGCGATCAAGGACGTGATCGGCACGATCACCGACTTAGACGAGATCATCGCCGCGCTCCCGGATGCGGTCGAGCAGGAACAGGAGCGACACAACCCGTACGACGCCGACGATCCCGAGGAAGCCATCCTTCACGCCGCCTACCGCCAGGGCTGGTACGAAGGCTACGTTGCGTACATGGTCGTGGAAATGGCCATCCCCGCAGGGGAGGCCGGGCAGGCGCTGCGGAGTTCCGATCGGCTGCAGAGTGCAGTGAACACGGTCGACCAGACGGGTGACCTGCAACGGGCGGCCCGCTACGCTGGGCAGGCAAAACACGCGGCTGGCGCACCGGTTCGCTACACCGGGCATCACCTCTCGCAAGGACTCCACAGGACGTACGGGCTGAGTAGCCAGGCCACCGAGAAGGTGTTGGCGCAAGTTCGGACGACCGGCCAGCAGCAAAAGGTGGTGACGCAGCTGCGTGACGTCGACCTTCGAACGACCGACCGTCTCTCACCGCCCCAACAAGAGCGTCTCGGGTTGCTGCTGGCGAGGTCAGGAGACGACGGTGTCGCGACGATCAACCGGATGGACGGGCCGGCAATCGAGTCGCTGCTCGATCTCCCACAGGCACAGCAGGCCACGGCGCTCAACCGGGTGTCAGAGGTTGATCAACAGCGGTTAGCCGACCTCAGCGGCCAGCACGATGCCCTCGTGCGCGCCGTCGCTCGTGAGGGTGACGTTAGCCGGGTGCTGAACGACCTCGATTCGGCGTCGCAGGTGACGTATTCGGGATCACAGGTCGTCGTCCACGGGACGCGCCACGGCGTCGACGTCGACGTCACCTACCCACAAAACGGTGAGAACTTCTACGTCTCGCGGAGTGATCGCGTGGACTCGATCGACGAGCTTCGCGGGATAAATAGCCAGGACATCGGACGGACGGTCGTCGAAGAAGACATTGCCCGAACGATCGTCAGGGACCGTCCCAACCAGGAGGTCGTCTTCTCCGGTCAGGGCGCGGATCCGGGGATCGATCTGATCACCAGGGACACCCAAACTGGTGAGTACATCATCACCGAGGTCAAGTTCACGCGCTCGTCCGAGACGATCGGGAAGGGCAAGTTTAGCTCGACGCGGCAACTCGACGATGGACGAGACGCACGACAGATGTCCGACGAGTGGGTCGAAGATGCGTTCCAAAAGGAGATCTTGGATGAAGGTGTGGACGTTCCGTCAGATCTCCGAGCGAGTATACAGGATGGAACCTACCGAAAGGAGGCCATCGTTGTCCAAGACAGCAACCCTGGAAACACGATTACGAAAGGACTATCGGATCCTGAACTAAACTTCGATCACGTGTCGGTAGTTCGGACTGGTGGTGTAACAAAGCCTTCGTGAAACCATGATTTCAGAAAACCGCCTTGAGGCCATACACGAGCGGGTTCGAGAAGATATCGAGTTCAGGCTCCAACGGTGGAACAAGGGCGAAATCGCGGACCAAATCGTCCCAAAGCACAAGTATGGGGTCGCTGGTCGTTACCAGACGCTCGGGCACTGCAATGCACTCCTTGGGAACGGGGAAATGGCACAAGAGGCCTACGCCGAGGCCACGGTATACTACCTCGAACGCGTTCAAGAAGCTCGCAAACGTCGAGACGACCTCGACCCGACGTACTGGGAGCACGAACCGGCGGTGCTCGTCAGCGCGATGACCGCCGCACAGCTCGCCGAAGCCGGCGAACTGCTCGCCGACGCCGCCCGGAAAGCGCTCGCGATGGACGAAGCGTACCTCGATCGGTTCGCACCAGAGTACGACGACAGTCCATTTCGCTTCTACAATGCCCAGGTTCGGGGTGTAATCGTGCTCGACGACGACCGGCAATCGGATCTCCTGGACGCATACCGCGACGCAGTCGCTGGATTGAACAACCCGTACGCGGAGACGATGGGTGACGTGTACGCGGCCATCATCGATGGCGATGCGGCCGGCGTCGTCGCAGGACTCGAGACGCTGCTCGGCAACCACGACGAAACCGTGACCGCGTCGACTGACCACCCGGACGACTTCATCGCGGACACACCGGCAGCGCTGTGTCTGCTCGTACGCGATCGTGGCCTCGACGTCACGATTCGAAGTGAGTACGTCCCCGACGTACTCGTCCCGACGGACGCGAAACACGTCGTCGGACAGAACGGCGATCGGACTGATCAAGGGGACGCCAACGTCGACATTCCCCACGTTGAGCGCGACGACGAAACGGGCGGCTACGTGATCGTCGAGACGATCACTCACCCAGGTGGACGCGACCTGACCGCAGAGGACGTGCCGAAAACAGAAAAGGGGCGGCTGCTCTCTGAGGAGTGGCTCGACGCAGTAATCGACGAGTTGCAGAGCGCAGACGAAGCGTTCCCGCAGGAACTCGGGAAGGAACTCCAGATTGCCCACGAAAAAGGCGTGTTAGCGCGGAAGCTGGTCGTTCTACAGGAGCGTACGGGAGCCCACACATTCGGCGAGTCGGTGAGCGAGCTGGGCGTCGACCAGATCGAACTTGTGAAGGGAACGGGTGACACCGCGAACTAACTCCACCGTCCTTGGATAAACGTGGATCCCTCATTACTGAAGATTGATAGGACGTTAACGTAGCCTCTTCCTGAATCTTTCGAAACCGAAGGATGACGGGTTCGTGGCCCACCAGCAACCGCAGCAGACGCCTTCCTAGTCCGAACATTAATTACATGGGGTACTTCTCTTGTGGCATGGCGGATTATTGGTTAAGTTAGGGGCGTCGGCTCGCATCCGCTGACTGTAACATTACCCGCAACTCATTTATATATAAGTTTCGTACGGTGTTACACCGTGCTCCGACGCATCGAACTCGAGGTCCTCGCTACCATCGAACGCGGCGACACGATCTCCGAGCTCGCGATGAAGCTCGACCACAGCGAGAGCTATCTCTCCCGGGCTGTCGCGGCCCTCGTCGAGAAAGGCCTCGTCTACACGGAACGCGACGGTCGCCGAAAGCGGGTCGTTCCCTCTGATAGCCGGGCCGTCGAAGTCTACCGTGACCCGCGATACAGTTGAGCGTATCCTCTGTACGCAGTGTAGGTGTTGGCAACTGCTGACGAAATTTGGGGCGGTTGTGGTAGCAGCGCTTTGATATCGCGGGGTGGATTGCTGACGACGTTTGGCTTTCGCTCCGTTCGGCACTCGAGGATGGCGAATCTCAAACCGTAGTCGCGGCCATCTCTGTCGGATGCGCCGGTGACAAACTCGACGACACCCTGCTCGAGCGGTGACGACTCCACCCGTTACTGGGCTGCCGAGTCGCGACAGTGCTCGACGAACTCTTCGACCATCTCCTTGAACGCCTCGAGATTGTCACCCCTCGTGAGAACGCTGAAGGGCGCTCTCGGTTCGCCACTGGGTACGCCATCGAGTGACTGGAACCGCTCGAGGAACGTGTCGAACGCGGCGGGGTCCCAGGAGACGGGCGACTCCTCCGGGTTCTCGTCGTCCAACGGCGTCCTCGCAGGCCACACTTTCACTTTGCCGGTGACGTTCGCGGTGAACACGCTCGGGCGGCCACTGTGGTCTCCCTGGTGGGCCCGTACTTCGACTTTCACTCTGGCATTTTTCACCCCCGAAATGTCGACGTGGTCACCGATCTCGTTCGAGAACTCGTAGAGATCGACGAACGCTCGGTACTCCGCTTCGGTGATCTCTGCCGTTCGCACCTTCCGGTCGAGGTCCTCGAACATCTCCGCCTCGGTCGCGATGAAGTCGGCTCCCGTGCGGGACGTGGAGGACGACGCCTTCGCCTCTTCAGTCTGTCCGTACAGCCGTGGGACAAAGACCGTCTCCTCGTCGCTCGCGAACTGGACGACCTCGATTGCGAGTACTTCGACGTCGCGCATGGTCTCGTTGAGGAACTCGACGACGCGCTTGAGTTCGCTCGGGACCTCGTCGGCGACGAAGACAAGCCGAATCTGCTTCGAGCGAAGGTTCTTCTCGACGTCGTCGAAGAACCCGTCCGTATCTTCCTCGCCGAGCAGTGCTACGAGCGTTTCTTCGGCAGAAATATCGCGTTCGTCACACGTCTCGACGAACCGCTCACGGAGCGTCTCCGCATCCCAGAACATGCTCGCGTGAGCGACGTAGTCGAGCATCTGGCCGACGATTTTCCGTCGGATCTCCGTATTGTCGCTCCGTTTGACTTCGACGATGGTTGGAACCGCGTCCTGGTCTACGAACAGGTGATCGGCGGACCACCGTTCGCCCCCGCCGCGTTTGTCCGGAACGGCCTGCTCTCGAGCGATCAGCGCCCACCGGTCGACACCACTGTCGGATAGCTGTCCTCCGGCGAGGAGTCGCGGGTACTCGGCGAGTTTCTCCTGGAGTAATCGCTCGTATTCGTACGGTTCCTCGGTCATTTCGATCAGATCGTTCCCCTTCCGCAGGTAGATGATGTCGTTCATCGACTCTGCTGTCCCCTTCGAGGCCGCTGCCAAAAGTATAGCTATCTGAATGTTTTGGGGTTCACATAGTCTACAGGGGGTGCACCCGGTGATCTAAACCGTCCGTAGATGGGGGCCAACCCCACCAGCCGAAACGTATTGCCCCATGGATTTATCTCCTGACAGTTACAACTGTTCCATCTCTGAAATGGGAGGAGGAAAATGGACAGACGAAACCTGACTTTACTTTGTACTGGAGACCTTCACTTGGGTCGCCACCCCACGCGGATACCGTCGGAACTCGACGGCCAGCAGTTCTCACCGACGGCAGTCTGGCGGGAGACGGTCGAAGAGGCGATACGGCGCCGTGTCGATGCGGTCCTGGTTACGGGCGACGTCGTCGACCGTGAAAACCGGTACTTCGAGGCGTACGGGGCGTTCGAAGAGGGGGTGCTGCGACTCGAGACCGAAGACATCCCGCTCGTCGCGGTCGCCGGAAACCACGATTTCGACGTTCTCCCGCGGCTGATCCGAGAGATCGACTCCGAGAACGTCACGCTGCTCGGAGACGGCGGTCGCTGGGAGCAGTGGACGCTGACCGGTGATGACGAGCCACGGCTGCACGTCCACGGCTGGTCGTTCCCACGCGCCCACGTCGTGACCAGCCCGCTCGAGGAGTACGACCTCTCGGCCGAGTCGGCGGCACCCGTCCTCGGAGTCGTACACGCAGACCTCGGATCGGCCGGTAGCCAGTATGGCCCCGTCCACCCGGACGAATTGCTCGAGAAACCCGTCGACGGGTGGCTCCTCGGACACATCCACAAGCCCACCGTTCACAACGAACGGGATCCGTTCGTCTTCTACCCCGGGTCGCCCCAGCCGCTGGATCCCGGCGAGCGCGGTGTTCACGGGCCGTGGGAACTCCAGATCACCCCCGGTGGGGCGCTGACCGCAGCACAGGTTCCGCTGGCGACGGTCCGCTACGGCCGGTTCGAGGTCGACGTCAGCGGGGCCGGCGACCCGAAGGCGGTTCCTTCGCTCGTGCGAGCGGCGGTCGAAGAGCGAGTCCGGTCCGGTGGTGAACTGGAGGCACTCGAGTTGGTGCTCGCTCGTGTTCGGCTCACCGGCCGGACGACTGCGCACTCGGCGCTTCATCGCCACCGTGCGACGATCGAAGACGACCACGGGTTCACGGTCGGGACCGTCCCCGTCCGTCTCGACTCGATCGAGGTTGCCACCAGACCGGCGATCGATCTGGAGCAGCGAGCGGGGGGTGACGGTCCCGACGCCTACCTCGCCGACCTCTTGCTCGCGATCGAGAACGGCACCGTCACCGACGACTACGGCCCGCTGGTACAGGAGGCACTCCGGTCGGTACGGACGGCACAGGACTCCGGTGCGTACCGAGAACTACGACGGCAGGGACGGCTCGACTCGTCGGACGAGACCGACGCCGTCTCGGTGCTCGAGTCCCAGGCGAGACTGTTGCTCGATACGCTGATCGAACAGAAGGAGGCGAGCACATGAGCGAGAACAGCCTCTCTATCGAGGACCTCGACATCGTCCGGGCACCCGGGTTCGAATCAGGTGGGTTTCAGGCAACTGATCTCTCGGGCGGGATCAACGTCGTCTACGGGCCGAACGCGAGCGGGAAGACGACGATGGCGCGATCACTACAGGACCTGCTGTGGCCGGGCGAGGCTCGAGCGGGCTCGTCACTGGTCGGCCGGCTCTCCCTGAACGGTGACGAGTGGCGGGTCAGGACGGACGAAAGTGGTGTCGCGTACCAGCGAAACGGTCAGGAGGCGAACGGGCCGGGGCTGCCACCGGCCGACCAACGCGACCGGTACCACCTCTGTCTGCACGACCTCCTCAGAGCGGAGACCAGAAACGAGTCGTTCGCGGCGACGATCGAACGCGAATCGGCTGGCGGGTTCGACCTCGCCGCGGCCGCCGACAGCCTGGAGTTCGACGATAGCCCGAGTACGAGGGGGATTAGAGAGGTGTCCGATGCCGACTCCGCCGTCGAGGACTGGCGGGAGGCGCAGGCTGCGATGGAGACCCTCCGGGACGAGCAACGACAGCTCACGAGACTCCGGGCCGACCGGGAGAGAGCGAACGAAGCCCGCGACCGGGCCGAACTCCTCGAGCAGGCCCTCGACCACGCGGAGGCACGGAACGACCTCGATACCGCAACTGCAGCGGTCGCGGCGCTTCCGGACACGCTGGCGTCGGTCGACGGTGACGAGGCCGAAACCGTCGCCGAACTCGAGGGCGAGATTTCGGAGTGGCGAGGAAAGGAGGCCGATGCGGAGGCGACGCGAGCTGACGCACGCGATGTGCTGGGCGAGGTGGCCCTCCCGGACGAGGGCGTCGCCGACGGCGTGGTAGAACGGCTGAAATCGTTGGCGAACAGACTCGGCTCGCTCGAGCGAACGCGCCGCGACAACGCAGCCGATCTGGACGCCGCCCGCGCCCAACGTGCAAGCTGTGTCGAAGACGTTTCGGTCGACGTCAGTGAGGAGGCGCTGGCCGGTCTGGATTCCGATGCACTGGGTGAGATTTCCGCCTTCGTTCGCGATGCCGAGCGGGTCCGGGAGGACCGCCAGCGCTACGAGGCGACCCAGCGGTGGCTGGAAGACCAGCAGCATCCGGACGCGGATCTTCAGACGCTTCGACAGGGCCGACAGGCGCTCGAGAACTGGCTGAAAACACAGCACAGGGAACCGGTGACGACGGGTGCGTCGCCGTTGCTCATCGGTGCGATATCCGCCCTCTTGCTCGGTGTCGCCGGGGTCGCTCTCGGCTATCTCGTCCACCCGGCACTCTACCTGTTCGTCGCCTCCGGTCTCCCTATCGTCGCCTACGGCTACTACGCACGGCCGTCGGTGCCGGAAGCGTCGGACGCCGACACGGTTCACCGAACGTCGTTCGAGGACCTCGGTCTCGAGCCACTGGAATCCTGGGAGCCCGAGGAGGTCAGGCGGCGTCTGACAGACATCTACGGAGCGATCGCCGCCCACGAGTTCGGAGCGCTCGTCGACGAACGCCGAGACGCGCTCGAGAGTGGCTCAGAACAGCTCGAGAGACAGGAAGACGACATTCAGCGCCGCCGACGCGACCTTCGAGCGCAGTTCGGTATCGACCTCGACGTCTCCGACGTCGAGCTGCTCGCCTTCGCGAAGTGTGTCCTGCGCTGGCAGGAGCACAACGACCGCGTCGTCGGTCTCGAGAGTGAGATCGGTACGATCGATGGCCAGCTCGAAGCCGCCCGCGAGGACCTCGACGCAGCGCTCGAGCCCTACGGCTACGAGACCATCGAAGACGCCGCTCGCGCGGACGAACACATCGCCAACCTCGAGTCTCGAGTGAGTCGCCACCGTGAGGCGAGACGGGACCTCTCGCGGGCGACGGCGACGGTCGAGGAGGCGACAGCGAAGATCGGCCAACTCGAGACCGAGCGGGACGCCGTTTTCGAGGATGCGGGACTCGACCCCGGCGAAACCGAGCGACTGCGGATGCTCTGTGACCGCGCAGACGAGTACCGGACCGCCGTCCAGGAGGTGAACCGGGCGGAGGCCATCGTCGAGCGGGAGGCTCGAGCGCTCGAGACCTATCCCGGCTTCGAGCCAGATCTGCTGACGCAAGCGGTCCCCGAACTCGAGCGAGAGAAACGACGTGTCGAAGAGACGGCGGACACCTACGACGAGATCCAGCGTACGATCACCGAGATCGAGACGAAGGTGAACGAAGCGAAAGACGGCTCCGCCGTGGAGGCAGCGGCCGCCGAGAAGCGACGGGCGCTCGACGCGCTCGAGGGGAAGCTGGCAGAAGACTGTGCCTCGCTCGTCGGCTCCGTCCTCACCGACCACGTCCGGGAGGCGACGGGTGAGACGAGCCGCCCAGCCGTGTTCCAGCACGCCCGCGAGGTACTCGCCCGGATCACCCACGGCCGGTACCGTCTCGACCTCGACGAGTCGGGTGACGGCACGTTCCGGGCGTACGATACGGTCACCGAGCAGGGATACGACCTCGACGACCTCTCGAGTGCCACCAGACTCCAGGTGTTGCTGGCCGTCCGCGTCGCGTTCGTCGAACAGCGAGAGCAGGGAACACAGCTCCCGCTGATCCTCGACGAAACGCTGGCGAATACGGACGACGGAAAGGCAGGAGTCATCATCGACTCGATGATCGAACTCGCGAACGGAGGCCGCCAGGTGTTCTACTTCACGGCACAGGGCGACGAGGTCGGTAAGTGGCGACGTGCACTCGAGGAGACGGCGACCGTCGACTACCGTGAAATCGATCTGTCGACCGTGAGGGGACTCGACGACGACATCCACGTTCCCGACCTCGAGAGTCTCTCCGTTCACGCCGCCTCGCCGCCGACTCCGGACGGCCACGACCACGAGTCGTACGGCGAAGCGCTCGGTGTCGAGCCGTTCAACCCACGTCTGGGCGCTGGCAACGCCCACCTGTGGTACGTCGTCGACGACGTGGCGCTCCTGTCTCAGCTTCTCGAGCAGGGCATCGAGCGGTGGGGCCAGCTACGGACCCTCCTCACGTGGGTCGGCCCGGCCGTGATCGTCGACGAGCCGGCGCACCTGGACGGCGTCGAGGCAAACGGTGTGGCACTCGAGGCGTTCGTCCGTTCGTGGGAGATCGGCCGCGGCGAGCGTGTCGACCGGGAAGTGCTCGAGGACTCTGGGGCCGTGAGTGGGACGTACATCGACCGCGTCACCGACCTCGCCGAAGGGCTCAACGGCGAGGCCGAGCGGATCGTCGAGGCACTCAGAGACGGCCGCGTCGACCGGTTCCGCACCGGAAAGATCGACGACCTCGAGACCTACTTCGCGGAGAACGGGTACATCGAGTCGGTCGAACCGATCGCCCCCGAGGCGATCCGGCTCACGATGGCCAGCACCTACGTCGAGAACGGTCTCACTCGAGCGCAGGCGACCCAGCAGGCCGACGCGCTGCTCGAGCGGATCGCGTCCACCGCACGGGCGGTCACAGACCCCGTCGAGACGAGCCACCAGTCGGCGTAGGATTCGATCGCGCTGGCCGATCACGAGTTTTCGGCCGTGTTTCGGTCACTACCTCACGGTGTCCGCTGGTAGCGCCTGTCAGCTGGGCACTGGAGTGTACGCCGGTTTCATCGGTGGTGCCTGCTGTGTTCTCGAGAGAGGAGTAGAGGCCGTCGTACAATTCGCGGTTTCTGCTGGGGGCATTCCTGTGTATCTCGGTGTGTGATCAGTCACCGCGAGCGCACAGAACCGTCTGGGACCGTCATCGCCACGGCCAGTCGGCGAGGATACGGTCACAGACCAAGTCGGTTCGCTATCCGTCTTTAGCTAAGCGGAGAACCACGTGACAGCGGCGGCTTATCGAGGCATCTTTTCGAGAGGAATGAGGAGGCAACGGCTGTGTCCAACAGCGCCTCCTC
>NZ_JANZXN010000008.1 GCF_025629245.1 Natronobiforma cellulositropha
AGCCAGGCTACGGAACGTACCGGGCAGCGCTCTACCAGCGCTCGAGCGACCTCTACGAACCCTACTACGACGAGTCGGCGACGATCGAGTCGTGGCAGCCAGGTCACTGACCATCGTGGTCCAGCCGCTCGTCTCGGAGTACGGACTGAGCCAGCCCGAAGCGATGGCGGTGACGCTCGCTGTCGGTGGAACCATCCACGTCGGTAAAGACCGGCTCCACCGCGAAGATATCTACCTCACGCTCGAGGTCGCTCGAGTGCTCGGAGAAGAGGAGCGGATTCTAACCGTCATGGAACGTATGGGATTCGAGAAACCATCGGAAAGCGAAGCAGAATACAAGTAATTATGGATGCCACGATTGGCGGTGAAGACGACTCTGGGTGTGGGGTCCAAGTCACAGACAATAACGGAATTGAACACTGGATCGAGATAAAATACGACAGTGGAGCAGTCACCCACCATGACGATGAGGAAGCCTATCCGAACTCCGCTTCTGAACAGACTCCAAACGACGTTGTCCACTTGCGACAGGCTCAGGAGTACGCCAAGTACTACGTCCAGCGCGAGCGCGGCTATCCAACGCTCCCCCCACACCTGACACCGGAGTGGATTCCCTACTCGCTCGGCGCGGTGTTCGGTCTCGAGTTCGAGGGTTTCGAGCGACAGTTCGGTCCCTACGCCCAGCAGTACCACAGTGCGCTCCACCCCGAGGTTCCCCCCATCGTGGAGATGCCCGACGAGACCGCTCCCGTCGGCGGTATCGTCTACCGCGCCGACGTGTTTCTCGCCCTCGAGTTCGACGCCTATCTCGAGGATCCAGCGGCGATGTCGCCGATAGACGCCGTCGCGGGAACCACCGACGCGTACGACCTCTACGAGGCGCTGGCGGCCGAACTCGAGGCGCGCCTGCCGCCGGACACGGCACCGATCACCGAAGTGTCGGCGCTCGATCTCCAGTACCAGCGCCGCGCCAACGACGGCAGTGTCGAGGAGCCGGTCGTCGGCGAGCGTAGCCACACTAGCGCAGGACCGCCCGATGCACAGCTCCAGATGACGCCTCCACAGGCCACCCTCGAGTCGGAACTGACGACCGAGATTATCCAGGGTTTACTCTGTCACCACCTCCAGTGTCAGGTCCGCGATGCGTATCTCCGGCTCGGGCTCGAACCGCCGGAGGCGTTTCGCGTCCTCGGCCAGGGCTTCGCCGAACAGACGATGCACTATCAGCACGCCGACCTCTACCCGCCGTACCATCTCACCGATGCCGAGATCGAGGGCTACCGGCCGCCGGGAATCGAACAGGGGGCACTGGCGAGCGGTGAATTCGCTGGCCCGGGCCAGCCCGGCCCACTGCTGCGGCGCATCGTCCGTGCGTTGTTCGGCCGGTAGCAACCACGGGTGAACAGGTCCGCGTCGGTCGAGTGTCCGAATACTAATACCTGATAGAATCGAACAGTAATTGTCTGACAATTACCAATGCAGCAACAGCCGAGGTGGGATGGATGAGCTTCGGCCGGGATCGGCGCGACCGGTCGAACGGTGACAGCGAGCGAAACGAACGGACACGGCGCGCTCGAGCGCAGCCCCAGACACAAATGGTGAGCCAATGAGCACCGAAGACCTCCACGTCGAGTTCGTCTATCCCTCCGGGGACGACGAGGAGTGGCACCGACTGCACTGGGAGGCACTCGAGCGGGCGGCCGCGTTCGAACTGGTCGGGGGCCGAATCGTGGAGACCGAACGGACCGACCACGTACACGTCGTCTCCTCGCCGGACCTCCACGAGCTGTGGCCGTACGACGCTGGTGGATCGATGCGACACACGAAAGACGACGGAGACGTGATCGACCTGACGACCTGTCCCGTCGTCTCTTACGAGTTCGCAGACCTGCGGTTTCTGCTCGGAAACGACGAGTATCCGCCACCGGGGACCGACCGTGAGATCGTCACCGAGATACTCGAGTTGGTCACACTCGGCTACGAAGCGACTGACGAGCCGCCGTACGTGGCTTACTCGATAACGCCGGATATGCCGTACATCGGGCGGCCACCGATCACGGCAGCGTCGCTCGCGAACGCGGAACTGACCCACCTGTGCTGGCTGACGGTGTTCACCCCGCCGCTGGTCGAAACCTACGGCCGCGAGACGCTGCTTTCTGCGCCCGCCTGGCACGTCGAGGAACTCGAGGACGGCGCGATCATCCTCGTCTGTCACGACGATCCGACCTGGGAGACCTCGCTCCAGCCGGTCGCAGACCACATCGGCCTGCCCGCTCCCGAAGAGATACGCACCGAAGAGCGCTGGTAGCGCCAGCGAAACGACGACTGGTTCCGGCCGACTCGAGAACCGACGGACGCCACGAGCGACGGCGTACTCACCGGCGAGCCCTCCGAAACGGCGGCCACGACATCGCTCCCCACTCGAGCGAACACAGGGGCTTTGTCACTCGAGCGTGAGCCTCGAGCCATGCACCACATCGACACCGACGAGACGAGCGGCTTCTTCGAGGTGGTCGGCGAGACCGAGCGCTCGAAGGCCGCGGTGATGAACCTCGAGCCGGGCCAGGCGGTCGGCGGCCCCGAGAACCGCCACCCGACGAGCGACCAGTGGCTCTACGTCAAATCGGGGCGGGGAACCGCCGTCGTCGAGGGCGAGTCCTACGACCTCCGGGCGGGCGTGCTCGTCTGCTTCGAGGCCGGGGAGACCCACGGGCTCAGAAACGAGGGTGAGAAGGCGCTCGAGACGGTCTCGTTCTACGCGCCGCCGGATTACCACGCCGAGGGCTAGCCACCGTAGACGGTGACCGCCTGGGTGGCCGAGCCGGTCTCGGCCGCGACCGTCACGTCGAAGGTGACGTCTCGCCTGACGGGGTAGGTCTCGTAGCCGAGGGTGAGCGTCACCGCCGACCCGGCCGCGACGGTCACCGTCCGGCTGTCGACCACCTCACCGGCGAGCAGCTGAACCGTCTCGGTGACCGCCTGCGCGCTCGGGTTCTCGAGGCGCGCAGTCACCGAGAGCACCTGCCCCGCGTGGACCGGCGCGTTGGTCCCGAGGATCGACACCGAGAGGCCGCCACCGTCGCCACCACCCCCACCGTGCTCGTCGATCCGCCAGGGATTTTCCTCGACGAAACAGCCGTGTTCGTCGATCACCCAGACGACAATGTCGCAGGTGTGACAGCCGAAGGAGGCCGCGTCGTCGGTGTAGGTCGCGGTATCCTGTGCGCCCGAGACCTCGGAGACGCCGAGCACCACGTCGTACTGGTGCATCCACCAGACGACGCGCTCGAGGTCGCCCCCGGACGAGGAGATGTCCACCTCGAGGTCGACCGTCTCGCCGGTCGGCGTGAGCGCGCCCCCGCTGGGGCGGACGGCGTCGACCGACGGGGGGCCGTGGCCGTCGCCGTCGACGTGGACGGTCCACTCGACGGCGTGCTCGCCGGCACCACCCTCGTGAGGCGGGTCGACGACCGCGCGGACCGGCGTGGTCCCGGCGGACTCGAACGTGTGCTGGAAGTAGTCCGCACCCTGGTGGTCGTAGTAGGCAGCCTGCCAGGGGTCGCCGATGGGCCCCATCGACTCACCGCCGACGGTCCACTCCGTCCCGCCGAACGACCCGAGCAGCGGCGAGGCCACCTCGAACATGACCGTCGTCCCGGGGCTGACGGTCACCTCCTTCGGTGGGTGGACGCGGCGCACGCCGGGTTCGTCGCCCGCGTAGACGCTGACCTGGCGCGCTGCGGCGTGGTCGTCGGTCGCCACCGTGACCGGAAACGTCACGTCCTGCTGGACGGGGTAGGTCTCGTAGGCGAGCGTGAGCGTCTCGCTCGAGCCACCACCGACCGTCACCGACCGTGAGTCGACGGTCTCCTCGCCGGCGACGAGGTGGACCGTCCGCGTCACCGTCGACCCACTCCGGTTCTCGACGCGAGCGCGCACCGAGAGTTCCGCCCCCGCAGCGACCGGTGCGTTCGTCTCGGTGATCGACACCACCACCGTCGGCTGGGCCGCACCGGGGGTCACACTCACCAGCGCGCCGCCGCTGGCGAGCAGCCCCAGATACGCCCGTCTGGTGTAGACACCCATACGTGAACGTGTTCGGAGTGGACACATCAACCCCTGTTCAGGTGTGGGTGAGGGTCACGGCGGCCGACCGGTTCCAAACGTCACGCTTTTACACACCCGCTCTGAGACCTCAGCCATGGACGTCTTACACACGGCGATCTGGGTCGAGAGCGTCGAGGCGATGGACGCATTCTACCGCGAGGGACTCGGTCTCGAGTACTCCCGCGAGTTCGTCGGCGACGACGGCGTGACGAACTACTTCCTGACCGGCGAGAGCGAGACGGAACTCCAGTTCAAGTACCGCGAGGACGACCCCGCACCGGTCGACCCCTCCGGGTTCGATCACACCGCCATCGCCGTCGCAGACGTCGACACGACCGTCGAACGACTCGTCGAGGACTACGGCGGGGCGGTCACCGGCGAACCGACGACGATCGAAGAGATGGGCGTTAGAATCGCCTTCGTCGACGACCCCGACGGCTACGGCGTCGAGTTGATCGAGTCACTCGAGTGACACCGGCCGTCCGGTCGAACATGCCTACAGGTGGCGGAGCGGCCACCGAACGGGTGCCGGGGCGTTTACACCCGCGTGGTGGCCGTGACGGACAGTCCGTCGAGCACCGTCCGACGGTACGTCGGGCTGGGCGTGTCGGTGGTCGCACGAGACGGGTATGGTTGGCCACGCACGCCGATCGATCGGAGGAGACGACCCGATATGAACCTGTATAATTCCTGTCACGAGGACTATAGAGACCACGGGAGGGACGCCACCCCGCAGCCGCTTGCCGACCGTTTTTCCGGCCGACTGCGCTAGCCCGGCTATGAGCGACGAGCACGACCCCAGCGAGGTCACCAGACAGGCGAACGAACGGCGCTCGAGCAGGGCCGAGAGTACCGAAACCGTCCTCGAAGACGTCGAGCGCCGCCTCGGCGACATCGAGTATCCCGTCTCCGGCGAGGAACTCGCGACCGAGTACGCCCTCGACGAGATCGACCTCCCGAACGAGACGGAGTCCCTCGGGAGCGTCTTCGACCGCCTGGCGACCGAGCGGTTCGACTCGAGTGCGGAGATTCGCGAGACCGTCCTCGGCGAGGTGACCGGCGAGGCTGGCGACCCGAACGAGGCGAACCCGGAGCGTGACCTCGAGCGACTCGACGAGCACGTCAGCGAGCGTGGAAGCGACGCGCGGTGAGTTGTCAGCCGAGAAGACCGAGGAGTGGCTCCCCCCGAGAGCAGAACGGATTTACGTTCCCGTCGTCTTCACCACGGTATGGATTACGAAGCGAGTCTCGGCCGGGCGATGGAGAACGTCCCGGACATCGGCGCGGATACCCAGCGGCTCCAGATTCCGGACGCACAGCCACAGAAAGACGGTGCGTTCACCCGGTTTACGAACCTCGGTGAGATCGCCGACGTGCTCTCTCGAGAGGACGAACACCTCCACCGGTTCGTCCAGCGCGAACTCGGGACCAGCGGGAAACTCGAGGACGGCCGCGGACGCTACAACGGGACCTTCTCCCACAGCGACTTCGACGCGACCATCGACGCCTACGTCGACGAGTACGTCCTCTGTTCCGAGTGTGGTCTCCCCGACACCCGCCTCGTCCGCGAGGACCGCACCCCCATGCTCCGGTGTGACGCCTGTGGGGCGTTCCGTCCGGTGACCAAACGCAGTTCCGGCAGCCAGCAGCAACAACAGCGCGATGCCGTCGAGGAGGGCAAGACCTACACCGTCGAGATCACCGGGACCGGCCGCAAGGGCGACGGCGTCGCCGAGAAGGGCAAGTACACCATCTTCGTCCCCGGCGCGAAGAAAGGCGACGTCGTCGAGATCTACATCGAGAACATCTCGGGCAACCTCGCGTTCGCCCGGCGCGCCTGATACTGTCGGCTGTACCGCTAGTCAGGTGGAGACGAACGACGGTGCGCGCCCCCGCCGGGAGGAACGGACAACCGACGGTACGAAACCGGCCACCCCAGCGCGAAGACTAACGGTTCTCCGTCACGTCACCTCGAGACATGGCAGATTCTTCCGTCCGACCCGGACTCGAGGGCGTGCTCGCCGCCGAAACCCGCCTGAGTGCCATCGACGGCGAGGCGGGCGAACTCGTCATCGCGGGCTTCCCGCTCGCCGAATTCGCCACCCACGCCCGCTTCGAGGAGACGCTCTTCGCGCTGTTCGAAGACCGCCTTCCCACCGCGGACGAACTCGAGGCGTTCTCCGCCGAGTTGCGCGCCAACCGGACGCTCGCGACGGGAACGCGCACGGTCGTCGAGCGCGCCGCCGAGGACGGCCAGTCGGCGATGGACGCGCTCCGGATGGGTATTGCGAGTGCGACGCTCGCCCGCGACGGTGACGAGGACCTGACCGACGACGCCCGACTCGCGGTCGCCCAGGTCCCCTCGATCGTCGCGACCTACTGGCGCGTCCGCGAGGGCCAGCCCGTCCTCGAGCCTCGCCGAGAGCTCTCCCACGCCGGCAACTACCTCTACATGCTGACCGGCGAGGAGCCGAGCGACGAGGCGGTCCGCGGTCTCGAGACCTACCTCAACACCGTCGTCGACCACGGCCTGAACGCCTCGACGTTCACCGCCCGCGCCATCGTCTCGACCGAGTCCGACGTGGTCTCGGCGGTCACCGGGGCCGTCGGCGCGCTGAAGGGACCGCTCCACGGCGGCGCACCGGGACCCGTCCTCGACCTGCTCGAGGAGACGGCCGGCGCCGACGATACCGAGACCCACCTCCGGGAGAAACTCGAGGCGGGCGAGCGCCTCATGGGCTTCGGCCACCGGGTCTACCGGGTCAGAGACCCCCGCGCGGCCGTCCTCTCGAGTGCGGCCGAACGCTTCTACCGCGACGGCGACGAGGAGACCGCGTTCTTCGAGTCCGCCCGCGAGACCGAGGCAGCGGCGCTCGCCGCCCTCGAAGAGCACCGCCCGGACCTCGAACTCTCGACGAACGTCGAGTTCTACACCGCCGTCTTACTCCACGGCGTCGGTATCCCCAGAGACCTCTTCAGTGCGACCTTCGCCGTCTCCCGGGTCGGCGGCTGGTGTGCCCACTGTCTCGAGCAACGCGAGGAGAACCGGCTCATCCGCCCCCGCTCGCGCTACGTGGGCGAGCGGGATCGAAGCTGGACGCCGCTCGAGGAGCGCTAGCGCTCGAACGACGGCTCGCGGTCGTCATCGTGCTCGTGAGCGCTACCCCGGTCACCGTCACGCGAAGACTCGAGAGACCGGTTTCGGTCGCGTCGCTCGATGTACGCCGTCGGGTCGCCGTCGTCGGTCTCGAGCAGCGCCTCGAGCCGGCGCTCGAACTCCTCGTCGTCGATCTCTCCGCGGGCGTAGCGCTCGCGGATGGTCTCGAGGGGATCCTCACCGACGGCCCGGCGGTCGGCGTCGGCCGCGGTCTCCTCGGCGTCCCAGTTCTCGATGTCGAGCACCTCCTCGAGGAAGATGGCGGTCAGCGGCAAGACGCCGACCCACATGAACAGCGCGAACGCGCCAGCGTACCACACCCCGAAGACGAACGCGAGGAGCATCGCCAGGGGGAGCGTCCCCACGGCGATGAACGCCGGAAGCGCGCGCAGGAACCGAATCGTCGTCTCGTTCACAGGATCCGAGACGAAAGCGGGTTGAAAAAGCGTTCCGGTGAGAACCGAACCGACCGCGAGAGTAAAGACGACGGCTACGAGTCACAGTGACGTGGCAGTCTCGTTCGACCTCTTCGGTACGCTCGTCTCGCCGGACCCGCCCGCAGACCCCGCGAGCGCGATCGCTGCCGAACTGACCGCCCGCGGCGTTTCCGTCCCCGACGACTGGGGGGCGAGCTACGCACATCCCCACCTCGAGATTGCCGACGGGCACGAACTCGCCCTCACGGATCACGTCGCTGCAGCGCTCGCGAGTGCGGGCGACCCGGCCGAGCGCTCGGCCGTCGAGGCAGCGGTGTTCGCCGCCTTCGACCGGCCAGTCGAGATGCGTGCGGGCGCACTCGAGGCGGTCGACGCCGCCCGGGCGGCGGGTCCGGTCGCGATCTGTTCGAACTGTAGCGTCTCCGGTCTCGTCGAGCACAGTCTCGAGCGCGCCGGCATCGGCACCGAGCGCTTCGACGCGGTCGTCTCGAGCGTCGACTGTGGCTGGCGAAAGCCCGCCCCCGAGATCTTTCTCGAGACCGCGAGCGCACTCGGGGTCGAGCCTGCGGCCCTGCTCCACGTCGGCGACGACCCGCAGGCAGACGGCGGCGTCGAGCGCGTCGGCGGGACGGCGGTGTCGGTCACCGAGACACCGCTCTCGGAGCTGGGCGCGGTACTGGAAACCTCTCGCGCGGGTGACGAGCCGTGACGGTCCTGACGGCGCTCGCCGCCATCGCCCTGGCGTTCAGCCTCGACTTACTGATCGGCGAACCGCCGACGGCGCTCCACCCGGTCGCGTGGTTCGGCCGTCTCGTCGCCCTCGTCGACCGCGAGTGGATCGACGACGAGCGCGCCCACAGCGCCATCGGCGTCGCCGTCGCGCTCGCGCTCCCGGTGGCGGCCGCAGGTGTAGTCTGGTGGCTCGTCGCGGCTGCAGGAGCCGTCTCGTCGATGGCCGAAGCCGTCGCCGCCGCGGTCGTCCTCTTTCTGACCGTCAGCCTCCGGCGCTTGCTCGATCTGACCCGGGAGGTCGTCGACGCGAGCGAGACGGACCTCGAGAGCGCCCGCGAACGGGCCATCGGTCTCGTCGGCCGAGAGACGGACGCCCTCTCACCCGCCGAGATCAGAAGCGCCGCACTCGAGAGCGCCGCCGAGAACCTCGCCGACGGCCTGGTCTCGACGCTGCTCCCGTTCGCGCTGCTCGCGCCGATCTCGCTCCCACTCGCGGCTGCGGCGGCCGTCTGGGTGAAGGCGGTCAACACGCTCGACTCGATGCTCGGCTACCACTCGAACCCCATCGGCGCGGCGAGCGCCCGCCTCGACGACCGCGTGATGTGGCTCCCGGCGCGGATCAGCGCCCTCACACTCGCCGTCGCCGCGCTCGACCCGCGGGCGCTCTCGAGTGCCCGGCGGTGGGCGCGGGTACCCGCCTCGCCGAACTCCGGGTGGCCGATGGCGACGCTCGCGGCGGCGCTCTCGGTCCGCCTCGAGAAACCCGGCGCGTACGTCCTGAACCCCGACGCGGAGCTACCGACGCCCGACGACGGCACGCGGGCGATCCGACTGGTCGGCCGCGCGGGCGTGCTGGCGGTCGCACTCGCGGCGGCGCTCGCGGCCGCCGGTCCCGGACTCGAGGCGGCCGTCGTCCCGGTGCTCGAGACGGTCGTCGAGACGCTTACGATGGTCGTCGACGCGCTCGTGACAGCCGTCGACACCCTGACCGACGTGCTCAGGGCGGCGCTCGAGTGGCTCGCGTCGCTCCCCGGCCGCCTCCGCGAGGCGGTGAGGTGGTGAGCGGATGAGAGGGCTCGCTCGAGGCGTACGCGGCGGGGTCGCCTTCCTGACGCGGCTGCCGGTCGACCACCACGAGGGCGACTGGGCGGCGTTTCTCGCCCGGCCGGTCGTCTTCCCGCTCGTCGGGTTCGGCGTCGGGGTCCTCGCCGCCCTCCCGTTTCTGGCCGCTGGCAGCCTGCCCGCGGCAACCGTCGCGCTCGGCTACCTGCTCGCGGTGTACCTGCTGACGGGCGTCCACCACCTCGACGGGGTCGCCGACCTCGGCGACGCGGCGGCCGTCCACGGCGACCCGGCACGCCGCCGGGCGGCGATGACGGACACGACGACCGGCGTGGGTGCCCTGCTGGCCGTCTCGCTGGTCGTCGCGGGGGTCGCCCTCGGCGGCCTGGCGCTGGCGGGCGCGCCGCTCCAGATCGCGATCGCCGTCGTCGTCGCGGCCGAAGTCGGGGCGAAACTCGCGATGGCACTGCTGGCCTGCCTCGAGACGGCGACCCACGACGGGATGGGCGCACGCGTGCTCGAGGCGGCGGACCCGAAGGCGGCGCTCACCCCGCTGGCCGTCGCGCTTCCGGCCGCGGCGCTGGCGTGGCCCCACCCGGCGGCCGCGGTCGCCCTCGGTGGCGCGCTCTGTGGGGCGTGTCTGCCGTGGGCCTGGGCGCGCCGGAATCTCGAGGGTGTCAGCGGCGACGTCTTCGGCGCGGTCAACGAGGTCGGCCGCGTCGCCGGTCTCCACGCGGGGGTGATCGCGTGGACGCTCTGGTGATGTGCGGCGGTGCCGGGACGCGACTCGAGAGCGACCGCGAGAAGCCGCTGTATCCGATCGGCGGCGAGGCGATGGTCGAGCGCGTCCTCGGCGCACTCGAGGCGAGCCGTCTCGAGCGGACCTACGCGGCCGTCTCGCCGCAGGCGCCGGCGACGCAGGCCCACCTCGAGCGCCGCGGCGTCACGTGTATCGAAACCGCGGGGGCGGGCTACGTGAGCGACCTCCTCGATGCGCTGCGCGACGAGCGCCTCAGCCCACCCGTGCTGACGGTCGCGGCCGACCTGCCGCTGCTCGAGGGCAGCGTCCTCGACCGGGTGTGTGCGGCGTACGGCCGGGTGCGCGAGCGGACCGAGAAGCCGCCCTCGCTGACCGTCTGCGTCCCGGTGGCGCTGAAGCGACGGCTGGGAGCCAGCGTCGAGACGACGCTCGAGGGCGGCCACCTCGCGCCGACGGGCGTGAACGTCGTCGGCGATGGCTCGAGCGAGCGGCAGTTCGAAAGCTACGACCGACGGCTGGCCGTAAACGTGAACAGACGTGCGGATGCCCGTCTGGCGGACCGACTGGTGAGTACATGAGAGCGCGACGAGACGACGAGTACGGACGGTTGCTGAATCGAACCCAGAACGGCGAGCGCAGAGACCCGGGTGAGCACCCATGCGAGTGATGCTCGCCGCGGGGACGACCGAGACGGGGCTGATCGAGGGGATCAGCGCTGCCGGTGCCTCGCGCGACGTGCTGGCGCAGACGCCGCCCGCAGACGCCGAGATTCTCGTCTACGGCGAGCCGGTCTGTGCGCCGGTGACGCCGGTGAGTCCGAGCGGGTGTCCGACACCCGCAGCGGTCACGCGTGCCGTCCGCGAGGTGGTCGGCTTCGAGGTGACCGTCATCGACGCGGGACTCGCCGAGCCGACCGTCGCGCCGACGGTCGACCTCGAGACGGCGCCCGGAGGCGACATCCGCGAGGCGGTCGCCGTAGCTGATGCAGAAACTGTCTTCGAAGCGGCCGCCCGTCTCGGCGCGAACCTCCCGGAGGAGCGCCTCCTGATCGGCGAGACGATTCCCGGCGGCACGACGACCGCCCTGGGCGTGACGAGCGCGCTCGGCGAACCGATCGGCGTCTCCTCCTCGCTGGCCGAGAACCCGCTCGAGCGGAAACGGGCCGTGGTTCGCGAGGGACTCGCGGCGAGCAGTCTCGAGGCGGGCGCCTGCGCGGGTGAGCCACTCGCGGCGATTCGCGCGGTCGGCGACCCCGTCCAGGCCGCCGTCGCGGGCGTCGTCACGGGCGCACTCGAGTCGGGGACGGCAGTGACGCTCGCGGGCGGGACCCAGCTCGTCGCGGTGGCCGCACTGGTGCGCCACGCAGGTATCGGAGGACCGCTCTCGCTCGCGACGACCTCGTTCGTCGCCGGGGACCCGGCGGTCGACCTCGAGCGGGCGGCCGAACGGTTCGACCTCGAGCTCACGGTGACCGACCCCGGCTTCGACGAGTCGGAGCACGTCTCGATGGCGCGCTACTGTGCCGGGGAAGGAAAGGAGGGCGTCGCGATGGGCGGGGCGCTCTCGCTCGTCCCCGATGGCGAGCTGGAGACCGTGCGCGACCGCCTCGAGCGCGTCTGTGCGCGCCTCGGAATCGACGGCCGGGTACCGCTCGAGACGGATGCGGAGGGCGCGTGAACCGCGAGGCGGTCGGGCGGACCGAACGGGTCCCCCACGGCGGCGAGAGCGACCCCGCGGTACTCGACTTCAGCGCGAACGTCAACCCCCGCACGCCGCCGGGCGTCGAGGCGGTCTACCGCGAGGCGCTCGAGCGCTCCCGGCGCTACCCGGACGACGAGTACCGCGAATACCGCGAGGCGGCGGGGGCCTACGTCGGCTGTTCGCCCGAGGAGGTGATTCCGACACCCGGTGGGCTGGCGGCGATCAGGCTGGCCATCGAGACGACGGTCGAGGCGGGCGACACCGTCCTGGTGCCGTACCCGAGTTTCGGCGAGTACGCCCGCGAGGTGCGCCTCCAGGGGGCGACGCCGGTATTCGTCCGTCACGACGACATCCTCGAGTGCGAGCCGGCGGGCCACGCGCTCGCGGTCGTCTGTACGCCGAACAACCCGACCGGCGAGTGTGCGCCCGCGGCTAAATTGCGCCGGTACGCCGCGCGCTGTCGCGAGGCGGGGACGACGCTGCTCGTCGACGAGGCGTTTCTGGGGTTCACCGACGAGCCGACGCTCGCGGGCGAAGACGGCGTGATCGTCGCGCGCTCGCTCACCAAACTCTTCGGCCTGCCCGGCCTGCGCGCCGGCTTCGCGGTGGCGAGTGGAGACCAGCGCGAGGCACTCGAGCGCGCCCGGCCCGCCTGGAACCTCGGTACGCCCGCCGCGATGGTCGGCACACACTGCCTGCGCCAGGAGGCGTTCGTCCGGGAGACGCGGACGACGGTCGCACGCGAGCGTGCGAGACTGCGTGGGGCGCTCGAGCGCCGGTTCGACGTCTCCCCCTCCGACGCACCGTTTCTGCTCTGTGAACTCACGGCGGCCGATCCACTGGCCGACGAGCGAGCGCCGGTGGCGGCGCTGTGTGCGTCTGCGCGCGAGGCGGGGGTCGCCCTCCGCGACGCCCGGACCTTCCGCGGTCTCGATTCCCACGTCCGCGTCGCCGTGAAAGACCGGGCGGCGAACGGCCGGCTACTCGAGGTGCTCGTCGGTGAGTGAGCGACTCGAGGCGACGGTCAGCGAGGGGGTGCTCCAGCTCCGACGGCCGGGGACCGAGTGGCTCTCGACCGGGTGGAACGGCGGCCGCGAGCGCGCGCCAGCCGTCTACAACGTCTCCGTTCCGGAGGGCTGGCACTGCGAGCGACTCGCCCCCTACGTCGAGGCGCGACTCGAGCGGGCCGGATTCGACGAGGCGGGACCCGTCCTGCTGACCGGCGTCGACCTCGAGCACGCCCGCGGTGCACGCTGTGGTCCCGTCACGGCCTACGCGACGGCGGGCGTCTCGAACCCCGCCGCGCTGCCGATGGAGCCTCCCGGTGGAGCGCTGCCGGACGGGCGGGTCGAACCCACGGCCGGGACGGTCAACCTGGTCGTCTTCACCACGCGAGCGCTCGCGGCGGGTGCGCTCGCGAACCTGGTGGCGGCCGCCGCGGAGGCGAAGGCGGCGACGCTGCTCGCGGCGACTGGGATACCGGGAACGACGACCGACGCGGTCGTCGTGGGCCACGACCCGGACGGGCGGACGGGCGAGTTCTCGGGCAGCGCGACGGCCGTCGGCGCGGCGACGCGCGCCTGCGTTCGCGAGACCGTGCTGGCGTCGCTGCGCTCGCGCTACGGCGACCTCGAGCGAGCGGCTGAGGCGGCGTCGGACGCACCCTACGGCACCTCGACCGACGTCGAGGCGAGCGTCGTTCGACTCGAGTGAGAAACCGTCTTCGGCGGCGAGCGCGTAGTCACGCTCGAGCGATGAGTGATCCCGACGAGAGCGGCGCGGACCCGCGTGTCATCCGCTCGCTCGCGGTAACGACGGCGGACGTCCTCGACGCGTTCGTCTACACGCGCGAGAACCCGGCGACCGCGGTGGTGCGCGTCACGCCGCCGTTTCACGGCCGGATGCGCGCTCGGCTCCACGTCTACGTCAGCGACGACGCGGGCGAGACCGGCGCGCTCCACCTCGAGCCAGCGGCGTTGCTCGAGGACGACGTGGTGGCGGCCTACCCCGCGCCCGCGGCCGGAGCGGGAGACGCCGAACCCGCGGGTGCGCGCTACGCCGATGCCGTCGACGCCTGGCGCGAGCGCGCACGGGAGGCGCTGGTGGAGACGGTGACGCTCGAGACCGCCGCTGGCGAACACGAGGTCACGGTGGCCCGACTCGGCTGAGTCCACGGCACCGCGTCACCTCCCACGTTCACTTTCACTCCCCTTGGCTCGGATTGACGTGGGACCGTTCCAATCGAGGAGTATGAACCTGTGTGTGGAGGGGCGTGAGAGCGAGCCGGGAGCCACCGGGACGAGCGACGGGCGACGACGCATCGACGTGACCGACGTCCACGCCGCGGGCGTGGCCGCCTACGCCCGCGAGTGTGTCGGCTCGACCGCCGTCTCACTCGAGCACCGCGGCGCACGGACGTACCTCGTCGTCGACGAGTAGTTCTCGAGCGAGCGGCGGCGCTCGGGCGGAAAAACCGACGCCAACCGCCACAGCTACGTCACGACGGCCGAGAGTGAGCGCATGCGACTCGCACGACTCGCGACGCCGACGGGACCGGTGGCCGGCCGTTACGAAGACGGCGTGGTCTACGCCGACGACGGGGCGTACACCGTCGGCGTCGACGGGCCGTTACTCCCGCCGTGTGCGCCCTCGGCGCTCTACTGCGTCGGGCGCAACTACGCGGCGACGCTCGAGCAGATGGCGTACGACAGGCCGGCAGAACCAGACTTCTTCATCAAGCCGCCGACGGCGCTCGTCGGTCACGAGGCGGCGATTCCGTACCCGACGTTCACCGAGGAACTGACGTACGCAGGGGAACTCGCGGCGGTGATCGGCCAGCGCTGTCGGGCACTGACACCCGAAGACGTGCCGGCGGTCGTCCGCGGCTACACCGTGTTGAACGACGTCGACGCGCTCGATCAGCAGGGGCGCACCGCCCGCAAGGCCTTCGATGGGTCGGCCCCGCTCGGTCCCTGGATCGAGACCGACGTCGATCCGACGGCGCTCGAGATGTGGACCGACGTGGCCGGAGAGCGCCGCCAGGAGGCCTCGACCGCGCAGATGCTGTTCGACCCGTTCGAGGTGGTCGCCTTCCTCTCCGAGCGGTTCACCCTGCGGCCGGGTGACGTCGTCGCGTTCGGGAGTCCGGCGAACCCGGGCCTGCTCGAGCCAGGCCAGACGGTCGAGATCACCTACGAGGGCGTGGGAACGCTGCGGAACACGGTCGCCGAGACGGGACTCGAGGCGACAGCGCGCTTCTGAGGGCGGCCAAGACGGACGCGGACCGGTTCAGGTCTCGTGACGGATGCCGTAGGTGATCGCCACCTCCGCGATCCGCCACTCGCCGTCGACGCGACGGAAGGTGTCGTCGTAGCGCGCCTGCGTGAAGGAGACGCCGTCTTCGGTCTGGGCGAGCAAGAGGAGGTACCAGCGGCCGGTCGCCTCGTCGCCGTCGACCTCGACGACCGGGTTCGTCACGAGGTGGGCCGACCGCTCGAAGGCGGCGTCGAAGACCTCGGTGGCGAACGCCGCGAGTTCGTCCGTCCCCTCGTAGACGTCGACGTCGCCGCGGACGAACCGGCCGTCGTCGGTGAACAGCGAGACCCAGGCGTCGTAGGCGCCGCTGTCGATGGTGAAACAGTACTCGTGTTTGAGCCGTTCGATGGCCCGAGCGTCGGTTTCGGACATACCTCCCAGACGACGACCGAGGGCTATAACGGTGGCAGATTTCGGGTCGGGTGTCTGGTGGTGTGAGCGGAGCGCTCGAGTCTCCCCCCGTTACCGCCGGCCGAAAGGACCCACAGTTATCGTCCCCCGAGCGAACGGACAGGTATGAGTGATACGGGAAACGACGGGATGGAACTCGGGGCGGGCATGGCCATCGGCGTCTCGCTCGGCATCTCGCTCGGCATCCTGACCGACAACCTGGCGCTGTGGCTCCCGGTCGGTGTCGCGATGGGTGTGGCGTTCGGCGCGGCCTGGAGCCAGGGGTGAGCTACTCGAGCGACCCGGTCTCGAGCGGTGTCGCTTCCTCCCAGTAGCGCTCGTAGGTCTCTCGAGCCCACGCCGTGACCGCCGGGTGGTCGGTGTCGAGTGAGGCCTGCAAGACGCCGTCGTCGTCGCGTAACAGCAGGTGGGCGTGGCGGTCGGTGATCGTCAGCGCGAGCGGGATCTCGCCGTCGAAGCGGCGTATTTCGGCGGTGTCGGCGGCGACGAGGTCCCGCAAGCCCCGGCGGAGTGTCGCGTCGTCTGCGACGGCGTCGAGGGCGTCGGCCGAGAAGACGCCGGAGACGGTGAGTCCCTCCTCGAGCGCGCGGCGTCTGGCACGCTCGAGCGTACGGTCGTTGAAGGCGTAGGAGACGAGCGAGAGCCGGTCGGTGTGGGCGGTGAGGTCGCTCACGCGGTCGACGGGCGCGGTCGGCCGGGTTCGGCTGGGGACGGTGACCGTCGCCTCGCGCAACGCGCGCAAATCGACGTCCATCACCTCGGTCGGCAGCCAGGCGACGACCTCGCGGAGTCGCAGTTCCGTCTCGACGATCTCGCGGAGGTCGGTGATGCCGGCCGCGACGAGTCTGCCCGTCGCGCTCGCCTCGTAGCCGTCGTCGGTCCGGGTGATCCACGCCCGCTCCTCGAAGTCACGCAGGATGCGCCCGAGCGTCGGCTGTGACGCGCCGGTCGCCGCCTCGAGTTCACGCCGGGTGTATCGGCCGCCCGCGAGCGTCTCGAGGACAGCGACGCGGTTCGCCGAGAGGGCGAGAAACTCGATCTCCTCGAGTGCGTCGTCCATGTCTCGCCGTTACACCCGGGAGACGAAGGGCGTTTCGAACTGTGAATTCATTTCACCCTGTGAAATACTGGCGTGCAGGGAACGCTGGTCGGGGCAGGATCGACTGTCGAGGTATGATTGTTTTTCTGATATTTCTTATGTAGCGCCGGGACCTTCGATCCAGTAGAGATGCGCTCGAAGACGAAACACGGGAGATCGGCGTCGCTCGCCGGAGGTGTGGTGAGATGGTAGACTCCCGTCAGGTCTGGCTGTTCGCGCTCGCGAGCCTCTTCTTCGGCGGGACGTTCGTGGCGGCGAACGCGGGCCAGGCGTACATCCCGCCGCTGCTGTTCGTCGCCTTGCGCTTCGACGTGGCGGCGCTGTTGCTGGCGGGCTACGTCCTGCTGACGGTGCCGCGAGGGGAGCGACTCCCGCGGACCCGTGGCGACCTCGCTGGCATCCTCGCCGCAGGACTCCTCGCCATCGGCGCGGCCAACGCCCTGCTGTTCGTCGGCCAGGGCTACGTCACGAGCGCGGTGGGCGCGATCGTCTTCAGCCTCGTGCCGATCCTCTCGCCGCTGTTCGCGACCGCCGTCCTCGCCGACGAGCGCCTCACGGTAGCGGGCGCACTCGGTGGGTTCGTCTCGCTGGTCGGCGTCGCGCTCGTGATCGGCATCGATCCCGGAGACCTCGCCGGCGCCGTCGACCCGTGGGCACTCGTCGTCCTCGCGGGGGCGGTGAGCGCCGCACTCGGTGCCGTCCTGATCCGTCGAGTCGAGACCACGACCTCGAGTACCGTCAGAACGGCGTGGGCGCTGCCGATCAGCGCGATCGCCCTCCACGGGGCGAGCCTCGCGGCAGGCGAGTCACCCGCGGCGATCGAGTGGACGCTCGAGGCCGTCCTCGCGCTCGGCTACCTCAGCGTGCTCGCGGGCGCGGTCGCCTACATCGCTTACTTCGAACTGCTCGAGGAGGTCGGCGCGATCCGCTCGAGTCTGACCTTCTACGTCAGCCCCGTGGTCGCGAGCCTCGGCGGGTGGGCGCTTCTCGGCGAGACGCTCTCGGCGCTCGCGCTGGTCGGGTTCGCGACCATCGTCCTCGGCTTCGCGGTGATGGGCCACCGGACGCTCCAGTCGGCGGTCGCGGGGCACCTCGGGCGCTCGAGCGATGAGGAGCGCCGTCCCGCCGTCACGACGAGTGAGACGGTGCGAACGCGGTCGGGAAACCGCTACGTCACGTCGTTCGATCTCGACGGAGACTGACCGCGCGACGGGTGTGACCGGACTCGAGGCGTCGGACGAGGGGTCACTCGGAGGCGTTCGGCGTCTGGACGTGCGAGAGGTAGGCCGCCAGGTCGCTCGTCGTGATCATCCCGACGACGCCTTCGACCTCGTCGGCGACGGGCATGTGGTGGAAGCCGTGTTCGATCATCGCGTCGGCGACGTCGCGGATCGACTCCTGAGCGGTCGTCGTGACGACGTCGGTGGTCATGTAGCGGGCGACGGTTGTCTCCGCTTTCGGGTGGCTCTCGGCGACGATTTCGACGAAGTCCGTCGTCGTCAAGATTCCCGCGAGTTCCCCATCCTCGAGGACGACGAGCGAGCCGATACCGTGCTCGAGCATCTCCTGTGCGGCGTCCTCGACGAGCGTGTCGGGCGTGACCGAGCGGACCGACGTAGACATGAGCCGTGCGACGAAAATATCGTCCATACCGCTCACTCTCGCGGGACGCAAAAAGGTGTATCGGAGCGCGACAGCGCCAGACCCACACCCTGTGAGCGGAGAACGGCTCACGAGCGTGTTCCTCGACACCGATAGAAGTTGAGCCGTTTCGTTCAGAGAGAAATGGAGTTGGGCTGTCAAGTTATAGCGCTGGAGGGTGGAGTAGCCGGCGATGGTAGCAAACAGACAGTCTCGACGGAGAGTACTGAAAGGCGCCGGCGTCACACTCGCTGCGGTGGCCATCGCAGGCTGTGGCGGTCCCGGTGAGGAAGAAGACACCGCCGAAGAGGACGCAGAGGGCGTCGAAGAGGACGTCGAAGAGGACGCGGAAACGGGTGAAGAGGACGTCGAAGACGCCGGCGAAGACGTCGAGGAGGACGCTGAAGAAGGCGAACAGGACGTCGAAGAGGACGTCTGAGACCGCAAGCGGTGAGCGGTGCGACGACGAGCGGTGAGCGGTGCGACGACGGGCGGTGAGCGGTGCGACGACGAGCGGTGGAAAGACACTTGCCGCTCGCCCCCGACGCTCGAGTCGTGTCTACGCGTTCGTCGGCGAGCGGAACGCCACGACGGGTCGAGGTCCACCCCGGCCGGACGGCCGTCGTCGAGTTCGACCCCGAGTTGACGTTCGAGTGCGTCGAGGAGTGTACCTGGTGTTGTCACCACGGCGTGCTGTTGTACGACCAGGACCTGATCGAACTCGCCGCCAGGGCGAACCTCGCCGAGACGACGACCCAGTTTCGCGGCGAACCGTTCGTCCGCCGCGAGGAGAAAGGCCGCGAGGAACACGTCGGCGACGACGGCGAGGCCTGTGCGTTCCTCCGGGCGGATGGGCTGTGCTCGCTCCACCTCGAGCACGACTGGAAGCCGACCCGGTGTTCGGTGTTTCCGCTCGGCGTCTGGCGCGAGGACGACGAGTTACACGTCGGCATCCGCGAGTCGGCCCACGACCACTGTGAGGGACTCGGAGTGAGCGAGCGGCGCGTGGTTGACCACCTCGACGCCTTCCTCCCGGAGCTGCTCTGGGAACTCCCGAATCCCGACAGCGACCGGGTATTGTGAGGAGACGGCGGCCGCCACCTCGGCCCCTGCGTCGGCTCTCCGCAACCTCAACGTACAACTGCTAGAGCGCCAAAGCACCGCCAGTGACCACGTCCCGGACGGCGCTTCGCGCTCGCGTCCTCGCGCTCTGGCGGCGCGTGTTCAGCCTCTCCTGGCCGGTGATGACCGAGCAGGTGCTGCGGACGCTGATGCGGACGACCGACATCGTCGTCGCGGGTCTCTTCTCCCCCGCGGCAGTCACCGCCGTCGGTCTCGCCGACATCTACGGCCGACTGCCGCTGTGGCTCGGTCTCGGCGTCGGCGACGGCGCCATCGCGCTCTCGAGTCAGGACACCGGGAGCGGCCAGACGGCCAACCGGAACGAGGCGATCACGCAGGCGCTGTTGCTCGGCGTGGTGATGGGGATTCCGTTCGCCCTCCTGGGTCTCGTCGGCAGTTACGCGGCCATCGCCGTCCTCGGGGCCGACAACGAGACGGTGCGACTCGGTGGCCAGTACCTCGCGGTCATCCTCCTCACCGCGCCGGCGTTTCACGTGACGCTCATCGCTGCGCGCTCGATTCAGGGCACCGGCGACACGCGGACGCCGATGTACATCAACGCCTGTGCCAACGCGCTCAACATCGTCCTGACGGTGACGCTGGCGTTCGGTCTGGGTCCGTTCCCCGAACTCTCGATCCTCGGCATCGCCGTCGCGACCGCGGTCGGCGACGTGCTCGCGGCGACGGCGTTCGTCCTCGTGATCGTGAGTCCGTGGAGCGAGCTACGGCTGGTCCGCCCGAGCGAGTGGGTGATCACGAAACAGCTCGTCGTCGTCAGCGCCCCGCGGGTCGCAGAGGGCGTCACCGAACTCGTCGCGGAGTTCCCGTTCAACGCCATCTTACTCACCTTCGGGACCGAGGTCAACGCCGCCTACCACATCGGCCGACGCGTCTACCAGCAGGTCGCCGCCCCGCTCGCCCGCGGCTACGGCGTCGCCGCGAACGTCCTCGTCGGGCAGGCGCTCGGCCGCGGCGACCCCGACGAGGCCTACTTCGACGGACTCGCCGCGGCCGCCCTCGCAATGGTCACCATCGGCGCCATCGGGGTCGCCCTCTTCGCCGGTGCCGACGAAATCGTCCGCCTCTTCACCAGCGACCCCACGACGGTGGCCTACGCCGCGGACTTCGCTCGAGCCTACGCCGTCGCGACCGTCCTCATCGCGCTCTACGTCGTCCTCTCGGGGTCGCTTCGTGGCGGCAGCGAGACCCGCCCGCCGTTCGTCGCGAAACTCACCGGCGCGGTGGTCTTCCTCCTCGGCGTCACCTACGTCTTCGGCGTCGGACTGGGTTACGGCGTGGTCGCCGCCTACGTCGCCATCGTCGCCGACTTCGCCTGGCGAAACGTCGTCATCGGTGGCGTCTACCTCCGCAAGAACTGGCTCGAGCGCGGCGCGTCGATGATGCGCGACCGGGGCAGTCTCCCGACGGAAGGGGACGATCCGGAACGGGCGTGATCCGTGTGAGGGTACACGTTTATCACCGCGTCGATACTCACGAACGAGTATGCATTCGCTTGCCGACGCGTCGGTCGTCGTGATCGGCGCCGGCGTCGGCGGTCTCTCGACGGCCTGTTACCTCGCCGACGCCGGGGCCGACGTACGCGTCCTCGAGAAGAACGAACAGCTCGGCGGGCGCGCCTCGAGACTCGAGACCGACGGCTTCCGCTTCGACATGGGACCGTCGTGGTACCTGATGCCCGACGTCTTCGAGCGCTTCTTCGACGCGTTCGACCGTACCCCGGAGGAGTACTACGACCTCGAACAGCTCGACCCACACTACCGCATCTTCTTCAAAGACGGCGACCGGATCGACGTCACGCCGGACCTCGAGCGGACCAAACGCCGCTTCGAGGAGTACGAGGCGGGCGCCGGTGAGAGCTTAGAGCGCTACCTCGAGAAGTCGGCGCTGAACTACGAGGTGGGGATGGAACACTTCGTCTACGAGGACCGGACCCGGCTTCGCGACTACCTCGACCTCGACGTGGCGCGCCAGGCGCGTGGTCTCTCGCTGCTGGGGTCGATGCAGGGCCACGTCGAGAAGTACTTCGACCACCCGAAACTCCAGCAGATCATGCAGTACACGCTGGTGTTTCTCGGCGGCTCACCGCAGAACACGCCCGCGCTGTACAACCTGATGAGCCACGTCGACTTCAACCTCGGTGTCTGGTACCCCGACGGCGGTCTCGGCGCGGTGGTCGACGGCATGGTCGAACTCGGCGAGGAACTCGGCGTGAGCTACGAGACCGGCCGGCCGGTGACGAAGATCAAAGGCCGCGAGGACGCGTTCGTCCTCGAGACGCCCCAGGGCGCGGTTCGGACGGACCTCGTGGTGAGCAACGCCGACTACGCTCACACCGAGGAGGATCTCTTACCGCCCGACGGCCGGGGCTTCGACGCCGACTACTGGGAGTCACGGACCTACGCGCCGTCGGCATACCTGCTCTATCTCGGCGTCGAGGGCGACGTCGAGGAACTCGCCCACCACACGCTCGTCCTGCCGACCGAGTGGGAAGAGCACTTCGCCCAGATCTTCGACGAGCCGGCGTGGCCAGAAGACCCCGCCTACTACTGCTGTGTCCCCTCGAAGACCGACGAGACGGTCGCTCCCGACGGCCACAGCAACCTCTTCGTCCTGGTCCCCATCGCCCCCGGACTCGAGGACGGACCCGAAACGCGGGCGCGTTACCGCGAGGTTGTCCTCGCGGACCTGGCCGAACACACGGGTGTCGACCTGCGCGAGCGGATCGTCTTCGAGGAGACGTTCTCCGTCTCCGACTTCGCGGACCGGTACAACAGCTACAGGGGATCCGCCCTCGGGATGGCCCACACGCTCCGCCAGACCTCGCTGTTTCGCCCACCCCGGCGCTCGAAGGCCGTCAGCGGTCTCTACTTCGTCGGCTCCTACACGACTCCCGGCATCGGCGTCCCCATGTGTCTCATCAGCGGCGACCTGACCGCAGAGGCGGTGCTCGAGGATCACGGATGATCGAGACCACACGCGAGGATCACGGATGATCGAGACCACACGCGAGGATCACGGATGATCGAGACCACACGCGAGGATCACGGATGATCGAGACCACACGCGAGGATCACGGATGATCGAGACCACACGCGAGGATCACGGATGATCGAGACCACACGCGAGGATCACGGATGACTGTGCACACGACACTCGAGCGGCGCGGTCCCGGACCGACGTGCGAGGGCGACGGATGACCGGGACGACGACGCGCGGCCAGCTCCGATACCTGCTGACGCTCTCGCGGCCGCGCTTCTGGCTCTACCTCGCCGGGCCGGTGCTCGTCGGCGTCGCCTACGCCGCGGCGTCGCCCGCCGACCTGTTCACGCCCGCGAGCGTCCTCCTGTTCGCCTACTTCCTGCTCCCGGCGAACGTCTTCCTCTACGGGATCAACGACATCTACGACCGCGAGATCGACGCCGAGAACCCGAAGAAAGCGGGGAGAGAAGCCAGATACGGCGGCCAGTCGGTCGTCCCCATCGCCGTCACGGCGTGTGCGCTCGCGCCGCTCGCGTTCGCCCCGCTCCTCCCCGCGAGCGCCTGGCCCTGGCTCGCGCTGTTTCTCCTCCTCGGGGCGGCCTACAGCGCGCCGCCCGCGCGTCTGAAGACGACGCCGCCCCTCGACTCGGTCTCGAACGGACTCTACGTCACGCCGGGCATCGCCGCCTACGCGGCCGTCGCGGGGACCGCCCCGCCGGTGGCGGCGATCGTCGGCGGCTGGCTCTGGGCGATGGGGATGCACACCTTCTCGGCGATTCCCGACATCGGACCCGACCGTGCGGCGGGCATCCGGACGACCGCGACCGTCCTCGGGGAGACGCGCACCTACGCCTACGTCGGCGCGTGCTGGCTCGCCGCCGCCGCTGCCTTCGCCACGCTCGACCCCCGCCTCGGAGCCGTCCTCCTCGTCTACCCGGCGCTCGTCCTCGCCGTCGCGACCTCGAGCGTCGGCGTCTCCCGGGCCTACTGGTGGTTCCCCGGCGTCAACACGGCCGTCGGTGCAGCGCTCACCGTCGGCGGTCTCTGGAGGGTCGTCCATGGGTGAGAGCGCCTCGCTCGAGGGCGTGACCCGTGCGCGCGTCCAGACGCGACTCGAGGACGTCGTGCGGGAGAACCGCTTCACCATCGCGGTGGTCTTCCCCGTCGTCGGCGCGGTGACGCTCGTCGGGAGCGCCGAGGGGCTGTTGCCGGGACCGCTCGAGTACAACCCGCTGTTGATCCTCTTCGGGACGCTGGTGATGCGCTCGCCGCTGATCGTCGGCCTGCTGCCGAAGATTGGCTGGCGTGCGCTCGGCCTGCTGGGGGTGCTCACCGCCTACACCTACGCCATCGAGGTCGTCGGCGTGCGCACCGACTGGCCCTACGGCGCGTTCGAGTACACCATCCAGCTCGGACCGATGCTCTTCGGCGAGGTGCCGCTGGCGCTGCCGCTGTTTTTCGTCCCGCTCGTGCTCAACGCCTACCTGCTGACGCTGTTGGTCCTCGGCGAGCGCCGGGAGAATCCGCTGGTTCGCCTCGCCGCGGCGGTCGTCGCCGTCGTCGCCATCGACCTCGTGCTCGACCCGGCCGCGGTCGCCGTCGGCTTCTGGGCGTTCGTCCCGCCGGGACCGTACTACGGTGTTCCCGTCTCGAACTACCTCGGCTGGGTGCTCTCGGGCACCGTCGCCGTCGTCTGCGTCGACCTCGCGTTCGACCGCGAGGCGTTACTCGAGCGGGTTCGCTCCTGCGTCTTCGTCCTCGACGACCTGGTGAGTTTCGTCCTCTTGTGGGGGACGGTCAACCTCATCTACGGCAACTGGCTCGCCGCCCTCGTCGCCTGTGGATTCGGTCTCGCGCTGGTGAGGACGGGGCACTACGAACTCACGGCGACGGGGTCGTTCGTGGGGCGACGAGACCGGTGACGTCGCCCACGTACGAGGGCGAGCGACCAGTAGCCGAAACAGTTATTACAGAATAGGAGAGAGTAATTTATGGCCATATCCAATGGCAATGGTGATCGATGAAAGACACTCACGACGCGACCGACGACGTCCCCGTGCTCAACCGGCGCTCGATGCTCCGGAGAACGGCACTGGGAACGGCAGGCATCGCAGGACTCACCGCACTGGTGGGTACCGGAGCGGCCAGCAACTGCACCAAGACTGACCGCTACTGCGACGGCCACGGCCGCGAGTGGATCGAAGTGTGTTGCGACGACGGAACCTGTCACGACGTCCAGATCGGGATGTGTTGACCCCCGTCCGAACTGCGTCGTGACACCCGCCCCACCGCGCTGACCGCTGTATCGCCCGACGAACACGAGCTCCACACCGTTTCCCCCAACGGTGCTTCTGCTGTAGTGATAGTAGCCACTGAAAGTCAGTGCACACCCGCTCGCGATCGTTCCCCCGGAGACCGCCCTCTCGGGCCGGTCTCCGGGCGATGGCTGCGAGCGGTGTGTAACTCGTTTCAATTGGTACGATACCGACGCCGAGCGAGCGCTCGCGGCGTCGCCTCGAGCGTCCCGACGGACGCACGCCGACCGGCTAGCGTGTCGGCACGCCGTCGGGTTCGTGGTGGTCGACGCCGGTGTGACCACCCTCGCCGGCCGAAACGGCCGCGACCCGCTGGAAGACGGCTTCGGGGTCGCGGTTCCAGTGCCAGTGCCAGCGCGTCTTCGCGACACACCAGAGCTTTCGCGGCGTCGAGAGCGACGGTTCCGTGGTGAGAACGTCGTAGCCCTGAGTGCGGATCACCCGGTGGTGTTCGGCGTAGAGCACCGCCGCGAGCAGGACCGGGAGCTGACAGTCCTCCGGGAGGTACCGGATGCCGGCGACGCCCTCCCGGTAGCGACGTTCGGCGCGGTGGAGTTCCTCGGCCATCGCCGTCGCGAGCGACTCGGTCATCTCGAGGCGTTCGATCTGGTCGTTCGAGACGCCGTGGTCGCGGAGGGTCTCCTGAGGGAGGTAGATGCGGCCGCGGTCTTCGACGTCCTCGCGGACGTCGCGTAAGAAGTTCGTCAGCTGGAACGCCTCGCCGAGGGCGATCGCGTGTGGGAGCGCCGTCTCCGGGTCTTCGGGATCCATGATCGCCGTCATCATGACGCCGACGGCCGCGGCCGACCCGCGCATGTACGCCTCGAGGTCGGCGTAAGTCTCGTAGCGGTCCGTGTGGATATCACTCGCCATGGCGTCGACGAACACCTCGACCTCGGTGTCGGGAATGTCGTAGCGACGCCTGAGTTCGTCGAAGGCGACGAGCACCGGGTCTTCGGGGTCGGCCCGTCCGAGCGCCTGTGCTCTGAGCGCGTCCAGTCGGGCCGCCTGCTCGGCCGGGGGGACGCCCACAGCGTCGTCGACGACCTCGTCGGCGATGCGAAAGAACGCGTACAGGACGTGCGTGGCGTGGCGAACCCGACGGGGGAGGAACCGCGTCGCGAGGTAGAACGTCTTTCCAGTCCGCTTCTGTATCTCCTTTCCGGCGTCGATGTGTTCCTGTTGCATTCTGACTCCCACGGTGTAGCTGAGGGCGATACGGTAGGACTCCTTCAACAAATAGGTATAAAAGGACTTACCCTACACTGCAGCAGTTGGTACCGCGAGCGGGGACCGTTGGGACGACCTTTAACACGGATCGACCCGCAGATACGGCCGTGTCGCGACTCAGCGTCGGACTCGTCTTCGCGCTCGTCGTCCTCGCAGGCTGTGCTGGGTTCGGCGACGACCCGGCCGACGAGCGAGCGCCGTACACCGTCGAGAACCCGCTCGAGTCGTCGCTCGACGCCGGCGACGAAGCCGCCTGGCAGGACGAGGCGTGGATCGAAGACGAGTTCGGCGTCGACGACCACGAACGCGCGCTCGAGGGGCGGTCACACACCATCTTCGCCCGGACGACCGCGACGTTCGCGAACGGGAGCCTCTTCGCGGTGAGCATCGAGCGCCACGAGATCAGTGCCGACCGAACGGCGGCCGTCTCCTACGAGCAACACCGCGGGTCGTGGGACGAAGACGGGCTGACGGGCGAGGAGAACCGGACGACGGTGCGCCGGTGGTACGACGGCACGGACGCCGTCGAACGGATCGAGGACGCGAACGGGACGCTCGAGACGGCCCGCAGCGAGTGGACCCCGGCATCGGTCGACGGCCACGAGTTCATCGCAGCGGCGACGGCGGCGACCGACGCCGACCTCGAGTGGCGCGAAGACGGCGGCGAACGGTACGCGTTTCTCGTCACCTACGATCCGCCGGCCGACTCGGCGTTTCGCGCCGACGACCCGTTCGGGCTGCAGGTGCTCGTCCGCGAGGATGGACTGGTTCGCACCTGGACGGCCGAAGGAACCCAGCGAGCGGGCGAGGAACCGATCACGGTCGTCCGCGAGTTCCGCATCCTCGACGTCGACGAGACGGAACCGGAGCGGCCGCGTTGGGCCGACGACGCCCCGAGTAGTGACTGAGCCGCCGTCTCGAGGAATCGGCAAGTTCGCCTGGCCGCTCGAGTCGGCAGGCGCCCGGACGTGCGTCACTCGAGCAGTTCGTCGGCGAGCATGGGGAGGAAGGTGCCGATGTCGGTGACCATGCCGATGGCCTGTGCGCTGCCGCGGTCGAGCAACTGGGTGACGGTTGCGGGGTTGATGTCGACGCAGACGGTCTTGGTCGTCGAGGGCAGACAGTTGCCGACGGCGACCGAGTGGAGCAGCGTCGAGAGCATGAGGACGATGTCGGCGTCGTGGGCCTGGTCGCGGATCGCCGCCTGCGCCTCGATGGCGTCGGTGACCGTGTCCGGCAGCGGGCCGTCGTCGCGGATCGATCCGGCGAGGACGTAGGGGACGTCGTTCTGGACGCACTCGTACATCACGCCGCTCTCGATCGTTCCCGCCTCGACGGCGGCCTCGATGCCGCCCGCACGGCCGATCTCGCTGATCGTGTAGATGTGGTGTTTGTGCCCCTTTCGCGGGTGCTCGAGCGTTTCCGTGTCGACGCCGAGTGAGGTGCCGTAGAGGTCGCGCTCTAGGTCGTGGACGGCGAAGCCGTTCCCGGCGCTGAGCGCGTCGATGTAGCCCGCACGGACGAGGTCGGCGAGCGCATCACGCCCGCCGGAGTGGACGATGGCCGGCCCGCAGACGACGAGGACGGTGCCGTCGTTCTCGCGGACGTCGCGCATCTCGTCGGCGATTTCGGCGATCAGCGACGCCGAGGGGCGTTCGCTGCTGACGCCACCTTGCATGAAGCCGAAGGAACTCCCGCCGTTTCGGGGTCGCTCCGGCGGTTCGACGCGGATGCCCGTCTCGCCGGTGACGACGAGATCACCCTCCTCGATGGCGTTGAGCACCTTCGTCCGAACCCGTGGCTCGCCGTCGCGGTCCTCGACGACGAGCGCGCAGTCCATCTCCGGCTCCTCGACGGCGAGCCACTCGCCCTCGACGCGGATGTAGGTCGGGTGGTTCGTCGTCGAGTAGAAGTCGATGGGGACGACCTGGTCGTCCGGTGCGGTCTCGAGCGTGGCGTCTCTGGCACCCGTCACCGTCGCGCCGTTCTGGTTCAGTTCGTGGAGGATGGCGCGCAGTTCCGCCTCGGTGTCGGCGGAGACGAGCATCCGACAGTAGGTCTCCGCGTGTTTGTGCCGTCCGACGTCGAACTCCTCGACCTCGAACTCGCCACCCATGTCCATGACCGCGTTGAAACACCGTGCCATCAGCCCCGAATCGATGATGTGGCCCTCGAGTTCGACGGCCCGTGCGACTGTCATGCGTTGGCGTAAGTGGTCCTCCGTCGTCAATCTGTGTATCTTCGCTCGCACCGCTGGCGGCGAACGGCCGGAACCGGGTGCCGACGGGACCCACCGAGCACCGGTGACCAGCCTCGAGCAGTGGTCACCGATCCAGCACATACGTCAGTTCCACGGCAAGATTTTTATGGACGTTCGTGGAGCGTCTCCTCGGAGATCAGCCGTGGATAGAGACCACCTCATCGGATCCGACTCGGATGCTGTCGCGCGTGAAACCGTCGAGCGAACGCTCGAGCTGTGGGTTCGCTCTACCCCGACCGCGGGCGGAGCCGTCCGCGAGCGAGCACTCGAGCACGCGACGCACCTCGTATCCCGTGGTCTCGTCGAGGACGTGCAGGTCCGCGAGTGGCCGAGCGTGATCGACCGCAACCGCCGGCCCGAGCGCGAGTCGGTCGCCACACTCGAGGCGTTCGAACGGTGGGCCGAGGCGGCCGACCGGACGCTCGAGCCGTGTTTCCGAACGCGTGAAGCCGTCTCGACGATCACGGGTGAGTCGACCGTCGTCTGTCGGCCGCCGACGGTCGCGCTCGCGGAGTACCACGACGGCGACCTGGCGTTCGTCGCCCCGTCGCGAGCGGACGAGGCGGTGGTCGACGCGTGTACCCGACTCGAGGCGCTCGCCCGCAGGAGCGACGCTGGAGCGGAGCCAGACGAGCGAACGGGCGAGACGAACACGCCCGAACTCGAGCGCTCGCAGGCCAACCCCTAGGGGCGCTCGAACCGTTCTCGAAGCCGATCACCGACCGCGAGTCCACACTCGAGCGCCGCGGAGAGCCGACGCTCGCCGTGGACGCAGTCGCTCGCGAGGAAGAGACCCGCGTCAGCGAGCGCCCGGGGCACGCGACACGCTTCTTCCGGCAGGGCGTGGTCCCACTGGACGCGTTCGGCCCAGTTGGGCGTCTCGAGGCGCTGTTCTCCGAGGAGCGTCGCGACGAGACCGGCCACGTCGGCTGCGGTCTCGTCCGCGGGCGTCTCGGCGTTCGCGAGCGACCACTCGGGCGCCAGCTGGGCGATCAGCAGCGTCTCCTCCGGCGGGACGTGGCCGCGTTTCTCGCCCTCGCGTGCCAGCCAGCCAACGGCGTGCTCGCGGTCGGTGTCGACCAGCGCGTAGTAGGGGCGCTCGAGCGCGAACGGGTAGTGGAGCGCGACCGAGTGGACGGTGCGGTAAGCGACCGTGGCGGCGTCTGCAGCGAACGTACCGAGGGCCGTCTCGAGCGGTCTCTCGACGACGCTCGAGGCGAGGATGGGTGCGAGCGCGGGTCCCGGCGGGGTGAGGACGACCGCGTCGGCCCGAACCGGGCCGCCGTCGGTTACCACCCGCCAGCGGCCGTCTTCACGCTGCTCGAGGCGCTCGACTGACGTCTCGAGTCGCACCGTCGCCCCCGTGCGCTCGAGCAGCGCTCGCGGCAGGGTCGCGATGCCGTCTTCGAAACTCCAGGCGTGGCGCTCACGGTCGTCACCCGGCGAGACGACGCCGTCAGCGTCGTGCGTCCAGACCGGTGACTCGATCTCGAGCAGTCCCTCGTCGGTGAGCGAGCGGACGAGTTCCGAGACGCGCGGAGAGCCGTCGGTGACGTAGTTCGCGCCCACGTCGAAGGTACAGCGCCCACGCCGACGGGTGGCCGCCCGGCCGCCGACGGCGGGCGCGCGCTCGAGGACGGTAACCGAACACGGCGCGTCGGCGAGCGCCGTCGCGACGCCCGCAGCGGCGACGCCAGCACCGACGACGGCGACAGTGGGGGCGCTCACGGCGAGTCACCGGTGGCGGAACCGACGTGGCTGTCGCGAAGCCGCGAGTGAGAGCGCTCGAGAGAGGAGGTCATCGCTCGAGTGGACGCGCGCCAGGCGAATACCGCTTCGGATCACGGGGACTCACGGGTGAGTGACAGTCACTGTGGGCGAAAAAATGCCTATGGCAGTCCGTGACATATCCCGAACTATGGCGAGCACACCCACACTCGCGGTCTCCCGATGCCTGAACTGCGGCTTCGAAGCACCGAGCGGTGACGACGCGTGGCTCGAGGTCCACGTCCCCGGACTCGGACGGATGACACAGTGTCCCGACTGCAACAGCACCAACATCATCACCGGCCGGTGAACACGCCGGAGACAGACACTTAGGTGCCAGACGCCTCCACTCGAGTATGAGCCAGGACTCGAGTGAGCTTCCGAGTAACGAGGCGGAGTGGCGCGAGCGTCTCTCGGCGGAGGAGTATCGGATTCTTCGTGAGGCGGGAACGGAAGCCCCGTTCAGCGGCGAGTACGTCGATCACGACGGCGAGGGCACCTACGCCTGTGCGGGCTGTGGGGCGACGCTGTTCGAATCGGAGACGAAGTACCACTCGGGGTGTGGCTGGCCGAGTTTCTACGACGTGGACGACGACCGGATCGAGACGCGTTCCGACACCAGCCACGGGATGCGCCGTACCGAGGTCCTGTGTGCGACCTGCGGCGGCCACCTCGGACACGTCTTCGAGGACGGCCCGGAGCCGACGGGCCAGCGCTACTGCATCAACTCGGTCGCCCTCGAGTTCGAGGACGGCGAGCGCTGAGCCTGCAGGCACCACGTTTTTCGAGCGCATCGACCCAGGTTCGGCCATGGCAGGAGAGCGACCCAGCGCCGACGACCTGACCCAGGGCGTCACCGTCCGTATCGTCCAGGAAGAACAGTCCGTCGCCTCGAGCGACGACCAGGCGGTTCTCGGCGAGGTCAGGGAGATCATCGGCGACGAACCCGAGGGGGCGAAGGTCGACCTCAAAAGCGGCGTCGTCGGCCACGTCCAGTCGATCGTCACCGGCGAGTGAGCCCCCAGCCGTCGGCCGTCGCCGGGCAACGGCTGTCGTCGGCGGGACGTGAACCGGTGGATTCTAGCGGTGAGCGCACCTACCGTGGAGCGATGGCAGTCGAACCGACCCGGCAGGCGACGGTGTCGCTGATCGCGGGCGACGGGGTGATCCGGGACGCACTCGAGGATGCCGGCTACGACGTTCGACGGGGCAACCCAGACGCGACGGCCGACACCGGGGAATCCGCCGACTGCGTCGTCGTCGCCGGCGGTCCGACGGAGACAGCAGCGTTCCTCCGCACACGGGACGAGGCGAGCGAGGTGCCGATCGTCTACTGTCCCGACGCGGTCGACAGCGAGGCGCTGAGCGAGGCGCTCGCCGTCGGTGTCGCGGCGTACGTCGCCCCGTCGGCTCGAGACGCGGCGCGCGTCCGGGAGGCGGTCGACGGGGCGATCGGCGAGACCCGACGGCGCGAGCGCGACCGAGAGCGCGCCCGCGCGTTCGAGGCGATCTTCGACGACGAACACACCCACACGGCGCTGCTCGCAGCCGACGGCACGGTGGTACGGGCCAACGAGCGCCTCCGGCGGGCCCTCACGGGTGCGGAGACCGAGCGGGTCGCGGGGCGGGCGTTCACCGACGTCGCGTGGTGGGCCGACGACGACGTTCGGACGTGCGTTCGCGAGGCGGTCGAGCGAGCGCGCGAGGGGGACGTCGCCCAGTGTGACCTCGGGGTCACGGTCGACGGCGAGCGGCGGACGCTCGAGGCGACCGTCCGGCCGGTTCGAGACGGTGACACCGTCGTCTCACTCGTCGCGGAGGCGACGGACGTGACCGAGCGCGTCCGCCTCGAGTCGGAACTGCGCCGTTCGGAGGAACTCCACCGGGTGACGCTCAACAACATGACGGACACGGTGTTGATCACCGACGACGACGGGGCGTTCACCTACGTCTGTCCGAACGTCCACTTCATCTTCGGCTACACCGACGAGGAGATCCACGAGATGGGGACGATCGACGAACTGCTCGGGAGTGACCTCTTCGAGCGGGCCGCGCTCGAGGAGGCGGGCGTGTTGACGAACGTCGAGTGTACGGCGACCGACCGGACGGGGCGAGAACACACCCTGCTGGTCAACGTCAGGGAGGTCTCGATCCAGGAGGGGACGGTGCTCTACAGCTGTCGCGACGTGACGAAGCGCAAACAGCGCGAGGAGGCGCTGGCGTCGCTCCAGCGGACGGCGCGGCGGCTGCTCTACGCCGAGACGGACCGCGAGATCGGCGGGATCGTCGTCGAGGACGCCCCCGCGATTCTCGACGTGGAAGCGAGCGCGGCGTTCGTCTTCGACACCGACGAGAACGTGTTGACGCCGGTGGCCACCTCGAGTGCGATGGAGCGCTTACACGGGCCGTACCGGCCGGTCCGAGCGAGCGACGACAGCCTCGTGGGGCGGTGCTACGTCGAGGGAGCGGCGCGCTTTTTCGACGACGTCCGCGAGACCGAGGTGACGTCGAACACGACGCGACTGCGAAGCGGTGCGTTCGTCCCACTGGGCGATCACGGCCTGTTCGTCGCCGGGTCGGGAACCGTGGGTCGCTTCGACGAGGTCACCCGCGAACTGACCGACCTGCTCGCGGCGACGGCCGAGGCGGCGCTCGACCGCGTCGAGCGCGAGACGAGGCTGCGCGAGCGCGACCGGGCGCTCGAGCGACAGAACGAGCGGCTCACCCAGCTCGACCGGCTCAACGAGATCATCCGCGAGATCGATCAGGTGCTGGTGCGCGCGGAGACGCGCGAAGAGATCGAACGCGCGGTCTGTACGCGGCTGACGGCGACCGACCGCTTTCGCTTCGCCTGGATCGGTGAGCCGAACGCGGCGGGCGAGGCGCTCACCGCGCGGGCGTGGGCGGGCGACGACCGGGGCTACCTCGACAGCGTCGCGTTCACACTCGTTGACGCGGGTGAGGAGGGGGGAGAACCCGCGGGGCGGGCGGCGGCGAACGACACGGTCGCGGTCGTCTCGAACGTCGTCGACCGACTGCGAGAGAGCGAGTGGCGCAAGGAGGCGCTCTCGCGTGATTACCAGTCGGTCATCAGCGTCCCGCTAGCCTACGACGAGTTCGCCTACGGGGTGTTGAGCGTCTACGCCGACCGACCCGCGGCGTTCGACGACGTCTCGGGCGAGGTCTTCGCCGAACTGGGCGAGACGATCGCCTCGGCCATGGGGGCCGTCGAACGCAAGAGTGCGCTGCTCGCGACCTCGAGTACGCGCCTCGAACTCGAGGTGGGCGACCCGACGTTCGTCTTCCGACGGCTGGCGACGGACGCGGGGTGTACGGTGTCGTTCGGCGGTGGCGTCCAGCGGACGGCGGACGGAACGTCGGTGTTCGCTACGGTGAGCGACGCGTCGGCCGAGGCGGTGGCCACCGTCGCGGCCGACCTCGCCGCGGTCGAACGCGTCCAGGTGCTCACCGACGACGGCGAGCGCGGTGGAACGCTCCGTCTCGAACTCGCCCGGCCGTTTCTGGCCTCACGCCTCGCAGACCACGGCATCGTCCTCCGGCGGGTCGAAGCGACGCCAGCGGGTGCGACGGTCGTCATCGACGTGCCGAGTACGGTCGACCCGCGTCGGAGCGTCGGTCTCGTCGAGAACGCCGTCGACGACGTCCACCTCGTCTCGAAGACGACCGTCGACGACGCGCGAGGCGACCTCGAGTCGACGCTCCTCTCGGCGGTGACCGACCGCCAGCTCGAGGTGATTCAGGTGGCCTACTACGGCGGGTTCTTCGAGTCACCGCGCGAGCGGACGGGCGAAGAGATCGCAGCGACGCTCGGCATCTCCCCGGCGGCGTTCTACCGCCACCTCCGAACGGTCCAGCGAAAGGTCTACGCGTCCCTCTTCGGCGACGGCGCGACGGCCACACGGACGGGGGTTGAATAGAGAACGGGGCGAGAAGAACGGGGCTAGACTGTGAACAAGTAGAATCATCCTTATATTCCTATTATACAGGCCAGCGGAGCGCCCGCGCGACGACCCGACCGTCGCAGAGACAACCCATGATAGACGTCGAATACGACCCCAACGAGGAACAGCGCTACGAGTGTTTCGACTGCGGAACGATCGTCCGGACGGCCCGGCCGACCGTCTGCCCCGACTGCGGGAGCGAGATGCGAAACCAGAACATTCCACTCGAGTGAATCGCCGATGGCATCAGAACCGACGCACGACCGACCCCCACACGCCGACGGTATCGACGACGCCTCGGCGCTCGAGACCGCCCGCGCACAGCTCTTACGGGCGAGTTCGTACGTAGACATCGACGAGAACGTCCTCGAGCGCCTCGCTCACCCGACGGCGGTCCACGAGGTGACGGTTCCGATCGAACGCGACGACGGAACGGTCGCCGTCTACACCGGCTACCGCGCCCAGCACGACGACGTGCGTGGTCCCTACAAGGGCGGACTCCGGTACCACCCGGGCGTGACGCGAGACGAGTGCGTCGGCCTGGCGATGTGGATGACCTCGAAGTGTGCCGTCATGGACATTCCCTTCGGCGGGGCCAAAGGCGGCATCGTCGTCGACCCGAAGTCGCTCAGCCCCGACGAGCACGAGCGACTCACCCGCCGCTTCGCCCAGGAACTGCGCGACGTCATCGGCCCGACACGGGACATTCCCGCGCCTGACATGGGGACCGACGCACAGACGATGGCCTGGTTCATGGACGCCTACAGCATGCAGGCCGGCGAGACCACCTCCGGCATCGTCACCGGCAAACCCCCCGCGATCGGCGGCAGTCCCGGCCGCGAGGGCGCACCCGGCAAGAGCGCCGCCATCGTCGCCCGCGAGACCTGCCGGGACGAAGGCATCCCGCTCGAGGGGGCGACCGTCGCCGTCCAGGGCTTCGGCAGCGTCGGCGCGAACGCCGCCCGGACGCTCGACGAGTGGGGTGCGCACGTCGTCGCCGTCAGCGACGTCACCGGTGCCGTCTACGACCCTGACGGTCTCGACGTGGCCACGATCCCCTCTCACGAGGAAGAGCCAGAGGCCGCCACGCGCAACGCCGAGGTCGTCATCTCGAACGACGAACTGCTCGCGCTCGACGTGGACGTGTTGATCCCGGCGGCGATCGGCAACGCCATCACCGAGGCGAACGCCGACGAGGTCGCCGCGAGTATCGTCGTCGAGGGCGCGAACGGCCCGACGACGACCGCGGCCGACGCGATTCTCACCGAGCGCGGGATTCCGGTCGTCCCCGACGTCCTCGCCAACGCCGGTGGCGTGACGGTCAGTTACTTCGAGTGGCTCGGCGACGTCAACCGGCGACGCTGGTCGCTCGCCGACGTCGAGCGCGAACTCGAGACGGCGATGGTCGACGCCTGGGAGACTGTCCGCGGGGTGCGAGACGAACGCGGCGTGACCTGGCGCGAGGCCGCCTCCATCGTCGCCCTCGAGCGGGTCGCCGAAGCGCACACGGCGCGCGGTCTCTGGCCCTGAGACGGGCCACCGTCCCATTTTTCGGGCCGTCCGACTCACCTGTCGAGGTAGCGGACCGCCTCGGCGTCGCTCACCTGTCCGAAGTCGTGGTAGTACTGGCCGACGGCGCGAAAGTCCGGCGGCGTCAGCAGGGAGACGACCTCGTCGGTCTCGCGCTCGAGACGCGCGAGCGACTCCGGCGACCCGACGGGGACGGCGAGGACGACCCGTGCGGCGTCGGCCTCGCGAAGCTGTCGCAGACAGGCGATGGCGGTCGCCCCGGTCGCGACCCCGTCGTCGACCACGACGACGCGTTCCCCTTCGAGCGCGGGTAGCTCGGGACGGGTCTCCGGCCGGTAGCGACGCGCCTTCTCGTCGGCCGCCGCTGCCTCTCGCGCCCGTTCGCGCTCGAGGTACTCCTCGGAGACGCCCAGGTGCTCGAGCAACGGCTCGTTGAGCCAGACAGTGCCGTCGCTCGCTACCGCTCCCAGAGCGAGTTCGGGGTTGGTCGGCGCACCGATCTTCCGGGCGACGACGACGTCGAGGGGTGCCTCGAGCGCGTCGGCGACGGGGCGGGCAACCGGGAGCGCGCCCCGAGGAATCGCGAGGACGAGGTCCGCCTCGACGCCGCGGCGCTCGAGGTCGGCGGCGAGGCGCTCACCGGCGTCGGTTCGGTCGTCGAACACGGGAATCCACCGCGAGCGAGTACGCCAGCGACGCACTTGTCGCTTCGGCCGTCGAGAGCCAGTGGCTCGACGGTCGCTCCCAGAAGACACTTGACGGCGCTCGAGAGACCCACGCGAACATGAAACGTCGACACGTCATCGCCGGGCTGGCAGGTACGGCCGTCCTCGGAGCGGGCGGGGCGTTCGTCCTCTACGGCGACCAGCTGACCGAACACGCGGCATCGCCCGTCAGCGTCGCCGCGAGCGCCAGAGCGGACACCGGCTACGAAGAGACCGACTTCGAGGCGATCGTCGTCAGCGAGTCGGTCGCTGGCGTCGGCGAGGTCACCGTGACCAACTACCTGACCGAACACGAGAAACGCGTCGACATGGGTCCACTCGGCGACCAGCGCGGCGCAGTCTTCATCGCGCTCTCGACCCCACAGGTACGCCTGCTCGGCCGGGAGTTCAACCCCGTCGAAGACATGTCGAGCGACGACCTCGTCGCGCTCGTCCAGGACAACTACGACGGCATCTCGAACGTCCGCCGCGACGAGGACGCGAGCGTGACGATTCTCGAGCAGTCGACCGGCCGCACCCGCTACGTCGCCGACGCCGAGTTCGACGGCTCGAGCGTCGAGGTCGACCTCCACGTCAGCGAGGCGGTCGCGACCGACGAGGACCTCGTCGTCACCATCGGCGTCTACCCGCGTGAGTTGCGCTCGCTCGAGGAGGAGAACGTCCTCGAACTGATGCGCGAGGTCGTCGACGAGCGGCCGGACGCCGCCGAGGAGGAGTCGACAGAAAGCGAGAGCGACGGTGACGACGGTGGCGACGACGAACGCGACGGCGCGGACGATAGCGAGAGCGATGGCTCGGGCGGGAGCGACGACGGTGACGCGGATGAAAGTGACGACGAGAGCGACGACGGCGACGGCGGACTGCTCGCGGTCTGATCACCGCCTCACCGGCTAGAGACGGTGACGACGGCGGAGGCGAGTGCGAGGCCGAAGATGAAACTCTGGAGGGCCGGGGTGAACGTGATCCGCCACAGCAGTTCGAACCCGATCGCCAGCACGAGCGCACAGGCGAGCAGCGACAGGAGGAGGACCGGGACGTCCTGTGAGTGCCAGAAGCCGCGGGCGACGCCCTCGAACGGCTGAGTCCGAAAGATCGGGAAGTAGACCGCCCCCGTGAGCATCCCAGCGGCGGCGGCGGAGAGTGAGATCGCCGAGAACGAGAGTGAGAAGCCGACGATACCGAGCGTCACGAGCGAGGTTGTCACCCCCCAGTCGTGGGTCGATTCGTCACTCGAGTCCCGGTCCATTACTAACCTCGGGGACACCACGGTGGGCTAAACCTGTTTCGTATCTATCTGGTTGCTCGCGCGGCGAACCGTTACCCGTCTCCGTGTCGTGGCTCGACCTGTGAGCGAACACGACATCTCCCACCCGGTGTTCGCAGCCGTCTACGACCACCTCCCCGACGAACCCGTCATGGGTCCCCAGCGCGAGTACCTCACTGCCGGACTCTGTGGGCGCGTCCTCGACCTCGGCGCGGGCACCGGTGAGACGTTTCCGTACCTGAAAGCGGCTGACGGGCCACTCGAGGTCCACGCGGTCGAACCCGACCCGCACATGCGCCGCCGGGCGGAGCGGCGAGCGCGGGCCGTTGGGGTCGCAGTCGACCTCCGAGACGCGCGGGCGGAGTCGCTACCGTACCCCGACGACTCGTTCGACGCCGTCCTCGCGAGCGTCGTCTTCTGTACCATCGAGGACCCCGAGCGCGCACTCCGTGAGGTCGCCCGCGTGCTGGTCCCCGGCGGCGAGTTCCGCTTCGTCGAGCACGTCCGCGGCGACGGCTGGCGCGCGAGCGTTCAGGACGGCCTGACGCCGCTGTGGAAGCGCGCCGCGGGCGGCTGTCACCTCGACCGCGACACCGTCGCGCTGTTCACCGGCGACGAGGCGTTTTCCGTCCTCGAACTCGAGCGCGTCGACGCCGGGGTGTTCCCCGCCGCGCCGTTCGTCCGCGGGCGACTCGAGCGCCGGCGGTAGCGAGAGCGGCGTCAGTCACGAGGCGAGCATCGGTCGCCAGGGCGAACCGACGCGCGCGACCGGCCGCGTGGATTTATGCGCCGTCGACCCCGGGTTCGACTATGGACGACGACCTCCTGCGGCTGACCCCCGGCCCGACCGAGGTGCCAGCGGCGGTCCGCGAGCGGATGAGCCGTGCAGCCTGGAACCCCGACGTCGAACCCGCGTTCTACGCCTTCTACCGCGACCTCGTCGGGAAACTCGAGGCGGTCTACGGCCCGAACGACGTCGTGATCCTCAGCGGCGAGGGGATTCTCGGACTCGAGGCGGCGGTCGCCTCGCTGGTCGAGGCGGGCGACCGGGTGCTCTGTATCGCCAACGGCCGCTACGGCGAGGGCTTCGCCGACTTCGTCGGCCTGTACGGTGGGGAGGCGGTCGTCTGTCGCTCGCCCTCGACGGGTGGCTACGACCTCGAGCGGATCGAAGCCGAACTCGAGGCGGGATCCTTCGACGTGGCGACGATGGTCCACTGTGAGACGCCGACGGGCGTGCTCAACGACCTCGAGCCGGTGCTCGAGTTGCTCGAGGCTCACGAGGTGGTGAGCGTCGTCGACGCGGTCTCCTCACTCGGCGGGACGCCCGTCCCGGCGGCGCGAATCGACGTCTGTATCGGCGCGACCCAGAAGTGTTTCAGCGCGCCGCCGGGGCTGACGGTGCTCTCGGTGAGCGAGCGCGCCTGGGAGCGCATCGAGTCGTTCGAGACCCGCTCGTACTACGCGGACCTCGCCCCCTGGCGGGAGGCGCTCGAGAACGAGTGGTTCCCCTACAGCCACGCCGTCTCGAACCTGCTGGCGCTCGACGCAGCGGTCGACCTGCTGCTCGAGGAGGGTCTCGAGTCGGTGTTCGCCCGCCACGAGGCGTGTGCCGAGCGCTGTCGCGAGCGGGCGAGGGCGGTGGGACTCGAGACCTACCCCGAGCACGATGGTCTCGCCTCGCCGACGGTGACCGCGCTCTCACTCGAGGGGGCGAGTGCCGTCAGCCAGCGGGTGCGCGAGGAGCACGGAATCGTCCTCGCGACCGGTCTCGGCGAGCACGAAGACGACATCCTCAGGATCGGCCACATGGGACACAACGCCCGCCTCGAGCACGTCGTGCGGGCGATGGACGCGCTCGAGGCGGTGCTCGCGTAGCGAGGCGGTGCTCGAGCACGCACCGCCGGCCGGTATCGGTGGCGTCCGCCGCGGCGTGAGTGGCGAGAGTCCCTCACCCCCGGGAGAGCGGCCGGCGGCGTGACCGGGGTGTTTATCGCTTTCTGGTTCCACGACGACGTAGATGATTTTATGATGGGAACCTCGCACGGATTCGATCCGCGTTCACAGCTTCGGGCAGCGTTCGCCGGGTGGACGGTGTTCGAACGGCTCTGGCTGTTGCTCTTCTGTTCGACCGCCGTCTACGTCTCTCTGGCGATGGGCGGCACCACCCTCGAGCTGGTGGCGTCGATCACGGGGATGATCACGGTAGTGCTCGTCGCCAAGGGGCGCATCAGCAACTACTACTTCGGACTCGTGAACACCGTCCTCTACGCCTATCTCGCCTACGCGAGCGGATTTTACCTGAATTAAGGCGCTAAGGCCCCTTCCTCAACGAACGAGCGAAGCGAGTGAGTAGGGAGGGGATACAGCGTCCCCAGAAATCTTCGATTTCTGGTGTGCGAACGAGACGCTTCGCGTCTCGTCAACGCCGCACAGTTCTCAAACACGTCCAACGCTCGGCCCACAGGCCCACGCAATCGCAACCCTTGTTTGTGTAGTTTGTGTATTGTGTGGTGTGGCAACGCGCAAGAACATCTCTATCCGCGACGACCAAGCCGAGTGGGTCGAGGACAACCACCTCAACCTCTCGTCGTTCGTCCAAGAGAAACTTGACGAACTCATCGAAGAACGCTCGTAGATGAACTACAACTACAGGTATCGACTCCGACCGTCCGACGCGCTCGAAGAGCGATTAGCGTGGACTGTTGATACCTGTAGACAAGTCTACCATCCGTTCTAGCTTAGTGGCTGGCTGAGATGGCGATCACGCCGAAATTGCGTCGAGTCTGACCGCAATCATGCTGAGATGACTGCTGTTCCAGCAAACCAGT
>NZ_JANZXN010000009.1 GCF_025629245.1 Natronobiforma cellulositropha
TGGGTCACGCACCGAACGCCCTGTCCGGGTTCGGCGTCGACGTAACGGTCGACAGTTCGGTGGCGGAGATCACTGGCGCCGCAGCCGGCGACGAGTTCGAACTGGGCTCCACCGACGTGGCGGCGGACGGCTCGGTGGTGGAGATCTCGGCGGTCGACTTAGAGAGTACGCTGACGGGAAGTGTCAGCGACATCCACCTGGCGACGATCGACCTAGACGGCGTCGCGGACGGTACGACGGACGTGACGGTGGTCGTGGACTCGATCCAGGACGACGACGGCGGCGAGATGGACATCGAGGACGTCTCGGTGGAACTGGTCGTCGGTGACGGCGTCGGCGACGACGATGACGACGATGACGATGACGACGATGACGACGACGTTGGAGACTACCCCGCCTGGGACGCAGACGAGGTCTACCTCGAGGGCGACCGCGTCTCCCACGACGGCACCAACTGGGAGGCCCAGTGGTACACCCAGAACCAGGAGCCGATGCACCAGGACTGGTACGTCTGGCAGCCTGTCGAGGGCGGCTCGGACGACCCGAGCGACCCTGGTAACGGCGACGACAACGGTGGCGACGACAACGGTGGCGACGACCCTGTCGACACGGGTGATCTCTACGCGGAGCTGGACCCCACGACGACGTCCGCGTCGGCTGGTGAGCGCATCGAGTTCCACGTGACCGACACCACCGACGAACAGCACTGGGTCACGGACCTCCAGTGGGACTTCGGCGACGGCACGACCGGCAGTGGCTGGTTCGGCGCTCACAGCTACAGTTCCTCGGGAACCTACACCGTCTCGCTGACCGCGACGAACAACGACGGCGACACGACGACCCACGAAGTCACCATCACGGTCTCCTGAACTGACCACCTGCGGTTCTGAGTGACCGACCTCGTTCGGTCGGTTTTGCTTCCATTTTTCGCTGGACTCGCTTCGTTTTTCGGTTCGTTCAGTACCCGTATCAGCCGCTGCACTCGCCTCTCTCCTGATAGCGATTCAATACGATTAGTCTATTAATTTCATTAAGCACTAGAAAGTTTTAATCTATTGTAGGAACCACTCTACTGTGTCTTGTCCGTAGGGTATGAGACATGGTACAACGGAGGTAGCGCATAACGCGCACACCAGCAATGAGTGAACGCACTACAGCACACGAGACGGACGAACAGCGACGCGACCGACCGGCGTTCGATACGACACGCCGAAGCTTCATGAAAGCGGCCAGCGCCGGTGCGCTGGCCACCGGTCTCGGTGTCGGACTCTCCGGCACCGCGGCCGCCTCCCAGGAGGACGGCCCGGGCCAGGACATCCCGCTCCCGAAGCTCTCGGTCGACGGCAACCTCGTCGTCGACACCGAGGGGAACACGGTCAAACTTCGCGGCCTCAACATGGCCGACCCGGGGAAGCTCGACCTCACCGCACACGTTCGCGGGAAGACGGCGCTCGACGTCGTCGACTATCTGACCAACCAGGACGAGGGCTGGCACCCACGCGTCCTCCGTATCCCGACGGAGCCGGGTAACATCGCCGGTCTGACGCCGGTGCCGCTCGCCGACGACTACGCGACCGGCGACTACCCGATCGGCGAGTTCGACGAGAGCGACCTCGAGGCTTACTGTGAGAACCACCTCGACGCCGTGATCGACCGGTGTGCCGAGCGTGGCGTCTACGCCATCATCGACTACCACCGCCACTGGGGCAGCGGTGACCAGCCGTGGGACGACCCGGCGCTCGACCCCGAACTCCAGCTCTACTGGGACTTCATCGCCGAGCGCTACGGCGACCGCGACCACGTCCTCTTCGAGGTCTACAACGAGCCGACGAACCCCGGTATGTGGGGCGACCCACAGGAAGAACAGTGGGTCGCCGACATCTGGTACGACTGGTTGGACGTCGCCCAGCCGTGGGTCGACACCATCCGCGAGCACACCGACAACATCATCCTCATCGGCTCGCCAAGCTGGACGCAGAGCCCCGAGGGTGCGCTCCTCGAGCCGTTCGAGGGTGAGAACCTCGCCTACACCTACCACATCTACGGTGGCCACACCGTCAGTATGAACCAGGCGTGGGGCGAGGCTGCAGGCAACGGTGAAGGCGTCGACGGCGTCTACGAGGAGTTCCCGCTGTTCGTCACCGAGTTCGGCTGGGAGCAGGCCCAGGGCGGTGGCGTCACGGACATGCACATCGCTGGCTCGTACGACGACTTCGGCGCGCCGTTCCTCGAGTGGCTCGAGTCACACGAGGCGATCAGCTACACGGCCTGGTGTGCCGACCCGATCTGGCGGCCGGTCATGTTCTACCGCCCCTTCCTCGACGAGGACCCGAACCACCCCGAGCACCAGGACGCCGCTGGTGACCCGTTCAACGAGGACCTCCCCGAGTACTGTGAGGACCTCCCGTGTGAGTGGGCGCTCGCGACCCAGGACGAAGGTGAGTTCCAGGGCGAGATCATCCGCGCACACCTAGAGGAGTACAAAGACGACCTCGTCCCCATCGCCGAGGGTGAAGGCGACGGCAACGGCGGTGAAGACCCTGAGCCGTCCGGTCTCGACGTCAACGGCGACGGCTACGACGCCCAGGACCTCACTGGCGACGGTCTCTACGAGGACATCACCGGCGACGGCAACCTCGGCTTCAACGACGTGGTGACGTTCTTCGAAGAGCACAACGGTGACGTCGTCCAGAACAACGTCGAGTACTTCGACTTCAGCGGGAACGGCAGCGTTGGCTTCAACGACGTCGTTGCCCTGTTCGAGCGTCTGTAAGACGCTCGGGCGTACGAGACTCTCGTCTCGGAGTGTTCGAGATGCTGTAGGGTCTCGCGAGTCGACGACCCCGCGATTTTTCGATCGGCACGTTCCGTTTCGAGGGATCCGTCTGCTGAGTAGCACTATCTCCCGTACGTCAGCCTGCGCTGTATAATACTGAAAATTCATTTCAGGCTGGAACCCTTCGAACCACCCTATTTCCTCGGAGAGGGGCCGTTCTCTCTCCGTAGGTCTCTCTCCCACACTCTCTGAACCAGAGAATTGTCGGATATCTCTGTATCATCGAAGGATTCTACGTCCTACCCTCGCATCTCCGCGTCGACGGCCGTTCGAATCACGCGAGCGAGACCGAGGACGATCAGGTAGACGCTCACGAGGACGATTCCTACGTAGAAGACGATGCCGAGGACGATGGGACCGACTTCCGAGAGGGCCAGCAGCGCGTCGGGCAGTCTGCGACCGAAGACGACGACGAGCACCCCGGCGGCGATGCGCAGCGACGCGCGCCAGTACGCGCCGTACTCCTCGGGTGAGAGATCCATGCCCACTGGTCACGTGGGGACTACCTAAAGGCCACTCACTCGAGTCCGGTCCCGATCGTTCGCGCCACCCGTGCGCCGGTGGTGTGAGCGATCCGCTGGCGCTCGAAACACTCGCGGGCGCGCTCGAGCGCGTCGGGGTCGGTCTCGAAAGAGAGGTCGGGATAGGCGACGCGCGTCAACACCAGCGGCTCCGGTGGTGCAGGAGCGATTCCCTCGTGGCCCGGGAGCGGGTCGGCCGCGAGCACGCGATCGATCTTCTCCAGCGGTGTATCGCCCGTCGCGACCGCCTCGACGAGCGAGACCAGTCGGCGGACGAGTTCCCGGCAGAAGCCGCCCGCTCGAGCCGTCAGTACGAGGTAGGCACCGTCGCGGGTCGCCTCGAGTTCGAGCGTCCGGTCGGTGTTCCAGTCGTCCGGGGTGAGGTTGTGTACGTCGTGGCGACCCGAGAGTGCCTCGAGCGCCGCCTCGGCGCGTTCGTCGTCGACGCGAGCGGGTGGCGCGTAGAGGTGGTAGGTGTAGGTGCGCTCGCTCGCGTGGTGGGTGGCGTGAAAGTCCGCCGGGGTGTCACAGGCGGCCCACGACCGGACCGTCTCGGGAAGCCGACTGTTCAGCGCACGCGGCGTGAGCCACTCGGGGGCGTCGAGGGCGACCGTCTGGGCGAGCGCGGAGACGCCGGCGTCCGTCCGCCCGGCGGCGGCGTAGCCGGGGGGCTTCTCCCCCTCGAAGACCTCGAGTGCGCCGAGAGCGTCGAAGATCGTCCCTTCGACGGTTCGAACGTCCGGCTGGCGCTGGAAGCCCGAGAACGGCGTTCCGTCGTAGGCGATGCGGAAGGCGCGTCGTGGCATTCGTCTCGAGCGTCGCGCTCGTCCGTGTTAGCACCATCTATCGTGCTCGGTGGACCGGACCCGGGTGTCGGCTGGCGTTCTCAACGGCCTGCACACGCCGGGGGGTCGACCTTCTCCGTGACGGGTGGATATCGCTGTGATGGCCGACTCTTCCGATCGTGAGGTTCCTGCGTCACATGAACGCGTAGAGAACGTCGTCCTCGTCGTCCTCGACACGGCTCGAGCGACGAGCGTCGACGAGGGGACGATGCCGACGCTCACGGCGCTCGGCGAGGCGGGAACGACGTTCGAGCGGGCGTTCTCGACGGCGCCGTGGACGCTCCCCTCACACGCGTCGCTGTTCACCGGCGTCTACCCGTCAGAACACGGCGCACACGGCGGGCACACCTACCTCACAGACGACTACCGGACCGTCGCGGAGGCGTTCTCCGACGCCGGCTACGAGACGATCGGCGTCTCGAACAACACCTGGATCACCGACGAGTTCGGCTTCGCTCGCGGCTTCGACCACCTCCGTCGCGGCTGGCAGTTCGTCCAGTCCGACGTCGACATGGGCACCGTCGTTCGCGCCGAACACTTCTCGGGAAAGTTCGAGGCCGCACGCGACCGTCTCTTCGAGGGCAACCCGCTGGTCAACGCCGCGAACGTCCTCTACAGCGAACTCCTCCAGCCGGCGGGTGACGACGGCGCGGACCGGACCACGACCTGGATCACCGACTGGCTCGAGAGCCGCGACGACGAGCGGCCGTTCTTCCTCTTCGCGAACTACATCGAACCCCACGTCGAGTACCGACCGCCCCGCCGCTACGCCGAGGCGTTCCTCCCCGACGGCGCGAGCTACGAGGAGGCGATCGCGATCAGACAGGACCCACGCGCCTACGACGTCGGTGCCTACGAACTCACCGAGCGGGAGTTCACGCTGCTCCGGGCGCTCTACCACGCCGAGGGTGCCTACGTCGACGACCACCTCCGGCGACTCGTACGCGCGCTCGAGGTGAGCGGTCTCCAGGAGAACACCCTGCTCGTCGTCTGTGGCGACCACGGCGAGAACGTCGGCGACCACGGCTTCTTCGGCCACCAGTACAACCTCTACGACACGCTGTTGCACGTCCCGCTCGTCTGCTACGGCGGCCCGTTCGTCGACACGCCCGCACGCGAGGACCTCGTCCAGCTGCTCGACCTCCCGGAGACGCTGCTCGAGACCACGGGCGTCGACGACCCCGAACTCCGCGCACAGAGCCGTGGCCGCTCGCTCCACCCGGCCAGCGACGACCCGCCGCGCGAGGCCGTCTTCGCCGAGTACGCCGCGCCACAGCCGTCGATCGACCGACTCGAGGCTCGCTTCGGCGAACTTCCCGACCGCGTCTACGACTTCGACCGGAGCCTCCGGGCGATTCGAACCCGCGACGAGAAGTACGTCCGCGGCGACGACGGCTTCGAGCGTCTGCACGACCTCACGACCGACCCCGACGAGTCGGTCGACCTCGCCCCCGACCGGCCAGCGCGTGTCGCCCGCCTCCGCGAGCGACTCGAGGCTCACGCCGAGGGGCTCGACGCGGCGACGCCGACGGGCAGCGTCTCGATGCGCGCCTCGACCGAAGAGCGCCTCGCAGACCTCGGCTACCTCTGATCACTCCTCGCTGACGGCGTCCGGCGCGTGCTCGCGGACGAACGCGACCACGTCGGCCGTCGGCTGGAACCCCTCCGCGAGGCGGGCGACCTCCTCACCTTCCGCTACCAGCACCAGCGTCGGGACCGACCGGATCGCGAACCGGTCGGCGAGGTGCACGTCGTCACCGGGGTTACATAGCCCGACCGGGACGCCCGTTGCCCGCGCGACGTTCCCGAGCACCGGCTCCATCGCCTGACACATCGAACAGCCAGCCGTGTAAAACTCGAGCAGCGCCAGGTCGTGCTCGTCGAGAAACCGCTCGAGTGCGGCGGCGTCGGCAAGGTTGACCGGTTTCGCGTCGTGCTCGGCCATACGACGCGTACGGGCCGACGGCACAAAGGCTCCCGGTCCCGCTCAGAACCCCTCCCAGTCCCACCAGTGCGGTTCGCCATCGGCCGGCGGGGCCGCTTCCTCTTCTTCCTCCTCTTCTGGTGGCTCCTCGAGCGGGATGACCGGCCGGCCGTCGAGTCCGTGGTCCGTGAGGCTCCCCGCCGGTGCGTACCGGCCGTCTCCGGCGAGGTGGATGGCTCGCTCGAGCGCTGCGGTGTGGCCGAGACGGCCGCCAGCGCCGCTCAGGCGCAGCCACAGGTAGAGCGTGGGGACGTGGCCATCGACTTTCGACGTGAAGTTCGCGTGGGCGACGACGCCCCTGATCGGGTCGGGATTCGGCCCTCGGAGCGCCGGAATCGGGAACGCGACGTAGTACTCCCCGATGACGCCCGGCCACTCGAGCGGCACCGAAAGCGGTGAGCCGGTCCCGCCGATCACGACGTGCTCGAACAGGTGGTACGTTGCCCGGAGCTGCTCGCCGGTCGGCAGCCGGTAGGGCCGATCACCGGAGGCTTCGGTGTTCCAGATCGTCGATTCGATCTGTGGATCGCCACTCCCGGCGGGGTCTGGCTGGTTGACGAGTTCGATCCCGATCGAGGAGCCGTTGTGCGGTCTGGCGTGGCCCAGCCGCTGGACCACGTCGTTGTGCTGGTAGACGGTCCCGTCTCGCAAGACGGCGAAGTGGACTCCTTCACCTCTGTTCTGGAGGGCCTGCATGCTCGCTTCGGTCCACTGCATCGAGTCGGTCTCGTGGACGACGATCGCCTCGACGTCGTCCGGGTGGCGACACTCGTTCCGGCGGCGCTGGAAGTGGTGTATCTCCTCGTACGACCAGTTGCGGATCTCGGGCCGGTCGGCGAGGAGCTGGCGTCCGTCGACGATCAACGCGTCGCTCTCGAGCGGCGTGTAGTTGTAACAGTCCTGGTGGGTGCTCATCGGTACTCACCTCGTGGGGGTTGGCGCGCTCTCGCTTCCGCGGCGGTCCATCGGTCGGCGTGTGGTGTGTGGTTCATCTGTCCTCCGTTCACTCGAGTCCGACGTCGTCGGCCCGCAGGTGGAGCGTCGCCGAGTCGCCCAGGTGGTGGCGCTGCCAGCCGAGCACGCGCTCCTCGCCCGACTCGAGCCGGACGGTCACCTCGTACTCGAGTACCCGCTCGTCGGGCGAGAGGTAGTAGGTCACCGGCAGGCGGAAGTAGGCGACGCCCGTCACGCCAGCGAACCGTCCGTCCTCGGGGACGAGCTCGAGACGGCGCGTCTCACCGACGCCCGGGAACCGGACCTGGAGCTCGAGTCCAGCAACCGCCTCGGCCGCCGCGCCGAGCTGGGCGGTCACCGTCAACGGCACCTCGAGTCGGTCGACGTCGATCCGGCGCTCTTCGAACGCGCCGTCGGGGTCCTCGTCGATGCGAAACGCCGGTGCCGCTCGCGTCTCCCCGGCCGCGAGGACGTCGTCGATCCGTGTCTCGCCACCGGCCTCGAGTTCGAGTGGCTCGTCGAACGTGTGGGTCGTCGGTTCGGTGTGGTCCTCGGCGAAGAGCAACAGCTTCTCGACGAAGACGGGGCGGTCACAGCGACTCTCGAGGGTGACACGTCCGGTGTCCGGATCGGCCCTCGCGTCGAGGACGTCGCCCGCCGTCTGCGCTAAGTCGAGGGTGACGGCCGACCCTGCGCTCGTCGCGTCGCCGAACGCCCACTCGACCGACCCGCTCAGGTTCGACCCGCGCTGGCGAAGCCGGTCGAACGCGAGCGTCGCCTGGGCGGTGTCCCGGAAGTTCGCCGTCAGCCTGAGTCCGCCCCCGACCGGTGTCGGCGTCCCCTCGACCTCGAGACCGCTCGTCCACTCGAACGCCTCGAGCGCACCGAACAGATCCGTCGGCCACTGGAGTATCGGTGCGTTCGGGACGCCGTCGACTTCGCGGGTGTGGCCGTAGAGGTGCTTGTAGATCGCTGCCCGGTCGTACGGCGAGAGCGCGGGGACGAGCGCGACGTCGAGCTGGACGAGCGTCAGGCGGTCGTCGCTCGGTGAGGCCTTTCCGGCGACGTAGACACTCGGTGCGCCGGTCTCCGGATCCCTCCCGATGACGTACCGGTTGGGAACGACGAGGAACGTATCGCGCTCGCTCAGCGAGCGGAAGACGCTCACCGGGGCTGGAACCGAGCCGTCTCGCAGGCGTTCGTAGTGTTGTCGGTCCGGGAGTGGTTCCTCCCACGGCGGGCCACAGCCGACCGTCACCGTCTCGCCGCTGTCGGTGACCGCTGCGTAGGCGTGACGGTTGTCCTCACAGGGGTAGCCCACCGGCACCGGCTCCTCGAGTGTCACCGTCCGCAGGTCGTAGCGGGGCGCACCCCTCTCGACGGCGACGTACCCCACGGTCTCGTCGGTGAGCGCCGCTCCTCGCTCGCTTCGTTGCAGTCTGGTTCGGAACCGATCCGTCCCGACCGACCGCTGGCGCGTCACCACGTCCGGGCCGTTGTCCGCCGTCTGGCGCTGGCTGATGACGACCGGTTCGTCGTCGAACCCGCTTCGCAACGCCGTCGACGCCCACTCGCCGTCGGTCTCGACGGTTCCCGCGTCGATCACGGTTCCATCGAGGAGTTCGTAGCCACCGGTCCGGAGGACTGCGAACCCGACGCGCGTCGGCTCGGCTCCGTCCCAGGGCTCGAGTGCGTACTCGAACCCGCTGGCACTGACGTTTCGAAGCCCGACCGCGACGTGCCCGTCGCCAGCCGCCTGCGCCAGCACGACCGGATCGTCGACCTCGCCTGCGAGTTCGACCGCGCTCCAGGCGGCTGTCGACGGCGAGCGCTCGAGTACCGCCTCGCCGACAGCTTCGCCCTCGGCGTCGAGGACCGGTCCCTCCGGCAGGACGACGACGCCGACCGTTTCGGGTTCGACCGACGGCTCGGGGTCGCTCGAGTCGCGCTCGCGGTGGTCACGGACGACGACGTCCCGACTCCGCCGGTTGCGAGCCCGGGCGCTCCGACTGTCTCTCTCGTCGCTCGAGTCGCGATCGGTGGCGTCCCGGCCCCGCCGTGACGGGACACGCTCTCGAGGCCGGTCCCCGTCGTCCCTGCTTCGGTCGGTGGTGTCCCGGCCCCGCCGTGACGGGACACGCTCTCGAGGCCGGTCCTCGTCATCCCTGCTGCGGTCGGTGGCGTCCCGCCCTCGCCGTGACGGGACGCGCGTTCGAGACCGCTCTCGACGCTCGCTCGAGTCGCGATCGCGGTGGTCACGGACGACGGCGTCTCGCCTCCGCCGGTCGTGACTGCGAACCCTCCGGCTGTCTCTCTCGTCGCTCGAGTCGCGGTCGGTGGCGTCCCGGCCCCGTCGTGCGGGGACACGCTCCCGAGGCCGGTCCCCGTCGCCACCCGTCGGACGCTCGAGACCGACCTCGACGCCCGTCGTCTCGACGGACCCGACCGTCACGCCGACGGCGCCCCGGGTCTCGTCGGTCTGGGCTGCCCCCAACACGACGGGTGGCGCTTCGAAGTACCGTCCCTGGCCCGCGGGTGGCTCGAAGCCGACGCTCGTTCCGTCGTCGACGTCATCCAGCCGTCTCGAGACGACGGGCTGGCTCCAGACGAGGTCCGCGTCGGACCCGTCGTTGGCGTCGACACCGGCGGTGTCCTCCCAGGCGTCGACGCCGACGGCGAACACGAGAGCCGGTCTCGCCTGCCCGTCTCTCTCGGGATCCTCGCGGGCGATCAGCTGATACGCCTGTTTGAGGCGCTCGCCGGTGAGTTCGAACGTCACCACACCATCCTCGAGCGCCACCGACTCGTGTTCGACCCACTCGCGCTCGCCGGTCTGTGCGTCGACCTCCGGAATCCGCAGCGTCGTCTCGGTGATCCGTGTCGGGGCTGCCTCGAGCCTCCCGTCGTCGGTCCGCTCGGCGACGGCCGGTGGCGTTCGGGACTCGAACGCGTAGCGGAGCGTCGCCCCCCACACCGGCTCACCCGACTGGTGGCCCACCACCTCACACAGCATGAGCGGCTCCTCGGGCACCGAGCCGACGTACTCGGGGACGTACCACGACCGGTCCGACCGGTGACGGTCCGCGAGAACCGCCCCGAACTCGAGGGGCGTTCCCGCCTGGACGACCGGCAATCCGGACGGGAGGTGCTCGTAGAGGCGCCCCTCGGCGTCGCTGGTTCGCTGGCGTTCCTCGGCGTCGGCGGTCGCCGGTTCGAAGATCGGTTCTCCGAGCGCGCGAGTGAGTAGCTGGGTTCCCGCGCTCCGAACCGTCTTCCAGTCGATCGGAAACGCCGTCGGTGTCTCCCCCATTTCAGTCACCCTGGAGGTACTCCCGGAGGTCCTCACGGAGCTCCTCGGGCGCGGGTGGCACGTCGGCGATCAGCGGGCCGTTGCCCTCGACGGTCCGCCAGTCGGACTCCCACCGGAGTTCCTCGAGTCCGAACATCGGCGGCCTGACGACCGCCTCGACCTTGTACTCGTAGCTCCCGGGGTGCTCCTCGGGTGGGTACCAGACGTCCCAGTAGGCCGGTCCGGGCTCGTCCGCGCTGAACTGGATGCGTTTGTCCGGTACGTCGGGTGCACGAAGCGTCAGGACGACCGCCACCTGCTCGCTGCCCAGCGGCATGTCGGGTTCGATCGGACCGACCGCGAGGTGGCCCGCGCTGTCGGCACGGATCTCGAGGGTGTGGTCTTCGGTCGTGTAGGCCCGCTCGAGTGTGTCGACCAGCACGTACGCGCCGGCCTCGTCGAAGGCGATCCGCTCCTGGACGTGGATCTCGTTCGGGTTCTCGACGGCGTCGGTGTGGTCCTGTTTGATGAACTCCCAGACGAACAGCCGGTGGGGTGTGTCGGCCACCCAGAGCGTGTCGGTGTTCTCCTCGGAGAGGTCGGGATCGGTCGGATCGTCGCGGTAGCGTGCCTGGCCTCTGAACTGGACGTCACCCTCGCTGGTCGGGTAGCCGACGTCACAGGAGACGTGGTGGATCGGATCGCCCGCTCGCTCGCCGTCACCCCAGTTGGCGTTCACCGTGGCGATCACGTACACCTTCTGCCAGCCCTCGTCGAGGTAGACCCGGCTGAAGTAGCGATCCCAGGCGTCTTCGTCCGTCTGTAGCTGATCGAACAGGCCGTCCATCGTCGTCGAAATCGTCTCGTACCGGTTCGTCCGGCCGGTGATCCGCTTGCTGTACTCGAGTGAGAGGCCGTGTTCCTGCTGGACGTCTTTGAGTTCGGCGTCCCCGCTCCAGCGCCACCAGGGCGAACTGGCCTCTGCAGCCTCGACGTCGGGCGCTTCCTGGCTCAGTATCGTCTCGCTCGCCCGCTCGAGGAAGGTGTCTGCGATCTCGTTGGCGGCCGACTCCCAGCGCTCGAGGTCACCCTCTTCGACGAACTCCTCGTTGTAGTCGATCTCGACCTCGAGGACGCCCTCTCTGACCATCGATTCGACCTCCTTGTTCAGTTCGCCGCGGAGCCAGAAGATGCCGCCCTCGGCGGCGGCCGAGAAGTGTTCGAAGATGGCCTCCCACTCGCCACGGACCGTGATCGACACCTCGGGTGCGTTGACGTTGTAGGTGATGTCGTTCTCGACGGTGATGTTGCTCTCGCCGCTCTCTGCGGCCCCGCGGATGAGCAGCGTCGGGAAGTTCCCGAGGAGCACCGAGAAGGCGTTCGTCGAGGTCGGGTTGATCGGTCCCTTTCCCTCGCCCTCGACGTGCCAGCCCCACGGCGGAATGTCGACGTCGTCGAGTTCGTCCTCGCCCGCAAGCCGTTTCTCGGCGTCACGGACGCTGACCGGATGGAGCCTGGTCTCCGAGTCGACGATCGGTACGTTGTCGAACGCCGGTTCGGGCAGGCTGTTGTTCCACCCCAACAGCGGGTGGCCCTCGTAGCGGTCCTCGAGCAGCGCCTTGAGTTCGTCTTTCGACGCCTCCATCACGGGTTCGGGCACGCCCATCGTCGTCGTGAACGTCAGGTAGCCGCCGCTGACCTCGGCGTGGCCCGGCGCACCCACGTTGACGTCCGGATCGAGCACGCCAGCGAAGTCCTGTAAGTGAAACTGATAGTGTGGCGAGTCGTGTTCGGTCGCGAGACGGATCTCCTGTGGCAAGTAGTAGAACCGCATCGGCTCTCCGGCCTCTCGCAACGCCCGATTGTTCTTATCGGGCAGCCACCGTAGCGAGTAGTCGTAGCCCTGTTCGTCCGCGGTCGTCGTCACCAGATCGCCACCGAACCAGATCGGTCCGTCCGGAATGATGTCGCTCTCTATGGACATGGCCCTGACCCGAGTTCTTCCACCACAAGAGGGGAGCTAAAGCTTTTCGGCGGTGCGAGAGATTATCTACCATACTCACCAGTCCTGTCATCGGCTCACCCGAGACGTGCCGCCGAGACCGACACCGAGCGCGCTCACTCGAGACCGTCGACGGTCGGCCGGGTCGCCTCGCCGGGGAAGCCCTCGACCGGCACCTGCACCTGCTCGCCACTCTCCATGTCCTTCAGCGTCACCTCGTCGTTCTCGAGGTCCTGCTCGCCGACGATCACCGTCGTCTCGGCGTTGATCGAGTCGGCGTAGTTCAGTTGCGCGCCGAACGAGCGCCCGGCGACGTCGGTCTCGACGACGTTCCCGTGCGCGCGGAGGTCGCGGGCGATGCGCGCGGCGACCGGCCGGGTATCGCCGACCTGGAGGACGTAGTAGTCGGTCGTGATCGCTTCCTCGGGCCAGACGCCCGCGCGCTGCAGCAGCAACGACAGCGTCGCGTGGCCGGGGGCGACGCCGACCGCAGGCGTCGGCTGACCGCCGAAGCGTTCGATCAGGTCGTCGTAGCGTCCGCCGCCGAAGATCGATCGCGAGACCTCGCCCGTCGAGTCGAAACACTCGAAGACGACGCCCGTGTAGTAATCCAGCCCGCGCGCCGTCTCGAGCGAGATCGTACAGTACTCACGCGCCCCGAAGTCCTCGGCCGCCGCGAGCACCGCCTGGAGGTTCTCGACCGACGCGGTGACGGTCTCGCTGTCTGCGACCTCGACGACCTCCTCGAGATCACCGCCCGCGACGAGGTCGGCGAACTCCGCGGCGTCGCCCGCCGTGAGTCCGGCGTCGGCCAGCAGGCCGTGGTACTCGGCCTGCTCGAGTTTGTCCGACTTGTCGACGGCGCGGATCGCCGCCGCGGTGTCGACGCGCTCGTCGTAGCTCTCGAGCAGGCCACCCAGAATGTCCCGGTGGGAGATCCGGAACTCGAAGTGCTCGCCGGTGAGTCCGAGTTCGGTGAGCGCGTCGGCCGCCCACGCCAGCACCTCGGCGTCGGCCTCGGGCTCGCTCGAGCCGAAGATGTCGAGGTTCGTCTGGTAGAACTCGCGCTGGCGGCCCTGCTGGACCTGCTCGTAGCGCCAGAACGGCCGCGTCGAGAACCACTTGATCGGCTTCGAGAGCGCCTGCTGTTTCGCGACGACCATCCGTGCGACCGTCGGCGTCAGCTCCGGCGTCAGCGTGACGTGACGCCCGCCCTGGTCTTCGAACGCGTAGAGTTCCTCGACGATGTCGTCACCGCTCTTCTCGGTCCACATCGCCGCCCGTTCGAGTGCGGGCGTCCCGATTTCGCGAAAGCCGTACCGGCGAGCGACGCGCTCGAGACCGTCGATCGCCTCTCGTCGAGCGGCCATCTCGCCGGGGTAGAAGTCACGAAATCCCTTGATTCGGTCGTACATGGCCGTCCGTTCGGCTACCGCCCACTTCTAAGCTTCCGTTCGCGGACGTTTCCTCCCGATCCGTACAGATTGATTACTCTCATAACCGACGGATATTCTCCCGTAGTTTCATACTCTCCGCCGGTGACGACGACCACATGCAACACACCGCCGACACGGACGACTGGCTGTGGACGCTCGGTGAGCAACTGCCAGTCTCGCCGCTGTCCGCACTCGGCGTCGTCCTCGCCGCGGTCATCGGTCTCCGTGTCGCCGCCCAGAACGTGGCGACGCAGGCGCTCTTAGAGGGTGTCTTCCCGCTGCTGGCCGCGGCGACGGTCGTCCTCGTCGACCGGTGGCTCCTCACCCAGGACGTCACCGCGCGCGACCGCCTCTCCGTCTTCGCCTACGGTCTCGGGGGGTTTCTCGCAGCCTCGCTCGTGACCGGTCTCCACCTCCACGTGCTGACCCTCCACGGCACGTCGGTCGTCGAACCGCTCTACCTCACCCTGCTGAGCGGCACCGTCGGCGTCGCCGCGGGCTCGATCGCCGGTCTCTACGAGGTCCGCCAGCGCGCCGCCGTCCGCGAGGCCCGCCGCCAGAACGCCCGTCTCGAGGAGTTCGCCTCCGTCGTCAGCCACGACCTCAGAAACCCGCTCAACGTCGCCCAGGGCCGTCTCGAGGAGACCTACCGTACCGGCAACCCCGACCACCTCCGCGAGGTCGCCGCTGCGCTCGAGCGTATGAACGTCCTGATCGACGAGACGCTCTCGATCGCTCGCGGCGGCCGCTACGTCGACGACCCCGAGGAGGTGCAACTCGTCGCGCTCGTGAGCGACGCCTGGGCGACCGTCGACACCGGCGAGGCGACCCTCGAGACCGACGGCACTCGCACGCTCTCGGTCGACCGGTCCCGGGCGCGACAGCTCTTCGAGAACCTGTTTCGAAACGCGGTCGACCACGGTCCCGACGACGTCTGCGTCCGCGTCGGTACGACGCAGACGGGCTTCTTCGTCGAGGACGACGGACCCGGTATTCCCGCGGTGAAACGCACCCGGGTACTCGAGCGCGGCTTCTCGACGGCGGCCGACGGCTCAGGATTAGGTCTCTCGATCGTTCGCGCCATCGCCGATGCGCACAACTGGTCGGTGTCGGTCACCGAGAGCGAGAGCGGCGGTGCGCGCTTCGAGTTCACCAGACGCTGACCCACGGCCGATCACCGGAGTCCGGTGACGTGCGTCTGCTCGTGCGCCGGAAAGTAGGTTTCCACCGCGTCGGCTCCCTCCTCCTGGGCGATCAGGTGGCGTAACTCCGCCTCGTAGTCTGCGCGCGTAATCTCCTCGCTCGGGCCGACGGTGACCTCGAGTCGGTCGGCGACGAGGCGGTCGACGGCGTTGCGGCCGAACCCCGATAGCGGTGCGATGTAGTCGACGTCGTGGCGGTCTTCGAGGCTCTGGGCCTGTGCCCTCGAGACCGTCGGCACCCGGTCGTCGCGGCGGGTGCCGTCGGCGACCGCGTCGAAGCCAGCCTCCGCGAGCGTCTCGAGGGCGTGGCCGTGGACGAACTGAATCGCGTTCCGGGGGTAGCCGTCCTCGCGGATGCGCTCGACGGCCTCCTCGGCGACCGCCCGCTCTACGTCGACGCGCTCGAAGGCGAACCCTGCGGCTTCGGCGGTGTCGCGGGCGTGTTTCCAGTCGTCGGTGATCCCGAAGTGTGCGGTCGCGAGCGTCACCTCGTAGAAGTCCGCGAGCAGTAACGCCGCGAGCGTCGAGTCCTTCCCGCCGCTGTAGAGCAGGCCCAGACGCATCACGGCCTGCCCTCCGTCCGTGAACCGCCTGCGTGGCCCGTCCGTCGGCGCCACCGCTCGAGGGTTCGGGCGGGTGGCTCTGGCCGCTGTCCCGGACTCACGTTAGCGGCGTTTGATGTCGAAGCTCTTCTTCTCGGGCTGGAGCTCGGTCAGCAGCTGTTTCATCTGTGCGTCGTCGACCCGTCCCTGGAGACGGCCGCTCTGCGCGAGGGCGACGACCTGGTTTTCGACCTGCTCGCCGAAACTCGGCTTGCTCATCTTCACCGTGTTGAGACGCTTTCTGGCCTCGTCGGTGAGGAACTGGCGCAACAGCGCCTGTTTCTGTGCCTCGGCTTGCTGCTGTGCGGCCTCCTGTGCCGCCGCGTCTCCCGTCCCTTCACCCTGTTCCGTTCGCTCCTGAAGCTCTTCGAGACGCTTCTGTCGAAGCTCGTCGAGTTCGTCGGGCTGTTCGCTCATATACGCCCGTTCTGTCGCCCGAGGGAAAATGATTACGGACGAAGGCAGGAGCCGCGTGTTCCGACGACGCGCGCTCTCGAGTGCTCGCTATAGTACCAACTGCAACGATTTACACACCGATCGCCGACCCGTCTGGCGATCATGTGTGCACCGACTTGCAGTGGCTCCTAGTTCAGGCGTACCGCTCGAGTTCGGGCCGGTCGAGCTCCGTGAGGACGGTGCCGGCGGTGTCGTCGAGGAAGCTCTGTCCCTCGGCGGTGATGCGTCGGCCCTCGCCGTCTGCGGTCTCGACGTAGCCTTCCTCCTCGAGCTGCTGGAGGATGGTGCGGATGAGGTTTCGCGAGCCGTTCGCGCGGCGGTCGGGGGCGACCTGGTAGCGGTTCGAGCCGTTTTTGCCGCCGCCGTACTCGGTCGCGAGACGGTCGACACCGATCGGTCCCTTCATCGAGACCTTCCGCAGGAGACTCGCTGCGCGAACCGCCCAGAAGTCCTCCTGTTCGGGTGGGAGTTCGCGGTCGACACCGCTCTTCGCGACGGCGGCCCAGTCGGGTTCGTCGAGTCGGTCCTCGAGGTCGGCAGCGAGCGCTTCGAGCAGCGCCTCCGCCGGAACGTCGTACATCGTAGCCATTGGGGTCTGGTTTCCTGTCGCGACATTTAAGGCCGTCGTTTGTGCCCGCTCGAGCGTACTGGCCGTCCGGTTCGTTTTTCCCGCCGCACGCCGAGCGAGGGGCATGGACGAACGCGCCGCGTTGCGGTTGCTCGAGACCGAACTCGAGTCTGCGGGCGACGACGCCGCCGTCGTCGGCGACCTGGTGATCACGACGGACATGCTCCACGAGCGAACCGACTTCCCCGCGGGGACGGCCCACTACACGGCGGGCTGGCGGGCCGTCGGGGCGTCGCTCTCCGACGTGGCGGCGATGGGTGCGCAGGCGACGGCGGCCGTCGCGGTCTACGCCGCCCCCGCGTTCGACGCCGAGGACCTCCTCGCGTTCGTCCGCGGCGCGAGCGACGTCTGTGAGACCGTCGGCGCGGCCTACGTCGGCGGCGACCTCGATGACCACACCGAGCTGACCGTCGCGACGACCGCCATCGGCCACCTCGAGACCGACCCCGTTCTCCGGAGCGGGGCGACCCCCGGTGAGGTCGTCTGTGTCACCGGCACGCTGGGGCGGAGCGCGGCGGCGCTCGACCTGTTCGCCCGCGGTGACCTCGAGCGCGCGAACACGCTCTTCCGGTTCGAGCCACGCGTCGCGGCGGGGCGTGCGCTCGCCGCCCACGCGGGCGCGATGATGGACTCGAGCGACGGCCTGGCGCGCTCGCTCCACCAGCTTTCGGAGGCGTCGGGCTGTGGGTTCGCCATCGAGTCGGCACGGCTGCCGGTCGACGACGCCCTCCTCGAGACGGCCGAAGACGAGGCGGCGGCGCTCGAGACCGCGACCACCTTCGGTGAGGACTTCGAACTCGTCTTCACACTCCCCGAAGCGGCCGTCACCGACCTCGCGGCCGATCTCGACGTACCGATCTCGGTCGTCGGCGAGGTCCGCGAGGCGGGCGAGATCACGCTCGACGGTGAGGCGCTCGCCGACGAGGGCTACACCCACTGAACGGTCAGCCGACGATGGCGATGGGCACCGGCATGAAACACAGCGCCCCGAGGACGAACGTCACGAGTCCCAGCGCGACCCGCCCGCGGCCCAGTCGGGTGTCGTCGACGGGGTTCGCCGGGCCGACCCGGACGAAAAAGAGCGCGAACGCCCCCCAGAGCAGCCAGACGAACACGGAGTGGAAGCCGTAGCCGGCGACGTAGTAGAGGTAGCCCGCGAGTGCGAATAGCACGCCCGGGACGACGCTCGCGATGGTCTCCTGGTACTCGCGGGTCATCGCCCGGAGGATGTGGCCGCCGTCGAGCTGGCCCACCGGGATCAGGTTGAGGAAGGTGACGAACATACCGACCCAGCCGCCGATGACGACCGGGTTGACGACCGTGGCCGGATCGTCGCGGTAGAGCGGCTGGTCGAACGCCCAGGCGAGAAACTCGAGCAGCGGCGGATAGCCCAGGCTGATCGTGATCGCGTCCGGGTCGGCGACGAGTTCTGTGGGCGCGGTCACCGGCTCTAAGTGCAGGCCGACGACCGTGACGATGACGGTCGCGACGAGCCCCGCCAGCGGCCCGGCGACGCCGATGTCGAACAGCGCCTTCCGGTCGGGCATCCGGCTCTTGATGCTGATGACGGCTCCCATCGTGCCGATCAGCGTCGGCACCGGCAGGAAGTACGGCAGCGAGGCGTCGACGCCGTGGTAGCGACTCATCACGTAGTGGCCCATCTCGTGGATGCCGAGGACGGTCAAGATTGCGACGGTGAACGGCCAGGCGGTTGCCACCGCCCCGAGCGGGTCGCCGAAGGGATCGACGTAGTACCAGCTCGCCCCGGCGAACAGCGTCGAGAGGATGGTCGCGACGAACAGCAGCAGGTTCGTCCACGGAATTCCGTCGATCCCCTCGCTCACCGGCTCGGCGACGATGACGTACTCGCCGTGGCGCACTGTCAGGCGGGGTTCGTAGCCCTCCTCGCGGAAGAGCCGCCAGAGCCGGTCCATCATCGGCTCCGGCGCTGCCCTCGGCGTCCCGTAGTAGACGAGCGTCTCCCCCTCGAGCGCCGTCTCGTAGACGTCGAACAGCGGCGTGATCGCCTCGAGCGGGGGCCCGTCGCCGGGCGCGCCCACCTCGTCTCGCTGCATCTACCTCGAGTTGGGAAGCCCGCCGTATAAATCGACTGCGTCGCTCGAGTGGGTGAGAATCAGGAGACGAAGCGGGGAATCCGGCCGGGCGGTCCCGGTGCATGGCGGATGCGGACGGCCGTGGCCGGCTGTGCGGGGAGGACCAGTTCAGGCAGGGGCGACGCGCCAGGTCGTCGCGCTCGTGTACGACCACTTCTCGATCTCGAGACCGGTGTCTGCGTCCGCGAGTTTGACCATGAGCGCGCCGATCTCTTTCGGCGAGAGACCGACGTCGTCGGCGATAAACTTGCCCTTGAAGTAGAGTTCGCCGTCGGTCGCCTTCTCTCGCAGATAGCGCTTGAGGCGGCGTTCCTTGCTTTCCGTGGAGGGGGAGGCTGTCGTGCTCATCGACACTCCTCCCTACCCACCGGGATATGTTATAAAGGCAGGTTGGTTTGGCGATTTTCGATTGTGTTCAGCGTTCGAGGGGGTAATCGCCGTTTTATGTGGTTTCACTGAACTCTTCGAAACCGTCTGAGATCGCTCGAGACGTTTTAAAACCCGATCTGATCTATTATCTCTGCCAGGCGATTCACGTCAGGTTCGGTGGGGAAACACCGCCAAACATCCTATGTAGCAATAATTAATGCACTGAATAAAATAACTCAGGGGCGGTCGTGGACCCAGAACTCGTCGTCGATCGTGACTTCTTTCTTGAAGATGGGGACCTCCGCTTTCAGCCGGTTGATGCCGTCTTCGACCGTCCGGAACGCCTCTGCGCGGTGGCCGGCGAGGACGACCACGAACACGATGTCCTCGCCGTCGCGAACCACGCCCGTCCGGTGGTGGAGTTCGACGGCGTAGACGCCGTCTCTCGCCTCGAGTGCCTCGCGTAAGGCCGCGAGTTTCTCGTCGGCGACCCCGTCGTACTTCTCGAACTCGAGGTACTCCGTCGGCGTGTCGTCGTCGCTGTCTCTCGCGCGTACCCGGCCGGTGAACGTCGCGATCGCGCCCGCGCGGTCGGCATCGTCGGCGCGCTTGACCCGTTCGACGAGCGTCTCGAGTGTCACGTGGGGTTCGTGTTCGTCGACGCGGTCGACGAGCGACTCGAGGTCGAGGTCTGCGGGTGTCTCGACCGTCGCCACGACGTCCGTCCCCTCGGGTACGTCTGCACCGACGGTGACGGTCGGATACTGACCCGTCCGGTGGCCGACGACGACCGCGTACGCACAGTCGTCACGCGCGAGCGCGTCGACGGCGTCCTCGATCGAGAACCCGGTTCCACAGGCGACCCAGTCGCCGTCGGCGCCGAGGTCGTAGGTGACGTCCCCGCCGGGAGTGAGCCCCGGATCACGCACCACCGAGGTTCCGTCGGCGATCGTCGCGTCGTAGCGGACGACGCCGACGCGTCCACGCTCTGCGAACGCGTCGACGAGTCGGTCGACGACGCGCTCGACGGTCTCGCCACCGCCGCCACAGTCGAGCACTCCGAGTACTTGCATATCCCAGAGGTGGCTCTCTCGCACTTTGTAGCTATCGCCGAGGTGAATCTCAGGCGCGAACGGGCGGGCGTGTCACTCGAGACCACCCGGAACCGGTAGTTGGCAACCCTTAAGGCCGAATCCCGGTTACTCGGCGATAGTATGAATGTGGTCGTCTCTATCGGCGGGAGCGTGCTCGTTCCCGAACCCGGCGCAGACCGGGTCGCCGCACACGCTCGCGTCGTCGAACAACTCCTCGAGGACGGGTGTCGCGTCGGCGCGGTCGTCGGCGGCGGCGGCGTCGCCCGCGAGTACATCGGTGCCGCCCGAACACTGGGTGCCAACGAGATCGAACTCGACCAGCTCGGCATCGACGTCACCCGGCTCAACGCCCGCCTGCTCATCGCCGCGCTCGAGGAGGAGACGGTCACCGCCCCCGCACGCGACTACGAGGAGGCCGGTGACGCCTTCCGAACCGGGAACGTCTGCGTGATGGGCGGCGTCGCCCCCGCTCAGACGACCGACGCCGTCGGCGCGGCGCTCGCGGAGTACGTCGACGCCGACCTGCTCGTCTACGCGACGAGCGTCCCCGGCGTCTACAGCGCCGACCCCAACGAGGTCGACGACGCCACGAAGTACGACCACCTCACCGCCGCCGAACTCGTCGAGGTCATCGCCGGTCTCGAGATGACCGCCGGTGCCTCCTCGCCCGTCGACTTACTCGCCGCGAAGATCATCCAGCGCTCGGGGATGCGCACCATCGTCTTAGACGGCACCGACCCCGAACGGATCGCGCGGGCCGTCCGTACCGGTGAGCACGACGGCACCGACGTCGTCCCCGAGGGCTCGGGCGACGAACCGACCGCCTGGACGCGAGACGACCATGACGAGTGAACACGACTCGCCGTTCGAGACCGAGACGGACGCCCACCACGTCTTCTGGGCCGACGAGGTCGCAGACCGCGTCGAGGCGCGCGACCCCGAGGAGCCGATCGTCGTCAAAGGCGGGATCTCCCCATCCGGTGTTCCGCACCTCGGCAACGTCAACGAGATTCTGCGCGGCTACTTCGTCGCCGAGGTGTTACGCGAGCGCGGCCACACCGTCCGCCAGGTGTTCACCGCCGACGACCGCGACCCGCTCCGGAAGCTGCCGCGGACGCTCTGTGATCTCGAGGGCCGTCTCGTCGACTTAGGCGAGGTCAACGCGGGCGCGCTCGGGCGCAACCTCGGTGCGCCCTACACGGCGATTCCCGACCCATTCGGCTGCTGTGACTCCTACGGGGCGCACTTCTCGGCCATTATCCAGGACAGTGCCGACGCCGTCGACGTCCCCATCGAGCTGGTCTCGACCAGCGACCTCTACGAGCGCGGCGAGATGGATGACGTCGTCCGCTACCTCCTCGAACACCGCGAGCGCGCCCGCGAGGTGCTCGCCGACTACCAGGCCAGCGTCGAGGCCGACGAGGCGTACGTCCCGTTCACGCCCATCTGTGCCGACTGCGGAAAGCTGACCGGCACCGTCACCGACGTCGACCTCGAGGCGGGCACCGTCGCCTACCGGTGTACCGACCTCGAGGCGGGCGAGCGGACCATCGAGGGCTGTGGCTACGAGGGAACCGCGACCCTCCGCGAGGGGAAACTCCCCTGGCGCTTCGAGTGGCCCGCCCAGTGGCAACTGCTCGGCGTCGACGTCGAACCCTTCGGGAAGGACCACGCCGAGGGCTCCTGGCCCAGCGGCGAGGACATCGCCCGGAACGTCCTCGGGATCGAGCCGCCCGTTCCGATGGTCTACGAGTGGTTCACTCTCGATGGGGAGCCGTTCTCCTCCTCAGAAGGGAACGTCGTCCTCGTCTCGGACGTGCTCGAACTGCTCGAGCCCGAGGTGTTGCGGTACTTCTTCGCGAAGGACCCCCGGAAGGCACGGGACTTCAGCATCGAGCGCCTCGACTTACTCGTCGACGAGTTCGACCGCTTCGAGGCGATCTACTTCGGCGAGGTCGAGGCGAGCGACGACGAGGTCGCCTTCGCCGAGCGCGTCTACCCGCTGGTCGTCACCGAGACTCGCGAGGAACGGATCCGCCTCCCCTACACCTTCGCCGCCGTCCTCGGGATGAGCGACGACCCCGCCGTCCGCGAGGAGATCGCCCGCAAAGAGGGCCACATCCCCGAGGACGCCCCCGAGTGGGCCGTCGAGGCCGCCCTCGAGCGGGTCGAACGCGCACGCACCTGGGCGCGCCGGACGGAGAACGAGTTCAACTACGAACTCGAGCGGGCAGCGATTCCCGCCCACGACTTCGACGAGGCGACCGAGACCGCCCTCGACGACCTCGCGAACTTCGTCGCCGAGGGCCACGGTCCCGAGGAGATACAGGGTGAGATCTACGAGAGCGCCCGCCGTCACGACGTCGACGTGGGTGGTTTCTTCGCCGCCGGCTACCGCCTCTTCTTCGACGACGAGCGCGGGCCGAAACTCGGCCCGTTCCTCGCCCGTCTCGACCGCGAGTTCGTCGTCTCGAGGCTCAGACGCGAGGCGTAGCGCCTCACAAGCTCACGGCCGCTCGTTTGCGTCCCGCCGCTCGTCTCTTCGTACTCCCTCTCGAGACCGTCTCGAGAGGCGGTCAGTCACCGACGGCGGGCGGTTCGAGACCCGCGAACCAAAGCCCTTTGACGCTCCCCGACCCAGTTCGGGTAATGGCCGTCGCGGTATCTTCCCTCCACACCCTCTCCCCGTCACCGCTCACACTGAGCCCCATCACGGACAATCTCGGCCTGTGGGTGCTCGTCGGCATCGCCTGTTACTGGCTCGCGGTGATTCAGCTTCGCCGACTCGACGTGCTCCCGAGCTACGTCGGCGCGCAGGGACCGCTGCTGACGATCCACACCAAGCGCGGCCGCGAGTTCTTAGAGCGTCTCTCCGGCCCGAAACGCTTCTGGCGTGCGTGTGCCAACCTCGGCGTCGGCGTCGCCATCGCGGTGATGGTCGGCGCGTTCGTCATGTTCGTCACCATCGTCTTCGCCGTCCTCCAGGCCCCACAGCCGACGGCGATCAACCAGCCGCGGAACGTGATCGCCATCCCCGGCGTCAACGACTTCCTGCCGCTGTCTGTCGCCCCGGAGATCGTCGCCGGACTCGTCGTCGCCCTCGTCGTCCACGAGGGCGCGCACGGCCTGCTCTGTCGCGTCGAGGACATCGAGATCGAGTCGATGGGTCTCGTCTTGCTCGCCATCTTGCCGATCGGTGCGTTCGTCGAACCCGACCAGCGCTCGAGCAAGGAGGCCGACCGCGGCGCGCTCACCCGGATGTTCGCCGCGGGCGTCACCGCGAACTTCGCGGTCACGGTCGTCGCCTTCGCCCTCCTGTTCGGTCCCGTCGCCGGCGCTATCGCCGTCGCCCCCGGCGCGAGCGTCGGCGGTGTCGTCCCCCACTCGCCCGCGGCCGACGCCGGTCTCGAGCCGAACGACCGGATCACCGCGATCGACGGCGTCGCCATCGAGACCAACGACGACCTCGAGCGTGCGCTCGCGGACGTCCCCGCCGACGCCGACGCCGTCGAGATCGAACGCAACGACGGCGAGACGCTCACGGTCGAGCTGGCGCTGACGGTGACTGGCTCGCTCGAGGAGGGACCCGCCGTGCTCGATCTCGGCGATCGGATCGTCGCCGTCGACGGCGACCCGGTCACGACCCAGCGGGCGTTTCTCGACGCCGTCTCGGGGACCGAAACCGTCGAACTGACCGTCGAGAGCGGCGAGACCGGCGAGCGCGAGGTCCGCGAGATTCCGACCGGTGCGGCGGTCGCCGTCGCCCCCGACGGCCCGCTCGCAGCCGCCGGCGCACCGACCGACCGGCCGTTGATCGTCACCGGGTTCGACGGCGCGTCGGTCTCCTCGAGCGACGATCTGACGGCGCTGTTCGCCGAGACCGACGCCGGACAGGTGGTGACGGTCTCGGGCTACGTCGGCGACGAGCGCGTCAGCTACGAGGTCACGCTGGGTGAGGTGAGTCCGAACACCGGCGGCGGCACCGTCGGCGTGTTCACCAGCCAGGGTGTCTCCGGCATCGCCGTCGACGACGTCGGCGTCCAGCTCTACCCCGCCGAGGCCTACCTCTCGGCGATCGGTGGCGACGCCGACGACGACACCTTCGGCGCGTTCGCCGACTCGTTCCTCGGGAAGATCGGGATCGCGCTCTTCTTGCCGATCGTCTCCATCCTCGAGATCCTGCCGTACAACTTCGCGGGCTTCACCGGCGGCGTCGAGAACTTCTACCAAGTGACGGGCCCGCTCGCACTGCTCGGAACGACGGGTGTGTTCTTCCTCGCGAACCTCCTGTTCTGGACCGGCTGGATCAACGTCCAGGTCGCCTTCTTCAACTGCATCCCGGCCTTTCCGCTCGACGGCGGCCACATCCTCCGGACCTCGACCGAGGCGGTCGTCTCGCGCCTGCCGATCGAAGCCACGCGCGGGATGGTTCGGATCGTCACGACGAGCGTCGGCCTGCTGATGCTCGCGAGCCTCTTGCTCGCGCTGTTCGGCCCGCGGCTGCTCGCCTGATCGTTCACCTGCCTGCTACCGGCTCGTCCGCCCTGCCCGGCTCACTCGTCGTCGATGCCGTGGCGCTCGTAGAACTCCTCGAGCGAGTCGGGGATACGCTCGAACTCGCCGTCGAAGTACCACTCGTGGTGGCGGACGACCAGTTCGGCGATCCAGGCGCTGAAGGGCTCGTCGAAGCGCCACTTCCCTTCGACGGCGGGAATCTCGAAGCGCTCGTCGGTCGCGAACGCGGCGTAGACGTGGAAGAAGCCGAGGATGACGTCGGCGAACTCTTTGGCCTTGTCGGCGCTCCGCTCGCGGCGGTCGTCGAGTTCCTCGTAGCCAGCCTCGGTGAGTTCGAAGTACTTCCGGTCGGGTTCGTCCTCGCGCTCGACGCGCTCGGTCCAGCCTTTCTCCTCGAACTTGTACAGAATCGGATAGACGGAGCCGTAGGAGGGCTCCCAGTGTCCACCGCTGATCTCACGGATCTCTTTGAGGATCTCGTAGCCGTACCGCGGTTTCTCCTCGAGTAACTCGAGGACGAGGTAGGCGATTAATCCCTTCGGCGGCCCACTTTTCCGCATGTGTGCGATGATTTAAACGGGGAAACGTAAAGGGTTTCGGTCGCCAGCAACCCCCAGGGAGAACACCCGTTCTGGGTGGCGAAACGCCGCCGTGTGTCGCCGTCGGCCGAAACCCGTTCTTTCTTACGCTCGCTTCGCTAACGCGCGGACATGGACCGACGGAGACCGCCACAGACCGACGAGGGCTGGTACGTCTTACACGACTTCCGCTCGATCGACTGGGACGCCTGGCGCGAGGCTCCCGACCACCGCCGCGAACGGGCGCTCGAGGAGGGCATCGCCTACCTGCGCGCCTGCGAAGCGCTCGAGGACGCAGACGAGGGTGGCTCGGCGACCTTCTCGATTCTCGGCCACGAGGCGGACCTGCTCGTCTTACACCTCCGGCCGTCGATGGCCGGCCTCGACCTCCTGGAGCGACGGTTCGAACACACCGCGCTCGCGGCGTTCACCGAGCGCACCGACTCGTACGTCTCGGTGACGGAGGTTTCGGGCTACATGTCCGAAGAGTACTTCGAGGACGATGGCGACGCGGACGCGGGGCTGACGCGCTACATGCGCTCGCGCCTGCACCCGGAGATTCCCGACGCCGAGTACGTCAACTTCTACCCGATGGACAAACGCCGCGGTCCCGAGGACAACTGGTACGACCTGCCGTTCGACGAGCGCGCCGAGCACCTCTCGGCCCACGGCGACATCGGCCGCGAGTACGCCGGGAAGGTCACACAGCTCATCTCCGGCAGCGTCGGCTTCGACGACCACGAGTGGGGGATCACCCTCTTCGCCGACGACCCCGTCGACATCAAAGACCTGCTCTACGAGATGCGCTTCGACCCCTCGAGTTCGCGCTTCGCCGAGTTCGGTCGCTTCCGCTTCGGCCGCCGACTCCCGCCGGCGAACCTCGGCGCGTACCTGGCGGGTGAACCGGTCTCGCAGTCGGCCGACGAACACGGCCACGGCGACCACGGCGGCGGCCACGGCCACGGCGACCACGGCGGCGGCCACGGCCACGGTGGAGACGAAGACGACGGCGATGCCGTCCGCACCGAACTCGAGGGCCTCGGCGTCTACGCGGGCAAACCCCACGGCGAGGACGTCCACGCGGTCGTCCTCTACTCGGCGGCCGACCCCGACGAACTGTTCGCGGAGGTCGACGGCCTGCGGACGAACTTCGACCACTACGACTCACACGTGAAGACGGCGGTCTACGAGGGTGACGAGACGGTTTCGCCGGACGCGGAGACGGCGGTGGTCAGCCTCTGGAAGACCGAACGCGCCGCGAACACGGCCGCGGGTTTCCTCGCGGACCTCCCGGAGGTCGTCCGCCAGGCCGGCGACGACTCCGACGGCTCCTGGGGCACGATGGGGATGTTCTATACGGTCAAACCCGACTACCGCGAGGAGTTCGCCTCGACGTTCGCCGACGTCGGCGCACTCCTGACCGAGATGGACGGCCACCGCCGGACCGACCTCCTCGCCAACCGCGAGGACGAGAACGACATGTTCATCGCGAGTCGCTGGGACGCCCGCGAGGACGCGATGGCGTTCTTCCGCAGTGACGCCTTCTCGGACACCGTCGAGTGGGGCCGTGACGTGCTGGCCGACCGGCCCCGCCACGTCTTCCTGGCCTGATTCCGGCGCTCTCATCTCTCACCCTCTCTTTCGCCCACTCGAGTCCTTCGCTCTCGTCACTTGTTCTCGCCTCCGCCTTCGCCCCCGCTCGAGTCACCTGCTCGCCAGCCTCAGCTCAGCTTCGATTCGGTTTCCTCGTAGAAGAAGTAGCCCGCGACGCCCGCTAACCCGAACGCGAGCGTCAGGTACGGCCAGTTGCCCGGGTCGCGGTCGGTCAGTCTGGCGTGTGCGGTGATGGCGACGGCGAAGCCGACGTGAGCGACCGCCGATGCGATGAGAAACGTGCGGAGATCCATCGTCACCCGAGCTATTCCACCTCGAGCGTATAGCCGTAGCGATTTCACGCGACTCGAGGGAAAAGTACTCCTTTCGGACGCCCGGAGGATGTGTGTAATGAACCGACGAACGTTCCTCGCGACGTTCCCCACGACCGTCCTGGTCACCGCTCTCGCGGGCTGTGCCGTCCGCCTGGGGCTGGCCGACCGCGTCGAGGTCGCCCGGAAGGTCGTCGAGGTGACCGACGCCGACGGTGAGACGACCGTCCTCGTCGAGCGCCGCTACGACCCCGAGCACGGTCCCGCCTACGCCGGGTCGGGGTACGAGGAGTTCGTCGACGACCCCGACGACCCGTTGCGCGTCGACGCCGCGACCGGCGAGGAACTCTCGAGTGCGTACGCGTCGGTCACCTACGGCGTGCGTCTCTGTGAGCGCCTCGACGCGCCCGGGTCCTGTCGGGAGACGGCGCTCTTTCTCGACGACTTCAACGACGTCACCGTCGGCGACGTGATCGACGTCCGCTTCGGCGACGAGACGACGGGCGTCGTCGACGTTCACGAGCGCCGAAACGGCTGAGAGAACAGTTTCTGACAGATCCTACAGGTCCGCGTCCGCGTCGTCTTCGACCGTCCGTTTCAGCGAGTCGCGACGCGACTTTGCATCCCGGCCGGTCGCCTCGAGTAAGAACTCGTTTTTCGCCGAGACGGCGTCACCTGCGGCCTCGAGTTCGTCGGGACCGAGTTCGGTCGGGTCGCGCTCGACGAAGTCGACGGCGAGGGTGTCTTTCTTCCCCGAGTACGTGACGGCACCGACGACGACGCGCTCGAACACCGGGTTCTTCGGCTCACCGACGACGTGGAGGTCACTCCCCTTGTACTCCTCGGTGCCGGTGATCGTCCCGAAGTACTCCTCGACCGACTGCTCCATGTCGGGGATCCGCTCCTCTAAGTGTTCGCCGCGGCGCATCTTGTACTCTTTCATGAATCGAGCATATACGGGGGAGCGTTTACCTTTTTTCATAGCTCCCGCTCAGGCGCGCTGTGGCGTCTCCGTCACCGCGACTCGAGGAGCGTCTCCCGCTCGGACGCCGGTGACTCCTCGAGTACGCGCTCGAGTTCGCGTTCGAACTCGAGTTCGTCGATCTCGCCGGCGACGTAGCGCTCGCGGAGGGCGGTCCCGTCGTCGCTCTCGGTGTCCCTCGCGGGTCGCTCCGGTGCACTGACGGTCGTCTCCGGACGCGGCGTCTCGGCGGTGTCACGGCTCGGCAGGAAGTGGGCGAGCAGACTCACGCTGGCGAGGACGACCGCGCCGATGGTGGCGGCGATCAGCGCGAACGTGACGGCCGTCGCGACCACGCCGAGGACGAAGGCGACGATCGTCGCGATCGCACCGAGGAGGACGACGCCGACGACGACGGCACCGACTCCGGTCAGGAGCAGGCGGGTGAGTGTTCCCATCGTCTGTCCAGTGGGTGACGAGTCCTCAAAAATCCTCCTCAGCGAGAGTGACCGATCAGACCACTGTTACGCTCGGTCGCGCTCGCCGAGGTAGCCCCGTCGACACTCCGGGCAGATGTCGCCCGGCCTGAGCGAGCCACGGTCGCCGGGGGCGACGAACGAACACCGCGGGCAGAAGAACTCCGTCGGCACGTCCTCTTCGCGCGTCGCCGCCTCTCCGGGTACGGGTGCGGACTGGGCGCTCGCGATTCCCGTCCCCGCATCCGTCACCCCTTCGGCGTCGGGTGCGCCCTCGGCCTGGCCGGCATCAACGGATTCGGAGTCGACGAACACCGCGTCGTCGACCGGTTCGACGTCTTCCCACTCGCTCTCCTCGAGTTCGGTCCACTCCTCGCTCGTCTCGGCGTCGGTGACCGGCCAGGCGGCCGGTTCGTTCTCGGCACCGACGGGCGGGCCGACGTCGTCGGACTCCGGCCAGGCACCGCGTTCGCGATCGCCGGTCTCGGCCGGTTCGTCCTCGAGTATCTCGCCGTCGTCGGTGATCGGCTCGCCGTGTTCGTCGGTCGGGAAGTCGGGTGCGAACGCGGCGTCGTCGGTAGTTGCTCCGTCAGCGTCCGCGCTCGCGGCGCTGTCGGTCGGTTCCTCTGGTGGGCTGTCGGTCGTCTCCGTCGCGTCGGGCGTCGGACTCGAGTCGGGCGTCGGTTCGGGTGCCAGACTCCGCACCTCGGTGTTCTCGCTGATGAGGTGTCGCTCGCCACAGCGGGCACACTCTTCGTACTCCCGGACCGTGACGACGACCTCGCTGCCCCGTTCTTCGCGCTCGTGGTCGACCTGTGGCTCCCCGTAGTCGTGTCCGAGCAGCGAACATCGCAGGACCATCGTCCCACCGTACCCGTTCACAACATAAAAAACGTACTGCACACGTAGACCGTCTTTTCGAGTGGACGCCTGCCGTGTTGGCCGACGGCAAACGTAAAACCCCGCGGCGACGAATGGATGACGTGATGCGAGCGAAGCGAGAGTACCGGGACCGGCGAGGGACGGAAGTTGCGGTACTCGACGCGCTCGTCAACCGGCTCGAGGACGGCATGACCGTCTTCGAACTCCGGGCGGCCGTCTCCGTCGGCATCGACGACTTAGAGCGCGCACTCGAGAACCTCAAAGACGACGGTCTCATCACCGTCGAGTCGCGCGGCAGCGAGACGGTGATCAAACCCGCAGCGCGTGTCGTCCCCGACGAACCGGTCGACGACGAGGAGTCGCTCGGCGAGTGGCTCCGCCGTCGGATTCCGTTCTGAGCGCCGACCGCCCGTCCCGACGCCCGATTCTCGACCGAAACGCCTGTGAGCGGACGGCCCGTTCACACGGCCATGACCCGCATCGAGTCCATCCACGCCGACCGCGGCGCGACGTTCACTGCACGCGGCGGGCGGCGTGTCGTCGACCACTACGGCCGCCCCGAGCGGGCCCACCGCGCGGTCAGAAACGGCGTCGGCGTCGTCGAACACGTTCCCGGCATCCTCGTCGTCGAGGGAGCGGACCGCCGCGAGTACGTCGACAACGTCGTCTCCAACCGGGTACCCGCCACAGACGGCGAGGGCTGTTACGCGCTCCTCCTCGAGCCACAGGGACGGATCGAACTCGCCTGTTACGTCTACGACGCGGGCGAGCGACTGCTGGTGTTCACCCCGCCGGGACTCGAGACCGACCTCGCCGCCGACTGGCGCGAGAAGGTCTTCATCCAGGACGTCGACATCGGCGTCGCCACCGACGAGTTCGCCGTCTTCGGCGTCTGCGGCCCGCGCGCGACCGAGGCCGTCGCGAGCGTCTTCGCCGGACCGTCAGTTCCCGACCGGCCGCTCTCGTTCGTCCGCGGGTCGGTCGACGGCGCTGGCGTCACCGTCGTCCGTTCCGACGGTCTCACCGGCGAGGAGGGCTACGACCTGATCTGCGCCGCAGCCGACGCCGCGGCCGTCTACGAGACGCTCACCTCCAGGGGGGAACTCCCCGCACCCTTCGGCTACCGCACCTGGGAGAGCCTGACGCTCGAGGCCGGAACGCCGCTGTTCGCGAGCGAACTCGAGGGGCGGATTCCGAACGTCCTCGGCGTCAGGAACGCCCTCGACTTCGAGAAGGGCTGTTTCGTCGGCCAGGAGGTCGTCTCGCGCGTCGAGAACCGCGGCCAGCCCTCACAGCGGCTCGTCGGCCTGACGCTCGAGTCCGACCCCGACGACGCACTGCCCGACCCCGACGACGCACTGCCCGACCCCGGAGCCGCCGTCGTCGACGTCGAGACATCCGTCGGCGAGGTGACGCGCGCGCTCGTGAGTCCGTCGCTCGAGCGTCCGCTCGCGCTGGCACTCGTCGACTTTGGACTCGAGGAGACGGCGCTGACGGTCCGCACAGCGAGCGAGGAGACACCGGCGACGCTGACCGACCTGCCGTTCGTGGAGGGGTCGGCGCGATCAGCGCGGCTGCCGACGTACTAGGTCAGGACCAGGAGAGCATCGCTCTCAGGTGTTCGACGCTGAACACCGAGGTCGGCCGGTCCATGTGGACGCCGATCTCGCCCGCGGCGGCGCGGAGACCGACGCGCTGGACCGGTTCCGGTAGCGAGTAGGCCCGCCGCAGGAGGTGGCCGAGTTCGATCTCGCGGGCGAGGTCCGCCCGCCAGGCGTGTTCGTAGGCGGCCAGCGTCGTCGGCCGGTCGGGATCGATCTCGCGAATCGCGTGGTCGGCACAGCGCATTCCGTAGAGGATACCGCCGCCGGTAAAGGGCTTGGTCTGGGCGGCGGCGTCGCCGACGAGAAAGCCCCGGCGACTCGTGATGCGCTCTGGCGGGCCGACGGGAATCAGCCCCGAACAGCGGTGTGAGACGCTGATCTCGTAGCCGTCGATCAGCTCCTCGAAGAGGCGGCCGACGTGTGCACCCGGCGGGGCGGCTAAGCCGTACTCGACGCCGCCGCTGTCGCGGGGAATCCGCCAGGCGAAAAATCGTGGTGCTGTGAGGTGGACGTCGACGAAGTCGCCGTCGTCCGGCTCCTCGGAGAACGCCAACACGCCGTGGAGCAGCTCCGCAGGCTGGCCCAGCCCGAGCGCGTCGCGAACCCGCGAGCGCGGCCCATCACAGCCGGCGACCAGTTTCGTCTCGAACACCTCGGTTCCATCGGGTCCCTTCGCCGTCACCTCGACGTGGTCTGCGAACTCCTCGACGCCGGTGACGGTGTGGCCTTCGCGCACGTCGGCGCCCGCCTCCTCGGCGAGCGCGGCCAGGTGGCGGTCGAGTCCCACGCGGTCGATCACGTTCGAGACGGGTTCGCGTTTGTAGAAGGTGTAGGTGTCCCGGCCGTCGCCACCGTTTCGGCTCACCTCGGGACCGCCGACGTGAAAGCGCGCGCCGTAGACCTCGTTCTGGCGCAGCGTCGCCTTCGCGTCGCTCCCCGTGTACTCCCAGATGTCCGTACTGACGTGGCCCGAACAGGCGAGCGGGTCGCCGACCGATCCCTGCTCGAGCGCGAGGACGTCGTGTCCGGCTTCTGCGGCGCGCCGGGCGACACGCGCCCCGGCGGGACCGACGCCGACGACGACGAAGTCGTACATACCCGTTCGAACTTCGGCGACCGGTAAATAGCTTCTCGAGTGACTCCTCAGGCGACACCGAGGAGCGCGAACGCCCGCTCGTGGTCGCCCTCGAAGCGCTCGAGGAGGTCTCGAACCGCCGCGCGACTCTCGTCGGTGACGGCGACGTAGACCATGCCCTCGCCAGGCTGGCCGTAGACGACGCTCGCGCCCGCCGGCGCGGCGAGGATGGCGGGCAGCGCCGCCAGGTCCTCCTCGCCGTCGACCAGCACCGTCGTCGGTTCCGCCTCGGCGAGCGCCTCGGCGAGCGCCTCGAGCAGCGACGCGCTCAGCCCCGCCGGGGGGTTCGTCGCCTCGAGCGTGCGTTCGCCGTCGGTGACCCGCTCGTAGACCACGTCGTCGACGCGCTCGCGTTCGGTGTAGCCGTCGACGACGGCGACGGCGGGGACACAGCCTGCCTCGAGCAGGTGGTAGGTGACCACGTCGCCGACGGCGACGATGGGAGTCGGGGCACGCTCGAGCAGGGTCTCCGCGTCGGTCTCGACGGGCCCAAACGGTGCTTTGAGTTCGCCTCTGAGCGTGTCGGGGAGGCGGAGCAGAAGCTCTTCGTTGGGCGCCCCTCGAGAGGAATCGCCGGTGCGCTCGTCGTCCACGTCTCCTTACCGGACCTTGAGCGCGTACGCGCCAGGCTCGTCGACCTGCATCTCGCGAGCGATTTCGCTGGTTTCGGGGTGGGCGATGACGACGTAGCCGGCCCAGTCCTCGGTGAGCGACGAGGAGCTACAGGAGACGCAGGTGGTACGGTCGGGGTCGTTCACGCGGTGACACTCCCGACAGACGAGGCGGTTCGACGCCATCGTCACTCACCCGCCGCGGCTTCGCGCTTCTCGCGCTCTTCGTCCAGCCAGCCGTGCTTGCCGAGACCGGGTTGTTTCGCCGTGAGTCCGATCTTCGAGTCGCGCGGGTTGCGCTCGTCGATGCTCTTGGTGACGATGCGCGTCCTGACGGCATCCTCGACGTCGAGCGAGCGGTTGGACTCGTTCGAGGCCAGCCGCTGGTTCTCGCCGTCGTAGGCGAGGTACTCGTCGGAAATCTGCGAGACGTGGAGGAGTCCGTCGACCGGTCCGATGCCGACGAAGGCACCGAACTCGACGATTTCGACGACGGTGCCGTCGACGACCTCCTGCATGTGCGGATCGAACGTCACCGCGTCGAACTCCGCCTCGTAGTAGACGCCCGGCCGGTTCGGCAGGACGGTCCCATCGCCGACGTCGTGTACGTCGACGACCGAGACGACGCTGCCGACTTCTTCGTCCATCTGCCCTTCGAGCTTGTCCTGAAGCAGTTGCTTGACGAGCTGCGGTGAGACGTCACCGAGCGCTCGCGGGGGCACTTCCACCGTATCTTTGAGTCTGACCCGTTTGTACATCGATATGTTCTCTATGGTCGCGTGATCGCCAATTTGTTTCTCCCGCGTAATGCAATTACCGGTCTGCCCGCCTCGAGTACCCGGTCGCGAAGCGCCAGGTCGTTCGTGACGACGTAGTCGACGACCGCCTCTTCGGCGAGTTCGACGAGCGCGTCGTCGGCGTAGGAGGCGGTGGTGTCGACGAGCAGGCAGCGTTCGGTCGCCAGGTCGTGGCCGACGTTCGCCGCCGTCCCCTCGGTGCCGCCTTTCTCCGAGAGCCGCCTGAGTTCCTCGACGACCGCCTGCGGCGCCGTCGGTTCGTAGCCGTCGAGCAGCCGGTCGAGTTCGTCGAACAGCCTGACGTCGAGTTCGACCGGCATCATGAGCGCGCTGGTGTCGAGGGCGACCTGCGTGGTCATGTCGCGTCAGTCCGTGAGCGTCCCGAGACCGATCAGCCGCCAGCGGGCACCGAGACGGCGGTTGATCGCGATCTTCGCCCCTGGCTCGGCACAGACCGGGCGTTTGAGCTTCACTTCACACTCGTTGCCGCGCGCGCTGGTCACCGCGCCGACCGTGGTCGCGGTGCCGACGGTCATCATCAGCGGCTCGCCCGTGCTGATCTCCTCGACCGTCTCGCCGCCGTCGAGTCCAACGACGCGCTCGAGTAAGTCGACGTCCATCGTAAACTCTTCCCACGTCGGCGGGAGCGTCCCGGGCGGTCCGGCGATCCGGCCACCGAGGGCGTCACCTTTCGTGAGCGCGGGGTCGAGCGCGGTGCCGACGCCGAGTAAGCCGCCGGGTGTCGCGGTCTCGAGGCTCTCGCCGGCCGCCTGGAGCGACTCGACGCTGGTCTGGATCGGGACGTACGTCGACTGGCCCGCCTCTTCGACCTGCCGGCCGGGGCGGATCTCGAGGTCGTCGCCGACGGCGAGTTCGCCGTCGACGAGGCTGCCGCCGAGGACACCGCCGGTGATGTTCTCCCAGGTGGTGCCGGGTTTGTTGATGTCGAAACTGCGCGCGACGTGCATCCGGGCGTCCTCGCCGGGGTCGCGCTCGGGCGTCGGGATGTGTTCTTCGATCGCGCCGATGAGCAGGTCGATGTTGACGTCCTGGCCCGCGGAGACGGGGACGACGGGAGCGTCTTCGGCGACGGTGCCGGCGACGAACTCCTTGATCTGCTCGTAGTTCTCGCGGGCGGTCTCGGCGTCGACGAGGTCGACTTTGTTCTGTGCGATGACGATGTTCTCGATGCCGATGATGTCGAGCGCCATCAGGTGCTCTTCGGTCTGGGGCTGGGGGACGTCTTCGGATGCGGAGACGACCAGCACCGCCCCGTCCATCAGCGCCGCTCCGGAGAGCATCGTCGCCATCAGCGTCTCGTGACCTGGGGCGTCGACGAACGAGACCGTCCTGAGCGGTTCGCTCTCCGTGCCGTCGGGACACTCCTCCTCGACGGTGTAACAGTCGGGTTCCTCGAGGTCCGGACAGCGCCGGAACGTCGCGTCGGCGTAGCCGAGGCGGATCGAGATCCCACGTTTCATCTCCTCTGAGTGCTGGTCGGTCCACGAACCACTCAGCGCTTGCACCAGCGTCGTCTTGCCGTGGTCGACGTGACCGACGAGTCCGATGTTCACCTCCGGTTGTCGATTTCCTGCCATAAGAGAGTGAGTAATCTTGGATACAATTTCCCCGGTGCGACTGATAAACCTACTGTTCTGGGGCCGTCGCGTCTTCACGTCGAACGACTTGTTTCCACGGATTTTTCGACGGCCGGCTGGCGGTCTGGGGTCACACTGCTCGTCGCTCTCGGCTGCCGTCGGACCTTCCACTCGATACGCTCTAGAACCCGTCCCTGCGGGGCACGCTGGCACCTCGCCCGGCCCACCTTCTCGACTCATATCACTCTCGCAACAAAAATTCGCCTGAGCGAACCGTTTAGGTCTCCGACAGCAATTGAGTACGCATGAGCGAGTCCGACTTCTCGAGCGAGCACACCACCCCACTCGAGGCGACCGACGAGGGGCTCGAACCCGCCGCCGCGTTCGCCCTGATCGGCAACGAGACGCGCCTGGCGATTCTCGAGGCGCTCTGGGAGGCAGACGCCGTCAGCCAGCCAGTGACCTTCTCCGCCCTCCACCGCGCGGTCGGTGTCCGCGATTCGGCGAGGTTCAACTACCACCTCCAGCAACTCACGGGCCACTTCATCACCCGGACGGAGGCGGGATACACCTTCAGACACGCTGGCGAGAAGGTCGTCCGCTCGGTCATCGCCGGCTCGTTCAACCGGCAACCCACACTCGAGCCGTTCCCCGTCGAGGGCTCCTGTGTCGCCTGCGGTGACGCGCTCGAGGCACGCTACGAGGACGAACGCCTCGCCATCGTCTGTCCGACCTGTGAGCACCCCCACGGCGAGTATCCCTTCCCGCCGGGTGGGCTGGCCGACCGAACCGCTGCCGAGGTCGCCGACGCGTTCGACCAGCGGGTCCGCCACCTCCACTGTCTCGCCGCCGACGGCGTCTGCCCCGAGTGTAGCGGCCGCATGGAGACCCACCTCACGGAGACCGGACCCTGCTGTCTCGGCGTCTCCGTCCGCGCCGACCACGAGTGTAGCCAGTGTGGCCACTCCCTCTGTGCGGCCGTCGGTCTCCGCCTGCTCGACCACTCCCGTGTCGTCGCCTTCCACGCCGACCGCGGCGTCTCCCTCGACGCCCACCCATACTGGACGCTCCCGTGGTGTGTCAGCGACGAGTACACGCGCGTCCTCGCGCGAGACCCCTGGCGACTCGAGGTCCGCATGCCGCTCTCGGGCGAGGAACTCCGGGTGACCCTCGACGGGACCCTCGAGGTGCTCGAGACGGCGGTCGTACGCCCGTAGCTTCCGCCGGGCCGGCGGCTGACCCGCGCGCTTTTTGCCGTCGCCGCCCCTCACCCCACCCGTGCGCGAGTTCGCCTTCGAACTGCGACTGTGCGCCGCCCTCGAGCGCCGCCTCGGGTCCGACACCGTCGTCGCCCGCCAGCTCGGCGCGAGCGTCGCGAACCCCGGCGGGCGCATCGTCGACGTGCTCTGCGTTCACCCGGGTCCCGAGTTCGCGGCGCGGACGGCGCTGACGGACGCGGCGATACCGGCGGCCGCGATCGAGAGCCGCGTCGGCACCGGTCGGGCGCGCTTCTGGAAGGACGCCTTCGACTGCCACCCCCGAACCGCCAGACGGGCCACCGACCGCGCCCTCGAGATCGGCTTCTTCGAGCGCGAGCGCCGCGGCGGGCGCGACTACGTCCGCCAGCGGGCGCGCTACCCCGACTGGTTCGGCCGGCTCGTCGCCATCGAGAACAAACCCGACCTGGCGCGGCCGGGCGACCTCGAAGGCCAGCTTCGAACCGACGTGAGCCTCGCGCTCGCCGACGAGGTGATCCTCGCGACCGAGAGCTACGTCACCGGCGCACACCTCAACCGCATTCCGGAGGTGGTCGGCGTCTGGCGGTTCCACCCGGAGCGCGTAGGCGACGCGAGCGCCGACGGCGATCCGATCGAGGTGATCCGAGAGCCGACGCCGCTTCCGGTCGAACGCCCGGGCACCGAACCGCTCGAGAGCTACCCCGGCCGGACCGACGTCGCGTTCGTCTCGTCCGAGCGCAAGGCCCGCGCCCGGCGGCGTCTCGCCGAGCGCGCCTACGGGAAGGGCTGGCGCACCTACGCGTTTCCAGCGTGTGCGGTCTGTGAGACCGACGCCTCGAGCGGGGCGACGCTGCCGCACTGTCCCTGGGCGGGAAGCGTGGTCGACGCCGGGAGTGACTGTGGGACAGACTGTGCGGGGTACGAGCCGGGCGAGGAGCGGGTTTCGGCGGCCGACCTCGAGTCCGAGCGCGAGGCGCGAACCGGCTGGGTTCGCGACCCGGCGGGACCATCCGTTCAGTCGGGACTCGACCGGTTTCTTTGACATCCTCCCCGCGCTGAAGCGCGAGGATTCCTTCGTGGGGTCGTTCGAAACGGCTTCGCCGTTTCGTGATGACGGGAGACCTCTGGTCTCCCGAACCACGTCGGGCCGTTCCGTCAGCCCCCGAAGGCAACTTCCTCACCCGCGTGGTGAGTACCGGGTTCGTGCGCTACACGTCGGCCCTCGAAACGAGGGTATGGTGTATTCAACGTCCGAGATGGACGCGGTATCCGCTTGTGCCGTACCCGATACCGCTTGACCGAAGCGTCCGAATACCGAGCAACCGCCCACGGTTGGAACGTAGACGGACACGGGTCGTGCCATCGACCGTACTCTGCCGACGAGGGCGGAGTGCAACCACGAACGGGGCGTGTTTTAGTGTGCTGTCGCCCCCTCGTGTGCGCGGTCGTTGCCGACCGTCTCCAGTGACGGGTAGGGGTACTGTGAGGACGGCGGACGAACCTCAACCACGTACTCCCCACCGGTTTTGCCGGTGGTGGGCGTGGAACCGTCCGTATCAGCGGGAAGCGACCCCGTGTCTTCCGATTGAGAGTTTACGCGAGTTGTCTTACCGCACGGTAAGACGCCGGGCGACTTGATAATGTCGGTTGTTGAGAGGTTGTCGAATTCATCCCCGCGCTAAAGCACGGGGCTTTCTCCTTGACTTTCCGTAACCGGCGGCCGCCGTTCGCGCTACGTTCAGAGTTCGTAGCGCTCGCCGTCGACTGCGAGGGGCGCTTCGAACGCCTCTTCGGCGGGGTAGTAGTGGGCGAGGTGGACCAGCCGCGTTCGCGTCGCGCCCAGTTCGTCGGCCAGCGCGAGCGCGCCCTCTCGAGTCATGTGTTTCGAGCCGAACGTCCGGGGGACGCCCGCCTCGTCCTCGTGACGGCCGCCCGCCGGGTGGGAGGCACAGAGGCTCGCGGGGACGATGGCGTCGGCCAGCAGGAGGTCCGGGTCGGCGAGGGCCGCCCGCGAGCGTTCGGGCACGGCGTAGCTCGTATCGCCCGTCACCGAGAGCTTCGCACCCGTCTCCGGGTCGACGATCGCGAGACCGTAACACAGCAGCGGCGGGTGGTCGACGGGGACGAGCGTCACGTCGAACCCGCAGATCCGGACGGACTCGAGCGGCGTGACGGGCGTGACGGTGACCGCGTCGAGGTAGTGGTAGTCGTTCGCGACGGTCTCGGCGACGCTCTCGCCGGTGACGGGGTCGGTCTCGTCGGCGGCGTAGACGGTGAGGTCGCGGAGCACGCGGAAGACGTTCCCCAGCCCATCCAGGTGGTCGAAGTGGACGTGGGTGATGATCGCCGCGTCGGGCAGGGCGACGCCGTCACGCAGAAACTGGTAGCGAAAGTCGGGACTCGCGTCGATCAGCAGCGACTCGCCCGTCCGCTCGTTCTCGACGTGGACGGAGAAGCGGGTCCGCTCGAGACCGCGTTCGCGCGCCAACAGACACGTCTCACAGTCACAGCCAACCGTCGGCGTCCCCGTCGTGTCACCCGTCCCGAGTAGCGTGACCCGCATCGTCTCGAGCATGGGGGGACGGGACGATAGGTCCTCCGCTCGAGTGTCGTGGGTGGGAGATGGCTGTCGGCACGAACCTGACGACCGTTCGTCTCGACGCACCCGTACCATGGCCACGCCTAAGTACAGGCGACGCGTTTCTCCATGTACTGCCCAATCTCATGTCTTCATCAGACGAACGCGTCGTGCAAACGACGCTCGAGCAACCCGAGTACGAACGCTTCAGACGCATCGCCGACGAGGAGGGGCTGTCACTCAAAGATGCCCTCCGTCTGGCCGCTCGGCGCTACGTCACCGAGAGAGAGCGCGTCGACGCCGACGACCCGTTGTTTTCGGCTCTCGACGACCTCGAGGACGACACCGGCGAACCGACGAGCGCAACCGAGATGGACGAGGACCTCTACGGCCGACGCGACGAATGACCGACCTCGAGACGTTCTCCCCCGCTTCGCCCGGGACGACGGCACTCTTCGTCGACTCGAGCGCCCTCTTCGCGGCATTTCACACCCGGGACGAGTGCCACGAGAGCGTCCGCTCGTTCCTCGACGGCATCCGCGACGGCAGGCTGCCCTACCGACGACTCTACACGAACGACTACGTACTCGACGAGACGGTTACCAGACTTCGCTACCGTGTCAGCCACGACCGGGCCGTCACGGCGCTCGAGACGGTCCACTCGAGTGCGGTATTTCGCTTCGAACTCGTCGACGAGGAGGTATACGAGGCGGGGCGCTCGATCTTCGAAACGTACGACGATCAACAGCTGTCGTTGACGGACGCGACGATCGTCGCCCACATGGACCGACTCGGTCTCGACCACGTGCTCACCTACGACAGCGACTTCCGTGCGTTCGAGTGTACCGTGCTCCCGCACACGCGGTGATAGTTGATATAGGTCTCGCCCGCTCGGGCACCCACCGGCTTCGTCCCGGCTCACAGATCAGTGTTCGTGACTGTGATCGTGGGCGTGACCGTCGTCGTGACTGTGATCGTGGGCGTGACCGTCCGCACCCGCCTCCTCGCCGCCGTCGCTCGCTTTCCCCGTACTGCCGCCGGCGACGAGCGCCTCGTGGTCGCCGTCGATCATATCCATGTTCTTCAGGTTGTCACGCTCTTCGAAGTCTTCGACGGCGGCGACCAGGTCGGCCTGGGTGAGCGTCGTCCGGTTCTCGGTGAGCGCCTCGAGCACCGCCTCTCGCATGACCATGCGGAGGTCGCTGCCGGTCAGTCCCTCGGTCGTCTCGGCGATGGCTTCGGGGTCGAACTCGTCGATGTCCATCGCGTAGGTGATGACCCGGAGGATGTCGGCGCGCATGCCGGAGTCGGGCTTGGGGAAGTTGACGATCTCGTCGAAGCGCCGCCAGGCCGCCGCATCGAGCTGGTCTGGGTGGTTCGTCGCGCCGATCAGGAGGACGTCGTCTTCGATGAGCGAGACGTCGTCGATGCTCTTGAGCAGGGTGTTGACCGCGCGTTTGAGCGCGGCGTGTTCGTCGCTCCGGCGGGTCTTGGCGACGAAGTCGAACTCGTCGATGAAGAGGATACACGGCGAGAGCCGTTTGGCCACCTCGAAGGTTTTGTCGACGTTCTTCGCCGTCTCACCGAGGTACTGGGAGGTGATCATCGAGAGTTTGACCTCGACGAACGGGAGGTCCATGTCGTGGGCGAGCGCCCGCGCGACGGAGGTCTTCCCGGTCCCCGGCGGGCCGACGAACAGGAGTTTGCCGATCTCGCGTAAGCCGATCGAGGCGAGGTAGTCGCGGTGTTCGATCGCCTTCGCGATCTTCTCGATCTCGGCCTCCTGGTTCGCCGTCAACACCAGGTCGTCGAGGGTGATCTCGACGTCTTCGGGCGCGCGAACGTCGACCAGGTCGAGCATCTCCTGGTCGTCTTCGTCGTCACCGAAGTACTCCGCCAGCAGGCCGTCGATCCAGACCCGGTCGGCCTGAATCGGCCGGTTTCGCTCGAGCGCCGTCTCGTAGTCGACGCGCTCGCCGACGTCCTCGCGCCCCTCGAAGTGGGCGGCGAGCGTCGGGTTCTCGAGGAAGCGCTCGTCGTCGGCGCGCTCTGCGTACCAGCGCTCGGCGAGGTCGCGCTGGGTGAGGGTGAGGGTACTCGAGAAGTCGTCGCGGTCGGTGAACATCAGGTCGGAGACGGCCCCCCAGGGGTCGGCGACGCCGGTCGCCTCGCGGGCGAGCTGTTCGGTCGCCGCCAGCGGGCGTTCGATCCCGCTCCTGTGCTGGCCGTTCTCGGCCGCGTCCGTGCCGTTCGTCCAGTACACCCGCCGGATCTGTGGCGGGAGATCGTTCTCGTCACGTGCTCTGTCGCTCGAATAGACGCTCGTCGTGAGCAGAAACTCGACGACGTCGAGCGCCGAAGTACTCATTCTCCGGAACTACTCACCACACGGTCTTAACGCCGTCGTCCGACGGGTGCCGTGGCCGGTGGTGACACACCGCCACGACGCGGACCCGGTTCGACCGCGAGCGACGACGGCTCGAGACCGGATACCGGCGCAACCATTTTCGTCTACCGGGTTCGACTCGTGGGCATGAACGTGCTGTTGGGCATCGAAGGCAGCGACGAGTCGGTGCGGGCGCTCGAGGCGACGCTCGAGCGGACGCTCGAGGCGGATGACGAACTCACGGTCGCCGTCGTCGAGAAGTCGACGGCCGAGCGCTCGGTGGCCGAAACCCGGGCGCTCGCGACCGACCGACTCGAGACGGCGGGAATCGACGCGACCGTCACGACGCTCGAAGGTGATCCTGGAAGTGCGCTGGTCGACTTCGCCGAGCGAGAGTCGTTCGACATGGTCGTCATCGGCGGCGGGACCCAGAGTCCGATGGGGAAGATCAGACTCGGCCCGATCACGGAGTTCGTCCTGTTGAACGCCCCCGCGACGGTCAAACTGGTTCGGTAACCATGGTTCGCAGACGCACGCGAGTGTACCCAGACGACCCGTCCGGGCCGTTTCCCGCACCGCCCGCGACGATCACTGACCGGGAGGGACGGCCGATCGAGATCAGGCCGCTCGCCGACGGTGACCGCGAACCGCTCGTCGACCTCTACGTCCGCTTCGACCCGGTCGACCGCGCGCAGGGAATTCCGCCGACCGGCGAGGAGCGTATCCGCACCTGGCTCGAGCCGATTCTCGCCGACGGGAAGAACGTCGTGGCGTGTCACGACGGCGCGGTCGTCGGCCACGCGACGCTCGTCCCCGACGTCGAGGACCCGGCCGCCGTCGACGATCCGCGCGAGGTCGCCTGGGAACTCGCCATCTTCGTCCTCCAGGCCTACCAGCGCGCGGGTATCGGGACCCGACTGCTCGAGCACCTCCTCGGCCACGCGGGCGAGCAGGGGATCGACCGCGTCTGGCTGACCGTCGAGCGCTGGAACGCCCCCGCAATCGCGCTCTACGAACGCGTCGGCTTCGAGGTCTGCGGTGCCGAGAGCTTCGAACAGGAGATGTCGATCAGACTCGAGTGATCAGACCGAGAGGACGGGCTGGCTCGCGTAGGAGAGGACGTACTCGGCGGCCTTCTCGAGCACTTCTGCGGGCCGTTCGATCATCGACTCGCGTGGAACGACGATGAAGTCCGCGCCGACGGCGTCGGCGGTGTCGAGGACGACGCTGCCCGGGTGTCTGGTCTTTCGCGTCGGCGAGAAGCCGTGGGTCATCGAGGTCGACATCGGGACGCCGTAGGCGTCGCCGACCGCCTCGGTGTCTTCGAGAAAGTGCGTCGCGTTCTCGGCGATGGTCGCTTCGTCGACGGTGCCCGCGTCCATGCCGACGACGAGTCCCCGGCCGAGGACGAACACGACGTGTACGCTCCCGCCGTAGCGGTCGGCGACGGCGACCGCGTACTCGACCGCTCGAGCGGACTCTTCACTCCCGTCGACGGGGACCAGAACGGTCTCGACGGCGACGGGTTCTGGGTCGGTCCTGTGCTCGTCCATAGCGGAGGATGGGTTGCCAATGGTGAAAAATCACCCGTGTGCGCTGTGGACATCACCCACGGGGCGGCCGTCTACACGTTCCGTGAAGTCTATGCGGGCGTGCGCCGAACTCGAGGTATGTTCGATACGATCGTCGTCGCGACGGATGGATCGACGAGCGTCACGCGGGCGATCGACGTCGCCCTCGACCTCGCCGCCAGGTTCGACGCCGACGTCCACGCGCTCTCGGTGGTCGACGAGCGCGAAGTCGATGCCTCGCCCGAGGAGTTGCGCGACGACCTCGAGCAGGCGCTCGAGCGCCACGCCGAGTCTGCACTGGCGACGGTCGACGACCGCGCCGGATCGGGGGTCACGACGGCCGTTCACACGGGCCGCCCCGCCGAGGTGATCTGTGACTACGCGCGCGATCACGACGCCGACCTGCTCGTCACCGGCACGCGCGGCCGCCACGGTGAGAACCGCCTCCTCCTCGGGAGCGTCGCCGAACGGGTCGTCAGAACCGCACCGATCCCGGTACTGACGGTCCGCCAACTCGAGACGCCTGCCGACGACGAGACCGCCGTCGCCGACGCCTGAGCGCGGCAGAACGGGAGTCCACTGACAAGTCCCGACCCTTGAGGTCGGGGGTATTGACCGGCCGTCTCTGTGTGGCCGGTTTCAACCACCGGCGACCGGCGGGTACTTCTCACTCGACCACACAGATGCGAGCATGTACGAGGACCTCGTCTCCGCCGACCTCTCGATCGCTCGCAAGTCCGTCCTCCCCGGCACCGGCTTCTTCCTCCCTGACGACCGCGACGACGACGCCGCAGACGAGCGCGCGAAGGCCGAACTCGAGGGCGCAGAAGCCGCCGTCGTCGCCGACCCCGACGCCGACGGTCTCGCCTGCGTCGCCCTGATCCGCGAGACCTACGACGACGTCCGGGTGGTGCCCGACGCCAGCGCCGTCGACTCCGACGCCGAGGACGCGAGCGAGGACGAGCCCTCTCCCCACCGCGTCGTCCTCCTCCCCGCGGCACCCCACGAGATCGAAGACGGTCTCGAGCGCGTCGCCGACTACGCCCCAGAGGGGATCGACCTCTTCGTCTGTGACCTCGCACCCGACCGCTTCGGCTACGTCGCGAGCGAACTCGCGGCCGCGAGCGAGGTCGCCTCGAGCGTCCGCTGGTTCGACCACCACCAGTGGGACGAGGACGTCGCCCACTCGGTCCGCTCGGCGGGCGTCGACCTCGTCGTCGGCGACAGCGACGAGGAGTGTACCGCAGACGTCGTCTACCGGTCGCTCGAGACCGAGTTCGATCCGCTCTACGAGGAACTCGCGGCGGTGACGCGCGACCACGACCTCTGGCTGCGCGAGGACCCCCGCAGCGACGACTTAGCGGACTTCGCCTACTGGTCTGCTCCGGCGGTCTACGTTGAGACGGTCCGCGAGTACGGTGCGGACCTCCCCGAGTGGGCGGAGGCGTACCTCACCGAGCGGCGCGTCGAGAAGGAGGCGCTGATCGAGCAGGCGCTCGGCCGGACCGAGATGCGCGAGATCGGCGGCTACACCGTCGGCATCACCTACGGCCGCTGTTCGCAGAACGAGGTCGCCGAAGCGATGCGCGAGCAGGGTGCCGACGCCTCGGTGATCGTCAAACCCGCCGGCAGCGCCTCGATTCGCGGCACCGACGCCTTCCAGCGCTGTCACGAGGTCGCTGGCCGTCTCGGCGGCGGCGGCCACCCGAAGGCCGCGGGCTGTAAGCCGGACGTCCTCCACGACGTGCTCGACTACGCCTACCACTGGACGACCCGCGGCGCGGTCACGAGACAGGTTATTCTCGAGGCGTTCGCCGCGGTGTGCGAGGAGCACGAGGATTCAGCAGAGACCGCCTGAAGCCGCTGCGATGGACGCGCACCAAAGACCGAAGTAGCGTCGACGCCATCGTCAACGCGAGATGGGTACCGCAGACGAACAGATCAGGGTGAGTACTACGGTGAAACGTACGCTGGAGAAACGGATGCGTGAGGGAGAGAGCTACAACGATGTACTCGAGCGCGTCCTTGGCGAGAAGGCCGCTGGCGACTTCGACGATGGGTTTGGTCGCTGGTCCGATGCGGACGCCCACCGCGTCCGCACTGCCCGTCAGAACGCGAAAGCGGCCCGGAAGGATCGGATGCGACGGCGGACCGAGACCGCTTCATAAAAGTCCTCGCGCTCGAACGTTGGTGGTGTTTAGTTTAGCTCGATCCGCCGGTCCGTTGGCCGCGAACGCCCAGAAAGCCCCACCCAGCGGCGGTTGGTCGGCTGGTTTTCGCCTAACCAAACACGACCCGAACGTTCGATCACCTCGCGTCCGGACACAGGTGCTTCTACTACCGTCGCGTTCCGGCGTCGGTCACCGCCGACTGAGCACGCGCATCACGAGCTGGAGGACGTGGACGAACACGCCAGCGACGGCGATGTAGACGCCGACCGTCTGGAGCGCCACGTTCTCGACGCGCCGGTCGCGCACGCGCCAGATCTCCCAGCCGAGACGGAACAGGAAGCCGAGGAAGATGCAGACGAACCCCACTACCAGGAGTTGGCCGAGGACGAACGTCCCGATACCGATGGCGACGAGGCCGGCGACGAACGCGACGGTCGCGTAGCGGTTCCACGACTCGAACGTACTCGAGCGCGCGTAGACGTAGGTCGCGACCACCGCCGTCATCAGCGTGACGACGACGGCGGTGACCGCGAGAATAGTGAGCCGCTCGGCTGGCGGGGCGAACGAGATGACGCCTGCGCCGAAGGTTCCGAACGCGACCAGCAGGACGACCACGCCGAGGAAGGCGACACCGGTGTCCCCGCCCTCGAGTCCGCGCTCGGCGAGGAGGTGGCCGCCGGTGATCGCCGCGCCGTAGACGAGGACGCCGACGATGGGGGCGGCGAAGAGGTAGTCGTTGACGACGGCCAGCGGCGTCGCCACGAAGACGGACATGAGCGCGACGGTGAGCGCCATCAGCGCGCTCGCACCGCCGATGACCGTCCACTCGCGACTCGAGAGTGGCCACCCGCGTTCGGTCTCGGACTGGGTCTCGAACGACATCGACCGTCTCTACACGGGGTGTGCGTAAAAGCCTGGGTTAGCCCGGCGTCCGCCCGCGAGTGGCCCGCCGGTGTTCACTCGGCGGACTCGAGCGTCCACCGGTCCGAGTAGGCGAGACCGCACGAACAGCGCGCGTAGGCGTGGAGCACGTCGCCTTCGGCGTAGAGACCGCCGACCTCCTCGTTCTGGGCTTCGGCGAAGGCGAAGACGAACTGCGTCTCGTGGTCGCTCGCCTCGCCTCCGTCGCCCGCCGCTTCGGGACAGGTGCCGTCGGTGAGGTCGCGCTCGATCAGTCCCTCGACGCCCATCGCCTCGCCCGCGAACGTCATCGCGTCGGTGCCCGTCGCCGCGCGGAAGGCGTTCCGGCCGCGCTCGCCGTCGACGACGATGAGGACGCCATCCGCGACGTCCTCGCCGAAGCGCTCGAGGCGGTCGTCGGAGACGTAGCTGTCGGCGAGGTAGAGGGCGACGTCGTCGAGGCGGTCACCGGCGAGGAACTCCTCGCGTGCGCTCGTCATGGCTCGAGGTTGCGACTCGAGGGCCAAAAAGGACGCGACACACGGCCGTGGTTCGGACCGCTCACGCGCAAGCGGTGAGTGGTTCGATCAGGATGTCCAGTACTCGAGCGATGCCGCCCGAACACACCCTTTCTCAGGCCGTCTCGGAGGTGTAGGCGTCGTCGGGTGTGTGTTCCTCGAACCAGGTGGTGATTTCTGCATCGGGATTCCAGTACCGTTCGTAGAGGTCGATCGAATTGTACCAGCCGTTGGCACGGCGGAACCCTGGGCCACCGATTCGAAGTTGTTTGGGTGGCGCAATCCCTGCCAGAAGGTAGCAATCTCGAGCCTGGCAGACGAGGTTGTTCACGAGTCGCACGTGGAAGTCACTGATCGACGGCTCGTCGTAGGCGTAGAGTTCGAGACGTGCGTCGGGGTCGCGCTCGAGCGCTGGCTGGTCTCCCTCGATGATCGTCGCCTCCCCAGATGGGCCGTACTGCACATACACGCCCGAGACGGCGTCGATGAGCAGCCCGTCTCGCAGGCTGGGTAACGAGTCGGGGTCTCGGCCGCTCGCCTCGGCGACGATGTCGCGAAACTCGGGGAGGAACTCCGCGCCGTCCGGGCGTTCACCGCCGACGTTCACCGTCGCGCCGATGAGGGTCATCAGCTTCGGCTGGGCGAGGATCTCCGCCGCTGCGGCGTCGAGCCCACCCTCACCGAGTCCGAGGTAGATGTCTTTCATGTAGACGGCTTCTTTCGAATCGGTGTCTTCGGGGAGGGCGACGACGCTCTCTACGTCCTCGTGAACGCTGCGCAACTGCTGGTGGAGGTCGCCAAAGTAGCGTTCGACGGCGTCAGCCGTCAGTGGCGCAACCGCGACCACTGCTGCGAGGATACGGTCCGGGTTCCACCGTGGCTCGAGGGTGTCGTACCCACGCTTGCGGTAGACCCAGTACTTGGCGAAGCGACGGACCTGGGCGACGTGTTCGTTCTCTTCCTCTGTGCGCTCGGTGGGTTCGTCAGCGTAGCCGTCTTGCTCGTGGTAGTACACCTCTCCTCCACGCTTTCGCATCTCGACTTTGTGCGTGACACCATTATTGTCGATAACGTGGAGTCCGACGCTACGGTCGTTTTCACCAGTGATGTTTGCCTCCATACTATGTCAGACCCTCTGATCCATCAGCGCCGGTTGTTCCCGTATCTGGTGAGTCGATCTCGCTTGTCACAACATTCACGATGTCGTTCGTGAGTTCGAGTTTAATCTGTGAGAGCCAGCGGTCCGGAATGGTGGCACTCTCGAGTTGGTCCTGAAACGAGGGTTGGAGCTGTTCGGAGGCGTTGTTGTAGCCTTCTGTGACGGCTTTGACACCGGGGAGTTCGGTGACGAGACTGGTGACCCGGCCCAGGTCTTTCTTCCCGCCCTCGTAGGCGGCTTCGAACCAGTCGACCTGGTCGCGGTTCTCGTAGACGTCGGCGGCTTCGGAGGCCTTCTCCTCGACGTCGCCTTTGACGTAGGGGGCGAACATGGGGAGCATCTGCATCATCTGGGGAGCCATTCCGAGCAGCGGTACCAGCGAATCCATACCCAGCCGCTGGATGTGAACCTCGGTCCCGAGTCGGTGAGCCACCACTGGCTCCTCACCCTCGAGCGCCTTCCTCGCTACCTCGTCGGCTTCGCGCTCGAGTTTTATCACCTGAACACGCCCCATCTCAGGATGTGTCAGAGGTATATGCGTCGCTGGGTGTGTGTTCGTCGAACCAGGTCGAGATCTCGACAGCTGGATCCCAGTACTGTTCGTATAGTGGATTTGCGTTATACAATCCGAGTGCCTCGCGAAATCCTGGTCCACCGATTCGAAGCTGTTTGGGCGGCGCGATCCCTGCCAGCAGGTAGCAATCTCGAGCCTGACAGACGAGGTGATTCACTACCCGGATGTGGAACTCAGAGAGCGACGGTGCATCGTAGGCGAAGTGTTCAACCCGTGCATCAGGGTCGCGCTCGAGCGGTGGCTGTTCTCCCTCGATGGTCGTCGCGTCGTCGATCGACCCGTACTGGACGCCGATCTTGGAGACGGCGTCAATGAGGAGTCCGTCTCGCAGACTCATCAGTGAGTCCGGATCTCGACCGCTCGCTTCGGCGACAATGTCGCGAAATTCGGGGAGGAATTCCGCGCCGTCCGGGCGTTCACCACCGACGTTCACCGTTGCACCAATGAGCGTCATTAGCTTCGGCTGGGAGAGGATCTTCGCTGCCGCGGCATCCAGTCCGCTCTCACCGAGACCGAGGTAGATGTCTTTCATGTAGACGGTTTCTTTGGGATCGACACCCTCTGGGAGGTCAACTGTTGGTGTAGCGTCTCCGTAGACGCTTCGATACTGCTGGTAGAGGTCGCCGAAGTAGTGCTCGAAGGAGTCGGTGGTCAGCGGAGCAACTGCGACGACGGCCGCGAGGATGCGGTCAGGATTGCGTCGTGGCTCGAGGGTATCGTAGCCGCGCTTGCGGTAGACCCAGTATCTGGCGAACCGTTGGGCTTGAGCAATATGTTCGTTCCCCTCTAAGGTACGCTCGGCTGGTTCGTCAGCGTAGCCGTCTTGGTTATGATAGGTAATCTCTCCATTTTTAAATAAAGAGATTTCGTGTAACACGCCGTTATTGTCGTGTACGTCTATCGCGACACCTTTGTCGTTTTCATCGATAATTGTCCCCTTCATTTTCAGTCGTTTCTGAGACCTGTTTCGTCCTCAGTCTCCCCGGTTGTTCCCGTATCTGGTGAGTCGATCTCGCTTGTCACAACATTCACGATGTCGTTCGTGAGTTCGAGTTTAATCTGTGAGAGCCAGCGGTCCGGAATGGTGGCACTCTCGAGTTGGTCCTGAAACGAGGGTTGGAGCTGTTCGGAGGCGTTGTTGTAGCCTTCTTTGATAGCTTTCATACCGGGGAGTTCGGTGCCCAGATTGATGGCTCGGCCGAGGTCCTTTTTCCCACCCTCGTAGATGGCTTTGAACCAGTCGACCTGGTCGCGGTTCTCGTAGACCTGAGCGGCTTCGGAGGCCTTCTCCTCGACATCGCCTTTGACGTAGGGGGCGAACATGGGGAGCATCTGCATCATCTGTGGGGCCATCCCGAGCAGCGGCACCAGTGAATCCATGCTCAGCCGCTGGATGTGAACCTCGGTCCCGAGTCGGTGAGCCACCACTGGCTCCTCGCCCTCGAGCGCCTTCCTCGCCACCTCGTCAGCTTCACGCTCGAGTTCGGGATCGGGGTCGATGACCAGCGAACTCCCCTCCTGGGGGAGCATACTAATCGCACCACCGGTCTGCTGTCTCACGTGAGCCAACTCGTGCGCCAAGAGGTACTTCCCCTCCGCACTCTCTGGGTCGTACTCGCCGCGGTTGAACACCACGTGGTTGCCGGTGGTGAACGCCCGCGCCTCGAGCGCACTCGCGGCCTTCGCAGCCTCCGGCCCAGTGTGAAGCTGCACATCACTGAAGGAGTCGCCCATCCGCGCTTCCATCTCGTCTCGGACAGCTCCCTCGAGCGGCGTTCCGTGCTGTCCTCCGATCACGGCTCTGGTCATTCGAGGGGGAAGTGCCCGTTGGGTGTGGTGGCTTCTTGCCAGTCGGTGATGGTGGCGTTGCGCTGGTGATACGGCTGGTACATCGAATCGAGTTTCTGATAGCGGATGTAGTACTCGTACGTTCCGAAACCCTGGACGCGCATCTCTTCCGGTGGCGCAATACCCATCCCAATGTAACAGTCACGTGCCTGGCACGCCAGGTTGTGTACCAGCGCATCCCGGAACGAGTCGAGCGAGTCGGGAACGAACGGCCGACACTCGAACCGGACCGTCGGATCGCGCTCGAGTGCTGGTTCGTCGTGTCTGACGACGTGTTCGGTTGCACTCCAGTCGAGCCAGCGGATGTGGACGCCAGAGACGGCCACTACCGCCCGGTCGGCGACGCTCGCGGGGTCCACGTCGGTCACAGAGTCGGTAACTGGCTGGAAGACACCATCGCGCCACTCGAACTGCTCGAACTCTTCGAGTGCCGTTCCGAGGTAGAGATCCTTCTGATAGAAGAGGTAATCGCGTTCCTCGACTGCCGCCGGAATCTCGACCGCTGGCGCTGTGTGGCCACCGTGGCTGCGCAACTGCTGGTAGTAATCCCCGAAGTACGCCTCGATGCGCTCGAGCGAGAGTTGCCCGACGACCAGCGCCGCCGCCGTCAGGTTGTCGGGATGCTCGAGTGCTGGGAGTGTGTCGTAGCCGCGTTCGCGGTAGACGTGGTAGCGAGCGAACCGGCGGGCCTGCTCAACGTGTTCGTTTTCCTCGTCGGTACGCTTGGCCGGATCGTCTGAGTAACCAGACTGATCATGGTACATAATTTCTCCGCCAAACTCTATTTCTATCCAATGTTCCACCTCGTTGTTATCATCGACGTAGAGTCCAACCCGTTCGTCATTTTCACCAGTGATATTACCATCCATAATACTCACCTGCCAAGCTCACTAGCCTGTGAACTGCCTGTTCCAGTCTCAGCTCCACCAAGCTCGAGTCGGTCGAGGACTGCTCCGGCGATAGCGTCGGTCCAGGAGGGTGGTGGCGGGTGTTCATCGAGGTCGTTGATCAGTTGCCTGGTACCGCCGAGTTGACTGTGTAACTCTTCAGACATGGCGTTTGCCTCGGCGATGCCGGGAATGCGTTGCTGTGCGAACTGCATGACACCTGCTTTCAGGACCGACGAGACGCTCACCTCGGGAATGTCCTCCTCGTCTGCATCGGTGATACCCCCACCAAACACGAACTCACGTCGGCCAATATCTGAGGTGCGCTGGATGGCCACATCCATCCCCAAGCGGTGGGCGACTACCGGGTCAGCCGCCTCACCCTCGAGCGCTCGTTTGGCCACTTCGTCGGCCTCGTGCTCGAGCGCCGGATCGGGATCGATCACGAGCGAACTCCCTTCCTGCGGAAGCATACTGACCTGGCCACCGGTCTGCTGGCGGACGTGAGCTAACTCGTGCGCGAGCAGATATTTCCCCTCCGCGCTCTCCGGGTCGTACTCCCCGCGGTTGAACACCACGTGATTGCCGGTCGTGAACGCCCGTGCCTCGAGCGCACTCGCTGCTTTCGCAGCCTCCGGCCCCGTGTGCAGCTGTACGTCAGAAAACGAGTCCCCCATCCGCGCTTCCATCTCCTCGCGGACGGCTCCCTCGAGCGGCTTTCCTGGTTGGGAGATCACCCGCCGCACCACCTCTGGTGTGGCTGTCTCACCTACCAGATCACTCTCCGCCTGCGCCTGGACCGAACGCATCGCACTCGGCGTATCGAGTTCGACACCCGCTTTCCAGGAGCTACGCACTCGAGCATCACGGACCTGTTCGCCTGTCGGCGTGTTACAGCCGCGCGGGAGTTCACCCCGTTCGCCCAACTCCTGGACGTCCGCGAGACCACGCCTCAGGATCATCTGATCGAGGATGGCCGCGTGCTCGGGTGAGGGCTGTCGCACGCTCGAGAGATGGTGGTGGGGGCGCGCTCCGCGCGCGGCCTGGGCCTGCACTCGAGCGCGCCGTGTTCGTTCGTTTCGCTCGCTGTCGTCGTTCGACCGGTCCCGTCGGTCCCGGTCGTAACTCATCCATCCCACCTCGGCTGTTGCTGCATTGGTAATTGTCAGACCGTTACTGTTCGATCCTATTAGGTGTTAGTATTCGGACACTCGAGCGGGCACACTCCTTGACTCGAGTCCAGCGACGCCGCTCATCACCGACATCCATTTCCAGAAATTATATGTATCTCTCCGTGAAACTCTCGTCTGGAAGCTGCGCCCGCCAGACACTGGTTGGGGCACGCTCAGAACGTGCCCCGGGTGTCACACCACCCGAGGCGTGGCTTCCAACCCGCGAGGGTTAAGCAGCCATGACTCAGTACCAACTACGCAACCTTAAAAGGTGCGCATACACGCTGTACAGCCCGCGAAACGCCCGTTTTCGGAGTGCCAACGCTCGTACTCGAGTGCCCCACACGGGGAGGTGCCGATGAGCGAGGAGTACGGCCGGTGGGGTGGCGAGGGGTGGAACCCGCCGCGCTGTCCGCACTGTGAGAGTGTCGTCGTGGGGGTGACCGCGACGGGTCCGTACACCATCGTCGCCTCCTGTGGCTGTTATCTCACCCAGGAGGAGGCGCGGGCGTTGCGCGGCTAGCTCGCTCGAGCGGTCGCCGCCGTCTGGCCAGTCACGGGTGTTCTGTCGTCGTCCGTGCGGCCGGTCGGCTCGCACGTTGTGACCGCAAAAGAGCGGGCGACGGCGCGACGCTATCGTGGAGCGTCGAGGTCGCACGTCGCCAGCATGACCTCGAGCGCCTGTGCGGGCGTGAGGTCGTCGTCGAGCTGGTTCGCGTACCAGCTCAGTAGTTCGACGAACACCTCGCGGACGTCGTGAGACGTCACGGTGAGGTGTGCGAGTTCGCCGTCGGTCTTCAGCGTTACGTCGATACCGTGCGGGTCGGGAACAGACTCGAGTGCGACTGCGCCCGCGTGTCGCGGGGCCGCTCCCGCGTGTGAGCGCTCGCCGCCGACGTCGGGTTCGGACGCACCGATCGCTGCGGACGATTCGTCCGTCGCAGGTACATCCCCGACAGCAGCGATGGCCGTCGTGAATCCGTCGTCGAGACTCGAGTGCCCGCGGTCGGGCGTGCCCTCGAGCGTGTCTGTCTCCGAACGGTCCGGTCGGATGACGTAGCGGTTCTCGCCCAGACGGTCGACACGCTCGTCGTCGAGGCGCAACTCGTCGGGGCTGAGGACACCATCTTCGTCGGTGTTGACCGGTTCGGAACTCATATCACGGTGGTTATGTGAGGCGGTTCAGATCGTTGCTGGCCGATTAGACCAGGACGACCGAGCGGTCACCGAAGGTGTTCGGCACGCTCACACCGTAGGTGAACTGCGCACCGGACTGGTCGACGAGCAGGACCGTCACGGACGAGCCTGCCTCGAGACCGTTCCCGTTGTCTTCGATCTGACTGACGTCGAGCGTGAGTTTCACGCGCTCTTCAGTGTAGATCAGCGAGGTGTCGTCCTCGTTTCGGTCCTCACCAGCGACCTTTTCGGTGGTGAAGTTCGATGCGTCTGCGTCGTCACCGTGGACGAGTGTCGTATCTTGATGGTCACTCGTGTACTGGATCGTCATCGAGGAGAGGTCGATCTCCTCAGATCCTGCGGACTTCTTCACCGTCAGGTTCAGCACGTCCACGTAGCGGTCACCGTTCTCTGGCGTCACGTTACCGACCGCGTGGACGACTTCGATCTGGTTCGCGACAGCCTGTTGCGTGTCGGATCCGGTGTTGGTCGCCTGGGTCTGTAACAGCCCTGCTGTGTTGATCAGTACGCCCGCCGCGACCGCCGCGACGAGGATCATTGCGATGAAGATGATCAGGGTACCGATACCGACCTGACCACGTTCCTCTTCGTCTGTTATTTTCTCGAACATTGTGCGTACACCCTGCGTGCTCCCGTTCGCCAGTGCCGCTCTCGAGCGACTCGAGACGCCGCGTCTCTCCGACACACCGCGGATGGGCGCACGCCGTCGCGCCCCCGAGGGCCGGTCCCCGGGACGGTAGCGACAGTGCGTGCGGTGTTCCCATCGAGCGTCGGGTGGCGAGCCGGTAGCATCACAGATTCTGGGGATGCACCCCGACAGACCCATTGTCCAGTCGTACTATCAACGTCCGCATCATTTCAGCCGGCGTTTCGACACTCGACTCACGGCTCGATACGCCGTCCGAATCGGCCGCCGAACTCGAGCGTACAGCTATACCGCCTGTCTGGGTATTGGGAGGGTAGATGATCGTGCGACGTACAGACGAAGACCGGGACGCCTCGCCCTCCGGCGTCCGACGAACCAGCGGGTCGTGACCGCGAATGAACCTCGGACTCGACAACATCCGTGAACTCCTCGAGCGCTTCCTGAGCAACACCGGCGGCCGCCGCGGCCGTGACCGCGAGCGTGCTCGTCAGGAGGCAGGGCCAGCGCAGGCTGGAGCCGCCGGCGTCGAGGCTGCTGGCGTCGCGGCTCCCGGAGCCGAGGGTGTCGACGGGGCGGCTGGCGGCGGGGCGTCTGCCGAGCCGACCCAGCCGAGTTTCGAACGCGAAGAACGTCCCGACCCGGAGGATCTCGACGACGACGAGGTCGTCGACGACCTGTACTACCGTATCGAGTCGCTCGAGGACGAACTCGAGAACAACGGTGCACAGCTCGGTTCGATCCAGGACTCCCAGCAGCACGTCTCCGAGAAGATCGAAGACGTCGACGACACGATCCGACAGCTGCTCGGCGTCTACGACCGGCTGACCGACGACGTCAACCCGTTCACCGGCGACGGCGAGACCGAGAACGGCTTCGGCATCTTCGGGGAGAACGACGAGGGCGAGGGCTTCGGTCTCGAGACCGACGACGCGGCTGAGACGGTGTCGTTCGCCGATCTGAAGGGTGCGATCGAGGACGCGGCCGAGGACGCCGATGCGGCCGACGGCGACACCGTCGAGTTCGACGAGGATGACACGCACGTGGAGGTACAGGCGACCGAGCGTATCGAGACCGAAGACGACGCAGACGAAGACGACGGCGACGTCACCTTACACCGTCTCTCGGGTACGTACGCGAGTGACGTGATCGTCTTCGAGTGGCTCACGGAACTCGTCGCGACGGCCGGGCCGGCGGCGACGTTGCGGGCGATCTCCTACTACGACGAGATCGGCTGGATCGACCCCGAGGTGCGCACGCACTTAGAGTCCGTCCTGAGCGGTCCGGACCTCGACATTCACGTCGATCCGACGACGACGCCCGAGGAGCTGACCGCCGAAGATCACGCCGAGAGTTACACGTACATCATGAAGTTGAACGAGATTCACGCGACCAGACAGGAAGTCGAGTCGTGAGCCAGTGTGTGAGGGTGACCGTGAGAGAGAGACCGAGGTGATCAGGGATGGGATTCAGTACGAGTGGTGCAGCGGCGATCCTCTTCATCGGCTTGCTGCTAGCCGTCGGTATCGCCTACCCGACGCTCGAGGCGGCCCACGACCGGCGTGCGACGGCGATCGACGACCGCGACCAGCGTGCGCTCGACGTCAGGAACACGGCGATAGCGGTCGACGCGGCCGTCTACGATGCGGACGCCGAGACGCTCACGCTCGACGTCACGAATACGGGGTCGACGACGCTCTCGGTACCCGAGACCGACCTGCTGATCGACGGCGTCTACCGGACGGGCTACGAGACCGCCGTGAGTGGCGACGCGACGCGGACGCTGTGGCAGTCCGGCGAGACGCTCTCGATGACGGTCCAGCTCGAGCCGAACGCCGACCCCGAGCGGGCGAAAGTCGTCACGCAACACGGCGTCGCCGCGACGATAACCGACGTGGAGGTGAGCTAGGATGGCCGCCGATTCCATCTCGAGTCTGATCCTGTTCATCGCGGCGATGCTGATCGCCGCGGGTGTCGCGGGGACGCTGGTCACCAACGTCAACCAGATCAGTAACTCGGTCGACACCTACAGCACCGACGTCAGAGATCAGATCGACACGGATATCGAGATCATCAGCGACGCCGGGAGCGGGACCGTCTACGACGGCAACGGGACCGTCACGCTCTACGTGAAAAACACGGGCGACCGGACGCTCGAGAACGACACGGCCCGCCTCGACGTCCTGGTCGACGGCCAGTACATTCCGCGTAGCGACCTCGACCTCTCGGTGCTCGAGGGCGGTTCCTGGCGCTCGGGGACGGTCGCCCAGCTCGAGATCGCGACGGAACTCGAGGCGGGTGAACACCGGATCGTCGTCGGCGTCGACGGCGACAGCGAGGCGTTCGAATTCTACACACCATGACGGACCACTACTCAATCGGGCTGACCGACAGTGATCGCGTGGACAACGCCATCGGGGGCGGGCTTCCCGAGGGAAGCCTCGTCCTCGTCGAGGGCGAAGACGGCGCGGGAAAGAGCGTCATCTGTCAGCGCTTCTCCTACGGCATGGCCGCCGAGGGGACCTACGTCACCTACATCTCGACGGAGCTCGAGTCCTGGGAGTTCGTCCAGCAGATGCACTCGCTCTCCTACGACGTCGTCGACCACCTGCTGGGTGAGCAGATGCTGTTTCTGTACGCGAACATCGACACCCACGACGAGGGGCGAAAACGCGAGCTGCTCTCGCGGTTCGTCGGGGCGCAGACGCTCTGGCGGGCGGACGTGATCTACGTCGATAGCCTGAGCGGCTTGCTCAGGAACGATCCGCGCTTCGAGGCGGTGAGCGATTCGGGCGAGGAAGACCACGTCATCCAGCGCCTCGTCTCGTTCCTGCGCCGGGTGACCGCCCAGAACAAGACGGTCGTGATGACGGTCGACCCGACGAGCGTCGACGAGGACGCCCTGCGCCCGCTGCGTAACGTCGCCGACGTCTACTTCCAGATCGACACGAACACGGTCGGCCAGGAGATCAGACGGACGATCCGCGTCCGGCGGTTCCAGAACATGAAAGAGCCGGTCGACGACTCGATCAGCTTCAACGTCCAGCAGGGGCGTGGCCTCTCGATCGTGAGCAGAACGGTGGCCTGAGATGGCGGACTTTGGCACCTCCCGACTCTCGAACGAACTCGACGGTCTCGCCCGCGAGTATCCACACCTCCGCGAGCACTTGACGGAGTTCTACGCCGAGTACTCGGAGTATCCGACGCTGATCGACGAACCCTCCGGCGAGTGGGAGTCCCACCGCCCGAACGTCATCTACGAGGCGGAGGAACCGATCTTCTGTCACGTCTACGGTGACGTCGGTATCGACACCACCTACTACTGCGTCGAACCGGTGCTCGAGGACGAGGACAAATCGCTCTACAACCAGATCCGCCAGCGCATCCTCGACCTGAGCGTCACCCGTCCGGCACCCAGCGACGAGGGCGAGTTCGAAGCGCACCTGGACGCGCTGCTCGAGGAGGTCGTCGAGGTCACCGGCGGCATCGCGGGCCAGTCGATCGGCCGGGTACGCTCACTCGGCGGCGGGAAGATCTCGGTGACGCCGGACCGGTTCAACCGGCTGCGCTACCAGCTACAGCGCGACATCGTCGGTCTCGGACCGCTCGAGCCGGTGATGACCGACACGGCGAACGAGGACATTCACGTGATCGGGCCCCACCAGTGTTACATCGACCACGGCACCTACGGGATGGTCGAGGCGACGGTCGACTTCGGCTCGCCCGAGGAGTTCGAACAGTGGCTGCGAAACATGGGTGAGCGGATGAACCACCCGATCAGCGACTCCGATCCGATCATCGACGCGACGCTGCCGGATGGCTCGCGTATCAACATCATCTACTCCGACGACGTCTCGATTCAGGGACCCTCGCTGACGATCCGTCAGGGCGAGGAGATTCCGCTCTCGATCTTCCAGATCACCAACTGGGGGACGCTCTCCCCGGAACTCGCGGCCTATCTCTGGCTCTGTCTCGAGAACGAGCAGACGGTGTTCGTCGTCGGGGAGACGGCGTCCGGGAAGACGACGACGCTGAACGCGATGCTCTCGTTTATCCCGCAGGATTCGAAGATCTACACCGCAGAGGACACCGCCGAGGTGTTGCCCCCGCACAACACCTGGCAGCAGCTGTTGACGCGTGAGGGCTCGGCCGACGGCGACGCCGACGTGGACATGTTCGACCTGGTCGCGGCCGCGTTGCGTTCGCGTCCCGACTACATCATCGTCGGTGAGGTTCGTGGGGCGGAGGGGCAGATGGCGTTCCAGGCCGCCCAGACGGGTCACCCGGTGATCCTCACCTTCCACGCGAGCAACATCGTCAGTATGATCCAGCGATTCACGGGGAACCCGATCAACGTCCCCGAGACGTTCATGGACAACTGTGACGTGGCGCTCTTCCAGAACCGTGTCAAACAGGGTGATAAGATCCTCCGACGCGTGACGAGTGTCCAGGAGATCGAAGGCTACTCCGACTACGAGGGCGGGGTCGTCACTCGCGAGGCGTTCCGCTGGGATCCGCGTGACGACGAGACGGTCTTCACCGGCCGGAACAACTCCTACGTGCTCGAAGAACAGATCGCGACCTTACTCGGCTACCAGGACACCCGCGGAATCTACGACGAACTCGACAAGCGCGCCGAGATTATCCGACAGCTGATCGACGCCGACATCCTGGGCTACCACGAGGTGAACAAGGCGATCGCCGACTTCCAGCGTGACGGTCTCCAGGGGCTGCCGATCCAGGTCCGGGGTCTCAACCAGTTCGCCTAACGATGTCGACAGAAACCCAACCCGACGTGAGCCCCCGGTCGGCGCTCGCCTCGCTCAACGCCGCCTACGAGACGATGGAGATGCCGATCTCGCAGTATCTCCTGATCGCCGTCATCCCCTCGTTCGTCTTCTTCGTCCTCTCCGTCGCGGCGACCGTCTACTTCGGGTTGGCGCTGTCGATCGCTGCGCCGCTCGTCTTACTCGGCCTGTTCGCCGTCTTCGTCGCCGTCATCTACCCGAAGTCCGCACAGGACAGAAAGCGCAAGCAGATCCGCCAGCGCTTTCACCTCTTTCTGACCCACATCACCGTCCTCTCGATGACGAACATCAACCGCGTCGAGATCTTTCGGACGCTCGCCGAGGAAGACGAGTACGAGGCGCTCGCCGAGGAGATGGGCCACCTCGTCGGTCTCGTCGACACCTGGAACGTGAGCTTAGACGACGCCTGCCGGATGCGAGCCAAACAGTCGACCAGTCCACTCCTGACCGACTTCCTCGAACGGCTGGCGTACACCGTCGGCGGCGGCCAGCAGATCAGCGAGTTCCTGATGGACGAACAGGACAGCATCATCCAGCAGTTCACCACGCGCTACGAGGCCGACCTCGCGAAACTCGACGTGATGAAAGAACTCTACATGTCGATGATGCTCTCGACGGCGTTCATCCTCGTCTTCGCCATCGTCATCCCCATCATCATCGGCATCAACCCGACGCTGCTCATCGGCGGCACCATCGTCATGTTCGCGTTCGTCCAGGTCATCTTCATCTACGCCGTCCACGTCGTCGCCCCGTACGACCCCATCTGGTACATCCAGGAGACCGCCGGTGAGGGCCCGCTCACGCGCATCCCGCGCGCACTCGCTCTCGGCTTCGGCTCGAGCGTCCTCCTCGGTGTCGCCGTCCTCGTCGTCCTCCTCGGCTTCACGCCGCTCGCCCCGGATCGGATTCCGCTGGCGGTGCTGGCGGCGATTCCGGTCACACCGCTTCTGTATCCGGGCTGGAAGATGCGGACCGAGGAGAACAAGGTCAGAGACCGCGACAGCGAGTTCCCGAGCTTTATTCGCGCCCTCGGTGCGGTCGAGAGCGTCAAGCAGGTGTCGACCGGGACCGTCCTCTCGAGTCTGCGAAAGAAGGACTTCGGGTCGCTGACGGAGAACGTCGACGCGCTGTACAAACGGCTGAACATGCGGATCGACGACGTTCGCTCCTGGCGCCTGTTCGCCGCCGAGACCGGCTCCTACCTCATCCAGAAGTTCGGCGATATGTACGTCATCGGCCGCCAGATGGGTGGCGACCCGCGCCTGCTCGGGCAGGTCATCAGTAAGAACCAGAACGAGGTGCTGAAAGTACGCGAGAAGCGGGTGCAGGCGACGACGACGCTCACCGGCGTCCTCTACGGCATCACCGCCGCGAGCGTCTTCTCCTTTTTCGTCGGTCTCGAGATCGTCGAGGTCATGATGGACGTCACAGACGAGATGGACCTAGACCAGCAGGTCGTCGGCGATCTATTGAGCACCGCAGGCTACAACATCGTCGCGATCGAGTACCTGCTGATCATCACCATCCTGCTCAACGCGATGTTCTCGGCGCTCATCATCAAGATTTCAGACCGTGGCCACCTCGTCGCCGCGCTCGTCCACTTCGTCCTGATGGTGTGGATGGGCGCGTTGATCGCCGTCTCCACCCAGTACGTCGTCTCCTCGCTGGTCAGCGTCTGAGACGACTCGCCGCCCGACTCACGACTCGAAATGACACGAGTATTAAAGCACTCTGGCACGCTTCTCATCCCTAGACCGCGTGTTCTACTATGCCAATGGAGAAACCCTACCTCGACTCACTCGAGCAATCGGCCGGACGAACCGACGCGACGATCCAGTGGGCGCGTTTTCTCGGCGAGACCTTCGGGACGACTGGCGCGCTCAACTGCCTGCGCTACTACGAGGATCTGAACTGGATCAGCCCGCTCGTACGGAAACAGATGGTCTCGTACCTCCGTGGACTCTCCCTGCGTGAGGTCCACAACAAACGCTACGACGAACCGACCACCCTCGAGTACCCGCTCGAGTCGCTCAGCGGCACGCTGTTCGGTGCCCACGCCCAGAGCCTCCAGTACATCGCCAAGATCAGAGACGACGACCTCGAAGAGCACGTGATGATCGCTCGGATGGCAGAGCGCCGTGTCGAACGCCAACTCGACGATGACGACGAAGACGACCGGCCCAGCGAGATGGTGAGTATTATTCGTGACAGTGCGTCTCAGACTCACTGACCGTTCATCCGGAACGTGGCCAAAACGTTTATCACTCTTATCTCTGCCTGCCTTATTTTAACCTGAACGTTGCAAAATACAGGCATGAGGTGCAATCTCTGGCCTTTTCTCACCTGTTCGACCCGTAGACGAACACTAATGTCTGCTTCTCGTGTTATTCTGTCTGGCACGAGTGTTTTATTTACCGTCATTCGGGTTGGTCAGTTCCCTGTTACTTATTAGGTGCGGGTTCATTAACCCTGTTAATTCGTGATTGAGTGATCGTTCCGTGATGGCTGGGCGACATGTGCGTGTCGCCGGGCTCGAGGACACGTTCTCGACCACGAGTGCCCCATGGTGATCGGATAATGCGTGAGGAAAAACAACACACAGAATCGGTTTTCGACGAGTTGTCGAAAGCGTCGACCGCATCCACACGGTCGGAATCGTACGACCTCTTGACCGCGACGTTCGAGGACGAGGGTCGCCCCATCGAACACGAACTCGACGAACTGATGGCCCAGGTCAACGACTCGCTGCCAGTCGACGACATCCAGTTCGACGAGGCAATCATCAAAGAGAACTTAGAGGAAATCCTGCTGATGTTAATCGCCCTCCACGGCGAGACCCACGGCAAGGAAATACTCTCTGATCTGACACACCTCTTCGACGCCCAGCTCAGCCCCGGTACGGTCTACCCGGGCCTGCACAAACTCGAGGAGGAAGACGTCCTCTCGATGCACGCGAAGGTCAGAACCAAAGAGTACTCCATCGCCGACACGGCGTTCGTCAGAGCGACCATCGAACAGACGATGCTCCAGCACCTCGCGTTCGGTCTCCTCCTATACGCGTTCCTCCCCAGGCTCGAGCCTGCGCCCTGATCACGGCTGTCCCCGCTCACTCGTCACTCGTCTCCGCTCCCGAGCGGCCGCTACTCGTCGCTCTCTTCGAGTCCCTTCGCGATGTCGGCGAGCGACTGCTTCGGTGGTTCGCGGGCGTCGTAGTAGGCCGTCTCGCCCGGCGCGCGGAGTCCGTAGAGAAACCCTGGCTCGACGACGTCGACGAGGACCGACGAACCGTCACCGACGCCGTGGTCGCTCGCCCAAGAGGCGAGGCGGTCGACACCCTCACGCGGGTCGCGAGCCATCCGTGGCGCGTCGTAGACGCCGTCGATCACCCGTTCGTCTTCACCACCGGCGAGTGGACGTGCCACCAGCGCGAAGCGCTCCTCGCCGTCGAGGACGGTTCTGACGACCTCCTCGAGCGGGAACGACTCACACTCGTCTTCGGGCACGTCGAGGCGAACTCCCGTCGCTGTCCCCGCGAGCGTCGCCCGCACGGTGTGTACCGACGGGTGGTCACTCGAGATACGATCAGCCATGAAGGGGGGTTACTCGTCGTCCTCCTCGGACTCGAGCCCGAGGAGCTCCTCGACGGAGGTGTCACCGCGCCCGACGATGGCGGTGTTGACCTGTGCAACGGCGTCGCTGACCTCTCGGCCACGGACGGTGATCCGTCGTCGCTCGCCGTCTCGCTCGGGCTTGTAGCCGGTCTGGCGCTCGTCCATCAGCACTTCCGTGATGTTCGGTCCGGCGACCGTCTCGTTCAGCGGCCGGCCCGCCTCGTCGGAGCCACCGGTGATCTCGAGCGTGTAGCCGTCGAGTCCGACGGCACTCCCATCGACTTCGTCGCCGATCGATTTCCCGAGGAACCGGTTCGCGTCCTGCGCTTCCGCCTCGAGCTGGTACGACGCACCCGACTCGGGTTCGCCGACGACGACAGTGAAACTTGCCATGTCGGACGCAAAACGGCCAGCGCTCAAAAGAACATCGAATCCGAACGCTCGCGGCCGTTGCCGGCGGAGGCTCGAACACTGAAGTGTACTCGGCGCCCACGTCTTCGCGTGTCACTCGAACCCGGCCCGCTCGAACTCGCCTTGCGCCGCGAGTTCGCTGCCACCGTCGGCGAGTCCCGCGTCGTCGTCCGGCAGGCGGTCGACCTCGCCGATTCGGGGCTGTACGAGGCGGACGTCGGCGTCCCGCTGACCAACGAGGTCGTCCTCGAGGAACTCACCGACGCGCCCCACGGGACGCTCGCCGACCGGTGGAACTGGTGGATGGGCGCGCTCGAGGTCGCCTACACCGGCTACGCCCAGTTTGGCATCCAGCGCTACCGCCGGTGACGAGGCGGCCGGGTTCGACCATCCGTGCCGACGGATCCGAAATGAATAAACCGTTTCTGACTACAGAGTCAGGTAGTGACCGAACCGACCGTTCGCGAGTCGATGATGACCGCCACCTACGAAGCGCTGTGTGCCTGTGGCTACACCGACCTCACCGCCCAGGCCATCGCAGACCGGACGGACAAGAGCAAGTCCCGGCTGTTCTACCACTACGACTCGCTCGAGGACCTCATCGTCGACTTCATCGACTACCTGATCGAACGGTTCGACGAACGGACCGAGGAGACCGCCGATCTCCCGCCACTCGAGCGCCTCGAGCGCTTCGTCGACTGGTTCCTCTACGGTCCCGACGACACCGAACGGGTCTCCTTTCACACGGCGTTGCTCGAACTCCGCGCGCAGGCACCGTACAACGAGCGCTACCGCGAGCAGCTTCGACGGACCGACGCGCGCCTGCGTGAGACGCTCGAGTCGATCCTCGAAGACGGCCAGGCCAGCGGCGACTTTCGCGACCACGACGCCTCACGGACCGCCTCGCTGCTGATCGCCGCCTTCGACGGCGCGCGGGTGCGCCAGCTCACCCTCGAACGCGACGCGTACCTCGAGGACGTCCGAGACGGCGTCACGACGATGATCATCGCGGGGATTCTCGCCGACGGCGTCGAGTTCCCCACCGGGGGCGAACCGACGGACGAAGACGACGGTGAGTGCGATGGCTGAGGAGCGCTTCGACGACGCGCTCCGCTCGCACGTCGACGCCTGGCTCCGGGAACGAACCCTCTCGCCGGCGGTCGAACGGTGCGTCGCCGACGCCGTCGACCCCGACACGCCGACGCTCTCGCTCTCGCTCGCACTCACCCGTCTGAGTGCCGACGTCGCCCCCGGACGCGCTCTCTCCCTCGAGACGCTACTCGAGGTGAGCGTCTCGGTCGCGACCCTCGGCGGCTACCTCCGCCTGCGCCGCGACATCCTCGAGTCGGGCGCGCGGACGAGCGCTCGCGAACGCGACCTCGCCCTCCTCGCGAGCGACCACCTCCACGCCTCCGCACACTCCCACCTGGCGACGCTCGACCTCCCGCCGGAGCGCCACACCGACGCCTACCGCGAACTCACCGCCGGGTCGGCGGCGCTCTCTCGGTCGTTCTTCGAGACCGGCGACGCCGGAGACGGTCCCGAGACGGCCCGACACCCAACCGCCATCCTCGCGGGTACCGGCTGTGCGCTCGGCTGTCTCGTCGCCGGCGCGCCCCGGGACGCCGTCGACGCGATGCGCACCTACGGCGAGTCCCTGCTCGCCGCCCTCGAGCGCCTCGAGTGGGACGAACCCGAACCGGCCCGCGCCCTCGAGCGCGCACTCACCGACGGCGACGCCTCGCTCGAGGGACCGACCCCCGGCGGGTACAGCACCACAACCCACCTCGAGCGGGCACGCCACGCCCTCGGCGTTCTGCCCGACACCGACGCCGCGCTGGCGCTCGAGCGGGCGACGGATGCACTCTCGAGCGCCTCGGAGCCTCACCACTGACCCATGTCCAGGAACCGCCCGGTCTGGCCCGCCTACCTGCTCACCTTACTCGCCGCCGGTCTCGGCCACTGGTACCTCGGTGCGTTCCGGCGCGGGACCCTCTGGTTTCTCACCTACCTCCTCGCACTCGTCTTCCTCAGCGCGCGCTCGCTCTCGGGGGCGTTCGACCCCGGAAACCCGTTCGTCGTCAGCGCCCTCCAGTTCGACTCGGTCGCCTACGTCGACGTCGCCGTCCCCCTCGCGATCGTCCTCGTCTGTCTCACAGACGTCTACGCACGGACACTCACGGTGGCCGACGATGGCGCGTGAGCGCCGTCTCTGCACCCGTTTCCGCCCCCGCTCGAGTGCGCCGACGGTCTCCAGTCGGGGGATCACACGGTGAACCTCGAGTTCCTCGGCGGCGCGCGCGAAATCGGCCGCAGCGCGCTCCTGGTCGACGACTCGCTCTTACTCGACTTCGGGATGGACTCGGGTAACCCGCCCCAGTTTCCGGTCGGCTCGGCCGACCCCGACGCCGTCGTCGTCTCCCACGGCCACCTCGACCACGTCGGCTCGCTCCCGTCGCTGCTCTCGGGCGACGCCCGCCCGCCCATCCACTGGACCCAGCCGACCGCCGACCTCGCGATGACGCTCGCTCGAGACACCCTCTCGCTCCACGGCGGCAGCTACAACTGCCCGTTCACGGAGGCCGAACTCGCCCGCATGACGCAGGTCTCGCGCACCCACGGCTACGGCCAGCCGTTCGAGGCGGCGGGCTACGAGGTCACGTTCTTCGACGCCGGCCACGTCCCCGGGAGCGCCCACGTCCTCGTCAGCGACGGCGAGACGCGCCTGCTCTACACCGGCGACTTCCACACCGAAGACCAGCAGCTACTCGCGGGGACGAGCGCGCGCCCGGACGCCGACGTCGTGGTCTGTGAGAGCACCTACGCCGACACCACCCGGCCGCCGCGCGCGGAACTCGAGCGGGCGTTCGCCGAGAGCCTGCGCCAGACGATCTGGGAGGGTGGAACCGTCGTCGTCCCCGCCTTCGCCATCGGCCGGACCCAGGAGGCGATGTGTCTCTGCGCCGAGTACGACCTCGAGTGTTACGTCGACGGGATGGGGGCGCGGGTCACCGACCTGTTCCTCCGGCCGCGAAACCGCGCGTTCTTGCGCGATCCGGCGCTGGTGCGGCGGGCGGCGGGTCACGCCCGCTTCGTCGACGGCCGCGACGGCCAGCGCGAGCGCATCGCCGCCGGGAACACGGTGATCGTGACGACCAGCGGGATGCTCCACGGCGGTCCCGCGATGACCTACGTGCCCGCGGTCCGGGACCACCCGACGAACAAGATCGCGATGGTCGGCTTCCAGGCTCCCGGCACGCCCGGCCGGGAACTGCTCGACACCGGCCGCGTTCCGATCGACGGCCGCGTCCTCCCGGTGAGTGCGACCGTCGAGAGCTACGACTTCTCCGCCCACGCCGACCGCGAGGGCCTGCTCGCTTTCCTCGAGCCCTACCGCGACTCCCGGCTGCTCTGCGTCCACGGCGACGACTGCCCTGGCTTCGCTGCCGACCTCAGAACGCGCGGCTTCGACGCGAGCGCGCCCGCCCTCGGCGAGACCGTCACCGTCGGCGAGTGAGACCGTCGGTACCGGCACCCGCACACCGTCGGTGGGTCTCGCCGGAACACAGCGCGACCGAGGGGACGAGTCGACGCCCGCGTTTGATGGGGACTGGCGACGAACGTCGACCATGGCTCCACTGGTATCCCGTGCCCGCTCGAGGCGACCGCCCCTCTTCGCCGGAGGTGGCCGCCGATGAGCCGCGTCCTCGTCGCCTACGGCTCGAGCGAGGGCCAGACCGCCGCCATCGCCGAACGGATCGGTGACACGCTCGCCGGTCTCGGCCACGAGGTGGCGCTCGTCCACGTCGACCACGCCCCGGACTCGGTGTCGCTGTCGGCCTACGACGGCGTCGTCGTCGCCGCCTCGGTCCACCGGGAGGCCCACCAGCGGGGTGTTCTCGAGTTCGCGCGCACCCACCGCCGGGCGTTGTCCGACCGGCCGTCGGCGTTCGTCTCCGTCAGCCTCACGGCGGCGGGCGCGGCCGAGACCGACGAGCGCGAAACCCGCCGCTACATCGACGAGTTCTGTGCCGACACCGGCTGGACGCCCGACCTGACCGAACCGGTCGCCGGAGCGCTCGCGTACCGCCGTTACGGCCTGCTGACGCGCTTCGTCATGCGCTACATCGCCGGCCGGAAGGGACTCGAGACCGATACCTCGCGCGACCACGAGTACACCGACTGGGACGCCGTCGACGCCTTCGCCCGCCGGTTCTCGGCGACGCTCGCCGGTGACGGCTCCGACCGTGGCGGCTCGCCCACCGAGGACGAGCCGTGACCCGACGCCAGCCAACGCTCAAGTGACTCGTCGGTGTACGGGTCCGGATGGCCGAACCAGCCGACGACCTCGAGTTGAGCGACGAGGAGCGCGCAGCACTCCACGAGTGCCAGCTCGCCATCGAGTACGTCCACCGCGCCTACGGCGACTTCCTCCGGTTTCACCACCAGGTCGGGCACGCCATGGACCGCTTCGCCACCGCCGAGGGGTACTTGCGCGAGGCGGGCCGTGGGGCGTACGCCGACGCGTTGCGAGACGACCTGCTCCCGGCGGGTGCGGTCGACGACCGCTGGACCTACGAACTCGTCGAGGCGTTCGCTGACGGCTTCTACACCGACGCCACCGGGTTCGAGGCAGCTCTCCGTGCGGAGCTCGCCGACGGGGTCGAACACGTCACCGAGCGCGCCCACCAGCGCCGCCTCCGCGAGCGGGCGTCGGGGTGGGGACCGTAACCACCGTCGCCGTTTCCGTCCCTGCCTGCACCGACGCCGGGTGACCGAGCGTTCGTTCGGTCAGCGATCGTTCAATTTCTGAATCACGTCTCTAATTACTATCGGTATTCGATACATAATAATGACCAATGAGCGGGGTCGTTACCCACCGTACGACGGGTCGCCCGGGAAACTGATCGATCAATAAGTATTCTTATGACCTTGCCGTACAGCGTGGTAATGAATTCGAGACGATACGACGTGATCGTCGTCGGCGTCGGTGGGGTGGGGAGTGCGACGGTCGCGTCGCTCGCAACGCGCGGCGCGGACGTCCTCGGCCTCGAGCGCTTCGACGTTCCGAACGACTACGGTGAATCACACGGCTACGCGCGAGCGATCCGCCCGGCGACCGACGAGGTCGACGCCGCGGTCGACCTGCTGGGCGACGCCCACGACCACTGGCAGGCGCTCGAGACCGACCACGGCCGCCCACTCCTCCTCGAGACCGGCGCGCTCGACGTCGCACCCGAGGGAAGCCGGGTGCTCGAGCGCACCCGACGGGCGTGTGAGCGCCTCGAGGTCGAGTACGAGGACCTCTCTCACGCGGACCTCGCGGAGCGCTACCCGGTCTTCGACCTGCCCGGCGACGAGTACGCGGCGCTCTCCCAGCCAGCGGGCGGTCTCGTCGCCCCCCAGCAGTGTACGATCGCCCACGTCGAGCGCGCCCACGAGGCGGGTGCGACGATCCACGCCAGAGAGCGCGCCACCGGCTGGCGCTCGAGCGACGACGGCGTCCGCGTCGACACCAACCACGACACGTACCGTGCGGACCGACTGGTGCTCACCGCCGGGACCTGGACGCCGGACTTCGTCGACGACCTCGCCGACCACCTCGTCTGTGAACGCCGCCTCGACGCCTGGTTTCACCCGCACACTCCCGAGGCGTTCACACCCGAGCAGTTGCCCGTCTTCTCGCTCACCGTCGGCGCCGAGCGCTACGACGGCGCGCCCACGTTCGCCGTCCCCGGCTTCAAAGTCGGCCGCCACCGCCACCGCCGCGAGCGCGTCGACCCCGACGAGATCGACCGCGAACCGATGCCCGAAGACGAGCGCATCCTCCGCTCGTTCACCGAGCACCACCTCCCCGAGGGCGCCGGTGAGACCATGCGACTCGAGCCCTCCGTCGCCGCGACGACGCCCGACGGGACGCCGGTCGTCGACACGCTCGCGGCGGGGCGCGTCGCCGTCGCCGTCGGCTTCTCCGGCCGGCGCTTCGCCTACGCGCCCGTCGCCGCCGAGATCCTCACAGACCTCGTACTCGAGGGTGAGACCGACTACGAGATCGACGCGTTCTCGCTCGAGCGCTTCGACGAGTGAGCACGGGATTCGCTCGCGCGTGTCTGTGTAGCGGGAGCTGAAGCCAGTGGATCAGTCGTTGTAGTGGGATCCGAACCAGTGGACCTGGTATTCGGAGAAGAGTTTCCTGAGCAGGCTCCCACTCCCGGGAGGGCCCAAGAACGCCCACTGCCACGCCGATTATTGCTCGTCGATCGTCCACTCACCCTCGAATTCGCCGCCGAGGTGGTCGCGTTCGGTCACCGTCACGTGCTTCGGAGGCGCGTCGTCGAACTCGACGGTCAACCGGTAGCCGTCTTCACCCTCCGCGTCGGTACACCCGGGCGTAATCCGTCCGAGCATTGTGCGCCCCTCCGAAATCGTCGCGGTAAACGTTGCGGTCTCTGCTTCGTATGCCGTGGATGCGAGTCGCACCTGGGTACAGTCCTTCGAGCCGTGGACGAGTCGGCCGGTGACGCGAAGTGACCGGGTGGCTCGGTCGACAGTCAGTGACGGCTCGTAGCCGCGCGTTCTCTCGTTAGTGACCGCTGGGCCGGTCTCGACCGTCGTCGGCTCCGTTCGCTCGAAGGAGAGACTGGCGATGTGCTGGTCAGGGTTCGACTGCGTCGTTGGACTGCCAAACACGATGCTCCCACCAGCACCCACTCCGACTAACCCGAGAGAGATGACACCAAGATATGCTCTCCGATTCATGCTCACACTTATCGTGTCACCTGGAAAACTGTTCCGGAGGTACTATCTGGCTGTGACTGGTCAAGCTGGCGGTGCGTTCAAAACGGACGTACGAGGAAACTGGCCGACGAATTCGACCACACGTACCCGTCAGCACAGGGGCTATCGTCCGAACAGTCTGCAGAGAGGGCGGAGGCGAGCGGGCGATATCGGCCGGTCAGTCGTCGGCGGCGGCCGCGCCACTCCCTTCCGCCTGCGCTCTCGTCCAGGAGAGTTTGCCACCCGCCGCCAGAATGTCGCGCTCGCGCTGGGAGGCCCGGAGCGTCGCACTGAACTCCTCGTCACCGACGCGGACGGTGAACTCTTCTGCGCCACTCGAGACGGCCTCTGCGACGTCGTCGACGATCTCGAGGTCGTCACCCTGCTCGATCGCCTCGTAGGTCTCGGCGTCGATCTCGAGGGGCAGCAGGCCGAAGTTGAAGAGGTTCGCCCGGTGGATGCGCGCGAAGCTCTGAGCGAGGACGCCCTCGACGCCGAGGTACATCGGACAGAGCGCGGCGTGTTCGCGTGAGGACCCTTGCCCGTAGTTCTCGCCGGCCAGCAGGAAGCCGCCGTCGGACTCGAGTGCGCGCTCGGCGAAGGTGTCGTCGACGCGAGAGAGGGTGAACTCCGAGAGTTTGGGGACGTTCGAGCGGTACATCAGGATGTCCTGGGTCGCCGGGATGATGTGGTCGGTGGTGATGTTGTCGCCCATCTTCAGGAGGACCGGTCCCGAGAGGTCGCTCTCGAGTGGCTCTTTCAGCGGCACGTCACCGATGTTCGGTCCCTTGACGAGGTCGTCGTCGACGGCTTCCTCGGGGGTGATGAGGTCGGCTTTCGAGGCGTCGTAGACCGCCGGGAGTTCGACGCCGGGATCCTCGAGATCGCCGAGTTCCTCGGCCAGGTCACGCGGGTCGACGATCTCGCCGGCGAGCGCGGCGGCGGCGGCGACCTCGGGTGAGCAGAGGTAGACGTTGTCGTCTTCGATGCCCGAGCGCCCCTCGAAGTTGCGGTTGAAGGTGCGAAGCGAGACCGAGTCGCTGGCGGGAACGTGGCCGATCCCGATACAGGCCCCGCAGGTCGCCTCCGAGAAGTTGACGCCCGCGGCCATCATCTCGGCGACCCAGCCCTCGCGCGCGAGGAGTTCACTCGCCTGTTTCGACCCCGGCGCGACGATCATCTCGGTCGTCTTCGCGATCTCGCGTCCCTCGAGCATCTTCGCCGCCGGGAGGATGTCCTCGTAGGCACCGTTGGTACAGGAGCCGACGATGACCTGATCGACCGACTCGCCGGCGACCTCCCGGACGGGGACGACGTTGTCCGGCATCGACGGCGTCGCGATCAACGGCTCGAGATCCGAGAGGTCGACGACGATCTCGTCGTCGTAGGTCGCATCGTCATCGGGCTGCAGGTCGACGTAGGCGTCCTCGCGGCCGACGCGCTCGAGGTAGTCGCGCGTCTCCTCGTCGGTCGGGAAGATCGAACTCGTCGCGCCGAGTTCGGTCCCCATGTTGGTGATCGTCATCCGCTCGGGGGCGGTGAGCGTCTCGACGCCCGGACCCGTGTACTCGAGAATCTTGCCGACGCCGCCTTTGACCGAGAGGCGACCCAGGAGCTCGAGGATGACGTCTTTGGCGGTCGCCCACGCGGGCAGTTCGCCCTCGAGTCTGACCGCGACGATTTCGGGCATCTGGATGTAGTAGGGTGCCCCGCCCATCGCGACGGTGACGTCGATGCCGCCAGCGCCGATGGCGAGCTGGCCGAGACCACCCGGCGTCGGCGTGTGGCTGTCGGAACCGAGCAAGGTCTTGCCGGGCGCGGCGAAGTTCTCGCGGTGGACGTTGTGACAGATCCCGTTGCCCGGCCGGGAGAAGTGCGCCCCGAAGGTGCCCGCCGCCGACCGCAGGAACCGGTGGTCGTCCGTGTTCTTGAAATCGAACTGGTAGGTCTGGTGGTCGCAGTACTGGGCGGCGACCTCCGTCTGGACCTCGTCGAGACCCATCGCCTCGAACTGCAGCCAGACCATCGTCCCCGTCGTGTCCTGGGTGAGCACCTGATCGATCTCGATTCCGATCTCCTCGCCGGTCTCGAGCGTTCCCTCGACGAGATGCTCCTCGAGAATCTTCTCGGTGACCGTCTGTCCCATACCCTCACTATTACTCATCTATCCGGATAAAACCCGCGCGTAGCTCGGGTTGACGGTCTCACCGGCCGTCAGATTCCGTTCTCGACTCGCTCGTTCGTCCTGCGGACTCGCCACGTCGAAGCCGAACGACTATGGCGTCCCTCTGTGTCCACCCGGCTATGTATCGATCCGGCACGTTCGTCGCCGAGCACGTCTCGCCGACGACCGACGACCAGATCCAGCCCAACGGCGTCGACCTCACCCTCGACGTGATCTTCGAACAGCTCGAGCCGGGGCGACTCGGGACCGACGGCAAAGAGATCGGCGAGCGCGTCGCCCGCCCGCTCGAGGAACTCGAGCGGAAAGTCCCCGACACCTACTACCTCCCGGCGGGGGCGTACGTCGCCCGCTACGGCGAGCGCATCGCGATTCCCGAGGGCCACGTCGGCTTCGTCTACCCGCGCTCGTCGCTGCTGCGCAACTCGTGTATGCTCAACACCGCCGTCTGGGACGCCGGCTACGAGGGCCGCGGCGAGGGGCTGTTGCAGGTCCACCACGACATCGAACTCCAGCGCGGGGCGCGCATCGCCCAGCTGGTGCTCACGGAAGCGAACCACGAGACGGTCTACGACGGCAGTTACCAGGGCGAGAATCTCGAGTGAGTATCAGGCTTCGTCCTCGGGGACCACGCCGTAGCGGGTCTCGAGGAGGTCTGCGGTCTCGCTGAGTTCGTCGAGGGAGACGGCGACCTGGAGGACGGAGGTCTCCGCCTCGAGCGCCTCCTCGAGTGCGTCGACGGCCGCCGTGTACTGGTCGTGGCCGCTCTCGGTGACGCGCCCCTCGAGCAGCGGCTCGAGTTCGCGTGCGTTCTTCGCGATGGCTTCGACGAACTCGAGGTACTGTTCGTCGGTCTCGACGCCGCTCTCGAGGGCGTCGCGGGCGCTCGCGGAGATGGCGAAGGCGATCCGGGTCGCCTGTGCGCTGTCGTCGAAGCGGTCTGCCACGTCGTCGAAGTAGCGGACGGTCGTCTTCAGCGACTTCTGGGTGGCGTAGTCGTTGTGTACCTCGAGTTCGCGCGAGAGCGCCTCGATGTTCGACTGGAGGCGCTCTAAGCGGATGGCGAAGCCTTCGATCTGGTCGAGTTCGCCCTCGATGTAGTCGGTTGGTTCGCCGACGGTCGTCCGGTGTGGGTTGTCGGTGTCGGCGATGTGGGCGATGAGCGCCGCGTAGAGCATGTCGTTGTCGTAGACGAACGGGCGGCGTCTGGTCTCCTGGCCGGGTTTCCACTCGCCGTCGGGCGTGCGCTTGAACGAGCCGAGGAAGACCGACGGATCGGTTCGGCCGTCGACCTCGGCGCGGGCGTTCTCGTGGTAGGCTTCGGCGAGGGCGTTCGCGACCGCCGTCGGATCGCTCGCGCCCTGGCGCTGTAAGTCGGGGAACTCGATGTGCGGGACGGTCTTGTACTCACTCGGGGGTGTCTCCCGGTAGGTAATGTCGAAGACCTCGAGAATGCGACTCTCCTCCGACTCCTCGCCGCTCAGCGGTTCGCCGCCGGGGACGGGAACGGGGTCTTTCGTCTCCTCTTCGTAGGCGATGTGGATGTACATCTCGTCGCCGTCGGGTGTGGGAAACCGCGTCGTCGTCGAGTTCTTGACGACGATCGGTCGCCCCTGGTAGTCGATGGCGACGCCGGGTTCGACCGTCACGCGCAGGCCGTCACCGTGGTCTTCGAGTTCGGAGATGGTCAGCCCGGAGACGATGCCCGACCCCGCGATCAGCTTGTTCGCGGTCTGTAAGCGATCCGTGTGGTACTCCTGTTCGACCCGCATGTCGCGGGCGGTCATCAGCTTCCCCTGGAAGTAGCGATTCTTCTCGAACTGTCGTAGCTCGAATCCGTTCGAGGCGTGTCGTTCTTGTTCTTGGCTCATGGTTTCGGTTGGCTGTGATCGTAGAAGGCTGCTGTGTTTGACTGGTTACTCGAGTAGTTCTGATTCCTGTCCGAGCGCGGCGGTTCCGAGTTCGAGACGATGTTTCGGAAGGGTGGTATTTATACCTAGGTAGGAGTTTTCCCCCAGCTGGAAGCGCTCGCGAAGCGGTTCGCAGACGGCGTCGGCGTACGCCGGTTTCTCGGCGTCGACGATGCGTTCGATCGCGCTGACGTGCGCCGGTGGTACCGAGGGATCGATCAGCACCTGGAAGCGCTGTGGGTCGCCGAGCAGTCGCGCGTGAGACGCCCTCGTCACCCGGTCGGTGATACACTCGAGGTCGGCGTACTCGACGATTCGAACCAGGTCGCGGACGTCCGGGGTCTCGCCGTCCGAACGCGCCCCTTCCAGCGGACGGTCCGCGTGTCTGAGGTAGAGTTCGATGATCTCGAGCAGTCCCGCTCGCGTCCCGCGCATCCGGTACAGTTCCGGGGCGCGCGAGAGCAGTTCCCGGCGGGCGGACTCCGGCCAGGCGTCGCCGATGTCGACGGCCAGCCAGGTGTTCAGCCAGGAGAGGTACGCGTCGGGGACGCCGTCGGGGTCGAGGTAGTGGGTGACGTCGTCGATCTCCGTCTCGATGTCGGCGAACACCGTCTCGAAGATCGAGAGGTACTGTTCCAGGAACTCGGACCGCGATCCCTCCTCGCGGTAGATCTCCGGTAAGTAGCGCAGGTAGGACTGGCGCGGGCAGTAGGCGGTCAGCGAGCGAACCCTGGGCGAGGAGCGACGGCTCCCGACCAGGTGGACGACGACGTGGAGGTACCGCCCCACCGCGTCGTCGAGGAAGACGTCTTCGGGGTCGTGTGTCGCCACCGCGTCCTCGCGCTCGTCGAACGTCGCCCGGATGCGCTCGCGCGCTCGCTCGCGCCAGTGTTCGACCGTCTCCCTCGAGGCGTCGGACACCGCTTCGCACAGTTCCGTCGGCGTCGCCTCGAGGAGCTCCCAGAGACCGGTGATGCCGGCCGCCGCGAGGGTCTCTGCGGTCTCGTCGTCGACCGCGTCGAACTCACTGAAGTCGTCGATCCCCTCCTCGTCGCCGTCCGAGGCGTAGTAGCGCATGTCGACGCGCGTACCGACCGTCTTGCGGTCGATGTCGAACGTCGCCCGGTGCCACTGGAGTTCGCGAACGCCCGCGTCGAGGCGGCCGACGATCTCGCCTTCGTACCGCGTGCTCTCGTCGTTCTTCCGGTTCTCGCGACCCTCCTCGAGCGCCCAGGCGGCCGCCTCGCCGTCGATCGCGTACAGCCGGTGGGCGTTCGCGTCGCCGCCTGCGTCCATCGCCTGCGAGAGCAACGCCGTCGGCGTGCGCTCGAACCCGGGGAGCGCCTCGGCCGTGTCGTCGGCGAGCCAGTAGCGCAGCACCGACGGGCCGTCCGGATCGGTGCCACCGAGGACGATGGCTCCATCGCGCTCGGCGGTGAGTGTCGTCGTCTCGAACGTCTCGGGTAGCTCGAGTACCGTCTCCTCGGCGTCGGTCGCGACCCCGTTCTCGGCCGCGTCGTCGGCCGGATACCGCGAGAGGACGGTCTCGTCGTCCCGGCGGTCGAGGACGAACAGCGCCCCGCCGGCGTCGACCGTGAGGTCGATCGGCGAGTGGAGTCCGTCGACGACGACGTCGGTCCGTTCGCCCGGCCCGACCGCGAGGACGAAGCCGCTCGCCCCGTCGCCGTCGCCGCCGTCGAGGACGTAGCCGCGGGTCGTGTCGCCGACGGCGCTGATCGGCGCGGTGAGCGCGGCCGTCGACCACTGGTAGGTGCGAAACTGCCTCGAGAACGACCCGACGCGGCCGTTCTCCCCGTCGATCAGGTAGAGGCTGTCCGCGGTGGTACAGATCGCGACCGGCCGGGTGAGTCCCGCCGCCTCCAGCTTCGAGAGCGAGAGCGACTTCAACTCGCCGACGGCGCGCATGTAGACGCCGAGTTCGCCGTCTGGGCCGAGCACGCTCAGATCGCCACTCGGGTTCAGATCGACGTCGACGGTCTCGAATCCGAGCGCCGTCTCGGCCAGCGTCGGCGTGGTGACGAGTGTGATTCCGTCCTCGGTCACGTCGACGTTTCGCCCGGACCAGCGCGCCCAGTCGTCGGGCGTGTGGGCGACGGCGAACGAGAAGTCCCGGGTCATCGCGCTCCCTCCACGTGCGCGCTGCTCGAGCGAACCGAGACGCTGACGCTCCGCTCGAGCAGGGAGAGCAGCGACGTCTCGGGGATGATGACGTTCCCGTGGTCGTCGATCTCCTCCTCGCCGCTCGCGGTCACCGTCACGTCGAGGACGCCCCGGACGCCGTCGACGTCGCCGACGACGTTCTCGACCTCGGAGACGTACAGCGGCCTGCCGAACGGCCAGCCCTCGCCGTCGAAGCCGGTCAGCGGGTGGACGTACGCGGTGAGTGCCTCCCGTATTGCCCCCCTGAGCCGCCGGGGCGGCCGCTCGGGCGTCGCCGAGACGGTGAGGTCGACCTCCAGGTCGACGTAGTGTGGCGCCTCGACGCGCACCGCGTCGGTCAGGAGGCGGTTCCGTTCGACGTGTTTGCGAACGGCGTCGAGGAACGCCTCACTCGCCTCCGGTCTCGCGTGGGTGCTGTAGGGAACGACCGAGAGGACGATTTCGGTTCGGTCGGTGTCGTCGCGTCGGAACTCCCGTCGGGTCGCGTTCGCCCGCCCGAAACGCAGGCCGGGTGTGTGCGTCGCGACGTAGCTGTAATCCTCGAGCGTCACCGCCCGGTACGGCCGTTTGAGATCGCGTTTGAACCGGTCCATCGCCTCCTCGACCGACTCGGCGTCCGCGCCGCCGCTGGCCGGGCCGGTCGGCTCGACCGCGAGGTCACTGGGACTGATACCGTCGGCGAGCTCCGCGTCCTCGCGCTCGAACTCCCACTGGGAGTGTACCGAGACGTTTCCGTCCTGGCCGCCGCCGTAGACGTACCGCTTCGCGCGGACGCGGCGGCCGACCGGCGGTTTCGCCCCGCGAACCCCGTCGCCGAACCTGATCGAGCGACGCTCGGCGTCGAAGACGTAGTGTCTGTCCGTCGGGCCGGAGGTGTCGAAGTCTTCGACCTCCTCGAAGCGCTCGCCGTCGACGACGATGTCCGCCTCGAGTACCGGTCCGTGTTCGAAGAAGAAGCGCCGTTCGGCGTCGATCGTCGTCTCGAGACCGTCGTCGCTTCGCGTCAGGAACTCGTCGTGGACCGTCGACCGGTGTGCGGCTTCGAGGACGTTCACCCGGATCGACGAACACTGCGGGGGGATCTCGTACTCGGCGTGGGCGAGCCGACAGCGCAGCCAGACCAGTTCGTCCGGCTGTCCGAGGACCGACCCGCCGCTCGCCGGTGTCGGCGTCTCCGCCGTCCGCTCGAGACGGACGACGCCGCCGTGGTAGAACGCGTCCGTCCCGTCGGCGGCGACCTCGAGCCGACTCCAGGCGTCGTCGTCTCGCCAGCGGTCGGGTTCGTGACAGCACTCCCAGACGAGTTCGACCGACGGCTCGAACGTCGACTCGGCGTCGCCGTGTTCGGCCGGTGCTGGCAGGTTGCGCTCGTAGAACTCGACCGTGAGCGCGAGTTCGTCCGCCGCCCCGAGCGGGTCGCGGTCGAAGCCGAAGTAGATGGCGTCACCCGCCCTGGGCTCCTCGCCGAACACCACGAAGTAGGTGTTCTCGGTCTCGTTCTCGGTCGTGTTGTCGACGGTGTCGCCGCCGGCGTGTGTGATGACCTTCTCGAGGCGGGCTTCGGTGAGCGTCGCATCGGTCGTCGTCTCGAACGTCTTCGAGACGCCCGAGCGGTCGTCGACGAGCAGCGCCTCTCCCGCGGGCACGACGAGTCCGTCACCGCCTTCGGGCGGTCTGACCGAGACGCGCGCGGTCGCCGGCCGGGGTGGCTGGCGGTCGACCCCGAGGATGTGCAGGTACTTCTCGCGGTGTTCTTCGGTCACCCGGTCGAGCTGGTAGGTGTAGGTCTCGCTGATCCAGGCGAGCAACTCGAGGATGGCGATTCCCGTGTCGTGGGCGTTGTGGTCGCTCCAGGACTCGGTGTAGATGGGGATTCGCCGCTTGGTCTCTTCGAAGACGTCCTCGAACTCGCGGTCGTCTAAGTCCGGTACGTCGAGACCCATCTAGCTCGTCCTCCTCGAGCGTTCCGCCTCGCTCGCCGTCGCTGTCCCCCACCGTTGCCGTCTCGTCTGTATCGCTGTCTCCATTCAGTGTCCACCTCCGGTCGTCACGGTCACGTCGTGTCTGCCGCTGTAGATGAGTACGTCCTCGCCGACCTCCGGTGCGCGCTCGTTGTCGGCGAGCGTGAACACGGAGCCGTCGTCGTCGAACGTCACGGAGATCCGCTCGACGCGGTTGACCGTCTCGAGCTGTTCGACGTGGGCGGCGAAGACCGACGGCGCCGGTACGCTCCCGATCTCCCAGCCGTCGCCCTCGGGTCCGCCCGACAGCGGGTGGATGAACGCCGCTAGCTCCGCTTCGATCTGTTCTTTCACGTCGGTGACGCTCTCTGCGCTCTTGATCTCGACGGTCGCCTCGACGCTGGTCTCGACGTACGTCGGCCCGCGGACGGTCAGCCGCGAGCGTCCCTCGCCGACGACGACCGCCGGCGCGCGCTCGCGCATGGTCTCTTCGACGCGTTTGGTCAGGTCGACCGAGGGAATCGGCTTCGGCTGGTCGGTCTCGGGGACGATCAACAGCGTCACGTACCCCGGCCGGTGCGCGCCGGTTTCGTCCATGCCGCTCTTACAGCTGACGGTCGCGAGTTCGCGCGAGGCCGAGCGGGCGATCCGCTCGAAGTCGTCTTCGGTCACCGGCTTCCCCCGGTCTCTGAGCTGTTTCGGCGCGCGCGAGACCAGCTCCGTGATCGGCTCTTCGTCCTCGCCGCCGTCGCCGGGTTCGGGGTTCGTCACCTCGTCGACGAACGTGATCGAGTCTTTCAGGTCGGTCACCGTCCCCGCCTCGACGTCGCCGTCGATGCCGCCGCCGGTCCGGTAACTCGCGGTCACGTTCTTCGATCCCTTCGGCGGAATCGCCCCGTTCCTGCCGTCGCCGAAGGTGAGGTGGCCGCTCGTCCGGTCGAGCACGTAGTGTCTGTCCTCCGGTCCCGACTCGAAGAAGTCCTCGACCTCCTCCCAGCGGACGCGAAACGCGGTCGTCGTCCCGTCCGGCCGAACGACGCGGTCGACGCGCTCCGGCTGGGTCCGCTCGAGCGTGCGCCGTTCGCTCTCCGAGAGCGACTCGATCTCGTCGACCCAGACCGTCGGCTCCATCACGGGCGTGTGCCTGAACTCGAAGGTCTGCTTCGCCGTGTCGCGACTCGAGCCGAGTACCTCGTCTTCGACGCTCCTGACGTTCTCCGCCCACTGGGTGTTGAGGTGGATACCGTAGAGGATCGGCGGCGTCCGGCTGTGCTCGCGCTGGCGGCCGGGCTCGCCCGCCGCACCCGCGGTGAGCGGTCCCTGCCCGCTTCCCGGGCCGTCGAGCTGGTCGGTCGAGACGAACAGCCTGCGCGAACTGCGGGCGAACTCGTCGCCGGTGACGCGCGCTCTGATCCAGTGGCGCTCACGTCCGAACAGTTCGAACGCCTCCGTCTCCTCGGGGAAGACGAGTTCGAGGATGCCGCGCTCGGTGAAGTCTTCTGTCCCGTCTCTGGCCGTCAGCCGCGTCCACTCGTTCGTGAGCGGATCCGAGCAGTACTCGACGTTGATCCAGGGAGTGAAGCCGTCGGGGTAGACGTCGCCCTCGAGCGGCAGGTAGACCGGAATCGGCCCGCCCCGGAGCGGGGCGTCGAAACCGAGGTAGAGCGCCTGCGTGTTCCCCGGCGGTGCCGTAAACGGCCTGAAGGTCCCCTCGGCCGTCGTGACGTCACGAACGCCGAGGGTGTTCTCACAGCGCAGCGCCGCGAACGGCTCGCCGCCCTGCTCGTAGCTGATCGTCACGGTCTCGAAACGCGGCGGGTGGACGTGGTCGGTGATGCGTTCCCAGACGTGTTCGTCGGTCTCTTCGACGCGCGCCTCGCCGTAGTGTCCACGGACGAATCGCGCGCGCACCCAGTAGTGTTCGTGGCCCATGACGGCCGTCGTCTCGAGGTCGTCGGGCACCTCGAAGCTGACCGAGCCGCTCTCTCTGAGCGCGTCCGTCTCGTCGGAGACGGCGAGACGCCGCCAGCTCTCGCCGTCCCAGTACTGCCAGGCGACCTCCGGGTCGTCGTCCTCGCGCTCCGTCTCCGGCTCGTGTGCGTTCTCGAAGGTGATCGAGACGGTCGCACCCGGCTTGGTGAACGCCTCCTCACACGCCAGTGAGAACGTCGTCGAGGCGACCGGCTCCCGGCCGAACGGGTAGACCTCGTCGTCGCCATCGAGAAACACCTGCTGGTCGTTGACGAACGTCTCGTCCGGCGTGAGCGTCCGCCCGGTCTCCTCGTCGCCGCCGACCGAGAGGCTCACCTCGTCGATCACGATCGAGAACAGCGCACTCGAGAGCTCTTCGCGGGGGATCCGACAGCGCAGCCACTTCGCCTCGACGTCGTCGACGGCACACTCGAGTGGCTCGCCGGGGACGTCGAAGGTGAGGCGGACGGGGTCGCCGTCGATCGCCTCGGCGTCGAACGTGTCGCCGGTCGCCGCCGCCCGGAACCGGTCCTGGAGGCTCGAGAACTGCCGTCTGAGCCCGCGGACGAGCGGCTCGTCGACGTCGTCGACGTCGAGGAGGTTCCGCGGCAAGACGGTGCCGTCGTCGCTCGTGCCGAACCGACCCTTTCGCACGTCGTCGGCGATGGCTCGCACGAGCGTCTCGAACTCCTCGCGCTCGATCATCACCAGCCCCTGGCGGTCGAGGACGGGTTCGAGGCGCTCGAGTAACTGCGTGATCTGGCTGATCTCCGAGATCCGCGGGACCCGCCGCGGTGGCTCGCCGTGGATCTCGAGCGGGTGCCATCCCTCCTCGACGACCGGTTCGTCATCGTCGTCTTCGGGTTCGACGACGCGCTCGCCGTAGTACTCCCACTCGAGGTACTCGCGGAGGACGCTCTCGGGGGCGTTCGTCGCGAGTTCGAGGTCGACCGTCGCGCCGGCGCTCAGCGTCAACAGCTCCGGGTCGCCCATGTAGAAGACGTGTTCCTGGAGGTTCTCGCCGACGAACAGGTGTGTTCGCTCGCCGGTCTCGAGGTCGTCGTAGTGGTCGACGATCCAGTCCATCCCCGGGTCGACGCCGTAGGCGTCGGTGAGCGTCGCGGGTGTCGCCTCGATGCCGGTGTCGACCGTCTCGAAGCGCTGTTCCGGCCGCTCGTCGGTCTCGCCGGCGGCGACCGTCGTGCCCGTCGGAATCGCGACGTTCTCGGTCGCCGCCTCGGACACCGTAAACGTCACCGGAAGCCGCGATGGTTGTGCGGGATAGGTATTGAAATCGAGCGAGTCGAGGAAGGCCATCTGGTGTTTCTCGGGCACCCGGTCGAGCCGTTCGACCACGTCCTCGACGAGGTCCGCGAAGATCTCGAGGATCACCGTCCCGGCGTCGTCCGAGTCCGGGTTCCACTGGTCGGTGTAGTACGGTGCGATCTCTTTGGTCCGCTCGAGGATCTCCTCGCGCGTCCGGCCGTCGAGTACGGGTGTTTCGGTCACGGTGTCACCCCCGCGGCCGTCGCTGCGTCGTCCATACGATCACTTCTCCGTGAGGTAGAATGGATAGACCATGTTCGATTCGGTGTTGGTCGAGCGCACCCGGTAGGTGATGTCGATCAGGAGGCGGTTCGGGTTCTCGGGGTCGCGTCCCGCGTCGACGTCTTCGACGTCGATCCGTGGCTCCCAGTTGATGAGCGCCTCTTCGACGCCGCTCTCGACGAGCGTGAGCATCGTCCCGTCGATGTTGCCGAAGACGTGATCGTGAATGTCACAGCCGAAGTCGGGGCGCATAACGCGCTCGCCTTTGGCCGTCCCGAGGATGATACGGATCGAGTCTCTGATACTCAACTCGCCTTCCGAGAGCGAGACGTCTCCCTTGTGGTCGACGCCGACGGGAAAGCCCCAGCCAGCGCCCGGTAAGTTCTCGCCTGGGTGGTGGTTCGGACTCATGGTCACTTGATCAGGACCGTCGGCTCTCCGGAGACGATCGAGTTCGGTGGCCCGGCCTCGGGAATCGTATCGCCCATGCGGGCCGCTGGCAGCTTGTTGATCAGGACGGTCGCACTGCCGGGGACCGCGACGCCGCCGACGTGCGGGACCGGTGGCGTACCCGGAACCGCCTGTGGACACGGCGCGAAGTCGGCCAGTGCCCGCCAGGCGGGTCGCCCACCGATCAACACGTTCGGGCTGCCGGCACCGGCGAGTGGACTGCCGTGTGCCGTCGAGTCGCCGACTCTCGCGGCCGGTCTCATCTCCTCTCACCCCGGCCGTTCGCGCCGGCCCGTCCGGCCACCCGGTGTTCGTCTCTCGTCCGTCGTCTCCATCCGTCGGTTGTGTCTGCTGTCATAGATTGCGGTCAGTTCAACTGGATCAGCGAGCCTTTGATCGTCAAGATCGCACTCGACTGGATCTTCGCCATTCCCGTCGCACCGATGTCGAGCATGCCGCCCGCATCGACGCCGAGGTTCCCCTTGCTCTCGATGTCGACGGCCGACGAGCCGCCGATGTCGACCGACATCCCCGAGATCGAGACGTCCTGGTCCGCCTTCAACTCGATCTCGGAGCCAGAGAGGCTGAGTTTCGAGTCGGACTTGAGGGTGATCCCCTTCGAGTCCAGCGTGATCGTCGAGCCGTCGTCGTCGGTGATCGTCACCGTCTCCTCGTCTTCGAGGACGACGCGCTTGCCCTTCGGCGTCTGGATCTCGACTTTCTCCTCGCCTTTCTCGTCGTCGAGGACGATCTCGTGGCCCGCTCTCGAGGTGATCAGCCGCCGGTTGTTCTCTCCGTCAGTGTTCTTCTCCGGTGGTTTCGCCTTGCCGTTCCAGAGACCGCCGATGACGTACGGGCTGTGGATGTCACCCTCTTCGAACGCGACGAGTACCTCCTCGCCGACCTCGGGGAGCGCGTAGACGCCACGTTGCTCACCGGCCATCGGTGTCGCGAGTCGCGCCCAGTTGCTCTCGTCGTCGAGGTCACGCCAGGGGAAGGTCACCCGGACCCTGGCGAGGTCTTCGGGATCTTCGTTGTCCGTGACGGTGCCGACGTAGACGCCGTGTAGCCCGTCGTCGCTGTCGTCCGGAACGAGATTTTCGTAGTCCATCTACTCGCTCCCCGTTACCTCGAAAAACGTTCGATATCCTGTACTACCCATACGGTGGATCGCTTTCGTGACATAATAATCCTTTGTAAATTTCGGCCCGAGTCCGTCGAGTTCGACGACCTCTCCCGCGACGATTTCGGGGACGCCGAACGTCTCTCCGCTGCCGGTGATCGTCGTCTGCGTCGCCTTCGCCTTCGCGATCTTCGTCGCCTCCGACTCCGACTCGACCGGAATCCGGTAGACCCGCTTTTTCGACCCGCGCGAGTCGACCGTCGCCGAGCCGACGATCGCCTCTTTCTTCTGTAGGTCCCAGTGTCTGACCTCCACCTCGGCGACGCTGTCGGTGTCGTTCAACTCCGCCGTGAACGACTCGAGCGTCTCACCGTAAAAGAGGGTCGCCACCGGATCGTCACGGGTGCCGTCGTTCGGCCGGAACGTCAGGGTATCGAGCGTCGAGAACACCTCGAAGCCGTACTTCGAGGCCAGATCCCGCACGAAGCGGTAGTCGCTCTTGTTGTCCTGGATAATCCGGCCGAGTTCCATGTCCGCCTTCTCGATCTCCACCGTCGAGAAGTACGGATCGGCAGCGTCCTGGACGACCGTCTTCAGCGTCGGCTCCGTCCACGACTCGGAGTTCGTCCCCTGCATCATCTCGTGGAGCGGCCCGTAGCCGCTGACTTTGACCGTCGGCGATCCCTCGGTGGGGAACGTCGGCTGAACCGTGTAGATGGTGCCGACGAACAGCGTGTCGAGTTTCGCCCCGCTGTCGCCGTAGCCCATCGAGATCTCGACGTCGGCCCCCGGCTCGAACTGGTCCCAGTCGAGGTCCTCGAAGGAGACGTGCTCGTGGTCGTACGGGTAGGTGAGCGTGACCGAGAAGTGGTTCGCCCCGTCGACGGCCGTGTCGACGATCACGTCCGAGACGTAGCCGCTGTACTCGTGGAACTCCTCGCCGTCGACGGTCACCAGAAACCGCGGGACGTACGACGCCGAGTAGGAACTCACGGCCGCTCACCTCGTGCTCGCTCGCTCGAGTACGCGCTCACGGTGGCGGCGGTCGGTCGCCGGGACGGACAGCTTCGAGTCACAGTGGCGGGAGCGCGAGTTTCGTTCCGGGCTCGAGCGACCGGGGGTTCTCGATGTCGTTCGCCTCGGCGATCGTCCGCCAGTGTGAGGGATCGCCGTACTCCTCCTGGCCGATCAGCCAGAGCGTATCTCCCTCGGTGACGGTCCAGACTTTCATCTTGTCCGTCGACTCGTGTTTGATGCTCGACTTCTGGTAGGAGGCGGTCTTGTACTCGCGGAACGTCACGTTCGCACGCGCACGGACCGGGATCCCGTTCGGCAGGAAGCGCGTAAAGCGCTTGTCCGCGTTCGTGACGACGGCCGGAAAGTCGATCCCACCGCCCCAGACGAACCGACACGCAGGCGGTGCGTGGAGTTCGCCGTCGATCTCGAGCAACGAGTCGATGCCGTCGGTGTACTTCCTGACGTCGCTCTCGTCGTCGGTCGTGTCGAAGAACAGCTCCATCGTGAGGATGTCGGGGTTGCTCTTGTTGAACTGTGGCTCCGGTGAATCCAGCTTCGAGGCGTTCTCGCTGTAGGTCACGCTCCGCTGGATGCGATACTCCGTCGGGTTGAACCGACACTCGATCTTGGTACCCTCGTTCTTGCCGTTGAGGACGATGATGTGGGCTTTCTCTAGTGATTTATTCATTTACAGACCTCTGCGCGTTCGTTCGATTCGCACTTTCCGCTCGAGTTCGCGATACAGCCGTCCGACCACGCCGTCGGTCGCCGCGTCCGAGGCGAGCACCTCCTCGAGGTCGGGTTCGACCGTCCGCCGCAGCGAGCCAACGGGGGTGTGCTGGCCCGCATCGTGTGGCGTCCACACCCTCGACTCGCCGTACTCCTGGGGTGGCTGCTCCGGTACGGAGCGTTGCTCGTCGCCGGACGCGGACGGCCGCTCTCGTGCGGGTGCCGTCCGCTCCCACCGCTCCCGGTCCGCTCGAGAGCCGCCACCGGCGTCGTTGACCGGGACGCGTCCCCCGGCGAACCTGGAGGTGTCCGGCCGTGGTTCGTTGGCGGTCCCGACGGCACTCTCGTGCTCGATGGGCCGCCCGTCACTCGTCTGCCACGCCGGCTCCGAGGGGGTGTCTTCGGTCTCCCGACTCCCCGCTGCGGTTCTGACGACGAGCGACGGCGACCCGGCCGGGCCGTTCGCGGGCGAGTGGGGCGTTCGGTCGCGTCTCGTGGGTTCATTTCGATCGTCCGTCACGCCGACGAGCGACGAGCGTCGTCCGCGTGCGGTCTCTCCTCGTTCTCTCTCGAGGCCCGGTGTACTTTGCATTAACTGTCGTCGCCACGTTGTATCAGTACCGCCCGCCGCGTTCGAATACTCACCGGCGCGGCCGGTGGGTGCGCTCTCTATCCTGTCGACCACCAGCGACGGTACCGAACCGGGTGACGGCGCGCCGCTCGTCCCGACGCCGAGACCGCTGGGAACCGTCCACGGCTCGATGACCGAGACCGGTCCCGACCGACTCCCACCCGCCGCCTCTCCGTCTCCCCACTCGCCTCCCACCCGCCCGCCGCCCGCTGGAGCTCCCGTTTCCCGCTCGTCACCTGCTGTCCGTCCGCCCGCCGGCGCTCCCGTTTCCCGCTCGTCACCTGCTGTCCGTCCGCCCGCCGGCGCTCCCGTTTCCCACTCGTCACCCGCCGTCCGTCCGCCACCCGCTGTCCACCAGCCGTCCGGTGTCCACTCGTCTCCCGGCCGCTCGCCGCTCGCTCCCTCGCTCGCTGTCGCTCGCCGAACCACTCGCCGTGACGGGCCAGGAACCGACGGCACACTCGAGACGCCCTCCGGTGAGGGGACCGCCGACTGTGCTCGGCCGCCCCGTCCGCCGGCCGTCGGCTCCAGGTCGGGCGAGTGCTGGTCTCCCTGGCTCACGAGGTTCGTACGCGGGCCCCACTCGTGCACGCCGCTCGCGTGTGCGACCGGCCGACCGTCGCCCGCCGTCACCTCGTCGACGTCCCGTGCTGGCGACTGTCCCGTCACCAGCGTGAGGTACGACAGACTCGCTGCGACACCGGCCGGCCGTCGGGTCCGTCCACCTGTCGACGGTGACGCCGCCGACTCGTCGGCTCCGACACTCGTCGGCGTCCTCCCGCTCGGGCGTCCACCTGCGGCCGTCGAGACGGTCTCCCGTGGTCCCTCGAGCGCTCGAGACGGCCCGCTCTCGGGAGCCTGCCACGACGGAGACGCCGCCTTCGCGCTCCGGTGAACGACGAGTTTCGGGAGCGTGACGGCCGTCGCCGCCCGCGAGACCACACCCGCTGTCGACGCGCTCGTCGCCGCAGGCGTCGCCGGTCTCGCCGTCCGCACGCCGGTCCCGGTGGTCCCGGACGCGTCCGCTCTCTCGACGGCAGCACGCTGCGCCCCGGCGGAGACTCGAGCGCGCTCGCCTCCGCCTGCCGCCGGTTCGTGTGTGTGAACCAGCGTGGACGGACGCACACGTCGCGCTGTGGGCGCCCGCCCCGCTCGCTCGAGCGCCGTCGACTCCTCGCCGCTCACTCGAGTCCCGTCGCTCGCCGCGGCGTCGGCTGTCGTCCGCTCGGAGCGCACCGCCGCGCGTTCGTCCGTTCGCGTGGTGGATGCGTCGGCCGGCCCGTCCTCGGGTCCGACGCTCGCCGTCACCGGCCCAGCCGCACCCACCGTCCGCCCGGCGTCCGCCGTCACACCGTCGCTCGCTCGAGCGCGCTCGCCCGTCGGCGCGAGGACCTCGAGACGAGCGGGACCCGACGAACCGGTGTGGGGGGACTCGAGGCGCGCGCTGGCTGCCGTCGCCGTCTCGAGTCCGCTGGCCCGGCCGTCACCACCCGTCGAACCGACGAGGGTGAGATACGAGAGCGCCGTCCGTCTCGCAGTCGACCGGCGTGGTGGCCTCGGACGCGACGCGCTCGCCCGTCCGGTCTCCGCGTCCGTCCGCGCTCCCGTCGTCGCTTCGCCGGCACCCACCCAGGCCGTCGCGTCGCTCGCCCGCGATGGCGCTGGCTGTCTCCCACGCTCGCCACTCGCTCGTGCGTCGCTCACCGGTGGGGCGGCCCGCTCGAGCCGGCGCGCACTCGAACCCGGCCGGCTCACACGCTCGTCGGGAGTCGCCGCGAGCGGTCGCCGGCCGACGACGCGGGTCGGCGGCGTATGCGGTGCGACGCGGTGGTCCGGCTGGTCGATCGGCGTGGCCGTCCGCGCCCCGGTCACCGCGCTGCTCGGTCGCTCGCCTCCGGCGTCGAGTCCACTCGCGGTGTCCACCCGCGGTGACTCCACGCGGCGGTCGTCCGCTCGCCCCCCCGAGGACGCACCGCCGGCCGTTTCCGGTGGCACGCGTCTCGTCCGGCCAGCGGCGTCGCTCGAGTCGTGACTCCGATCGGATGGACGCTCGGTGGGATACCCGTCGTGTTTCGCCCGGCGGCGGCCGGAGCGGTGTCCCTCGTCGGCCTGTGCGCGTGTACGCGATCCGACCGTACTTCGAAGGTACGAGAGTGTCGCTCCGGTTCGCCCCGGCCGCGCCGCCGTCGTTCGGCCGGCGCTCGCACCACCCGGTCCCGGTTCGTTCGCTCGCTCGAGCGCCCGTGAGAGGTGGCTCTCGTACCCGCCACGTGCTACGTGTCGCCCCGCGCCTCCCGTTCGCTCACTCGAGCGTCTCCCGCTGGCGGAACGCTCGTCCGCCGCGGTCGCCGCGTGTCCGAGCGTCTCGAGGTCGTCCGTCCTCCCACTCGCCGCGATTCGGAGGGGGGCGTGGCGCTCGAACACCGATTCGACGGTGATCGTCCGGCGTCCACGCGGCCGCCGGCCGGCTGCGACCGCCGCGGACGAGATGGCCGACTCCGACTCCGTATCCGACCCACGCGGCCGCCGGTCGTTCGTCCGTCCCGTTCCGACGGACGGCGCCGTCGGCTCGCTCGCCCGCCCGTCGGCTGTGGTGTCCGCCCGCCCGTCAGCTGTGGTGTCCGTTCGCCCGTCAGCTGTGGTGTCCGTTCGCCCGTCGGCTGTGGTGTCCGTTCGCGCTCGCCGCTCACTCGAGTCGGCTGTCGTCCGTGTCTCCGGCGGTCTCTCCCCGCTTGCGGTGGTGGCGTCGGTAGCCGCCTCGGGTTCTGGGGACCTACCGACATCGGCTTGCCCTTCCGCGTTCGTCGCGGTACCGGCGTCACCGTCCACCGCTGGTTCCGACGTCCCGTCTGCGCTCTCGTCCGTCTCGGCTGCCGGTGTCTCTCCGGTACGGGTCGGCCCGTTCGCTTCTGGGACACCGGCAGCGTCGCCCGCTCGCTCCGCTGTCGGTGTATCGGTCTCGCTCTCGTCCGTCTCGAGCCCCGTCCCACTGCGTGCGTCGCCCTCGTCCGTCGTTCTCGGCGTGTCACCTGCGTCCTCCGCGTCGGTGCCCTCGGAACCGGTCGCCGCACCGGCGCTCGGCGTATCGTCGCGCTCGGACGGCGGTCCCGTCGTCGCTGGCTCGTCCGCTGTATCCGCCTCGCTCTCTGGCTCTCGAGACCCGTCCGTGTCCGACGGAACGGCCGCCCCCTCGCTCGAGTCGCCCGTCGGCGTGGCGTCGGTTCGGCCGGCCGGTCGCGTACCGTCTGCGTCTCCGTCGCTCGTGGACGTCGCGTCGGCACTGGGGGGAACGGCGTTGCCGTCGCCTCCGTCGTCCGTCCGGGGATCGCTCGTCTCCGGGGGTTCGTCGCTCGCGGGCATCGCGTCCGCGCTCGAGTCTGTCGGCTCACTGTCGGCGTGTCCGCCGCTCGAACCTGCCGTCTCCGTCCCGTCCGCGCTCGAGGGAACGGCGTTGCCGTCGCCTCCGTCGTCCGTCCGAGGATCGCTCGTCTTCGGGGGTTCGTCGCGCGCAGGCGTCGCGTCGGTACTGGAGGGAACGGCGTTGCCGTCGTCGGTGGCGCCCGGCCGGGATTCGTCCGTCCCCGCAGACGCCTCGCCTGCCGTTGGCGTTCGCTCGTCGTCCCGTCGCCCGTCGCTCGTGGGGACCGCCGTGTCTGGCGTCCCCTCAGGTGCCGGCCGTGGCTCGGACCGCTCCCTCTGGGCCGTCGACTCGATTCGCTCTGCGGCCGGGGCGGCGTCTTGTGCCGCGTCCAGACTTCTCCCGGCGGTGTCGATGATCGAGGAGATAAACGGGAGATCCGTCGCGTCCGGGTCGCGTCGCTCCTCGGGTTCGTCGTCGTCGGCCGGCACACGGTGGGTCAGAGCGGTCCCGAGTGGCCCGCCCGGTCCCCGTGCTGGTGTCTCCGACGGGTGGCGTGGCAGCGAGAGCGTCGCGATCGAACGCACACCCGTCGTCCCCAGGACGCCGAGTGGCCGCTCCGTCCGACTGATCGTGATCGAGCGCGCGCTCGTCCGTGCGTCGAGGACGCCGAGCGCCTCTCCCTCTGCCTCCTCGCGCTGGGTGATCCCGATCGTTCGCAGCCTCCTCTCGACTTCGACGTCGGGTTCGTCCGTCACGTGATCACCTCACTCGAGTCGCCGGCGCTCGAGACGGTCGGCCTGCTCGCGTTCGGCGTGTGTCGGTCGGTAGCGCTCGGGATCACGGTGGGCAACTCACAGGGGGGACGCGTAGAGCACTTCGTACACCGGTTCGACGCCGCCGTCGTCGTCTGCGAGGAGGCGAAGGACGCCGGTGAGTTCCAGGCGGCTAGCGCTCGCCATCCGCCCCGGATCGGTCGTCGCGTACCGGCCGGTCGCGACACACGGCAGGTCGACCCCGCCGTACTCGACGTCGAACGTCCGGAGCCAGCGTGTCACCGTCTGTGTGTCGTCGACGTACACTTCGTTCGAACAGTCGGGATTCCCACAGCGCTCGAGTGTGGGTGCGTTCGCGCCGATGCGGTACGGCGGGCGCGTGATGGCCGTCTCGTGGCCGGCCGGACACCGGTAGGTGACCGAGGCGGCCTGTAGCCGACGCGTCGGCTCGCTGGTCACGGCGGCGCTCGGCAGGATCGAGAGCGTGTTCGCCCCCGATGGGAAGTCCTCGAGCGTCAGCGCCCGGTCCCGGTTGACCTGTGCGGCGCCGACGAGGTGTATCGCGAGGTCGTCGAACCCGTCGCTCGCGGCCCGTTCGATCTCGGCGTTCTCGACGAACCGTTCGAAGCCCGTTCGCGCCTGCTCGAGGGCGGCGTCGGGGTGGCGATGGAGCGTCTCGCGGGAGATGTCGAACTCCTCGTCGAGGACGACCGGCACGTCGACGACGAGCCAGTGACCGCGTGGATTGCGTGCGGCGGTCTCGACTTCCATCCGCGCGCCGGAGTCGTGCTTCGCTTCCCAGTACTCGATCCAGCTATCGGTGTCGTCGACCGGCGTCATGAACCCCGCCTCATCATATCACGACTAGCGGTTTCCGACATAAAAAGTTCGACTTTCTCTTTCGCTGTCAGGCCGCCCGGCTGCATCGGTGCTTCCCGCGCTGTCGATCCCGGCCCACACCCGTCGCGGGCCGGACGCAGGCGGGCCGTGGGTTGGAACCGATGCGATAGTTTTTGAGGCGCGAGCGGCTAGTGTGTCGAAAGAATGTCTCGAACGGCGGACGGAACGCCCTGTGCGCTCGTCCGCCTCTCGCGGCGCTGTCGAGAGACTCCGTCCGGCCGAGACGCAACCACACCATCCACATGACCGGCACTGACGTGCAGCCGACCGAGCCGTACCGAGACACCCGCGAGCACGTGAGCGAAGAGTTCGATCGACTCGAGTTCCTCCTCGAGGCGTACATCGAGTCGACCGTCGACGCCCGCCTCGAGACGCCGGGAGCCCCGACCCCGTACCTCTCTGAGAAACAGGCCCGCCCGATCCTCGAGCGAGCGCGCGAGCAACTCACCTGGAACCGCGCCCTGATCGACGAGTTCGACGAGCGCACGGCGACCGTCGAAGCCCGCCTCGAGTGTTCGCGCGAGAGCGGCCACACGAGCAGGTTGGCGCGACTGCGAGCAGCGTGTGGCCTCTCGCGTCTCGAGACTGACCTGCTCGTTCTCGCGCTCGCACCCGACCGCTACGACAACTACGGCGACCTCTACGCGGCGCTTCGTGAGACGGTTCCGCCCGCCCAGCCGACGGTCGGCCTGCTCAGTCGCGTCCTCACGCCGGTGGCGCGTGAGGGCGAACTCGAGAGTGCGTTCGCCGCCTCGGCCCCGCTGCGTCGGTACGGCCTCATCGAACCGTTCCCTGAAGCACACGCGGGCGGCTGGCGCTCGCAGCCGGTCGCCGTCGACGCCCACGTCAGCGCCTACCTCGCGGGCCACGACGGCCTGGACCCGGCGCTCGCCGACGTCGCATCGCTCGAGGAGGCGACGGCGACGGCCGACTCACTCGCGCTCGCACCCGAGACCGCCGACCGGCTGGTGTCGCTCCGAGACGACGTGGCGGGGCCGCGGGTGTACTCGTTCTACGGCCCGGCGGGTGCCGGGGCTGCCCGTGCACCCGCGGCCGTCTGTCCAGCCGAGACGCCGCTGTTGCGTGGCGACCTCCCCGCACTGATCGCGGACGGCCGCTTCGAGCGCTTCTGTCGGGAGGCCGCCCTCCACGAGGCTGCAGTCGTCCTCGAGAACGCAGACGAGAGCCCGCTGGCAGCGGGCCGACGGGGCCGCCACCGACGTCGTCGCGACGACGATACGGCCCCAGCTGAGGCCGTCCCTGCCTTCGACCGTGAGGCGTTCTTCGAGACGCTCGATCGGTTCCCGAACGACGTCTTCGTGATCGGTGAGACGCGCTGGGTTCCGGACGCGGAGCGTTCGAACCACGGCTTCGTCTCCCTCGAGTTCCCGCGCCCGGACTACGAGTTGCGTCGCGAGTGCTGGGACCGCCACGCGGAGGTCCTGCCGGACGGCGTCACACCCGCCGACCTCGCGGCCGTCTTCGATCTCACCCAGCTCGAGATCGAGCGCACCGCCGCGGCCGTGCGGGCGCTCGCAGAGAGTCGCCCGGACGGGACGGCGCTGACGCGCACGGACGTCTACGAGAGCTGTAAGACGCAGTCGGCCTCGCGTCTGGGCGAACTCGCCGAACACATCGACCCGAACTACACCTGGGAGGACATCGTCCTCCCCGAGACGACCGCCAGACAGCTTCGCGACGTCGCGACCCACATCGTCGAGCGCGGCACCGTCTACGCCGAGTGGGGATTCGGACGGCGCTTCGGCCGTGGACAGGGCGTCGTCGCGCTCTTCTCCGGTCCCTCCGGCACCGGGAAGACGATGGCCGCCGAGATTCTCGCGACCGACTCCGGTCTCGACCTCTACAAGATCGACCTCTCGAGCGTCGTCAGTAAGTACATCGGCGAGACCGAGGAGAACTTAGAGCGCATCTTCGAGGAGGCCGAACGCAGCAACGCCATCCTGCTGTTCGACGAGGCGGACGCGGTCTTCGGCGAGCGCTCGTCGGTCAGCGACTCGACCGACCGTTACGCCAACGTCGAGGTGAACTACCTCCTCCAGCGCATCGAGCGTTACGACGGCGTCGTTATTCTGACGACGAACTACGAGTCGAACATCGACGACGCCTTCCAGCGCCGGATTCACCTCAGCGTCGACTTCAGCCTCCCCGAGGAGACTCACCGCGAGACGCTCTGGCGGCTGGTCTTCCCCGAGGAGGCACCCGTTTCCGACCTCGACTACGAGTTCCTCGCGACGTTCGAGTTGAGCGGCGGCGACGTGAAAAACGCCGCCCAGGCGGCGGCGTTCATGGCTGCGGGTGCCGACGAGGCGAGCGCGGCCGGCGACGACGGCGACGGCACTCGAGCGATCACCATGGCACACGTCGTCACCGCGATCAAACGCGAGTACGAGAAGAAGGGGCGACTGATCGACGCCAGCCGGTTCGAGCCGTATCAGGAGCTACTCGAGTAGCATCGGGTGCGAGCCGGTCACCGCGAGTAGGTGAGCGTCTCGAGGCGCTCGTAGGTGATCTCGACCATCTCGATGGAGACGCCGCCGCCGTCAGAGCGCAGCTGTGGTCCCTCCCAGCGGACCGGGTAGGCGTCGATGAACTCCCAGGCCCACACCTCCTGTCCGAGCTTGTCGAGTAACGTCACCATCACATCCTGCTGGACGTCCGCTCGCTTCGTCGTCGTCGACTCGATCATCCAGGTGAAAAACTCGGTGTAGTCGGTCAGGCCCCGCCGGAGGACGACGTTCGAGCCGCGGATGTGGTCGGGGAACTTGTGGGTGAAGTCGTTGACGCCACCCTCACGGTACTCGACGACGTTCGTCTCGACGCGCAGGCCGCTGACCTCGGTGAAGCCGCCGACGATGATCCCATCGATTTCGACCTGGAAGCGGTAGCTGTTGTACGGATCGTCGTCGTCGGTGCTGGTGTCTGTGAAGTTGAACATCGGGTGTCTCCGGCAGGGCTGCGGTGAGTGTGTTTTCTTCGTGTGGTCGTGCGTCAGGCCGTGACTGCCGAGGCGGGCCGAACCCGACTCACAGCGGCAGGTTGTCGAACGTCGGCTCCATCGGCATCGTCGCCGCGCTCGAGTCGCCCTCGTTCATCTGCTGGTTGATCCGGCTGATCTCGTCGCACCAGCGTCGCCGTTCCCAGTGTGGGAGCGCGAGGACGTCCTCGTGCGCCCAGTTGAAGTAGTAGGCGATGAACGCGACCTCTTCGTAGAGCTGATCGGCGGGATGGACGCTTATCCCTCGTGAGAGTTTCCCAGTGGGCCACCCTCTTCAGGCTCGTCGGCTCCCGCCTCCTCGGGCGTCTGCGTCACGTCGACGAAGTTCGTCCCGCCGTCGTTGACGCGCTCGTAGAGGTCCTGTAGGTACGCGAGGTCGCTGACGAACAGCGACTCGATCACGTCCGTCGTCACCGACTCGAGCGAGCCGAGCTGGAAGACGACCCTCGAGAGGAGGATGATCGTCAGGTACGACGAGTTCTCCTGGACGCGGGGGTCGTTGAGTGGCTTGATCTCGTCTGCGGCGGTCGCGAGTCGCATGCGGCCATCGCGGTGGACGGTGCCCTCGTCGTCGACGTACCCCTTGGGGAGGGTGAACTCGAACTCGGTCTGGAGTGGTGAGTCGGTCATGCTGTATCAGTTAGGCGTCTCGTTTCATCTCGTCGTAGGCGATGACGATCGTCTCCATCGCGACTTTCGAGCCGCCCGACGAGAGCGTGGGTGGATGGTACTCGCGCGGCCATGCGTTGGTGAACGTCCATCGTGGACCGGATTCGTACGTCTCCGATTTCAGCGTTACGCTGATGATGTCCACCTTCGCCTCTTCGATCTTGCCGTCGTTGACGAGTCGTCGCCACTGGAGCAGGTCGTCGATGTCGTCGGCACCGCGGGTCATCACGAGTTCGCCGTTTTGCGTGCTCCCCCAGAGCTTCCGACTGTGCGCACTGTCGTCACCCGTTCGGTACTCGTTGACTTCGGTGGTCGAGTTCGGCATCTTGACTTCGACGAAGTCCGAGACGTCGTAGTCGCCGAGGTCGACCTCGAAGCGTTCGACCTTGTACGGTTGGTGTCTGTTTACCATCTGTGATCGTTATTTCCGTGTCATTCCTTCGTGGGCGATGACGAGCGTCTCCGTCGCGATCTTGTGCGAGGCGGCGTCGAGATCCGGCGTCCGGTACTCTTTGGGCCAGGCGTCTTCGAACTCCCAGCGGAGCGCGCTGACGCCCTGTTCGTCCTTGAGGATGACGGCGATCGAGTCCTCGCGAGCCTCGTCGAGCTGTCCCTGCTGGACCTTCTTTCGCCACTCGAACAGCGTCAGGTCGTTGTCGACCGCCCGCGTGATGACGAGGTCCTCGTAGCTGGTCGTCGACCAGAGCTGTTGTTGGTGTGCTGCGTCGTCGCCGGCCCGGAAGTGAGACTTCTCGGTCTTGTGCTTCGGGATCTGGATCTCCGTGAAGCCGTCGAGCTCTTTCCCACCGAGGTCGAGCACGAAGCGTTCGCCCCTGTATGGTCCGTGTAAATCTGCCATGTGTATTCCTTATAGATTGTGTGGGACGGGAGTCTATGAGCTGCCGGTCCACTGGCCGATTCTGAAGATCACGAACTCCGCGGGTTTCACCGGGGAGATACCGATCTCGACGATCAGCCGGCCGTTGTCGATGTCGTCCTGTGTCATCGTCGAGCGATCACACTTGACGTAGAACGCCTCGTCGGGCGTCGTTCCCATGAGCGCGCCGTCGCGCCAGGTCGTCGTCAGGAACTTCTCGACCGTCTGGCTCACGCGAGCCCAGAGGTCCTGATCGTTCGGCTCGAAGACGACCCACTGGGTGCCGTTGTCGATCGACTGTTTGACGTAGAGGAACAGTCGGCGGACGTTGATGTACTTCCAGCTCGGGTCGCTCGAGGTGGTCCGTGCGCCCCAGACGCGGATGCCACGGCCCTGGAACTTACGGATGCAGTTGACGCCCTTCGGGTTGAGGATGTCCTGTTCGGCTTTCGTGATGTTGACCTGCAGGCCCTGTGCGCCGCGGATGACCTCGTTCGCCGGGGCCTTGTGGACGCCGGTCTGGGTGTCGCTGCGCGCGTAGATGCCGGCGATGTGGCCGCCTGGCGGGACGAGTTCCTTGACGCCCGTACCGGGATCGATCACTTCGATCCACGGGTAGTAGTACGCCGCGTACGTCGAGTCGACCGGCGTCTCCATGTCGGAGATGGCACCGGGATTCTGTGGCGCCTGGAGTACGGCGAAGCGCTCGCCCATGTTCTCACAGTGGGTGACGAGCGCGTCGGTGAGTCCGGGCACGTCGTTCTCGTCGGGCGCACAGACGATCGAGATGTTGTCGATCTGCTCGAACGCCGAGAGACCGGTTCGTGCGCCCGGCGTGTCGTCGCCGACGTAGTCGCCGACGGTGACCTCGTCGCCGCTGCCGTCGGTGCGCGCGTCGTCGCTGTCGCGCAGCTCCTTGAGCTCCTTTTTCAGGTCCGCCTTCTTCTGGTTCGTGTCGACGCCGAGCGGCTTGGCGACGTCCTTCAGGTCGGACTTGGTCATGTCGTCGAGCTTGTCGTCGTCGGGAACCGGCGAGTCGTCGGATTTCGACCCCGACTTCGACTTCGATCCCGACTTCGACTTCGACCCGCTCGAGGAACTCGAACTCGAGGACGAACTCGAGCCTGCGTCCGCAGCCGTGGCACCGCCGTCGGTGCTCACGGAGCCGCCGTTGTCGAGGTCGAGCCAGACGGTCTGGTTCTCGGGTCGTCCCTCACCGAGTCGCTCGACTTCGATGAGCGTCGAGGATCCCTCGAGGACCTTCTCGTAGTACTGGGTCGAGCCCTGGTCTCCGCTGACCTCGTCGAAGCGTTCCTGCGCGTCGGGCGACGGGTCGGGTTCGTCCGAACCCGGGTCGCTGACTTCGCTCTTGTCGGTCGACCAGTACCGGACGACGATGTTGAAGATGCTGTTCTCGTCGCTGGACATCGGTGCGTCCCTGACCGTCACGGAGATCGAGTTGCCCCAGTCTCCGGGTCCGACGGCGCGGACGCCCAGCACGTCGTTGCCGTCACCGTCGGTGAGCGTCGCCTTCGCGGCGTTCTGGGGGTCGTCGTCCGTAATTCTGGCGACGAAACACCGCGTTCCACCGTTGCTGAAGAAGCCGTTGACGGCGTGCGCGAGGAACGAGTCGTCGATAAATCCACCGTAGTTGCGCTTGAAATCACCGAAGCTGGTGACGAGCTGGGGCTTGAGCGGACCGCGCTCAGTCTGCCCGAGGAAGCCTGCAGTGCTCGTACTCACACCTTCGACGGATTTCTCCGCGCTCTCGGTTTCTTCGACGTACACGCCAGGGGCGAGGTACTCAGCCATTTTGGACCACACTCTGATCTGTCATACTAAGTCACTTTCTGTTGCGGACCAATGATATATAATTCCATCGACGCCGATCCGAAAAGTCGCCACCACCGGTCGCTCACCATGACACATGTGGACATGGTAATTGCCGAACGGTGTCGTAACCGTCCCCACGAACGGTACAATCTTAACCATTGGGTGACCATGTCGGATCGATGTCGACTGTAACCGACCACCACGTCGGGGGTGCTCTCGAACTCGAGACCACCGACGGGCACTCGCTGGGTGACCGCTCACCCGCATGCGGAGGGCGGTGATGGCAGGCTACTCTGCAATCGCCGACGCGAGCGAGACGCTGCTGGACGTCCTCAGAGACCGCATCGCCGCTCGAGACGACGCGGTCGGAATCGACCGCAACGAGATCGTCCTCGCCTCGCCCGACGACGTCGACGCCGAATCCGACGTCAGACTCTCGCTGTACCTCTACAAGATCGGAAAGAGCACGCACGCGAGCAGCGTCAGCCGTCGGCGGACCGGCGACGGCACCATGGAGAACCCGTCGCTGTCACTCGACCTCCACTACATGCTGACGGCGTACCCCTCGAAGGGGCGTGCCGACGACACGGCCACGGTCCAGGACCAGCACAGCGTGATCGGTCTCGCGATGCAGGTGCTCCACGACACGTCGATCATCGAGAGCGACGACCTCAAGGGTTCGCTCCGCGGGGAGGACCCGCTTCACCTCTCGATGAACCCGGACGGCGGCGAGGAACTCGAGACGCTGTGGAACACGTTCACCGAGGCGTCGTTCCAGCCCTCCGTCCTCTACGAGGTGAGTCCCGTGGCGATCGACTCGACCATCGAAGAGCCGTTCACGGAGGTCACAGAGCGCGACATCGACGTCGACCGGCTTCCCGACGACCCGGCCTGACTCCGTCTGCGCCCGCTCGAGCGCTGGCGTGGTACGGTGACCCATCCCTTCACGCCCGACCATAATTATTAAGCCCTGTTCTTGGCAATCCATATCAAGGAGATCACAGATTACAATCATGCTTTTCAATGGTGGCCACGGAAGCGGGTGGGACCGGTCGAGTAGCACCCGGCACGACGGGACGAACGAGCACACAGAAACGGCTAGCCCGCCGACGCACCGACTATGAGCCTGGTATCTACCATCGTCGGATTCTTCGCCACGATACTGGGACTCATCCTCGCGCTCTTCGCCGCGTTCGGCAGGGGGATCAGACGCCTGGTCGCGAAGATCGATGCGTTCGTTCCCTTCGGTCAGCTCTCGGGAAAGATCCTCGCCGTCGTCGTCGGACTCTTAGTCAGCGGGTTCATCGGCGGCATCATCACGCTGATCGGCATCGGCGTCGACAGTGAGACCGTCGTCGAAGTCGGCGGCTACACGACGGTCATCGCCGGGAGCGCAGCGCTCATCGCGGGCGCGCTGTTCTTGCTCACGTGGCCGCTCGACCAGCGGGGACTGATCGAGGCAGCCATCGTCAAGACCGGTATCCGCCAGCGAAGCCGGACCTCGACGGGGGTCATCGTCGCTCTCCTCGGTCTCGTCCTCGCACTGGGTATCGCGTACCTGCTCGGCTACCTGGTCGCGGCGATCACCGGCGCGTCGACCGCGCTGATGGATCTGAACCGTCGCCTCGTCGGGACGACGTTCGTCGTCGTCTGGGTCGCGTCCTCACTCGCCCTGTTCTTCGCGTTCCAGAAGAAGAACCGGTCGTACATCCGGACCGACCTCTCGATCCTCGAGATTCACACCCACGAACCCGAACTCGAGGGTGCGACCGACGGCGGCGACCCCGACGACGACGGTGGCGTCCGCGAACTCGTCGTCCGAAACGACAGCGACGACCTCGTCGACCTCTGGAAGGCGCGTATCGAGGACACCGACCAGGAGTTCTACCGACTCGAGATCGACATGCAGCTGCGACCGGGCGAGATCGGCACCCTCGAACTCCCGCCGGGATTCTCCCTCGAGACGGCGACCTACGAGCTTCCGCTCGGACTCGACCTCTTCTACGACGACACCAGGTCCGTCTCGATCTACGCCCGTTCGGGAGACACCTTCGTCCTCGAGTGGGACGGCTCGAGCGACGTCGGCGAGACCGCCTCGGCGCGCTCTAACTGAGCGTCCGCGCCGACACCGGTTGCTGCCACCGTCCAGCAGTCAGTCCCTTCTCCGTTGCTGCCACACACGCCCGACCTCTGGCTGGCTGTGATACACACGGAAGCCGACGACGAGAGATGCTGTGTTCACTCACAATTTCCGTCACTTCGCCACACCGTTCCGCTTCGTCTCCTGTCTCACCCCTCGAGTGAACCCGCACTCGCCCGCGTTCGTGGCCGGCCCGATGCGCTCGTCGGTTGCCGAGCAGTCGGCGACTCCCGGCCCGGATCGCTGTCGCGTCCCGTAGCGAGTAGGCCACCCGTAGCTAGCTCTCCGGTCGGTGACCGCGACCGAGACGACACGCCGTCGCCCACGGAGACGGACGCCGCACCCACCGGGGCGTGCAGGCCTGGGCCCACCGGCAGCGTTCTCGTTGCTATCAGACGACGATGAATGTCTCGAAATAGAATAGTTCTGCCGTTTCCACCACTCGCTCGTCCGCCGAATCCGGTGGCCAGCCGAACCCGCCGGCGAACACTCGAGAACAGCCCACTACGCCCGTCGCCGCCACGGCCCGACGGCGTCAGGGACTCGGATCGGTTACGACGACGGTCACGTCGTCGTCCGCTAGCTCGGCGGCGAACGCCGCCGGGTCGGCTTCGATCGCTTCGAACGTGTCGTAGTGGATCGGTATCACGAGTTCGGGCTCGAGGCTGCGTGCGAACGCGGCGGCCCCGTGGCGGTCCATCGTGTACTGGCCGCCGATCGGCGGTAAGAACACGTCGGCCGAGAGCGACCCGTGGTGGGGCAGGAAGTCGGTGTCGGCGGGGAAGGCGATGGTCGTCTCGCCGACCGTCAGCACGAAGCCGATGCCGTCGCGCTCCCCGTGGAACGGCCGGCCGTGGTCGTCGACGTGGTTGCCGTTCGGGTCGTTGTACGCCGGGATTGCCCGGACGTAGACGCCGCCGACGACGGTGACGCCGTCGTAGGGGAGCGAGACGACCTCTCTGTCCATCGAGAGCGCGCTCGTGTCGACGCCCTCGTAGATGCCGACCATCGTCTCGGGTCCGGAGACCGCCTCGACCGCCGCCGGATCGTAGTGGTCGCGGTCGTCGTGCGAGACGAGAACGACGTCGGCGGTGACGGGGTTCTCGTCGAGTGCCGTCCCCCACGGATCGAGGTAGATCACGGTGCCGTCTGCGGCCTCGATACGGACGCTCGCGTGTCCGAGCCACTCGAGCCTGACGTCGTCGTGGACGATCACGTGTTCGTCGAGCGCGAGCGTCAGCGCCCGGTCGTCGTCGAGGTCGACCGCGTCTCCGGCTACCGTCTTTCCGTGTGTACTCGAGATGGCGTACGTTCCCGCTTCGAGGTTCTCGAACGTCACCGTCCCGTCCTCGTCGGTCTCGCCGTGGTAGCCCGGATCCGACTCGTCCGCGATGCCGACGGCGTCGAGCGTCGCTGGCTCGTCCTCGCCGCGTTCTTCGGCTGCCATCCTGGCGTCCCACCGGGCGCGTCTGACCGCTTCAATCTCGTCGGCGACCGCCTGCGCCGCCAGGCTCGCGTGGCCGACGAGCGTCGCCGACACCGCCGTCGTGTCGAGCGCCGGCTCGCGGCCGAAGTCCTCGGTGCCGTGGCGCAGCGCCCACTGCGTCCGTGCGCCCGTCCGGCTGCGCGCTCGGCCGTCCTCGAGTCGCTCGAGGTGGACGCTCGCCCCACCGAGGCGCTCGCCGTCCTGGTTCTCGACGGTGACCGCGAGCGTTCGCCCGGGCACGTCCTCGACGACTTCGAACTCGTCGCCCGGATCGAGCCCGGAGACGAACCGCCCGAGGGCGACCATCGAGACGAGGAAGACGGCGAACAGGTACCAGAACTCCGTCGGGAGGCTGTCGTCGATCACGGTCACCGTTCCGGCGAGCGCTTCGTTGACCGCCAGGTCGACCGATCCCTCGTCCTCGAGCGTCGTCTCGAACGTCACCGTCTCTTCGGTCCCCGGCGAGAGGACGACCGATTCGGTCTCGACGGCGGTCCCACCGAGGCGCAACTCGCCGGTGAAGTTCCCCTCGAGCGACCCGACGTTCGTGACGAGCGCCGACACCGTGATCGTATCTCCGAGGTGGTATTCCCCGTCGGGGAACTCGACCTCTCCGATCTCGAAGATGGGGGCGTTCGCGCCGATGGCGAACGCCGAGAGACCGGGCGACTCGGATTCGAACCAGTAGCTCCGTGCGTCCTCGCCGACGAACTCGGTCTGGAGCTCGGTCCAGCCCTCGTCTTCGAGCCGGTACAGCGAGACGTGCTCGGGACCGGTTCCGGCTTCCTCGAGCACCTCCCGCTCGACGGCGTACTCGACGGTCGCTCCCTCGGCGAGCGCCGGATCGAACGCGTACTCGAGGACGAGATAGCCGAGGTCGAGCGAGCGGGTCTCCGCCTGGAAGCTCTCGACCCACCGGTTCGTCTCCTCGTCGCCGCCCGCCTCGAGCAGCGCGTCTGCGCTCTCGTAGCCGCTGACGCCGATATCGAGCGCCTCGACGTCTTCGTTGAGGGTGATGCTCAGCGCGCGGACGCTCGAGCGCTCGAGTTCGCTGAGCACCGCCAGCGGGTGCTGCTCGCTCGGGTCGATCCGGACTGCCTCACCGGCGCTGGCGTTGCGGACCGATATCGCGGATCGGTCGGGAGTCTCGAGACCGATGTCGACGCTGGATTCGTCGACGTCGGGTGGTGTCGGTGCTGTCTCCTCCGGCGTTTCGGGTTCCGGCTCTAGCGGTGGCATCGGCATGACTGGCGCGCCACCGCCTCCCGACTCGATCGAGACAATTCCAACCTGGCCACTCGCTCCGTTGTGGTCGCCTTCGTTGATCGCCCGCTCGAGCGTCACAGTGTACTCGCCGCTACTGCCACCGACGTACGTCGCCGTGTAGGTTCGAGTGTCCCACTCCCACTCGTCGACCGTCGCGGTGAAGTTCGCTTCGGTGAGCGTTGCGTTCTCGGCACCGCTGACGATCGCTTCGATCTCGGTGAGGGATTCGTCCGAGCGGAACGAGATGGTGACGTTCTGTGCATCGGGGTTAGCCACCTCGTAGGCGGTGATGACGGGTAACTCCGGGTCGACGACTACGGTCTCCGTGTGCTGGCTCGGGATGGCACCGTCTGCGTCGTCTCCATCTATCGCCTGAACGAGTGTGAACACGTACGCTCTCTCGCCGTCTGCGTCGTCGTTCTCTGTGTCGTATACGACGCTGTACTCGTACCGGCCACCGATTTCGGTCTCGCTGAACGACGCATCGTCCTCGTCGACACTGCCGATCGTCTCGCCGTCGCGTTGGACTGCAACTTCGATTTCCTCGAGCCGCCACTCCGACGTGAACGAGATCGCGACGTACGGATCGGCGATGTTCTCGGCGACGAAGTCACTGATCTCCGGCGGTTCGGTTCCGAGATCGATCTCTCGTGACTGATCGAACGCGCCGTCGTTTCCATCCGCGTCTTCGGCGTGTCTGAGTGTGACGTTGTACTCCGCTTCGTGACCGTCGATTGCCTTCGTGTACAGGTACGTACCGTCTCCGTTGTCTCGCTCGTGGAAGTCCGTGAGCGTCCGCTCGTCGCTCCCGTCGTCCGCTTCGATGTCGACGACGATTTGCTCGAGCGGTCTGTCCGACTGGAACGAGATGTTGATCTGCTGTAAGACCGGATTCGTCACCTCGAACGACGAAATCGCTGGCAGGGAATCGTCCAGTATGACCGTCGAACTGTTCGATTCTGCCCCATCTTCGGACTCTGGACCGGCGACCGCTTCCTCCAGAGTGACGTTGTACCGCCCCTCCTCGTCGCCGTCGAACGTCGTCGTGTAGACGTAGTTGTCACCGAGTCTGGTCTCTGAGAACTCGGTCAGGTTCTGCGTTGGCTCGTCCGAGGGCACCGTTCCATTGAGATAGTGCGTTCGTGTGACCGACGCAGTAATATTCTCGAGTGGGAGGCTCGACTGGAACGAGACGGCGACCGTCCGGTTGATCGTGTTCTCGGCGGTGAACTCCGTTATTTCCGGCTTGGTGTTGATTTCGAGAAACTTTTGACCGGTTACGTTCCCGACGGCTGCCTCGATGAGCACTTCCCCAGATAGCACTCCATCGACACGCCCACCGCCGTACTCGTCGATCGTCACGTTCTCGGGAGGGCTCGCACTGTATCTCGCCGTCTCCGTTGCTGTGGTAGATATCCCATCTCTGAGTGTCACCTCGACGGTGGCGTTGGTTGACGACCCGGGGAGGATCACCTGGTCTTCGAACTCGACGGTGACGTCTTCGACTTCGTCGGCGAGTCTGGGCTCCTCATCGTCGAAAGCTGCCCAGGTCCCCTCGAAATCGAGTCCCAGGCCGAGGGCGCTCGAACCGGTCACCTCGTCCGTCGTCGTCGCGTTGCTGTCGGACGAGATATCGGTTGCAATCTCTTCGTTCCAGTAGGAATTTCGGAGGGTTTTCGGGTCGCCCCCGACCAGCCCACCGGCCTGGCTGCCCGAGACCGATGCCGAAACGTACGACTGTTCGATCGTTCCGTCGTTTACGCCAGCGATTCCGCCAGCCGTCCGTCCATTAGTGTTTTCGTTGGATGGGCCGACGCTGCCACTGACTCCGACGGCGTAGATGGTCCCGTGGTTCTTGCCGGCGATCCCGCCGACTGTGTCCGGCCCGTCGATACTCGCATCGGCCAGCCTGACGTTCTCTACCGTTCCGCCACTGCCGATCACGCCGAACAGGCCGACGTACTCGTCGTCACGGTCGATCACCAGGCCGTCGATCACGGACCCGTTCCCGTCGAACGTCCCGGTGAACGCTCGGCCCTCGTTTCCGATCGGCTCGAACCCGCTGCCGTCCCAGTCTGCAGTCGCCGAGGCGTCGATGTCGTTCTGCAGTTCGTAGTGTTTATCCGGGGCCAGCAGCACTTCCTGGAGGTCTCGCGCGCTCGTAATCCGGTACGGGTCGTCCGCCTCGCCCGTCCCCTCGAGTGCGCTCTGGTGTGAGAGCGCGGGATAGCCATCGGTCGGAATCCACGACTCGTAGAACGAGAGGTTCATCGACTCGACGACCGCGCTGCCGGTCATCTCGTCGGTACTCAGCGGTGTTTCGCCATCATCCGACTCGTCGAAACCGGAGACATCCTTGTCCCAGTAAGCGGTTGTAATGTCTTCGAAGTTATCGCCAGCGATCCCGCCGATATTGTTGCCTCCTTCGGCGGTGACCGTCCCTGCAGCGTACACCTCCTCCACTGTACCGAGGTTCTCCCCAGCAACGCCGCCAACCCAGTTCGCCCCACTCACGTTCACTTGTGCATAGGACATCTCGAGTGTGCCACCTTCTTCTTGTTTTCCGATAATGCCACCAACGACGTTGTTATTCCCACTCACGTCCCCAGAGGTCCCAACGAGACGTATGTCGCCGTGCGATTCGCCCGCAATCGCACCCACCTGACTACTACCGCTGACGTTCACGTTCTCGAGTACGAGGCTCTCGACAGAAGCGTGCTCACCGACCACGCCGAACAGACCCACGTTCTGTGTGGTATTTCGATCAATCGTCAAGTTCGAGATTACGTGTCCGTTCCCTTCGATTGCTCCCTCGAACGGAACGCTCTCGTTGCCAACCGGCTCGAACCCGTCGCCGTCGTTCCACAGTGCCGTTTCACTCGCGTCGATGTCTTCGACGACGGTGTAGTGGGCACTCAGATTACTGGCGACTCCCTGGAGTTCGTAGACGTTGCTGATTTCGAAGGGCGCGTCGCTCGTTCCGTCTCCGTCGAATTCCGGTGCGAGGCTGAAGTCTACTTCTGTGGACCCATCGACCGCAACCGGCTTGTGGTCGACGAGCGTCGTTCCTTCGGTAGCAGTCCGTGTCGCCGTCAGGTTGTACTCGACACCGTCGATGAGCTGTAACGCATACTGGCCGCTTGAGTCGGTTTCTGTCGAAAGTGTGCCGACATCCGTCGAAACGCTCCCGTCCCTAGGTGTTGCCTCGACCTCGACTCCTGCTGGCGTCTCGCCTGCGAGTTCGTCGGTAACTACGCCGGTGACAGACTGTAATCCGTAAACTTCTACCTCGAACGTCTCGCTGTCGTCGTCGGTAGCGACCTCCACGTCGTACGTGCCACTCTCGAGTGCGTCATCGACTGTCCAAGTGAGCGTGATGTTCTCACGTTTCTCATCGGGTCCTAGATTAAGATTCTCGGCGGCAACGATTTGCAACCCGCCTTCGCCGTCAGGGAATTTTAGCTCGACATCCTTCTCGTCTCGGTCAGCGACGGTGTTGTTAACAGTTACCGTCACGCTGAACTCGTCTCCGACGCGAATGTTCTCGGCAAACGCAGTAACTTTCACCTCGAACTCGGCCGGATCCAGAACCGTAATCTCGACACTGTCATCGAAGTATTCGAACTCATCAGCGGCAGTGACGGTGAGGCTTCCTGCCGTCGTCGAATTGATTCGCTTTGTCTCCTCGTCGACCGAAACTTCTGCACCACTATCGATCGGCGACGTGGTAAACACCGCAGTCTTCGTCGCCTCGACTGTGTTTCCATCGACCAGCGTGACGGTAACCGTTGGATCTGCTCCACCGCCGTCAGGTAACTGGTCCGGCTTGACCGAGAGGTTGTACTCCGCCACTCGCCACCGATGGACTGGATAGCTATCGGTCGCGAGCCACTCGCCGTCGTCGTACGTGAGGTTGAGGCTCTGGGAAGCAACACCTGTCAGTTCGGAAGTACTCAAACCGATTGCGTTACTGGTTCCGTCCGTATCGACACCGGTCGAGTCCGTGTCCCAGTATCCTACACCAATGGTATTTCCTGACGACGTCGTTCTCCCGGCCAATCCACCGACATGGATACTCTCGTTCTCGATCGTCCCCACTGCAACTACCTCGTCAAGGTCCGCGTCGTTGAACCCAACTAGACCGCCAACCTCGTTGACGCCACTGACTGCTGCGTACGACGCTGACGTACCCACACTGCCTCGATTGTTTCCGGCCAGTCCACCAATACGTTCGTTGCCGAGCACAGATCCGTCCACCCAAGAGCGTTCGACTCCACCCTCGAGGCGGCCGACCAGCCCACCGACTTCGTCCCCACCGGTGACCGAGACGTTCGCCAGCCCAACTCGTTCGACCGTCCCGTCGCCTCCAACCTCGCCGAACAGACCCACACGGTCTTGCCCAGTTCGGTCGACCGTCAGGCTCGAGATCACATGACCGTTCCCGTCGAAATGGCCAGTGAACGGGTCGTCTTCGCTACCGATCGGTTCGAACCCGGCACCGCCGTTCCAGGTGGCCGTCTCGCTCGCATTGAGTGTGTTCCGGAGTTCGTAATGGGCACTGCGGTTCCGATCGATCCACTGGAGTTCACCGACCGTCGTGATCTGGAACGGCTCGTCTGCGGTCCCGTTTCCATCGAGTTCCGGAGTCAACTCGAGTTCGATGTCGTCCTTGTCGCCATCGACGACCAGCGTCTCGGTGGCGATGATCGTCGTGTTCTCGGACACTTTCGTCGCCCGTAGTTCGTACGCTTGGCCGCTGACCAGCCGCAACGCGAACTCGCCAGCCTGGTTCGTCAGAGTCTCGTTGGTCCCGGCGTTGGCGACCTCTCCTTCTGGGTGAGCCGCAACCGGTACGTTGGCCGCTGGCGTGTCTCCCCCGTCCAGTCCGTCGATAACCGTTCCGGCAATATCATTGAGTGCGATTACCTCAACCGTCGTACTCTCGTTGACTTCCTGTCCGTGGCGGGTACTCGAAATCTCGAGGGTCGTGTTCCCCTCGAGACTCGAAGAGATGAGGTCGGTGAACGTGACCGTCTCGATTGCGTTACTTCCTAACTCGATCGAAGTACTGTTCTGGACGACTCCGTCGATCCGGAGCGTGACGTTCTGGGTCGAGGTTGCGGGCCCGTCGTTGCTGATCGTGGTACTCACCGTCAGGAGTTCGTCGTGACCGATGATAGCGGGACTGTCGATAGCACCGACCTCGATGTTAGTTCCGTCCTCGACCGTGAGGGTAAACACCTGCCAGTCGTCCTCACTCGAGATGTTCATCTCGTGTGGCCCGAGCGGGTGGTCGTCGGGGACCGTGACCTCGAAAGTAACTTCCACAGTCGCGTTGTCGCCGGAGAGAGTCCGCTCGATGGTGTCTTCTTCTATCTCGAGGTCGCCTTCTGCTTCGAGCGTGATGTTTTTCGTCGCGTTCGCTGGACCGGTGTTGGTGACGTTGGTGGTGACCTCGAACGACTCACCCTGTCTGCTGGTCTTGTTATCGACCGGCTCAAACTGGAAGTCGGAGCCGTCTTCGACGGTAAGGGTAAACACCTGTGAATCATCCTCGCTCGAAATGTTCACCTCCAGTGTCCCAGTGGGGTGATCATCCGGGATTTCGAGTGTGTAGCTCACCTGTGCAGAGCCGTTGTTTCCGAAGAGGGTCTGCTCGATGGTTTCTTCCCCTACAATATTGAGGTCACCTTCTGCTTCGAGCGTGATGTTTTTCGTCGCGTTCGCCGGACCGGTGTTGGTGACGTTGGTGGTGACCTCGAACGATTCGCCCTGTCTGCTGGTCTTGTTCTCAATCGGATCTATTTGGAACGATGACCCCTCCGAAATCTCGACAGTAAATGTCTGCGAAGTGCCGTGACTGGCACTATTAACAAGTATCTCCTTCTGTTCGGTCTCTGCATCGTCCGGTACTAAATACTTGAAAGACAGTCTTTCCGTACTACCTTTGTTTACTGTGACGTTTTCTTTAACCACTTCGCCGTCACCGTCTGTCGCGATCGTCGTTGCATCGAGCCAGATATCATCTGTTCCGCTTGCAGTCCCCGTATTCGTCACATTCGCAATCACGGTGAGTGTCTCACCCTGCATAACCGAGTCGTTAGAGGCGTTCTCGTCGATCTCGAGGTCGAAACTCGAGCCGTCCTCGACGCTCACGTTCCTCGTCGCGGTCTCGTTCGCACTCGAGACGCTGATCGGCGTCTCACCGATGGACGTGTTCGATGGGACGTTGTAGACGAACTCGAGCATCTCGGCGTCGTCGGCCGCTCCGTCGGGGTCGAGGGTAACGGACCTCGAGCCGACGGTCTCACCGTCGAAACTGAAGTCGATCGACTGGGTGCCTTCGACCTCGCCGCGGTTTTCGATGGTCGCGAAGACGGTGAGTTCCTGGCCCTGTTTCACCGACTCATTTGTCCCCTCGTCGATCGTCACCGAGAAGTTCGCTGGACGGAGCACTCTCGCCTCCGTCGTCTCCTCGTCTCCATCGGCTTCGACCACGATGTCGACCGGCCCGGGTTCGAGAGATTCCGTCTCGAGTACGACTGTCGTCGAGACCGTTTCACTTCCTGGCACCGTCACCGATTCCGTGTTCTCGACGCTCTCGACGGTCGCGGTGACGTCGGCTGTCGCGTTAACGTCACCGTCGTTCGTAATTCCGACCTGTACCTCGAGTGGCTCACCCTGTGTGACGTTGTCGGTCCCGACGGAGGTGATTGAGAGGTTCGCTGGCTCGAGCACCTGAACGGTCGCACTCGCGTCTGTATCCTCGCTCGAGAGGAGCACGGTCACGTTGTCTCCACTGTGTTCGTCCGTCTCGTCCCAGGTGAGTTCGACCGTCTGATCGGCATTACCATCGAGAGTGCTATTCGTCGTATCGACCTCCTCGCCGTCGACCTCGAGGGTCACCGCCTGCCTGTCGCCGTCGGCGGTTCCGGTGTTGTTGATCAGCGCCTCGACGGTGAGTGACTCGCCGCCGACGACGGTGTCGTTGACGGTGAGATCCTCGACCGCGTAGAACGCACTGCTGTGGATGGTAGCGTTCGTGGTTTTCGTCTCTCCATCGACATCGACCTCCACGGTTACCTCACCCGGTTCGATACCAGTTGTCTCGAGGTCGATCGATGCCGTCTTCGTTTCGCTCGGCTCGAGGTCGACCTCCTCCGTATTCTCGTTGTCTCCGAGAGTGGCGTTGATGCGCGCCGTGCCGTTGACATCACCGGTGTTCGTGACCGTGGCGTTCACCGTCAACGTCTCCCCCTGTGTGACGTTGTCGGCCTCGAGCGCGTCGATCTCGTAGCTGGCTTCCGTCAACACGGTCGCCGTCTCGGTCGCGCTGTCGTCCTCACTCGAGACGGTCACGTTGAAACTACCAGCCTCGGCGTTCTCGAGTGTCAACTCGGTCGTTGTGTTGTCCTCACCATCGAGGGTGATGTCTGTATCGTCGACTTCCGCACCCGTATCGTCTCGCGTGAGAGTCACCGTCTGGGTCGCCGTCTCGTCGCCGACGTTCTCCACGAAGGCGGTCACGACGAGGTCCTCACCCTCGACCGGTTCGTTCACGTCGTCAATCGAGACCATGAACTCGGCTTCGGCGTTCACCTCGACCGGGGCTGAGTCGTCGTCGTCACCGGTCGTCAGACCGACCTCGAGCGTGCCACGGTCGCTCTCGCTCGTCTCGTAGGTGAGCGTGCCGGAAGTCGTCTCGCTCTGATTGAGGAAGACGTCCGTGTCGCTCGACTTCACCTCGCCGTCGACGGTGAGGTGGATGTCTCGCGTGCTATTTTCCGTCCCGGTATTGTTGATCTCGTAGGAGACGGTGATCGTCTCGCCGACGAGGACGCTCTCGTCGACGTCGAAGTCGGTAATCGAGAAGTTCGCGTCGTCGCTGTCGGCCAGTACGCCGACGGGTCCGCCGAGGACGAGTCCGCCGAGGAGGACGACCGACAGCGCGAGGACGAGCGTCAGTGCACTCGAGAACGACCGGCGGTCGGCGGCGGCGCTACCGAGCGAGAATATACGTGAACTCGGGTCGCCGGCGGTGTGTGTGCGGTGCTCGAGACGTGTGTGCCCGTCCGTACTCATCCTTGTCGCTCCGCGCTCGCGTGCCGTCGCTCCTGCCCGCTCTCAGTTCTCGGTGACGTCCCCCGTTCGTTCGTGTACGCCGCTCCGGTATTCCGCCGGACAGCAGCTACCACTCGCGGCGGTCTGACGGCGTGGCCGATGACGTTTTCCCCCCCAGACGAGACTCGGTTCGTCCGGTCGACGACAGCAATCATACACTCTATCTGCAGTGAGGTTACAATAATCTAACTAACTCTTCTCGCCCGTGCAGAAAACCCTTCGAACCGGAACACCGCCCGCCGGTTCACGCACAGTTTAAGGCTCCCGGTGCTGAGCGAACATCCATGATGGCGACGACGCACGTGTTCGCCGCGCTGGCAGTCGTCACTCCGGCCGCCGTCGTCGTCCCGGAACTCGCCCCCGCCCTCGCCGCCGGTGCGCTCGTCGGTGGCCTGGCACCCGACCTCGACCTCGTCCTCGAGCACCGCCGAACGCTCCACTTCCCGCTCCTCGGTGGCCCGCTCGCGCTGTTCGCGGCCGCCCTCGCCGTCGTCACTCCCTCGAGCGCGACCGCCTTCCTCGCTGCCGTCGCTCTCGCCGCGTGGCTCCACGCGATGAGCGACGCCCTCGGCGGTGGTCCCGAGATGGACCCCTGGAGCGCCACCTCCGAGCGCGCGGTCTACGACCACCTGCGCGGCCGCTGGCTCCGCCCGCGTCGGTGGATCAGATACGACGGCTCACCCGAAGACGCCGCCCTCGCCGTCTCACTGGCCGTCCCCGCCGTCGTCGTCTTCGACGGCTGGGTGCGCGCCGTCGTCGTCGCCGGCGTCGCCGTCTCGCTCTGTTACGCGCTCGTCCGCCGGCGCATCGTCGAGTGGACGCCCGAGTGGCTCGAGTGACGAGTCGCAACGCTGATGGCGGGTCTCTGTGACTCCTCGGTATGGTCGACATTCTCGTCTCCCGTATCGTCCACCTGGTGTTCGCCGCCCTCTGGGCGGGCAGCGTCTGTTACGTCGCGTTCGTCGTCCTCCCGCTCGCCAGAGACGGCGCGTTCAACACGACGAAACCGCTCGAGGTGATGTCCGGGAAACTGACCACCCTCTCGCGGGCGAGCGCGGTCGTCTTGTTCCTCTCGGGCGGCCACCTGGCGGGAACCACCTACACCGTCGGCGACGGGGCTGGCCCGGGGCTGTTCACCTCGACGAACGGCCAGCTCGTGCTGGCGATGGTCGCCCTCTGGCTCGCCCTCGCCGTCCTCGTCGAGGTCGGCTCGAAACGTCTCCGGACGGGTCTCGACGGGAAGAAACTCCGTGAACCCGCCCACGAGGCGCTGCCGGTCTTTCGTGCGGCTGGCGTCGTCGCCATCGGCCTGCTCGTCGTCGCGGGCACGATCAGCGGCGGACTCGTCCGCTTCGTCTGACCGCGTCTGTAATTATCAACTCTGAATATTTCTACGAAAGATACTTAGCCGGTTGCTGTAAGGTGATGCATGATGATCAGGGGCAGAGACGTTGCCTTGCCACTGCTCGCGGTCGGCACGGCCGTCGTCGCAGGGTACGTCCTCCAGAGCGAGCGAGCGCGGGACGTCAGCGCCCGAACCAGAGCCGACATCGGCGCACGAGTCGTCGACGCGAGCGACATTCCTACCGACGCGACCGTCGTCGACGTCTCGAGTCGCCGCCTGCGCGAACTGCCCGGCGTCCGACGCGCACTCGAGCGGGCGGTCCACGTCGACGCACGTGACGAGTGGGCCAACGTCACGCTCGAGCGCACGGGTGCGTGGGACGTCGTCGACGCGCTCCGGCGGTCGTTGCCGTACTACGACGCCGACGGTACCGGCTACAACGGCGTCTACGTCCGCTACGGCGACCGGTTCGTCGTCCTCGACGCCATCGGCTGGGCGCGCGTCGAGGGACCGATCCAGTAACTTCACTGACTTTTATTTTCGCGAGAAAGTCTGTTCGGCCACAACATTCATCCGTTCGTTACTCGCCTATCACCCTAGCGTGCCGTCTCCACCGCCCCGAGTCGCCGTCTTCGACCCACAGCACTCACACCTGGGTCTCGAGTCCGTCGCCGTCGACCGGGTCCGCTCGGTACTCGATACCGTCGGTCTCGTCGCCGCGGGTGTCGACTGCGTCGTCGTCGAGGGAACGGACGGCCAGCAGGCGCTGGCGGCCATTTCGGCCGTCCGCTCGTTCGACGAGCAGGTGCCGGTCGTGCTCACGACCGACCAACCCGACGGAGTGCTCGCCGCCGACGCAACCCGGGCGGGCGCCACCGAGTACGTCGTTCGTGGACGCTCCGACGGTCCCTCACTTTCCGCTCGCGTCGCCCGACTCACCGTCCCGCGTGCGCTCGTCGCGCTCGAGTCGGGTGCCGACTCCGGTCCCGACTCGCGCTCACCCGGCGGTGGAGAGGTTCGATACGCCGTTCCCGAGACGGAGGAGTCGTCGGCCGCCGACGCCTCCCGTTTCGAACGGGATGCCCTCGAGCGCGTCCTCGCTCGGATCGACGACGCGTTCTTCGCGCTCGACGAGGAGTGGCGATTCACCTACGTCAACGACCGGGCGCTCGCGCTCGTCGACGGCCAGGAGCGGGACCTCCTCGGTGTGTCCATCTGGGAGGCGTTTCCCGACGCCGTCGGTACGGCGTTCGAGACGCAGTATCGACGCGCGATGGACACTCAGGAGCGCGTCACCTTCGAGGCGTACTCCTCGCCGCTGTCGGCCTGGTTCGAGGTGTCTGCGTACCCCTCGGAGACCGGTCTCTCGGTCGCCTTCTCCGACGTGACCGACCGAAAACGCGCCGAAGACGAGCGCCGCGAGCGCGAGGCGAAGTTCCGCCAGTTCACCGAACACCTCACCGAGGTCGTCTGGATGAGTTCGGTCGACATCGACGAGATTCACTACGTCAACCCCGCCTACGAACGGATCTGGGGGCGCTCTCGCGAGTCGATCTACGACGACCCGCTCTCGTTTCTCGACGGCATTCACCCCGACGACCGCGACCGCGTCGTCGAGACGATTCCCCAGCGCGCCCGCGGGGAGTACGACGAGGAGTTTCGCGTCGTGCGCCCCGACGGGACGACTCGCTGGGTGCGCGACCGCGCCTACCCGATCACCGACGAGGAGGGAACGGTCACCAGAGTCGTCGGCATCGCCGAGGACGTCACCGAGCGAAAACGCCTGCGCAGCGAACTCGAGACCTCGTTCAGCCGGATCACCGACGCCTTCTACTCGCTGGACGACCGCTGGCGGTTCACCTACCTCAACCCGCGTGCGGCCGAACTGATGGGCGTCGACGCCGACGAGGTCGTCGGCGAGTGCCTCTGGGAGCGCTTCGAGTGGGCGATCGACCCGGCGTTCGAGGCGGCGTTCCGCCACGCGATGGCCCAGCAGGCCGTGACCACGTTCGAACACTACGTCGACCAGCCACTCGACGCCTGGTTCGAGATCAACGCCTACCCCTCCGAGACCGGTCTCTCGGTCTACTTCCGGGACGTCACCCAGCGACGGGAGCGCGAAGAGACCACCACCCAACTGCTCGAGACGACGCCCGCGCTCTTCGCCTGTGAGAACCGCTACGACGTCGCCGCGGTCGTCGTCGAAGCAGCGACGGAACTGTTCGGCTACGACGCCGTCTCGGTCCGCCTCCACGACGAGGAGACGGATACACTCGTCCTCGACGCGGCGACGCAATCGTGTCCCGAACTGACGGGTGGCGCACCCCCCGTCGTCGTCGGTGAGGGCTACGCTGGCCGGGCGTTCGCCGACGGCGAACCGATCGTCGTCGACGACCTCGAACCGGACGCACTCATCGCCAGATACGGTCTCCGAAGCGCGATGTACGTCCCGCTCGCCGACGCGGGCGTCCTGACAGTTGGCTCACCACAGCCGGGGGCGTTCGACGAGGGCGACCTCCAGTTCGTTCGCCTGCTCACCACCAGCGCCGCCGCCGCCCTCGACGCCGCCGCCCGCCGCGAGTCCCTCCTCCGATACGAACAGGTGCTCGAGACCGTCGAGGGGATGGTCTACGCCCTCGACGAGGCGGCGCGGTTCACCCTCGTCACCGAACCGTTCGCGGCCAGACTCGGCTACGAACGCGAGGACCTCCTCGGCGAACACGTCTCGCTCGTCGTCGACGACCGCGACAGAGAGCGCGCCACCGACCACGTCGAGCGGCTACTCGCCGACCCGGTACGGGAACGGGCGCCGCTCGAGGGAACGCTTCACACCGCCGACGGCGACGAGTTCCCCGTCGAGGTCGACATCTCGTTACTGTCATCGGACGACTCGTTCCGTGGCACCGTCGGCGCCGTCCGTGACATCACCGAGCGCAAAGAGCGCGAGCGGTACCTCCAGGTGCTCAACCGCGTCCTCAGACACAACCTCCGAAACGACCTCACGGTCGTCATGGGCTATGCCGACCAGCTCGAGTCCGCCGTCGACGACCCGACGCTCCGACGCGCAGCGGCCACACTCCGCGAGACCGCGACCGACCTCGCCGACCTGAGCGAGGACGCCAAACGCCTCGAACAGACGCTCAGACGCGAGCGCGTCGGCCGCTCGAGCATCCCGCTATCGGGACTCGTCGCACGCGTCCTCGAAGACGCACCCGAGTCGTGGACCGACGCCGCCATCGAGGTCGACGTTCCCGACGACCTGGTCGTCAGGGCCGGTGACCGCCTCTCGGTCGTCCTCTCTCACCTCGTCGACAACGCCGTCGAGCACGCCCGCAACGGCTCACCGACCGTCCGCGTCAGCGCGCGAGCCAGCGGGGACGCCGTCACCGTCGCGGTCGACGACGACGGACCCGGCATCCCCGACCACGAACGCGAGGTCGTCACCGGCGAGCGGGACATCACGCAACTCTCACACGGTAGCGGTCTCGGTCTCTGGCTCGTCTACTGGACCGTCGACGCCTACGACGGCGAGATTACCTTCGAGCGCTCACCACTCGGCGGGACGCGCGTCACCATCTCCCTCGAGCGGGCACCCACCCTCCAGGAGTGACGAGTGTCGCGGCTCCTGGCAGGTGTCCACCTCCCCGCTGTCCGTCCGGCCACCGCCTCGAGCGAACCGCAACCACTACCACGACCCTGCTCACATCCACACGCATGCAACTGGGCGTAATCGGACTCGGACGCATGGGACAGATCGTGGCGGGGCGCTCGCTCGAGGCGGGCCACGACGTCGTCGCCTTCGACCTCGACGAGGCGGCCGTCGCCACCGCGGCGGACGCTGGCGCACAGCCAGCCGACTCGATCGCCGACCTCGTCGACCGCCTCGGCGAGGAGAGACGCCTCTGGCTCATGGTCCCCGCCGGCGCGGCCGTCGACGCCACGCTCGAGGAACTCGAGACCCACCTCGAGGCGGAGGATATCGTCGTCGACGGTGGCAACTCCCACTTCGAGGAGACGCTCCGGCGCGCGGAAGCCTGTCCGGCGGCCTACCTCGACTGTGGCACCTCCGGCGGTCCCGCCAGCGCCGAGGAGGGCTTCTCGCTCATGATCGGCGGGCCCGAGTGGGCCTACGACGAACTCACGCCGGTGTTCGACGCGGTCGCGACCGGTCCCGACGGCCACGCGCGGATGGGTCCCGAAGGCTCCGGCCACTACGTGAAGATGGTCCACAACGGCATCGAGTACGCGCTCATGCAGGCCTACGGCGAGGGCTTCGAGCTGCTCTACGAGGGCCGCTACGACCTCGACCTGGAAGCCGTCGCGGGCGTCTGGAACAACGGCGCGGTGATCCGCTCGTGGCTGCTCGAGCTGTGTGAGGAGGCGTTCCGCGAGGAAGGCACCGACTTAGGCGACGTCGCCGACCGGGTCGAGGGTGGCTCGACCGGCACCTGGACCGTCCAGGAGGGACTCGAACAGGACGTCCCGCTGCCGCTGATCTACACCGCCCTCGCCGAGCGCTTCGGCTCGCGCGCCGACGAGCGCTTCTCGAGACGCCTCGCCAACCGGGTGCGCTACGGCTTCGGCCGCCACCACGTCCCCCGGAAGGAGTGACACCGCGCGCTTCGCTCACACCCGGTCTGCCGTTTCCGCTCGAGTCACCAGCTCCCTGCCCAGCCGTCACTTCTGGGTCGCCGACACCTGCCCAGCCGTTCGCACGCACCCCGACGGCTGGCCGCGGAAACACAATACTATTGAACCACCTCACCCAACTCCCTCGCATATGGTCAGCGAAATGGGGCTCGCAATCGGGACCGTCCTCGTCGTCGGCGTGGCGGCACTGCACTTCCTCAAGGGCACGCCGTGGCGTCCGAGCCAGGACATCTCCCAGGAGGTTCTCGAACACCGCGCGAACACCGTCATCGAGACGGACTTCCCCGAACCGATGAACCGCGCCATCGGCGGCGGTGGCGGTGCGGTCGCCATCGGCGGCGGCGACGCGGGTGGCGAACTCGAGGAAGGCGGCGACGACGCTGGCGGCGCGGCCTCCGGCCCGGGAGACATCCCTGAAGACGAGATCGAACACTTCGAGATCGAGTTCGTCAAAGAGGGCGAGACGATCGAAGTCGCGAACAACGAACCGCTGCTCGACGCGGGCGAAGACCACGGCTGGGACCTCCCCTACGCCTGCCGACAGGGCCAGTGTGTCTCCTGTGCCGGGAAGATCTCCGGCGACGCGAACGAACTCGTCGAACACGACGACCAGCAGATGCTCGACGAGAACGAGATGGGCGACGGCTACGTCCTCACCTGCGTCGCCTACCCGCGCGGCGAGTTCTCCATCGAGACCAGCGAGACGCCCTGACCCGCCGCTTCCACCCGACCGCACCTCGCGGACCCTCTTCCGTTCCGTTCTCACCCGCCGAGTACGCTCCACCGCTACCCGGCTTGCTGACACCCAACGACTTTTGACTCCGTCCCCGTCAGGGTAGCTCATGGCTTCTGATGCCGCTCGCGACGACGCCGCCCGGCGCGCACTCACGCTGCTCGAGGACGCAGGTATCGTCCTCACCGACACCGAGAGAGCCGGACTCGAGGTCGCCGACTTCGGCTTCGACGACCTCGGGCGCGTCGGCACGCAGATTCACACCTACGTCAACACCGACCGCTACTGTGCGAAAGAACTCGTTCAGCTCCCGGGCCAGACCTGCCCGGAGCACAGACACCCACCGATCGACGACACGCCCGGCAAACGCGAGACCTTCCGCTGTCGCGCCGGGACCGTCTACCTCTTCGTCGAGGGTGAGCCGACCGACGACCCGTCGGTGCGCCCGCCCGCGCGCGAGGAGTACTACACTGCCGCTCGCGAGATTCGCCTCGAACCCGGCGACCAGTACACGATTCCACCCGACACCAACCACTGGTTCCAGGGCGGTCCCGAGGGGGCGGTGATCTCCGAGTTCTCCTCGCGGAGCGTCGACGAGGCCGATATCTTCACCGATCCCGCCGTTGACCGCCTCTCGGGTGTCGAGTACTGAGCGCTCCCGATGACGGACGTAGTGTCTGCACGGACGAGGTTCTCCGCCGACCCGCCGTGTCGCTCACTCGCAATGCGCTTCGGTTTCGATTTCTCTGATGTACAGTGGAGCGATCGAACTCGTGTATACGTCGAGCGTTATGCAGCCGCTCGCTGACTCCCCGAGGGCGGTTCGACTCGTCTGTGGTTCGGCTCCCGATTCGAGCGAGGCGAACACGTCGAGGCGCTCGGGCTCGTCGGTGAACGGCCCCTCGAAGACTGGCCCGTCGGACCCGGCGTTCGCTTCGATCTCTCAAGTTTCCCAGAAGACGATCTCCTCGGGTGTGGTCACTAGCACGGACAGCGTGTGTGGCTCGTCCCGGAAGTTCGTGATCCCCACTCGACCCAGCTGTACCGGCTCCGGTTCGTCGTCACTGCCCAGCACGTCGAGACAGCCCGCCGTCCCGACGACGGTGCCGGTGGCGAGCGCGGCGAGGCAGGCACGGCGGGAGAGGGGTGGCTTCTCAGCCAAAACTCCACTCATCTTACACACTCGTACAGAACATATTACCAAGGGCAAATAAGCCTACCCTCGATTTTGTCACTCTGGTGACTCACTAGCGGGCATCGACTTGCCGCCGGACAGCACGTCGCTCGAGGCGTCACGCGGGACCGATCGTGACCCCACCCTCGAGCAATCGCTCACGGTCTCGGTCTCGGTCTTCGGGTCCCGCCAGGGCGAACTCGCTGCTCACTCGGATGAGAACGGAAGCCGCTCGAGAACGCCGAGTGGCTCTTAGATCTGCTCGAACAGCGCGATCAGGTCGGCGAAGCCCACCTGGCCGTCACCCGTGAAGTCGAACGCCTCGACGTTGCTCTGGACGGTCTCGCTCTCGAGGTGTTCGAAGAAGGTCACGACGTCCTGGAAGGACGTCCGGCCGTCGCCCGTGATGTCGTTGTACAGGCCATCGCCCGTCGTATCCTGGCTGTGATAGCCGTTGAGTTCGATCCTCTCCGACTCCTCGTCGGTGGAAGCGGGCACGATGGTGATCGCGCTGACCTTCGCGTTGTCGACCACTGCATCGAAACTCACCGCCAGCGGTTCGTCGGCGACGGATACGTCCTCCACTGTCCGCACCAACGCGGTGTCGTGGCCCACCTCCGCGTGGATGTCCAGATCCGAGATCGCCGTCGCCCCATCCACGAGCACGTCGAAGACCCGCTCTCCGTCGGCTTCGTGGAAGATTTCCGCGAAGTGCAACTGGACGTCGTACGTGCCGGGCTCGAGGTCGAACTCGTAGGAGAACGCTTCTCCATAGCGCTCGCTCTGGTAGAGGATGTCGTCGTCGGTTCCCGTGATCGGGTCCGACGTCGCGTACGTCGAGCCGGTGCTGTACCCCTCGTCCGCGACGTACGTCACCCCGTCTGCGCTCTCGTGGCCCTCGCCGCCAGCGTTCACCGCCGTCGCGTCCGTCGGCGTGGTCTCGCCCCCAGCGACCGTCACGGTAAGCTCCTGGCCGGCGCTCGAGTCCGTCACGGACACCGTCTGGGTCACCGATTCCTCGTCCGTCGTGACGGTGACCTCGTGGTCGCCGAGGAAGGCGTCGACGGTGTAGGTGCCACTGGCGTCGGTCGTCCCCGACTCGCTGGTCCACCACTCGTCGAAGACGAGGTCGCGGTAGACGTCTAGCGCCGGCTTCTCCGTCCAGTCCTCCTCGAAGAACGGCGCCTCGTCGAGCCAGTGGGCGTTGTCCCAGAAGCCCCACATGACGAACTCGTCGACGTTGGGGTGTCCGTAGGCGGTCTTGAGGAACTGCCGGAACACCTCGGCTCGTTGCTCGTGGCCGGTCCAGTCGTCGCCAGCCATGTCGAACTCCGTGATGCGCTGGGCCGCGTCGAACTGGGCGTAGTGCTCGAAGACACCATCGATCACGTCGAAGCTCCACTGCTCGCCCGAGTCGATGGTCGGCCCGATGTGCGCCTGGAGACCGATTCCGTCCACCCGAAGCCCCTCGCCCTCGAGGAACTCGAGCTGTTCGGCGTATCGGCTCCGCGCGTACGACCAAGTCATCGTGTTGTAGTCGTTCGTGCAGATCTCGACGTCCAGGTCGTGCTCGTCGATCACCGACTCCGCCTGGGCGTGCCAGTCGGCCAGCAGTGGCGAGCGCCACGGCTGGACCTCACCCCGCTCGAGGTCGTCCAGATCGATCTGCCCCGGATACACGCCGTCGTGGATTATTCCCCGGTGAAGTGCCTCGTTGACGACGTCCCACTCCTGAACCGTCTCACCGTAGTGAGTGATGATGTCCTCGATATGCTGTAGCGAGCGCTCGCGAATCGTCGCTGCGTCGCCGTCGTCGATCGCGGTCTGGACGTCCCCCGGTATCGTGTAGTCGACCCCCCAGATGCAGGTGTGGCCACGGATACGAAAGTCGTGCGCAGCGAGCCAGTCGACGGTCTCGTCGGCGAGCGACTGGTTGCCCTCCCAGACGGCCCACTTGTGGATGTTCTCCAGCACGGCGGTGTTGAACAACTCGAGTATGTTCTCGCGGTAGGGATGCTCGTCGTCGTCGTACTGATCGATCAGTGCGCCGGCGTTCACGCAGGTGCCGAAGACGAAGTCGTGTTCTTGCATCTCGACGTCGACCGAGGCTCCGGAGATGGCGGTGCCGTCCTGGTCGACGACCTCGACGGTCAGTGGTCCCGTCTGATTCTCGTGGATCCGCTCATCGGCCGCCGCCTCATCCAAGGTACTCTGTGCCGTTGCCGTCGTCGAAGCGAGGGAGCCGACGACCCCCGCGACGCCGGTGGCCCCGATCGCTCGCAGGTAGTCACGACGGTTCACCGGCTCTCCGATGGGACTCCTCCCGGCCGTTCTGTCACGACTCTCGTCGCGGCTTCGATCGGTAGACGGACTCTCCTCACCAGCGCTGTTACCAGCTGACTCTCCTTTTTCCATCGGATAACACGTTAAAACATTTAAGACAAAGATATATAAAATTAGTGTGCTAGACGGCGTCTCCCCGAAGAACCGGCTCTGGCCGGTAGTCTGTCAGGCTCCGTCACACTTCGACCGTGGAACTGTCGTCGATCCCGGACAGATTCGCCACCAGGAACACCTATAGGCTCTCGCCCACCTCCAGTACGCATAATGGTACGATTCGGCTGGTTTGCGTCACTGGAAGAATTTTCACCGGCAGAGTGCCTCTCACAGGTCGAGCTCGCAGCGGAGACGGGCTTCGACACCGCGTGGGTCAACGACCACTTCCACCCCTGGTTCGACCACCTCCAGGACGGCACCTCGGCCAACGGCGGCAACTGCTGGTCGTGGCTCCCCGCCGCGCTCGAGCGCACCGACGACCTCGTCATCGGGACGGGCGTCAGCGCGGTGATCCACCGCTATCACCCCGCGAACGTCGCCCACCAGCTCGCGACGCTCGAGGAACTCTACCCCGGCCGGGTCTTCCTCGGTCTCGGCTCCGGCGAGGCGCTCAACGAGAGTCCGCTCGGCCTGCCGATGCCCGGCTTCGGCGAGTGTGCCAAACGTACCGCAGAAGCGATCCGCATCATCCGCGCGCTGTTCGAAGGCGAGTTCGTCGACTACGACGGCCGCTACTGGACGCTCGAGGAGGCGAACCTCTACACCGGCCCCGACGAGGCCCCACCCATCTACATCGCGAGCAACGGCCCGACGCTCGCGCGCATGGCTGGCGACTTAGGCGACGGCTACGTCACCGTCTTCGAAGAACCCGACCGCGTCCAGAACGAACTGTTCCCCGCCGTCGAGAAGGGAATCGCCAAATCAGACCACAACGAGTCGATCGAGGACCTCGACCGCTCGATTCACATCCACGTCTCCTACGACCCCGACAGCGAGCAGGCGGCGCTCGAGCCCTGCCTGCCGTGGCGAGGCACCCAGCTTCCCATCTTCTTCGAGGCCGACGTCGCAGACCCCCGCGTCGTCCAGGCCCACGGCGACAAGGTCGACCCGGCCTGTCTCGAGGACCTGTTCATCATCACGACCGACCCCGAGGACATCCTGGCGGAGACGCAGAAGTACGTCGACGCGGGCTTCAACCACATCGTCTACCAGAGTCACAGCCCCGACCAGGAGGCGTTCTGTGAGGTGCTCGCAGAACACGTCTTCCCCGAGTTCGACTGAGCGCGCCCGGCTCGACTATTTTCGGACGCAGGCCGGTTAGTGTACGTCGCTATAGACTGGATTTATTACGATCCTGTCGGAACACTCATCCGTGCGTCGCAACGTTTCCCGGACGGCCACGTGCGCTCGAGTCTCGAGCGCTTTTCAGCGCTCCGGCACGCGGCTCCGCTCGAGCGGGCCGTGCTCGCGTGACGGCGGGGTGGTCACGTGAAGGGAATCCTCGCCGAACTCGGCTGGCGTGATACGCTGGGGTCGCGGCTCTTTCTCGTCTCGCTGTTCGGATCGGTCACCGTCGCGCTCCTCGTGACCCGACTCGCCCTCGAGTCACTGCTCGGCGTGCCGGCGCTGGCCGGGCTGCTCCTCGGCTGGGCCTGCTGGTTCTGCTGGCTCGGCATCCTCTTCCCACGCCGCCAGGAGCGCCACCTCGAGTACGGCTCGGACGCCTACGTCCGGGCCTTCTGGACGGACATCCTCTTCGGCGTCTCCTTCGGCGTCTCGCTGATCCTGACACCGCTGGCGCACGCACGGGGGCTTCGCGAGTTCGACGCCGCCTTCGCCCTCGGCGTCGCCGCGCTGGCCGCCGGCGGCCTGCTGCTCTACGCTGGGTTCGACGCGCTCGGTCTCGACGGCGCGGGCTTTCTGTTCGAGTACCGGCCGGTCGAAGCGCCGCTGGTCGAGGAGGGAATCTACACCTACCTCCACCACCCGCTGTTTCTCGGCGGTCTCCTCGCCGCCCTCGGCGTGGCGGTGCTCGTCGCCGACCGCACCGGACTCACGCTCGCACTCGTGAGCACGCTCCTCTTTCCGGTCTACCGCGCACTCGAGAACAGACGCCTCAGCCGCGTCTGTCCCGACGCGCACGCGGCGTACACGGACACCCAGGGATCGACGCTCGAGTAGGTCCGTACTCGGGCGTCAGTCAGGGAAAGCGAAACGTCTCTAAGTTCTTCGGCTGGTGGGTCCGGACGTTGTACTGCTGGTAGAGCGCCGAAGAGAGCTGGTCGGTCGCCTGCTCGTCGCCGTGGACACAGAGGATGGTCTCGGGGCGGGGGTTCATCTCCTCGACGTACTGCTCGAGTCCGGCGCGGTCGGCGTGGCCGGAGAAGCCGCTGACCGAGTCGATGCGCATCTCGAGGGTGAGGCGGTCGGGACCGCCGCGGCCGCCGAGTGAGACCTCCGTGCGTCCGCTCTGGATGCGTCGGCCGAGGGTGCCTTCGGCCTGGTAGCCGACGAACAGCAGGGTGTTGTTCGGGTTGGGACCGAGCAGCTCGAGCCAGGACATGATGGGGCCGCCGGTGACCATCCCGGAGGTCGAGAGGATGACGCAGGGGTCGCCGCTGGCGATGGCTTCGCGCATCTCCTGGCCGCCGTCGACCTGCTGGAACTGCTCGGCGATGAAGGGGTTGTCGTCCTCGTGGAGGATGCGCTGGCGGAGGCCGTCTCTGAGGTACTCGGGGTAGGCGGTGTGGATGGCGGTCGCCTCGCGGATCATCCCATCGAGGTAGACGGGCATCGTCGGAATCGTCCCCTCGCGCATCGCTTCCTCTAAGACGAGCATGAGTTCCTGTGAGCGGCCGACGGCGAAGGCGGGGATGACGGTGATTCCGCCCTGGTCTGCGGTCTCGTTGATGATCTCCTCGACCTTCCGCTCGCTCTCTTTCGTGTCGGTCTGGTAGTCTCCACGGCGGCCGTAGGTCGACTCCATGATCATCGCCTCGGCGCGCGGGAAGTCGTTGACTGCGCCGTTGAACAGCCGTGTCGGCTCGTAGTGGATGTCGCCGGAGAAGACGACGTTGTAGAAGCCCTCGCCGATGTGGAAGTGAGCGCTCGCACTCCCCAGGATGTGGCCAGCGTTGTGCATCGTCAGCTTCACGTCCGGGGCGATGTCGGTGACGTCGCCGTAGCCGATCGGGATGGTGTGTTTGATCGCCTGTCTGACCTGCTCGCTCTCGTAGGGTGGGGCGCGTCCCTCCTTGGCGGCGACGTCGAGGTAGTCGAGGGTCAACAGCCCCATCAGGTCGCGCGTCGGCTCCGTCGCGTAGATCGGTCCGTCGTAGCCGTACTTGAAGATCAGCGGCAAGAGCGCGCTGTGATCTAAGTGGGCGTGGGTGAGCACCACGGCGTCGATTCCCGTCAGCGGCATCGCCTCGGGCGCGTGGAGGTAGGGCACCTCGCCCTCCGCGCCGGGTTTGTCACCGCAGTCGATCAGGATGCGCGTGTTCGGCGTGTGGAGGACGAAACTCGCCCGGCCGACCTCGCGACAGCAGCCGAGCGTCGTCACGCGCACCCAGTCGACGGGGTTCTGCGGATCGCCGTGGATCCGCTCGCCGACGCGCGTCAGGAACTCGCGTCTGTCGCCGCGCTCCTGGGTGAGGAAGTTCCTGACGTTGTCGACCGTCGAGGACTCCATCGGCGGCGTCCGGACGACCTCCGGGTTCCAGCCGACCTCGCGGGTGATCTCCCGGAGCGTCCGCCCGCGCCGCCCGATCACGAGTCCCGGCTTGCGTGCCTCGATGAGCACCTCGCCGATCGTCGGGTAGAACTCGAGTTCCTGGATGTCGGCCTCTTCGGGGACGATCTCGCGGATCTTCGCCTCCGCCTCGTCGGGACCGGACTGCGAGCCGGGTGCGGGTCTGACGGTGACGCGCTTTCTGAGCGTCCGCGCGAGGTTGCCCAGGAGGTTGCCGTCGCGGGCGAACTCGCGTGGCGTCGTCGTGTAGATGACCAGGTCCGGTCCCTCGTACTGGACGTCGGTGACGTCGACGTTCGCGGGGACTTCGTTCGTAACGCGCTCGTGTAAATCGCTGTGAGATGTGTCGTCGCTCATAGATGGGTCACTGCCCGCCGCGTCGCCGTCTTCCAGGGAGCGTACACCAGAGACCGACGCGATCTGCGTGTCTCAGAAACACCCGGATCACCGACGGCCGACTATCGACTGTTGTGGTGACGACGAACGCGGACGGGGCCGATGAACTGCTACTGCTCTCTTCGTGAGAGTGGATAAAAAGGTTCGTACTTTCTCGCCGATCGTGTTTAGTTTAGCTGGCTCTGGTGAATCGCCAGACTGCGCCGACTTGATCCGTCAGAACTAGGGAGTTGAAGCGGGAAACGGCGGATGTCTATGTCCAAGATTTCCCGCTTCACTGGG